>DAIMDW010000004.1:0-204496 GCA_036725605.1 bacterium
AGGAGACCTACGTCTACCTGGCCATTTTGGTTCTGTTCTTGCCGTGTTCGGCCGCATCACCACCGCGATCATCGACGACGAGCGCGTGGCCCTGGTCGAGATGCCCGAGATGATGACGCCGCCGCCCACGCCCACGCCGCCGCCGCCGCCGGAGCCGGAAACGCCCGAACCCACGCCGCCGCCGGAAGACACCCCCGAGCCGATGCCCACGCCCAAGCCGATGGACGTGATGGACAAGCGCCTGGAGGAGCTCGATCAGCAAAAGCAGCTCGAAGAGCTCAAGGTCGATCAGCCGCAAACGCAAATGGCCGAGGACCTGCGCGACCAAAAGCTCAACGCGGTCAAGGCGCGCGACAATTCGACCGGCTCGATCAGCCGCACGTTCGCCACGACCAAAAAGCAGGCGTCGGACGTGTCCAGCGCCAACCTCTCGCAGGTCGGCCGGCGGGTGCAGGGCAACACCAACGGCGCGCCGCACCAACTGGGGCGCCTGGGCGGCTCCGGCCGCGCGCAGGACTCCGGCGCCGGACGGCAATTGGGCGACCTGACCAACAAACAGCAGACCAAGCCGAAAACCGACGCCGGCGCCGGCGGCAGCGTCCAGTGGATCAAGCTGCCCTCGACCGGACCGGTGGCCCATTTGCAGCCGCGATGCAAGGGCCGCACCGGCTACATCGTCGTCGGCCAGTACCGCCTGCAGTGCGGCAACGACCAGATCGTCGCGGCTTGGATGCGCAAGCAATGATGCACAACATCCACGATACGGTGGAGGTAGGATTAAAGTGAGAAAGCGAATTGCATACCTGAGCGGATTGGCCTTGCTGGTGTTGCTGGCCTTCGGCGTCGCCGTCGGCGAATGGTCCGAATACAAAGACCTGTTCATGAACGGACAGTACCAACAGGTCGTCGACCTGTGCGAGGCCAACAAGGGCGCCCTGGCCGACGATCCCGGCGCGCACATCATCTACAAGTACTGCGGCCTGGCCAAAATGCGCCTCTACGAGCAGAACCACCAGAGCGCCGAACTGACCGACGCCATCGGCTACCTGGAAAAATCCATCGCCTTCAGCTACTCGGAAGAGGCCTCCTACAACCTCGGCCTGGCCCGCATGAAGGCGCTGGACGCCCTCAGCGAAGCCGACGAACGCCTCGAAGCCGAGCGCGACGCGATCAACGACATGTGGGAATCCACCCGCAACATGCACGCGATGGAGAACTTCGAAAGCGAGACGCTTTCCGACGGCATGCTCATCTGGCTGCGCGACTTCCGCGACGTGCTGATCGAGCGCGTCTTCCGCGACGAGAAGGAGCAGGGCCGCCTGCACCTGCTGGCCGCGCAACTGCGCATGATCGCCGACCGCTTCGGCCGCGTCGATCCGGCCAAGGGCGAAAACGAAGTGCGTCAGGGCAACCTGAAGGTCTTCAAGGACTGGATGGACGAACTGCTCAAGCAGAGCTACTTCGACAACAACATCGTCGTGGGCATGTACAAGTACCAGGGCGATCGCCAGCGCGAGAAATACGACCAGACCGACAAGACCGAAGACCAGTTCGCCAAGTCGCTGCACCACTACGGCGAAGCGCTCAAGCGCGTGAAGACCAACAAGGCCGGCGCGGTGCTCTACGGCGACATCGCCTATCTGTGCAGCCTCTACAACAGCAAGGACAAAGAAAAGCTGGTGTCCTATTACAAGACCGGCTTCACCCACGCGCACGAGGGCCTGCTGATCATGAAGCGGCTCAACCGCCGCCGGCAGGATTCCACCGCGCAGGAATATCCCTTCGAGGACGACAACACCGAGCTGACCGCCAAGCTGCAGAAGGCCTACGGCTCGAACCTCACCGGCCTGTGCTACTTCCACTACCTGCGCAAGGACTACAAGAGCGTGGTCAGCCTGCGCGAGTACGCCTTCGACACGGGCTTCGACTGGGACGGCAAGGTGACCATGTTGATGCTCATCGCCGATTCGGCCGACAAGCTGGCCTCGCAAAATCACGCCAACCGCCTGGCGTTCAACAACTACCGCGAGATCTGCCTGTTCAGCTCCAGCCGGGCGTTCAAGTCGGTGCTGAAAAACTTCAAAGGCAAAACCCCGCCGGGCTCGGAGGAGTTCTGCCGCATCTACCAGAATTACGTGAACTACCTGCGCCGCTTCGGCGAGACGATCGAGGCGCAGAGTTTGAGTTTGCAGTACGAAGCCAGTTGCGCCGCCGTGGCGGTCGAGTAAGCGGGGGAATGCGATGAAAACAGCACGCACGATGATGATGATTCTGTTGATCGGTCTGTCGCTCGCGACCGCTTACGCCTGGGCGCAGGACGAGGGCGGCGAAAGCGCCGAACCCGCGCCCGAGGCGGCGGCCGCGCCGGCGGAAAACGCCTTCCCGCAGTTGCTCAACCTCAACCTCGAGTGGGTCAACTCCGACCTCACGCGGCTGGTCGAGGAACTGCGCCTGGCCAAAACGCCCTGGGAAAAACGCGACTTGATCGAACAGGTCGAGTACCTGATTTACAAACACGTCGAGTATCCGCTGGTCTTCAAGCAGGCGGAACTGTCCGACCAGCGCGACCTGGACCGCATCGGCACGACCAGCGACGTGGTCGACGCCGGATCGGCCAATCCGCTCGCGCCGCTGATCGCCGAGGCCTTCGCGCTTTACGGCATCGCCAAGGGCTACGAGGGCTACGCCTCGGCGGCCAACGACCAGATCGACCGCGCCAAGAAAATCTACCCGCCGGTCGAGGACCTGACCGTCAAACTCGACAACTTCAAAGATCGTCAGACGATCAAAACCTGGATCACCGAATCGATGGGCAACTGGGCCTCGACCAACGCGGTGCGCGTCACCGTCATCGGCAAGAGCGTCAACCAGCAGTCGATCGACAAGCTGACCAAAAACAACCTGTCGTTCGCCGCCGTCGACGGCGAAGTGTCCGCCTATTACCTGGCGGTGGCCCAGGCCGATTTCCTGCGCGGGCTGCGCCGGTACATCGTCACCGAGGATCGCCTGACCACGCGGCGGCCCAACAATTTTCAGTTCTACCTGCCGCCGGGCCAATACGCGCTGAAGACCGACGTCTCCAACCGCGTGCCGGTGGAGTTCGAAGTGTCGTCGGATCCGGCCAAGAACATTTTCATCGTCGAAAGCCTGGAAGAGGCGGTGACCATGTACCCGCGGCCGGTGGTCAAAAAAGAGAACGAGAAATAGCCAATTCATGCAGCGTTGCTGACGCGGAGGAAATAGATGGCACAGTATGACAACGGGTTTATGAAACACGTCAAACAAATCAACGTTTTGGCGATCGCCGTGTTGCTCGTGATTTTGCTGCTGGTCAGTTTTATGTCGCCGGGCATTCTGGACAGTAAACGACTGGCGGACATGTTCGAGCCCTCGGTCAGCGCCGCCGGGCGTTTGTGCGTCTTCGTGTTGTACGCCATGACGATCGTGCTGATCGTCAATTACATCTACTACGGCGTGTTGCAGCTTTCGCGCCGCAACGTCTATGCCGACGATCAGCGCGACGAATTGATCAACATCCTGCGTCTGCCGGAGGCGCGCGCCGACATTCACGTGTTCCGGGAAAAGACCAAGAAGCTGACCGAAATGCAAAACAGCCTTTCGGAGATCATCGCGGCGATGCTGCCCAACGCGCTCAAGCAGCAGTTCATGCTTGAACAGTATTTCCGCACCAAGATCGAAAATCACATGAACCGTTTTTCCGGACCGCTCAACACGATCACGACCATCTCCGGCCTGGGACCGATCATCGGCTTTTTGGGCACGCTGCTGGGCCTGATCTCGGCCTTCGCCGTGTCGGCCCGCGCCATCCAGACGGAAGGGCAGATGTCGCCCGACACCTTCGGCCAACTCCAGTACTCGCTGGTTATCGCGATCATGACTTCGGTCTTCGGCGTGGTGATCAAGATTGTCGGCTCGGTCATACGGCAGGCGATTTTGTCCAAGATCAACAAGATCCAGGACGAGATCGCGTCGATTCCCACCGAGTCGATGTACTCCGAGTAATCCCTAAGCGCGGGAGCGAACATGAGACGGCTTATCGAAGATGAAGATCTGAATCTGCAGGATCTGATCTTCATTTTGCTTTTCTTTTTCATCATTGCGCAGACGTTGATCGTCTTCAAAGTGCAAAAGGATTTGATCGTGCCGCCCAAGGTGGACAAGGAGCCCGAGCTGGAGATCGAGGAGGACAAGCAGGTCATCACCCTGATCATCGATCATCTGTCGGGCGTGGCGGCGCTGGCCGAAATCCGCGAGGACCTGCTCAAGGGCTTCGCCGACAACGAGGAATTCGAGATCCACTGCAAGCCGATCGCCGGCCGCGAGGAGTATCTTGAATCCGAGAGAGAGGACGCGCACAAAAAATTGATCGCCGCGTTGACGCAGATCATCAACAACGTCCATTACAAAAAACCGGTGGTCGGTTTGATCGCCGATCACCGCGCGCGCTACGGCACCATCTTCCAGGTCAACCTCGCCGTGCAGCAGTTGATCAAGGACCAGGTGATCGATCCGTCGATCAAATGGAAAGTGCTGATCAGCAAAAAAGGCCAGTCCCTCGAAGAGGAAGCGGCCAAGATGCAGCAGCAGCTCGGCGAGTAGCCGCACCGACAAGCACACAAACCAAAGGCGGTCCGTCCGGGCCGCCTTTTTCGTTAATCCGTGCCCCCCTTTTTTGTTTCGCGAGTGCTTGAAGGGCGATTCCGATTCAGGAGGGCTGAGAAGAGACCCGAGCGAAATCGAACAACATTGAGATGGATTTCCGTAAGCCCGTAGGGCGCAGGTCAGTAGCGAAACCCCTGAAAGGGGTGTAGGTAAGCTCCCTTCGCCCCTCCGGGGCTTGTCGTCTCTGGGTGGGTCGCGATTTCCAGGGCTGCCGCCCTTCGCTACTGACCTTCCGCCCCTGCGGGGCTAAATGGAGCGCATTTCCTGGGGCTCACGAGACTGTCGATAAATGCGCCGACAGGCGACAAACAGCCCCGCTAGGGGCGATAGAGGATAGCCCGGTGCGTGAGCGCCGGGCAAAAAAGCCATTTCCCCTCCAAGCCCCGCCAGGGGCGATAGAAGGTAGCCCGGTGCGTGAGCGCCGGGCAAAAGAGCCATTCTTTTCCGTCATCCTCGGGCTTGACCCGGGGATCCAGGATTCCTTTACTGCCGTGCGCAGCGCGGCTTTCCTTTCAAAAAGGTCAGGAAGGGCATCGGTTGGTCCTGGCTTTCCACCTTCGTTAAAACTTCGGCGGACAGGCCCGCCTGCGCGGGAATGACAATGTGTTTATGTTACCGCAATTGGGTCTTATAGCCCGGCGCGTGAGCGCCGGGCCACAAAGCCCATTCACCGCGCCTCGACGTACCCCTGCGGGAAGCGGGCGTGCCAGAGCGACAGCGCCGTGTAATAGGTGGCGTGCGCCATGCCGTCGCCGGTCAGGGTCAGGTCGAGTTTGTCGCCGAAATACAAGTCGTGGTTGTCGATCATCGCGCGGGTCCAGTCGCCGGACATGTCGGTCAGGTAATACACGCCCCGCGGCGAGGACATGTTGTCGGTTTCCAGCGCGACGATATGCAGGTTGTCGTTTTCGTCCAGCACCGCCGTCATGTCCATGCCCCAGTAGGTCGAGTCGTCGACGATCGATCTGGTCCACGTGCCGCCGTCGTTCTCGGCCAGCAGAATGTTGTCGTCGCCGATGTCGAAATAAACGGCCAGCAGCTTGCCGGTGGAATCGATCATCAGCGAGGGCGCTCCTCCTTTGTGGTCGCGGTCGTCGATCGCGGACGTGACCCAACCACCCGAGGCGTTGGTGGCGTATTCCAGGTTGTAAGGTGAGGAATACTCATAGGCGATGTGGATGTATCCGTCGCCGTCGATAGCGATGGAGGTTCCGCTGCCGCAGTTGCCGGAGTTGTCCACCGTTTCACTCACCCACGATCCCGAAGCGTTGGTCGCGTAGTAGAGCGTGCCGGCGAAAATGTCGAGATAGCTCACGTGCAGGTGACCGTCGTCGTCCAGGGCGATGTCGCTGTACCAGCCGGTCGCGCCGGTGTCGTCGATCGTCGCGGTCGTCCAGACGCCGGAGGCGTCGGTCGCGTAGCGCAACGCGCCGATGCTGTTGTCGTAATAGGTGATGTGCGTGTGCCCGTCGCCGTCGACGATCGTGGCGTTGCAATAGCCGGTGCCGGGACCGGCGTCGATTTCCCGTATCTGCCAGGCCTTGGCCGCGTTGGTGGCATAGCGCAACGCGGAATTCGAGTTGTCCTGGTAGCCCACGTGCAGAGCGTCGTCGGCATCGGCGGCGACGGAATTGTAGTCGCCCACCGCCAATCCTTCGTCGACGAGGGTGGAGGACCATCCTCCGGCGTTGTCGAACAGGCGCAGCGTGTCGTCCGGATCGTTGAAGTCGCTGACGAACACCTCATAGGACGAATTGACCGCCAGCGACGGATAAAATCCGTCCGAGCCGTCGCCGACCGTTTGCCGCTGCCAATACCCGACGTCGTTGGTGGCGTAGCGCGTGCCGTCCATCCAGTGGCCGTACACGATGTGGGCTTTGCCCGACAAGTCGATGGCCAGATCGGTCGGCGTGCGAATCATGGCGGTGTTGTCGACCGTTTCCTCGGTCCAGCCGCCGCCGACGTTGTTGATGTACATCAGGTAATAGTTGTCCCCGTCGCGATAGGCGATGTGCACTTTGCCGCCGGCGTCCAGCGCGATGGAGGTGTCCTGCCCGTGGTAGTCCTGGCTGTCGATGGTGGAGGCGATCCACGATCCGCTGCCGTCGGTGGCGTATTTCAGATGACGGTTGTAGGTGTCGTAATAGCTGATGTGCACATGACCGTCGTCGTCGATGGCCAGGTCGCAGTACATGCCCACGTATTGGTTGGAGTCGACCGTCTCCGATTGCCACGTTCCGCCGGCGTTGTTGGCGTACAGCAGCGTATAGTTGTCCTGATGCTGATAGCACAGGTGAACCGTGCCGGCGCCGTCGACGGTGAATCCGTAGGCGTCGGGATAAATGATGTCGCTCGACAGGTCGACCGGCGCGCTGACCCACTGGCCGCTTTGGTTGGTGACCAGCGCCAGATTTTTTTCCGTCAGATCGGCGTAGACGATGTACAACTTGCCCGCATCGTCCGCGGCCATTTCGGGGTAAGCGGCGAAGCGCAGAATTTCCTCGGCGTCGACCGCCTTGTCTTCGCTGACGGTGTACAACGTCAGGGTACGCGCCTTGACCGCCGCGATGTAGGCCTGGCCGTCCCCGCCGAACACCAGCGAGGTCCCGTTCGTGCCGGGCCAGCCGCCTTCGATTTTCTCGATCATGACTCCGTCGGTGTCGTCGTCGCCGGTATCGTCATCGCCGGTATCGTCGTCGCCGGTATCGTCGTCGCCGGTATCGTCGTCGCCGGTATCGTCGTCGCCGGTATCGTCGTCGGCCGTATCGTCATCGGCCGTATCGTCGTCATCGCCGTGATTGTCGTCGTCATCGTCGTCGCAACTGCAGCCGGCAACGACGGTGGCCAGCGCAAACAGAACGATAATTATGCTCAGAAAATATAGGTGTGCTTTCATGACTCCCTCCCGCAATACGTTTGCCCCCCGGTTGCACCCGTTCATTGTCACGTGCTTGGGAAAGCCGCGTCAAGCAAAAGATCGGCCGGTTACAATATTGGAAAATGTGCGGATCGATGCGGCCGGATCAATGTCCTCAAACGGACGCATGAAGACCGTTCGGAGTTGCGGTATAATAACTGCAATGTTATGGTGAAGAAGAGTTGGCTCCGAACGTCGATGGAGAAGACGATGACAATGAAATGGATGTTGTTGCTCGCGCTTCTTTTGCTCTTGCCCTTGGCCTGCGCCGAAGAAGAGGAAGACGAGGCCGAAACAGCCGAAACGCTGGACATTGAAATACCCGCCGGCTGGCGCGCCGAGACGCTGACCGATCTCGATGAAATTCGATACGCCGACCTGGCGTTGGACCAAGACGACGCCGTGCATATCGTTTTCGGCGATCGCTCCACGTTGCGCTACACGAACGATCGCGAAGGCTATTGGTATTGGGACCGGCTGTGTGAAGAGCTCGGCGAACTCGGCCTTTACGACATGAAATTTACCGTCTCGACGACGAACCGCCCCGCGCTGGTCTACCAACACGAAGTCGACACCAGCACGGCGTTGTTTTATCTGGCCGATCCGCTGACGGCTTGGGAGCCGGAGATGATTGTCGGCGGCATTGGCGACGGGTCCGCCCAGTTCTGCCTCGACGGGCAGGATCGGCCGTGGTTCGCCTACAGCGAAAGCTGGCAGGTCGCGCTGATCGAGCCGGAGGCCGGCGGGTGGCGCACCTGGGAGATCGCGACCGGTGCGAGCCCGCTCGTCGCCTGCTACGAAAACGGCGTGGATTCTCTGGCCGCCGTGATCGTGCCTAAAATGTTCGGCGACGACGAACCGGCGTGGGCTTCCGTCGAAGGCTACTATCTGTTCACGCGCGACGGCGACCAATGGCGCCCGAGTCTGATCGGCGAACGGGAAAACCACGTCTGGCTAAAAGAAGGCCGGTTGCTCGCGTTGCCCGACGGTGAACTGGTGTTGGTCGTGGTGGAAACGACCAACGATTATCCGGAGAATGTCAATCGGCTGGTGGTCTACAGCGGCGGTCCGAACGACTGGCGGCGCGAGGAGTTGATCGAATACCTGCCGGGCCTGTGTTTCGAATACGGCCTGCGCGCCGTCGCCACCGATACCGGCGACGTACATGTGTTCGTCGGCGATCGCGACAACGATTTTCTACGGATTTTTTCCCGGCGCGACGGATCGTGGCAGGGCGACGCCTGGCGAGGATTCTACGGTCGCTTTGCCTTGGCCGCCGACGGCGCGGGCTATCTGCACATGCTCTTCGTACAAGTCGCCCGCGGGCTGGGCAGCCGCCTGTACCACCTCACCAACCGGCCGGAATAAAAACGGGCGAGCCGTTCAGCCCGCCCGTCGGTTGACGGTTCGTTCGTCGGTCGATCAGAAGAGGCGTTCCATCCAGTCGCTCGCGTTGCCGCCGCAGCCGCCGCAGTCGTCGTCATCGTCGTCGCCGGTCGTGTCGTCGTCGACCGCGTCGTCGTCGGCGCTGTCGTCGTCGGCGTAGGGCACGCATTCGTCGGACTCTTCGAGGCACTCTTCATCTTCCGCGCAGGGGAAGCCGGTCGTGTCGCAGGATTGCTCCGTTTCGTTGCAGCTTTCCTCGCCGTCGCAGAATAGGCCGTTGTCCGGGCACGGATCGCCCTCGTGCCGGCAGATGCCGTCCTGGCAGAAATCCTGACCGTTGCAGAACACGCCGTCGTCGCAGGACGCCGTGTCTTCCAGGTTGGTCCAGCCCCAGGAGTCGTTCACGATATCGCAATATTGACAGGCGCTTTGCGGATTGAGGTCGCCGAGCTGGAAGCAGGTGTTGTCGATCAGGCAGCCGTCGCAGCCGTTTTCCCGCCACCAGAAGTCGTTGTTGTAACGGTTGACGACCCAGAACAGGCCGTCCTGCGTGTCGGCCAATCCGGTGACCACGATGTTGCCGGCCGGGTCGATGTCGATCGAGCCGGGCAGGTCGCCTTCGCCCGTCGTGCCGCCGCCGTCGTAGACCTGGCTCCAAACGAGGTTCCCCTCGGGATCGTATTTCACCGTGCCGATGTCGTAGTTGCCGTCGATGGCATGTTCGTTGACGCCCGTGATGTAGGCGTAGCCCGCTCCGGTGACCGCCATGTCCACCGCTTGATCGTACAGCCGGCTGCCGCTGTCGTAGATTTGCGTCCACTGCCGCGCGCCCTTGGTGTCGTATTTGAGCAGCAGGTAGCCGGTCAACGATTCGTCGCGGTTGATCGTGGCCATGACGTAAACGTTGTCATCGAAATCCAGACCGATGTCGATCGGCCAGTTGTGCAGAATTTCCGCCTGGTCGCCGAAGTAGAAGCGATACCAGGCCAGCGATCCGTCGACCTTGAATTTCAGTAAGGCCAGTCCTTTGGTCTTGTCCAGATCCTGATCGTTGTTCACGAAGCCGGCGACGTACACTTCGCCCCGGCCGTTGACGGTCAACACCGGATTGCCCACCGGCGAGACGTCGGGGTGCGAGAACTTGTACTGCCATTCCCCCGTGCCGTTGACATTGTACTTGCTCAAAATGAATTTGTTGTATCCGCTTTCGTTCAACGTGCCCGCTTCGTAGAGGGAATCGTTGGTGTCCACCGTCAACGACGAGGTGGGATTTTCCACGCTGGCGCCGGCGGTCACGTTGGTCCACTGCACGTCGTGGTTCGGATCGAGCGAGAAAAGAACCAGGTTGTTGCCGTCGGTATCGATCACGTTGCCGGTGATGATGATGTTGCCGAGCGAATTGACCACCATCGCCACCGGCGAGAAGTTGACGCCCAGCATTTTATCCAGATCGATCGACCAGGCGAGCTCGCCGTTGCGGTTGATCTTCAGCAGCAGGCTTTGCGTGCTCGTCCTGACGAGCGAGAACAAGTTCCCGTCGGCGTCGATTTGCATTCTTTGGTTGTTGAAGCGCTCGATGTTCGTGCCCGGGGTTACGGCCGCGCCGATATCCACCGTGAAATCCCAGTTCGGCAGTTGCCACAGACCGTATTGGATGAATTCCATGATGTCGTCGTTGCCGTGCAAGCCGGCGACGAAAATGCGACCGCTCGGATCGACGCGGGTAAACGGCAGCTTATACGAATAGGTCGTCGCGCTGGATTTGATCGACCAGGTCTTTGCGTCGACGATGCCGAATCCGTTGTCCGTCAAACTCAGGTCGTCAAGAAAATCTTTGGACGCCGAATACCAGAGCATGCCGTCGCCGGGAGTTTCGCCGTCGCGCCCGTTCTTGCGCGAGGGGAAACACTCTTCGGGACGGTCGACCATGTTGTAAAGATTGTACTGATCGATGTGCACCCGTCCCTTGCTTTGGTTGCCGCCGGCGGCGATAAACTTGGCCTGACAGGCCGTGTTGATGGTTTCAAATGTAGGCGACAGATCCTCGTTGAGCACTTCCAGATTTTCGTCGACATCCGGATTGGACGGTTTGCACGGAACAATCATGGCGTAGGCCATCTGGCCGATCACAACCCATTTCCGACAAGTCGCCCAACGAAGGAAAAAGGTGCTGTGCGACCCTTTGTCCTCGCCTTTGGCGGTGCTGTGCACGTGACCGGTGTAATATCCGGGGCGCACATTGGCGTACAGATCGTCCCAGCGCCAGTTGCGCTTGTCCGCGCGCGCCGGCTTGTCGGGATGAATGTACAAGTTGACGCCCTTGAAGAAGTCGCCCATCCGCTCCACGGTCATTGTGTGTTTGTAGTTGGAATAGGTGCTGTTCCAGGAGGGCGAGATGGTCGGGTCGGTGGAATAATTCGTCATTTGGTCGATAACGTAGGCCGTATACTCGCTGCACCAGGAGGGCGGGGTGGGGAAATACCAGCCGGTTTCGTCTTCGGTCAGCCATTCCGAGCCGTATTCGTAATCCCAGGTTTGAAACAGGTCGTCGGCGGTGAGGTCGAGAATGGAGTTGTAACAGGAATTGCCGGAGCAATAAGGACCGTTCGGCAGCAGGTCGCCTTCGTCGTAAGGCGGGTTGCTCAAGTCGGTTATCTGGTCGACGCCGGGAGAACTCATGGCGGCGTTTCTTATGTAATTGACACGGGTCGAGTAAATGGCGTCGGTAAACACCAATTCGTCGTTCTGATGATAGGTGAGCGGAGTAATCGGAGCGTAATCCAGGATTTTTAGGTTGTTAAGATAAATTCTTATGTTTTTGATCCTCAGCGTGACGTACAACGGGTCTTGCGGGTCCAGCACCAGCTTGATCCGGTCGAAGTACTCGGCGGAGCGCTTCGGGTGAATGGCGCCGGAAAACGGAAACACCGTCAAGTCCAGATCCGGCAGGGACATCAGGCCGGTGCGGTACCAGTTGCGTACTTCCCAGTCGTCGCCGTCGCTGTCGGCGGAACAGTCGGGACCCCAGGTGCCGTCTTCCCAGAAATGGAGGAACTGCTCGGCGTAATTCGTGTAAAGATAACTGTCGACATCCAGCCAGTGGGCGACCACAGTTTGTGCGTTTGCCGTGTGGGGGACATGGAGTGTCTCGTCGCAAGGGCCTAGGTTGTCGGTAAATTGGATTGTTTGATTGCTGGTGGTCATCGGCAGGGTGCCGGTGAATTCAAGCCAATTCGAAGTGTCTGTGCGTCGTAAAAACACTGTATAATCGCTTACTTTTCCGATTTCACCATCAAAGGTGATGACGATTTTTGTGTCGAAGATGATGTGATAATACCAACCGGGGTAGCCCGCGACGGCCGAAGTTGCACTCAGGCACACCGCAGCCAATAGAAACAAGCAGACCAAGAGCCGTTTCATGACCAATCTCCTTCTGCAATTTAATTAATGGTTGCGATTTCAATCTTATAAATATGTCCCCAAATAGCAAGTAGAATATTCATGTTTTTATGAATAATTAATAGAATGTACGTTCCATTCTCCGTCCTGTCGAAATCATACAGATTATTTCACCCTTGTTTTTTATAGCGGAATGCTGGTACGTTACTATCGGCGGGAAGCGAATGGTCTTGCTTAGTGGAGGTAAGCAATGAAACGACAATGGATGTACTTATTTTTAATCGTGGCGATCGGTTTGACCTTTTGGCTCGCCTGCGCCGACGATGACGACGACAACGACGATAATCCCACCGATGACGATACCGACGATGATGTGGACGACGATGCCGACGACGATTCCGGCGACGACGATATTTCACCGCCGCCCGGATGGCGCATGGAGCCGGTCGACGACCAGGGGCCGTTCGGCGATGTCCGCTTGCGGGTCGCTTCGAACGGCGTGCCCCATCTGACGTTCGGTGTTTTCCCTTCCGGGCAAGACTCAATGCTCAAATACGCCGCCACGGAGCAGGGGGCATGGAGCGTGGACACGGTTTGGACCTTTGCGCAGGGGGGCGGTTATTTTGCGTTGGCTCTACGCGGCGATGCGCCCGTGATCGCCTATCAGCGGTACATCGATATTGTCGCCGGGCTATGCGCCGGCCCCGCAGGGGGTGGCCGATCACCTCTACTATCTCACCGACCGGCCGGAATGATGAAATATTACATAATATAGATACGGTTTTAATCGGCAGAGTTCACGGTAGCTAAAAGATCAAACGAATCCAACAGACGATCCGGCTCGGCGGCCGTCAATTCCTCGACCGTGCCGATGCCGTAACTGACCGCCGCGACGATGCCGCAGCCGGCCGCGCGTCCGGCGCGAATGTCCATTACCGTATCGCCGATTAAAAGCGTTTGCACCGGACGCACGCGCAACGCGCCGCAGGTGCGCATGATGACCTCGGGATCGGGCTTGGGCGTGAAATCGTCCGTGCCCTGAATGTGATCCAGCAACGGCGCCAACCCGGTGAGTTCGCACACGCGCCGGGCCATGAAGGTCATCTTCGTCGTCGCCACCGCCGTTTTCACCCCGCGCCCGCGTAGCGTCGTCAATGTTTCGATCACGCCGGGGTAGGGCCGGGTCTGCACCGCGCAATGGTCGAAGAAAAAGCGCTTGTACTCCTCGACGCACGCGGCGATCTGCCCCTTGTGCTCGGGCGGCAGCAGTTTCAGGAACATCTCATAAAGGCTGCGGCCGATCAGCGGTACGACATCCTCGTGGCGCAACGTCGCCTCGCAAACGGTCCGCGCGCTGTGGGCGATCGCCGTGGCGATGTCGGCGCGCGAATCCACCAAGGTCATATCCAGGTCGCAAAGCAGGGCCAAGTAGTCGTTCATGGTCGCGAAGAATTACACCCGTGCGCCGCGAATGTAAATCGCCATTAAAATTTTTTCCGCCATAGCGGCTGCAGGGCGGCGCCCACGACCAGCAGCACGACGGGCAGGAAGGACCACCACAAGATACGCGCGAACGACCACGCGGCCGGATGCGCCGTGCCGCGCAACACGACGAAAACGAGGTAGCCGACGTAGAACGCCAGGAAGATCAGCCCTTCGCCGCGCGAGATTTCCGCGCCGGAGATGAAAATCGGCAGGCAAAGAAAGGTCGCCGTCGCCATGAAGGGCACGTCGAATTGCAGCGCCGCGCCGGTCACGTTCACGCCGCCCGACAGCAGCGCCGTACCGCCGAGCACCGCCAGCAGGTTGAAGATGTTGCTGCCCACGATGTTGCCCACCGCGATATCCCGCTCGCCGCGCACGGCGGCGACGATCGAGGTTGCCACTTCCGGCAGCGAGGTGCCCGCCGCCACGATCGTCAGGCCGATCGTCAATTCGCCGACGCCCCAGGCGCGCGCCAACGCCGACGCGCCCTCCACCAGCCACTTCGAACCCAGCACCAGCATCGCCAATCCCGCGACGATGAAGACGATCGATTTGAGTGTGCCGCCTTGAACGGCCCGCTTATCGTTCTTGTCGGCCGGTTTTTTTCGCGCCTGCCAAAACAGCCAGCCGATGTACACCGGCAGCGCCAGAACCAGCGCGATCCCTTCGCCCCGGCCGACGACGCCGTTGCGGCAAAACAGCCAGACGACAACGGTCGCGACGATCATCACCGGCACGTCCAGCCGGATCAACTGCCGGTTGACGGCCAGCGGCACAATCAGCGCCGACACGCCCAGGATCAGCAGGATGTTGAAGATGTTGCTGCCCACAACGTTGCCCAGCGCGATGTCCGGGCTGCCGATGAACGCGGCTTTCAAGCTCACCGCCAGTTCCGGCGCGCTCGTGCCGAAGGCCACCACGGTCAGGCCGATGATCAACGATGGAATGCCCGCCAGCGCCGCCAGTCGCGACGCGCCGCGCACCAGCGCCTCGCCCCCGCCGATCAGCATCAGCAGTCCGCCCAACAGCATCGCCAAGGTGATGAACATCGACCGCGCCCTCCACCATTGTGCGCCAGCATGGCCGAGTTATTGCTGCAAGACAAGATGCCCGCGCTTGCGTCGCAAAGGCCGGGCCGCCATACTGAACGGGAAGTTGGCAGGAAGAGAAAACGATGCGCCGCAACCGAATCGTCCCCTTGTTGTTCCTGTTGTGCCTGATGCCCGTGCTGCTGGCCGGCCGTGCGAAGATCAACGTGATCTCGGTCGGCGACAGTTGGGCCGAAGGCTGGTGCGACGCCATGGAGCGGGTCATCCGCCTGCACGGCACGCGCGTGGAGGTCTGGAACCGCGGCATTTCCGGCAGCGCGGCGGTGAACTGGGCCACGCCCGGCGCGTTGCTCGACGTCGAACTGACCCTGCTGCAGCATCCGGAAATCGATTGGCTGACGCTGAGCATCGGCGGCAACGATCTGCTCGACGGCTACCTGCTCATGGGGCTGGGCGACGAAGTGTTCCCGCTGATCGACGAGGCGTTGCGCACCGTGCTCGATGAACTGCTTGCCTTCCGCCCCGAGCTGAAAATTTCGCTCAACGGCTACGACTTCCCCAACTTCGAGCACACGCTCGATTGCATCGTCATGGGCCAGGCGATGCTCGGCGGCAACACCTACAGCCAGAATCACTTGTTCGCGCAAATCACCGATATCGCCGCGGCCATCGCCGACGATTACCCGCAGGTCCACCACACGGCGCTGCTCGGCGCGATGCAACAGGCCGACGGCATGCCCCTCGCGCCCAACTATTACCGGCCGTCGCCGGCGCGCTTTTTCCCCGAGGAGGAATGCATCCACCCGACCGCCGGCGGTTACGACGTGGTCATGGAACGGCTGTGGGACGAGTTTTTCGAGCCGCTGAACAACCCGACCGACGACGATACGGTCGACGACGATACGGTCGACGACGACACGAGCGATGACGATGCGGTGGACGACGATCTCGTCGATGACGATGCGATCGACGATGACGTTATCGACGACGATGATCTCGATGACGATGCCGACAATGACGACGCTGTCGACGACGATGCGGCCGATGACGACGATTCTTCAGCCGACGACGATGACGACGACGATGGCTGTAGTTGTTGATCACCAAGACGATTGAGCGTAGCGAAATCCCGCCAAAGGCGGGACGATGATTCATCCGACGCATCGGACAATCATGATGACGGCTGTGGATGTTAGGAATGCGAAAGGCGCGGTGGCGCTCATACGCCGAACATCGTGAGGCTTATCAGTGCAGATAATAATACCCTATTTAAGGGACACCATACTTAATTGTTGGTATGTAAATACACCGATAAACTCGTTCGCTTCACTCGCTCGCGTATCGGTGCCACCGAGAATTGGCTTATCCTATTTAAGGGACACCATACTTAATTGTTGGTATGTAAATACACTGATAAACTCGTTCGCTTCACTCGCTCGCGTATCGGTGCCACCGAGGGTCGACCTATCGGGCGCCACGGTCTTGCCTGCAGGGCGCTCGTTTGCCGACACACTTTTTGCGAAGCCAAAGGCGCTCAGGCGATCATTTGCGCGCCTGATTTGACCTGCCTTTCGCCTCCGATTTACAGTGGACATCATTTCGTTCGAGAAAGGATCCGCGATGAGTGAAACGAAGTTGCGCGTCGGCGTTTGCGGCGCGGGATCGATCATCGACAGTCACATCGAAGCGCTGCGCCGGCAGGGCGAGGCCGAGGTGGTCGGCGTGTCCAGCCGCACGCTCAAGTCGGCGAAACGCGCCGCCCGCCGTTTTCGGGTGAAGGCCTTTGCCGATCACCAAACACTGGTGAGCGCGCCGGACATCGACGCGGTGATCGTCGCCACGCCCAACTACCAGCACTGCGAGCTGACCCTCGCGGCGATCGCAGCGGGCAAGCACGTCATGGTCGAAAAGCCGCTGGCCATGACCCTCGCCGAGGGCCGCCGCATGAACGCCGCCGCGCGCAAAGCCGGCGTGCACCTGCTGTACGCCGAGCAGTTGCCGCTGGCGCCCAAGTTCGTCCACCTGCGCGATCTGGCCCGGGCCGGCGCGTTCGGCGAGATCCACATGGTGCGCCAGATCGAACGCCACGCCGGTCCGCATTCGCCGTGGTTCTTCAGCAAGAAAGAGGCGGGCGGCGGCGCTTTGATCGACCTGGGCTGCCACAGCCTCTCGGTCGTGCTCGACATCATGGGCGAGCGGCCGATCGAGCGCGTCGCGGCGGTCACGCGCACCTTCGCGCACACGCACGGTGACGTCGACGATTTCGTGCTCGTGCGGCTCGAATTCGCCGGCGGCGCGGTCGGCATCGTCGAGGCCAACTGGTGCCACCAAGGCGGCATGGATTCGATCACCGAAGTCTTCGGCTCGACCGGCAACGGCTACGCCGATCTGATGAAGGGCTCGGGCCTGACGACCTACAGCGAAGGCGGCTACGGCGACGACCGGAGCGATACGCGCGGCTGGCGTCAACCGCGTTACGACACCTGCTACGAATGCGGCTATCAGGAGCAGGCGCGCGCGATGGTCGCGACGATCCTCCACGGCGCGCCCCCGGTGCAATCGGGCGACGACGGCGTGGACATTTTGCGCATCATCGCCGCCGCCTACCGCTCGGCGCAACAGGGCGGCCGGCCGCAGCCGCTGCCCAAATAAGGAGACGCGAACCATGGCCAAGGGCAAATCCCCGCGCGCGCTCAAGCTCGAACGACTGACGTACAAGCAGTTCAACGCGCTGCCTCGCGAACGCACGATGCTCATCGCCACGCTCAGTCCGCTGGAGGTGCACGGTCCGCACCTGCCGCTGGGGCAGGATATGTTCGAGGGCTACGCGTTGGCCGAGCACGCCGGGCGCAAGCTGATGGCGGAACAAACCGACTGGCAGGTGGTGATGCTGCCGGTGACGCCGGTGGCCTGCGACGGCGTGCCCAAACCGGGGACGGTCACCTTTCCCGCGCCGATGGTGCGCGACATCGCGGTCGGTTTGCTCGCGCCCTTCGCCAAGGCCGGTTTCGCGCGGCTGGCCTACACGACCTTCCACGGCGGCCCGCGCCATGTGTGCGCGCTGGAGGATGCGGCCGCGACGATCGCCGCGCGTTTCGGTACGCCGACCGTCTCGCTGTTTTCGGCCGTGCTGGGCCGCGTGTTGGAGGGCGATGTGTTTCTCGACGCCATCGCCGATCGGCCGGAGCGGGAAATCAACCACGCGCAGCTCAAGCAGGATCAGCACGCGGGCTTCGTCGAAACCTCCCTGGCGCTCGCGTTGTGGCCCGAGCTGGTCGATGACGGATGGCGGGAACTGCCGCCCAGCGTGGTGGAAACGTCTGCCGAAGCGGCCGGCGGCAACGAGTCGATTCTGTACGAGTCGCGACAAAAGGCTTCGCTGAGCGAACGCCTCAAGCGCCACGTGGCGACGGCCGGAATGATTCGGCGCGCGCTGCGGCATTTCCGCGAGAGCACGTACTTCGGCTACCCGGCGCTGGCTTCGGCGGAGCAGGGCCGGGCGTTGTACGAGCATCTGTCGGATCTGTGCCTGGAGGCGATGCGGGAGTTCATTGCGCGCGGCGTCGACTTCGACGGTCATTCGCCGCTGTGGAAATACCGCCGGCTGTTCATGAACGCGGCCGCCAACAAGGTCGCCGACGATTTGCTGGGTCTCAACGGCGCTTAGCAATGCGGCGAAGCCAGCCGCCAATGCACCGTCGCATCGTCGCGGCCGACTCGCTCGAAGCCGAGCCGGTCGAACAGGCGCTGTGAGATTGCGTTGTCGTGATCGGTGCGCGCGACGATGGTTTGCACGCGGCGGGCGAAGGCCCAGTCGATCAGCGCCGCGACCACTTCGCGCGCGTATCCCTGCCGGCGATGCGCGGGCGCGATCTGAAAGCCGATCTCCACCTGTTCGTTTTCGTCGGGCGGACCGAAAAAGCCGATGTCGCCGACGAAGGTGCGGTCGGCGCGCCGGATAATCAGCCACACGCCCCAGCCGTGCATTTCCGGAAAACGCCGCATCGTTTCGCGCGCGCCGTCCATCACCGTAAGCAGATCGGCCGACGGCCAATCGGCGGGCACGGCGTCGAACTGCCGCAACGCCGCGGCGCGGTCCTTCGCCAGCAAGGAGATCCAGGCGGCGGTGGTCGGCATCAGCGTCAGGCGGGCGGTGTGCACCGCGTGCTTTTCGTCCATGGCGCCTCCTATCCGACGAGCTGTTCGGGCACCTCGCGCGGCGACCGGCGCGGGCGAACGACCGCCAGGGCCACGCCGCACAAGATCACGCCCGTGCCCAGCAATTGCACCGGCGTGGGTTGCTCGTTCACCCACAGCCAGGCGATGACGATCCCCACCGCCGGTTGCGTGAAAATGGTGATGGTCACCTTCGCCGCCAGGGCCTCGCGCAGGGCGATGAACCAGAAGGTGTAACCCACCACCGTGCACAATAACGCGAGGTAGAGCGTCAGCACCAGCCAGTCGCCGCCGGTCAGGCCGGCCGCCCGCGGCCACCAGCCCAGGGCGGTGAGCGCGACGGCGTTGACCGCGCAGGCGCAGGCGAGGGCCACGGCGATCACCTTGAACGGCGAATGGCGGCGCAACAGCTCTTTGCCGATCACGGAATACAGCGACTCGAAAAATACCGCGACGACGATCAGCGCCGGACCGGCCGGGTTGATCGCGCCCCGCTCGTTCCAGAATTCGGAGAGGATCAGCACGCCGGCGAAGGCCGTGAGCAACGCCGCGATCGTCCGCCGGTCGATTTTTTCGCGCAGGTAAAAGTACGCGCCCAGCGACACCAGCAGCGGTTCGGTCGAAGACAACACCGCCGCGTCGGCCGCGCGTGAAACGCTCACCCCGGCGTACATCAGAAACGGGCAGGCGGTGAACGTGGCCACCCCGACGATCGCGGTGCGCAGCAGATCGCCCGCCGACATGCGCAGCCCCGTGCGCCAATAAGCGACCGCCAGCAGCGGCGCCAGCGCGATCAGGTAGCGCAACGAGGTGATCAGAAAAAACGGACCGTGGCTCATCAGGTCCTTGGTCGCGGCGTAGGAGCCGCCCCAAATGACGTTCATCGCCAGCATCAGCAACAAGGTGGATCGTTTCATCGGCGGCGAGCGTAGCACAAGCCGGCGGCAAAGTATTGCGGCTTGTGTCGTCGAGAGATTCATGAAATAATCTATCCACATAGGGTCGCCAACGGTCGGGCGGACAGGGAATGACAAAATATATTTATCGAGATAATATCAATGAAATGTGCGCTGTGTAAGAGCAAAGAGTGTTATGAGGGAAAGAACTGTTTCCCGGACGGTCCGGACCTGCGCCGGCCGTTGTCCGACGAGGATCGGCGCTTGAGCCGGGCCGCCGCTGAGGTCGAGGCCGAAGGGTACCTGCGTTGGACGCGGCTGGAGGAAATCATCGAATTCGCCAAGCGTATGAATTATCGCCGGGTGGGTCTGGCCTTTTGCATCGGCTTGGCCGACGAGGCGCGCCTGGTGCATGAAATTCTCTCCGATCATTTCGACGTGCATTCGATATGCTGCAAGGCCTGTGGCGTGAAGAAGGACGACCTGGATTATCCGCACGTGCGCCCCGAACGCGACGAGGTCGCCTGCCATCCGCAGGCGCAGGCGCGGCTGCTGGCGCGGGAAAATACGCAGTTGAATATTATTCTTGGCTTATGTGTGGGACATGATATGCTTTTTACCCGGCACTCGCAGGCCCCGGTGACGACCCTGGCCGTGAAGGATCGCGTGCTGGCGCACAATCCGTTGGGCGTGCTTTATTCCGGGTATCAACGTCGGGCCCGGTTCGATCGCTAAGCTGTATTTTTCGTGGGGGGAGCCATGAAAAGGAAGCAGTTAAAAATACTTTTCGCCCTGACGGCGGCCGTCGCGCTGCTGGCTACGGGCGCCTTGGCCGACACGGTCGTTTACTACGACAAACCCGGCGCCAGCGGCGAGGGCGTTTTGCTGGCCAACATGATGATGCACCTGGCCGGGCATTTCGATCCGCAGGTCGTCGTCGCCGATGTGGGCGCTTATCAGCCGGGCGATCTGCAACAATATCAACACGCGATTTACGTGGGCGTGCTCAACAACACGCTGCCTTGTGCGTTTTTGCAGGATGTCGTATCCGGCGTGCGGCCCGTGTTGTGGATCGCCGGGAACATCGAGCAGACCAATCTGTACAATCCGGGCGGTTCCGTCCTGGGATATTACATCGATAATTATGTTCTCGGCCTGGGCTTCAACCGCATCGACTACCGCGAGCGACGCCTGGAGCGCCGTGGCGATCCGGGTTTCTTCCGCGTGAAGGTGACCGGCCAGCCGACCGTTTGGGCGACGCTTTCGCCGGCGGATGATCCGCAAACGACCAACCCGTACATCATCTGCGGCGCGTCGTTGTGTTACGTGGCCGATCAGCCGCTGTACTATTCGGTCGACGACGGCCGCTACCTGGCCTTGGTCGATTTTCTGCACGAGTTTTACCAAAGCGGCGTCGCGGAAAAGCGCTACGCGTTGATCCGCTTGGAGGATCTCGCGCCGAAGGTCACGCCCGTCGACGAACTGTACGCCCTGGCCGACCGGCTGGCCGCCGAGGGCATTCCCTTCTCGTTTGGCGTGGTGCCGATCTTCACCGATCCGGAGGGCATCTACTTCCCGCCCGGCTCGGAGTTTCATTTTGCTGACGATCCGGAGTTCGTCGCGGCGATCAATTACCTGCTCGCCTCGGGCGGCACGATGATCATGCACGGGGTGACCCATCAGCACGACATGGGCATCTCGCGCGTGGATTGGGAGTTCGTCGAGGGCTTGAACAACCAGCCGCTGCCCTACGACAGCGAGCAATGGGTGCGCGACAAAATCGAGTACGGCCTCGCCGAGTTCACCGCGCAGGGTTGGTCGCCGGTCATCTGGGAAACGCCGCACTACGCCGCCTCGCACGGCGACTATGCGGTGATCGCCGATTATTTTACCTTGTATTATGAGCAGCCGCTGGTCTTCCCGCTGCCGCCGGACGCCGCGCCGGTGTTCGCGCAGCAGCTTTATCCCCAATCGCAGACGACGCCCTACTACACGCCCACCGGCCCCTTCGGCATGGGCGTGATTCCCGAAACGCTGGGCTACCTCGATCCGGCCGCGCCGTATTTGACGCCCCCGGCGCTGCTCGAGCGCGCCGACGCCCTGAGCGTGGTGCGCGACGGCGTGGCCTCGTTTTTCGCGCACGTCGGCCTGGTTTCCTCCGAATCGATTTTCACCGTCATCACCGGTTTGCAGGAACGCGGCTACGAGTTCGTCAGCGTGCAGGATCTGATCGGGCCGCTCCCCGACGATGATGACGATACGGTCGATGACGACGACGATGCGACCGACGACGACGACGACAAAAACGATCCCGACCTGCTCGGCGACGACGACGACGCCATCGATGACGACGACGACAACGACGACGATAATGACGGCTGTGGAAGCTGACCAAATCCATTGAGCGCAGCAAAATACCGCCATGATTGAGGAATAGTCTTTTGGCAATATTGGAAATTATTGGCGATAGAATCTATATTCTACAATAATCCCTTATCATTTGACTTCAATGTTCCGATCAAAAAAACACCACAAATCGATATGGGTTTCCCATTTTCAAGCCGGAGCGGAAAATGCGTGCTTTCTTTATTTTCGCGGCGATCGTCTGTTTATTTATTATCCCCGCCAATGCAATGGCTATCACGGTCAAAGGTGAGGTGATGCATGCCGCCAATTGGTCGGCGGTCAGCGGTCAGACGAATGTTTATAAGTACGAAAACTTCGATTTTCCTATCGACGAGGATTCCTCCGATTACGTGCAGGTGTATCGAAATGGTGTCGAGCAGCCGCGTATCTAGGTTCACTTTCCTTGCATTCGCAAAATATAAATTATTTTTATTATGATTCTGAGGATTTCTATTGTGGTGATGAATCGAACGAGCCGCCAACGGCTGACTCCATGAACGAGGCGGATTTGTATCTGTTACACGAAATCTATTGCTGGGCGCGGGGCATTGCGAACAACGACGCGGAGTGTTTTTAATGGAGCCGGATGGATTGGAGCAACATTGTGAAAGTTAGCTCATTCGTGGTGATATTGGTGGTTGTGGCAATGGCCGCCTCCGCCAATGCCGAACCGAAGATCTACGATACCCATATGATGTTCACCGGCATTGATAGCGACGGATTTGCCTCAAGAGTGTCTGTGGGATTGTTTAACGGCAACAACTCCACAGATCTTCTTATTACCGCGCCATGGCGTTACGACATCAATGGAAGCGTAATAATCATTTTCGATGTTGATGATATAGATAATGGCGTCTATTCAACGGAAACGGTTTCCAACGGCGTTATTTTCGTCGGAGAGGAAAACGATTGGTTGGGGTACCCGGCCGAATTTTGCGACATCAACGGCGATGGCAACAGCGACGCCTTGATAACGCGCACCTGGTGGGGAGGCAGACGGGAAACGATCTTCATTTTCTACGGAAGCGATGAATGGGCGCCCGGATCGGTTGTCAGCGATTTGACGACGGAAGCGGATGTCATCATTTACGCAACCGACGACAATCCTTTCCGGTCGCAATTGATCTGCGGCGATGTGAACGGCGACCAATACGATGATTTGTTGACTGCTGATGAGCCGCTCGTGATTCTCGGCGCAAATTATCCATCCGGAACGACAATCGATCTGGAAACCGACCAAGCCGATGTGCGCTTTACCGGTGGCGAAGCGGCCGCTTTTTCATACCCACAACTGGCCGATATCAATGGCGATGGAATTAATGATTTCATCTTCAGTCATGGGACTGACTTTTACGGCAAATTGTATATCTGGTTCGGGTTCGACGATTACACGACGCCGCGGGTGATCGATGTAGAGGCAACTCCACCGGATATTTATTATAAACATCCCTTATATGAAGCGTTTTTCAAATGTCGCGATGCGGGCGACTGGAATGATGATGGTGCGGATGATCTGTTATGTGCCCGCTCTTATACCAGTGATATAGCCTTGATTATTTTAAAGCTGGGTCAAGTCGGTTTGGAGCCGGGTGGCGTACTGGCGGATCAATTAAATGTTTTTTCTCCTTTCTATCCGATGTTTTTCGGCGATATCGACGGCGACGATCAACTCGACCTGATTTTTCAATCACACGCGTTTTATTGGGATCGTGATGCGTTTCCCCAAACCGGAACGTGGAGTCTGAATGACTACGAACCGCAGGGCATTCACGAACCGAACGGTTTTGAAGAAGGGCAGACCTTAATCGCCAATCTAGACAACGATGGCATCCCCGATGTGATTTTTTATGACAAAGCCGCTGATCCGTCCAAGGTTACCGGCGCGGTGGAAATCTTTTTTTCCAGCCGCGACGGCGTCGATGACGACACTATCGACGACGATACCACTCCCGATGACGATACGACTCCGGATGACGATACGACTCCCGACGATGACACAATTCCCGACGACGATACAACTCCTGACGATGATACGGACGACGATACCGACGACGACACAGTCCCCGACGACGACACCACGTCTGATGATGATGTGGATGACGACGAAGCCGATGACGATTCAGCATCGGACGATGACGACGACGATGATGATGGCTGCGGGTGTTGACCGATAATTGATCTTAAATTTCTTTTCTCCGCCCGCTTATCTGCCGATGGACTCTCCATATACGTTCTCAGTGATTGCGAACAACGACGCGGAGTGTTTTTAATGGGATTAACGATTGGCGGTGGGAAATGAGACGACTTTTTTTCGGATTGCTGGTTCTGCTTATTCCCCTCCTGACTTCCATTGGAAGTTACGGCGATGAACCAAAAGAGTTTGCCACCCATGTTTCCATTGTCGGTGCGGGAAACGATTCTTTTTTTGGAAAACATGCGGCTGTCGGACCGTTTCGGAATCTGTCGGAAAACAGCCTCATAATCTCGGAAAAGTATTACGGCGATAACGACAATGGCCGGGTGAATATTTTTTTCGACGCCGACAGCATTCCCAACGGGCAGTACAATATTTCTTCTTATCCGGCGGATGTGTCGTTTATCGGCCAATCCGATGATCAGATTAGCGACGAAACCGTATTTTGCGATTTCAATGGCGACGGTTACTCCGATGCGATTTTTAATCGCACCATTGTCGGCGGACGCGACGAAACCATCTTTGTTTTTTACGGAGGACCACATTGGACTTCGGGAACCGTAATAACGGATCTGGACAATGAAGCGGATGTGGTGATCTACGCCGCTGATGATAATCCTTTTCGGCATCAGATGATTTGCGGCGACGTAAACGGCGATCAATATGATGATTTGCTGACCGCCGAAGAGCCGTTGGTGATTCTTGGAAGTGATTCTCCTTCCGGCACGATAATCGATTTGGAAACCGACCAAGCCGATGTGCGCTTCACTGGTGGGGTGGCAGAGGCTCTTTATTATCCTCTTTTGGCTGACATCAATGGCGACGGCACCAACGATTTCGTGTTCAGTCACGATTCCGACTTTTACGGCATATTGTATATCTGGTTCGGCTTCGACGATTATACGACGCCGCGGGTGATCGATGTTGAGACGACACCGCCGGATATCTATTATAAGCATCCCTTGTATGAGGCTTTTTTTCGTTGTCTCGATGCCGGTGACTGGAATGGCGACGGGGCGGATGACGTTATTTGTCGAAGATCCTACAACAGCGAACTTCGTTTGGTCATCATCAAACTCGGTCAAGTCGGCTTGGAACCGGGCGGCGTACTGTCGAATCAGTTTTCAGTTTTCTCTCCGTACTATCCCTTCAGTTTCGGCGATATCGATGGCGACGATCAACTCGACTTAATTTTTCAATCACACGCATTTTATTGGGATCGTGAGGCCTTTCCGCAAACCGGCACATGGAGTCTGGAGGATTACGAACCGCAGGGTACTCACGAGCCGAATGGTTTTGAGCAAGGAAAAACCCTTGTGACCAACCTGGATAACGACGGCATTCCCGATGTAATTTTTTATGATCCCGCCGCTGATCCGTCCAAGGTTACCGGCGCGGTGGAAATCTTTTTTTCCAGCCGCGACGGCGTCGATGACGACACTATCGACGACGACACAACTCCCGATGACGATACCATCGACGACGATACAACTCCCGACGACGACACAACACCCGACGATGATACGACTCCTGACGACGATACAGTCCCCGACGACGACACCACGTCTGATGATGATGTGGATGACGATGAAGCCGATGACGATTCCACGCCTGATGATGATTTGGATGACGACGAAGCCGATGACGATTCAGCGGCGGACGATGACGATGACGACGACGGCTGTGGTTGCTGAACGGTCCATCTGACTTCCCAATCGACCGATCAGCCGCAAACGATTTTCGGCCTTCGCTGGAAAATCTCCCCGAAAACGTGTAACTATGTGAAAAATTTGTCGGCCTGACCAAGCCCGGAGCGAGTGAAGGAACGAACATGACCTTTTTCAGCATTAACTTCGCGGCGTTCGTATTAGTCACGTTGGCCCTGTACTGGCTGACCTACAAATGGCAGCCGGTGCGGGTGACCGTGTTGATTCTGGCCAGTTACTTTTTCTATTCGCAGGCCAATCCGTATTTCCTGCTGCTGTTGCTGTTTGTCAGCGTGTTCGACTTCATGTTGTCCAAACGCATGGCGCGCGCGAGCACGCCGGGCCGGCGCAAGGCGCTGCTGATCGTCAGTCTCGTGATCGACCTGGGCCTGCTGGCGTCGTTCAAGTACCTTAACTTTTTCGCCAACATTCCGATCGACATCGCCGGGCTGTTCGGCGTGTACATGGAGCCCAGCCAACTGCGCCTGCCGTTGCCGGTGGGCATTTCCTTTTACATTTTCCAGACGCTCAGTTACTCGATCGACGTGTACCGCGGGCGCACCGAACCGGCGCACAACCTGCTGGATCACCTGCTGTATATGGCCTTTTTCCCGCGACTGCTGGTCGGGCCGATCGTGCGCGCCGAGCAGTTTCTGCCGCAGTTGAAGCAAACGTCGCGCCTGACCAAAGAGCGGTTCGGCAAGGCGGTCTTTCTGATCATCTCCGGCCTGTTCAAGAAAATGATCTTCGCCGAATACCTGGCGCTCAACCTGGTCGACCGCGTGTTCGATCTGCCGTTGATGTTCTCGTCGACCGAAGTGCTGCTGGGCATTTTCGCCTGCGTGATTCATCTGTACGCCGACTTCTCCGGCTACACCGACATCGCGCTGGGGCTGGGGCACCTGTTCGGTCTGGATCTGCCCGAGAACTTCAACTTCCCCTTCAAGGCGCGCAACCTGCGCGATTTCTGGCGGCGCTGGCACATTACGCTGTCGCGCTGGCTGACCGATTATTTGTATATCTCCATGGGCGGCTCGCGCGTGAATCGCCAGTGGAAAATCTACCGCAACCTGATGATCACCATGCTCCTGGGCGGCCTGTGGCACGGCGCGGCCTGGACCTTTGTGGTGTGGGGATTGCTCCACGGCGTGGGCCTGATGTTCACCCGCATCTGGCAGCGTTGGCTGAAGAAAAAGGGCAAAGACCTGTCCAAGTCCGAGCCGGCGCGGATCGTCGCGGTGTTTTTCACCTTCCTCTACCTGGCGCTGACTTGGATCTTCTACCGCATCGAAAGCATGCAGACGTTCTTTGACATGATGTCCAGTGTCTTCCGCGGCGTGTGGGAAGCGCCGAACCTGAACATGGACGTCGTGTACGTGATGGGCGTCGCCTTCTTCTTCACCTGGTGGCCCGACAAATGGTACAACTGGGTGCGCAAAACCTGGCTGCGCCTGCCCTGGTTCGCGCAGACCGCGCTCTTCGCCGGCGCGATGTATTTGCTGTTCCATTTCGCTTCCAGCGAGGTGCAGCCCTTCGTCTACGAGAAGTTCTGATTCAATACGCCCTTGCATCGACGCATCCCGCAGCCTAAGCTGAACGCCTGTCTTTTCGATCAGGATGGTGGAGGAAAATATGAAAAAATCATCGCGAAAATGGGTGTACACGTTCGTCGTTTCAGCGGCGGTGATGGCGCTGGTCGTGTTGTTGGCGTCGCCGGCGGCGGTGGCGGCCAATGCCATGGAAATCATTAAAAAGATCACCGGTGAGAAAATGGACAAGTTGGTGAAGATCGAGGATCCCACCAACTCGCTGGATCGCTTCTACGCCTCGTTGGCGCAAACGGCCGCGGGCAACGGCATTACGCGCATCGCGCATTACGGCGACTCGATCGTCGAAATGGACCGCATCGCCGGCCAGATGCGCCGCCGGATGCAGACCGCCTGGGGCGACGCCGGGCACGGCTTCGTGCTGGCCAGCCGTCCGCAGCCCTGGTACCGGCCGATGGATCTTTCCTTCGATCCGTCCTCGAAGTGGATCTGCATGACCCTCAACGACAAATCGATCCGCGACAAGCGCGTGGGCTACGCCGGCGTGTACGCGGTCGCCTATAAAAGCAAGGCCGACACGGAGATCGGCACCGCGCGCCAATCGAACATCGGCCGCGGCGTGTCGCGCTTCGAGATTCTCTATCCGGTCGAACCGGGCGGCGGGCCGGTCGAGGTGAGCGTCGACGGCCGCAAGGTCGGCTCGTTCAACACCAACGGCAGCCCGGCCGACGCCTACACCGTGATCGAGGTGCCCGACGGCGAGCACAAGCTGGAATTGCGCGCCGTGAAAGAGGGCACGCGTTTGTACGGCGTGGTCCTGGAGCGCAAGAACGCGGGCGTGGTCTACGACTCGCTGGGCATCAACGGCACCGGCGTGCGTTACTGGCTGCAGGCCGACACCGCTCATTGGATCAAAATGATCAAGCACCGCAACCCGCATCTGATCGCGCTGGGCTACGGCAACAACGAAGCGCGCGCCGGCAATAGCCTGGATCTGACGTCCTATCGTTCCAACCTGAAAACCGTGGTGACCATGCTGCGCGACAATCTGCCCAACACGTCGATCCTGCTGGTCGGTCCGATCGATCAGGCCAAGAAAAAGGGCACGGCGCTCGACAGCATCGAGGTCATCGAGAAGATCGCCGTCATTCAGCGGGAAGTCGCCAAGGAACTGGGCGTCGCCTACTATGACAATCACCAGGCGATGGGCGGACGCGGCTCGATGGCCCAGTGGTACATGGCCCGGCCGCGCCTGGGCGCCGGCGACCTGACGCACCCGACCGAACAGGGCGGCGCGGTGCTCGGCGATCGCTTCTACACCTCGCTGATGAACGGCTTCAAAACCTATCTGCAGCGCGAAGGCCTCAACAAGCCGCGCGCCCCGCAGTATCCGGAAACGTTGCAGAAAGTCGAGCTCACGCGGTAAGGGCAAAAAAAGACCCCCCGTCGTGGGGCGGCGGGGGGCGAAGACAGGATTGTGCTCTTGAAAGGAACTAGTTGAGCTTGACGACCGTGTAAACCGTCTGACCTTTGCGATTGATCAGCAGGATCACCGAGTCGCCCGCCTTTTTCATTTGTTGCTGGAATTGCGCCACGTCGGCAATCGCCTGCCGGTCGACTTCCATGATCACGTCGCCCGGAATCAGGCCGGCTTCGTCGGCCGGGCTGCCCGGCTGCACGAGGCCGACGACCACGCCGCGCAGATGCGCCGGCAGGTCGTAGCGCTGGGCGGTCAGCGGATCGAGCGTCTGCACGCGCACGCCCAGGTTTTTCACGCCCGCGGCGTCGGGCTCGGTCGAGGCCGGCTGCGCCAGGTTTTCATCGTCGGGGCGCGCCGCGATTTTCATCGTCACGAGCATCTTCTTTTTGTCGCGGATGATCGTCAGCTTGGCGTCCCGGTCCACCTCGGTCTGCGACACGAGGTTGCGGAAGTGCGCCGAATCGTTGATCGCCGTGCCGTTGTATTCGATGACCACGTCGCCGCGCTTGAGTCCCGCTTCGTCGCCGGGACCGCCGGCCATTACGTCGGCGATCAGCGCGCCGGCCGGCTTGTCCAGCCCGAAGGCCTTGGCGATTTCCGGCCGCACGTCCTGAATCATCACGCCCACGTAACCGCGCGTGACCTTGCCGAATTTGATCAGGCTGTTCATGATCGACTTGGCCATGTTCACCGGAATCGCGAAGCCCACGCCCTGGTAGCCGCCGCTGCGCGAGGCGATGGCCGTGTTGATGCCCACCAGCTCGCCGCGCGTGTTGACCAGCGCGCCGCCCGAGTTGCCCGGGTTGATCGCCGCGTCGGTCTGGATGAAATCCTCGTAGTCGACGATGCCCACGTTGGCGCGGCTTTTCGCCGACACGATGCCCATGGTCACCGTGTGCGACAGGCCGAAGGGATTGCCGATCGCCAGCACCACTTCGCCCAGGCGCAGCGATTCCGAATCGCCCAGCGCCAACGGCGTCAGGCCCTCACGCTCGACCTTGACCACCGCCACGTCGCTTTTCGGATCGGTACCGATCACCTTGGCCGTTTCCTCGCTGCCGTCCAGCAGAATCACCTTGATTTCCTGCGCGTCGGCAACCACGTGATTGTTGGTCAGAATGTAGCCGTCGGTGGTGACGATCACGCCCGAGCCCAGCGCGCGCTCGCGACGCTCGCGGGGAATGCCCTGGCGCGGATCGCCGAAGAAGTGCCGGAAAAACGGGTCGTTGAAAAACGGCGAGTTCGGCGCCTGCGATTGGACGACCTTGGTCGAGGATATGTTCACCACGCTGTTGACCGCCGCTTCGGCCACGTCGCTGTAGCCGGTCGGGGCGGGCAGTTGCGCCTGTTGCGGGTTGACCGGCGGCGCGGTTTTCAGCTCATCCTCGGACTCGGGAACGTTGCGGCCCATGCCGTGCGCAATGGCGCCCAGCGAAAAGGCGATCATCAAAAAAGCAACGAAAATCAGCAGTTTGGCGCTTCTACTCATTTTTCTCTCCATCACTGAGTCTCATCGTGGGATGCGGCCATTATCCGTTTCGTCTCGTCGCCGTTCCCTCTGCTGCGGCGATTAGACACTGAGGTTTCCCAAAAGGTTGCACGAAATTTAATCACCAATCAGCGGCTGAAAAGTCTTTGCGGAAGGGGAAAGTTAAAGGCGTCTTGTGTGGGGTAATGTTTTTATGGTTCGTGCGGTGTTCGTTTTTTTTCGTGGGCGGTATTCGTCAAACGATCCACAAGACGCCCAGTTAGAATTTAATCACTTTCTCCGTCTTGCCAAGATCCGTGAATATTTTGGCATTGAATGACAATATGTTTTTGTGTACAGATAAGACGAGGAGGGCACGTTGTGAAAAAGATGGTCGCTATTTTATTGGTACTATCCGTTTTGTTCGTCGCCTTGGCAATCATGGAGTTGCTGCCCGATCCCCTGCAGAGCCAGGCGGAATCGCTGGCGCATAAAATCTTCCCGGCCAAGGACAAACTCAAAGATAAAATGGACAAACACACCGACACGATCAACCAATCGGTGACGCAAAAAGAGTAGGTAAAAAATCAAATTTGAAGGTGCGATTATATTTATCGTGATTACTTTACTTTTATTTGGTTGTAAAGAAGAAATATGATAACATAAAACCTAATTTATTATAATTTTTTTGAGGTTTGAAAGTGGCAAAATACCGCGTGGCTCAATTTGAAGTAAATAAACTATGGGGTTTTCGAAATATTGAAATCTCTTTTAATGAGGATATAAGTATAATAATTGGGCCAAATGCGTCAGGAAAAACAACTATTATCAATCTTCTTCAATATGCATTAACAGGAAATATCATAAAACTTGCTTCTTATAATTTTAATGAACTTGTTATTAAATTAGTCAGTTTTGAAGGGGCTTCAAGAAGGCAAATAAAAATATCAAAACAAAATGGAGTCTTGCGTTTTCAGCTATCCAAAGAAGCGTTTGAGTTTCCATTGGATATAATTAATCGTTTTGAGCAAAATGAGGATTATCGTCCTTTTTCCTATGATTATTATTATGGGAAGATGGTTCATTTTGAAAGAGATTTGAGGGCTAAATTAGACGGATTGCTAAAAGCTGTATGGCTACCTGTAAGTAGAAGATTGCCAATACCAGAAGACGATAATGAAAGACGCTCTATTAAACGAACAAGTTTGGAGTCTGTTGATGAATGTTTGTCAGAATTAATCAATAGTCTTCAACGATATAGAATTGGTCTCGATGCGGAATTGGCTGATTTAAGAAAAGAATTTCAAAGGCATGCTTTGGAAAATATTTTATATGACAAACAACATGATAGAATTGTTGGCAATGTTGAGGTGCCAACTGATGCTGATAAGGAGCAATTAGGGAAAGCATTTACCGATTTAGGTTTTTTGGATCATAAAATGGCAGAAAAAATCAATGATCATTTTAAAGAAGCAAAGGCTGCAATTGAGAAATATGAAAGCAATCCTAAACGTATGGAAATATCAACTTTAATGATTTTTCCACTTATTGGTAGAACGAAAAAAATGGTTGGTTTTGCTCAGGAATTGGAAGAAAAAAGAAAGGATTTATTTAAACCATTACGATTATTTGAGAATATAGTGAATTCTTTTTATAATGATAAAATAATTGCCGTAAATGATAAAGGTAATCTCCGAATATCGTCCAAGGATAGACGAAATCAAGAGATTGAATGGAAATATTTATCTTCAGGAGAAAAGCAAATATTAATTCTTTTAACTCAAGCTCTTTTGTGGGAAGATCAGCCAATAGTGTATGTGGCAGACGAACCTGAATTATCTCTTCATGTCACATGGCAGGAAAAATTAATTAAATCTATTATTGAATTAGCTGGGCAGTGTCAGTTAATTGTGGCCACACATTCTCCTGACATATCAGGGTCTTATGATGAAAAAGTTATCGATCTGTCAAGGATTTAATAATGTCTTTTTCACGGACACCAAGTGGTCTTATTGGGAAGTATAGATATTATAAAGATCCAATTGTATGGGTAGAGGGACCAACAGATATTCAATTTTATAGACCAATGTTTAAATCAAGGGTATGTAGGTATGAAACATTTCATGGAAAAGGCAATGCAAATGATTTAATAAATGCATTAAAAGAAAATGATTATCCATATGTTGTCATTATTGATGGTGATTATGAGTTTTTAGAAAAAAATAATTATACTCATAAAAGAGTGATAATGTTAAAAAAATATTCAATTGAAAATTATTTGTTCGAAAAGGCGGTATTGGGAGAGATGTGTTTAACATATGCTCAAAGAGGAGATGAGAGGGAAACATTAGAGAATTATTTTAAAAAAAATATATTATATATCAAAAAATGTTTATACGATCTTGTAGTTTTGGATGTAGCGTCACAAAAATATACTATCGACCAAATTGATGTCTTACCAGATCATCCAGAAGAATTGTTTGTTGATCAAATGGGGATAAAATTTGATAGAAACAAACTACGGAAATTAAAAAAAGATTGCGAAAAAAAAATAAGTAGCAATGATATCTATCAGGCAAAAAAAGTAGTAGATCGCTATTTATTATCAGGCGAATTCCATGACATAATAAATGGACATTTTCTCTTTGGAATGATACGTAGACTTTTTTATGAAGCAATTGTAAATAAGAGAGGAAAAAAACCGAACATTGATAACAAAGCTCTACTTCAGATGTTATCAATCGAGGTTTGGAAACAAATTCCTTCAAAAGCACATTCAAATCTCAAACGAAGGATAAGACGTGCTGTTAATGAAGTAAGTAATATGATAAAAATAAAAAACTTTGATATTGAAATTGGAGCACGAGACAATCATGCAAGGAAATAAACTTACTCTACTTCTAAATATTTACATGGAGAAAATAATTGTTCATTTTGCGATAGTATAATAATGTCGAATTGTTCCGTTTGTTTTTTTGGCGGGAACGGTTGAATTGGAACGTGGAAATACGGAGGCTGACATGGAGGCGAAGCAAATTAACTATATTCCGTTGCTGATTTCGATACTGATTTTGTTGTTGCTTGGGGGAGCATCATTGGCGCCTGCCGATGTCGTTCTGCCCGCCTGCGGCGATTTCATCGAGCCGGAACTGTGGTTTGAAATCGACGATTTCGGCTCAGCGATCGCGACTTTCGAAGACGAGTACAACCCGCACGAACTGGCGGAATGCACGACCACGGTCATCGGCAACGCCGCCCTGGTTTATTGCGGCGAATGGGAATTTTCGTTGACCTGGCTGCGCGATCAACAGCCGATACCCATTGTAAACGAACAAACGGTCAAGGCCTGGGCCACTATTTACGATTACGATGCAGGTAGAGGGCATTTGTTTCTTCTGGACGAAAATGAAAACATTATTTTAATGCACACCAACATGGGGATCCCGGACGGGGAAGGCACGCCGGTGGTGATCGAGGGAGAAACGGACTTGTTCAGTCCCCGGGTGTGTGCATACACCCCCAGCCATTTGCAGCCCGGTTACCAGAATCCCGACATTCAGTGGGATTATTGTTACGGACGATCCTTTTGGGGCGTTTTCGATGGAAGTTCTTTCGACGAAATCCGGCCCGCCGATTGGACCACGACCGACGACGGGCGTTACGATATCTTCAACGCGATCGATTATACCGGCCAGGATCAATACGACGCCTATTCGGTTACGCGAATCCAGATCGTGCCGGGCTCCGATTTGCCGCACGATGACGACGACTCGGTGGACGACGACCAGGTCGACGACGATGCTGCGGACGACGATGATAACGCCACGCCTGATGCTGATGATGACGACGACAATAACGATGGTTGCGGGTGCAACTGAGCATCCGGCAAGTACATGCCGAGAAAATCAGCGTGTCGTACTAATGTTGCACCGCTCGCCTCAGTCGGCCGAATGCCAATCCGGCCAGCAGGAGGTGTCGTCGCACGAGGTGCAGTCGGCGCTCCAGTCGGTTGCCAGCACCGTGCCGTTGCACACGTCATAGGCATTTGCGCCGCACGATTCCAGGTCGGCAAAGCCGCTCAGGCACGAACTGGTGGTCGCCTGATCTTCCTCGCATTGCCAGAAACACACGCCGTCGGTGCTTTCGTCGGGCGAGGCTCCGCTGTCGGCGTCGGTGTCGTCGTCGTCATCGCAGGCCAGACCGATGGTCAGACCGACCGCCAGCGTCAGCATCATCGCGAGCACGAAAAGGTGGGTCTTCATTTTTTCTCCAAGCGCAATTTTTCTCGGCCTGCCGGTTGTTGTCGTTTTCTCCGGCCGCCCTTCGCCCGGCGGCGTTCTTTCTGTAACTATAACAACGCGCGAGCCGTTGTCACTTTTTTAGATGGAAGGCATCGGCGGCGGGACAAGCCGCCTGTCTTTCTCAATAATACTCCGACCACCAATCGGGGATGCAGGACTTGTCGGCGCACGTGGTGCAATGGAAGTCGGCCTCGTATTCGAAGTCGATCGATCCTTCGTTGCAAATGGATTCCACGTAGTCGCGGCACTCTTCCGCCGAGGAAACCGGCTGATAGCATCCGTCGGTCGTGTTCCCGCCCCAATCGCAGACCCAATAGCACACGCCCTGTTCGTAGAGCGTTTCGTCGTCATCATCATCATCATCGTCGTCATCGTCGTCGTCGTTGTCGTTAGCCTGCCCTGAGCTTGTCGAAGGGTCATCGTCGCAACCGAGCCCGAACGCCAGACCGACAACCAGGAACATCAATATGAAAACCAAAAACCCCAGCTTTTTCATCGGTCTACTCCTTGAAAATTACCATAGATCTTCTTCATTATAGCCCTTGCACGTTTTGTCCGCGCAGCTTGTGCAATGAAAATCCGTTTTGTCGTAAACGTTGTATGCGCCCCCATCGCCGCAGCGCTCATCGGCATACTGTTCGCACTCTTCGTCCGAGTACACCGGTTGATAACAACCGCTTTGCATTCCATAAGAGCCGAAATCGCACGCCCAGAAGCAAACGCCCTGCTCATTGAGCAACTCGACGGCCGGAGCATCGTCGTCATCGTCGTCGTCGTCGTCATCGTCGCCGCAGGCCGCGACAATCAATAGGCTGGCCATGCTAACTAGAAGAAAAAACAAAAGAAAAAACTTTGCCTTCATCGTCGACACCCTTTCGTCAGGCCCCGGACCCACCGGAGCGTCGGTTATATTCCGTTTATCGGCAAAGGCGTGTGAACAGTCAAGAAGAAATTAACCAAATAGTCAATTATTTTTAACGCCGACGATGTGGTGACTATATCCTATTGATAATGTAAGAGAATTTTCAATATGCCCGACGGACTCGCCAAATGACAGATTGCCTATTGCGAGGCTTGGAAGCGCAAGCGGACGATGCGCGGCGCTATCCATGAGCGGATGAACGGCAAGCGAGCAAAATAGCCGAACCAGCCGGCGCGATCCTGGTGGTAATCGAAAAAGCACCATTCTTCGACAAACTCGATGCGCGGATGCCAACGGGTAATCACCCGGGCGTCTTTGGCGCCCCATTTGAATTCCGGTCGCTGCTCGATGGTTTTCAGAGAATCATGTTGTCTGGCGCGGCCGACGATCGCCGGTCCTTGCACTTCGACGAGCATTTCCGCGCCGGGAAACCGCGCCGCCAGTGTGGCAAACAGCGGCTTGAGCTCTTCCTCGGCGAAGTACACCAACAGGCCTTCGGCGATCAGTAGCACCGCTTTGCCCGTGACGTTCACCCGCTCGATCCACGATTCATCGAACACCGAACTTTCGATGAAGCGACAAGGCGGCGTCTCCGAAAAAAATCGTCGCCGCAAGGCGATGGCCTCGGGCAGATCCAAATCGTACCAGACGACGTTCGCGCAGCCCAGGCGTTCCCGGCGGGTGTCCAGGCCGGCGCCGAGGTTGATGATGCATGCGCTCGGCTGCCGGTTCAAAAACGCGCGCACGGCGTTGTCCAGCAGCATCGTGCGGATCGAAACGCCCAGTTGCGAAAACTTCGCCTTGGCGAATTTGCTGAAGTCGTAATCGATTCGTTCCAAAATTTCGGACGCCCGGTCGTCGCGCACGATCGGCCGGGGCATTTTGGTTTCCACCGCGCGGGCCCACAGTGGAATCAACATGGTTTCCGGGATACCGGTCAGCTTTGTTTCCATGGGTTTTCCTTGGTTGAATTGTTGCCGCATACGTTCGGTCGAAGGACACGGCGAACGGATTTTGTTCATTGGCTTCCTTCCCTCAGAATTCAAAAGCGGTTTGGAACTGCACGTCGGTCAGGCGGTTGTCCTCGTTGTCGGCGCCGGACATCGCCTGCAAGGCCAGGTGCAAATGGTCGCAGGGGTCGTAGCCGACGAAACCGCCGTATTGGGTGTAGTCGGTCACTTCGTAAAACGGATCGTTCTCCTGCGTGCCGAGCCAATCCAGACCGGAAATCGTCTCGAATTTCGGCCCGAGCTGCAGCGAACCGTCCAGCAGCAGCGCGGCCAGCTCCACGTTGGCGGCGCTCAGGGACGTCGCTTCGCCGGTGTTGTCGACGTACTCCTCCTCGTCGAACTCGCCGGTCGCGACGTACTCGGCGACCAGGCCCAATCCGAACGCTTCGGTGAAGGGCAATTCCGCGCTGAGAAATCCGCCGTACAGCGGCACGTTCGTTTCGTAACGAACGAACTCGTCGCCGTTGTCGGCCGCGCCGTCCGGATCCACCGCGTTGAGGGCCCCGCCGAATTCGAGCGAGGTTTCCGCCGCGTCGCTCAGGTAGTAGCCGCCGATCGTCAGTTGGAACTTCTCCTGAAAGGCCAGGGGCTTGATGTCCAGCCGCGCGGCGAAGGAGTCGATCGTGTTGTCGTCGGCTTCGCCGTCCTCATCGACGTTGTCGAAGGCGCCGTTGAACGTCCAGGCGCTGACTTCGAAAAAGTCGTGGGCGTAGCCGGCGCCCACGGCGCTTTGCCGGCACTCGGCCAGTTCCAGCACCAGCGGGTCGGCGACGGCGAAGGTGTCGAACTGACCGACGGGCAGGTACATCTTGCCGATGCGGCCGAACAGGCCGTTCCATTGCGCGGTGACGAAGCCTTCGTCCATGTCCACGCCCAGGTCCTCGCCGCCGAACTCCTCTTCCCACAGGAAGAAGACCGTGCCGGACAAAAATTCGTTGGGCGTGATTTCCGCGCCCAGCCCGGCGTTGAACGCGTAGATGTCGCCGACGTTCTCCGTGTCCAGATCGTCGGTTTCCGGCGCGAAGGAGCGATAGCCGATCCGCGCGTCGACGACGCCGTTGAGCGTGACCATCTCGAACCACTTGGCTTCCTCCGTTTCTTCCGCGAAGGCGGGAGCGGCGGCAAGGATGGCCGTCATGATCAGCAAGAGCAGCATGAGTCGTTTCATCTTCATATTCCTTTCTCATATAAGTTCTAAAAGTATCATCTTGCGCGGCCGGTCGTTTCGCTGAACGAGGGTTACTCGGCCGTACGATCTTTTTCCCGGCGATAGTCCGCCAGCGGGTCCTTGCCGCAACCGCAGCCGCAGCAGCCGGCGCACTCGCCTTCTTTGGCGGTGGCCGTGCGGTAAAGCCGATAGCCGAACCAGCCGACGGAAAAAACTATGATTGTGAGAACGATGGCGGTTTGCATGTCATGGTTCCTTTCCGATCGGGGCTTCGATCTTGGGTTCCGCGGCTGGAACGGCCGTCGGCACATCGAGTTGCGGTTCATAGGATTCGGGCGTGGCGACCTCGGCCGGTGCGGCTTGGTCGGCCGGCGCGGGATGTTGCAGGAACGACGCCCAGGGTTGTTCCGCCTCTTGCGTTATGGCGATCGGGTTGGTCTTTTCGATGCCGAACGCGGGCGCGAGGTGATAGGCGGCGAACGACATGACCCAGGCGAGCGCGGTCGTGTAGGCGATCAAAAACAGCGTCCATTTCCATCGGCTGCCCGCCTCTTTGTGCCAGGCGGCCATCGCCACCATGCACGGCAGATAGATCAGGGTGAAAACCATCAACGCCAGCGCCATGGCGGGACTGTACGCGGGGTCTTTGCCGATCTTCTCGCGTAACGGCGCGGACTCTTCGTCCTCTTCCCCGCCGAGACTGTAGATGGTGCCCATCGTGCCCACGACCACCTCTTTCGCGGCGAAGCCGGCCAGCAGACTGATGCCGATGCGCCAGTCGAAGCCCAGCGGCCGGATGAACGGCTCCATGCCCTTGCCGACGGAACCGGCGATGCTCGCCTCCAGGTCGCGCGAAGCCATCGTGTTTTCCAGCGCGCCTTTCGCCTCCTCGTATTCGGCTTGCAGCGCTTCGGTTTTGTCGATTTCGACCTGCGCGGCGTACGTGGTTTCGACCTGCTCCAGCAGCGTTTCGTACTGTTCGTTGTCCGCGCCGGGGAAGGTCATCGCCGCCCAGAAAATGATCGACACGGCCAGAATCACCGTGCCGGCCTTCTTCAGGTACAGCCAACCGCGCTCCCAGGTGTGGATCAGCACGCCCTTGAACGTCGGCAGGCGATAGGGCGGCAGCTCCATGACGAACGGCGCGCCCTGTCCGGGCAGAAGCGTCTTGCGGAAGACCATCGCCATGACGATCGCCAGCACGATGCCCAGCACGTAAATGCCGGTGAGCAGATTGGCCTGGTAATTTTCCGATTTCGTCGCGAAGAACGCACCGATCAACAGCACGTACACCGGCAGCCGCGCGCCGCAGCTCATCAACGGCGCGACGAGCATGGTGATCATCCGGTCCTTTCTGTTTTCCAGCGTGCGCGTGGCGTAGATCGCCGGCACCGTGCAGCCGAACCCGACGATCATCGGGATGAAACTCTTGCCGTGCAGGCCGACCTTGTTCATCACGCGGTCCATGACGAACGCGGCGCGCGCCATGTACCCCGAGTCCTCCAGAAACGCGATGGCCAGAAAGAGCATGATGATCAGCGGGAAGAAGCCCAGCACGCCCCCGACGCCGCCGATGACGCCGTCCACGAGCAGGCTTTTGAGCAGGCCGTCGGCCATCGGATCGAACAGACCGCCCAGCCATGCGAAGAACGTTTCCAGCCAGCCCATCGGGATTTCGCCGACGGTGAAGGTCAGTTTGAACGTCAGCCACATGGCCAGCAGAAAGATGGGCAGGCCCAGGAAGCGGTTGGTGACGACCTTGTCGATTTTATCCGAGACGGTCAGCCGGTTTTCGCTGGGCCGCTTGACCGCCTCCTTGACCGCGCCGGCGATGAAGCCGTAACGGGCGTCGGCGATGATCGTGTCCGCCGTGTCGTCGTAGATGTCCTCCAGGTGCTTTTCGACCTTGCGCAATTCCGCGGACAGCTTCGGCCAGACACTCGACCGCTCCAGCTTTTCGACGACCGCCTTGTCTTTTTCCAGCGCCTTGAGCGCCAGCCATTTGGCGCCGCACGCTTGCGCCAGTTCGGCGTCGCCTTCGGCGATGACGATCAGGTCGGTCAGGTGATCTTCCAATTCCTTGCCGTAGCGAATGGGCGCTTCGGGCAGCGCTTTTCTGCCGTCGGCGACGGCCAGGGCCGCCTGCAACAGCGGCTCCATGCCCTTGTTCTTGTTGCCCACGGTCGGCACGACGGCCACGCCGAGCAGTTGCTCCAGCCTGGCCGCGTCGATGCGGATGCCGCGTTGCCCGGCGAGGTCGTGCATGTTCAGCGCCACGACGATCTTCGCGCCCAGCTCCCGCAATTGCACGGTCAGGTACAGGTTGCGCTCGAGGTTCGAAGCGTCGACGATGTTGATCACCACGTCGGGCTTTTGCTCCACGATGAAATCGCGGGCGATGATCTCCTCCATGGAAAAAGCGGTCAGCGAGTAGGTGCCGGGCAGATCGACGATCTCGATTTCCCGGCCGTTGTTTTTGATCGTTCCCGATTTTTTCTCCACGGTTACGCCCGGCCAGTTGCCCACGTGCTCGCGCGCGCCGACCAGGTTGTTGAAGATCGTCGTCTTGCCGCTGTTGGGGTTGCCCGCCAGGGCGAAGGTCAGTTTTTCAGCCACGGCGCACCTCCTGGACCTGGATGGTTTTCGCCTCCTCTTTGCGTAGCGAAAGGTGGTAGCCTTTGACCAGCACGTCGATCGGATCGCCCAGCGGCGCGATCTTCTCCACCTTCAGCGCGGTTCCCTTGCCCAGACCCATGTCCAACAGCCGGCGCCGGATTGCGCCTTCCCCCGCAACCTTGACGACCACCGCACTGTCGCCGGCGCGCAATTCATTGAGCGTTTGTGCCATAACGAAATTCTCCTTTCTGGGATCAGCAGACGGATTGCACGAAAATCTTGTGCGCCATGCCGTGCCCGATCGCGATGCGCACGTCTTTGCTGCGCACGGTGACCGGACCGCCGAAGGTGTTTTGCAGCACCTCGATGTCCAGGCCGGGATTCAGGCCCAGCGAAGCCAGTCGCTGCTTCATTTCCCGCCCGCCGTGGATCGCCGAGATCCGCACGGATTCGCCGGGGCGAACCAGGCACAACGGGATTTCGGGCATGGTCGGAAACTGGTGGTAACGCACGAGGGCGTCGCCCGGTTCGCGACGCCGGCCGTCGCCGCACCCGCCCGCGAACCGCCGCGAATGAAAATGCAGATGAAATTTGGGGGCGTGGGGTTTTTCCATTGCTTCCTCTCCACAAAAAAAGCCCGACTTCCGAGATCGCTCTCGGTCAGTCGGGCTCCGGATTCTACTGTCCTCTGGCCTCAGCCTATGTTGTTGTCGACGATTTGCTTAGGCGCTTTTCTCCTTGAATGAAATCTCCGCCCATCCGGTATCCGGATCGACGATCAGGTCCGCCATGTCGATCACCATCTCCCGTTTGCAACGCGCGCAGCGAATGACCACCCCGTCCTTGGTCAGTCTGGCCAGCAATTTGCCGCAACAACAGCGCATGTCCTCGTCGTGACAGCGGCAGACGCCCGTTTTGAGGCGGATGGTTTCGGGTTTCACTGCCATGGGCTGACCGCTTGCTTGAGGATCTTTTCCTGGCACGCCGGGCAGACGCCCACCAGTTCCAGGTGGTGTTTTTTCAGCCGGTAGCCGAATTTCCCGGCCACCTTTTCCTGCAGCGCTTCGATTTCGTCGTCCTTGAACTCCACCACCTCGCCGCATACGTCGCAGATCAGATGGTCGTGATGCGGCCGCCCGGCGATCGGCTCGTAGACCTGCTCCTCCGAGCAATCCCCGCCCGGGGCCTTGCGAATCAACCCGGCGTCCATCAGGTGCGGCAGCATGCGATAGACCGTCGAACGGGCGATTTGATGTCCCTGTTCGTAAAGCTTTTCCGCGATTTTCTGCACGGTGAAGTGATCGTGTTCCTCGAAGATGGCTTGAATGACCAACTCACGTTCGCGCGTCATGCGCAGATTGCTCTTGGCAATGAATTCTTTGAACTGAGTAACTGCGGTCATGTTGCCCTCTTATTGCAATTGAATTGCAATATAGGCGATTATAAATTGCGTGTCAAGCGAAAATTTTTCTTTGTAAGCAAGATAGAAAAAATGAGCATACAAAGGCTTAGCTTGTTGTTTTTACAAGATATACTCGCAAATATCGTGCGGCGGGTGGCGTTGTTTTGCGAGTGAAGCACCTGAGCGAGCATAACAGAGAACACGAATCGTTTTTCGTTGGCACTGATAGACGAGCGAGCAACGCGAGTGAGTTTATCAGTGTTTTGTCCAAACACTGATAAGCCTCACTTCGTTTGGCGTATCAGCGCCACCGAGATGTTATTTGTAGTGGTGGATGACGCGCATCGCCTGCACCCCTTTGGGGGAGGGTGCTTGCATTTGCTTCCTCTTGAAGCCCTTCGCTATGGACTTGTGCCTGGCGGGCTTGGAGGTCCGGCACAGTTACCCGATGACCGCCAGCGTGTCGCCGCGCGTAGCGGTGGTGCCGGCGGCGGCTCCGAGCGCCTTGACCGTGCCGTCGCAGGGAGCGGGCAGGGCGTTTTCCATCTTCATCGCTTCGAGGATGACCACGGTTTGACCGGCCTTGACCGCGTCGCCGACGTTCACCGCGTAGCGCACGATCGTCCCGGGCATCGGCGCGACGACCTTGGTGCCGTCAGCGACCGGCGCGGGAGCCGGTGCGGCCGCCGGGGCCGTGGGCGCTTTCGGAGCGGCGACCGGCGCGGCCGTGGCCGTCGGCGCGTAGGAGGTGCGCAACGCGCCCAGTTCCGGCACGTCGCCGTCGGTTTCCACCAACACGTCGAAAACCTCGCCCTCGACCGCCACCCGGTACGCGCGGGTGTTGGCCAGATCGGCCGGCGACGCTTTGTCGGTCAGTTCGCCCGCCACGGCCTTTTTGATCAGCGCGTCCTCGCGTTTGACGTCCTCGATCGTCATGGCCTTCTCACCCGGCGCGTCGTGCTCCAGGCCGTGTTTGAAGCGCAGGTAGTTCAGCCCGGTGCGCGGATACAGCGCGTAGATGAGCACCTCGCCGATTTCGTCGGTGATGTCCTTGACCGCCTCTTTGGCCGCGGCCAGCTCCGGCTCGATGTGGTTGGCCGGACGATCCGTGATCGGCGTTTCGCCGCGCTCGTAGCCCTTGAGGCACTTGGCGCGCACGGCGGGGTCGATCTCCACCGGCGGCGCGCCGTACAGGCCGTAGCAGTAATCCTTCACTTCCTTGCTGATCAGCTTGTAGCGTTCGCCGCCCAGCACGTTCATCACCGCCTGCACGCCCACGATCTGACTGGTCGGCGTCACCAACGGCGGATACCCCAGGTCCTTGCGCGTTTGCGGCAGTTCCCGGTACACGTCGTCGAGCTTGTCGAGCGCTTCGGCCTGCCGCAACTGGTTGACCAGGTTCGAAAGCATGCCGCCGGGAATCTGGTGCCGCAGTACGTTGGTGTCGATCACCGCCATGCTCGAGGTGTTCAGGAAATGACGATACTTGGGTGCGATGGTTTCGATGTACTCGCCGACCTTGAACATCTTGCCCAGATCCAGCCCGGTGTCGCGTTCCGAGCCCTCCAGCGCGACGACGAACGGTTCGCTCGCCGGCTGGCTCGAACGCAACGCGAAGGGCGCCAGCGCGCAGTCGATAACGTCCACGCCCGCTTCGATCGCCTTGAGGTAGGCCATGCTGGCCATGCCCGAGGTGTAGTGCGTGTGCAGTTGGATCGGCACGTCGACGATCTTCTTCAACTCGGTGATCAGCAGGAAGGCGTCGTCGGGCGAAAGCAACCCGGCCATGTCCTTCAGGCACAGCGAATGCGCGCCCATGCCGACGAACTCCTTGGCCTTGGCGCGGTAATAATCGAGGTTGAAGACCGGTCCGCCGACCTTGCGTTCGGTCAGCGTGTAGGAGATCGTCGCCTGGATGTGCCCGCCGGCTTTTTGCAGCGCGGCGAAGGCGGCTTCGAAGTTGCGCCCGTCGTTGAGCGCGTCGAACACGCGGAAGATATCCATGCCGCAATCGACCGCGTGCTTGCAGAAAGCCTCGACCACGTCGTCGGCGTAATGGCGGTAGCCGACGAGGTTCTGGCCGCGCAGCAGCATCTGCAACGGCGTGTTGGGCATCAGTTTCTTGAGTTTGCGCAGGCGCTCCCACGGATCTTCCTGCAAGAAGCGGTGCGCGACGTCGAAGGTGGCGCCGCCCCACACCTCCAGCGAATGGAAGCCGATCGAGTCGAGCAACTCGGCGACCGGCTCCATGTCGGCCAGCCGCAGCCGCGTCGCCAGCGTGCTCTGATGCCCATCACGGAAGGTGGTGTCGGTGATTTTAACCGGATTCTTCGCGGCCATGCTCTCCTCCTGCCGCGCCCGTCGGCGCCGCCTTGCGTGTGCGCGCCGGCCCCCGTCGCCGACCGGCGGATATCCGCATGTTTCCGTTGTTTTGCTCGGCACGTCAAGGGCGAAGGCGAGGGAAGGGTGGAGAAGCTGTCACTTTGCTCGATGGCCGTCCCTTGTACATTTTACAAGCACCAGGCTTTCCAGCCAATACAGTCGCCACGGACTTCCTGATTTCCGAATTGGGACACCCGGAGCCAAATGGCCCCGGAGGGGCGGGGGCGGTTGAAAAAGTCGATTATAGCGAAAAATGTGTCATTCCGACCGGAGCGACGCGAAGTGGAGGAATCCCTTAATGGTTCAATCATAAAGGGATTTCTCGACTCGCCCAAAAGGGCTCGCTCGAAATGACAATGGTGTGTTTTCTCGGGATAGGCATTTTTCAACAGCCTGAGCCCCGCAGGGGCGATTGGTCAGTAGCGAAGGGCGAAGCCCTGGAATTCGCGGCCCATTGTCGGGTCCGCCAGCCCCAGGGCGCGCGAGGTACAAAGGGTGCGGGCGCGCCGGTTTAAAGTCGTAAGGTTCGCCAGCCCCAGGGGGCGCGGGGTGCCGGGAGCATGGATCGCCGTGGGCGCGGCTCGCCCGCCGTCAGTGCGGATCGCCTCGAAGCGGCGCGGCTCGCCCGCCGTCAGTGCGGCTCGCCTCGAAGCGGCGCGGCTCGCCCGCCGTCAGTGCGGCTCGCCTCGAAGCGGCGCGGCTCTCCCGCCATCAGTGCGGATCGCCTCGAAGCGGCCCGGCTCGCCCGCCGTCAGTGCGGGTTGTATCGAAGCAGTAAGGATTGTGCCGGCGCGGCACAGGCCGCTCGGACTTCAAGCACACCGTCCCCTTTCGAGGGATAACACCATACGGTTATTTTCTGAAATAATAGCATCTTATTCTATCTAATAAATACCAAACCCTATGAATTTCCGGGCAATTCCCGATGTGATGTGCAAAAAAAGGAATCCATTTGTCGAAATAAGCATTTTCCGGCCCGGCCGGTCCTCCGCCGCGTCGATCCCCCGGACAATCCGCCGGTAAACCAGTCGAACCGCTATTATATTCATGTGGGACACTTTTTGTGCCGCGTCCCACCCTCAATTTTTGTAGCCTTATGATATCATTGCTGATATGCCGATTTATACGTGGGACAAAAGTGTCCCATTTGTCACATAATATATGGATAAACCGGGACACGCAGCGAGTACATGTCCCTGGGTTTTTCGCCCATACATGCCTACCGAAAAATGGGGACACGAAGGAATCGAGTCCCCGATTTTTCCAACGACGGCAATCATAGGTCCAGGAATTATTCCTGGTAGGTCCAGGGATTATCCATGGTTATTCCTGGGGGCAGTCGCGCATGTAGTCGTACTCGTTCTGGATGCACCAACGGGGATCGAACCAGCCCTCGATGTCCGGGCAGTCGGGCAGGCAGAACCAGCCGCTGCCGCATTGGGCGTCGGTGGCGCACGGCGGCACGCAGACGCCCTCGACGTTGCCTTCCGGCGTGCTCAGCACGTAGCAGGCCCCGTCGCAGCCGGTGTTCTCGCCGATCTCCCAGCACGGCAGATCGCCGCACGAGCCGCTGGTGCACGGGTTGGTGATCGTGCACGATTCGCCCCCGGCGGTGTCGTCGTCGCCGTCGTCGTCATCGTCGTCATCGCCGGCCGTTCCCCCATCGGAGGGATTCTCGCCGTCTTCGATCGTCGCCGCCTTCTCGTTGTCGCCGCCGCAGGTGACGATCATCGCGATCATCGCGATCATCGCCAGTACCGCCACTATCGCCAGGATGTTGCGCATGAAAATCCTCCCCCGTTGCGCTTGGGCGAATCGTAGCAAGTTGCCTTGGCGATGCAAAGGGAAAAGGAGAGAGTCGCCGGCGGCGCTCCTCGGAACGACCTGGTTCCGCGCGGCTTGACCGCCGGCCGATATCGCGAATAATGAAGACAAATCACAAGTCCAGGAATTATTCCTGGTTATTCCTTCATCAAAACCAAGCGGAGGCCGCGTGCAATCTCCCGTGTTGCGTTTCGTTCTGTGGGCGTTGGCGTTCGTCGCTCTGGGCGTCGCCATGTTTTTCGCCGGATTCAACTACGGCGTGTTTTTCGAAAACGAAACCGCCAAGCGGCGTGAGGAGCGCGCGTTTGGCTTATCGCCTGGGTTCAATGAGAGCGATCAGGACATAACCAGGTTTTTGGCGCTAACGGTCGACATGCTCTGCCGCAATCAGCATTACGAAACGAATTGTGGTACCTACGGCGAATACCTGGAGCGCAACGGGCGCGCGTGCGAGGCGCTGCTGTGGTATCGCGCCGTCGAGGCGAACAAGAATCATTACGTCGACTATACATCAGATAGGTTTGTGCAACGGAGGATCGACCGCGCGCAGCAGAGTTGCGAAAAATCGGGGGACAAGATCGAGTTGCCCCCCTATCAAGTTCTGTTGCGCGAATGACGCGGGCTTAGAGCCCCGGCGCGTCGAACTCGCCGTTGCCGTCGAAGTCCACCCAGATCGGATTGGTGATCGTGAACACCGGTTCGCCCGACAGGTAGGGCGCCAGCGTCGCGGTGGTGTGCCCGGCCGCGACGACGAAATACCGGTCCTCGGTCGAGGTCACCGGGATGGCGTCGTCGAAGCGCACCACGCCGGCGCCGGTGACGGTCTGTTCCGCGATGATCTCGCCGCCGTTGGAGTACACGCGCACGAAGTTCACGTCGATCCACGAGGGCGCTTGAATCACGATGTTCAGATCGACCGAGCCGTCGACGCCGGTGACGAACCCGCCGATCGTCTGATCGCCGATGGAGAACTCCACGAACGGTCCGTTGCACGATTCGCTACGGCTCGCCAGCACCGAATCGACCATGTCCTGAATGTCGGCGTCGCCCGGATCGTCGGTGGGCATGGCGAACAGATCGCGCGGATTGCCCAGCATCGAGCCGGCGCGGTGCGAGTCGGAACCGCCGAGCATCGTGTAGGTGTAGCCCTGATCCAGGAAGCTGAACCAGTCGACGAAGGTGAGCATGTTGTCGCTGTGGCCGATGGTGCCGCCGTTCCACACCTCGATCGCGTCAAATTGATCAGACCAGATGTTGGGATTGGCCGACGAGACGCCGACGGTCGGATCGTAACCCACCGTGTTGAACCAGCCCGACGAATCCGAGCGCGGGTGGTTGATCTTGACGATCTGCGCGCCCAGGTCATTGCGGGCGACCGTCCACAATTCGAGGTTGGTCAGGCGGCTCACGAAGTTGCCTTCGTCGTCGTACTCGGCCAGCCGGACGGGATAATAATCGTCGGCGGTGGCCGGCGGCGACAGCGGCCAGACGTTCGTGTGGCCCCACACCGGGCTGATTTCCATGCCCGACACGAACTTGATCAAGTCGTTGGCGCCCAGGTCGTCGACGTAGCCCGAAAAATCGGACGCGGTGTCGTGATCGGTAATCACCGGCATCTCCAGGCCCTCGGCCATCGCCTCGATCACGCGCTGCGGCAGGATAGCCTGCGAGTCGACCGAGCGCTCCGAGTGGAAGTGGAAGTCCGACGCCATGTAGCCCGTCGTGTCGACCACGCGCTCGATGGACGTGTCGAAGTCGGCGGTGTCGCCCGCGGTGATCGTCACGTTCATCGTGTCGATTTCGTATTCGTACCCGCGCGTGACGGTGACCGTGTATTCGCCGGCCGCGACGGGCTCGGTGCCTTCGCCGGTGGCGGTCCAGAGGCGGTTGACGATGCCGGCGGTGCGCGGCTGGTTAAAACCGCTCTGGAAGATGAACATGCACGGGATGTTCGCGCCGTCGCCGTCGGTCACGTCGAAGGAGAAGTAGCCCGGTTCGTCGATGGTCAGGTCCGCGGTGGATTCATTGCCGGCCGTGATTTCGATGGTGACCGTCGCGGAATCCTCGCGCCCTTCGCCGACCGCATGCAGCTTGTAGCGGTCCGGCGGCAGTTGCAGCGTAAAAGCGCCGGTGGCGTCGGGCCGGGCCACGCCCACGTAGCTGGAATCGTCCGGGCGCGATTTGTCCTGCACGATGATCTCGACGGTGGTCGGATCGTCGCCGGTGGGCACGTGCAGCGTGCCGCGCACCGTGCCGACCTCGGTGTTGCCGTCAAAGGCGTCGATCGTCTCGTGAATCAACCGGGTGTCGCCGTCGCCGACGATGAACATGCGCCCGATGCTCGCTTCGCCCTGCGGCTCGAGTTTCAGCAGACCGTCGACCAACGGCAGGATGTCGTCGTCGATGTAAGGCACGTACATGCGTCGACCCGGGCTGAGCGTCGCCAGGGCGTAGGACACCGGCAGGCCGAGGCGCGAAATGCCGCCGACCCACCGCAGGTTCGCCAGCAGGTCGACATCGCCCAGGTTGTAGCCCGCGCGCGGCGTGAAGATCTTCCCCTCGTCGCCCCACAGCGCGATGTCGGCGAGGAACACGGTCTTCTTCTTGTCGGTGTTGTTCTTCAGCGTCGTCTTGATGATCAGGTAGTCGGCATCGGCCGGCAGCGTGTACTCGGTGACGATCGTCAGGTTGTAATCCCAGGTGGGCACGAGGTGATCGACGATGTCGATGCCCGCGTCCTTGCCGGTCATGCGCACGACCGCCGCACCGTCATGCCCGTCGCTGATCACCTCGGCCTCCCGCGCCATCACGCCGCGCAGCAAACCCAGCGCCTGCTCCATCGCCCACAGGCTGTCCGCGCCTTCTTCGCCGGCGGGACGCGCGCGGTCGGCGTCGACCAGATTGCCGCCGTAGGGGATCCAGCCGACCCCCGGATTTTCCGGCGCACGGACGATGAACTCGACGCGCGAGTTGTAAAGCTTGTAGTCGCCGAGCATGCCGCGGGCGCGCGGACCGCCGATCAACTCGTCTTCCGCCGTGATCACGCCCGCGCGGACTTCGCCGGCGCCCAGTTCGTCCGACAGGTTGTCCCACGGGCCCTCCGTGTCGTCGTCGCCGGTATCGTCGTCGGTCGTATCGTCGTCGCCGGTGTCGTCGTCGTTGTCGTCGTCACCCGTGTCGTTATCATCATCGTCGTCGTCGTCGGCCGAATCGTTGTCGTCGTTATCGTCGTCATCGTCGCCGCAAGCGCCGGCGAACAGGGCCAAAGCCATCATCAACGCCAGGAATAAGATTGCCGTCCGGCATTTCATCGATTTTTCTCCTTAGGAAGCGGATCGGATTTTTGCCGATCCCGAATTGGTGAAGAAGAATCCGCCTTAATCAGACGAGTGGCGGCGCCCGCGATGCAAGTCCGAAACGTCCGGCGGGATCGATCGATTGATCGTTGTCGCGGGTGAGAACGGCCACGATTTCGCAGCGGAAAAAATACCAACCCAGTGTGGCAAGCAGCAGCACGAAACCCAGTAAAATCCGGCAGAGAGGGCAGTTCGGATCGTATTGCCGGCCTTGATCGGCGAAGTGGTTGTGCACGGCGACCAGACACACCGCCATCATCAAAGACAGAATCAACAAAATGGCCAGACTTTTGTATCTCATGCGCCTCTCGCCGTCGGCGAAATGCTAACACACTTTTAACTTTATTCAAAAGTTGTGAATGCGAAGAAGCGGGCAAATTAATCGAGAAGCGCTACGCCCAACAACGGTTGATTCGCTTCGGCGGTCGGCGCGGCTTCCTGAATCCATTCGTCGGCGGAACGACGGAAGATCAACGCCTGTGCGTCCTGCGCGTCGAAGCCGACCAGCAATCCGTTTCCGGCGGAGTCGATGGCGACGCCCTCCAATCCCCAATCACCGTCGGCGAGGGGCAAGGTGATCCGGCTCCAACCGTCGTCCTTTTTCAGCAGCACGCCGCGTCCGTTCGTCTTGTCATAGCCCACCGCGAACACGTGGCCGTCCGCGCAGGCGATGCCGCGCAGATCCCAATCGGCGCTGACGTTCGGTAGGGTTTCTTTGGTCCAGTTTCCGGCGTCGCGGCGCAACACCAATCCTTGCGTTTGCGTGGTGTTGACGCCGACCGCATAAGCGTCTCCGTCCGGGCACGCGGCGACGGCGGTCAACTCCCACTGACCGAGAAGCAGCGGGGGGTCCTCCGGCGCGAAGCCCGTTTCGTTGCCGCTCCAGAGGATTCCTTGTCCGCTGTAATAGTCGCGCCCGACGGCCACCGCTTCGTTATCGTCGATCCAGCACACGTCCCGCGCGACGCACATGCCGTAGGCGTTGGGTTCGGTAACGGGCGCCGCGTTGAACGTCACGCCGTCGTCGATCCAGATGCGGCTGGCGGTGAAGCCTGAGTGGGCGAAGCAGCCCGCGCCGGCGGCCGGAGCAGTCGCCGACAGGGCGACGCCGAATTGCCAGCAGGAGTAGCAGGCGAAACTACGGTCGTTGAGCGCGTCGTCTTTGTATTCGTAAACGCCGGCGGTCTGGCCGTAGCCGCCGACCAGGAACGCGGTGCCTGAGCCGGATGCCGCCACGTCGTTGAGCGGGTAGGAACCGGGCGCGCCGGGAATCGCCAACACCGACCATCCTTTGGCGGAGCGGATCCAGGCGACCGGTCCGTATTCCTCGGAGCCGCCCACGACGATGGCCGCGCCTATTTCGTCGTCATCGTCGTCGCTGGTGTCGTCGTCGGGTGACGTATCGTCATCGATGGTGTCGTCATCGGGCGAAGTATCATCGTCGTCGACGCTGTCGTCGTCGGTCGTGTCGTTGTCGTCGTCGATCATATCGTCGTCGTGGTCATCGTCATCGTCGTCGGCGGTACAAGCCGCAACGAAAAAGCAAAGAAGCGACAACACAAGGATGAGCAAAACGGACCGTTTCCGCATCGGAAACTCCCTGAAACGTTGAGCCGATATTCTACCACATTTATTTGTAGGTCGGCGGGCTGCCTTCGGGTTGCACTTTCCAGCGGCGGTGGAGCCAAAGCCAGGGTTCCGGTTCGTCGTAGATCGCCTTTTCGAAAGGCGCGATGAAATTGCGGGTGTTGACGAGCAATTCTTGATCCGGATCGTCCGGGATGGACGTCCAGGGAATTTCGCCGAGCACGACGATTTCGATATGATCCGCGTCGGGCTGGCGCGAGTAGCCGGCCACGACCGTCGCGCCGGTTTCGCGGGCGAGGTAGGCGCAGGAACGGATGGTCGAGGCCGTCCGCCCGAACCAATCGACGAAAACGCCCTGGCTGCGTTTCATGTTCTGGTCGACGGCCATGATGATGCCTTCGCCGCGCCGCAATCCCTCCTGAATGCGCGCCAGCGAATTTTTGTGCGGGATCGTACCCAGGTTCATCGCCAGCCGCGCCTGGATCAACAGGTTTTCGACGACCGGATTTTTGATGATTTTGATGATGTTGGCCACCGGGTAGCCGGACATGCCGAACTTGCCGCCGGGCAGTTCCCAGGCGCCGAAATGCATCGAGAGAATCAACACCCCCTTGCCTTTGTTGAAGGCGTTGCGGAGGGTTTGCTCGTCGTCGATGACGACGTTTTCGTCCCAGAATTTTTCGTCGTACAACGGCGTGCGCAGGTAGTTGACCGACTGGCGGCCGAGGTTGATCAGACACCGTTTGTAGATTTCGTTTTTTTCGCGCGGCGTCTTTTTGTCGCCGTACACGATGTCCAGATTGGTCATGACGACGTCGCGCCGGATCCGCAGCGCATACAGCAGGCGGCCGATCAGCGCGCCGAACCGCCAGGCGCCCTTGCGCGAAAACGAACGAACGAAGGTCAGCAGCAGCCAAACGCCGAAGCGGGTGAACATCCGCCCTTTGACCTGCACGGTGCGGGAATGCTCGCGGGCGTATTCACGGACCTTCTCCCGAGGCCAGGGAAAGGTATTGAGAGGTTCGTCGTTGGCGTTGCTCACTTCTTTTGCTCTTTCCAATCCGCGCCGTAGCACGACTTGATGAGCGCCTCATACTTTCCAATGATGTTGCGGCGCCGGAGTTTGTAGGTGGGGGTAAATTCGCCGGTGTCGATCGTGAAGGCATCGGGCGTCAGGGCGAATTTGCGCACTCGTTCGTAGCTGGCCAGACCGACGTTGATCTGCTCCAGCTCTTTGGCGATTAAATTGCGCGCCGCTTCGCTTTCATGCAGCGGGATATCGGCGTCGACGGTCAATCCCAGTTGTTCGATCCGCGCCGCCAGCCGTTCGCGGTCCGGGTCGATCAGGGCGACGAGAAATTTCTGGTCGTCGCCATAGACCATCGAAGCGGCGATCAAGGGCGATACGCTCAAGGTCGCTTCGATGTTGGCGGGCGAGATGTTTTCGCCGTAGGCCGTGATGATCAGCTCTTTCTTGCGGTCGGTGACGAGCATGTACCCGTCGGCGTCTTTTACCCCGACGTCGCCGGTCAGAAACCAACCGTCGCGATACAGCGTCGCGTGGACGGCCGGGTCCATTTTGTAATAGCCGAGAAACAGGCAATCGCCGCGCATGAGAATCTCGCCGTCCGCGGCGATTTTGATTTCCGCTCCCGGGGAAACGCGGCCGACCGTGCCGAACTTGAACTCGCCCGGCAGATTCAGCGAACCGCACACGGTGGTTTCGGTCATGCCGTAGGCCTCCATGACCGGGATGTTGCAGGCCATGAAAAACTTGGCGATGTCCACCGACAACGACGCGCCGCCGCTGCCGACAAACCGGATGCGCCCGCCCATCGCCTGGTTGACCTTGCCGAAAACCAAGGCCGTCGCCAGCTTGTGTTTGAGGCGGAAAAACAGCGGCGGCTCCTTTTTGCTTTGGTAATACTCGCCGAACTCCCGGGCGACCTGCAGGCTCCAGCGGAAGACCAGACGCTTGAACCATCCGCCGGCTACGGCTTTGGTCTGGATGGATTCGAACACTTTTTCCATCAGGCGGGGAACGCCGCCGAGGATCGTCGGTTGGATTTCCTTGACGTCGTTCACGAGGGTTTTCAGCGATTCCCCGTAGCAGACGGCCGCACCGCCCGCCAACGCGGTGAGGTCCAGCACGCGTTGCAGACCGTGGGCCAGCGGCAAAACCGAAATCAACGAATCGCCCGGCGCGGCATCGGAAGCGGCGCCGAAGATCTTGACCGCGGCGATAAAGTTGCGGGCGCACAACATCGCCGCTTTCGGCGAGCCGGTTGTTCCCGAGGTGTAGATATAGGTGATCGGTCGCTCCGGATCGTCGCAGCGCGCGCAGGCCGTTTGCCAATAGTCCGCCACGTCGACGCGGTCGCGCCTTTCGTCGATCAATGCGTCGAACGATTCGTAATCGGGCCACAGATCGTCGCAGCCGGCCGGGTCGATCACGATCACGCATTGCAGGTTTTCCAACTCGGCCAACACGGGTTGGAGTTTCGCCAGCACTTCGCGGTTTTGGATGACGATGAAGCGCGCTTCGCTGTGCTCGAGGGTATAGCGCATCTGCTCGGCGGTGGAGGTCATGTACAGACCGACCGTGATTCCGCCGCAACCGACCGTGGCGAAATCGCAGATCGTCCATTCGACGCAGGTGCCCGCGGCGATGGCGACGACCTGGCCGGGTTGCATTCCCAGATCGCGCAGGGCCGTTCCCAGCAGCGCGATTTTTTCCAAAATTTCGGACCAGGTAAACGAAAGCCAACGGCCGTCGCGTTTTTGTTTGATGCAAACCGAGTCGGGCCGGCGGTTTCCTCGGTTGTGGAAAAGTCGAATTGTCGTGGTCTCAGGAAAGTCGCTCATAGCTTGCCGTTTTGTCCCCACATTTAAGGCCACTCAGCATGTTTATTTTTTCCCCGGGGGTCAATAGCGATGATTAAAAGAGACGTGGCGCGGCGACGTTCCTTCACAAAGGCAGAATGAAGTTCACCATATCCGGGCGTTCGACGAATCCGTTTTTGGGGTAGAAATTGCGCAGGTAACTTGGGCGGCTGTTTCGGTTGAGCAACGACAAACGGAAGCAGCCGCGATGGATCGCCTCGCGCCGCATCTCGTCGAGCAAAAGCGCGCCCACACCGGCGCCGCGCGACTCGTCGCCGACAAACAACTCCGAAATATATCCTTCCGGACCGCGAAGAATCAGGTAAGGCAGCCAGTGAACCAAGCCGTACCCGATGATCTGCTCATCCTGCTGCGCGACGAAAACGCTATGGCTGTCATCGGCCAGGCAGCGCGCCAGATGCGTCGTTAACCGTTCCCGCAGCAATTGCGGGTCTTCCTCGTCCATCCAGGAAAACATGCCCAGGTTTTTGACCAACGCGCTCAGCGCGGTTGCATCGGAAAGAGTTGCTTGTCGAATCGTGACATCCATCGGTGCGTATCCCCTCTCCGCGAGATCGTCGAAGGCGTTCCGTAAGCTTTGATCGGCGGACTTATTTTTAAGTATGGTGGAGGATGAAGCAAACATCAACCGATGGACGGAACAGGAGCCGGACCGGCGACCTTCGGTACGTAAGAGTAGATCTGTTTTCGTCGTCGCGTTTTTCACTGCCTTCCTTGTTGGGTATCGTGTGCAAGATGTTCAAATGATTTTTTGTAACGTATTGAGGGCATGGGCGATGTCGCTTGTTGTGAAAACGTGTGTCGCACCAACCGGAGTGGAGCGTTTGTAACTCAAGAAAAATTTTATACAAATATATTATTGTTTCTTTTTTACAGTGACTATATAAATGTCCATATCCAACAGAATGCTTATCTATAAGTGCGCAGGATTATAAATGGAAAAGTTGGCGATAAAATTGCCAATTGTATTTGGGGTGACGGGGCATCGCAATATTCGCCACGAGGACATTCCCTTTTTGGAAAAGGTTGTAAGAAGGGAATTAAAACGAGCAACGAAAAAATTCAGACATTGCGAAATCATTGTCTTGTCTGCTTTGGCCGAGGGGGCGGATCGTTTAGTGGCGCGAGTTGCTCTCGCCGAAGGTTTTCGTTTGATCGCTCCCTTGCCGATGCCGATCGACGAATACAAAAAAGACTTCTCGACCCAAGAATCCAAAGATGAGTTCGATTCTTTGCTGAAACAGGCCGCGTGGCATTATGTGCTGCCTTTGGTAAAGGACAACACTCTGGAGAATATCAAAGATAAGAAAAAGGTGTATCGTAAAAAGCAATATGCGCAATTAGGAGCGTATATCGCTCAAGAGAGTCATTTCTTGCTCGCGCTATGGGACGGCATTCGATTGGATTTGCTGGGCGGCACGTCATTCATCGTTCGTTACAAATTGCAGGAAGAAAAGCTGACGTTTCCCATGCCTGACAGTCCCCTGAAAATGATCGAAGGCGGACCTGTATTTCACATAATGACGCCTCGTCAAGAAATGCCGCTGCCGGCGGAAAAACGAAAATTATTTAAATTAATGAAAAGATATCCTACCAATTGGAAGGCGAAGAAAAAAGGGGATACGGAAGGCGATAATACGGTAGCTGTTGATGAAAAGGCTTTCCGTCGACAACAGTGCGCCGCGGAAAAAGTATATTTGAAAAAGTTGTTGTGCATCGATCGATTCAACCATGACATCGATCTTCTCAATCGAAAGGAACCGGAAAAAATAGAAACGAGCAAACAATCATTAATCAATGATTTGGCATTGCGGAAAAAGGTGCGGAACGAATGCAGCCTTTGTTTTGAGTATTTTGCCGCGGCCGATGCCCTGGCCATTCAATCGCGGATTAAAAAAGATCATTTGATGAAACGGATTTTTCAATTGGCCATTGCCGCTCTTGTCGTGTTGGTTGTTTATCAAAATTTCTTCCTGGACAGTCCCCTCGGATATCTACTTGTCGCCACATTTCTTTATATGACCTTAACCGCCTTTCTGTTCCATTTATGGGCGAAATTTAAAGACAAATGTGAGTGGAAGCATCTTGATTATCGAGCGTTGGCGGAAGGACTGCGCGTACAGTTTTTTTGGAAAGTCGCGCGGATAACGAATTTGGTGACGGAACATTATTTACGAAAACAAAACAGTGAGCTTGACTGGATCCGCTATGCGATTCGATCGGTAGAGTTATTAAGCCGGCAAGACGGAGGCCTGGCGAAGGGACCAAGAGATGATTTTGACATGCGCCTGATCAAAGAAAAGTGGATTGAAGAACAGAATAAATATTTTAATCATACAGTCGATAAGAATAAGAAATTTGGCAACAAGATGGATTGTTATGTAAAAGCGATGATGTGGGGCGGCCTGGTCCTGTCGGCCATCCTTCTCCTATTGCACCTTCGCTTTGATATTCACATTTTAATGAATCAGGTGATCGGCAAGAGCCTAATTGTGCTGATTACATTGTTGTTTGCCGGCGCCGGTATGGGGAAAGCCTATCTGGAAACCATGGCGGTCAAAGAGGAGACGAAGCTCTATTCATACATGTACCACCTCCACAATACCGCCGAGGAAAAACTCAATGACGCACCAACGGATCAGGCGATCCAGGATAAGATCATTATTGAACTCGGCAGCGAAGCCCTCCGCGAAAACGGCGACTGGCTGCAACTGCACCGCGCCCGGCCGATCGAGATGCGCGTGGGAGGGTGATTAAAAATAATTGATTGAGCGCAAGTATTTTTTAAATGAACCACTTTCTCCCTCAACGTCATATGGCCAATACTTCACGAAGCAAACTTACCCAATCTGTCTCAAAGTCCATTGACATCTTGAGACCGTGGTCAGTCATTATCCGCCATCGGTGGAATCAATTTTTTCTCGCGCATCCAGGTAATTGCTTTTAGTAAACGTTCTGGAGAAAAACGTTGTTTGCTTTCATGCCAATTTACTCGAACTTCCCTGATGATTTCGTCATCGTTAATTTCGGTCTTGGTGGTTATCAGATCCGACCAGGCAAAGTAAATTGTAGCGACAATTTCGCATCGTTCGGTGTTTAGCTTCGTGAAGAGCGTAAGGAAATTTTCCCATTTTTCCGTTTTGTCTCCCAAGTTGCCATTCACATAATTAAGAGCATGAGTAATATTTTTACCTGGAAAATATCGATAGCCTTCGGCATGCTCTCTCTTTCCCTTTTTGAAAAATTCATTCTTGCCGGCAAGACTCTCCAGATTGTAAAGAGCTTTGTCATCGGACGGCCCGAGAGCCTCACGTTTTGGCTCGAATTGCATGCCAAGGTTTAAGTGACGATTCGCAAGCAGGATGATTTTGTTGAGTTTGATGCGCCCGAAGGTCGAATCTTCCGAAAAACGCTGTACGATTGCTGCGGCATAGGCGGCACGGCGGTAATTGACGCCGCGTTTGGATGTTCCGCCTTCGGTGGATTTTTTCGCCGTTCGCCTGGCGCGTTTCGGTTTGGCAACGTTCCGCTCGGCCTTGATCCTCTCCAGCAGCGCGGAGGCGGGTTCGTAGGCGCGGCCTTCGGCGCGGGCGAGTTCGGCTTCGGTGGGGACCAGCTCGCCGCGAAAGGCTTTGGCAAGGACGGATTGCGTAATCGTTTCCACGCGGCGGGTTCCGCGGGCCACCTGGCGTTCGATTTCATCCGCTAAGGCGAACAGGGATTCCACGCGCCGGACGATTTCGTGCTGTTCGGCAAGAGGGGGAAGGGGCATTTCCACAGCACGAATCGTTTTCAAAACAAGGCGTGTAATTGCTGAACCGCTCATTTGACCAGTCATCATCTTGTGTGTCTTTGGACAATTCAACCAATGCTTTAGAAAAAAAGCGTTAAGGGCAATTCTTTCAGGTTTCAATAAAGCCACACTTGATAACATTGAAAATTCTTGTTCAAGATGATTGACCACAGCCAAACCAGTTGTTGCACCGTCTTTGATGTAAAGAACATCGCCCTTTTCAACAGGGCATCTTGAATAGATTTCCTTATGCACATCTTTTGAAACATAGGTAACGTTTGAAAGGTCAACACCCCACGGTCTAATGTTTTTTGCGGTGATATAAAGGAAATCGCCTTGTGGTGTATTTATTGGCGAAAAGTGTGTGCCATCGCCAATCATTGAACATGCAACATTTAAGGGTACTGTAACCCACCCGTCCGGCAATTCAGGCAATTCCGATGCGTCCACGGGTGCGGGTTCTTTGTACTTGGCTTTCCACTTATTGTCCTTGGGCTTTTTGCCCTTGGCTTTCATTTTGGCAAGTTCGGCCTGTTCCCATTGTCGGCGGCGTTCTGTGCGTATGCGTTCCAGCAATTCGGAAGCGGACTCGGTATCGGGGTTCTGTTCACGCCAATCGTCCGTCAGGCGACCGGAACAGGCGGCGGCAAGAACCGATTGCCGGAACCGTTTCAGGATCGCCGGTACTCGGTCAAGCCGTTCCCTGGCCGCGTTCACCCTTGATAGAAGTTCGTCCACCTTGGCGACGATGCGCTTTTGTTCGGCAAGGGGCGGAAGGGGGATTTCAGCAGACCTTACAACACCGTCATTCGTTGCGGGGTATGAAGAACCGGTTTGTTGTGGGGTCACATAACTAATAAAACAATCTGAAATGACGAAATAGAATAGCAATTTGGGTTCAATTGTTTTTGCGGACCTTAAAACAGTAAATCCAGTTGAACATAGTTGAACATTTAGTTCAGGCGGAACCATGGCGATATTTTTAAGATAGGTTCGAACGTTGGAAAAAAGTACGTCGTCCGTTTTTACAGGACGCTTTGCCCGTGATGGCGCGTCTTTTCCTGAAAAGTATTTTGGATCAACAATACGATATGCGTTGTTGTCAATGGATGAAATGTCAACGTATCCAAAAATGCGTTGCGGTTCTTTTTTAGGATCATAATTAGGGACTTTTGCTGTGACTGAATCTATGGTTGTGGATACCCACCCGTCCGGCAGTTCGTCAAATTCGCGTTCGTCCACCGCCATTACTTTGCCCCCGACTTCGCAGCAGTGCTACGGTCGGGCAGGCCCGCCGCGTTCCCGTTGCCGTTTTCCAGCAAAGCAAGAATCTGATTCAATTCTGATACGGCGCTTTCCAGTTCGCCAATGGCGTCTGTTGCCAGTTCATCGGGTTCGGGCAAATCGTCGGCGTCGTCCAGGGATTCGTCCCGCAACCATTTCAACGAATCAATCTTGTAATCCCGTTTGGCAACTTCGGAAATGTGGAACGAACGCCAGCGATCATCGGTGGCATCTTTTTCCTTGCGTTTGGCTTGCCCGTTGGGATCTTTGCCGAAGCACTTTTCGAATTCGGCGAAATGGTCCGCCGTCAATGGGCGATCTTTTTTGGTGATGTGCGGAACGTTGGTGCGCGCATCGTAGATCCACACCGTTTCCGTCTTTTGCTTCTTGGTGAAAAAGACGACGTTGGTTTTCGTGCCGGGGCTGTAGGGCGTAAAGGTGCCGTTGGGCAGGCGCAGGACGGTGTGCAGGTTCGCCTGGTCGGTGAGCCGTTTGAAAACCTCGCCCGCCTGGTCGGCGAACAGACAGTTGTCGGGCACGACCACCGCGGCGCGTCCGCCCGGTTTGAGAATCGCCAGCACGTGCTGCAGGAAGTTGAGCTGCTTGTTGCTGGTTTTGATGTCGAAATCGTCGCGCTCGGGACTTTGGTTTGCGCCCTTGGTGCCGAAGGGCGGATTGGTCAGGACGACGTCGAACCGTTTCCCGGACGGCTTGTGGTAGATGGCGTCGCCCAAGGCGATTTCCGGCTCCAGCCCGTGCAGGTAGAGGTTCATCAGCGCCAGGCGGCGCGGACGCGGCACGAGATCCTGACCGAAATAGGTTTGCTTGCGGATACGTTGGGCCAGATCGCGGTCGAAGGCGCCGCCCTTGGTTTGGGACAACAACCACTCGTAGGCGCACACGAGAAAACCGCCGGACCCGCACGCCGGATCGCAGACGGCGAATTCCCGGTGTGTGCGCGGATCGGGCTGCACGCAACGCACGATGGTCTGGATCAGCAGCCGCGGCGTGAAGTATTGTCCCGCGCCTTTCTTCCCTTCGCTGGCCGCTTTTTCCAGCAAGCCTTCGAAGGCGGCGGCTTTGACGTCCAGGTCCAGGGAGGTCCATTCATGATCGTCGATCATGTTGATGATGCGCTTGAGGTTCACCGGCTCGGAAAAGCGGTTTTGCGCGCCCGCGTATATCGACCCGAGAATGCCCGACACCTTGCCCAATTGCCGCAGGGTTTCGGTGTACCGGTCGATCAACGTCATGCCGGATCGGTTCACCAGCGTCGGCCAGTCGCACTGCGGCGGGATTTTCGGCGCGAGCCCGCTGGGCGCGCCTTTGCGCTCCTCGGCCATTTTCAGAAAAAGCAGATAGGTGATCTGCTCGATGTAATCGCCGTAGTCGATGCCGTCGTGCCGCAGCGTATGGCAAAAGCCCCAGAGTTTTTGGACGATGTCGGTCATGGATATATACAATCTTCCTTTTTGGCTAATGTTTTGTCGGATGATTACCTGAGTATGTTTTTAACGATCCAACCACATTAAATTTATCGACTGTAACTGAGTAGTATCCGGGGGAACATCCAATACTTGGTCTTGGAATAGAATAAGTTCCATCATTAACATTTTCGACGAAACGTTTTATTTCTATTGTGTTCCATCCGCTAGAAAGTTCAATTCCAAGTTTCTTGTCGTCAATCCAAAAAACTCGACTGACATCACTGCAGTAATAGGTTTCGCTTTTCAATTTTCCATCTATGTTGACAATAACGAGAAATGATACAACTCCTTCATCGTATCGGTAAGATACAGTTTTCTGGTCAATTATGGCCAATTTACTTTCGTTTGGCGATATTTGAGCGTCGATTACATTATTAAATTGGGTCAGCACAATGTGACTAAGACCACAACGATATATTTTTATTATTTCCTTTTTCAATTTGATATTAGTTATTAAATGATTTCTATCGCATTTTGGAGTGGTTGCAGGAGGCTTTTTCTTGAATATCATTTCAGGAGTTGTTGACGGTTTTAGAAAAATTGAAATATTACCTTTGTCATCAGTCTGAACTTCGCCAGACGAAATTGTGGTCGGCTCAGTCTGGAATTGATATTTGACATTGTTTTCCAATAAATATACCCATTTTTTTGAACCGATATAAATAATTAGAAAACGATTTTCTGTATCCTTAGATTCAATAGAGGCACTTAATTCAAATACACCAATTGGTGTTGGTAATTTTACTCCACGAGTTTTTAACGATACTTTAAAATCGCTATCCAAGGATATAGAGATAGGAATGACCGGAGGCGAGTAAGTAATTTGTGCTTTAGCTTCCAGGTCTTTTTTGGCATCACAACCAATCATCATAAAAATAGAGGCTATCAATAATACGGCGTAATGTTTCTTAGAAAGACTTCTCATTTTCATCATGCCGCAATAGCCTCATTGAGCTTGTGAATGAGTTCGTCCAATGTGCCGTTGAAATCCCGGTCGGCGCGATTCCATCCACCGAAATTGGTGAAGATGGGGATAAGGTCGAAATCCTCGCGCTCGATGGACAGGTTTTTTATCAGGTGTTCGCGGATGCGGTCCAGCCATTTTTGTTGATCGGCGGAAAAAGATTGATCGGCCGTCACCTTGGCGAAGGCGCGCTGGACGCGTTCGGGCGCGGTGAGCAGCGGCTCCTCGTCTTTGGCCGCGTGCTTGACCATGGAGATGATTTCCACCAGCGCCTTTTTGTATTGCACCCGGTGCGCCTGCTGCAGGCGATCGACGGTGAAATGCTCGTTGGCGGCCGACAGCTTGTTGCGCAATTCGGTGAGCGCGTGAACGCTCCAGGCCTGCGGGCGATCCAGCAAAATGCCGATGGCGTCGATCGCCTCGCGGTTTTCCTCCACGTAGCGACGGAAGGCCCGGAGGTAATCCTCCGGCTTGTAGGATTGGCCGTCGAGGGTGCGAATCACCCGTTCGGAGGCGACGGCATCCCGCACGGCATGGGCGATGATGAAGTTCTTTTCCGGGCGCGGGTAATAAACCAACAACTGTTGAAACGCGGGATCGCGCAGGAGTTGCATCGTCGCGGTGAAATCGTCCAGCAGCAGTTGCGGCAACGCGCCGGCGAAGCGGCCCAAATCGCCGTCGGGGACGTAGCCGGCGAAAAGCTCGCGGCCTTCGGTGGAGACTTCCTTGTCGATGCGGCGCAACCGTTTGACCAATAGATTGATGTTGTAATCGCGGTCGCGGTTCTGCCGGATGTCCTCGACGATCTCGGCGATGGTGCGCGGCTCGGCCGTGGGCATGACGGCGGAAATGCTCGTTTTGCCGCTGAACAATTCGAGGATCGCGCCGCTGAAACAATCGAAGACGGTGAAGTGCGATTTGTCGGGCAGATTGTCGCTCTTGCGCGTGCCGCGTCCGATGATCTGCTCGAAGAGAATGCGCGATTTCAACGGGCGCAGCAGCACGATGAATTCCAGGTCGGGGATGTCCACGCCGGTCGAGAGCATGTCGACCGTAACGACGACGCCGATTTTTTCGCGGTTGCGAAATTCGCGAATCCGCTGCAACGGCCGATCCACCTTGCCGGTGATTTTCTGCACGAAGTCGTCGCCGCGGCCGAACACGATGCGGGCCTTGTTGACCAGGTAATCCGCGTGCGAACGGTGCGGCACGTCATTGGCGGCAAAGATCAATGTTTTGGGAAAGCGATGGTAGATCCGCTCGTGCTCGACGGCGTACTTCTTCAGCTCTTCCAGAATTTTCAGATTGGAATCGGGGGAGGTGGCCAGGCGTTCGATCTGGGTCACGTCGACGGGCAGTTCGTCATCGAGCGAATCGTACCGGCGTCCGCCGCTTTGCACGTTGACCAATTCCACCATTTCGCCCTGGGTCAGCAGCATTCCCCGGGTGCGAACGTCGGAATGAATGTCGACGCGCTCCCAATCGACCAAATGGCCTTCGCGCACGGCGTCTTCATACCGGTATTCGGCGACGATCTCGTCGAAGTAGGCGGTGGTGTGCGGCGCGGGCGTGGCCGTCAGGCCGATTTTGATCGCGTCGAAGTGGTCGAGCGTGTTGCGCCAGACGGAAATTTCGCGGGAGGTGTAACCCCGATGGCATTCGTCGGCGATGATGACATTGAAGGCGTGCAGCGGAATATCCAACAGTTCATCGGCTTCGGCGTCGCCTTCGTCGTCGACCGTGGGCATCATGCCTTCGCGACCGAAAAGGTTGATGGTCATGCGCTGAATCGTGCAGACGTACACGAACGCGTGTTTCGGCTGCGGATTGGTCAGGTAATCGCGCGGCAGAACCTGGACGTCGAATTTTTTCTCTTCGTCAAAATCGTCTTTCTGAAACTGCTGACTGTAAACTTCGTAGATTTGATCGAATTTCAGGTTCGGCTCGGGCTCGAAGGAGGCAAACGACTGCACCGCTTGCGCCGCCAGGGCGCGACGATCCACCAGGAACAGAACGCGCCCGGCCATGCCGGTTTTCATCAGGCGGTAAATTTCGTTGACCGCCATGAACGTTTTGCCCGTGCCGGTCGCCATGGCCACCAGCATCCTGCGCTTGCCCTGCAGAATCGCCGCTTCGATATCCAGATTGGCCCGGTGCTGGTAGTCGCGTAGATCTTTGTTTTTTTTCAACGCGGCAAAAGGATTTTCATTCCGGAAAAACGATTCGCGGTCGAGCATTTCCCGCAGGGCGGAAGGCGGATGAAATCCGGAAATTTTCCGCGAGTAACTGTGCGGAAATCGAAGATCGCGGAACCAGATTTCCACTCCGTTGGTGGAATACACAAAGGGAAGGCCGGGGATGTCTCCGGCGTAGCGTTCCGCTTGTCGCAGCGCCTCCTGCGGATCGAGCGCTTTTCGTTTCGCCTCGATGATGCCGACGATTTGCCCGTCGATGCATAGGGCATAATCGGCAAAGCCCGAATTTACGGAATATTCTTCGATGGCCAGATGGCGAGCGGGAGGCGCCTGGGCATTTTTGCTTAAACGACACACGGTCCATCCGCTTTTTTCCAGCGATGGATTAATGTCCATTTTTCGATTGTTCGCCTCTGGCGAAGATAACAATCCTTACTCCAATAGTGAAAAAATAATCCCTGTCAGGTCGGAGGTATTTTAGGGATTTTACGCGAACATAACAATAGTGAAGCGAGTCGGCTCGCGAACCGAATTCATTAAAAACGTCTGCTCCGGTAAGGGATATCGTGGGCGTGACGACTGTGGCGTCCAACAACGACCGATGGGCGGAACAGGGGTCGAACCTGCGACCTTCTTCGGCTTGTCGAATTCCCGACCGCTTATTACAATGCCGGGGTTCATTAAAAATACAACGGTCGCCGAGATGTCCGGGCACGATTTTTCCTGAACTCCCGGAATCTGCATGGACGTGATAGTAATCGACGATGACGAACCTTCAAGCTGAAGAAAGAGATTCGGAAAATTCGAAAGGATTGGAGTTTGGCAAACAACGACAACAATCTGCCGGAAAAATCCGGGCAACTGCTGATCTATCAAGACGGCGGTCTCAATCTCCAGGTGCGGCTCGACGGCCGAACGGTCTGGCTTCCACAACGCTTGATTGCAGATCTTTTTCAGGTGTCTGTTCCGACCGTGAATGAGCATCTTTCCAACATTTATTCCGATCAGGAACTGGACCCTGAGGCAACTATTAGGAAATTCCGAATAGTTCAAACCGAGGGAAAACGCGAGGTTTTTCGGAATATCGACCATTACAACCTCGAGGCCATTCTAGCCGTCGGATACCGCGTGCGCTCCACGCGGGGCACTCAATTCAGACAATGGGCTACGCTCAGGCTCGCGGAGTTGCTGGTCAAGGGCTTCACGATGGACGACGAACGCATTAAAGCCGGGCGTACCATCGGCGGGGAATATTTCGACGAACTCCTTGAGCGCATCCGTGATATCCGGGCGTCCGAACGGCTTTTCTATCAGAAAATCACCGACATTTACGCCACGAGCATCGACTATGATCCCAAATCCGAGATCAGCCAGACGTTCTTTGCCAAGGTGTAAAACAAGCTCCACTGGGCCATACACGGACATACCGCCGCCGAGCTTATTCAACGGCGGGCCGACGCATCGTTGCCTCACATGGGTCTCACGACCTGGAAAAACGCGCCCTATGGTCCCGTTCGCAAGGCCGATGTGTCCGTGGCAAAAAATTACCTCGAAGACGCCGAAATCACCGAACTGAACCGCATCGTTACCATGTATCTCGACTATGCCGAGGATCAGGCCAAACGGAAAAAGCCGATGCACATGACCGACTGGGTGGAAAAGCTCGACGCCTTCCGGCGTTTCAATGAACGCGAGGTGTTAGGCAATCCGGGGCAGGTCTCAAGCGAGATTGCGAAAGAACACGCGCATGCCCAATACGAAATATTTGAAAAGCGGCGTTTGGCGGACGATGCGGAAAGACCGTCCAGCGATTTCGACCAACTGGTCGAAGGAGCGAAGAAAGTGAACGCAAAGCTTCCCAAACCGAAAAACGGCGAGTAAAAAGTCGAAAACTGAATTGATCGCATTCGCCAAAAAGAAGGCCAGACCGCGAAGAATGGGCGGAACAGGGGTCGAACCTGCGACCTTCGGTGTGTAAGACCGACGCTCTAACCAACTGAGCTATCCGCCCGCAGGGGCATGAATATACAGGGAGCGGGCGGCGTCGTCCAGTGCTGGGTTGTCGTGCGGCGGGCCGTGGCGTATGGTGTCGGCAAGCGTACAACGGCGAGGCGAACGATGAGCGATAGCGCGAATTTGCTGGTGTTCGGCCTGGTGATCGGCACGGTGTTCGGTCTGACGGCGGCGGTGTTGCTGTCGCGGCTGGCGCGCCGGGTAAGCGCGCTGGGACGGTTCTTCGGCTACGATCAACAGGCGCGCAAGCTCGCTTCGTTGGAAAAGGAAAACGCGACGCTCAAGCGCCGGCTCGCCGAGAAGGATCATTACATCCGCAAAGCCATGGAGTCGCTGGCCGTCGACGCCACGCCGCCGGATCCTCCCGAAGAGTGAGTTTTTCGCCCCCGCACCTTTCGCTTGACGTTGCCCGCGCGATTCCTCGATAATGATTCTGCCCTTATCAAGAGTGGCTGAGGGACGGGCCCGATGAAGCCACAGCAACCACCGGTCAAAAAAAGGCCGGGGACGGTGCTAACTCCCGCAGGGTTGGGCAAACCCTGGAAGATAAGGCGGGTTGGTCGATAACCCCCTCCTGGCTTCCAGGAGGGGATTTTTATTTCCCCCCCGCAAAGCAACCAATCACCGGACAAGGGCGGAAAGGTGGATGCATGGCAAGCGTGAAGCGTACCTATGAGGAGATCAACAAGAAGATCCGCGCCAAACGGGCGGTGGTCGTCACCGCCGAGGAGCTGATCGGGCTGGTCAAAGACGTGGGCGTCGAGGCGGCGACCGCGAAGGTCGACGTGGTGACGACCGGCACCTTCGGCCCGATGTGCAGCAGCGGCGCGTTGTTCAACTTCTGGCACACCAAGCCGAAGATCCGCGCCTCGAAGGTGTGGCTCAACGAGGTCGAGGCCCACGCCGGATTGGCCGCGGTCGATTTCTTCCTGGGCGCGACGCAGATTCCGGACGACGATCCGGCCAACAAGGTCTACCCCGGGCGCTTCGATTACGGCGGGGGACACGTCATCGCCGATCTGCTGGCGGGCAAGACCGTCACGCTGCGCGCCGAATCCTACGGCACCGATTGCTATCCGCGCCGCGAATTCATCGCGCAGTATCGCCTGGAGGATTTCCGCGATGCGTGGCTGCTCAATCCGCGCAACGCCTACCAGAATTACAACGTGGCGGTGAACACCACCGACCGCACGGTTTACACGTACATGGGCATCCTCAAGCCGCGCCTGGGCAACGCCGGCTACTCGAGCGCCGGGCAGTTGTCGCCGCTGTTGGCCGATCCGTACTACCGGACGATCGGCATCGGCACGCGCATCTTTCTGGGCGGCGCGCAGGGCTGGGTGATCGGCGCGGGTACGCAGCACAACCCGGACGAACCGCGCACGGCCGACGGTGTGCCGCGCGGCGGGGCCGGAAACATCGCGGTGCGCGGCGACCTGAAGCAGATGTCGGCCCGCTACGTGCGCGGCGTGAGCATGATCGGCTACGGCGTTTCGCTGGCCGTGGGCATCGGCATTCCGCTGCCGGTGCTCGACAGCGAGATCGTGCGCCTGGCTTCGCTCGGCGACGCCAAGCTCGTTGCGCCGGTGATCGACTACGGCGCCGATTATCCGCAGGGCGGCAGCGAGGTGCTGGCCGAGGTTACCTACGCGCAGCTCAAAAGCGGGTTCATCGAGGTGAACGGACGCGAGGTGCCCGCCGCGCCGTTGTCGAGTTATCCGCGCGCGCGGGAGATCGCCGGGGTGCTCAAACAATGGATCGAGGCGGGCGAGTTCCTGCTCGGTCAGCCGCAGGACAGACTGCCGCAGGCCAAAGCGTCATGAGCCTCTACGACAACCGCACCTACCGTAACTTCGCGTCGACCGCGACGGTCGCGTTTCGCATCACGGTGGCGCAAAGCGATTTGTTCATCCGCGCCGACCGCGATCGGAGCGCCGAGGCGGAAAGGGCGTTGCTCACCGCGCGGCATCAAATCGAAACCTACATCGCGCAGCACCCGGAGTTCGCGACCGCGCTGGTGCCGCTGCCGGCCGATCCCTTCGCGCCGCTGTTGGTCAAAGCGATGCTCAAGGCGGGCCGGGCCGCCGGCGTGGGGCCGATGGCCGCGGTGGCGGGCGCGACGGCCGAGGCGGTCGGGCAGGCGCTGGCCGGCGAATCGACGCAGGTGATCGTCGAGAACGGCGGCGATTGCTGGCTGCATCTCGCAGACGATCTGACCGTCGGTCTGGTCGCGGGCGACTCGCCGTTTTCCGGCCGCATCGGATTGAAGATCACCGCGACGCAAACCCCCGGCGCGCTGTGCACGAGCAGCGGCACGGTCGGTCATTCCTACAGCGAAGGTCGGGCCGACGCGGTGACCGTCTACGCGCGCGACGCCGCCCTGGCCGACGCCGCCGCCACCGCCGTGGCCAACCGCGTGCGCAGCGCCGCCGACGTCGACGCCGCGTTGGCCTTCGCGCAAACGATCGCGGGCGTGGCCGGCGTGTGCATCGTCATTCACGACAAACTCGGGATCTGGGGCGATCTGTCCCTGGTCAAACTCCCGTGAAGGAGACCCACGTGATAACCAAAACCAACGTGCTCAAATTCGACAAACAAGCGTGGCGCAAGCCGATCGTCTGCGAGCTGGCGCGCAACTTCGATATTTCGTTTTCCATCCTCAAGGCCAAGGTGTTGCCGCGGCAGGAGGGGCTGATGATTCTGGAGATCTCCGGGTTCAACGGCGAGTTCCTGCGCGCCCAGGAGTACCTGCGCTCGATCCCCGGCGTGACGGTCGAGGCGCTGGAGCAGGACATCGTCTACGACGCCGACACGTGCACCCACTGCGGCGCGTGCATCGGCTTTTGCCCGTCGGGCGCGTTGCATATCGCCGACCGCGCCACGATGGAAGTGTCCTTCGACCCGGACGCGTGCATCGGCTGCGAAATCTGCCTCGCAGCCTGCCCCGCCCGCGCCCTCTCACTGGCCGAGGGTGTGTCGATCTGAGGGATTTTTAATGTTCATACCTTAGAAGGTGATCGTGCGTCATCCTTTGGGTCGCCCAGATTCTGTATTCCCGATCAAACCTGTGACTGGAACACTGCGGACTGACTGCTCGGGAAGAGGGAAGCCAATTCACTCCAATATCTCATCAGATTGACTTCGAACCGGGTGTTGCTGGTTGTTCAAATTGGAAGTTTAATTGCCCTTTGTTAGGATACCAAGTTATAATCTGGTCGTTATAAGATCTAAAAAAATGTGTTGTAATATAATTTTCATCGTAAATCTTTTTTCTCTCTTTTTCATTGATCCATTTCATTTTGTTTTCTTCAATTTTTATATATGGTGGAGTTGGACATATTTTTGCGATAATATTAATTATTTTAGACATATCTTCTAACCATTCATCTCTTTTAGCGGTTCTTGGTAGCCTTTCTCCTAATATTAATGAAAGCTCCCAAGTGATATTATTTAATTTTTTAATTGCCTCAATGCCACCTGTTGGCTGTTCTAATTTCAATACATCATAATGTCTATTCATAATATTTTTACAAATATCATAATGCATTTGCCTATCCATTATATTCTGGTGCCTATAATACGCCTGATGAGGGAATCGATACCTTTTTGTGTATTCCTCAATTTCTGATAAAAACTGTTTACATGCTTCTTTAAATGCATCATTTGCTTGCATGCGAATATCATAAACAATGTTATCTTCTTTAATTTCAATTTGTTTGTCGATGTAATCATTTATTTCTTTCCACGGCTTTTTCAATCCACTTAAAGCATCATGATTTTCTTTTTCATTCATTCTACATACAAGCACCTCTTCCCATATTAAACACAGTTCGCCAAGAGCTCGTTGAGTTGCCCCATAACTTTGTCTGACACACCTTTCGTGTGTTCGTTCATTGTGGAAAATATTAATTGCATTGGTTAAAAATCTTTTTGATGATGTGTGGAGTAACTGACATATCAACGCTAAATAATCATCATATTCATTTATGTTATTATCTTTTGTCATTTCATCCCGAATATCCAATAGCATTTTTAGACCTTGAAGATATAGGAGCCCCAAACTTTTACTAGCTTCCGCAGCATCTAAATCTCTAATGTTATCATCTAGGTTTATATGAGCTCCAAGCAAACATAACTCAGCCCTGTATAACATTCTTATTTGGCATTCCATGTCAGAATGATTATCTTCTCCTTTGTAGGATTTAAATAAATAATATATATTACCAAATAAAAACATATTATGTTTACTGTTCTCATCTGTATCAGCAAATATTTTATTATATGGGATTTTATTTCTTCGCCATTTTGTTGAGGATAAATTCCATAAAGCACTTCTTGATCCAATCGCATTTTTTTCACACAGGTTTGTATTTAGTCGCTCATTTTCAGAAAGACCAGCTATTAATTCATCATTATCTATTAGCACTCCAAGAAGTCGATCAATAGTTTTTGCTGATTCGAAAATATTTGTATTTGTGATGAGTGCGTTGTTTATAATGCATTTTGAGTCCTTATCTTCAATGCTTTCTGTTTGAGTGCTGTGCAGACGATTAAAAATATATTTCTCAACAATTTCTTTATAGGAAATAGATTCTCCTTCTGCGTTCCAGTATAATTTAGGTAAATTATTATTATTAGATGCATAAAATAAAATATTTCCAATTCTCGTGTATAAAACTCCAAAACGTCTTCGGTCAACAATTCTTCCATATTCTAGTGTGTTTTTATTTCGAACCATAGAACCGGTGTCAATCAGCAAGTTTAATATTTTTTCAGCACCATTCCAAAAACTGCACCAGCTTCTGATAACCTCCCCAACATTATCATTATAATTATTTTTCCAATCTACTGGTGTATTTCGTAATGATTCAACCAATCTATTTCTTCTAACTTCCAACTTTTTAAAATAAACATCACATGATCTCATTTGTTGCTTATTAATCATGTAGTGAATGGACGCTTGAGAATAAAAGTATTCATCATCTCTTTCGTCCAATATTTTCATTGGTAATCTTTCTCGCAAATGATTCATAAATACATGAAGACCTTTCTTTAATGATTGTGTAAAAAGACCATTATTATCAGCATTATCAGATGTAACATGTTTCAATTGTTCATGTTTTATTAAAGCTGTTCCTGATGTGGCAGAAAAGACATCACCCATATATTCATACAGTTTAGCTCGTATGGAACTTTGAAGTTCAGGTTTCTTTGCACTTTTAGACCATTTATCATCTTGCCATTGAAAAGCTTCTAACTCGTTCAATGCTAGTAAATACCAGAGAGCAGCAGTTCGAATATCCCGTCTTCTAATCAATAATTCTCCAATAAATATCATTTGATCAACTTTTCCATAATCATCACCAATTTTTATTAAATAATCCAAACAAGACAAAAGATAGATATTGCATGTAATTCGATGCCACATTTTTTCCATGTTTATGGCAATCATATTGATTGTATGCCAATAACCATTTGGCACAATAGCAGTACAATTAGGTTGAGTTCTCATCTCAGAATTAACTGCAAATAGTGTCGCCTCGCCAAATCTATTTAAAAAGCATTTTATAGTTTTACGATGCTTGCTTGGTACCATAGTATCTACAATAAGTTTGAAATCTAAAAAATCGTCTAGCTGATAATTTTTCATATCTGAATCGATTTTATTTGATACCGAGGTACACATGTCTTCATCGTATATAATTATATTATCCTCTTTGTTGCCAGGTTCCATTTTATGCTCATAGATGTTACTCTCACATGTGCTTAGTCTAATAGGATTATCCAGAATAGAGGAATTATTAGCGGCTGGTTGTTCACCGGGTTGGCAAGAAAATGATAGTGAAAATTCATATAATCTAATAGCTTCTTGATAGCATAGCATTGCCTGAGGGAATTCTCTATCTAATTCATATAGATAGCCAAGTCTTTGCAAAGCGTCAATTGCTGAAGAAGAATATGTTATTATTGATAATTGTGCAATATTACCAACCGTTATTTTGTCAGAATAACTACCCATTCTTTCGATGTCCATTCTTATCCAACGCATGGCCTTTTTATATGCCAAGCGTGCTTCAAAATGATTTCCCATATCTTCATATATTTCTCCTAATCTCAATTGCGCTCGAAATGATTCTAATCTTTGGTCAGGGTTGGTCATATTTAAATTTTGCAATATTGACTCAAGACGGGTTATTTCTGCCGAATATTCCGCTTTGGTGAACCTTAATTCAATTTGCTCTGGTCCAAATGCTGTGTATAGTCCAACTAGATCATGCTGCACTCTTGGTAATAGTCGATATGTTCTATTTCTCCGATCCAATCTCTCAATGATAAAATCCTCCAATATTTCAAGAATACTTGAGACAAGCTCTCTACTTGGAAAAAGCTCTTGCCGTTCAGTCATAAAGCTAGCATTTTCAATATCTTTCCAGGTGAATCCCGTTCGATAGAATTTTAAGATATAATCTAAAATGTGAAAAGTTGCCACACATCCCTTATCATCAAGAGAACGAAATAGTTCAATATTCGATTCGATAATTGATACGATACTTGAAAAAAATTTCATTTTCTGTCTGACTTGTGTAGGGATGTAAATAATATATTCACTATCCCCCTTTCCTTTTTTGTATTGAGAATCAATAATGCCGAGAACATTCCAGTGTTGGATGAAGCCATACAATTCTCGTAGAACTTTTCTAGGGATACCACGCCCTTTATAAGTGAGATACTGGAGGAGATATCTAATCTTTCGACACCTTCTTTCTGTCATTGGATGTAAATTCGTATCGTTATCTTTTTCGATTACTTTAATCAAAGGAATGAACCATTCATATTTATTATGATTGTTTTTAATCATTTCAATTAATTTATCATCACTTATATTATCACCATCTTTTTTTTCGTATTGTTTTTTTAGGCGGACTTTTAAACGTAAAAGTATCTTTTTTATTTCTTGTTCAGAAAAATGGGGTAAGACTAAAAGTCCCGTGTTATAAGTCCAATTCCTTGTGCTAATACCCAATTCATTTAGTAATCCTTCAAATAGTTTATTTATTTCATTTTGGTGATTCATTCGAAGTTGATCATAACTATAATGATTTTCTTTTTTTGATTTCCAACAGTTCAATACCCAGTTATGAGGGCCAAGTGATGCCTGTAATTTAATTGTTAAAGTACTTGGCAAATAAATATTTTGGACATAAACAGATTCAAAAAGCCCCTCACCTTTGTTTTGGTCTTCTTGCCAACTATCATCAACGTCTTTTCCGGCAATAAATATATGATACGCGTTTGATTCTGTAAGTAAAAACTTCAAATCTGAGACAATATTTTGTAAGTCAATAAGTTTTTGAGTATATGGTTTAATGTCAATATCTTCAGATTTTGGTGTTAATTTATCTAATTCATCGAAAATAAAGATAATGTCATAACCACTTCCCCTGAGTAACCGCAGGAGTCTATGGAGATCTAGTTGTGCTTCATGAAGCGAATATGGTTCGTAATCCATTGTTGTCGCTATAGAATTTTCATTTTTCCTTGTTGACTCTGCCTTTGTTTTACCCGAGAAAAAGTAATTCATCCAACTTCCAGTGCCGACTTCCGCCCCGATAGTAGCCCCGTGTTGTTTTAAATCTGAGTATTGCATGGCAATAGAAGCAATTGCTCGACTATATACATCACTGACTGCTTGTTGATGAACATCACCAAATGCACCTTCTTGAGAATATAGGTAGATTTCTTTAATAATCATGTTAACCAGTGCTTTTGCATTTCTTGATGTGCTTAAGTTGATTCTGATAGGCACTTTTTTTCGTCTATTTTCAGTTTTATTGTTTTCGTCATCGGTCATAATTCTATTAATTGTATAATTTACCAACGATGATTTTCCCGTCCCCCTATAGCCCGTAACTAAAATACTACCTCCACGGGAATTTCTAATCGTTGATTCCAAGCGTAAACTTTCATATTCAGGAATACAGAACAAATTGTTAGCCTGTAAATTTTCTGCATCTTGATTTCCTATAGTTGTCGTTTTATCCAGACCATGTCCATGACTCGCATGATGAGTATAAACAAATCCATCTTTATGTAATCCAAACCATACAGATTTCTGTCGACTTTTACTTGGCCATGGGGGAATTGCCCCCTCAATCGGTGGACAAGCATTTATTGATAGTTCACTTAATAGTTCTTCTCTGGAATTTTCCGTCATCTTACTACACTCCCATCAAGAATTTAAACGATACATAAATAGATGCAAATAGTAAATATCAATAAATATGGCGTGAATAATCCATATACATCAGAGGTGATTTGTAAAAGTCAAGCAATTGGCCTTCTGAAAAGGTGGTTATAAAAGAGGGGGAAAATTATCCGTCCTTTTGACGAGAACGCTACTAAAAAAATGTCCAGAAAAAGGGTAACCAATTCAAGCGAAACGACTTACTCCTCGACCGCTTCTCCCTCGGCCTCGACCGGTTTCGATAACGCTCCGGGGAGGAGCGGCTTGCCGAATTCGGGTTGGACGGGCCGGCCGAACAGGCGCGCGTTGAGGAAGAGCGTCAGGCCGGCGGCGAGGGTGTAGAAGCCGATGAACTGGCTGGTGGAAAACGGCGTGGCGGTGCCCGCGTGCATCGTGTCGGAGTACAGGCTCAGGTAAGCCAGCACCACGCCGACGCCGACGACGATCCACCCGGCGTTGCGCAGCGGCTTGTTGGCCAGCTTTTTCGCCAGCAGGAACAGCGCCAGGCCGACGACGAACACCAGCAAGCCCCAGACGGCATCGCCGGTGACGAAGCCGCGGATCTTGTCGCCGCGGAAAAACTCGATGATGAACCGGTTGATCGCATAGATCGTCAGCAGCAGACCGAAGACCTCGCCGTGCGAGCGTTTCTTGTCGCGGTACCAACGCAGCACCAGGAACATGAACAGACCGTTGAGACCCATGTAAATTTGCGTCGGGTGCAGCGCCTGGCCGATGCCGTAGAACTTCGTGGCGTAGGCATCGACCGGATAATGCACGCCCCAGGGCAGGCCGGTCGGCGCGCCGAAGCAGCAGCCGTTCATGAAGCAGCCGAAGGGGCGGTGGATGGCCAGGCCCAGCCCGGCGTAGGGCGCGAACAGGTCCATCATCGCCAGCACATTCTGCTTTTTGACGACCGCGTAGATCCAGGCCAGCAGGATGCTGCCGAAAAAGCCGCCGTAGAAGACCAGGCCGCCTTCCCAGACTTTGAAGATCTCGTACCACGGTTTATCGGCGAAGCGCTCGCCCCAGGTGGTGATGACGAACAGCGCGCGCCCGCCCAGGATCGTCCCGAAGATGGTCAGCAGCGCGGTATTGAGCACGAAGTTGACGTCGAATTGCTCATACACCGCGCGCCGGCGCAGCAGCAGAATGCCCACGACGAAACCCAAGGCCATGGCCATCGAGTACGAGCGCACCTGGTAGCCGAAAATTTCGAACAGAATCGGATGCAACGTCCGTGTCTCCTACGTTGATCAAGGCGCTATCCTACGAATTGCGTCCCGCCGGATCAAGCGCCCTTGTCAAACACCGTCGCCCTGCCGATACTGGCGGGGCTCCAAACAAAACAAGGCCGACGGTGCATGCACCTCGCCTTACCAGAAAGAAACCCGACGAGCGCGAAAGGTTAAGCGGCGGTGGTTTTTTATCCTTCACGACGGGAACGGCGGGCATGAACGAACAGTTGCTCAACGTGCTGCGCGCCGAATATTGCGGGCATGAACACCCGGAGCTCGCCCCGTTCGTCGAGCATTTCCGCGCCCAATTCGAAGGCCGCCTGCTGGCCGTGGTCTTTTACGGCTCGCGGCTGGACCCGGCGATGGCCACGGAGACAAGTTTCTACGACTTCTATCTCGTGTGCGACGATGTGAAGGACCTTTTCCCGCGTTGGCGCGATCGCCGGCTGTTGCATCTGCTGCCGCCGAACATCTATTACCTCGAACTGCCGGGGGAGGGCGAGAAGAAACTTGCCTGCAAGTACTGCGTGATCACGCTGCCGGATCTCAAGGAGCAGGTGGGCGAGCTGGCGAAGGATCTGTACCACCTCGGGCGCTTCAGCAAGCGCCTGCAACTGCTGTGGTGGCGCGACGGCTTCGATCGCGACGAGGTGCTCGGTTGCTGCCTGCGGGCGATGGAGACGCTGCTGCCGCACGCGGTGGCCTCGGTGAGCAACATCTTCGAACTGCCCGACCTGATCCGCAAAGCGCTGGCGCTGTCCTACGAGGGCGAGGTGCGCCTGGAGGACGTCGAGCGCAAGGTCGAGTCGCTCTACCAGGCTGCGCCGGAGTTTTACGCGAAGATCTACGGTGAACTGCTGGCGGAATTCCGCGCGCAAAACCGGGAAATTTTCCACGAACCGGAGGAGAACGATCCGCCGGGGATGATCTACATGCGCCGCAGCCCGCGAGTGCGCGCCGAGTTGCACGAGCCCACGCGCGATTTGCTGCGCAGTTCGCGCCGGCGGGCCGTGTTGCGCTGGCCGAAAAACATCCTGCTGGTCGACAACTGGATCGACATCCTGCTGGCCAAACTCGAACGCACCTACGGCGTCAAGCTCGAACTCACGCCCCGCGAACGGCGGTGGATCCTCATCCTCGGCTGGCGGCACTATTTCCGCTTGAGGAGGCAGGGGCGGATACACTGAACTCCCGAACCAAATTCCGATATTGAGCGTTTGGGGTCGGTTGTGGTATACTAACGGCTTGTGAACGTGTAATTCGTTTTGGTTGGGCAACGTTACGTGTGAGGATAACCTTCGTCGCGGCGAGCGATCGGCCGGGGGTGGAGTTGTCCGCGTTTGGGGAGGACACACGTGAAGTACATGACCGTCCGCAACATGCAACGCGCTTTCACCTGGCTGGTACTGGTAAGCGTGTCGGTCTGCGCCCTCGTCTTCGGTTTCAATTATTTCAATCTGCAACGGCCGGTGAACAAGATCCTCGAGCAGGACGAGCGCAACGCCGGCGTGCGCGTGAGCGTCTATTACGACTCGTACATCGATACGGATACGATCGTGTTCGACGTGCGGTTCGTCGGCCCGCCGGCGGGCTACCCCGGGTTGTTCCGCGTGTTCTTCCAGTTCGCGCGCGAGATGCAGGGGCGCGACATCGAGCACGTGATGCTGGCCTACAACGGGCGGCAAAAGCTGAAGATCAAAGGCGACGATTTCCAGGAACTGGGCGCGTCCTTCGGCGCGATGCAGCCCCGGCAACTGCTGTGGGAGCTGGCGCGCAACCTGCGGCTGCTCAACGGGCGGCTGGTGATGTCGCACATCCCGGGCAATTACGCCCAAATGTTGCAAAAGAACCTGTCGGAAGAAAACGAACTCCAGGCCGCTTCGGCGCTGTTTAACACCATTACGCAGTAACGCGCGGCGATGCCTGGCCGGCCGCGACGGCGCGATCGCGTCCTTCCTTTTTGGCGCGATAGAGCGCGGTGTCGGCGGTGTGCAGCAACGCCTCGGGGATCGCCCCGTGCTGCGGGTAGCCGGCCACGCCGATCGAGACGGTCACCACGCCCAACGATTTGTCATGGAAGCGCAGATCCAGCGTGCGGATGCGTTCGCAGAATTCCTCGGCGCGGCGCAAGGCGGTTTGCCGGTCGGTGTCGGGCAGAATGAAGGTGAACTCCTCACCGCCGAAACGACAAGCGATGTCCTCTTTGCGCACGAAGCTTTTCATCGACAGGCCCAGTTGTTTGAGCACATAGTCGCCGGCCTCGTGGCCGAAGGCGTCGTTGAAGCGCTTGAAGTGATCCAGGTCGAGCATCATCACGGCCACCTGCGTTTCGCGGCGTTCGGCGCGGGCGATTTCACGCTCCAGCGATTCCTCCAGGTAGCGGCGGTTGAACAGTCCGGTCAGCGGATCGCGCACCGATTGGAAGCGCAAGGCGTCGCGCAAGCGCAGGTTGGCCAGTGCGAGGCTGGTGTGTTCGGCCAGCGAGGCGGCCAGCCGCCGCGTGTTGTCTTCGATTTTGCCGGACGCCCCGGCCATGATGTGCATCACGCCCAGCGTCTCGCCTTGAGCCATCAACGGCACGCACAACACGGGCGCTTTGAGATCCTCCGGCAGATGCTGGCACTCCGGATTGGGCGTGGATTTGTCCGAAACGTGCTCTTGCCCACGGCGCAACGCCCAACAGTCGGTGGGCGAAAAGGCCTGCTCGCCGAGCCATTCGTCACCCCAGTGCGAAAGGGTGGTGTACAGGTTGCGCGAGGCGTTGAGCAGCGACAGCGCGCCGGAATGGCCGGCCAGCAAGGACGAAGCCATTTTGGTGATCACCGCGCTGGCTTCCTCGGTGTTTTCGCTGGCGGCCAGCAGGTTGTCCAGTTCGCCCAGCAGCATCACCTCTTTCGTCTGCACTTGCAGGCGCTGCAACAGACCGCTGAACTCGCGCGCCATGATGCCGATTTCGTCTTTGCGGTTGAGCGCCTTGATGTTGGGCAAGGTTTGCGTATCGTGAATGTTCACCATCGTTTTGGTCAGCGATTGCATCGGCCGCACGAGGAAGATTTGCGTCAATGAGAACAATAACGTCATGATACTCAAACCGATCAGCGCGAACAGCGCCATCATCGTATACCAATTCCGGTCGATCAGCCCATGGATGATGTTGGGCGAATACGTTTCCAGCAGCGCGTCGGTTTCCGAGTTGAGCACCGGCACATTTTGATAAATGATGAACCGCTTTTTGTCCTTGTCGAGCTTGGTGGCGAAATTCTGCGTTTTAATTTCGTGGAGAATGCCCGTCAACTGCGGCAGTTCGGCCTGTTGCTCGGGCATGATCAGGTTGATGTCGGCGTCGAATTCGTTGCGCAGTCGCTGTTTCATTTTTTCGTCGACCAGGCGGGCGATGATCAGCGTACCGCGCATCTTCCCGCTTTTGGTCAAATCGGGAATCGGCCGCGAGGAGACCAGCAACGTCGCTTTCTCCGCAAAAAACAGACCGACAATCTCGCCTTTCAGCGAGGTGTGCGTCAGCAGCGGATGACCCGGCGGCAAGCCGTGCCGGTCGAATTCCGGCAGCATGAGCGGTTCGTTTTCGTTCGTGTCGACGCTGCCCCCGCCGATGAATTTGCCCGACAGATCGTAGATGCTCAGCAGGTTCAGGTTTTTGCTTTTGAAAAAACCGAGGGCGACTACGCCGCCGGGTTGTTCGAAGGGCGGAGGCGGCGACACGTCGGGTCGCGACTCGTCGAGCGGCGACTGGTTGAACGGCGGGTGCGGCCGGTTAAATTTGTCGCTTTCGAACATCTCCAATGTGCCGTTGACCAGCAGGGATGCCGATAAAAGCGATAAGGAGTTCATTTCGCGCTCGATCAACCCGCGGTCGCGTTGCGCCTTGAGCGCGGCGATTTTTTCCTCCAGATGGATGGTGCCGTTGTAGGCCGCAACGCCGAAAACGAAGAAGTAGAGCATGGCCGAGAGCATCGTGATGCTCATCAGAGCCAGGAATATTTTTAAGCGCAGTCGCATCGTTTTTTTCTTTGTCCTTTTATACCAATGCGATCCATCGCCGGAGCGCACTTACATTTTTTCGGTCACACGTCCTTGGAGGTGAACGAAAACTTGAGTTCCGGCAGACAACGCGTATCGCGCCACGATTTCTCGTCGAACTTCCGATGCTGCCGGATTGCTGGTCGGTGAAAATATTTCGTGGTATGAAACGGGCATGCAACGCAAGGACATCACGTTTGTGGTGGGCGGTGATCGTTGTGCGGCCTGGCTGTATCTGCCCGATCGGCCGACGCCGTGTCCGGCGGTGGTGATGGCGCACGGCTTTTGCGCGACGCGTCCGCTGCGTCTGGACGCCTATGCCGAGCGATTCGCCGCGGCGGGATTCGTCGTTTTCGTTTTCGATTATCGGCATTTTGGGGACAGCGAAGGATCGCCGCGGCAGTTGCTGGACATCGAGCGGCAGCTCGACGATTGGCGGGCGGCGATTCGCACGGTCAAGCGACTGCCCGAGGTCGATCCGCGGCGCGTCGCGATATGGGGCACGAGTTTCAGCGGCGGGCACGTGCTGACCATCGCGGCCCGGGATCATTCGCTGGCCGCGTGCATCGCGCAGGCGCCCTTTGTCGACGGGCCGGCGACGGCGCGCACGGCGGGGCTGACGGCGTTTTACCGGCTCGGCTGGCGCGCCCTGGTCGATCTGGTGCGCGGTTGGACCGGCTTTTCGCCCTATTTCATTCCGGCGGTGGGCCTGCCCGGCGAGGCGGCGGCCATCACCACGCCCGATGCGGAACTGGTGGAGAAAAACATGGTGCCGCCCGGCGTGGAGTGGACTAACAAAGTCGCGGCGCGGATTTTATTGTCGCTCTTGCGGTATCGTCCCGGGCGATCCGCGCGGCGGATTCAGTGCCCGGTGTTGTACTGCCTGGCGGAGCATGATCAGGTGACGCCCTTCCGTGCCGCCGTCGCTGCCGCCGAGCGTACTCCGCACGCCGAGGTGCGCCGCTATCCGCTGAGTCATTTCGATATCTACGTCGGCGAGCCCTTCGAGCGGGCCGTGGCGGATCAAGTGGAGTTTCTTCTGGGACTGGAGTGATTCCCGGACCCGATACGCGGCAAGAAAATGAGCGGCCGGACGGCGGTCGGCAACGTAACATTCATAAAATTGCCTTGAAGTAATGGGGGTAAAATGATAGGTGTTTTTTGTATTTATTTCCGGCTGGGGTAAGGGGCTGACGTGTAACCGCGCCTTGAAATGTCCCTTTGTTTGTTGTGCGGAACGGATGAACATTCAAAAAAGTCATCATTGCGTCGACGTGGAATTGTCGTGATGTTTTCCGGTTCCCCAACCTGAATGATGGTGTCCGGCAACCACAACAGATTTATGGGAGGAAATCATGGCCTGGCATGACTTATTGGCAGTGGCGGATCGTGACCAAACGTTGCGACGGGCGCGAAGCGCCATCGGTCTGCGTACGATTTATTTCCTTAGCGCAGGAGGCAATGACCCGACCCGTCCGATGACCAAAAAGTGCGATTGTTCGGGATTTGCCGCCTGGTCCATCGGAATTCCGCGGCATTTGCCCGCCAAGAAAAAGGTTTGGCTGCAAACCACTTCGTATTGGAACGGCGGCATTGATACCGGGCAAAGGATTTTCGACCAGGTGGCCGAAAACGCGGCTCAACCGGGCGATATTGTGGTGTACCCCGATATCGGAGGGAAACAGGGGCACATGGGCTTTGTCAGCCGGATGGAAAACGGCGTCGTCACCCGGGTGATTCATTGTTCGAAAAGCAACTACACAAACCATGGCGACGCCATTTTGGAAACGGCGCCGACCGCTTTTCGTGCCAAAAAGCAAACGCGGTTCGTGCAGGTAAATTATCCGGCGTTGCGCAGCCTGTTGGGCATTGCCGAGTCCGTTCAACCGGATGCCGTTTCCCTGCTCAAGTCGCCGTTGTTGAAGAATGATGGAACCCTGCAAATGGTCGCCATGGGCCTGGCCACGCTGACGGCCACCGGGAAATTGACGCCGGGATGCGCAGCGTTGCACGATGCGATCAACACGCTGGCGCACAGGCACCCCGCCTACTTTGTCGATTTGGGCCAAAATCAACGGTATCGCGGTTTTTACGGCGCGAAAACCAAACAGGCGGTAATCAATTTCCAGAAAGATCAAGCCCTGCCGACCAACGGCAATCTGGACCGGGATACGTTGCTGGCCTTGGACAACGAACTGGTTTCGGGGCGCGACGTGTCGATCGTCACCCCGCTCGAGGCGCCGGAAAAGCCCGCGGCGATCGAACTGCAGCATGTGGGCAATCGTTACTACGCCACGTTCGACGACGGGCAGCAGGTGTACATCGGCAAGCGCGTCACCTACGCCAAGAAGTACGTCGGATTGGCGAACACCGACGGGAAATATGAAAAATCCTACGAGCCGGCGCAGTGGAAAAGCGAATACGATCATTGGGCGTACATGATTTACCCGACGGCCATCTGCGAAAGCCGGGGCTGTTTCAATTGCATCAACACCTATGATTCGGCGCGGTTCACCTTCGGCTTCGTGCAGATGGCGGCGCACACGCCCAACGAGAATTTCGTTCCGTATTTCCGGTCGCTGCTGGAGTTGCCGAAAGCCGGCTACTACTTCCCCGATTTGCAGTTGATCGACGGTCACGTGGCCCGGCAAACCACCGAAGGGTGGGTCCTTCTCGAAGATGACAAATCGACGAAACGTTTGAAGAATTATCTCAATCCGTCGGTGGACGAGGTTGAGGATCAGGAGGCCATCAACGCCGCCAAACTGATTCACTGGTCATCGACCGATCAGAGCAGCATCAACGTGCAGGTGAAGACCGCCGTCGACAAAATCCGGTATTTGATGAAAATCAACCATCGTCGTTACAACCTCGACGGCAAACCGGATACGATCTGCGCGGTGATCGCCGACATTCACCATCAGGGGCGCGCCAAGGTGCCGGAAGTCGCCGCCGCGCTCAACAAGGCCGCCAATGACGACGAAGCGCTGCACAACCTGCTGCAGGTCAATCGCGCCAAATACAAGAATCGATGCGAGACGTTGGAAAAGACGGTCAACCGGATGGTGCAAGACGGGCTGTTGGGCCGCAAGCGTTACGATGCCCGGAGCAATTCGTTCAACTAAGCGGCCGGAACCTTTTCCGGGACGGGGAAACGGTCAGTTTCCGCTGCCCTGGGGTGCGACCAGCACGTCGCCGCCGGTCCAGGTTTTTTTCGGCGTCCAGATGAAGGCGTCACGTTGAATCTGCCGCGCCGCATCGCGACGTTGTTTCAATTCGTCCGTTTGATCGGCGGCAATTCCCCGGCCCACGGTTACAGCGTGAATGAAGTTGCCCTTGTTGTCCGACGCGTTATAGCGATACAGCCCGAAGGTGCGCAAAGGCGCATAGGTTGAGCTTTGAAAACGACTCGGTGAGGGAGTGGTCGTCCATGATTCCAGCACGACGAAACTCAGCCGTTCCGCCGCCGGCGCCGCCTGTTGTTGTTCCGTCGCCGTATCGGTTTTCAACGACAACTCGACCACGGAAAGTGGGACCTTCGTTTCTTTTTGTCCGGATTTCTTGGAAACGGAAGTGCTGATGGCTTTTTCCAGCCGCTTGCCGGCCGCTTCGTTGAGGGCGATGATCAGGGCGTCGATGGCGCTTTTGTTCTGGGTGCTGTCTTCCATGGCCTTCATTTTCTCGAAGGTGTCGGTGGTCAGAATCAGCTCTTCGTCGCTGGCTTCCTGGATGACATACTTATTCCAGGTGGGCATGATCTGCAACAAATTGGTCTTGGTGGTTGTGGATATGTTGTTGATATCCTGTTGCAATTTGTCCAACTGTCCTTTGGCGATCAGCAGGGAAAGGACGAAGCTGGCGCCGGTTAGAATCACCAGCACGATCGCGCAAATGGCGGTAAAACGACGGTATTTGCGCATCATCGGATAGACGATTTTCAAGACCGCTTCTTCCGTCGATTTGGGTGTGGCCGATTTGGCTTCCTCGGTGCCCATCCCCATTCTCCTTTTTTGGATTATGGTTGTTGCATAGCACAAATACGGATGTATGGACATAGCGGATGGGGATAAAAAAAGACCGCCGATCCGGTGGGGATCGGCGGCCCTCGTCAGCGGTCGCTAATCGTTATTTGACCGGCGTGATGTCGTAGCAATCGATGTAACCGTCGTCCATGTGCTTGACTTTGTACATGCCGGAGAAGCCGGAGTCGTCGCTCCAGAACAGGCGATAGCCGTCGTCGCCCGCGTCCTCGATCCAGCCGTTGTGCATGTCTTTGTTGTAGTCGTAATCCTTCCAGACGGGCAGCGATTCGGTCGGGTCGAGGTTGTCGGCCAGCGACCAGTTGCCGTCGGCGTCGTTGCTGATGAAGTTGAATTCGTATTCCTTGTTCTTCGGATCGAATTCTTCCAGCGCCGCTTCCAGCACGATGTGGTGCAGGTACACGGCGTACACCGAGTTGTCTTCATCGTAGAAGGCGGGCAGGCCTTCCAGTTCGACGGCCGCTTTGCCCTTGGCGCCGTAAGCGACGTTCACGGTCATGCTGTCTTCGAACAGGATGTTCTCGACCATCTCGATCGTGCCGCCGTTCATCATCTTGGCGCCCATGAAGTTTTCGTAGCCCAGCGTGTCGTCCCAGATGATCTGGATGTCGGTGGCTTTGCCTTCCTCTTCGTATTCAATGAACCAGCCCATCTCCAGGTCATCGTAGAAGGGCAGGCCGCGATAATCGCCGTCCATCTTTTTGGACAGGATGTTGTAGCCGTCGGAAGCCGTGAAGTTGAACTTATAATCGGCCGGATCGAAATCCTTGGCGAAGGCCGCGTCGACCACGGTTTTGACCAGAATGGCCTCTTTTTCCGTGCTGTCTTCCGGATCGGTCCACATGAACGCGTCCAGACCGTTCAGGTCGACGTTCACGTCGCCATCGGGCGTGGAGACGGTCACGGTCTCGTCGCCGGACCAGACGATATCGTCATCGTCGTCGCCGGTGTCGTCGTCGCCGGTGTCATCATCGCCCGTGTCGTCGTCGCCGGTGTCGTCGTCGTCGCCGGTATCATCGTCGTCGGCCGCATCGTCGTCATCATCGTCGTCGTCATCGTCGCCGCAGCCGGCGATCGCCGCACCCATAACCAACAAAGTCAGGATGCTAAGCAGCACCATCAAACGTTTCCACCACATGTAAATATCCTCCTTATCATCGATATGATTTGCACATAGGTTCTGATTATGCCCACGTCGGCATAAAGGTGTAGCGGAAACGGGAAATTATGTCAAGTTACCCATAATGTCAGAGAGGGGCGACCGGTTCGACGGTCAGGCGCTTGCCGCGTACGTGGGCCAGCGTGAAATGAAAAGCGGCGCCCGCCAGCAGATCGGCGCCCGCGCCGCCGGTGATCACATACAGCACACCATCGCGAATTTCCTGGTGAAAATGGTGCTCGTGGCCGCTGAAAACGGCGGTGACGTTCCACTCGACGAACAGCCGGTGCAACTCCGGCTGGGGCAGGCTGTGCAGGCGGTGTTGCTCGTTGAGCGTCGGCCAGGGCGGCCGGTGGAGAACGATCACCGTGCGCCCCCGTTTTTCCATAAGTTTTAACTGTGCGATCAACCATTTTCGTTGAGTCGTCGAAAGCGCGCCATGCAGCCCCGGCGCCTCGGTGGACAGCCCGATGAACGTCCAGCCGCGATGATTGACGATCCAGGGAGTCTTGCCGAAGCGCTGGGCGAACAGAGCCGGCCCGTCGGCCCCGTCGACGTCGTGGTTGCCCGGCACGATCAGCAAACGCGGGCGCAGGCGCTGGAGTTCCTCGAACGCCTGGTTGAACTGCCGTTGGGTGTCGGCCGCGAACAGAGTGCGGCCGTGGATCAAATCGCCCGCGAAAATCGCCAATTGCGCGGGCGAGTCGTTGATGCGGTCGACCGTGGCGCGCAGGATCGGCGAGGGCGGAGCGTCGGAATCGGCCGGTCCGGAATCGCCGAACACGGCAAAGGACCACGACGCATCGCACCCGGCGAGCAAGAGCAACAACAGCAGCGGCAGCCAGCGTTTCACGGCAAACGGATCTCGCCAAGGTCGCGAATCTGATACTTGCTGCTCAGCCCGGCGAACTCGCAGCGCATGCCGTCGAGGATCAGCGAGCCCTTTTGCAGGTCGAGCAGTGCGATTTCCTTTTTGTAGCCGTCGCGGGCGATCAGCGTGGCCGGCGCGTCGGGATTGAGCTCCCACCCGGGCAGGGCGAGGATGGCGGCGAAGGGAACTTTGCCGTCCTTGGCGATTTTTTGCAGCTCGGCGGCGGTGACGGTGCGGCGCTTTTCCCCCATCGACAAGAGCAGGCCGGATTCCTGGGCGGCGGCGAATTGCACGCTCACCGTGTCGCGCACGGTGAAGGCCTTGCCGTCGTCCTTGACCAGTACGACGGCGAGGGACGCCGGATCCAGATAGGCGCGGGCCATCTGCGAGGGGGAAATCGCCTTGACGTACCCGTCGGCGGCGCGCACCTCGGCCTGGGCGTCGATCGCGCCGGGGCAGAAGGCGGTCAGGGCGACCAACGAACGATCACCGACCTTCTCGCGCGGCAGGGTTTCCAATTTGACTTGCGGCCAGCTTGTTTTGGCTCCGTCGGGGCAGACCACCTCCACCCCGGTCGGCGGCGCCGGCGCGGCGGCGGGAGTGATGTCGGCGGCTTCGGCCACGGCCCGCGCGGCATCGGCGGCGGCCAGCGCCGGATCCTTTTGTTCGAGGAACGTTTCGGCGACCATCACCGCGATCGGCTCGAGCGCGGCGAGCGTATGGGCGTGCAAGGGCAGCGCGCGCCCGTGTTGCAGCGCGGATTTGAAGGTCGGGCCGTCGGCGTTTTTCGCAAACCACGGATCGTCGAGTGTCGCGGCGGTCGCCGGCAGCAGGCTCGACGAATGCAGCTTGGCGGCCTGCACCGCGGGCGCGCCCAAGGCGGCCAGCAACGCGGGGGCCTGGGCGTGATGGCGCGGCAGCAGAACCAGCGACCAGCCGCCCACAAGGGTCACGCCGTCGCCACTTGGGCCGGGCACAACTTTCGCGCGGATCTTGTCGGCCAATTGGCTCTGGCGCGCGAACATCGGCCGCTCCCAACTGCCGCCCACGGTCAGCGCATAAGCCCCGCCGGCCATGCCGGAAAAGACGTCGTTCTGCTCGAGCGCCGCCGGATTATCCGTCCGGCCGGGCAGTTGTTGCAGCCATTGCAGCGCCCGGGCGGCGGGTTCGGCATCGAAGGACAGACGATCGCCTTGGACGATCAACTCGCCGCCGAAGGAGAAGTACCACGGCAAAAAGGCCAGCGCACTGTTGGTCGCGCGCGCGGCGGGAAAGGCGAAGGCGGCGCGCAGGTTGTGCTTTTCCGCCATCTTCGCGGCGAAGGCCGAGGCGGTGGCCAGACCGGCCCGATCCCACGGAGTTTCGGGCGCGAGGTCCCGCCGTTGCCAGACGACCAGGGCGTCGGCGTCGAAGGGCCAGGCCCACACGTTTTGCTCGTCGGCGACCGCCGGCAGCAGCGCGGGCAGGGTTTGCGTGCGGATCGTCGCGGCGGCCGCGGCGGGCAGCGGCACGATTAGGTTTTCCGCCCGCAACCGGCCGAGCCACTCGTTGCGCACCAGGACGATATCGCCGGCGTCGCCGCGTTGCGCGCCCAGCAAGAGCTTCTGCAGAATCGCCTCGCGTTTGCCGACCTGCCTGCGCACGTTCACCGGCGCGGCCGGATGCGCCGCGTTCCATTGCGCGAGGGCGTCGGCCAGCGCGGGCAGGGCGTCCGGATCGTACCAGGACGGCACGGTCAGGGTGAGCGCGTCGACCGGGGGCGCGGCCTTGGCGCAGGCGGCGACCAGCAGGGCGACAAACAAGATGATGAGGAGCGCTTTAGATTTCAAGGTCCCTCCACAGCCGCTGGCGAAACGCCAAAAACAACGCGACCACCGGCAGAATCGAGAGCGTCATGAACGCGGCGACGTGCCCCTGCTCAAAACCGTGCTCGCTGAAGTAGCGATACAGCCCGACGGTCAGCGTCATCTTTCGCGGGTCTTCCAACAGCAGAAACGGCAGGAAGAAGGTGTTCCAGCTTTGAATGAACAACAGCAGCCCGGCGGTGAGCAGCCCCGGCCCGGCCAGCGGCAACGTCACGCGGCGCAGGGCCTGCAGACGGGTGAAGCCGTCGAGCTGCGCGGCCTGCTCCAGGCGCTCGGGCACTTGACGGAAGGTGGCGATGAGGATCCACACCGCGAGGGTCACCCCGCCGCTTTTGAGCAGCGCGACCAGCCACAGGCTGTTTAGTGCGTGCAGTTGTTCGGCCAGGCGATAGACCGACGCCATGCTCGCCACGCCCGGCGCAAGGTGGATGGCGAGGAAGCCGATCAACAGGCCGTCGCGCCAGCGGAAGCGATGCCGCGCCAGACCGTACGCGCCCAGCGCGCCCAGGGCGAGGGCCAGCGCGGTGGCCAGCAGACAGACGAACAGGGAATTGCCCATCTGCCGCCAGAACAGCGCGTCGCCGAGGATGTCGCCGAAGTGACCGAGGGTGAACATCGCAGGCAGCAGCGTCGGCGGCCAGCGGTGAATTTCGTTTTCCGGCGTTACCGCCAGGCGCGTCAGCCACAACAGCGGCAGCAGCGCGTAGGCCGCCACCAGCGCCGCGCTCAGCCGGGCCGCCAGCCGCCGGGCGTTCATGCCGCCCTCCGGCGCAGGCGCAGCAGCACGGCGATCAACAGCGCGCAGCCGACGAGGAGAATCATCCCCTGCGCCGCCGCGTAACCCAGTTCGAAGCGCCCGGCGAAGGCCGTCTGGTAGGCGTAGAGCGCGGGAACTTCCGTGGCGAACAGCGGCCCGCCGCCGGTCAGGGCGAAGGGCAGCGCGAAGGAGGTGAGCGAAAACAGGAAGACCAGCAGCGCGTTGACCGCAATCACCCGCCGCTGGTGCGGCCAGACGATCGCCCGGAAGATCAACCAACGCGACGCGCCGTCAAGCTTGGCCGCATGCAGGTGGTGTTCGGGCAGCGCGCCGACGCCGGCCATCTGCAACAGCGTGGAGAAGGCCAGCCCCTGCCACAGGGTGGCGATCCATAGCGCGAGCATCGCCAGGAAAGGATCGGTGCGCCAGGGCAGCGCCGCGCCGCCGAGCTTGCCGATCATCAGGTTGATCCAGCCGCCGTCCTCGGCCAGAAAACCGCGCCAGATCAGCGCCACGGCCAACTCGGCCAGCACCCAGGGCAGCAGGAGCAGCGTCTGGGCAATCGCCCGGGCGCGCGCGGCGCGTCGCAGGGCCAGCGCCAACAAAAGGCCGGCGCCCACGTTCAGGATCACCGCGCCGCCGGCGTACAGCAGGCCGGTCAGCAGCGCGTGACCGAAGCGCGCATCGCCCAACGCGCGCAAAAAGTTCGTCGCGCCCAGCCAGCGGCCGGATGCGCCGGGCGCGGCGTCGGTGCAGGCCAGGCCGACCGCGTACAACAACGGCAACAGCCAGACGATGGCGGTCAGCGCGAGGGCGGGCAGCAGGTAGGCGGCGGGGAATCCGCGTTTCATGAGCGGCGCTCGCGCGTGGCGGCGTCGAAGATCAGCAACCGCGCGGGATCGATCGTCAGGCCCACCGCGCTGTGCGGCGCGGGCAGGGCGTGGGCGTTGCCGACGCGCAAACGAAGCGGATGTTCGCCCAGGCGCACGGCGGCGATGCGCTCGTGGCCGAAAAAGTCGACGCGCTCGAGCGTGCCGCGCAACGGGCCGTCGTCAGGCAGCGTCGCGTCTTCGGGGCGGAAACCCAGCAGAACGTCACCGTCGTCGCCGACGAGGTTTTCCACCTTGCCCCAATCGCCCGCGGCCGTGCCGCGTTCGAGGCGCGCGGGCAACAGGTTCATCGGCGGGCTGCCGAAGAAGCAGGCGACGAAGGTGTTGGCCGGTCGGCGGTAGATTTCCTCGGGCGTGCCGCACTGGACGATCGCGCCTTGGTTCATCACCGCGAGGCGGTCGCCGACGGCCATCGCTTCGGCCTGGTCGTGGGTGACGTAGATGGCGGTGACGCCGGTTTCCTCGACCAGTTCGCGGATCAGCGTGCGCATGCGGTCGCGCAACGGCAGGTCGAGGCTGGACAGCGGTTCGTCGAGCAGGAAGAGATCGGGGTGACGGATCAGCGCGCGGCCCAATGCGACGCGTTGGCGTTCGCCGCCGGACAGTTGCGCCGGTCGACGGTCGAGCAGCGCGGCGATCTCCAGCCGCTCGGCCATGCGCCGCACCGCTTTTTGCCCCCACTTGCCGCGCGCCCGCAAAGGGAAGCCCAGGTTTTCGGCCACGGTCAGGTGCGGGTAAAGCGCGCCGTCCTGAAAGACCATCGCCACGTCGCGTTGGCCCGGCGGCAACCCGCGCAGGTCGCGGCCCTTGAGGACGATTTCGCCGTCGTCGGGTTCCAGCAGGCCGGCGATGAGCTGCAGGGCGGTCGATTTGCCGCTGCCCGACGGCCCGACCAGCGCGAGCAATTCGCCGGGGCGCAGATGCAGATCGAGCGCCGCCACGGCGGTCACCTCGCCGAAACGCCTGGTTACCCGGCGCAGTTGCAGTGCAAAATCCGACATTTCGCCCGATTCTATGGTACCGGCGACATAAAGACAACATCTCTTAATTCACTTGTCCTGTTCAAAACACGATTTTTTTATTACAATAATCCGTGGAATGTTCGGTGCGCCGACTTGCGGGGAGAACGATGTTTCGGATGCGTCCCTCGATGTGGATCGTCTGGTTGTCGCTGTTGTTGTGCGTCGCGGCGTGCGGTTCGAATGACGACGATGACAACGACAATGATGTGTCCACGGACGACGACGATGACGACGACGATTTCACCGACGATGATCTCGACGACGATGCGCTCGACTTGACGCCGACCGGCGAATGGTCGCCGCCCTGCCAGCCGCCGCAGGAACCGCCGGCGGGTTACGACCCCTACGAAGCGGTGTGGATGATCGCGCGCTTCGACGACGAAACGCTGCCCTTTTACGGCCTGTATGCGTACTTGTGGATCGACCGTTATTGGCACGAGGGTTGTTCGTACACGCCCGCGTGGACGGTGCTGTACGGACGCGACCGCGACAACCTGGCCGCCGGCGGCACGACCTCGGGGTATCGCATCGAGTACGGGCGGGGCTTGGACTTGACGGTGTATCCGACGATGCGCGTGCAGCGGCTGGAACTGACGCCGCTACGCTATCGCATCGAATTTTACACCCGGGCGTTCGGCGGCTGGATCGAAGTGGAAACCGAACACATGAACGCCTGGAATTTTGATTATTTTGCGTTTTATGACGCGCGGATCGTCGCCGGCGAATTGCTGGTCGAAGGCGAGACGATCGATCCGCGCGGGCGAATCGACTTCGAGCGCTGGACCGACATCGGCGGGGGCGATCCGACCGACGCGAGCGAGGGCATTCTGCAAGGCTATTGGCTGTATTCGCCGTTGTTCTGGGAAAGCGAAGACGGCGAGCGGCTGACCACGCTGACCTGGCATTGGGTGGACGTGATCGAGGGCGAGCGCTTTACGCACGACGTGCGCGGCTTGCTGACGATCGGCGACGAGGTCTACCCCATCGCCGAACAGGAGGTGGATTTCGCGTTTGCGGAAAACCAAAACAGCGGCGGGTATTTGTTGCGCCATGCCTACGCCGGCGAGTTGGATTCCGGCGAGGAGTTTTCCTACGAGGTGCGCGTGGCCAGCGATTACCGCGACCGGCTGCCGCCCGCATGGGAGGCGCTGCTGGATCCGGCCGACCGCCGCCAGCATCCGTACGTCGAGGGCACGCTGACCTTTCGTGGTCAAACCTACACCGGCGGCGGCACCACCGAATGGCGCGTCACCGCGGGCAATCCGCTGGAAGAGTTGCGCCGGGAATAACCAGGGATAATCCCTGGACCTATGTTTGCTTTCATTGTCATTCCCGCGCAGGCGGGAATCCAGGATTGGAAATACCTTTCCTGACCTTCAAAGCACAGCTTTCGCTTGCGGCGAAAACTATGGCACCCGGAAAGATGATCATATTTGCACTCAATCCATCACCGCGAGGCGGAAGCCGTCGGCCTGGGCGACCAGGTTGCCGCATTTAAAGACGGCGCGGACGCGGCCGACGTTCTTCACGTCGGCAAGCGGATCGTCGCTGAGCAGCACGAGGTCGGCGCGTTTGCCCACCGCGATCGAGCCGCACTTGTCGGCGACGCGGCAGTAGGCGGCGTTGTCGAGCGTGGCGGCGCGCAAGGCGCGGGCGGGGGTCATACCCAGGCGTACGAGCAGTTCCATTTCCAGATGCAGCATGCCGGGGAAGTCGAAGGGCACGCCGCTGTCGTTGCCGATGCCCAGGGGCGCGCCGGCGGCGATGAGCCGTTGCGCGTTGGCGCGTGCGGTGAGCAGGCCGCGCGTGGCCAGTTGCGGATCGAAGGCGATCAACCGTTTGTTTTCGGGCAGCGTGTATTCGCCGTTTTCGTAGAAGCGGCGGATGTCCAGTTGTTTTTTCGCGATGGCCGGCGTGGCGTGCAGCGGAATTTCGGGCGTGAGCGCTTTTTCTTTCCACGCGAGGATGTCGAGGATTTGCGGATCGTCGCGCAGCGGATCGCCGGGCGAGGCGAAGGCCATGGCGACGCCGACCGAGAGCGTGGGGATCTGCGGCGTCTTCGCGTCGAGTGTGCGCCGCAGTTGTTCGTCGGTGAGCGGACGATCCATGACGACGTGCTCGAGGCTGTCGACGCCGAAGGCCAGCGCGCGGTCGAGGCCGGGCGAATAAAGGTGATGGCAGCCAACGGGCAAGCCCTGTTTGGCGGCCTCGTCGAGGATCGCGTGCAGTTGATCGTCGGACAGCTCGGCGAGCTTACCGTGGCCGTAGACGAACGAGCGGTCGTCCATGGCGATCTTCACCCAGTCGGCGCCGTAGTCGCGTACGCGTTTGACCGCGTCGCGCGCTTGCGCGGCGTTTTTCGCGCGGATGTTGGGGTAGCCCATCAGCGAGCCGACGAACCAATTCACGTCGCCGATGAAATCGGGGTAGCCGTCGGGCACGGTGATGATCGACATCGCGGCGAGGATATGCGGGCCGAGCAGTTCGCCGCGTTCGATGGCCGTGCGGTCTTTGGCGATCATCTTGGGCATCGCGCCCATGTCGCGGACGGTGGTGACGCCCCAGGTAACCGCGTCGGCGTAGTTTTGTACGATCTGGTCGCGCGCCGCGCCCATGTCGCCCAGGCCGATGTTGATGAACGAGGGCGAGCCGACGTGGCAGTGGGCGTTGATCAGGCCGGGAATCAGATACGCGCCGCGACAGTCGATCTGCCGCGCCCGCACCAGCGCGGGATCGCGATCGGGATGCACGCCGCGAATGAGACCGTCGGCGATCAGCACGCTGCGACCGGCGAGAATCTGGCCGGCGGCGACGTCGACGACCCGCACGTTGGTCAACGCGACGGCCTCGCCGGGCAGCGTGGGCAACAACGACGCGGGGCGCGTGGGCGCGCAGGTGATGCCGCAAACCGACGCGGCGCCGGCGCCGGCGAGCATGGTCAGGGCCTGACGACGGGTAAACTCGTGTTTCATGATCGGCACCTTTGCAGTGGGCGGGAACAGCGATAACGCACTGTAGCGGAAAGCGTCGGGGGAAGGCAAGGTTCGCGCGATCGCCTTGCCAAAAATCGCTAAAAGTAAAATAATCGGCCATCTTCATCGATAGGCAAAAAGGAGGCTGACATGAATCTTCGCTTGCGGACGGTCCAGTGCGGTGCGCCGCGCAAACGGGGCGAGGGCTTGCGCATCGGCGTGGTGCGCTTGCTGCCGCGCGGCGTGTACAAGAAGGATTACGCGAAGTTGGATTTCTTCGACGTGTGGCTGCCGATCCTCGCGCCCAGCCGCGAACTGATGAAGTGGGCGAAAGGTCAAGCGGAGTTCACGCCGCAGGTGTGGAAGAAATTCGAGGCGAGTTATCGGCGCGAGATGGATAAAACCGACGCGCGGCAGGTGATTCAACTGCTGGCCGAGTTGGCGAAGACCACGCCGATCGCCATCGGCTGTTACTGTCCGGACGAAGCGCACTGCCACCGGTCGATTCTGAAAGAGCTGATCGTGGAGGCCGCCAAGGGCGCGAAGTAGGTTTTTGTGTCCTGTTCCTGATTTCCTTTAGTCACAATCCAAGCTGGATACGTCCCAAATCGGCGCGGGAACCACGCCGCCGCGCCATTCGCTGAGTCGCTCGAAGGTGATTTTGCATTTGGTGTCGGGCTTGACGTCTTTTTTCACCGACATGTCGCCGACGGTGAAGGTGCATTTTTTGTCCGGCACGTTGTTGAATTTTTCCTTGTGGTAACATTCATTCTCTTCCGAGAAGGTCCGCGATTTGTGATAACCGGAGCAATCGATTTCGACGTTCCAATCATCCATCGCATGGCAGGAATAATCGTAATGGTTATACATGTGAACCGTGATGTCGGAAGGGCCTTCTTTCAATTCGTCGCAAGCGCATGCACCAAGAAGAAGGACTGCCGACAATAAAAGGGTTATGATACGAAAACGCATGGCTCCCCCTTTGATGACTTGCGCATTTTATTTGTTATTTACCGCGCCGGCCATTTCGACCGCCGTTTGCTTGAGCACATTGTCGATCAATTCGGCCAGGCCCTTGTTTGGTTTCGAATCGGCTTTGTCGTAGAGCATGTTGTAGTTATTCAAATGCATTTTTTTGGTTTGTTTGATTTCCTTGCTCCATAACTGATTGCCGGTGCGGCAGCAGACGAGCTTCATGTTCGCGGTGACTTCGTACGTGTCGGTTATTCGCGGCAAGGCTAACGCCACGGGCAGTAAAACCACCGTCAGCGCCAGGGGGATAGCGGGCGCCAGCCAGCCGTTGATCGACACATCTTCTTTGATTTCGATCGATCCGGTGAGGATGCCGTCGCCTTGTTCGTCGACGACCGGTAAAAGTTTCTGTGCCGTGAGATGTTCGATGAAACGCTTTTTGAATTGTTCTTCACCACCGATTAGTTTTTCCTCAAATTCCGGCTTGTAGGCGAAGGACACGTTTTGAATGTTAACCTTGTACGGAGCGGCAGAGACACCCGCCGCCGACATTGGATTGAACTCGAGTATGCGCACTTGCTCGGCGCACCCGCTGATCATCAGCGGAAAAATCACAAAAGCAGCGACCAAAAACAAACGGTGGATTAAGGCACGATTAATCGTGGTACACATAGTCGTATCCTCCTGCAAAACATCTCTTTTTTTCTTGGAGCGTCTAAGTTGTATATCATTATTTGAACCGGCGTTCAATATAAAACGGGCGCCCCATCGGGAGCGCCCGTCGTGTGTTCGCGTAGGCTGCGGATCAGGATTCGTACATGCCTTCGATCTCTTTGGCGAAGTGTTTGTTGACGATCTTGCGGCGGACTTTCATCGTCGGGGTCATCATGTCGTTTTCCTGGGTGAACTCGACGGCGGAGAGGTGGAATTTCTTGATCGACTCGAACTTGGCCAGTTCGCCGTTGACCTTCTCGACATCCTTGGTGATGAGTTCTTTGATCTCGGTTTTTTTCACCAGGTCGGCGCGATCGTTATAGCTGATGCCCTTTTCCTTGGCCCATTTTTCCAGGGCGGGGAAGGTGGGCACGATGATCGCGGTGAGGAACTTGCGCTTGTCGCCGATGACGTTGACCTGCTCGATGTAGGGTTGCAGCTTCATCAGGTTTTCGATGTTCTGCGGCGCAACGTTCTTGCCGCCGGCGGTGACGATCAGGTCTTTTTTGCGGTCGGTGATCTTCAGGTAGCCTTCGCCGTCGATCACGCCGATGTCGCCGGTGTGGAACCAGCCGCCCTCGAGCGCCTCGGCCGTGTCTTCCTCGCGCTTCCAGTAGCCCTTCATGACGTTGGGGCCTTTGACGAGGATTTCGCCGTCGTCGGCGATCTTGACCGTCACGCCGGGGATGACCTTGCCGACCGAGCCCATGCGCACGGCGTCGGGGGTGTTGGCGGTGATGATGGGCGTGGTTTCGGTCAGGCCGTAGCCTTCGTAGATGTGCACGCCGATGGAGAAGAAGAACTCGAACAACTCGGGGGCCAACGGCGCGCCGCCGCTGATGGCGAAGCGCATCTTGCCGCCGAGGTTGGCTTTGATCTTGCCGAAGACCAGCTTGTCGGCCAGGTCGTATTGCAGTTTCAGGGTGAAGGGCGGAGCTTTTTTGTCGAGCTCGTATTTGAGATGTTCTTTGGCCACGCCGATCGCCCAGTGGAACAGCTTCTGTTTCAGCGGCGGATAGCCCTTCACGTTGTCCATGATACGCCCGTGCACCTTTTCGTAGATGCGCGGCACGCTGATCATGATCGTGGGTTTGATTTCCTGCAGGTTGTTGCCCAGTGCGTCGACCGACTCGGCGTAGGTGACCGTTGCGCCCAGGTACAGCGGGCCGAAGTGGCCGGCGGTGCGCTCGAGGCTGTGCGAGAGCGGCAGGAAGCTGAGGAAATCCTCGTGAGGCGTGATCGGCACCACGGAGAGCACCGAGGCGCAGTTGGACAGGAAATTGCCGTGGGTCAGCATGACGCCCTTGGGATTGCCGGTGGTGCCCGAGGTGTAAATCAGCGTGGCGACGTCGTCGTGCGTGCTGGCCTCGATCATGCCCTGCAGCACTTCTTTCTTTTCGTAGCGCCGGCCCATTTCCTTGATCTCTTCGAACGTCTTGACGCGCGGATCCTTGTCGGTGATGCCCTCGATGGGATCGAAGATCACGATGCTTTTCACACGCGTGATGTCGATGCTCTTGTTCGTGAGCTTGGTGAGCTGGTTGTTGTTGGAGAGCATCACGAAGTCGGATTCGGAATTGTTGATGATGTACTCGCACTGCGCCGGCGTGTTGGTCGCGTAGATGGTGACCAAAATGGCGCCGAGGCACTGGGCGGCCAGATCGGTGAAAGCCCATTCCGGCCGGTTTTCCGAGAGCAACGAGATGCGATCGCCGCGTTTGACGCCCAACGCGAGCAGGCCCAGAGCGATTTCATCAACGATGTTATTGACCTGGTTGTAGGTCAACGGGATCCACTGACCGTCGCGTTTGAAGCGCATGTAGGTTTTTTCGCCGAAACGCTGAACACGGTCTTTCCACATTAACGCTAGATTCTTCTCTATCTGCATAGTCAAGCTCCCAAAAAAGGTTGCGGATTTACTCAGAGGTTGGGTCTTTTTGCATAACAAAACCGGCGGATTCCGTCAATCGAATAATGCTTATATCAAGCGGATTTCTGCGCATATCTTCCAATATTTATCGCGACAAGGGCCGTTGGCGGGAACGGGATGTCGGACCCGTAGGTCGGGAAAAGGGCGGGGAAAAACGGTGCGGGGGCGAGGGGAAACGAACCGTTTTCGCGTCGCGGGAGGCGGTGGGGGGCTGCCGGACCATGACGCAGCGAGTTACGAATTTGCTTGACACGATTAGTGCCGGATCATTAGAGTAACCGCAACATGTTGAAGATGTCCGCCGTAAAGGACCTTTTTCTCAATTGCTCTCTCCCGTTTTTTCTCAGTTTTTTCCTCACTTCAACCGACAAGATAAGCGGAAGCGCAGCGGCGGACCATGATGAATGAGGACCGAAAATGAGCATTACCATTGTTCAGAAAAGCGACCTGAACATTCGGAAGAAAAACGCCAAATTCGGCTTGGTGTTGGCCGGCGGCGCCATCAGCGGCGCAGCGTACAAACTCGGCGGGCTCAAAGCCCTGTCGGACTTGATGGTCAATCAGGACATCACCGATTTCGATTTGTTTGTCGGCCTGTCGGCGGGCGCGTTGATCGCCGCGCCGTTGGCCACCGGCGTTTCGCCCGAGGAGATGCTTAAAAGCCTGGACGGGAAATCCAACAAGCTGTCGCAGTTCACGCCGTTCGATTTCTACAACCCGAATTTCAGCGAGTTCATCCAGAAACCGTTGCAGTTGATTTTCGACACCAGCACGACGCTGCCGCGCTTCTCGATCAATTTCCTTTCGATGCTTTTTTCGCCGGACCGGCATTTCTTCCGGACGCTGCAACAGACGCTGTCCAGACCGAAATACAAAAACATCGACCTGCTGCTCAAGCTGTTGGTGAAGATTGCCGCCGCAAGCAAGTCGCTGCCCAAATGGGCCGATTACGTGCCCTCGGGCATTTTCGACAATACGAAAATCGAAGCGTATATCCGGCGCAACCTGGAGCGGAATCATCTGAAAAACGATTTCCACGATCTGTACCAGCGCCGGCGCAAGGAACTGTACATCACCGCCACGAATCTCGATTCGGGCGAGGTGGTCGTGTTCGGCCACGACGAATTCAACGACGTAACCATCAGCGAGTCGATTCAGGGCTCGACGGCGCTGCCGGGCTTTTACAAGCCGGCGCGGATCAAGGGCGTGGATTACGTGGACGGCGGCGTGGCGGCGACGGCGAACATCGACGTGGCGATCAACCACGGCGCGGATCTGATCATCTGTTACAATCCGTTCCGGCCGCTGAAAAACGAATTGCTGGTGCATTGGTACAAGGACATCGACCAGTACATCACCGACAAGCCGCACCTGGCCGCCGGCGGCATGGTCGCGGTGATCAACCAGGTGTTCCGCATGCTGCTGCACCATCGGCTGCACCAGGCGATGCAAACCTATGCGTCCGATCCGAACTTCATGGGCGACATCCTGCTCATCGAGCCCGACGTCAACGACGTGCAGTACTTCGCGATGAACCCGGTGAACTTCTGGCAGCGCGGGCGGGCGGCCGAACGCGGCTTCCTGTCGGTCAAGCAGTCGCTGGAAGAGCAGTACCCGCTGATCAAGAAAATCCTCAACAGCTACGGCGTGGAAACCTCGATGATCTACATCGAGGAAGACGCGAAGAAGATCCAGGCCAGCCCCTACGACGAGGCGATCGTCGGCGTGCTCGGCAAAGAGCGCATCAAGCGGGATATCCGGCTGGTGATGTGATGTAGAATATAGTTTCGAAACTTGTTGTTATTCTCATCCAAGAAAATCATATAACTAACATAAAGACGACGATTTTTCGGATGTGTTCAAGTTTGTATTTTGGTCATTCCTGATTTTCATTAATCAAATTGAAGTTCATGCCGCTGAGAATGACGTTGGCGACATTCCAAGGCGGGATTCTTACTGTTAGTAGTAACAGTATAATAATCAATAAATAACTGGCCAACACAAAATCAGATTTCAGTCCATCATGGTTAAAATGGTTAAAGAGGTAAGAGTGACGTGCGTAAGACCCCACTTGCTCGATGACGACAAAAAAATAATAACTGATTTAAATGTATTCTAGTTTTTCGTTAACGGGTAGATTGGCAATCTAGTTTCCATCCAGTCCATCACCATGTGACAAATATATCAATCGTAAAAGATGGATGCTTTTAAATCCGGTGGGAGAAGACGCTTATGGTTTCGGTGCTATTATTTTAATTAATAGTTTAAAGTTCTATTTTGTACAATTTTGTTTCTTATACTAATATGCTTCAGTTATAAATCCATTACTAACTTCAAAATTTCGTAAATAATCCAAAGCTTTGCCACTGTCAGGATTTTGTCTACCATTTCCATAGGAAGAAATCCGTTACTCATCTTTTCTTCTTCCTTTTGGACGGTATGTTTCTGTTGTTTGTTCATGTCCAATTTCCCTCCAAAGCTATTATACAACTAATCATACATATTAAAAATGCTGCAACTGTATGGATGATTTACTATAAATTTCGTATAGCTAATGATAATGGATTAAATGTATATGATATCAATTAGTTATAATGTCCCCCTTTCGTTTTTCTGTGGATGCCGATGCGGTTCACGACGAAGTTGAGAGTGTTAACATATTAAAAGTGACCATTTAAAATCGATGTTTTTCGCATTGTAACAAGTTGGCGCGGCAGAACCGCGCGCCAGGAATAATTCCTGCACCTACGTTTTTTTCTTCATTAGGTGGAGCCTTGGCCGGCGCTGACACGCGCGGCGCATGAAGATAGCTGTATGTCATGCCCGCGCTGTGTGCCACACTTTTGGCGAAGCCAAAGGTGTGTGAAAATTGCCATCGATTTCTTCTAGTAAACCGTCTCCGCTTTTTTCGCATCGGTCATGGTGAAGGCGTGTTCCATGTGGATGCGCATGGTGAGTTTGTTGAGTTCGCCCTGGTCGGGGATCATGTCGGCGGGCAGATCCATCGACATGGACATATCGGTGATCGTATGCGAGTTGACGGCCATGCCGTTTTCCTCGTCGAGGATCATGGAGCCCGCGGAGGTTCCCTGCTCAAATTCGAAGTTCTGGCCGTTGAAATTCAGCGGCTGACCATTGGGATTATCCGCGAAGTTGATGAGAACGTCGATGAACGCGCGGCCGTTTTCGCGTTTGGTCAGCGTATAGCGGCCGGTGCCGGTCATCGGGACGATCGAGCGCAGATCGTAATCCCTGGTCCAGGATTCGCCGACGGTCACCGGTTCTTCGGGGTACATGCCGGAATTGGGCAGCATGTTCTGCTTCATCGATTCTTCGTTCATCGTTTCCTTGAGCTTTTGCATCAAGGCCTGCCGCTGCATCTGATCGATCGGGCCGAGGCGCTCGATGACCTTGTCGAACAGCTCGTCCAGGCCGGTGAAATCGACGATTTTGCTTTCTTCGTCGAGGGTCATGACGAAGGTATGACCGACCATGGCGCTGAGCGGATTGGATTCGCTGTTGTCGGTCGCCGAGTCGAATTCCTGGTACATGCCCATGGTGCTCATTTCGTTGCGGAAGCGCTCGATCGTGTAGTTCAGGCGCCAGGTGTTGTGGGGCAGGCGTTTGACCACTTCGATGCGCGTGTCCATTTCGGTGTTTTGTTGGACTTTTACTTCCACGCCTTCCATGTTGCCGAACGGCACGGTGATGGTGACGCGAACCGATTCATGAGCGGTGAATACGTCGCCGACCTTCAGGTTGAGGCGCGGATGGAATTTACTCGTGCCGTAAGCTCCGCCCATCGACTGGCAGGCGGCGAGGGCCGCGACCAGGCACAACAACAGAAAAACGCGCACCATGTTTTTCATGGAAAACCTCGTTTGGGATTGTTGCAATGGAACCGCCAGCAACGTAACACGAACGTTACTTTTTCGTCAAAGTGAAAGAGTGGATGATCGGCGTTGCCGCTCACGATCGTGAACGGCGCGGATTCATCGATATACGATTGGTCTTCGCGCTTATTCCGGTTTGGCCACCTTGGGATAGACGAATCCGGCCAGCGCGGCGCCAATCAACGGCGCGACCCAGAACAGCCATAGTTGCGCCAAGGCCCAGCCGCCGACAAAGAGCGCCGGCCCGGTCGAACGCGCCGGATTGACCGACGTATTGGTGACCGGGATGCTGATGAGGTGGATCAAGGTCAACGTCAACCCGATCGCCAAGGGCGCGAATCCTTGCGGAGCGCGTTCGTCGGTGGCTCCCAGAATGACGAACAGGAAAATGAAGGTCAGAACGATTTCGGCCACCAGGCAAGCCACCAACGAATAACCGCCGGGCGAATGCTCGGCGTAACCGTTGGAAGCAAAGCCGCCGGTCAGACTGAATCCGGCCTTGCCGCTGGCGATGAGATACAGCACCGCCGCCGCCACTATCGCGCCGATCACCTGGGCGACAATGTAGGGCAGCAGATCTTTGGCGGGCATGCGCCCACCGACCACGAGTCCGACCGAGACGGCGGGATTGAAATGGCCGCCGGAGATATGGCCCACGGCATAGGCCATGGTCACGACCGTCAGACCGAACGCCAGGGCTACGCCGGCAAAGCCGATGCCCAATTCCGGAAACGCCGCCGCCAGCACGGCGCTGCCGCATCCGCCGAAAACCAACCAAAACGTGCCGATCAATTCCGCAGCAAATTTTTTGGAGATAGACATTTTTTCCTCCATTGTTCCCCACGCGGAAGTGGGGAGGTTATTTTCTGTCTATTTGGATGCATTCCCTGTAGCGGACGCGCACATCTATGAAACAATCAGCAAGCAAAATGGAAAAATTTTCATTCTTGTTGGATATCCTACTCCCCGGCGGATGAGTAGTTCAAGTCGATAAGGCGAACGAAAATGGTAAACGAAGGGCGGCTTCAGCGTAGGAAATATAGAAGAAAAAGAAATTAAATTAGTATCCTGTCCCCAATTTACGCAAGATGATTTTGTTTGTATGGACGACAGTGTAGGAATCGGTATTGTCATGCTTAAAAAGCAAGTTGGTTTTTATCTCTAGGGAAACAAGCATACCGGTTTCGCTATTGACCGCCAACGATCCGCTTTGCCAGGCTTTCTCCATCACTTCCACTTCATTAGAAACGACCAATGGAGGAAGCGCATACGTGGTGTGGATATCAAAATGAGCAATTTCATCTTCCCACTTGGACATGGTGTAACTCGACTCTCCGATCAGACGTTTATCCCCCAATTCGGTTTCAATCTGTTTAACCCAGGTATCGCCCAGTTTCATCGGTTTATCAGGGAGGAAATGCAAATCCTTGATGTAATTGTCGAGAATTAATTTCCCCGCCATCGCCGTCGACTCTTGGTCGTTTTTGCGCGCGGTTTGTATGTCAAAGTTTTCAAGAGCCGTGCTCAGTTTATCTATCGTTTGATCAAATCCTTCGACCTCGGACACTTTCCCGTCTCTATCGAAAACAAAGGAATAATTAGAGTGTGTCATGGCGGAAAGCAGTTGTTCCAATTCCGGAGCGCTTGTCGGCTCTTGAGATGGGGAATCTTCCGAGGGGCAAACGCCGATAGCAACATTTTCCCCCTTAAAGGATAACCGCCACGAATGGTTGGATAGTTTTTCCAGGACTTCCAATCGATAGCTGACATCGGTTTGCATGCACATATTCATTTCGGATCCAAAAATTTCGGCATCCAGCCCGTCCAACTGAGCGTTAATTTCGAATTTATTAATATTGTGATAGAAATATTTTTCACCTACCTGGAGTTGAATGCGGGGATTGTATTTTCGCGTGCCGAAGGCTCCGCCCATTGTCTGGCAGGCGGCGAGGGCCGCGACCAGGCACAACAACAGAAAAACGCGCACCATGTTTTTCATGGAAAACCTCGTTTGGGATTGTTGCAATGGAACCGCCAACAACGTAACACGAACGTTACTTTATATCGATCAGTCCTCGTCGCCGAAGTGCACGCGGATGTCGACGTAGGATTTCTTGTACAGCTCCTGCGCGAGGCGTTCCATTTCGCGTTCGGCGGCGGCTTTGCGCAAGCGCATGGCGATCTTGTCTTTCACCTCGTCGAAGGGCACGAGGCCGATGTGCTTTTTCTCGATCAGCAGCAGAATGAAAAAGCCGTTTTTGTCGCGGAAGATCGTCGAATGTTTGCCCGGTTCCAGCGGCGTGATCGCCTTGTTGTACACGGGTTTGAGCTGGCTGTTCATTTTGAAGCTGCCCAGCACGCCGCCGTCGGAGGCCGTCGGGCCCTGGCTGTACCGGCGCGCCAGTTCGGCGAAGTCGCCGCCGGCCAGCAGCTTTTCGTAGACCTCGTTCATCTTGACGAAGATTTCGCGCACCTGCTCTTCGCTCGGATTGGGCGGCAGGTTGAGGCGAATTTCGGCGATGCGCACAACCGGCTCGCCGGCGAATTCGTCGGGGTGGTTTTCGTAGTAGGCGCGGATGTCCTCGTCCTTGACGCGCAGTTTGTCGCGCATGCGGAAGGAGACGTACTGGTCACGCAGGATTTCCAGTTTGATGCGCTCGCGGAATTCGGCCATCGAGATGCCCTGCTGAATCAAGGCCATGTTCAGCGTTTCATCGGTGTAGCTGTTGGCCTTTTTGATGCGCTCGATGTAGGCGTCGATTTCCGTTTCGGTGACTTCGATGCCCAGGCGCAGCACTTCGCGCTCGATGAGCTTCTGCTCGATGAGCTTTTGCAGGATGTCGCGCTTGATCGCGTTGGCGCGCCGGTCGCGCTCGGTCGCCGAGAGGTCGGGATGCTCGGCGATCATCTGGGCGATCATCGGACGGGCCATGGACTCGATCTCGTGCAAGGTGATGGCCTCTTCGTCGACCACCGCCGCGATGCGATTGACGAACTCCTCGGCGCCGGCCGTTGCGGCCAGGATCGCGAGCAGGACGAACGCCAGGGCGAGTTTGCGCATAATCTCTCCGTTACGATTGGGGCAAGCGGGCGATGTCGATGCGAACGACGGCCTTTTCGCGCAACCCTTGCAGGTAAGCGCGCCAGGCCTCGTCGGCGGCCCGCGTGCGCAACTTGGCGTGAATTGTGGCCCGGGCCTGCGCGAAGGTCAAGGCAACGGCGGGGGCTTTGTCGAGCATCTGCAGAATGTGCACGCCGTAGATCGTTTGAATCAGGTTGCTGATTTCGCCGGTGACGAGGCGGAAGGCTTCCTCCTCGATTTCCGGCAGCATTTCGTCGCGGCCGAACCAGCCCAGTTCGCCGCCCTTGGCGGCCTCGGGGGCCAACGAACGCTCGCGGGCCACCTGCGTGAAATCCTTGCCGGTCAGCAGTTCGGTGAGCGCGGCGACGGCCTCGGGATGCGTGACGCAGACGATCTGCCGCGCGCGCACGCGTTCGGGCTCGACGAAATCCTCGCGGTTGTCGTCGTAATAGGCGCGCAGAGCGTCCTCGGAAATTTCCACGGACGGCAACACGGCCTGGGCGGCGAGCTTGTCGGCCAGCAGCGTGAAGCGGATGTGCTCGCGCAGGGCCTCGGGAGCGATGTTTCGGTTCGACAGCAGGTTGGCGAAATCGTTTTTTTCGTAGCCGGATTGCAGACCGGCGAGGATGCGGTCGACTTCCTCATCGGCGACGGCCAACCGGTTTTTGGCCGCTTCCTGGGCAATCAGGTGATGGTCGATCAGCCGGTCGAGGAAGGCGCGGCGCAGGGCCAGGCGGCTGAGGGGATCGGCCGGAGCCGATTCGGCCCGGGCGGCCAACGAAGCGGCGAACTGCGTGGCGAATTCGTCAACGGTGATCGGCTCGCCGTTGACCAGGGCCATCGCGTCGGGCGGCAGCGGCTCGGCTTTGGGGGCGCACGCCGCCAGGGCCATCAGCAGGACGGCGAGCAGGAAGCAAAAAGGGCGACGCCGTGTCGCGCCGCCCTTGGTGTGGTACTGAATCGACATTGTCTTTATTTGGACTCGCCCTCTTTGGCCGGCGCCGCGGGAGCGGCCGGGGGAGCCGGCGGTTCCTGCGGACCTTCGCCACCGATGGCGGGCAGGCCGGGCGCGCCGGGCGCACCGGGTTCGGGACCCGCGTCGACCTGGATGCCGTCGAGCACGTCATCATAGACTTTCACGTTGGCTTTGCTGCGCAGGCCTTCGAGCGTACCGTCGATGCGCTCCTTCAGTTTTTCCTGCTTCATGCGGCGCTCGATCGATTTTTCGACGCTGGCGAAGTCTTTGAGCTCGGCCGGGGTCTTTTCGACGAACTGCACGATGTTGAAGCCGCGTTTGTCTTTGAAGACATCGCTGATTTCGCCGGGCTTGGCCATGGCGAAGGCGACCGCGTCGAACTCTTCGCCGCGCATGCCCTTACGCACTTTGGGCAGCACGCCGCCGCGCTTTTTGGTGCCGCGATCTTCGGAGTACTGCTCGACGATCGCGTCCCAATTCGCGCCGCTCTTCAGTTTTTTCAGCGCCTCTTCGGCCTTGGCTTTGGCCTTGGCTTCCTCGGCGTCGGTGGCATTGCGCTTCAGGCGGACCAGGATCAGTTTGACCTTGATCGTTTCGGGGGTCATGAACTTGTCCTGATTTTCGTCGTAGTATTTTTTGACGTCGGCTTCGGTGACTTCGACGTCATCGTCATACAATTCCTTTTTCACCATGGAAGCGAGAATGCCGCGGCGGATCTGTTCCATGCGCGAGGTGAATTCGTCGTCCTTGTCCAGGCCTTTGCGCATGGCTTCCTGGTAGAAGAGCTCTTCTTCGACCAGTTTGTCCAACAGCTCCATTTTGCCTTTTTTGCTGGCATAACGGCGGCGGTTGAAGGGGGGGATGCGATCGAGGATCTGCTGGTAGTCATCGACCGTGATCGAAGAACTGCCGACCGTGGCGACCGCCTCGCCGGACTTTTTCGCCGTCGAGCCCTGCGGACCGGTGCAGGCGACGACGATCAATGTCGCGATGAGGGCCAAGCCCAGAAAAAGAAGCGTACGTTTCAACATGATCCTTTTCCTCTTAATTCAGTTGATAAACGATGCATACAGTTAGACTGCACCTAAACCATCAATCGGAAGCACCCTACGTAACACAGTCGGCCAGTCGTTGCAACCCCTCTTCCAGGGCGGAGAAGACGCTTTCGGGGCCGTTCTGCTTACTTATCTTTTCATATAACTTGCCGTCGGGGGAGAGCGAAAAACGCTCTGGTTGCGCGGCGATGAGCATGACCATGCGCCCGGGAGTGATGGGCGTGGCGTCGTCGAATTCGAAGGCGATGCGGTCGAAGCCGGCCTCGACGCGCTTGATGCGCAACGTTTCGGCGCGGCGGCGCAGACCGACGACGCGCAGCAGGTTGTGCACGGCGGCGGGCGGACGGCCGAAGCGGTCGGTGAGCTCGGAGAGCAGCTCGGCGAGCGCCTGATCGTCGTGGGCGTCGGCGATGCGCTTGTAGAGGTTCAGACGCACGTGCACGTCGTCGACGTAAGTCTCGGGCAGGTAGGCGGGCACGTGCACGACGACCTCGCACTCGAAGGTTTCGATCACCTCTTCGCCCTTGAGGCGGCGCACTTCCTCGTCGAGCAGCCGGGTGTACATCTCCAGGCCGACCGCGCCGATCTGGCCGGACTGTTCGGCGCCCAGCAGGTTGCCCGCGCCGCGGATTTCCAGGTCGCGCGCGGCGATTTTGAAGCCGCTGCCCAGGTCGGTGAAGGTGCGCAACACGGCCAGGCGCTTGCGCGATTCGGGCGTGACCGCGCCGGAGGGCGGCACCAGCAGATAGCAATAGGCCTGGCGCTTGGAACGACCGACGCGCCCGCGCAACTGGTAGAGCTGCGACAGGCCCAGGGCGTCGGCGCGATCGATGATCATCGTGTTGGCCGACGGGAAATCCAGGCCGCTTTCGACGATGGTGGTGCACACGAGAATATCGAACTGATGGCGCGCGAAGTCGATCATCAGCTTTTCGAGCTTCTTTTCGTCCATCTGGCCGTGGCCGACGGCGATGCGCGCGCGGGGCATGAGGCGGCGGATGCGGTCGGCGACATTGTCGATGGTTTTGACGCGGTTGTGGATGAAGAAGCTCTGGCCGCCGCGCTGCAACTCGCGTTCGAGCGCCTCGCGGATGGTGTCCTCGTCCCAGCGGGTGACGAAGGTGCGCACGGCGCGGCGATCCTCGGGCGGGGTGTTGATCACCGAAAGGTCGCGGATGCCGGTCATGGACATGTGCAGCGTGCGCGGGATGGGCGTGGCGGTGAAGGTCAGCACGTCCACGTCGGTGGCCAGTTGCTTGATCTTTTCCTTCTGAACAACGCCAAAGTGCTGTTCCTCGTCGACCAGCAGCAGGCCGAGGTCGGCGTATTCGATCTTCTTGGACAGCAGCGCGTGCGTGCCGACGATCACGTCGACCTCGGCTTTGCCCAGGCGCTCGATCACCTCTTTGCGTTTGCGCGGCTGCACGAAGCGGCTGAGCATTTCGACCTTCACGCCGAAGGGCGACATGCGCTCGGTGAAGCTCATGTAATGCTGGAAGGCCAGCGTGGTGGTCGGCACGAGCACGGCGACCTGCTTACCGCCGAGTACGGCGAGGAAGGCCGCGCGCATGGCCACCTCGGTTTTGCCGAAGCCCACGTCGCCGCAGATGAGGCGGTCGGCCGGATGCGGCGTGCGCATGTCGCGCAGGGCGTCGGCGATGGCGCGCGTCTGGTCGGGCGTTTCCTCGTAGGGGAAGGTCGCCTCGAATTCGCGGAAAATCTCGTCGGGCGGCGGGAAGGAAAAACCCGGTTTCGCGGCGCGCGCGGCGTAGAGTTTCAACAGCTCCTTGGCCATCTGCCGGGCCGCTTTGCGGGCGCTGGTTTTGACCTTTTCCCAGGTCGAGCCGCCCAGGCGGTCGATGCGCGGGGCGGCGCCGGCGCCGACGTAGCGCTGCACGGCGTTGAGGCGATCGACGGGCACGTAAAGTTTGTCGCCCGAGGCGTATTCCAGGTTCAGGTATTCGCCGGGCTTGTCGCCGAACTGCATTTGCTGCAGGCCGCGGAAGATGCCCACGCCGTGCTTGAGGTGCACGACGAAATCGCCTTCGCCCAGGTCGGCGAAGGTGGTGAGCATCTCGGTCTTGCGCTTGGCGGCGACTTCCGCGCGCCGGCGTTCGCCGAAGATTTCCTCCTCGCAGACCACGGCCAGTTCCAGCCCCGGCAGGACGAAGCCCGAGGACAAATCGCCGATGAGGATCGGCACGCGCGTGAGCCCCTGGCCGCCGGACAGCGCGTTGCGGAACGAGCGGTCGGTGTGGATGGTCACGGGAAGTTCGTAGCCGGTCAACAGCCGTTCGAGGCGGTCGGCGGCGCCCAGGCTGCGGGCGACCAGCAGGGCGCGGCCTTCGCCGGCGAGCCACATGAACAGGCGCTCGACGAGCGGGGCGAGCATGTGGGCGTCGCTGGCGCGGGCGAGGATTTCCTCGCGCAGGCCGCCGTGGCCGAAGGTTTCAAAGAGGATCGGCTCGGTGTCTTCGAGGTAGGCCTCGTGGCCCACGGCCAGTTGACGCAACGGTTCGAGCGCGGCGCGCAGGGCGTCGGCGTCGAGGTAGAGCGAGGAAGGTTCGACGCACAGCTTGCCGGCTTCGCGCGCCCGTTCGTGGCGCAGGGCGACCTTCTCGGCGAACTTGTCGACGGCCCCCTCGACGGCGGCGGGATCGACGAGCACGACGGCGCCCGCGCCGAGGTGATCGAGCAGGGTTTCCAATTCGTCGTGCAGCAGCGGGGTGAAAAATTCGATGCCGGGGAAGGCGATGCGGTTGGCCACTTCCTCGGTGAGGCGCTCGCGGCGCGGCTTGGGCACGTCCTGCTCTTCGGCCAGCGCCTTGAGGCGCGCGGCGAACTGTTCGGCGTTGGCCTTGCCCAGGTGCACGTCGGAGCACGGGTAAAGATTGATGCTGTCGACGTGCTTGCGCGTGACCTGCTTGGCCGCGTCGAACAGGCGCACCGATTCGACCTCGTCGCCGAACATCTCGATGCGCACGGGATCGTCCACACCCGGCGGGAACACGTCGAGGATGTTGCCGCGCACCGACACCTCGCCGACTTCCTCGACCAGCGGGCTGAGGCGGTAGCCGAGGTCGAGCAAGTCGCCGAGCAGCACGTCGCGGTCGATCCACTCGCCGACCTTCACCGTCTGGCGGCCGAGTTGGAAAATCTCGCGCGGCATGACGCGGTTCATCACCGCTTCGACCGGCGCGACGATGATCGGGGCCTGCTTGCGGGCCAGCGCCTCGAGACAGGCGGCGCGCTCGGCGAGGATGGCCGGGTGCGGGCTGATCGACTCGAAGGGCGCGATGTCGTAGGCCGGGTAGGGCAGCAGGCGCGGCGAAAAACCGCCGTCGGCCTCGCGCAGGAAGTACGCCAGATCGTTGCGCAGGCGGTCGGCGCTGCGGCGGTCGGCGGCGAGAATCAGCGTGGGTTTGTCGGTACGGCGCAGGAGCTCGGCGAGGACCAGCGGGAGGCTGCCCCCGGTCAAGCCGGCGGCGGCAAGGCGCACCTCTCCTGTGGAAAAACGTTCGACCAAAATATCGAACGGTGCGTACGCGCGTGTTCCGACCAGTGTGTGCACCGGACCAACCTCCGCCGGTCAAGGGCGCGAATCCTAACAGAAACAATCGGCAAAGGAAAGGGGTGTATTATTCAGCCGTGGCCGGCGGCGGCTCGGTCATGTCGAACTTGTATTTGGCGGCGAAATCCTCGGGCTTCATGGTGCGGGCGAAGACGCGCAGCAGGTCGAGCAGCTCGGCGCGGCGCGGTTCGGGGATGCGTCGTTCGACGACGGCGGGCCACATCGAGAGATCGACGTTCGTTTGCGGACGCATGGAGACAAAACGCAGCGTGTAGCCGAGGATGTCGCGGTAGAAATCGTCGAGCCCTTTTTCCGCGGCGTAAAACAGTTCGAGCCAGCACAGTTGCTCGCGTTCGACGTCGCGGACGATATCTTTGCTCAACTGCCATTGCAGCCAGTCGTTGCCCTCGTCGCGGCCTTCGAGCAGCAGCCCTTCGAAATACAGGACGCCCGCGAGGGTGAGGCTGTTGTCGCGGCGGTAGGCCATGCCGAACAGGTCGACGGCGCGGTCGCGACGATCGGCGTGCTGCATCAGGCGCGCGGCGGTCAACAGCATGGCCGGCTCGACGTCGGGCGTGTTCATCTGCCCGAAGTGAATGGCGGCCTGCGTGACCTCGTTGCGCTGGAGGTAGATGCGGCCCAGCTCGAAGTGCGTGGCGGCCTGGGCGGTCGGTTCGCGCAGGGCCTGTTGCAGCAGCTCGATGGCCCGGTCGACGTTCCCGCGTTCCTCTTCGAGGCGGGCGACGGTGGTGACGATCAACACCTTGTTTTCGCGACGGCGCGTGCGGTTGCCCAGTTCGTTGAGGCGTGCAATCGCTTCGCCGCGACGGTCGAGCTTGCGGGCGAGGGCGAGGTAGCGCTCCAGGTCGTGCGCGGTGAAATTCTTCTTGCGCTCCAGGAAGCGGGCGTAGCTGTCGAGCGCGCCGGTTTCGTTGCCGGCCAGTTCGTAGGCCTTGCCCAGCAGGCGTTGCAGATCTTCGTTGTAGGGCTGCAGGGCGGCGGCGCGTTCGAGCAACGCGGCGGCCTGGTCGAAACGCTTGGTCTGGAAGTAGATCTGCGCCAGGTCGCGCAGGGCGTCGACGTCCTCGGGGTGCGCGGCGAGGTGTTTGTCCAGCAGCGGCTCGACGACCTCGTAGCGGCCCAGGGCCAGGTTGAGGCGGCGCACGTCGGCGGCGAGACTCGGATCGTCGGGGTGGCGCTTAAGCAGATCGTCGAGGGTGGCCATCGCGCCCGCGTAGTCGCCGGCCCTGGTCTGGTAGTTGGCGAGCATGCGCCGCTGTTCGTCGTTCGCCTCGCCTGTGGCGAGCAACGTTTGCAGCGAAGCGGCGGCGGTCGGCCAATCCTCGTTGGTTTCGGCGGCTTCCATCAGGGCCAGCAGCGCGACACGGTTGGCGGGGTCGGCGGCGACGGCCTCGGCCAGCGCCTGTTGCGCCTCGGCGTAACGGCGATCGTCGCGCAGCAGCTTGGCGAATTTAATCAGCCGCGCGGGCGTGCGCGGGGCCAGGGTCATCGCCTCTTCGAACAGGCGCACCGCTTCGGTCGTTTCGCCGTTTTCCTCGGCGAAGCCGGACAGTTCGATCGCGGTGAGGAAATCATAGGGGTCGTACTCTTTGGCCGTGGCGTACCAGGCGGCGCTCAGGCCGGGCTTGTCGCCGTGCAGCCACATGCGGCCCGCTTCGCGGCAGGCGATGGCGGCGTGGGGTGCGACGATGAGCAGGTCGCGGTAGTGACCGTCGGCCGTTTCGTAATCGCCGGCGGCAAAGGCGCGCCGCGCTTTATCCAGATACTCCAGCGCCAGCGTGGACAGCGGCGGATCGGCGAGGGTCCACAGCGTGTCGCCCGCCGCGTCACAGGCGCGTTCGTAATAAAGATCGAAGGAGCGCACTTCGGCGCGTTGCGGACGGCCCTCGGCGTCGAGCTGATACAGCACGACCAGGCGACGGTCGGCGGTGATGTCCACGTCGACCCACACGCCCTGCGCATGATCGTTTTCGCGGATGGCCTGGGCGAAGGCGGTTTGCGTGCGCGCGTCGGGGTAGACCGTCAGGCGCAGGCGGCGGTTGCCGTTGTAGGCCTGCGGGGGGCAGGTCAGCAGGTTGTGACGCAGGTCCTCGGGCACCGAGCCCGCTACCCCGTAGGCCCACACGGACGGCTCATCGGCCGCCCAGGCGGGCGCGGCGAGCAACAACAGCAACAAGACGAGTGCGCAACGTTTCATCGACATCCTCACAATGGCCAACAAGGTAATCGATCTTGCGGCGGCAAACAATCGTTTCCTGTATGAGACAACCGCGGCACGGGGACGGTTTCGGCGGTCGCGACGAATGGGTATAGTAGGGAAAACCGAGGGAGGAGCCGATGCGCTCAGTGCTTTGTCGGATTTTGTGTTTGGCGGCGACGATCGTCGCGGCGCTGGCCGCGTGGCCGACGCTGGCGGGCGAGGACGATATCTTTGCGGCGATGCAGGCCGAGTTGCAGCGCTCGCGCGAGCGGCTGTCGCTGCCGGATTACGAGAAGCCGTATTTCATCGCCTATCGCCTGACCGAGGAGGATTCCTTCCGCGCGTTGGCGACCTTGGGCGCACTATTGAAAGAGGGCGGGGGCGTCGATCGCAAGCTGTACGTCGAGGTGCGCGTGGGCGACTACGACTTCGACAATTCCTCGACGATCGACGAACTGGAAAGTTTCGACCCGGAAATCGACGTGGCCGATTACTTGCGCTTTATCGACGTGCCGATCGAGGACGACGTCGACGCCTTGCGCGCCCGGCTGTGGCGGGTGACCGACCTGCGTTTCAAGAACGCCTCGGCGGCGTATCTGAACAAAAAAGCGCGGGCGGTATATCGCGAGGAGCAGGACGGCCCACAAAGCGACTTCACGCGCGAGGAACCGGTGCGGCACGTCGACGCGGACCCGGGCGTGACGGTCGAGCGCGAGCGGTGGCTGGCGGCGGCGAAAAAGGCGAGCGCGATCTTCAAGGAGTTTCCGGAGATCATCGATTCGCAGGTCTACGTGCAGGCCTACAAAACGACGCAGTACCTGATCAACACCGAAGGCACGCGGATCAAGACGATCGATTTTCTGTTCCTGTTCGGCGCGCAGGCCGAGGCGCTGGCCGACGACGGCATGACGGTGGAACATTTTTATATCAAGTACGCCCGCACGAGCGCGGGCCTGCCGCGGGAAGACGAACTGCTGGCCGGCGTGCGGCGCATGGCCGAGGAGTTGGTGGCGTTGCGGCGTGCGCCGGTGCTGGGGCCGTACACGGGTCCGGCGATTTTGGATCCGAGCGTGGCGGGCACGTTCTTCCACGAGGCGATCGGGCACCGGCTGGAGGGCGACCGCACGCGCAGCAATCAGGAAGGGCAGACCTTTAAAGGCAAGGTCGGGCACCAGGTGCTGCCGGAGTTCATCAACGTGTTCGACGATCCGACGCAGGCGAGCGCGGGCGGCGTCGAGCTCAACGGGCATTACCTGATCGACGACGAGGGCGTGCGGGCGCGGCCGACCGAGTTGATCAGCCACGGCAAGCTGGTGGGTTGGCTGCAAAGCCGGATGCCGGTCAAGGGCTTTGCTCATTCGAACGGACACGGGCGTGCGTCGGCGGCGCGTCCGCCGATGAGCCGCATGGGCACGATGTTTGTGCGCGCGGACAAAACCGTGCCGGCCGCGACGCTCAAGGAAATGCTGATGCATGAGGCGCGCGCGCAGAACAAACCCTACGGCGTGTGGCTGCGCCACGGCATGGGCGGGGAGACGGCGACGCGGCAGTACAACTTCCAGGCCTTTTCCAGCCGGCCGATTCTGCTGGTGCGGGTCGATGCAAACACGGGCGCGGAGGAACTGGTGCGCGGCGCGGAGATGGTGGGCACGCCGCTGCTGAGCGTGAGCAAGGTGATCGCGGCGGGCGACGACGTGGGCGTGTTCAACGGCTATTGCGGCGCGGAATCGGGTTACGTGCCGGTGAGCAGCGTCGCGCCGAGTCTGCTGGTCCGGGAGATCGAGTTGCAGCGGGTGAGCGACCAGCCGACGCGCGCGCCGATTCTGCCGCCGCCGTACGCGCGCTGATTATTTCTGCAGAAAAACGAAAACGTTGTCGTCGTCGTAGGTCAGGCGCTGCTCCGGATCGCGCGGTTGCAGATCGCGGCCGAGGATTTGCGCGAGGCGCAGCGGGCTGTCGGCGACGTGGGCGTAGAAGGTCGGCTGATCCCACTTGCGCATTTGATGCCGGCAGACGACGCGCCGTTCGGGTTCGCCGCGGCGTTGGATGATCAGCGTGGCTTCGTGCACGGCCAGGCCGGTTTCCTCGTCGACCGACAGCAACCGCCAATCGGCCATCACGCGCAACGTGCCGCGCTCGAAGGCCCAGGGTTCGCCCTTGCCCAGCCAGTGCGCCTGGACCGGACCGAAGGACATTTCCACGACGTACAGACCGCCGTCGACGAGGTTGGCGGCCAGCGCGGCCAGGTGCCGGTCGAGGTCGCCGGGTTCGGTGAGGTAGCCGATGCCGTTGATCGCGTTGCAGGCCACGTCGACCGGTTGCGGCAACGAAAAGTCGCGCATGTCGGCGGTGATCAATTCGGCGCTCAACCCCAGTTCGCCGAGGCGGCGCTTGGCGTAGCGCAGCAAGCGCGCGTCGCGATCCAGGCCGTAGGCGGTCAGGCCGGCGCGGGCGAAATCGCGCAGGGTGCGGCCGGCGCCGCAGGCGACGTCGAGCGCGCGGTCGGGAGCGCGGCCGAGCAACGCGGCGGCGGCGGCGAGCAGGGCGGCCGTTTCGGCCGAGGAATCCCAGCCAAAGGCGACGTCGTAGGCTTCGGGATCGGCGTACAGCGGATCGGGCAAGAGCGTGGTTTCCAGCATGAGCGGCAGGATACGGGCTTTCGCGCAACTTGCCAAGCGCACCTTTCCAATCCGTGGTTTGGTTGTTAGAATCGGTCGGTTCGGATGGATGCATTTTTCAAACAAGGAGTCCTTTTATGGCAGAGGATAAAGCGGCGGAGAAACAAGCGGCGCAACGGCAAAAAGCGGTCGATCTGGCGGTGACGCAGATCGAGCGGCAGTTCGGCAAAGGCTCGATCATGCGCCTGGGCGACGGCGTGCCGCACGTGAAGGTCGACGCGATCAGCACCGGTTCGATCGGGCTGGACATGGCGCTGGGCGTGGGCGGTTTGCCGCGCGGGCGCGTGGTGGAAATTTTCGGGCCGGAAGCGTCGGGCAAAACGACGCTGGCGCTGCACGCGGTGGCGTCGGCACAGAAGATAGGCGGCGTGGCCGCGTACATCGACGCCGAACACGCGCTGGATCCGGTTTACGCGCGTAAGCTGGGCGTGCAGGTCGACGATCTGCTGCTGTCGCAGCCCGACACCGGCGAGCAGGCGTTGGAGATCGCCGAGGTGCTCGTGCGTTCGGGCGCGATCGACATCGTGGTCATCGACTCGGTGGCCGCGCTGGTGCCCAAGGCGGAGATCGAAGGCGACATGGGCGACGCGCACGTGGGTTTGCAGGCGCGTTTGATGAGCCAGGCGCTGCGCAAGCTGACGGCGATTTTGAACAAGAGCGAAACGCTGCTGATTTTCATCAACCAGATCCGCATGAAGATCGGCGTGATGTTCGGCAACCCGGAAACGACGCCGGGCGGCAACGCACTGAAGTTCTACAGCTCGGTGCGTCTGGACATCCGCCGCATCAGCTCGATCAAGGTCGGGCAGGAAGTGATCGGCAACCGCACGCGGGTCAAGGTGGTCAAGAACAAAGTGGCGCCGCCGTTCCGGCAGGCGGAATTCGACATCATCTTCGGGCAGGGCATCAGCCAGGACGGCGAGCTGGTCGATCTGGCGTCGGACCTGGGCATCGTGGAGAAATCGGGCACGTGGTACAGCTACGGCGAGATGCGCATCGGGCAGGGACGCGAGAACGCGAAGAACTTCCTGGCGGCCAATGCCGACGTGGCGGGCGAAGTGCGTGAAAAGGTGATGGCGACGACCGGCCCGGCGCTCGGGGCGGAGGGCGAAAGCACAGAGGATTGAGGCGATGCAACTGGATCTGAATCGTTTGCTGAAGGCGGCCGTGGACAACGGCGCGTCGGACGTGCATCTCAAGCCGGGCAAGGTGCCGGTGTTTCGCATCGACGGCAAGCTGCACGAATTGCAGAAGCATCCGCCGTTGACCGCGCAGGACATGAGCACGGCGGCCAAGACGATCATGGACGAGTGGCAGATCGAGGTGTACAAGAAAAAGCACGAGGTCGATCTGGCCTACAGCGTGCCGGGCATCGGGCGGTTCCGCGTGAACGTGTTCCAGCAGCGCGGCACGATCGCGATCGCCTTCCGCGTGATTCCGTTCAAGGTGCAAAGTTTCGAGGACCTGCATTTGCCGCCGGCGATGCAGAAAATCTGCATGGAACGGCGCGGGATGATCCTGGTCACCGGCGCGACCGGTTCGGGCAAATCGACGACGCTGGCCTCGATGATCGAGTTCATCAATACGCATCGCACGTGCCACATTCTGACCGTCGAGGACCCGATCGAATTTCTGCTGCGCGACAAGATGAGTCTGATCAGCCAGCGGGAGATCGGCTTTGACACGCAGGACTTTTTGGGCGCGTTGCGCTCGGCGTTGCGGCAGGATCCGGACGTGATTCTGGTCGGCGAGATGCGCGACCTGGAGACGATCAACACGGCGCTGATGGCGGCGGAAACCGGCCACCTGATGCTCTCCACGCTGCACACGACCGACGTGATGGAGACGATCAACCGCATCCTGAGTTTCTATCCGGCGCATCAGCAGGCGCAGGTGCGCCAGCAGTTGGCCACGGCGCTCAAGGCGATCGTCTGCCAGCGGTTGATTCCGCGCGCCGACGGTCGCGGCCGCGTGCCGGCGGTGGAAATCATGGTCAACAATTCGCGCGCGGCAGTGGCGATCCGCGACATGAACAAAACGTCGGAGATCCCGACGATCATGAAGCAAAGCTTCACCACCTACGGCATGCAGTCGTTCGACATGAGTCTGCTGGATCTGGTGCGGCAGAACCTGATCACCATCGAGGAAGCGCTGGAACAGGCGACCAACCCGTCGGATCTGGCCATGCGGCTCAAGGGCATTTCCGGCGCCGACGAAGCCGACTACCGCCAGTTCGACGAGGACAAGAAAAAGGGCGGCGGCGGAGGCGGCGACAAAGGCGGCGGGGCCGCGCCGGCGGGCGGCGGCCAGTTCGACGATCTGCTGGAACGCTTTTCGGAGTAGCGGCCGTTGCGTTATCTCAAACCGATTATCAAATCGATGCGCCCGCATCAGTGGGTGAAGAACTTCATGGTCTTCCCCGCGTTGCTGTTCGGCGGCAACGTGTTCGATCCGCTCAGCCAGATCGTGACCTTCGGCGGCTTCGTGGCCTTCTGCCTGATTTCGGGCGCGGTGTATTTGTTCAACGACCTGGCCGACGTGGAACGCGACCGCGTGCATCCGGTCAAGCGGCTGCGGCCGATTCCGGCGGGGCAGTTGCCGGAGGATGTCGCGCGGACGGCGGTGCGGGTGATCGTCGCCCTGGCCTTCGCGCTGGCGCTGGGGCTGAACATCATCTCGCGCAAGGTGGGCCTGGACTTCGCGGGGATTCTGCTGGCCTATCTCGTGCTGCAGATCGCCTATTCGAAGCAACTCAAGCACGTGGTGATTCTGGACGTGATGTGCATCGCGCTGGGCTTCGTGCTGCGCGTGGCGGCGGGCAGCGCGCTGATCAACGTGCCCAACAGCTTCTGGATGATCGCGTGCACGACGCTGCTGGCGCTGTTTTTGGGCTTCGGCAAACGGCGGCACGAGCTGACGCAATTGGCCGACGGCGGCAAGTCGCACCGCAAAATTCTGCAGGAATACTCGACGACCTTCCTGGACCAGATGATCGCGATGGTCACCGCCGCGACGGTCATCGCCTACAGCCTGTACACGATGAGCGAGGAGACAATCGCGACCTTCGCGGACAAGGCGGTGTACCTGCCGCTGACGATCCCCTTCGTGCTGTACGGCATTTTCCGCTACCTGTACCTGGTGCACCAAAAGGAAATCGGCGGCAGCCCGACGCGCGCGCTGCTCAGCGACAAACCGATCCTGATCGATATCGCGTTGTATTTCCTGTGCGTGGTGCTGATTCTGCACTGATTGTTTTACGCTCACCGCGGGAAAATTCCGACCGATGATCGGTGGCACTGATACACGAACAAGCACAGCGAGCGAGTTTATCAGTGTTCAAATATATCACTGATACGCCTCACTCCCGACTTCCGCACGCCCTGTTTTTTATTTTGTAGGTGTTTGAAATTGCACGATGGCGATTTCGATTTGGGATGTCCTGAGAAGAAAATCGGGCGAAGACGAACAATGTTGAAATGATTTTCTGCGCAAGGTCCTCAAGCCCGCAGGGCGCCGGTCAGTAGCGAAGGGCTTTCCTGTCCGACGAAGTTGCGCACCCAGCGGAACGAAGTCGGAAGCCCTGGAATCAGACGAGGCAGATTCAAGCAAACCCCGTAGGGGTGCAGGTGATGCCCGCCTCCGGCGGAACAGCCGATCGTTTTCAACGCATACGCAAGTCGTCGTGGCCGATCTGATGCGAATTATCGAAGATTCCTCCGCCCCTCCGGGGCGTATCGGCTCCAGGTGTCCCAATTCGAAAGTCAGGAAATATATCACCGATAAGCCTCACTGCGTTCGGCGTATCAGTGCCACCCGCCGAACAACCCACAGCACACCTTTGGCTGTCGCCAAAAGTGTGGCACACGAGAAAATGGCGCTCTTTCCGTGTGCCATAGTTTTCGCCGTCAGGCGAAAGCTGTGCTGGTGGACAATCGAAACACTGATAAGCCTCACTGCGTTCGGCGTATCAGTGCCACCGCTTAGTATTTCCTAAAAATTCTGTTGCAAGTTGCGTAGGGCGAGGGTGAATCCGTCCAATAAAAACGGCACGGTGCGTTCGGCGAAGAAACACGAGTCGGCGTGATAGGAACCGGCGGCGTACTCGTCGGCGGTGACCAGGTAGCCGATGTAGTCGTTGGCCGGGGCGACGACCAGGCAGGTCGAGCCGGCGGGGCAAAGCGATTTGATTTGCTCGCCGACGGCGGCGGTCGGTTCGCCGGGCACGGCGAAGAGCACGAGGTCGCCCAGGCGGATCGTTTGCAACACGACGCTTTCGCTGAGCAGGAACGCCTTGCGCAACGGGCCGAACATGCGCGCGCCGTAATAGAAGCGCAGCAGAATCGGCGGGGGGATGCGGCGGGCGCTGAAGCCGCCGACCACGGAAACGCGCATCGCTTGCGCCCGGTCGAGCAGGGCGTCGGCGCGTTGGGCCACGGCGCGGCCGTAGTCGTTCATGCGCTTTTGCTCGTCGGCCGGATCGCCCCAGTGCTGGCGCGGCGAAGCAACGTCGCCGAGCGCGCCGTTGAGCAGCATCGTCGCCCCATGGCGTTCCTGCAATGCGGCGCACATCGCGCCGGGCCATTCGGCGCTGTAGCTCAGGTTGGCGGGCGAGAGGATCGTCGGGTGCGCGGTGTAATGCACCAGCGCGCCGCGCGGGCCGCCGGCGGGATCGGTGACGCGCAGCACGGTCATCGTTTCGTCGGTGGGGAAGGCGTCGGGCTGCGGCGCGTCGTCGGTCCAGCGGCCGTTGTCCATGTCGTAGGCGGGCTCGCGGCGATTGCGGTTGAGGCCGGGCAGCTTCGTTTGCGCGACGAGCAGGCGCGCCGGTTGCAGATCGGCGTAGGCCTGCTCGACGGCGCGCACGATGCCGGCGACGGTCGCGTCGAAACGTTGCTTGTCGTAGTCGCCGAAGTAATGCTCGAGGAGCGAGCGGCGGTCGTAGTTGGAGTAACCCGAATGCGTGTGCGTGGCGGTCAGCAGCAGGTTGTGATCGTTGATGCCCAACGGGCGCAGGCGCGAGACGGCCACGTCGCGTACGTCGGCGGTGACCATGAGCAGATCGACGGCGACGAGGCCGACGAGGTGCCCGGCGCGGTCGCGCACGACCATCGCCCGCGCATGCAGCGGGTCGAGCACGCCGGTCGCCGGCGCGTTTTCGCGTGCGCCGTAGCCGTGCAACTGCCCGGGCGAGGCGGTCGGATCGGGGGTGAGATCGACGGTCGCGAAGCCGATTAAAAAATCCGCCCCCGGCGCGAAACCGGGGGCGGTGGTGGTTGGCTGATTTTCCTGCGCCCCCGCCCAGACGGCGAGAACGACGATCAGGGCGGCGGTCAGGGCGAGGGCCGGACGCCGCCGCATGGGTTTACAGATCCAGTTCGGTCATCAGTTCGTCGACGGTGTACAGTTTCTCGATGATCGTCTGCAGGATCTCGCGGAAGGAATTTCTTTCCGGTTCGTAGCTGGGCTTGCTGATGTCGATTTTGCCTTCGGGGAACCAGGCGTCGAGCAGGTCAATGATGAAGTCCAGCGCGCCGAGGTTGAAGCTTTCCAGCACATCGCGCAGCACTTCGACGTCGAGCAGAGCGCGTTCGAGGTACGCGGCTTCCATGGCGCGGGCGAACTTGGTGATCGCCTTGGCCTGCTGGTAGGTGATCTCGTAGCCGGTTTCGGTGTCGATGCGCAACGTCATGGTCTCGTCGGGATCCCAGATCAGGTTGAAGTTTTCGTCGTTGTAACCGACGGCGCGTCCTTCCTGGCGGTCGGGATCGGAGAACATGTAATCGAACATGTCGGCCAGCGAACCGAAGAAGCGACCGAATTCCTTGCCGCCCTCGAGGATCTGATCGTCGACCCATTCGTCGTCGTAAAGCTGGAAGCCCAGCGGGAAGATCGGGTCGTAAAGCAGAATTTCCGCGAAGCGGATGGTGGCCTGGATGTAATCCTGCGTCGATTCGGGATGGCTGTAGTTGTAGTTGATGTCGAGCGCCGGGAAGTTCACTTCCAGGTTGATCGACGTGGCGTTGAGCAGCAAGGCCATGAAGAAGTGCGACAGGGCGCGCGAAAGGTGCATTTCATTGGGGCCGTAGCGGCCGTCGAGGGCCCAGCTCACCGGCGGATCGACCAGCTCCCAGGCGTAATACTTGAGGCGGTACTGGTAGTCGGGATCCAGCTCGAAGAGCCGGTCGGTGTACTTGATGGTCAGCGGCGGAATGAAAATGCCGATCTCGCGGAAAAGCACCTGCAAACCGACGGTGATGTGCTCGAAGGCGGTGCGGTCGTAGCCGTTGCACTCGCCGACTTTGTAGTTCTGGCTGTGGCGCACGACGTAGGCCCAGGGGCAATGGTCGATGCAGCCCTGAACGTCGAAGGTCGCCGGGGGATTGATCAGACCGCACTTGTCGAGGTCTTCGCAGATGGCCACGCAACGATCGTGCGGGGTGGGGGTGACCCACTCGAAGGAATCGTAGCGGACCGTTTCGCAGTCCTTGTGGTCCAGCACTTTCTGGAACATGTCGGGCTGCAGGCCCCAGGGGCAATCCTTGACGCAGTTTTCCTCGTCGGTCCAGGCCATGTCGTAGAAGTCGCAATGGTCGAGCCATTCGCAGGCGATGCGGCATTCGGCGATGGACGGGTTGGCCAGCTCGGCGCCGAACATCAGGTCGATGATGCCGTTGATGAACGCGAACACGCGCAGGTCCAGCGAAAGGACGGTGCCATACAGTCCTTCGATGTGGTTGGGGTCGATTTCGATGACCTGGCGGAAATAGTTATAGGCCTTGGAGCCGTCGTTCTGTTCGAGCTGTTCCCTGCCTTTGCGCAGCAACCAGGCGACGTCCTTTTCTTCGGGACCCTCACCCATGCAGCCGATCAGAACGGGGGTCAGCAACGCGAGAATGATGAGCAGTGAAATCATGCGCCGCGGCATATCGTCGTCCTCCTAATTAGGCAGCCGGTAACGGGCCGGAGGGTTGATCGGAATGAAGAAACCGACGCCGACCGAATACATGTCGCGGTAGACCAATTGGTTGCGACCGTCGGTGACGTACTCGAAGCGGACCTGCGCCAACGCGGGCAAGTACAGCGGCGTCAGGGGCAGGCCGGCGGCGAAGATCAACTTGCCGTCGTCGCCGGTGCCGACCAGGCCGATTTCATCGATCATCTTTTTGAAGCCCGGGCTGTTGGATTCGTATTCGCCTTCGAAGCCCCAGCCGTGGCGGTAGGTCACCGAAAGCAGGCTGATGCCGATGCCGCCGCTGACGGCCACCCAGGGCGGCGGGGTGTAATAGTAGTAATCGTCGAGGTCGGACAGATCGGGGAAGAAGTCCAGGTCCAGGCCCTGCGCCTGCAGGTAGTCCCAGGCGTCCTGATCGGGTTTGAGGAACTTGGGACTCTTGCGCTTGGACTGGAAGTAGTAAGCGCCTTCCGCCCCGACGGTGAAGGTGATGAACTTGGCCGGTTCGGGCGGACGGAAGTCGAACACCTTGTTGAGCGCGATGCCCCACGAGGCGTTGCCGGCATCGATGTCGGGGCCCAGACCGAAGGTCATGTTCTCGTTCGGATCGGCCACTTGCGCCGTGGGTAGAATCAGGCTGCCGGTCAGGCCGCCGGAGTACCAGGAATTGCGGAAATAATTCCAGGTGAGGAAGGCGGTGGTGTCGCCCCATTTGACCGGTTCGGAGTCGTAGCGCATCTTGGGCGTCGGCCGGCCCAACAGGTTGAGCATGGTGAAGAACTCTTCGCGGGTGGCGATGCCCAGGCGCTCGGAGGAACCGGGGGTGAACTTGGCGTCGAGGCGGACGTGCAACTCGAGCCAGGTGGCGCTGACGCCGGCCATCAGGCGGTCGGTGATGCCGTAGGTGATCGCGGCCATGTAGCCGCCGCCCTGACCGCGGATGCCGAAGTCGAACTTGAAGAAGTACGGCTCATCCTTGACCTTGAAGGGATCGTCGATTTTCAGGATCGGCACGATGTCGATGAGCTTGCGGTGATTGTCGTACCGCTTGTAGGCGCGCATCGTGCCCCAACCGACGAGGGCGACCGCGAAGCCCTGAGGCACCGTGGTCGAAGAACCCCACATGTCCATTTCCAGCAGGGTGTTCTGCGCGTGCTCGATCCAGCGACCGTAATCGCCGAGGAAGTGTTCTTCCTTCGTTTCCGGCATGACGATGTCGGTTCCCGGTTGTTCGGCGGCATCGGGCGGATCGACCGATTCGCCTTCGCCGTCGTCATCGGCGGCCAACGCCATGGCGGGAAGTACGAAGAAGACAGCGAGCAAGGCCAGAGAGAAAACCAATACCGCTTTGCATTGACGGCCGTGCACCAGCCGCCGGGCTTGGATGATCATAGTTTGTCCTGTCTCCGCAAAATTTGCCCCGAAAATCGAAATGTAAATCCGTAAAAGTAAATCATTTACTTAATGAGCGGTCAAGGAAGGAATTGAATAAAAGCTCGATTTTTTCCGAGCCTTGACCGAGACGTTCAACCTGCTATGCTGCGCACCCTTCGAGCGAGGAAACGATGACTGATATTGCCGAAATGATCCTGCAGAATCTCAACGACGCGCAGCGTGAAGCGGTGACCGCCCCGGACGGTCCGTTGCTGGTTTTCGCCGGCGCCGGCTCGGGCAAAACGCGCGTGCTGACCCGGCGCATCGCCTATCTGCTGGCGGTGCGCGACGTGCGGCCCAGCGAGATTCTGGCCGTCACTTTCACCAACAAAGCGGCGAGCGTGATGCTCGATCGCGTCGAGCAGCTCGTGGGGCGGCACGCGGCGGGAATGTGGATCCACACGTTCCACGGTGCGTGTGTGCGCCTGCTGCGCTCCCACGCCGAGCTGGTCGGACGCAAGCCGGGCTTTTCGATTTACGACGACGCCGATCAACAGACGCTGATCAAAGAGCTGCTGCCCAAGTGTGACATCGACAACGAGCAACTGACCCCGCGGCAGGTGGCCTCGTTGATGGACCAGGCGAAGAACGAGGCGGTCGATCCGGCGGAGATGGCCGCACACGTGCCGCCGCCGTTGCGCGAAAAATTCCTCAACCTGATGCAGCAGTACAAGCTGCGGGTGCGACGCAACAACGCCTTCGATTTCGGCGACCTGATCGTCGAGACGATCCGGCTGCTCAAGGAGCAACCGCACATCCGCGAGCAGTACAACCGGCGCTTCAAGTACATTCTGGTCGACGAGTTCCAGGACACCAACCGCGCGCAGGACATCCTGCTGAACCTGCTGCTGGGCGAGCACAAAAACCTGATGGTGGTGGGCGACGACGATCAATCGATCTATCGCTGGCGCGGCGCGCGCATCCAGAACATTCTGGACTTCGAGGAGACGTTCCCCGAGGCGAAGGTGATCGTTCTGGGCACGAATTATCGCAGCACGGGGAACATCCTGCGCACGGCCGACGCGGTGATCAAACAGAACGTCGGACGCAAGGCGAAGAAGCTGGACACGCCCAACCCGCCGGGCGAGAAGATCGTGCGCTACAACGCCGACGACGAGTACGACGAGGCGCGCTACGTGGCGCGTACGCTGGTCGAGCTGCGCACACGCGAGGGGCTGCGGCCGGGCGAGATCGCCGTGTTCTACCGCACCAACGCGCAAAGCCGGATCATCGAAGAAAAGCTGCTCGAATGGGGGTTGCCCTACAAGGTGATCGGCGGGCTGCGTTTTTACGACCGCAAGGAAATCAAGGACGCGCTGGCGTACCTGCGGCTGCTGATCAACCCGGCCGACAACGTGGCGTTCGCGCGGGTGATCAACGTGCCGGCGCGGGGCATCGGCGGCAAGACGTTGGAGCGGATTTTCGCGGCGGCGAACCGGCGGGGCGTCGACCCGATCGCCGCTTGCCGCGAGTCGGGCGCGAGCGACAGCGAGTTCACCGGCGTGATGCGCGAGCGGCTCAAGTCGTTCGCCGAGATGATCGACGACCTGACCGTCTACGCGCGCGAGCATCGGCCGTCGGACATCGCCGGACGCATGTTGCAGGATTCGGGCTACCTGGAGATGCTGCAGGCCAGCGAGAAGATCGAGGATAAAACGCGGCTGGAGAACATCGGCGAACTGCTCAAGTCGATGGAGGAGTTCGAGAAGGACGCCGAGGACGAGGCGACGCTGGAGTTTTTCCTGGAGCGCGTCAGCCTGCTGTCGGACCCCGACCTGTACGACGAAGGCGCCAACGCGGTGAGCCTGATGACGCTGCACGCGGCCAAGGGGCTGGAGTTTCGCGCGGTGTTCATGGTCGGTCTCGAAGAAGGTTTGCTGCCGCACAGCCGCAGCCTGGAGAGCCAGGCGGAGTTCGAGGAAGAGCGGCGGCTGTGCTACGTGGGCATCACGCGGGCCAAGCGTTATTTGTATATCACGATGGCGGCCATGCGCCGCTCGTACGGCGGCGTGCCGATGCCGACGCGCACCTCGCCCTTCTGGCGCGATCTGCCGGCCGAGCTGGTCGAGGACATCGGCCCGGCGCGCAAGGTGGCGCCGACGATGGCGGCCGATCAATCGAAGGTCATCCGCCGCCGCGGGGAACAGACCTCGATGCTGTATTCCGATCCGCCGCCGCAACCCAGGGCGACGCGGCCGGCCCGCAACGTGTCGCGCGAGCCGGAGTATGATTATTCGGATAGCCAGGATCCCGCCGATCACAACCGGCCGCTGGAACTGCTGTGCCGGGTCAAGCATCCGCAGTTCGGCTACGGCACGGTGACCAACCTGTCGGGCTCGGGCAAGATGGCGCGGGTGACGGTGCGCTTCGACCGCGTGGGGGTCAAGACGCTGGTGATCATGTACGCGAACCTCTCCTATGCCGGTCCGCCGCCGCGCCGCTGATGCGGCTTATTGGAACGTGAAGGCGTAGAGCACGTAGAAAATCGCGCTGATGCCGAAGAGCACCCAGGCGCCGCTTTTTACTTCCCTGATGCGTCCGCCGATCAGCTTGGTGATCGGGTAGAAGACGAACCCCGCCGTGATGCCGATGCCCAGGTTGTAAGTGAAGATCATCAGCACGATGGTCATGAAGGCCGGGAACAGTTCGGTCATGTCCTCGAAATCGATTTCCTTGACCGCGCCGATCATCAAAATGCCCACGACGATCAACGCCGGGCCGTAGGCGCACTGCGGCACGATCGTCAGCAGCGGCGCGAACAACAACGCCAGCGCAAACAAAATGGCGGTGACCACCGAGGTCAAACCGGTGCGGCCGCCCTCCTCGATGCCCGCAGCCGATTCGATGTACGAACCGGTGGTCGACGTGCCGGCCAGCGCGCCGGCGACCGTGGCGATGGCGTCGGCCATCATCGGCTTGTGGATGTCGGGCAGGTTGCCTTCCTCGTCCAGGAAGCCCGCGCGGGCGCTGACGCCGATCAACGTGCCCATCGTGTCGACGAAGTCCATGAGGAAGACGGTGAGCAACACGGGAATGAAGCTAAGCTTGAGCGCGCCGAGCACGTCGAGCTGGAAGGCGATCTCCTTGATGCCCTTGATGTCGGCCCAGCCGGAGAACACGCGGTCGGGCAACGCCACGCCGGGGATTTCCAGTCCGAAGGCCTTGAGGATCAACGAGAGCGCGGTGATGCCGATGATGCTGATGAGAATCGCACCGCGCACGTTGAGGATCATCAGCCCGACCATCGAGACCAGGCACAGCAGCGACAGCAGCACGCTGGGATTGAGCAGCGAGCCCATCTGCACCGGCGGCGGTGGTGAGGCGCCGAAGAACGAGCCCTGCAGGATGCCGATTTTCACGTCGGCGGCCATGCCGGGATTATTCAAAATATTTAGGATGCCGGGCAGCGAGACGATCTGGGTGTCAACCAGGCCGATGAAGGCCAGGAACATGCCGATGCCCACGACGAAGGCGTACTTGAGGTTGCGCGGCACGGCCTCGGCCAACCAGCCGCGCAGGCGCAGCGCGGTGATGATCACGAAGAGCACGCCGCCGATGAACACCGCGCCCAGGGCGGTCTGCCAGGATGCGCCCAACAGCGCCGGGCTGCAGACGGTAAAGGCGATGAACGCGTTTTCGCCCATGTACGGCGCGATGGCGATCGGCCGTTTGGCGTACAGGCCCATGAGCAACGTGCCGATCACCGCGGCGATGATCGTGGCGACGGTGCTGGGCCCGCGCGGAATGCCGGCGGCGGCGAGGATGGCCGGGTTGACGACGATGATGTAAGCCATGGTGAGAAAGGTGGTTACGCCCGCCCGAATTTCCGTGGTCAGGGTGGTTCCATATCGGTCAAACTCGAAATATCGCGCCAACATCGCGCACCCCCTTGGATATTTGAATTTGCATTGAGTCAGCGTAAAGCCAGATAGTTTTCTACCAAATATACGAGCCGATGGCCATGGCCATCGTCGGAAAAAGCGACGCCCACGCCCAGGCGGTCGACTTGGGGGTCGGTGACGTTGAGACGGTGGGCGGGCGATTCCATCAGGCTGGCGTGGCCGGCGAGGGCCGATTGGTTGAGGGCGACGTTCTCGGTAACGCGCTGCCACTTGATGCCCGCGGCGTTGACGCGGTCGACGACCATACCGGTGGTCGGGCTGCGGTGGGCGGCGTAGCCGAGTTCTTTCATTTCGTCGGCGTGACCCTGGGCGACCTTCTCCAACGCCTTGTCGCGCACGAGGGGCGCCAGCCCGAGCGCCTGGCGTTCGCGGTTGATTTGGTTGAAGACCAGCGTGCGCGCGGTGGCGGGGGAATCGGCCGTGGGCCAATTGTCGCGGCGCGTTTCGGGCTCGAAGTCGCCGACGTTCACCGGCATGAGCGCGACGATCTCCGGGCCGGCCGAGCCGACGCCGCTGACTTCCAGACGGTACACGCCCGGGCCGTCGTTGAACATGATCCGGTTGGAGAAGCGGCCGTCGGGCGCGAGGTTGAACGGCAGTTCGTACACCTGGCCCTTGGGCGTGCCGATGTAAATATTCGGATCGCGCAGCCCGCCGACCAGGCGGCCGCTCAGCGGCAGGCGGTGACTGGTTTCGGCCTGCTTGGGGAAGGGATCGAGCTCGACCGGCCGGCGCGAAAAGAGCAGGGCGATGTGGTACAGCGGCGGGAACTTGCCGCGCACGACGCTGACGCCGTAATGGGTGTACAGGCCCGAGGCGAGGTCCTGGTGCAGGCTTTCGCCGACGTCCTTTTCCATTGAGGAGAGCAGGAAGGTCGACACCAGTTGCGTGCGCACGGCGCTGTCGGAAACGCCGAAGCGGACCATTTCATCCTGCACGTCGGCGTTGGACAGTTCGCCGATCAGCCCGGAGCCTTGCGACTCCAGCCACCAGGCGAGGCTGCGGCAGGTGAGGGTCAATCCCGCGTCCAGCTCCGGCGGCTCGCGGCCGGCGGCGCGCGCCCACCCGGCGACCGTTTCGATCAAGCGCAGTTCGTTGGCGACGAGGGGAAAATCGACGTCCGGCCGGTTGTAGGTGTCCACCTCGTCCGGGTACGGCGGCGAGGCCGAGCATGCGGCAAGCAGCAACAGCAGCGGCAAGAGCCGGACAAACGGTCGGGACATGCGCGGTTTTCTTTCGTCGAAATTTTCGGTTCAGTTGTCGACGGGCTGGTGCAGCGAGGAGCGAATCCACTCCAGGTCTTCCTCGCGCAGTTCCGGAATCGCCTCCGGTCCCAGCTCGGCGAGGATTTCCTCGACGCGTTGCAGCTCTTCGCGCGCCCGTTCGGGTTGGCCCATTTTAGCGAGCAATTGGGCGAGATTGAAGCGGGCCAGATGATATTCGGGATCCAGCGCCAGGGCTTTTTGGTAGCTGACGAGCGCTTCTTGAAAATTTTTCATACTCTCGGCCATGAGCACGGCGCGGTTGTTCCAGATCGAGGGATCCGCATCGTCGAGGGAAAGGGCGATTTCGTATTCGGCGAGCGCTTCCTGCGGGCGGCCGATCATGTCCAGCGCGTGGGCCATGCCGCTGTGGGCGCGCACGAGCGCGCGGTCGATGTGGGCGGCGCGGCGGAAAGCACGCAGGCTGTCGCGGTAGCGGCCCATGTCGAGCAGCACGTTGCCCAGGTCCTGCCACTTGAGCGGGTCGAGTTCGTCGAGGCGCAGCGCGGTGCGGTATTCGGCTTCGGCTTCCTTGAGGCTGCCGAGACGGTGCAGCGCGTCGGCCTTGCCGCAATGCGGATGATCCCACTCGGGATCGAGTTCGATGGCGTTGTCGAAAGATTCGATCGCCTCTTCGTAGCGGTTCAGGCCCAGCAGCGCCATGCCCTGGCCGCCGTAGGCCCAGGCGTATTCGGGGTCGATGGCCAGCGCGCGGTCGAACAGTTCGAGGCCCGATTCGTACTGGTGTTTGGTGACCAGAATCTGCGCCTTGCCGGTCAGCGCCCAGGGATCGTTGCGGTCGCTGCGCAGCGCGCGTTCGTACCACAGGCGCGCTTCGTCGTCGCGGTACATGAAGAACAGCACATCGCCGATGTTCTTGAGGGTCACCGGGCGGTTGGGCTCCAGGCGCTGCGATTTCATCAGCGCCTCGAAGGCCTCTTCGTATTCGCCCATGTTCTTGTAGACGACGCCGAGGTTGTTCCACAAATCGGGATTGTCGGGCTCGTTGGACAAGGCTTCGCGCAGCACCTGCAAGGCGCGGTCCTGCTCACCGAGGAAGTCGAGAATCTCGGCCTTTTCCAGCAGCAGATCGGTGCTGGGGCCGAATTCGCGGAGTTCCTCCTCGATTTCCTCCAGGTCTTGCAGATAAAGTCGACGCAGTTCCGGGTCCATTTGTTTTTTCACCTCGTGCGGTGCACGACATAACCTCATTTCCGGCGCGCCGTCAAGGGCGGTTTCGACCGGATCCGGCGGCGATTTTCACCCCGGGATGAAATAAGGAATCCAGCGCCAGCGCGTGCGTCAGCGGGGTGCGAAATCTTTGTTCATTAAAGGGTTGCTCCTTCCGGATGGCAACGGTTGAATTGATGGGAACTCGGTTTCTCGCGCCTGCCTTCGGTTATCTTCTTCCCACGAGGAGATGGGATAGTTTTAGGAATGAGACATTATGAGATAAGATGAGACGGATATCGTGAGGGCTCGCATCACATCGAGATCTTTTTCCTTAATAAATCAACAAGTAATGGCCTTTAGGACGGTAGTTTTCCTGAAAATGCGGTTCATTTTGTGGGATAGCGTTTAAAATATCGGCAAAAGCACTTTTATTATAGGCGCTAATGTTTGCTGTAGACTAACGTATGCATCGTACATAGCCCTTATAATGGCCAGAGGCCTGGAGAATGTCTGCGGTGCTAAAACTTGCGTTCCAACCGAGTATATCGGATTCCTGAACCGGTGTTTTCGACCAATACCAGTCAATTTCGCCACTCATTTCATCAGGCCAGTAAGCGCCGCCTTGAGCGGGGCCGGCAAGGAATTCGCAGCCGCTGCATGATTGGTTCCAGCATTCCAGGTTTGCGCAGTTGTCCGTCACCCCGCATTCGCCGCTCAATTCTGTCGCTTCGCAACCGCGAATTAAGGATCGCAATTCGCTGATTGTCGGTAGGCGCCAATTTTCATGGCCGTCGAAGATCAGGTTTTCGCAGTATTGCTTGGCTTCTTCCCAGGTTCTGGTTTCGTTTGACGGCGGGTTTTGCCAGATCGGATCGCCAGTATCGTCGTCATCGGTTGTGTCGTCGTCATCGGTTGTGTCGTCGTCATCGTTCGTGTCGTCGTCATCGTTCGTGTCGAAGTCACCGGTTGTGTCATCATCGTCGGTCGTTTGCCTTGAGCGTGTCGAAGTTTCATCGTCGCCGTTACAAGTAAGAAAGGAAAAGATAAATACGATAAGAAGAGAAGAAATGATAAGTTTATAAGCCATAATAAACCTTCCGATATTGGTTGCCGGTGAATTGTAGGATATTAGATAACATGAGGCAAGTACGTGAGAGAATTAGATTTATTGTAAGTGGATAGCGCCCTGACCGGGGATTGACATGTTCTTCAAGCCTTTCTCTGCAAAAGAAGTTATTCTGGAAAACAAGCCTCAGGAGCCGAAAACTTTTGGGACAAGCAATGAGAGTATGGGTTTTTTCTCCCGCTGCTTGCGCGCCGGGTAATCGTTCTGCTGTCTTGAATATCCCTCTATGATTGGTAAGATCGAAGCATCAACCACATGCAATCCACCACCACGAAGATCCCCGGCGGGGGAGCCAGGAGGGAGGATGGAACTGGGCGATCTGGTGCGCACGGCGCGGCAAATCCGTCGCGACATCGTGACGATGATCCACGCCGCCGGTTCGGGTCATCCGGGCGGCAGTCTGTCGAGCGCGGATTTCGTCACCGCGCTGTATTTCCACAAATTGCGGCATCGGCCGGAGGACCCGTGCTGGGAAGAACGCGATCGCGTGATCTTCTCGAAGGGACACGTGGCGCCGGTGCTGTACGCGGCGCTGGCGCGCAGCGGTTATTTTCCCGTTGAGGATCTCGACGGCCTGCGGCGGCTGGGTTCGCACCTGCAGGGGCACCCGTGCACGTGCACGCCGGGGGTGGAGGTCGGCACGGGGAGCCTGGGGCAAGGGCTGTCGGTGGCGGTGGGCATGGCGATGGCCGCGAAGCTCGACGGGAAGCCGAGCCTGTTTTACTGCGTCAACGGCGACGGCGAGCTGCAGGAAGGGCAGATCTGGGAGGCGCTGATGGCGGCGGGTCATTACCGGCTGGACAACCTGCTGACTTTCATCGACTACAACAACCTGCAGATCGACGGCGAGGTGGAGAAGGTGATGGGCATCGCGCCGCTGGCCGACAAACTGCGCGCGTTCCGCTGGGAGGTGGTCGGCGTGGACGGCCACGACATGGCGGCGCTGGTCGCGGCGCTGGACGCGTTTCCGCGCAACGACGGCAAGCCGACGGCGATCATCGGGCGGACGGTCAAAGGCAAGGGCGTTTCGTTCATGGAGAACATCCCCGGCTGGCACGGCAAGGCCCCCAACGACGAGCAGTACGCGCAGGCGATGCGCGAGCTGGCCGATCCGGAGGTGTGAGCGATGGTGCAGACATACGGCAAGAAGCCCACGCGCATGGGCTACGGCGACGGGCTGCTCAAACTGGGCGAGACCGATCCGCGGGTGGTGGTGTTCGACGCCGACCTGGCCAAGTCGACGACCACCGACTGGTTCGCGGAAAAATATGCGGAACGGTTTTTCGACGCGGGCATCGCCGAGCAGAACATGCTGGGCATGGCGGCGGGCATGAGCCTGTTGGGCAAGGTGCCGTTCGTGTCGACCTACGGGGTGTTCGTCGCCGGGCGCGCGTGGGATCAGATCCGCACGACGATCTGCTACTCGAAACTGAACGTGAAGATCGGCGGCATGCACGGCGGGGTGTCGGTCGGGCCCGACGGCGCGACGCACCAGGCGCTGGAGGAAATCACCATCATGCGCGTGCTGCCGAACATGACCGTGCTCTCGCCCTGTGATTATCACGAATCGTACAAGGCGACGCTGGCGGCGGCGGAAATCGCCGGGCCGGTGTATTTGCGCTTCGGGCGCGAGGCCGTGCCGATCATCAGCACGCCGGAAACGCCGTTCGAGTTCGGCAAGGCGGCGCGGTGGCGCGAGGGAAAGGACGTCGCGCTGATCGCCACCGGGCACATGGTGTATCACGCGCTGGCGGCGGCCGAAGCGCTGGCCGGCGAGGGCGTGAGCGCGCTGGTGCTCAACGTGCATACGATCAAGCCGCTGGACGAAGAGGCGGTGCTGGCCGCCGCGGCGCAGTGCGGGTGCGCGGTGACCTGCGAGGAACATCAGACGACCGGCGGCTTCGGCGGCGCGATCGCCGAACTGCTGGCGAAGCGGCGGCCGACGCCGCTGCGGTTCATCGGCGTGCAGGATCGCTTTGGGGAATCCGGCCAACCGGACGAACTGTTCGAGGAATTCGGCTTGAGCGCGAAGTTCATCGTCGACGCCGCGCGGGAGGTTATGCAGGCGGCGAAGAAATGATACTATAAAAATAATCATCACGATCTGTAACGCCTGGCAAATTGTGGGAGGGTCAAAATGCTGTTGGCGCAACGGATGAGCCGTCTGGGCACCGAGACGGCGTTCGAGATGCTGGCCAAGGCCCGCGCGCTCGAGGCGCAGGGTCGATCGATCGTTCACCTGGAAATCGGCGAGCCCGATTTCGACACCCCGACGCACATTCGCGAGGCCGCCAAGCGCGCGCTGGACGAGGGGTTTACGCACTATGGCCCGGCGGCGGGGCTGCCGGAGTTGCGCAAGATGATTGCGGAGAAGTCCGGCGCGCTGCGGGGCATCGAGCTGGCGCCGGAGATGGTCGTGGTGACGCCGGGGGCCAAGCCGATCATGTTTTTCGTCATCCTGGCGACGGCGGGCGAAGACGACGAGGTGATCTATCCGAATCCGGGGTTCCCGATTTACGAAAGCGTGATCAACTTCGTCGGCGCCAAGCCGGTGCCGCTGCCGTTGCGCGAGGAGAAAGGATTTTCCTTCGATCCGGAGGAGCTGGTCGAGCTGATCACGCCGCGCACGAAGTTGATCATCCTCAACAGTCCGCAGAATCCGACCGGCGGCGCGCTGAGCAAGCACGACCTGGAAGTCGTGGCCGAGGCCGCCAAGCGTCACGGCGTGTGGGTGCTGGCCGACGAAGTGTACAACGCGATGCAGTACGAGGGGACGTTCCAGTCGATCGCGGCGCTCCCGGGCATGCGCGAGCAGACGATCATCCTCGACGGCTTTTCGAAAACCTATGCGATGACCGGCTGGCGGCTGGGGTACGGCATCATGCCGCCGCGGCTGGCCGAGCACATCACGCGGTTGGCGATCAACTGCAACTCGTGCACCTCGACCTTCAGCCAACGCGCGTGCCTGGCGGCGCTGGACGGGCCGCACGACGAGGTCAAGGCGATGGTCGCGGCGTTCCGCGAGCGGCGCGACGTGATCGTGGCGGGGCTCAACGAGATCGAGGGCGTGAGTTGCCTGAAGCCCAAGGGCGCGTTTTACGTGTTCCCGAACATCAAGGGCACGGGCAAATCCAGCGCGTGGCTGGAGAGCTACCTGCTCAACGAAGCGGGCGTGGCCTGTCTGTCGGGCACGGCGTTCGGCAAGTTCGGCGAAGGATATTTGCGCCTGTCGTACGCGGCGAGTCTGGAGAAAATCAAACAGGCGCTGGCGAACATCGACGAAGCGCTGCGCAAGCTCTAGCGCGTCAGTAGGCGCGTTCGACGATAAAGCGGGCCAGGGCGCGCAGCGAATCGGCGCGATCGTCGAAGTCGGCGATGGCGTCGAGCGCGGCGGCGAGCAACTCGGCGAGGAACTTTTTCGAGCCGTCGATGCCCAGGCGGTCGACGTAGGTCGTTTTGCCCTGCGCCTTGTCCGAGCCCACCGGCTTGCCGAGTTTATCCTGATCGGCGACCACATCGAGCACATCGTCGGCCACCTGGAAGGCGAGGCCGATTTTTTCCCCGAAAACGGTAAGTTTGGCGAGCGCGGCTTCGTCGGCGCGCGCGACCAGAGCGCCGTTGCGCACGGCGCAGATGAGCAGTTGCGCGGTCTTGGCGTATTCCATCAACTCGAGGTCGGCCACGCTGGCGTCGCCGCGTTCGGTGAGGATCATGTCGAGACTCTGCCCGCCCATGGTGCCGGTCCAGCCGATGGCGCGGCTGGTTTCGGCGACGATGCGCGCGGCGATCGCCGGATCGATTTTCCCGTCGACGGCCTGCTGGGTCATGATTTCGTAAGCCCAGGTGAGCAGGCCGCAACCGGCGAGCAGGGCCTGCGCTTCGCCGTAGATCATGTGGTTGCTGGGTTTGCCGCGCCGCAGGGCGTCGTTGTCCATGGCGGGCAGATCGTCGTGGATGAGCGTGTAGGTGTGAATCATCTCCAGCGTACAGCCGTAGGTGAGGGCGAGATTCTCGTCGCCGCCGCAGGCCGTGCAGGCGGCCACGCACAACGTCGGGCGGATGCGCTTGCCGCCGGCGAACAGCGAGTAGGCCATCGCTTCCTTGACCAGGGCGAAGGGGCCGGGATCGGCGTCGGTCAGTTCATGAAGACGTCGCTCGGCGGCATGGGCGCCGGCGTCGATGTATTGCTTGATGTCCAAAGTCGTTATCCTGTCATTGAGTGTCGTCGTCGCCGGTCTCTTCGATGACCACCTGGAACATGTCGGTTTCAAAGGCCTTGACGCAGCCCTCGGTGTGCTCGGCGAAGACTTTGAAGTAAAGACTGCAGGTGCCCGATTCGCAGACCTCGTCGCCGGTGAAGGTGCGCAGGTAGCGGTAATGATCGGCTTCGGTGCGCACCAGGTCGAACACCTCGCCGGTCGGCTGGCCGTTGGAGGCGTAGAGCCGGGCGTAAACGCGTTCGACTTTTTTGTTGACCGACTTGGTTTTGAGGCGCACGTACAGTTCGTACACGCTGTCGCCGTCGCCGACTTCCGGGTACACCTGGTAATCGGCGAACGAGGGACAATCCTCGTCGTCGTCGTCATCGTCGCCGCAGGCCCAGAGCGCCGCACTGAGCGCCAGAGCCAGCAAGAGAAACAGGAACACGTTGGTTGCCTTCACGCCTTTTCTCCCGTGATCGTTCATCGGATCATCGTAGGAAGGCCCGCGCCGCCGGTCAACCCTTGGCCAGCCAGTCGGCGATGTGCGGGTGCACTTCGCGGTCGACGTCTTTGCCGACGAGGATGGTCATATGACCGTATTCGTCGTCCTGGCCGAATTCTTCGCCCAGCGGCACCCATTTTTTATCGTCGGCGCCGATGCGTTCGTAGGCTTCGTAGACCGGGCCGAAGCCGACGGTGGCGTCCTTGTGCCCGCACATCACCAGCGTGGGCGTGGTGATTTCGCTCATCGACTCGGTCAGGTCGCGGCCGTCGTCGCCAAGCAGATGGCCGTGCTCGACGCAGCGGGCGAGGTCGACCAGCAGCGACATGGGCGTCTGGTCCTGGCAGTTGGCGGCCGACAGCGTGTAGTCGCCGGGTCGTAGGTTGATGTTGCCGCTGACCAGTTGCAGCGGGCGGAACCATTCGAACATCGGCGCGACGCACTGGGTCAGCTTGCGCAGCGGAATGCCGGGGATGACGTACTTGAGCGGCGTCAGTTTGTGCGCCGGGCGCATGTGCTTGAGGTTCGCCGGACTGGCGAGAATCACACAGCGGGCGATTTTCTCGGCCACGGGCATCTGCAGGAAGCAGTAGGCGATCATGCCGCCCATGCTGTGACCGACGTAATGGATTTTCTTCGCCCCGGTCAGCTCGCAGACTTTGTCGACCGCGGCGGGAATGTCGAAGTTGTAGTGATCCGAGAGGATCCAGCGCAACGGGTGACGGCGGCAGGGACCGCCCTTTTCACTAAAGCCCGCGCCGCGCAGATCCAGCAGGAAGGTCGGGTGCCCCTGCGCGGCGAGCAGGCGCGCGATGCTGGTGCGCTCGGTGAGATCGTAGCTGTGATGGTTGCCCGACAGGCCGTGGCAACACAGCACGGGGCGTTTCTTTTTCGCGCCTTTGATCGGCGCGTAGTAGTGCAGCGCGAGCTTCCAGCCGTCACGGGTCTGGACGAAATGCACGGCGTCGGGCCGGCGGTCGCTGGCGTAGAGGTTGCCGAAAAGCGTGGCCAGCACAACGATCAAAGCGACGAGGAATATTAAAAAATAGACAACAATCGACAGGCACATGGAAACGATCTCCGCATAAATGAGAGGACTATTCGATCGCGCCCAGGTTTTCGTCTTCCTCGGTGTAGAGCCGGCTGAGCGTGTGGCTGCCGGAATTGGCGACGAAAACCAGGTCTTCGCTCAATTCGAAATAATACGGAGCCACCGCGACGCCGGTGGGCACCAGACCGACGCGGATCGGCGCGACGCCCACGCGAGTGCGGAACTTGAAATGGTCGTCGTCGGATTCGCGCAGCTCGCCGCGCCGGATGCGGAAGGACACGTGGCCGTAGTCGGATTCGTAACGCTGGTCGCTGTAGGCCAGGTTGTATTGCAGGCCACTGCGCGTTCCTTCGACCTGCCAGGCGTTGAGGTCTTCTTTGAAGGTCAGCTCCCACTCTTCATCGCGGGTGACGCAGTCGGTGGTTTCGATATCCTCGAGGGTCGGGTTGCTGCGCCGGCCTTCGTCGTAGAAGTACGGACGATCGGCGGCCGATCCGCAGGCGCGACGCTGCTCGACGAAGAAGTAGTACACATACCCGTCGTCGCTGCTGATGAAGCCCGTCTTGCCGTCGGTGGACAGGGCCATGCCGTTGATGGCGAGCGGGAAGGAGATTTCGTCTTCGGTCAGCGCCCAGCGGGCGGTTTCGACGACCTGCAGGCGCGGCGGATCGTTGTTGAGCACGAAGAGAGTCGAACCGTCGAGCGTCTCGACCAGGCGCGTGGGCCAGCCGCCGAGGTCGACGGTCTCGCCGGTCAGTTCGCGCGCGGCGGCGTCGACGATCAGCAGGTTGGCGTCGACGTCGAGCACGTACACGGTTTCGCCGTCTTGGCTGACTTCGATGTTGACCGGCTCGGCGGGCAGCTCGACCGCGTCGACCAGTGCCTGGCGCTGATGATCCCACACGAGCAGGCGATCGTTGTCGCGGTCGGTGAACCACACCTCGTGGCGCGATTCCCAAGCGGGCGGCACGACGGTGGCGTAAGTCTCGGGCGCGTAGGCGACCGGCACGATGGCCACGCGGGCATCGCGCAGGACGAGGTCGGTAACGGTTACCGGCCAGGGATCGTAAAGCCCGACGAGGCGCACGGCGTCGGTGCGGGCGTCGGTGACGTAGAGACGGTCGCCGTCGGGCGTGACGGCGATATCGATGGGCGCTTCACCGAGCCAGATCGCTTTTTCGTTGTAGCGATCGGAGGTGTAGGATTTGACGATATCAAAGCCGATGCTTTCCATGACGGTCATGTTGGCGCCGGCGGTGTTGACGGTGTAGACCAGCGGGCCGGTTTCCTGCAGCACGTTGGGCTCGACGGCCATTTCGGTGGGGCCGTAGAAATGGCGCACCGTGTCGCCGGCATCGTAACCGCCGCCGCCGCAACCGACGGCCAGGGCGAGGATCAGAAACAGTATGGTCGTCCGGATTTTCATGGGATCGCCCAGATGACCTCCTTGGCCCGCACGTCGAGCAACGTGAGGTTGTGGCTGTTGAAGTTGACCGTCAGCGCGTAGTAGTGATCCGGCTCGACCGGATCGGCGAACATGGCGATGTCGTTGGGACCCGCGCCCGTGCGCATGACGCCCAGCAGGTCGCCGTTGTCGGTGTCGTAGGCGAAGACGGTGTTGCTGACGAAGTTGGCCACCCAGACCTCGCTGCCGTCGGGCGTGACCGCGACCGCCGACGGACCCAGGTCGGTGGGCAGCAGGCGCAGCACGGCGTCTTCCGGATAAAGCGGCAGCTTGGTCGCGTCGACCATCAGCAACGCGCCGGGATTGCGCGCGGCGACGAACAGGCGCTCGCCGTCGGGCGTGAAGTCGAGCCCGCGGTTGTCGTAGGCGGTGAGGCTGAAGGACAACCCCGGATCGAAGGCGGCGGCGTAGCTGCCGGTTTCCACATCGATCATCGTGATGCCGGGGGCCATCTTGTTGGTCACGTAGGCGTAACGGCCGGCGGGATCGATTTTGATTTCGTTGACGCCCGAGGAGAGCGCGATGTTTTTGGTCAGTTGCTGCGCGGCGAGATCGACGACCGACACGACGCCGGAGGACAGGCAGGCGACCAGCAGGCGGTCTTCCTCCGGGGTGAGGGTCAGGCCGAAGGGCTGACGGCCGACGGTGATGCCCTGCTGCCCGCTTTCGGAGTCGTCCAGGTCCAGCAGATCGGGCCGTGCCGGGTCGGTCAGATCGAACAGCAGCACCGTGTTGTGGCGGCGTTCGGCGACGTAGGCGACGGTGCCTTCGGCGTTGAGAATGATCTTGCTCAGGTACGGATCGGTTTCGACCGTGCGGATGACGGCCCGGTCGCGCCGCTGCAGGGCGATGCGCAGGTCGACCACGCTCAGGTGACCGTCCTTGCCCGAGGACAGGTCGAAGTTGGCGTTGGTCACGTAGGCGTACGGCCAGTGGATGGCGATGCCGGTCGGACTGTCGAACACTCCGCCTTCGCCAATATCCTCGCTGTCTTCCTCGCAGGCGACGACGCCCACCAGAAGCAACGACACGATCAGTATCCAGATGGCCGTGCTGCGCACCAAAACCTCCGGGTTTTACTTACGAGAGGGGCGATCTTACTTTGCCGCATCCCCCGAGTCAATGACGTGCATCTTACGGAAAGCGCACATTTTGGCAAACGAAATCGTGGAAGGCCAAAGCGGTTTCGTCGGTCCAGTCGACGGGGACGATGATCTGCAGCGTCCAGACCGTATCGCCCCGGACGGGCGCGTAGATCCAGATCAAATGGGTGACCAGTTCCGAGTAGATGCCCATGACTTCCTGTTCGCCGACGCGGCCCTGAATCGGCTCGGGCAGGCCGGACATCTGCGTGGCGATTTTCCGGTAAGCGGCGTCGAGCACGCGCATGGCGTCGGCGTTGTCGTGACGCTGGACGAGCACGCCGGGCGAAGTGCGCGACGGGGGGTCGGGCCGGAAGGCGACCGCCGTTCCCTCGTCGAAACGCTTGAAGGCCTTGGGCAGCGTCAGCGAGAGGCCGAACGCCTCGTGGCGTTTCGTGCCGGAAAAGTCGGTGGGGTCCGGCCGCGTCACGGTCGTGCAGCCGGCGCACAGCAGCGCCAAGACGATCAGTAGCGCGCCGAGGCTATTTTTGCGTTTGGCGATACTTGCGCACCGCTTCATTGTGTTGCTCCAGAGTGGTGGAAAACACGTGCCGGCCCAGCCCGTCGGCGACGAAGTACAGCCAATCGCCATCGGTGGGATTGAGCACGGCGGCCAGGGCGTCATGGCCCGGATTGCAGATCGGCCCCGGCGGCAGGCCCCGGCGCGTGTAGGTGTTGTACGGATGATCGGCCCGCAGCATCGCCTTGGTCAGCCGGCCCTTAAAATCCTTCCCCTGGGCGAAGATGACCGAGGGGTCGGCCTGCAGGGGAATTTTCGCGCGCAGGCGGTTGAGAAACACGCGGGCGATTTTCGGCATTTCCGGCGCGTAGCCGCTTTCCTTTTCGACGATGCTGGCCAGGGTGACCAGTTGTTCTTTGGTCCGTTCGGAATCGGCGGACGTCGAGGACAACGAATGCCATGTTCTGTTGAATTGTTCGACCATGCGCTTGTACATCGCGCGGGCGTCGTCGCCACGCTGGTAGAGATAAGTCTCGGGCGCGAGGTAGCCCTCCAGCGACGAGGTGTGGATTTGCACCTGGTTGAGAAAATCGTGATCGGTGAGCAAGGCGTGCGCCTCGTTCTTCGGATCGAGTCCGGCGGCAATCAGCTTGTCGGCAACCGTCGCGGCCGTCTCGCCGGGGATGACGGTGAAACGATGTTTGACCGTTCGCCCGTCGATCAGTTGTTCCAGCACCGCGCGCATCGGCTGTCCGTGCGCGATGGCGTATTCACCCGCTTTGATTCGGGTGGTGGCATGGAAATATTGCGCCAGCAGAAGGAAGCCGCGCGCATCGGCGATCACGCCGTGGGCGGTCAGGTTGGCGGCGATGGAGCGCAAAGAGGCGCCGCGTTCGATGACGACGATCGCGGGCGGATCGGTTGGCCGGCCGGGCGCGTCGCGCCACAGATGTTTGATCGCCAGCACGCCGGCGCCGGCGCAAAACATCACCGTGACCAAAGCGATAAACACGATCCGGCGCAACGGATCGGTTTTCTTTCGTTGTTGGGTTTTCGGCGGCATGGCGCAATGATAGCGCGTTCGGCGGCGGCTGTCAGGCGCTTAGGCGCGGGCGAGCATCACGCCGAAAATGAAGTAGGTGAACAGGAGGAACGTCAGCGAACTCAAGATCATGTGCAGCACGCGACGCAGGCCGGGTTTGACCAGCCAGCCGGTGAGCGCGCCGCCGAAAACCAACGCCAGAAAGAGCGTGAAGAAGGTGACGAGGGTGATCACCTTGCCGGCGTTGTAGGCGATGGCGCCGTACATGACCAGCACCCAAAAGAGGATGGACGGCGGCACGGCGAACTTATGGATGATCTTGATCGTCGCGTTCTCGCGCAGCACCAGTTTGAGGAAACCGGTGATCGTGACGATCAGAATCAGCATATACGAAAGGGCGATCAGCCCGAAGAACACCATTTGCAGATTCGGCATAAGGCCCCCACTCATGCGGATGATCTGCCATCCGGATGTAAATTTGGCCGGTAGCATACCGTTTCGGTTGGGAAAATGAAAGGTGCATTTCGCGAGGGGGCGGTCCGCTTCCCGCGCGACACGCGCTGGTGTACAGTAAACGCCTACCAACCGACTTGCGGGGATGCAGATGGGCCGTTTCGAGCAATTGCAGGAGATGCTGCGCCAAAAGCGTTTCGGCTTTCGCCTGGACGAGGTGATGACCGGCACGCACCGATTCGAGCCGGGCTACGGCGAACCGGGCGACCGTTTCATGGAATACCGCGTCACCTGGGGACCCAGGAACGTGGGTGAGTTTCTCAATCCGCTGGGCGGCAAGTTCATGTACAACGACCTGGAAGGCTTCGTGGACATCGAAGGGCTGTGCCGCAACACGCCGGTGCTCGGCTCGCTGGAACTGCATTATTTCACCGAAGCGAAGATCCGCTATTCGTTCACCTTCGAGGTCAACGGCACGGATTACCAATACATCGGCGAGAAAATCGACCTGCGCCCGTGGAACCTGCACCGCACACACACGACGTGTCACGGCACGTTGTTCATCGAAAGCACCGGCGAGATCGTCTCACGCTCGGTGACCCACTTCCGGTGGCACACGCTGCCGGGCTTCCTGGCCAGCATCCGGCTTGGATAATTCTTGGAGCAGAGGGGATTTGGTGTTACAACGGCGGGCCAGGAGGTAAGCGATGTCCACCGAAAGCGCTCCGGTGCAAAAACCGCCCCGCCGCGGGCTGCTGATCATGGGTTGTCTGGCGCCGGTGCTGCTGGTGCTGGCGGCGATCGGCTACATTGTCTGGCAGTTGCTGGACGCGAAGGACGAAGCCATGCCGCTGCCCGCCGAACTGAGCGAAGACGAGTGGCGGGTGGTGCCGTGGGCGTCGCCGCCGTTCGTGTACGACGGCCCGGGGCAACTGGATGCGTACATGGACAACGGTTGCCGGCGCGGCATTTTCACGCCCGATCCGGAGCGGGGCATGTCGCTGGGCGGGTTGGGCGTGCGTTGTCAGCCGGGCATGCCCTCGGAGATCCTCGGCGCGCCGCGGGCGCTGCTGGTGCACCTGCCGAGCAACTACCGCAAGGACGGCGAACCGCTGCCGTTGGTGATCGCTTTTCACGGCTTCGGGCAACGGCCGCATCACGTCGCCCGGGCGTTGATCGCGCAGATGGAAAAGGCGATGAACGACGGCTGGCTGCCGCCGGTGGTGCTGGCGCTGCCGGACATGTCGCTGAGCGGCAACGGCCTGGACAATCCGGTCACCCAGTGGGACGAGACGGGCGGCAGTTGGGGCGTCAACTCGAACCTGGGACGTTTCGCCGATCATCTGAAAAACGAGCTGGTGCCCTTCCTGCAGGAAAACTACAACGTGCGGCGCGATCCGGCCGGGACGATCGTGCTGGGCGCGTCGATGGGCGGCACGATCGCAATGAACATGATGATCGACGAGCCGCAGCGGTATCCGAACGTGGGCGCGTTCTATCCGGCGGTCGATCTGCGTTATAGCTGCCAGGGCAAGCGCACGCTCAACTACGATCCGGCGTGCTACAAGCCGCTGACCAAAGACGATCAGAACCGGCCGATGGTGGTCAATCCGCGCCAGGCGTACCTGTTCACCGAGAAGGTGTTTTTGTATCCCGTGTTCGATTCCGACCGCGTGCAGGGCATGGTGTGGACCGAAGACAAACCGGTGTGGGAGCGGGTGCGTGCGGCCAATCCGGTCGACCGGCTGCGCGACGCCAAGCCGGACCTGACCGGCGTGCACATCTGGTACGTGGTCGGCGAGAACGACGACTTTAACATCGACGCGACCGTGCCGGTGTTCAATCCGGTGGCCAAGGAACTGGGCGCGATGATCGAACCGGAGCAGCAAATCCGGCCGGGCAACCACGACATCCCGTTCATCGAGGAAAACCTGGGCGACGCCCTGCGGTGGGTGGCCGAGCGGTTGGCGGCAGGGAAGTAACCTCCGTTATTCGCCGCGCAGCCGTTGCAGCGCCTGTTCGTTTTCTTTCTGCCAGAGCACGGCCTGTTCGGCGAGACGACCTTCACCAATCCAGCCCATTTGCGTGGCCAGCAGGTAGCCGTAGCGCTCGCCGAGAGGGGCGAGCATTTGCCGCAGCGCTTGCCAATCAGCGGCGCGCAGTTCGTCGATATTCTTGCAGAGCGCGGCTTCGACCCCGCCGGGTCCGCCCACGCGATTGCCGTCGAGGGGCAGGGCGAAAGAGGCGGCGAGCAGCGGTTTGCGCAAATCAACCAACGCCGCGCTCATTTGGTAATGAACTTTCGGGCGCTCGCCGGTGTTAAAGACAGTAAGGTGATCCAAGCCGATCAGCAGGAGCAGGTCGGCGTGGAAATTCTCGGCGATCCGCTCCGGCGACAAGGCGCGCCAGCACGGCGTGGGCAGATGGTTGACCGGCACTTCGACGCGCAGCAGGCACAGCTCGGCGCGGGGGTCGTCGAGATCGACCTCGGCGGGCGGCGGCGCGGCCAGTTGGTCGCGAGCCGGGGGCGCGGGGCGGTACGGCTCCAGCAGACGATAGCCCGGCCGGCCGGCGCGGCGCGGATCGGTCGCCAGGCGCCGGACCAGATCGCCGGCGGGCGCGGAAGCGACGAAGCGCACGTCGCGGAAAAAGTTCAGCGTGCGCGGCATGCGGTCGGCCCACAGCGGCCCGAGTTCGCGCAGGTCCAGCGGCACGGCGGTCGTTTCCAGTTGAGTTTCCACCGGCCCGGCGAGGGTCGGATGCACGGTGACGAGGTTGAGATGATCGGGCAACGACACCAACAGCACGGTGGGTTGCGCATCGGCGAACTGCAGCACGGCGCGCAGGTAGTCGGTTTCACGCGGCGCGCAAGCGGCGAACAGGAGGACCAACAACAGGAGCGAGCCGAGAATTTTTCGCACCGGGAGCACCTCTGGAAAAAGTGATTTCCCGAACGTAACCCGAATCGCTTCGTTGAGCAAATAGGATGTCCGGTTGACATATATTTATTTTTGCATAGTTTGGTCCAAATACTTGAGGATGTTACCGGATCACATCAACACAGAGGCGTTATACGATGAGTGTACAATTAGCGATTTTGGGTTTCCTGCGGGAGAAAGAGTTCTACGGCTATGAGTTGAAGAAGGTGATGGAACGCTTTATGGGTGACTGGACCGATATCAAGTTCGGCTCCATTTACTATGCATTGGAACGCCTGGCTCACGAGAGCCTGGTCGAGCCGGTGCGGCGCGAGAAAGAGGGAAGCAATCCGGCGCGCACGGTGTATCGCATCACCGACAAGGGCCGGGCGGCATTTTTGGTGATGTTGGAAGAAAATCTGACGAAAATTCACAAATTTTTCATGCCGTTGGACATGGGTCTGTTTTTCGGCTGGCATGTGGACCGGGAGCGGATGGTCGAGATTTTGCGCGGCCGCGCGGAGATGATGAAAGCGACGATCGAATTTCTGACCGACCAGAAATCGTTCATGGCGCGCAATCCGCATTTGCCGGAGATCGTGATGATGCTCGAGCGGCATCAGGTCGCGCATTTGCAGGCCGAGTATGACTACCTGGTCGAGTTGGCCGAATTCGTGGAGACCAAGGATCTGTACGAGGGCAAGACGCTGGGCGATTTCCTCGAAGTGGAGATCGAATTCAACGTTGAAGGCCAGAAGGAACTGGCGGTCATGGAGAAGGAATTTCTCGCTCGATTCAAGCGGAAGGAGAACCAGCGATGAACAAATGGGCGTCGGTTGTCGCGTTGTTGCTGATCGTGCTGACGATCGCCGCGCCGGCGTGGGCCGAGGAACTGACCTTGGAGCGGGCGATCGAGATCGCCCTGGAGAACAACCGCTCGTTGCAGGCGGCGCAGTACAGCGCCTCGGCGGCGAACTGGGGTCTGGGCGAGTCGATCTCGGTGTGGCTGCCGCACGTGTACTACAACACGACCTGGACGCGCCCGGACCAGGACACGCTGGACGCGGCCGACGAAGCGCTGGAACTGAGCCGGCAGTACAATCCGGACGCCGAACCGTCGCTGTACGAAAACAACTACACGAGTTCGATCAGCGTGGTGCAGCCGATTTTCAACGGCGCGCAAGAATACGCGGCGATTCACTCGGCGGCGATCTCGCGCGATTCGGCCAAGCTTAACGCGCAGGACGCGCGCCTGCAGGTGTCGCTGGAAGTGAAGAAGGCGTATTACGGCGCACTGTCGGCCAAGGAGCTGGTGCGCGTGGCGCAGGAATCGCTGGCGCTGGCGCAACAGTCGCTGGCGTTGGTCAAGGCGCAGCAGGACGTCGGGCGGGTGACCGTCAGCGACGTGCTGCGCTGGGAGGCCGAAGCGGCGAGCGCGGAAGGTTCGGTGGCCGAAGCGGAGAACGCGCTGGCGCAATCGCGCATGGCGCTGGCGCAGATACTCGGCGAGCCCGTGACGACGATCTACGACCTGCCGGAAATGAACGTGGAGGTCGATCCGCAGCAATTGCTGATCGCCGAGGATGCGGCGCTGGCGGGCACGCAGGACCAGTTGAGCGTCGGCGGGCATCCGGCGGTGCAGGCGGAGGAGAACAACATCACGCTGGCCAAGGTCAATACCGTGCAGTCGGTCGGCGCGCTGCTGCCCAACATCAATTTCACCTACAACTACAGTTGGGAAACCAACGACACGATGGCGCCGGACGAGGACACGGCCTGGACGATGGGCGTCAGCGTGGAGATTCCGTTGTTCCAGAGCTTCGGCGCGATCAGCGGCATCGGCCGGTCGTGCCGCACGACGCAGGCCACGCGCATGGGCGCCGAATCGTACGAACGGACTTTTTTGCAGCGCACCTACGCGGCGAAACTCGATTTGCGCGCCGCGCGGCTGCGCGTGGTGTCGGCCCTGAAGGCGAAGAAACACGCCGCGGCGAATTTGGAGATCGTCAACAACCGCAGTGAACTGGGGATGGCGACCAACCTCGAATTGCTGGACGCGCAGTTGTCGTACAAAAATGCCCAATCGAATTTGATTGCCGCGATCAGTGATTTCAATACGGCGATGGCCGAATGGGAATACGTGACGGCGAAGGCCGAATGAATTTTTAAAAAGGATTGTGCATGAAGGCGAACCGGACGGGGAGCGGACGGCGGCGGCTGGTGGTGTTGGTTCTGTTGGGGGTGTTGGCGGCGGCGATCGCCTTCGCCTATTACAACCGCAACGTGCGCGTATCGGAGAAACTGGGCGGCGACCATCAGCGCGAGGCCTGGCCGGTCGACGTGCGCACGATCGAGCCGGAATTGTTCGTCGAGCGCATCACGGCCACGGGCATTCTGCAGGCGCAGGAAGAGGCCGTGCTGACCGCCGAGGTGTCGGCCAAGGTGAAGGCCATCCGCGCCGACCTGGGCGACAAGGTGCGTCGGGGGCAGGCGCTGGTCGTGCTGGATCAGGCAACCTATGCGCTGACCCGGCAGAGCGCCGCGGCGGAATTGTCTTCGGCGAAATCGGCGGCCACGCTGGCCGACGAGGATTACGAGCGCGCGAAAAAATTATTTGCCAAAGGGCACATCTCCCAGGCCGAGATGGATCAGATCCGTACGCAGTACGACGCGGCGACGGCGCGGCGGCAACTGGCCGAAGCGTCTTACGGGCTGGCTGCGCGCAACTTGAACGAGACGGTGATCCGCGCGCCGTTTTCCGGCCGGGTGAGCGCGCGCGCGGCTTCCATCGGCGAACTGGCCGCGCCGGGCACGCCGATTCTGACGGTCGTCAAAGACGCGGTGCTCAAGGTCGATCTGGCCCTGTCGGAAATGGAAGTGATGCGCGTGCAACCGGGCATGCCGGTCGCGGTGACGCTGCCGGCGCTGGGCGACGAGGAATTCGCCGGCCGCGTGACGCGCGTGGGCGTGGCGGCCGACAAGGCCAGCGGCTCGTTCCCGGTGCGCGTGGAGATCGACAACGCCGCCGGCCGCCTGATGGCCGGAATGCGTTGCGCGGTGGCCGTCGAGCTGGCGCGGATTCCGGAAAGCGTCGTGATCGTGCGCGACCAGGTCGTGCAACTCAACGGCAAGCAGGGCGCGTACGTTGCCGTCGAGACCGAGGGCGGCTACGTCGCGCAGGCGCGGCCGCTGAGGCTCGGACCGCGCGACGGCGAGCGGGTGCTGATCGAAGAGGGCTTGTCCATCGGCGATCTGCTGGTGGTGATCGGCCAACGGTCGATCAACGACGGCAGCAAATTGCAGATCGTCAATCGCGACGGCGTGCGCGTGGAGCCGCCGACCGCCGAAGCGACGCCCGCCGCCGAGGCGACGCCCGCCGACAATCAACCCACGGAGGGTTGATCGATGCGCTCCATCATCAAAATCTCGATCGAGAATCCGGTCCTGGTGAACATCCTGATGGCCACGGTGATCATCACCGGCCTGTTCGCGTTTTTCGACCTGCCGCGCGAACTGGTCAGCGAGGTGAAGTTCAACTGGGCGTTCATCATCGTGCCCTGGCCCGGCGCGTCCAGCGAAGAGATCGAGCAGCTGGTCACCATTCCGATCGAGGAGGAGATCCAGGACGTCCGCGACATCGAGGAGATCTACAGCCAGTCGAGCGAGGGCGGCGCGTTCATCATGGTCAAGTTCGGCACGATCAGCGACGAGCTGTTCCGCATGCGTTTCCTGGATTTGAAGGCCGAAGTCGACCGCGTGCAAAACCTGCCGGAGGACGTGGACGACATTTACTACAACGAGTTCGACACGACCGAGATGATTCCGCTGGTGACGATCAACCTGGGCGGACCGCTGACGGACATGGAGCTGCGGCATTTGATCACCGACCTGCGGCGGCGCGTGATGATGATCGACGGCGTGGCCAAGGCCGAGATGACCGGCACGAACGAACGGCAGGTGTGGGTCGAGGTCGATCCGGAAAAGCTGGAGGCGCATTCGCTGTCGCCGGACATGGTGGCGCTGGCGCTGGCCGCGTCCAACCGCAACGTGCCGGCGGGCAAGGTGGAGGCGGGACGCGAGGAATTTCTGCTGCGCACGGTCGGGCGCTTCGACAACGCCGAGCGCATCCGGCGCGTGGTGGTGCGTTCGCTGCCCGGCGGCAACGCGCTGACGGTCAACGACGTGGCGCAGGTGACCGACGGTTTCGAGGAAGTGAGCACGACGGTGCACCTGAACGGTCAGCCGTCGGCGTCGATCAACGTCTCCAAGCGCGCGGCGGCGAGCACGATCGCGATCATCGAGGACGTCAAGCGACTGGTGGCGGAGGTGCAGCCGACGCTGCCGGCGGGCGCGCAGATCGTACTGAGCGGCGACACGTCGATCGAAATCAAGGACATCATGGACGTGCTGCGCAACAACGCGGTGCTCGGTTTGATCCTGGTGATCATCTTCCTGTACCTGGCGATCGGCGCGCGCAACGCGCTGTTCGTCGCCATGGGCATTCCGGTCACGTTTCTGACCACGTTCATTTTTATGTACTACTCGGGCAACTCGCTCAACGGCAATTCGCTGTTCGGGCTGATCCTGGTTCTGGGCATCGTGGTCGACGACGCAATCATCATCGTCGAGAACTGTTACCGCCATTACCAGATGGGCAAGCCGTTGCACCAGGCGGCGCTGGACGGCGCGCACGAAGTGGCCATGCCGGTCATTTCGGCGACGCTGACGACGGTGGCGGCGTTCCTGCCGCTGATGCTGATGCCGGGGATCATGGGCAAGTTCATGCGGATCATCCCGATCATCGTGTGTCTGGTGCTGGCGGCGAGCATGGTCGAGGCGTTCATCATTCTGCCGTCGCACTTCGCCGAGTGGACAAGCAAGAAGACCAAGGCCGCGGCGTCGCCGCCCTGGCTGCGGTCGTTGACGCGATCGTACAACCATTTCCTGGCCAAGTTGCTGCGCCGGCGCGGCTGGGTGATCGGCGGTGTGTTTTTGTTGCTGATCGCCACGGGCATGGTGGTGCCGGTCGTGGGCGTCGAGCTGTTCGGCGACGAGGAAATCAACCTGTTCCAGGTGTTCATCGAAATGCCTTCGGGCACGAGTCTGGAGGAAACGGGGAAGATCGTTGAGCAGGTCGAGCGCGCGGCGGGCAAGCTGCCGGCCAAGGAAATCAAATCGGTGCAGGGCATCGTCGGACTGATGCGCACGGAGACCGACTGGGTTTTCTCCAGCAACGTGGGCGAAGTGTCGCTGGAGCTGGTTTCCAAGAAGGAAGGACGGCGCGGGCTGGACGCGATCATCAACGACTTGCGCAACCAGATCGGCGTGGTGCCGGGGCTGGAGAAACTGCGTTTTCAAAAGGCGCACGGCGGCCCGCCGACGGGTCGACCGGTCGAGGTACGCATTCTGGGACGGGACTTCGGACCGCTGACCGAGATTGCCGATCTGCTCAAGCAGAAGCTGAAAACGATTCCCGGCGTGGTGGACATCCAGGACAACTGGAAAAGCCAGAAGAAGGAAGTGCGGGTGACCGTCGACGAGGCGGCGGCGGCGTACTACGGGCTGGACCTGCTAAGCGTGGCGTCGTTTTTGCGCACGGCCTTCGAGGGGCTGGTCACCACGACCTACCGCGACGGCAACGACGAGGTGGAAGTGCTGGTGCGTTATCCGCGCCGGTATGAAAAGGACATGAACTCGCTGGATCGGCTCAAGATCCCGGGCGTGACGGCGACCGGCCAGGTGGTGTGGGTGCCGTTCAAGGCGGTGGCGCGCACCGAGGTGGTCGACGCGTGGCCATCGATCGAGCGCATGGACCAGGAGCGCTACATTCTGGTGTCGGCGGACATCGCGCCGGAGTATGCGAATCAACTGTACGGCATCAACGCGCAGATCACGCAATACTGGCAGGACGAGATGGCCAAGCGGTATCCGGGTTATCACCTGGACATGAGCGGGCAGTACAAGGAATTTCAGGAATCGTTCACGTCGCTGCAACGCCTGTTTCTGATCGGCGTGTTTTTGATTTTCGTCATTCTGGGCGGGCAGTTCAAAAGCTTCTTCCAGCCGATCATCATTTTGTTCACCATTCCGTTCGCGTTCATCGGCGCGATGGTCGGCCTGCTGGTGTCGGGCAGCCCGTTGTCGATCGTGACGTTGTACGGCATGGTCGCGTTGGCGGGCGTCGCGGTGAACGACGCGATCGTGATGATCGACTTCATCAACAAGGCGCGGATCAACGGCGACGGCAAATGGGCGAGCCTGCTGCGCGCCGGCCGGTTGCGCCTGCGGCCGATCATGCTTACGAGCCTGACGACCATCGGCGGCCTGATGCCCACCGCGTTGGGCCTGGGCGGTCGCAGCGAAAGCTGGGCGCCGTTGGCGGCGGTGATCGTCTGGGGCATGGCCGCTTCGACGCTGATGACCTTGTTCGTCATCCCCTGCGTCTACCGCATCTTGATCGACGACATTCCCGCCTGGCGGCAGCGGCGCAAGGAAAAGAGACGGTTGAAGCGGGCGGCGAAAGCGCTCGCCTAAGCGGAGCGGACGTTCATGGCGCTGATCGACACGCCCTGGGGCGCAATTCGCGTGCCCGACGACATTCCGACCTCGATCGTTTGCGCCCGTTGCGGCACGTGCTGCCGCGCGTTTTTTCTGAGCGTCACCGACGAAACGTTGCGCGAATGGGAGCGGCGGTTGCGTGCGGGCGACACGGAGGGCCTGCCGCCGGACCTGGAAGCGGTGCTGGAGTATTTCGTGCCGTTGAGCGATCCGCCGCCGACCGCGGAGGGGTCGTGGTTCACCTGCCGCGCCTTCGACGCCGCGGCCAACTCGTGTACGCTGTTCGCCACCGCGCCGCACCGCCGGCCGCAAGCCTGTTTCGCGTTTCCCTACGTGTACGATTGGGCGACGCTGCACGAAGCGCCGTACCCGAATTGTCACATTGTCGCCCAAGCGAAAAAGCACATCGGCGGGCGGGCGGGGGAAAACCTCGTGCAGTGGGTCCGGGGGGAAATTATAAATTCAAAGTTATAAGTGACAAGTTGTGGTGATTAAATAAAAAAGGCGGGGAGAGCCCCCGCCTTTTTGTTGTCGCTAATTATCGGCTAGCAGCCGCAACCATCGTCGTCGTCATCGTCGTCGTCATCGTCATCGGCGCCGCCGGTGTCGTCATCGTCGGTGTCATCGTCATCGGTGTCGTCGTCGTCGGTGTCGTCATCGTCGATGTCGTCGTCGCCGGTGTCGTCGTCATCGGTGTCGTCGTCGCCGCCGGTGTCGTCATCGGCGCCTTCGTTGACGGTGATGTAATCGGTTTTGGTCACCTCGTAGGAGCCGTATTCCGTGGTGTAGGTCAGCTTCACCGTGTAGGTGCCGGCGTCATTGTAGGTGTGGGTCGGGCTTTCCTCGGTCGAGGTCTCGCCGTCGCCGAAGTCCCATTCCACGCCGGTCGGCTCGCAGCCGCCGTACAGAGACGTCAGATCGGTGAAGTTGACATCCAACGGAGCGTCGCCGGTGGTGACGTTGGCCTCGAAGTCAAGCGTCGGATCGGGGCAGGTGACCACGATGTAGTTGGGTTTGGTCACCGTGCGCGAACCGCCCAGGCCCGTGACGGTCACGGCGACGGAGAAGAGGCCGGCTTCGTCATAAGTATGGGTGGGGTTCTCGACCGTGGAGGTGGCGCCGTCGCCGAACTCCCACAGGTACCCGGTGATGATGCCCTGGGTTTCCAGCTCGAAGGCCACTTCCAGCGGAACTTCACCGGTGGTGAGGTCGGCGGTGAAGTCGGCCACCGGCGCGCCGATGCCGATCAACTGCAGGTTGTCGATGCCCCAGTAGTAATCGTACTGGCCGGTGTAGGTGAACTTGATGCGGACGTCGGCCTGTTCGTCGGCCCACTCGGAGATGTCGAGGTCTTCGACGCCGCTGCGGTCGCTGCCGGTCCAGTGCACGACTTCGGTCCAGGTCGTGCCGCCGTCGTTGGAGATGTGGATGTAGGCGTTGTCATCGGTGCCGCTGTAGTAGTTGTAGTAGTGCGAGAAGACCAGGCGGATGTCGTAATAGCCTTCGCAATCGATCGGCTCGGTGATCAGCGCATCGTTCCAGACCACGGAAGAGCCGGTGTAGTCGGAGTCGGCGATGGCGAACACGCCGTCCCAATTGGAGTTGGAGCGGCCGCCCGGGTTTTCGCTGTTCCAGGTGTAACCGGTGGTGCCGCCGTCGACGATTTCCCAGGTGTCGGGAATGCCGGATTCGTTGTCATCGAAATCCTCTTCCCAGATGACCATCGGGCCGACGGTCCAGTCGCTGAGTTCGATCGTGTTGGTGTCCTGGTGACCGAAGGCGTCGGTCGCGCGGACCACGTAGTAGTAGCGAACGAAGTTGGGCAGACCGGAGTCGACGTACTCGGTGCCGGTGATTTCCGCGGTCGGCGTGGCGAAGGTCTGACCGCCGCTGGTTTCAGCGCGGTAGATCTGATAGCTGATCGGCGGAGTCAGGTCGGTCGCCGCGGCCCAGGTGAGGGTAACTTTGGTGTCGCCGCCCAGGATGGTCGCCAGACCGGCGAAGGTCGGCGGCTCGGTGTCGGCGGTGGCGGTGTCGGTTTTTTCTTCCGGGCTGCCGGTGCCGTTGTCCGCGTCGTAGTAGTACAGGGTGATGGTGTCGCCGTCGCTGATGGACAACTGGCCGTTGCCCTCGACCGGCGCGGCGTCGGTCAGCAGGATGCTGCCGAAGAACGCGCCCATGTCTTCGAACTCGTCGCAGGCGACGGTTTCGCCGGTCGGCTCGGTGTCGCTGTAGATCAACAGGTTGTAGGTGCCCTGACCGGCCAGGTCGGCGTCGGAGAGCGACAGGTTGGCGGTGTTGCCGTCGCGATAGGCGGTTTTATCCAACCCGATGATGCCGTCGGCGGTCGCGCCGACCAGCAGGTCGTCTTCGTACGCGCGGTACTGATGACGGGTGATGACCAGGTGGACGTTCTCGACGCTGGTCAGCGCCTCGGAGAAGCTGACCAGGGCCACGCCGTCGGAGCCGGTGTAGGCTTTGCCGATGATCACGCCGCCCTGGGTCAGGGCCACCAGCGCGCCTTCGACGCCGGCGTCGACTTCAAAGGACAACGAACCGGCGGGGATGATCGGCAGGTGCGACACGGAGAATTCCAGCGGTACGCCGGCGTACATTTCGAACGTCGGATCGCCGAACCAGTGGAACTCCTCGATGGCGGTCATGCGATACGGATCGCTGGAGTAATGATAGCTCATGTACAGCTTGCCGTATTCGAGCACGATGCCCATGCGCCATTCGGGATCGTTGTCTTTGGTTACCGGCCACTCGGGTTCATAGGTCGGCCAATGGCTGTCGAGCCAGCCCCAGAACATGCGGTCGTTGCGACCGGAATAGGAGACACGGGTGGAACCGATCAAGCCGACCGCGCCGCCGTTGGTGTGGCGTTCCCACGATTCGGTGAAGCAGATCGACTTGTTGCCGCCGTCTTTCTTGGTTTCGTCGTCGAACTCGCCGGTCGAACAGTTGATCGACCAGACCACGGGCAGCTTGTCGCCGTTGGTCAGGGCATCGACGTCGGTGACTTCGAACGCCGGTTCGCTCCAACCGGTGGGGGCGCCGTGGTCGCGGTGCGTCAGGAACGCCGTGCCGCCGTTGACGGCCGCGGCGATGTCGGCGGCGTCGCCGTCCCAGGCCAGGTTGGGTTTCTGGATGTCGTCGGGAATTTCGTAATCACCGTAGGTCCACCACAGCGGCGTCCACTGGTAGGTGGACTGGTTCCAGTACATCGGATTGACGGAGGACTCGGTGAAGTAAATGCGGTGCGGCGTGAACGGGCTGTCGGGCAGGTATTCGTCGAACCAGCGATAGGCTTCTTCCGTGGTGCGGGCGAAACGCCGCTGGGCTTCGCCGCCGGTGTAATGCTGGAAGTACGCCGCGTGAACCGAATTGGTGTAGAAGTCGGTGTCGTAAATCGGATCGCGTTCGTAATCGATGATGTCCTGAATGTGATGGTTGGCCTCGGCGAGGGTGTCCACGCTGATGCGGCCGCTGTAAATGTCGACCCATTCGTCGCCGCCGTCGACGGTGAAGTAATACCGGTCGGAGGCGGTGCCGTCGTAGGTCGGGCTGATGAATTCGGCATCGCCGAGCAGCAGCACGAATTCAGGCGCGGGATCCCAGGTGTCGTAGGCGTCCTGGACCCAGGCTTTGATCGCGGCCACACTCGTGCCGGTATCGTCGGTGGTGTAGACCTCGGTGTCATAGCCCTGGAGGTTTTTCCAATCGGCCAGGGTCTGCGCGGCTTCTTCCATCAGCGGCGGGCAGATGATGACGTATTCGGCGCCGTTTTCGCTTTTGCCGCGCGGCATGGCCAGCGGTTCCTGCGAATAGGCGGCGCGGTTCATGGTCAGGTCGTACAAGGCCTGGAAGCTCTTGGCGCGCTTTTCGGAATGGAACACGCCCTTGCTGCCGGAGAAGGTCACCTTGACGTCCAGGTCCGGGTACAGCAGCGCTTCGCCGCTGAACGGCCGCACCTGCACCGGGTAGAGGTTAAGGGCGATCATCCGCAGACCGCGCACCACGAAGGGTCCCTCGACGCTGTAGAGACGGCCGGGGAACAGATCGTCGCTCGCGTAGATCTGGTTGTCGATTTCGAATTCGGGTTCGGGTTCGCCGTAGCATTCCGGCGGCGGAGCCTGCGCGGGCTGGCAGTTGACGTTGGTCAACTTTTTCACTTTGCCCGCGTCGACTTTCACGTTGACCGTCGCACCCTGGGGCACGGCGATATAACGGGTGAAAACCGGGACTTCCGGCTCACCGGGCATGGAGTGACGGGCCGCGCCGTGGAAATCGGGCAGATCCCACAACTGATCGTTGAGGGTCGATTCGTGCAAAGCAAAGCGCGGGATGTGCACGCGGAAGGAAAATTCCTGTGCGTTGTTCGTTTTCGTCACCACCTGGGTCAGTTCGGTGGACAGCGGTCCGTCGATCTTGACCCACTGGGTGCCGGCAAAGGCGGTAGTGACAACCAAAACAATGGCGATGGTGAGGGCAAACGCGAGTTTGGTTTTCATGATCCGTCCCTTCGGAGCAATCCAGGTTAATTGCAAAGCAGACCTATATCGGCCTGCCCCAAAACACAATTATAAACCGACTATTTGTATAAAACAAATTGGTTTAAAGCAACACGCCCACTCGATTAATTATTCGAGTGGGCGTGCTCGGTTACGCGATGAATCAGCGGCAGTTCGGACAGACGTTCATCGACGTCGGGTCCAGCCCCATTTTTTTGGCGTACACGTCGCGCAGGGCTTCGGGCAGCCAGTAATCGCCGCATTTTTCACAGGCGATCATCTTGGTTTTGCGATGCCAGCGCTTGAGCTCGCGTTCGCCGTTTTCGTCTTTGAAGCCGATGCACTGCGTGGGGCAGACATAGGCGCAGGCGCCGCAGGCGATGCACACCGGGTTTTCCTGATCGAAGGGCGTCACGACCATGCGTTCGGCGCCGCGGCCCTGGAAGGCGATGGCGCTGACGCCGACGATGTCGGAGCAGGTGCGCACGCACAGACCGCAGAGGATGCAATCCTTGTTGTCGCGCTGCAGCCGCGGATCGGGCTCGGTGATGCCGTATTTGGCGGCCAGTTCCCGCACGAAGGGTTCTTCGGGGCAACGGGCGAGCTGCAGGTTGAGCAGCATGCGGCGGTACTTCCGGATTTCGTCGGTTTCGGTCTGCACGGTGACGGCCTTGCGCACCGGGTAGACGCAGGACGGCACGATCCGTTTGCGCCAACCGTCGTCGACCTCGACGATGCACAGGCGGCACACGCCGTAGGGTTTGACGTTTTCGTTGTAGCACATGGTGGGGATGTCGATCCGCGCCTGGCGGCACGCTTCCAACAGCGGCGTGTCCTTGGCGACGGTAACTTCCTTGCCGTTGACGGTAATGGTGATCATCTCGGCCATCGTTCTTACTCCTTGACGATAGCATCGAATTTGCAGGACTCGATGCAGGCGCCGCACTTGATGCACTTGTCGACGAGAATTTTATGCACGACTTTCTTTTCGCCCTCGATCGCCGCGGAGGGGCACACGCGCTTGCAGGCGCCGCAGGCCGTGCATTTGTCTTCGACGATGCGGTAGGTGATCAGCGCTTTGCAGACGCCGGCGGGGCAGCGTTTTTCCTCGATGTGCGTTTTGTACTCGTCGCGGAAGAAGCGAATCGTGGTCAGCACGGGGTTGGCCGCGGTCTGGCCGAGGGCGCACAGGCTGGCGGCGGAAATGGTTTCGGCGAGTTCCTCGATGAATTCGATGTCGCCGGGGCCGCCCTGGCCGTCGCAGATTTTCTGCAGAACGTCGCGCATCTGGGCGACGCCTTCGCGGCAGGGCGTGCACTTGCCGCAGCTTTCGTCGGCGAGGAAGGCGGTGAAGTACTTGGCGATGTCGACCATGCAGGTGTTCTCGTCCATGACGATCATGCCGCCCGAGCCCATCATCGAGCCGACTTCGTAAAGCTTGTCGAAGTCGACGGGCAGGTCGAGGTATTCTTCGGGGATGCAGCCGCCGGAGGGTCCGCCGGTCTGCACGGCCTTGAAGCGTTTGCCTTTGGGAATGCCGCCGCCGACGTCGTAGACGATTTCGCGCAGCGTGATGCCCATGGGCACTTCGACCAGGCCGGTGTTGGCGATCTTGCCGACCAGCGAGAAGATCTTGGTGCCCGGGCTGCCCTCGGTGCCGATCTTGAGGTATTCGTCGGCGCCGTCGCGGACGATCAGCGGGACGTTGGCCCAGGTTTCCACGTTGTTGAGGTTGGTCGGCTTGTTGTTCAGCCCCTGTTCGACGGTGTGGATGAACTTGGCGCGCGGTTCGCCGGGCAGGCCTTCGAGCGAAGCCATCAGGGCGGTGGATTCGCCGCAGACGAAGGCGCCGCCGCCGCGGTTGATCTGAATGTCGAACGAGAAATCGGTGCCGAAAATGTTGTCGCCCAACAGGCCGTATTCACGCGCCTGATCCAGCGCGACGCGCGCGTTGGCGACGGCCAGCGGGTATTCGTTGCGCACGTAGATATAGCCCTGGCTGCTGCCGATGGCGTACGCGCCGATGATCATGCCTTCGATCACCGAGTGCGGATTGCCTTCGAGCAGCGAGCGGTCCATGTACGCGCCCGGGTCGCCTTCGTCGGCGTTGCAGATCACGTAGCGGGGCGTGCCCGGGGCCTTGCGGCAGCTTTCCCATTTACGGCCGGCGGGGAAACCGCCGCCGCCACGGCCGCGCAGCTTGGACTTTTTGACTTCGTCGATGATCTCCTCGGGCTGCATGGAGCTGAGCGCCTTGGCCAGACCCTCGTAGCCGCCCAGGGCGATGTAGTCGTCGATCTTGGTCGGGTCCATCACGCCGTTGTTGCCGAAGATGATGCGCTTCTGATTTTTGTAGAAGGGCACATCGTGTTCGTGCACGATTTTCCGGCCGGTCTGCGGATCGACGTACAACAGACGATCGATGATTTCGTCGCCCAACACGGTTTTCTCGACGATCTCGGGAATGTCGTTGGGCATGACCATCTGGTAGAAGATTTTCTTGGGCCGGATCACGACCAGCGTGCCGCGCTCGCAGAAGCCGTGGCAGCCGGTTTCGCGGAAGTCGACTTTATCGGCCAGGCCCTTGGATTCCAGTTCCTGTTTGAACGCGGCCACGACCGCATCGGCCCCGCACCCTTTGCAGCCGGTGCCGGCGCAGACGGTGATCGAAGGCTTGTTCGGATCGCGGGAGGCGTTGATTTCATCGCGCAGCCGCCCCAGGGCCTCGAAGCTCGTTAACCTCTCCATCGCACTATCCTTCATCCTTGCTGAGTTTATCGATGACTTTGCCTATTTTGGCCGAGGTCGCCTTGCCGTGGTACACGCCGTCGACGACGACCAGCGGGCCCAGGGCGCAACTGCCGAGGCAGTTGACGGTTTCCAGGGTCCACTTGCGGTCGGCGGACGTTTTGTCCGGCGGCAGGTCGAGCCGGCGCGAGATGGAATCGAGAATGACGGGCGCGCCGCGCACGTGGCAGGCGGTGCCCATGCAAACCGAACAGACATGCTCGCCCTTGGGCTCGAGGCTGAAGGCCTTGTAGAAGGTGGCCACGTTGTAAATGGTGGACATGGGCACGTTGAGTTTTTCGCTGATGTAGTCCAACACTTCGCGCGGCAGGTATTTGAAGACGGCCTGAACGTCCATGAGGATTTGAATCAGGGCGCTTTTTTGCGAGCCGTATTTTTCAAGAATCGGATCGACTTTGTTGATTTCCAAACCCATTGTTACATCTCCACTTTCGCTTTGAGCTTGGCCCATTCGTTGCGCACGCGCTCCTGAATCTGCGCGAGCAGCTCTTCCTCTTTCTTCAGGTGACGGAAGCGCCCCTGCTGGAAGAGATAGCCGCCGATTTCGCGCAGCGGGTCTTCGCTGGTTTTGCGCATCTCGGCCGGGTCGAAGCTGATGGTGTATTTGCCGTTTTCCACTTCGAAGAGCGGAAAGAGGCCGCTTTCCACCGCCAGCCGGCCCAGCTTGATGCCCGCGTTGGGATCGCAGCGCCAGCCGGTGGGGCAGGGAGCGAAGATGTGCAACAAGGCCGGTCCGTTGACCTGCGCGGCTTTCTTGACCTTCTTCATCAGGTCGAAGGGGTAGCTCGGGCAGGCGGTGGCCACGTAGGGCACGCCGTGGGCGACGCCGATTTCGGCGAGGTTCTTCTTCCAGGTCAACTGACCGGGGACTTCCTTGCCGGCCGGGCTGGTGGTGGTCGAAGCGCCAAGCGGCGTGGCCGAACTGCGCTGGATGCCGGTGTTCATGTAGGCTTCGTTGTCGTAGCACACATAGAACATGTCGTGGCCGCGTTCGAGCGCGCCCGACAGCGCCTGCAGACCGATGTCGAAGGTGCCGCCGTCGCCGCCGATGGCCATGACGTAGATTTTTTCGCTGTCGGTGTAGTGACGGCCCTTGCGACGCAGCGCCTTGATGCCGGCCTCGACGCCGGATGCGACGGCCGCCGCGTTTTCGAAGGCGACGTGAATCCAGGGCACTTCCCAGGCGTTGAAGGGATAGGGACTGGCAATGATCTCCATGCAGCCGGTGGCGTTGCAGACGATCAGATTACGGCCGGTGGCCTTGGTGATCTGGCGCAGCATGACGGCCGGAATGCAGCCCTGGCAAGCGCGGTGGCCCTGCGCGAACAGTTCATCCTTCGGCAACAACCGGGACGAGAAAACGCCGTAGCCTATTTCATTCATTCGCGCACCCCCACCATTTCGTAGATCGGCGCTTCGTCTTTCTGGACGTAGCCGATGCCCTTTTCAAAGATGTCGACAAACTGTTTGACCGTGAAATCGCGGCCGGACAAACCGCCGACGTAGCTGACGACGGCCGGGCGCTTTTTCAGGTTGTACAGGCTGGTTTTGATTTCGCTGGCGATGGGGCCGCCGGGACCGGCCACGCTCAGGCAGCGGTCGAAGACGAACACGCCTTTGCGCGATTCGAGCGCTTCCTGGATCAGCGAATGCGGGAAGGGCCGCCAGAGGCGCAGTTTGATCTGGCCGGCTTTAATGCCCTTTTCGCGGAGTTTGTCGATGGCCACCGAGGCGTTTTGGCCGTAGCCGCCGACGGTGACGATCACGTAGTCGGCGTCGTCGGTTTTGTAGTGCTCGATGGCGTTGTACTTGTTGCCGAATTCCGCGGCGAATTTCTCCCAGACTTCCTCGATGACGGCCTGGCTGTTGACCAGCGCGACGTCGTGGGCCATCTTCGCCTCGGTGTAGATTTCCGGGATGCCGACCGGGCCCATCATGATCGGGTCGGCCGGATCCAGGCGCAACGGCGGCTGATAGATGCCGAGGAAGTCCTGGATCTTTTTCGTGTCATAGAACTTCATGGGTTCGATGACGTGGCTCATCTGGAAGCCGTCCATGTTCACGATGGTCGGCAGCATGACGCGGGGATCTTCGGCGATCTTGAACGAGCAGATCGTCTGGTCGATCACTTCCTGGCCGGTTTCGGTGAAGATCTGCACCCAGCCGGTGTCGCGTTCGGCCATGATGTCGCCCTGGTCGCCCCAGATGGAAATCGGGGCCGAGAGCGAACGGTTGACGCAGGACATGACGATCGGCAGGCGCAGGCCGCTGGCGATGTAGAGGATCTCGTGCATCAGAGCCAGGCCCTGGCTGGAGGTCGCGGTGAAGGTGCGCGCGCCGACGGCCGACGAACCGCAGCAGGCGCTCATGGCGGAGTGCTCGGACTCGACCGGGATGAACGCGGCGTCGAGATCGCCGTCGTTGACGATTTCCGCCAAGTGCTCGACGATGTGCGTCTGCGGGGTGATCGGATAGGCCGAAATGACATCGACGTCGCACTGGGCGACGACTTCCGCCTGGGCGATGGAGATTTCGATGCCGATGTTTTTGCCTACTTCCATGCGGTTTTTCATTTTTGCCCTCCTTCGACCATGACGATGGCGCCGGTCGGGCATTCGGCGGCGCAAATCCCGCAGCCTTTGCAGTAGTTAAAATTGAAATCGTAGTACTGGTCGGTCAGCGCGTTTTCGTGTTTGTGCTGACGCGGCGCCAGCCGACGGGAGTCGTCGGGGCAGTAGATCCAGCACAGGCCGCAGGCGATGCATTTATCCTCGTCGGTCTTGGGATAAAAGCTGCGCCAGTCGCCGGTTTTATACTCACGGGAGGTGCCGGGTTCGATCACGGCGCATCCCAGCTCCAATTCGGTCCAAGCCGGCATGAGCTTCGTTTTCATGATTACTCCTCGGTCACGGCTTCCTGGTAAGCCCGTTGCAGCACGTTGAAATTCTTTTCGGCGATGCGCCCGAAGCGGTGGTCCAGCGGGGCTTTCATCGTTTCGACCTGCACGCAACCGGTGGCTTTGATCAAAGCGCCGAGCATGGTGGTGTTGGTGATGGGACGGCCGAGCCCTTCCAGCGCTATTTTCGTAGCGTCGACGGCGACGATTTTGCGTTTGGGATTGAGCTTGTACTGGGTTTTGAGTTCGCCGATGGACTTGTGGGTATTGATGATGACAATCCCCTCCGGGCCCATTCCCGACTCGACATCGACGATGTTCATCAGCGGTTCGTCCAGCACGATGCACACGTCCGGTTCGTAGACCTGGGTACGCAAGCGAATGGGTTCTTCGTCGATTCTGGCGAATGCCAGGACCGGCGCCCCGCGGCGTTCCGGGCCGAAGCTCGGGAACGCTTGCGCATACTTGCCCTCGGCAATCGCCGCCTGGGCCAGCAATTCGGCGCTGGTCACGGCTCCCTGACCGCCGCGTCCGTGAAATCGGATTTCAATCATTTTGTTCGCCCCCTTTGATGTGGCGGTATAATGTTCCTTTCGGAATGGAAAGGAGTTGCATACTAGAACCAACCTCCAGGAGTGTCAAGGATGAATATAATGTTATTTTTCAGTTAGTTACGCTGTTAAAACAGCCCCTTGACGCCTGTCGCTCCCTTGTGAAAAAAAGTTCAAATCAAGCAGGTAAGAGCACGGTAAACGTGGTTCCCTGACCGATCTTGGATTCTACGAGAATCTTTCCGTTATGATTTTCGACGATTCGATGGGCGATGGTCAAGCCCAGGCCGGTGCCGTCTTCCTTGGTGGTGTAGAACGGGTCAAAGATGATCCGCAGGTCCTCCGGTTCGATGCCAAAGCCGGCGTCCTGGATGCGCACCTCAACAAAGCCTGGATATTCTTCGCTTTCCCTGGTCGTGACCGACAAGGTGCCCTTGCGGTCGGCCATGGCGTGAATCGCGTTCATCAACAGGTTGAGGAAAAGTTGGCGGATTTGATCGCGGTCGAAGCGGCAGATGAGCCCGGTTTGGAGCTTTTTATCGATTTTGATGCCTTCGTGGCATTTGGGGTCGTTGGCGACCATGCCCAGTTGTTCTTCAAGCACGGCGGAGAGATCGTCGAGCTTTTCGGCTCGTTTGTCGGGTCGGGCGTAAACGAGGAAATCGGTTAATAGCTTATTAAGGCGGTCGGTTTCGCGCACGACGATGTCCATCAGGTGCAAGTGGATGTCGTCGACTTGCAGCTCGTTTTGCAGCATTTGGATCGAGCCGGAGATGCTGGCCAGCGGATTGCGAATTTCGTGGGCGATGCCGGCGGCCAGCTTGCCGACCACCGCGAGACGGTCGGCCTGGCGCGCATCCTGCTCGAGTTTGCGGACGGTGGTCACGTCCTGCAGGGTGACCATGCGGCCGATGACGTCGCGCGAGGCGTTGCGCAGATCGGAGGCGATGACCGAGAGGATGCGCGGCGCCCGCTGATCGACCTGAACGGAGATGTCGACCGGCTTGCCCTGCGGCGAGATTTCCATGGGGATCGACTGGGTCAGGTCCTTGCCGCGCTGGGAATGACCGAGCATGTCGATCGCGTTGGCGTTGGCGAAGGTGATGAGGTTCTTATCGTCGCTGGTCAGCAGGCCGATGGGCAATGACTGCACGATGTTGTCGTTGAGGGCTTTGAGGGCTTCCATCTCCTGTTGCTGGCGATAGATTTTCGCGTCGGCGGCGCGGCTGGAACTGGCCAGGGCCGAGGCGAGGATGCCGGCGATGATGAAGGCGAGGCTGTTGAGCATGATTTTGCCGGTCAGCTCGCGGATGGTCGGCGGGTAGCCGGTCATCTGACCCAGGTCGAGCGGCTCGATCCAATGCAGAAACTGGGCGACGAGCGTCAGGCCGTAGCTGAACGAGCAGAACAGGGAAACCCAGATCGTGTGCAACTGACTGGTGAGAATGGCGGCGAAAATCACGGTCATGATGTACATGAAGGAAAACAGGCTGAAGTAGCCGCCGGTCAGGTAAATCAGGGCGGTGACGAAAAGGAAATCCCAGTAGATTTGAAACAGCAGGAAACCCGGTCGGGAATACAGACGTTCGATGAAGATGGCGCTGATGATGGTCACCAGCACGTTGCCGCCGATCAGGGCGTAGTACTGGATCAGGCCGAAATTGGCGTAGATGATATGGCAACTGCCCAGGATGAAAAAGGAGATGACGACGCGCAGAAACACCAACCAGTGCAGCGTACGGACAGGGCTTGAACGCAACTCGGGATAAATATGATTTGTTGCTTTACCCAGGACCTTACCCAGTCTTAGCTGATGATGGTCACCATCTTAAAGATCGGCAGATACATGGTGATCAGCAAGCCACCGACGGTAACACCCAGGAAGACCATCATGAGCGGTTCCAGCAAGGTGGTCAGAGCGTCGGTGGTCATATCGACTTCGTCCTCGTAGAAGTCGGCGATTTTCGCCAACATAACGTCGAGCGCACCGGTGGCTTCACCGACGGTGATCATCTGGCACACCATCGAGGGGAACACGCCTGATTCGGCGAGCGGTTCGGCGATGGTTTTACCTTCGGCGATGCGGTCCTTGGTTTTGAGAATGGCCGCTTCGATCGTCCGGTTGCCGGCGGTTTTGGCGACGATGTCCAGACCGTCGAGAATCGGCACGCCGGAGGTGATCATGGTCGACAGGGTGCGGGTGAACTTGGCGACGGCCTGTTTGCGGAGCAGTTCGCCGAAGACGGGGAGCTTCAGGCTGACGTTATCGAATACCTGCGAACCCTTGTCGGTGTTGATCAGGTACCGGAAGCCGAAAATGAAACCGATGATCGCGGGGAAGATAACGAACCAATAGCCGCGGAGCAACTCGGAGATGGCCACGACGAACTGCGTCGGGCCCGGCAGGGCGCCGCCGAATCCTTCGAACATTTCCTTGAAGACGGGAATGACGAAGAACAACATGATCAAGCAGACGACAAAGGCGATACTCATGACCACGCCCGGATAAACCAGAGCGCCTTTGATTTTGCCTTTGAGTTTCATCGCCTTTTCGATGTAGGCCGACAGGCGGTTCATAATGGTGTCCAAGATACCGCCGACTTCACCGGCGGCGACCAGGGCGATGTAGAGCTGATCGAAGACCTTCGGGTGTTTGCCCAGGGCTTTGGCGAAGGTGGAACCGGCTTCGACGTCGTTTTTGACTTCGAAGAGCACCTCGGCGAAGGCCTTGTTTTCCTGCTGGTTCATCAGGATGTCGAGGCACTGGACCAAAGGCAGACCGGCGTCGATCATGGTGGCGAACTGGCGGGAGAAAACCACGACTTCGCGTTCGGTGATTTTCTTCTTTTTCGAACTGCTCCACAGTTGGATGTTCCAGTTCGGCCCCTTGGTTTGCACCTTGAGCGCCAGGATCTGCTGGCTGCGCAGTTTATTGACGACGGCCTCATCGTTGGGGGCTTCCATCTCGCCTTTGACGATGGCGCCCGTGCGACTTTTGCCTTCCCACTTATAAACCGGCATGGCTTTTCACCTCCTGCCCAATTCTCAACTTCGTACCATTATAGCACGTTATCGTGCCCGTTGTGCATCCTTGCTGGTTTCCAGCATTTTATTTAATTCGTCCAGATCGTTGGTGCGGCCCTGGGCTTCCTTGAGGGAGATCAGGCCGCGGCGGTACAAATCGACCAGCGACTGGTTCATGGTCTGCATGCCGTGCTTGGACTGGCCGACCTGCATCTGGGTGTAAATCTGGTGAACTTTGTCTTCACGGATCAGGTTGCGGATGGCCGCGTTGGGCACCATGATTTCCACCGCGAGGATACGGCCGACGCCGCTGGCGCGCGGCAGCAACTGCTGGCAGAGCACGGCTTCCAGAACGAAGGACAACTGCGCGCGCACCTGGCTTTGCTGGTGCGGCGGGAAGACGTCGATGATGCGGTTGATGGTCTGCACGGCGCTGGACGTGTGCAACGTGGCGAAGGTCAAGTGACCGGTTTCGGCGATGTTGAGCGCCGATTCGATCGTTTCACGGTCGCGCATTTCGCCGATGAGCACGATGTCGGGATCCTGGCGCAGCACGTATTTAAGGGCGCGGGTGAAGCTCTGGGTATCGGAGTGCACCTCGCGCTGGTTGACGATGCAGCCCTTGTGGGCGTGGAGGTACTCGATCGGATCCTCGATGGTGACGATGTGCTGATTGCGGCTCATGTTGATCTTATCGATGATGCTGGTGAGCGTCGTCGATTTGCCGCAACCGGTCGGGCCGGTGACCAGAACCAGACCGGCGGGATGGTTGACCAACTCGCCGACGATCGGCGGCAGGCCCAATTCCTGAAACGTGAACGCCTTGAAGGGGATGGTGCGGAAGGCGCCGGCGACCGCGCCGCGCTGCTTGAAGCAGTTGGCGCGGAAACGGGAAAGTCCCTTGACGCCGAAGCTCAGGTCGAGCTCGTTTTCCTCTTCGAAGATGCGGCGCTGGTTGTCGGTGAGCACCGAGTAGCACAAGCGTTTGGTTTCCGCAGCCGTCAACTGCGGCATATTGACCGGCGTCAGGCGTCCGTCGATACGCAACTGCGGCGGGGAGCCGGTGGTGATGTGCAAGTCGCTTGCATTCTTCTCGATCATCAATTTCAGAAGTTGGTGTAGATCAACCACAGTATTTGCCCTCGCTTTTCGGCCGAGTTAACCGATTGCAGCCCCTGAGCGGAATCTCCGATTCACGGGAACACAAATGCTCTTGTTACAACCGACGACCCAAATCTATTTCGATCGTTACCGTCGGACGGAGATTAATCCGCGGCGGTGACGCGCACCACTTCCTCGATGGAGGTGATGCCCTCGGACATTTTGGTGATACCGGCCTGGCGCATGGTCTTCATGCCGAGGCGGATCGCTTCGCGCTTGATTTCCGCGGTGGACGCGCCGTTGAGCACGAACTCTTTGATTTCCTCGAACAACGGCATGACCTCGTAAAGCGCGAGGCGGCCACGATAGCCGGTCTTGCTGCACTTCATGCAGCCGGCGCCCTTGTTGCACTGAATCGAGTGAGCCAGGTCGTCGGGCACCTGAATGTCTTTTAGGATTTGCGGGCTGATGTCCACCGGTTCGCCGCAGGCCGTGCAGATCTTGCGCACCAGACGCTGGGCGGCGACCAACTGCACCGCCGCGGTGACCAGGAAGGGCTCGATGCCCATGTTCAGCATGCGGTTGATGGAAGACGGCGCGTCGTTGGTGTGCAGGGTGGAAAGCACCATGTGGCCGGTCAACGCGGCCTTGACGCCGATTTCCGCCGTTTCAAAGTCGCGGATCTCGCCGACCATGATGATGTCCGGGTCCTGGCGCAGGAAGGAACGCAACGCGGCGGCGAAGTTCAAGCCGATCGCGTCGTGCATCTGCACCTGGTTGATGCCTTTGAGGGTGTACTCGACCGGGTCCTCGGCGGTGGAGATGTTTTCGTGCACCGTGTTCAATTCGGTGAGCGCCGAATAGAGCGTGGTGGTTTTACCGGAACCGGTCGGGCCGGTAACCAGCACCATGCCGAAGGGCTTGTGAATGGCCTCTTTGAACTGTTTGAGGGGCATTTCTTCGAAGCCGAGTTTGGTCATGTCCAACTGGAGGCTGTCTTTGTCGAGCAGACGAAGAACGATCTTTTCGCCGTAGATGGTGGGCAGCGAGCTGACGCGGAAGTCCATCTCTTTGCCCTTGGCCGTCTTCAGACGGATACGACCGTCCTGCGGGAGGCGGCGTTCGGCGATGTCGAGTTCGGACATAATCTTGAGACGCGAGGTGATCGCGTTCTGCAGTTTGCGCGGAGGATCCATCACTTTGTGCAGCACGCCGTCAATGCGATAGCGCACGCGGAAGCTGCGTTCGTAGGGCTCGACGTGAATGTCGGAGGCGCCCTTTTTGATGGCGTCGGAGAGGATGAGGTTCACCAGCTTGACGACCGGCGCGTCCTCGGAGGCCTTCTCCAGTTCTTTGATGTTGATCTCTTCGTCGGTGGAGATCAACTCGAGTTCCTCTTCCTCGAACTGGTCAAGCACGTCTTCGATGTTGCTCGAATCGGTGTCGTAGTACTTTTCGATGGCCATCATGATCGAGTCCTCGGTCGCGACGACCGCCTCGATGTTGTAGCCGGTGAGGAACTTGATGTCGTCGATGGCGATGATGTTGGACGGATCGACCATGGCGACGATCAACGAATTGTCGGCGCGGCTGATCGGGATGACCTTGTACTTTTCGACGACTTCGCGCGGGATCAGCTTGATCACTTCCGGATCGATTTCGAATTCGGAGAGATTGATCGAAGGGACGTTATACTGCCGCGACAGGATATCCGCCAGTTCGCTCTCTTCCAGGTAGCCCAATCGAGACAAATGGTACGAAAGCCGGCCGCCGGAGACTTTCTGCTCCGCCAGCGCAGTTTCCAATTGGTCGGGACTGATGAGATCTTCTTTTACAAGAAGCTCGCCCAATTTTTCTTCCGTGCCTTCTCCGCCACCTTTGGTCTTGGTGTTTTCGCTCATCAACAGAACCTCCTGACAGCGTAAGTATACTCCGCCCCTGCTGGTACGGAGCCCCAAACTTCCATGAATCTACCCAGCATGGCGTTTCCGTGTCAAGGTTAAGCCCGCTCGCAAGCAAACATTTTTCGTTTAGGGGCTTGTCAAGAAAATAGCCGATGCAGTACCAAAGAACAATACTTGAACGGATAAGAGAGGCGCGATGGCCAAGAAGAAGACCATAGTCGTGATGCCGGCGTACAACGCGGCGACGACGTTGGAGCGCACGGTGGCCGACATTCCGCCCGGGGTGGTGGACGAGATTATCGTGGTCGACGATTGCAGCCGGGATGCGACGGTGGAGGTGGCGCGGTCGCTGGGACTGACCGTGGTGGTTCACGAGCGTAACCTGGGTTACGGCGGCAACCAGAAGACGTGTTATCGCGAAGCGCTCTCGCGCGGGGCCGACGCGGTGATCATGATCCATCCGGATTATCAATACGACAGCCGGTTGGCCGGGCACATGATTTCGTTCATCAACGACGGCTACTTCGACATCATGCTGGGCACGCGCATCCGCACGCGTAGCGAGGCGCTGGCCGGGGGGATGCCGATCTGGAAGTACATTTCCAACCGGTTTCTGACGATCACGGAGAACATTCTGCTCGGACAGAATTTGTCGGAGTACCACACCGGCTACCGGGCTTACAGCCGGCAAGTGCTGGAGAGTATTCCGTGGCAGAACAACAGCGACGATTTCGCCTTCGACGCGCAGTTTCTGGCGCAGGCGATTTATTTTAACTTCAAGATTGCGGAGATTCCGGTGCCGGTGCGTTACATGCCCGAAGCGTCGAGCATCAACCTCAAGCGCAGCACGGAATACGGGTTGGCGAATTTAAAGGTGATTGCGCAGTACTGGCTGCACAAATTGGGTTTCAGGCGCGATCCGCTTTTCCTGCCCGTCGCCAAACCAGAGTAAGCAGCGTCAACGACAGCAGCATGAGCGCGATCGCGGCATCGCCGCCGGTCTGACCCATGGCGCAGAAGCCTTCGTCCTCGTCCTTTTCCTCTTCCTTGTCGCCGGAGTGCACGGTGATGACCATCTGGTCGGAGCCCGACGCGCCTTCCTCGTCGATCGCCGAGAGCATCACCGAGTATTCGCCCGGCTCGTCGAAGGTGTAGGAGAACGCGGCCAGATTGGATGTGTCGCCGTTGGAGAACGACCACAGGTAACGGTCGATGTTGCCGTCCGGATCGCTGCCCGAGGCGGTGAAATAGACCGTCAGCGGGGCCTTGCCTTCGTCTTTGTCGGCGACGATCAGCGCGGTGGGCGATTCGTTGGGAATGGCGCCGGCGAAGTTTTCCACCGCGGCGCGCACGTTGATCTCGCCCCAGCCGACTTCGACGTCCCACTCGGTGCCGGGTTTGCGCGTGGCGGTTTCTTCCATCGCCTGTTTGATCGCGCGCGCGTCGGTCACGTCGGGATTGGAGGCGATCATCAGCGCCGCCCCCGCCGCGACGTGCGGCGAGGCCACGCTGGTGCCCCACGCGTAATAGAAGCCGACGCCGCCGTTGCCGATCGTTTCGCCGAGGATTTCCTCGCCGGGAGCAACCAGGTCGAGGGCTTCGCCGTAATTGGAATAATCGCTGCGCGTCGGCAGTTCGCCGAGCTGGTGTTTGTCGCAACTGCCGACGGCGACCGAATCGTCGTAGCCGGCGGGATAGGAGACTTCGGAAAGCGATTCGTTGCCCGAGGCGACGACCACGACGACGTTGTGATCGGTGGCGTAGGTAACGGCCTGATCGCACAGTCCGTTGTATCCGGGACCACCCAGGCTCATGTTGATCACCTGCGCGCCTTCTTCCACCGCGAAGTAGATGCCGTCGATGATGTCGCTTTCGGCCGCGCCGCCGGAGTGATCGGGGAAGACCTTGACCGGCAGCAGTTTAACGTCGGGCGCCGCGCCGGCCGCGCCGACGCCGTTGTCGGTGCGTTCGGCGATGATGTTGGCCACGTGCGTGCCGTGACCTTCGGTGTCGTCGGGATCGTCATCGCGCTCGCCGAAATCCCAACCGTCGAGGACATGCGCGGCGCCATCGGTAAGACCGTCCAGCAGATAGCCGGTATCGAGCACGGCGACGATCACGCCGTCGCCCCGCGTGCGGTTCCAGACCTTCTCCAGGCCGATCTGACGCAGGTTCAACTGACCGCCGTTGTAGAGCGGATCGTTGGGCGAGAAGGCCAGTGAGCGCACGTGGTCGGGCCAGACGGCGGCCACGGCCTGGGACGCGCGCAGGCGTTGGGCCATTTCATCGTAGGAACGCTTGGGATCGAATTGAACCAGGACGTAGGTTTCCGCGGCGTCGTCGCGGCGGGCCTGCGCCAGCCAGCGCGTGGGCATCGTACGGCGGCCGCGGACGTCGGAGACGTGGGCGACGGTCATGCCCGCGGCCGAAATTTCGCGCTGGAAGTCGGCGGGGCGAGCGTCGGGCTGCAACACGACCAAGGCGCGTCCGGCGACGATGGGGGCGTTGTCATGGATGTCCAATTCAAAGGCGAAAGCGCCCGTCGCGGTCAGGAGCGCAACGAGAAAGAAAATCGCGGTCAGCAGGGGGCGAGGCATAGTTTGTCTTCCTTTCGTCCAGACAAAATAAGACGGGGAATTGTATAGGCAAGTGGCTCCGGAGGAAAGAGGGGGGCAACTTGTTGAAATCATGAAAAAAGCCCGGCATCCAGAGGATGCCGGGCTGACGAAATCAAGCGTTTTTGCGCTTAGAAGACCGGAATCAAGCCGGCGATGTCGTAGTTCGTCCAGATGTTGATCGCCGTGCTGTCATAAGCCAGCAGCTGAGTCGGGTTGAACTCGTTGGGATCGACGCCGTCGGGCAGATCGATACCGGCGATAACCACGACGTCATCGGCGCTCGGGGTGATGCCCAGCTCGGAGACCGGCGGCTGGAAGGAATCTTCTTCACCGTTGATCACGGCCAGCACAACCGGGCCAACCTTCGGGGCGAAAATGACGAGGACGAGGTCCATGGTGCCTTTGGATTCCAGCGCCCAGGACACTTCACCGGTGGTGGTGTTGTAGCCGGTGCTGGAGTCGAACAGCGGCAGGAAGTCGCTGTCGGCAACCGTGGCGCCGCCGGACCAGTCGCTGAGGTCTTCGGCGAAGGTCAGGGCGAAGCCGAGGTTCAGGCTCTCGAGGCCGGACGCCAGGGCGTCGGTTTTGGCCACGAGCAGGATGTAATCGGCATCGGGCACGTCGCCGGCCGGGATGGACGCGGCGTTGCTGGTCGCCAACTTGATGCCCATCGGGATCAGGGCGCGGTTCGGAACTTCCGCGGCGAGCATGCCGAGGTAATCATAGCTGGGATCCGCACCGGTGATGCTCAGGTTGACCGCGCTCTTGGCGGTGATTTCGGACATGGTGATGTCCGGAGCGCCCGTGCCGTCCCAGGTGGGTTCGGCACCGGCATACTCAAACGTCAGGGCGTTGTTGAGAACCGCTTCGATGTTGTCGAGGATCAACTCGATCGGATCGATCGGGTTGCCGCCGATCAGGTCGGTGATGAGCTGGATGATCAGCGAGGAGCTGATGGCTTCACCGGCGGTGATGCTGAGCACCGCACCTTCGATCGGGTTGTCGGCGCCGGCCATGACCGGCACTTTGTACTGTTCGTTGGCGCCGCCGGCGGTGGCCGAAGCCAGGCCGATCAGGTTGATGTCAACGCTCAGTTCGGGGAAGTAGATGCTCGCGGGCAGGTCGATCGTGCCGGTTTCACCGCCCAGGCCGATCACGTTGTAGCCGTAATCGAGCGAGAAGGTGTCTTCGGCGATCAGGCCGTCAAAGTCGGCGGACAGGACGGTCGAACGAGCCAGACCCGGAATCGCGATGCCCAGATAGATCGGGGCGTTCAGCAGCGGATCCAGGTTGAGGCCGGAAACATCGGGGTTTTCCAGGCCCAGAGCGGTGCCGCCGGAGGTGAAGTCGCCGGAGCCGGAATCGGTGTAGCTGTAGCCGTAGGAATCCGGACGGAGGCGGAAGTACATCACGGCCGCGTCGGCCTGATACGCCCAGGTCCAGAAGCCGTCTTTGTAAACGGTGACCAGTTCGTTGGCTTTGGCCACGGTCACGGTCGCTTTGCCGTTGGCGTCGGTGGTGTAAGTGTTGCCGCCGTGAATGACGGTCGCGCCTTCCACCGCGGAGCAATCGGAGTCGTCAAAGGCGTAGACGGTGATGGTGTCGCTGACCGCGCCGCCACCGATCGCCAGGCCATCGCCGATGCTTTCGGGGTCGGGCAGTTCGCAGAACCAGTCGGGCGCGGTGTACTCGGTGTCGCTGGTGTCGTCGTCGCCCGTGTCATCGTCGCCGGTATCGTCGTCACCGGTGTCGTCGTCGCCGGTGTCGTCGTCGCCGGTGTCGTCGTCGCCAGTGTCGTCATCGTCACTGGTGTCGTCGTCGGACGGAGCGCCGTCGTCATCGTCGTCATCATCGCCGCCGCAGGCCGTCATCAGGCCCAGGACCAGCAGCATCATGACAGAAAGCAATAGCCACCTATTCTTCATGTTCTTACTCCCTTCACTTGCTTAGTTAACAAGTTCATACAGCATGCGATCCGAAGATCGAAAACTTGGATGGAAACAGACAGGAAAGGCAATTTGCTTACCCCTCAAAAGGTTGGGTCATCTCCCAACCCTAATATACACAAACGGGCTTCGAGGCTGCCCCCGAAGCCCAACTATCAGGCTAAACACCTCCCCAAAGGGTGTCAAGCGGAAAATATTCCCAAGCAATGGATATTGTCGAATAAACATAGTTTCACCGTCCGAATACTCTCAAATAAATAAAGATCATGCCGAAAAAAAAGCAAATCGCGGCTATTTGAGGGAAAAAGCGGTCAATTCGGCCAAAATTTCGCGGGTTTTGGTGCCGTCGGGCTGAATTACATAGTACTCTTCCTTGATTTTCCCCACGCGTTTGGCGTAGGTGACCACATAAATGAAAATGCGGGGATTGGGGCCCGGATCGAGCGTGGGCATGACGCCGGGTTTGATGACCGCTTCGCCGGGAAATTTGCTGGTCCAGGTGATCTCCAGCGTGTCGGTGAAGGTTCCCGTCGGCACGGTGACTTCCTTGTTCAGTCCGGTGATCTCGAAGGTCATCTGGCTTTCGATCCACTTCTTGCCCTGTTCGATCGGTTCGCGCAGGAACATCACGCCTTGTTTGTTGACCATCCCCTGGCCGGGCAGGTACAGGATCACTTCCGAATTGTTGAAATGATAGGAGTCGCCGGTGCGCTTGATGATGCGTTCGACGTTTTCGGTGACGCGATCGTAGTAATCGGTGACCTTGTAGGTCCATTGGTTGCTGACGTGCAACGGGTAGTAATGCTGAAACTGCGACGAGCAGCCGGTCAAGGCGACCAACAGCAGCAGGGTAACCAGCGAAATGATCGTACGGCGCATCATGGTTTGGTTCCTTCGTTCGTCCATCAACAATATATGTCCCTTGCGGACCTTTTGTCATGTCCCGACACCGGGCGGCGGGAATCGGTTCCCTCAGGGGGCGGAAACGGAGAGCACCTGCGTGGGGCAATTGAGAAAAATGCGCGGGCCGTAGTTGGCGGTGACTTTGCCGAAGACCTGTAATTTCAGGCCGACCAACTGGTGCGGGATCATTTTGTCGCGCAGGAATTGATCGACGTCGCGGCGCAGGATGGTGGCGGAGAAATCGGTCGTCCAGTCGCTGCCGAAGTTGAGGTGATAAGCGTTGGTCGATTCCTTCACGTTGTCGACCACGCCCTCGACGATGCCGTAGTGATCCAGCAGACGGTCGGCGACGATGGCCGGCACGGGCTGGGTGTCGGCGTTGGCGAACATGCCGCGTTTGTTGCGGAAGGCGGTCAGCAGCAGGTTCCAGTTTTTGCGGCAGTCGGCGATGCACTCGGGGGCGTGAAACACTTCGCCCAGGCCCATGACCAGCAGCGTTTCCTCGGCGGCTTCGCCGTTGACGACCACCCGGGCGAGGGTGCGGCCGTATTGATCCTGCGGCTTCTTTTTGCAGACCTCGAGAATGACCGGCTGCATCTGCACGAGCTGTTTGTTGAGATCCATCGCTTCCTGATAATAGGGTTCGCCGTTTTCGGGCGTGTCGATGCCGAGGTAGCGCACGCGGCGACCGTCGGCCATCATCACGGTGTCGCCGTCGTAGACGTGGCTGACGGTGTTTTTGATGCGGTCCATGAGCATGCGGGTCATTTCGTTGTCGGGCAGGGAGTCGGCATCGGGCAGCGGCGGCGGGGTGACCTCGTCGGTTTCGGGCGGATCGTCGGCCGGCACGGGCGTAACGTCGGGGGCGAGGTCGATCTCAATGCCCTCGGGCGTGGGCGCGGCGGGCGTGGCGGCGGCCGGCGTGGCGTCATCGATAATCAAATCGCCGGCGACGCGATTAAGCTGAATGATGAACCAGACCACGATGGCCAGCGCGCCGACCATGACGATCAATTTCACCCAGGGGAACGAGGAGCGTTCGCGCCGATAGGGATGATGTTCCATCAATGCGCCTCCATCCAGTTGTCGCCGACGCCGGTTTCGACCAACAGCGGCACGGCCAGGGACATGATCGATTCCATTTCCTGTTTGACGATCGCGGTGCATTTGTCGACGGCCTGACGCTCGACCTCGAAGACCAGTTCGTCGTGCACCTGCAGGACCATGATCATGGGCAGGCGTTCGTCAATGATGCGCCGGTGCAGGCGAAGCATCGCCAGCTTGATCAGATCGGCGGCGCTGCCCTGCACGGGCGTGTTGATCGCGGCGCGTTCGGCGGCCCCGCGCACGTTCTGGTCTCTGCTGTTGAGGTCGGGCAGGTAGCGCCGACGGCCGAGGATCGTGGCGACGTAGCCGGTTTCGCGCGCCTGCACGAGCACGTCGTCGAGCCACCGGTGCAGCACGGCGAAGCGGCCGAAGTAGCGGTCGATGAACTCCTGCGCCTTTTTCGTGCCGATGCCCAGGTCGCGGCCGAGGCGGAAGGCGCTCATGCCGTAGAGCACGCCGAAGTTGACCGTTTTGGCCGCCGAGCGCATCTCGGGCGTGACGAGGTTGGGGAACACGCCCATGATTTCGGCGGCGGTGCGCGTGTGGAAATCCTCGCCGGAGTGGAAGGCGGCGATCATCGTCGGATCGCCGGACAGGTGCGCGGCGAGGCGCAGTTCGATTTGGCTGTAGTCGGCCGAGAGCAGCAGCTTGCCCGCCGCGGGTACGAAGCCGCGACGGATGCGGCGGCCTTCGGGCGTGCGAATGGGGATGTTCTGTAAATTCGGCTCGCTGCTGGACAGGCGGCCGGTGGCGGCGACGGTTTGGTTGAAGCTGGTGTGGATGCGGCCCGTCTCCGGATTGATCAGCCGGGGCAGCGCGTCGACGTACGTGCCTTTGATTTTCGCCAGCGTGCGGTATTCGAGCATCTTCACCGGCACGACGTGCCCCTGTTCGGCGAGCGCTTCGAGCACGGCGGCGTCGGTGGAAAAACCGGTTTTGGTTTTGCGCAACGGCTTGATGCCCAACTTTTCGAACAGAATGCGGCCGATCTGCTGCGGGCTGTTGAGGTTGAACGGCTCGCCGGCCAGCTCGTGAATTTCGCGGATCAGGGCGTTGATCTTGGCGTCGAGTTCGTCGGCGAGCTCGGCGAAAAAGGCGACGTCGATGGAGACGCCGTGACGCTCCATCGTCCCGAGCACGTCGATCAGCGGCAATTCGAGATCGCGGTACAGCGACCACATTTGCTCGTGTTCGCGCAGTTCCTCTTCGAGGCGATGGGCCAGCAGCCAGGTGATGTGCGCGTCCTCGGCGGCGTAGGCGGTGGCTTCGTCGAGCGGCACGTCGACGAAGGTCCGGCGACCGGTCTTGCCGCCGACGACCTCGCTGAACTTGATCGTCGTGTGTCCGAGGTGCTGCGCGGCCATGGCGTCCAGCGAGTGCCCGCCGAAGCCGGGATTGAGCAGGTAGTCGGCGATCATCGTGTCGCCGACCAGCCCGCGCACCTGCACGCCGTGGCGGGACATGACGGTCAGATCGTATTTGGCGTTCTGCCCCCACTTGGGAATTTTCGGATCTTCCAGCACCGGCTTGAGCATGGCCAACGCGCGCGCCTGGGCGATCTGCTCGGGCGCGCCCAGGTAGCGGTGCGCCAACGGCAGATAGGCGGCGTCGTCGTCGGCGCAGCAAAAGCTCATGCCGACCAGCCGGGCCTGCATCGGCTGCGTGGAGTCGGTTTCGGTGTCGAAGGCGAAGCCGGAGGAAGCGCGCAGACGCTCGACCAGATCGAGCAGTTCGCGATCGCGCAGGATGGTGCGGTAGTTGTCGCGACTGACGGTCACCCGCGGCGCAAGATCGGTGAGGAGCCTGGTGAAGCCCAGTTCCTGATAGAAGGCGCGCAATTGTTCGTGATCGGGTTCGACCGGATGCAGCTCGCGCCAGTCGCGCTCGAGCGGCACGTCGCGGTTGATGGTCACCAGTTCGAGGCTCAGGCGCGCCAGCTCGACGTTGTCGCGGACCTTCTCGCCGAGTTTGCCTTTGATGTTTCCGGTTTGGGTCAGCACGTTGTCGAGCGTGCCGAATTCGCCGAGCAGCTTGACGGCGGTTTTTTCGCCGACGCCGGGAATGCCGGGGATGTTGTCGGAGGAGTCGCCGGCGAGGGCGAGCACTTCGACGACCTGCTCGGGTCCGACGCCGAAACGCTCTTTCACCTTGGCGGCGTCGATCCACTCGTCTTTCATCGGATCGTACAGGCGCACACGAGGCGAAACGAGCTGCATGAGGTCCTTGTCGCTGGTGACGATGACGACCTCGTTGCCCGCGTCGACGGCCCGGCGGGCGATGGTGCCGATGATGTCGTCGGCCTCGTAGCCGGGCAGCGCCAGCAACGGCAGGCCGCGCAATTCGACGAGGCGGTGAATCAGCGGGAACTGCGGCACCAGCGCCTCGGGCGGCGCGGGACGATTGGCTTTGTACGCCGGGTAGCGCTCGTGGCGGAAGGTTTTTTCCGGCCGGTCGAAGCAGACGGCGACGGCGCTCGGTTGCAGTTCGCGCAGCGTTTTGTCGAGCATGGTCGCCACGCCGTAGACCGCGTTGGTCGGCGTGCCGTCGGGCGCGGACAGATGCGGCAACGCGAAGAAGGCGCGGAAGATGTAACCGGAACCGTCGATGAGCAGGATGGATGAGCCGCTGGCGGTCATGGTTTTCCCTCGTGGTTGGCGGCGGGGAACGACAGTCGTTTTATTCGTCCAAGAGGAACAAACGTCCGAACGTGGCCTCCGACGATTGCGTCACTTGCGCGATCAATTGGTGATACTTGTCCAGCAGTTGTTTGCCCTTGGGCGTCAAACGCGAACCGCCCCGCCGTCCGCCGCCGGGCACTTTTTCGACCAGGGCCTCGCCGAGACGGTCCTCGGAGACCTTCAAACGGCCCCAGGCGCTGCGATAGCTCATGCCCAGCTCTTCGGACGCCTGCAGAATCGAGCCGGTGCGGTCGACGGCTTCGAGCAGACGCATGCGACCGGAACCGAACACGACGTTGCCGCCGTCATCGGCGATCCACACCTTGATACGCACATGGAGTTTCGATTCGTCCATCAATTACTCCGATAAAAAGTAGCGCGGAGAATTCACTATACGTTCATTTCCGTGATTGAAACAAGGGAGAGTTTGGGCGAAGAATGTGGACAACGCCTCAGCCTTTTAAGGAGCATGGAAACAAGCGGTTTGTTGACAGGGGCGCAAAAGCCTCGCTAAGATCGCAGCAGTTTGGGCAGTATGATCGGCACCGGCACCAGAAACAACCAGGGAAGCGGTATCGTCGACCATGAAACAGCTTTACGACAATGTCACCGAGACGGAAGTCGTCAAATTCATCGAACAGTGGATGACGGTTCTCGGCCATTTGGCGCGCTACCCGACCACCAATCGCGCGGTCGCGCAGGGCGTGCACAAACTGTTCATGCTGCTGCCGGGCATTCTCGGGCGGCAGGAAGCGCTGGAGCTGGCCGAGCTGCATCACCTGCTGTTGATCAACGGTCAGCCCTTGTCGATGGAGGCGCAAAACAAGGAAGCCGTCGGCGCGTTCATGTTCATCATGCTCGAACACAATCTGCGTTCGGTGCGGATTCACAAGGACGTCGGCGAGGAGGAATTTCTGGCGCTGCTCGAGATGCTCGCGGCGTCCAGCGACGAGCGCTTCGTGAACATCGCGCAGATGCTGAGCAAGCGCGACGTGGTCAACGTGCTGGTCGAGCAGCACGTGCCGCCCTCGGCGTCGGTGAAAGTAGCGGAAATCACGCCGGCGCACGATACGGTGGTGATCGAAGCGGACGCGATGATCGAGGACTGGGACGAGGCGAGCCCGACGGCGATCCGGCGCATGCAGGTCAATCCGCGACATGCGCGCACCGAAGTGCGGGGCAAGGGCATGCATCGCGTCACGTTGTTTTTGCACGTCGCGCAACTGCCGCTGGTCGGCGCGGAGATTTCGGCGGACAAACCGACGCCGCAGACCAAGAAAATCGAGGACGACGGCAAAGCGATGTTGTATTTGCCCGCGGGAGAAAACAAGATTGTCATCGTGTACGAAAGTTACACGATCGAGCGGATTATCGAAGTCGAGGACGAGGATCAGTTGTTCGACGTCGATCTGCAGAAAATATTCGAATTTTAGCGGCGGGAGTTCCTGACATGTTCAAGATCGTCTGCCACGGCGGAGCCGGGTCCCGTGGCCCCAAATACGAGTTGAAGAACCAGATCGTCGCACAGGCGGCGCGGGCGGGCATGAGCACGATGCAGGCCGGCGGCGACGCGGTGACGGCGGTGGTGACGGCGGTTTCGCTGATGGAAGACAGTCCGTTGCTCAACGCGGGCACGGGCAGCTACGTGCAGAGCGACGGCATGGTGCGCATGGACGCGTCGATCATGGATCAGGATCTGAACGTCGGCGCGGTGATCGGCATCACCAACGTGCGCAACCCGATCCAGGTGGCGCGGCTGCTCAAGGACACGGGGCTGCATTCGATTCTCAGCGGCGAGCTGGCCACCGAATTCGCCTGGTCGCAGGGCATCCCGGCGTACGATCCGCGCACGGTGGAAAAACTGGAACTCTGGCTGGAGCTGCGCAAGAAGTTTCAGCATCGCACGAATCTGGAGATGATGGTCAAACTGCGCGAGATGGTGCAAAACGAGGAAGCGCTGGGGACGGTCGGCTGCGTGGCGATGGACGGCGAAGGGATCATCGCGGCGGGCACGAGCACCGGCGGACTGAAGCTGGACATGCCCGGGCGCGTGGGCGACGTGCCGTTGATCGGCTGCGGCACCTACGCCAATCGCTTCGGCGGCATCAGTTGCACGGGCATCGGCGAGAAGATCATCAAGGTCTGTCTGGCCAACACCGTCGCCGATTTCATCGGCCAGGGAAAAACCGCGCAGGAAGCCTGCGACCTGGGGATGCGGGAGATCGCCACGGTCAGCGGCCGCGCGGGGTTGATCTGCATCGATCACGCGGGGAACATCGGATACGCGTTCAACACCGAGGTCATGACCTTTTGTCAGCTCGAAGAGGAATAATCGCGGCACTGCTGATCGGCCTGTCGGCGGCCCTGTGGCCGGCGTGGGCGGGGCAGGGCCTGTTGTGCGTCGGCGAGCAGGAGATGCATCCGCTCGGCGACGTGCTGCAGGTCGGCGAGGACGTGTATTTTCCCGCCGAGTCGCTGCTGACCGAGTTGGGCTGCTCGGTGTTCTGGCACACGACCGGGCGGCGGTTGACGGTGCGCTACGAAAATCGGACCGCGATGGTTTCGCCTTACAGCCGCCTGGCGTTGGTCGACGGCAGGCAGATCCTGCTGACGCAAAGCCCGCGGTTCATCAACGGCCGGCTGTGCGTGCCGCAGTGCTTCGTCGAACGCGTGACGCCGCTGCTGCTCGGGCGCGAAGTAAAACTGTCGGCGCTGACGCCCACCGCGCCCGAACCGCTGCCGGTGCGGCCGTTCGCGGAGTTGAAGCGGCGGCGGATGCTCAGTCTGCGCAAGATCGTGCTGGACGCCGGGCACGGCGGGCACGACCCCGGAGCGAAGAGTCCGCAGGGGCTGCGCGAAAAGGACATCAACCTGGCGATCACGCTGGCGCTGGCGGAAAAGCTGAAAAGCCAGACCGACGTCGAGGTCGTGCTGACGCGCAACGACGACACGTTCATTCCGTTGCCCGGCCGCACGAACATCGCCAATCAATCGGGTGCGGACCTGTTCATGTCGATGCACGCCAACGGCGCGTACAACCGCGGGGCAACGGGCTTCGAGGTGTACTTCCTTTCGGCGCAGGCGAGCGATGCGCGGGCGGCGGCGCTGGCCGCGTTCGAGAACGGCGAAAACGCGGCCGGGGCGGAAGCGGGCAACGACGGCGAGGAAGGCGGCGACCTGACGCAGATTCTGCGCGACATGTTCCGCACCGAAAACCTGGCGGCGTCCGAACGGCTGGCGGTGGCGATTCAGGCGCGGCTGGACATCGCGATGAATATGGAAAACCGGGGGGTGAAGCAGGCGCCGTTTTTTGTGCTCTCCGGCGCGCAGATGCCGGCGGTGCTGGTCGAGGTGGGCTTCATGAGCAACTTCCGCGAGGCGGAAATTCTGAACAATCCGGAAACGCAGAAGATCATCGTTTCGGCGCTGTACCAGGCGATCATCTATTACGATGCGGTGCGGGCGGCGTCCGACGGTTATTGATTTTTTCCACGAACATTTTTTTTGTCGAGCGTGCCGACGAAGCCGCGAATGTGCTCGAGCAGCCATTTGATGTCGTCGTCGGCGAGGGTTTGCAGCACGGTCACCCGCCAGGAATTCCCGAACAGCACCAGGGCGTTGCCGCCGCGCAGGAGGCGATAGAGCGGCCAATTTTGCTGATCCTCTTCCTCTCCGTAAGGACCGACGTACCCGCCTTTGGGACGCCCGGTGATGCGGCGCGTGTTCATGACCGTGTCGCCCAACAGCGTCCGGATTTCGATATCGAGCGGCGTGAGAAAGACGCTCTGCTTGGACGGCATGGCGAACAGAACGTAAATGACCCAGGAGAACGACAGCGGCATGGCCAGGTACCAGGGCAGAATCGCGAAGAGGAAAACCGCCATCAGCAACATCATCACGAGCGATATAAGAAGAACGTAGCCGCCCTTGGGATCCTGGGCGTTGAGTTCGTTCGAGGGCCTGATGCTCAACTGCACGCCGGGTTCGAGGTCGATTTTCACCAGGCCCGAGGGCGACCTCTCGCGGATGCGGCAGTCGAACGTTTTCTGCTTGGGCTGGGGATCGCTACGCAGGGAGGCGGCGATGCGCGAAGCGAAGTCCGCATTGCGGAAAGATTTGATAATCTTGGACTGGAAGAAATCATGTTCGGCTTTGTTCGTTTCAAGTGGTTGAGCTATGACGGGGGGCGCGGGCTCGACGACGGGCGGCACGGGCTCGACGACAGGCGGCGCGGGCTCGACGACAGGCGGCACGGGCTCGACGACGGGCGGAGCCGGCTCGATTGTCGAGCGGATTTCCACCGGCGATAATTTCAAGCCGGGATGGCGGAGGTAAAAGTCGTCCTCGTCCGGCGCGGACGCGGGGGCGGGCGACGGCGGCGACGCCTCCTTTTGCCGGCAGGCGGGGCACACCGGATTGTCCCACGACCATTCGGGAAATTCATTTCCGCATTCACGGCAGCGCATGGCGATTATCCCCATCCAAAAGTAATCGATAGATCATCGTAGCGGAAGCAAAGACGGACAACAAGCCGCCGCTCAGCGGTTGGCCTTGCGCACCTCGTGCCGGTGTTCGTCGATCGATTTGATGAACTTTTTTACGTGCGGCAGCAGCCACTGGCGGTCGACGTCGGTGACCGCGGGCAGGATGACGCAACTCCAGGTCTGGCTTTGGATTTCCAGCATGCTGTTGCCCTGCAGCAGCCGGGCCGGGGAGAGCGAGAGGCCGTTTTTCGCCTGATTCGGTTTAAGCGCGGCGTTGTCGGGCCGGCCGGTGTAGTGGCGCGTTTTGATGATCATGGAGCCCAGCAGCGTTTCGATGTCCATGCCCTTGGGGGTCAGGAGAACGTTTTGTTTTTTCGGCAGGGAGCGCAACACGTAAACGACCAGGCCGCCGAGCAACAGGAACGTGATTGTGGGCGAGGCGAACAGGCTGATTATCCCGGCGGTGATAATGCCGCCGACGATGGTGGCGATCAGGCGAAGCATCGCGGCCGAATCCTCTCGCGGGCCTCCTTCGGTGACTTTGACCGACAGGTACGAGCCCGATTCGATGACGACCTTCACGCGGCCGGACGGCGCGTAGTCGCTGATCTTGCGCGTGGGCAGCGCTTTTTCCGACGGCGGTTCCGGTTTGCCGGAAGGATAAGCGGGTGGTTGGACGTGCAGATCAACCGGCGGCGTGTGCACCGGCGGGCCGATGGATCGACTCAGCGACGGCGGTTCCGGCTTGTCCAGCCGGGGCGTCGTTTCGTATTTTTCGTCGGGCGGCGCCGGCGCGGGCTCGTGCTCGGCGGCTTCGTGTTCGATGATGTCGGTCAGGTTCACCGGCTCGGGTTTATAGAATTCGCCTTCGACCTTGGTTTCGTTTTCCCAGACGGGCTTGAATTCCATGCGTTCGAGTGTGGAGATTTTCGTTTCGGCCTTGGGCTTGTTGCGGCGCGCAATCTCTTCGGCCGCTTTGATCTCGGCGATTGTTTGCGGCGGTTCGAAGATGGGCTCTTCGCTTTCGTGACGCCGCGGGATCTCGACCGGCGGCGGCAGGGTCTGCTCGAAGTGCGCGGATTCACGATGCGCGGTGATCGGCTTGCTCAGTTCGCTGTCGGCATGGCCGATGTTGATTTTCAGATCGGGATGGCGTTGGTAGAAATCGTCGGCATCGACGTTCTCCCGCACCGATTCGACATTCCGTCGGCGCGCCGGCGCTTCGGTTTTTTCCTTGTTGAGACACTGCGGACAGATGGGATTCTCCCACGACCATTCCGGAAATTCCCGGCCACACTCCCGACAGCGCATTGGGCCTCCACATGCAGAACTGAATGATAGATGGATAATTTTATTTTATTGGATCCTCAATGGCAATGCAGCATGGCTTGAGCGCGGCGAGCGGCGGGTTATACTGTTGCCGGCAACAAATTGGAGAATCCGCAAGCGATGAAAAAAACGATTCTCGCGATATGCGCGGCGCTGGTGGTGTCGGCGTCGGCGGCCGGCTGCCAACGGGAGGCGGCGGGGCCGACGATGACGGTGATTTTCGTCGGCGACACGGGCCTGGGCGATCAGGCGGTGGAGTTCGTCGAGCAATACGGGTTGGAAAAATCGTTCGAGAAAATCCGCGACGCGCTGCAGGCCGACTTCATCATCGGCAACGCCGAAACGCCGATCGCCGCGGCCGACGTGCCGTTGCGCGAAGGCGAACCGTGGCATCCCAAGCAGGTGCCCGAGACGGCGGCGGTCTATAAAAAAGAAGGCTTCAGCGCGTTCAGCCTGGCCAACAACCACGCGCTGGATTTCGGCGTCGAGGGGCTGCGGCAGACGATCGCCAATCTGCGCGCGCAGGGCATTAACACTTACGGGGCGGGGATGAGCGAGGCCGAGGCGCGCCGACCGCTGATCTTGGAAAAGAACGGCATCCGCGTCGGCGTACTTGGTTATTTTCATTATCGCCAGAAGTACATCGCCAAGGAGATGTGGTACGCCGAAGGCGACAAGCCGGGCGTGGCGGGAATGAGCAAAAAGAATCTGCGCGACGACATCGCGGCGCTCAAGGGCAAGGTGGACACGGTCGTGGTGACGCCGCATTGGGGCGAGAATTATGTGAAACTCAAGGACAAGCAGAAGCGGCTGGCCCAGGGCGCGGTCACGGTGGGCGCGGATTTGATCATCGGCCACGGGCCGCACATGGCGCACCCGGTGGTGATGATCGACGAGACGCCGGTGTTGTATTCGGTCGGCAATTTCATCTGGCACAGCAAGGGGCTGTACAAGAAATTCAAGGTCGAGAAGTACGCTTATGCGCTGGTGACCAAGGTGGTGTTCGACAAGCACGGCGCGCGGGAGATCGTCTTCACGCCGTACCACAACGACAACCGCAAGGTGAAGTTCATTCCGCAACCGGTCGACGCGGCGCGGGCCAAGGCGCTGTTCGACGAACTGCTGGCGCCGGTCGGGAAACACTGGAAGATGAACGGGGCGAGCGCGGTGTTCACCGTGCCGCGTTGAGCGAAGGAGAGACGATGCCGGGGAAGATCACCGATGTGCCGGGCCTGCTGGTGGGCAATGCCGAGGATGAATCCGGCCGCACGGGCGTGACGGTCGTGTTGTGCGCGCCGCCGGCGGTGGGCGCGCTGGACCGGCGCGGCTCGGCGGCGAGTACGCGGCAATGCGATTCGCTGTATCCGGACCACATGCTCTCGCGCGTGGACGCGATCGTGCTGGCCGGGGGCAGCGCCTTCGGGCTGGGCTGCAGCAACGGCGTGATGGACGAACTGTCCGCGCGTGGCGTCGGCATGCCCACGCCCTACGGGACGATTCCGATCGTGCCGACGGCGGTGATTTTCGACATCGGCATCGGCCGGAGCGCAGCGGCCCCGACGATCGAGATGGCGCGGGCGGCGACGAAAAACGCGGCGACGGATTTCGCCGAAGGCAGCGCGGGCGCGGGCTACGGCGCGACGATCGGCAAGCTGCTGGGCGTAAAAAGCGCGATGAAAGGCGGCCTGGGCACGGCGGCGCGGCAGGGCGAGAAGGGATTGATCGTCGGCGCGCTCGCGGTGGTCAACGCGTGGGGCGACATCGTGGAAACGGAAAACGGGGCGATCATCGGCGGCGCGCGCAATCCGGACAAGCCGGGCGAGTTTCTGGACACGGCGAAGCTGCTGGGCCAGGGCAAGGCGCGGCCGGCTTCGTCCTTCGAGCAAAACACCGTGCTGGCGGTCGTGGCGACCAACGCGAAGCTGGATAAAATCGGCTGCGGGCTGATCGCGCGCATGGCGCAAACGGGGATGGCGCGGGCGATCCGGCCGTGCCACAGCCCGTTCGACGGCGACCTGGTGTTCGCGCTCAGTTGCGGCGAATTGTCGGCCGATCCGGTGGCGGTGGGGCAGATGGCGGCCGATGCGCTGGCCGAGGCGATTCAGCGCGGCGTGCGTCTGGCCGACGGCTGGGGGTTGCTGCCGGACGCGCGGGGGTGATGGCGACTAGTTGTTTTTCGCTCGGTTCGTGCGGGCGCTCAACCACAGCGCCAACAGGCCAATGGCGAGCATGACGGCGGTCAAGGCCTGTCCGGTGCGGTGTGGCGAAACGGTGCAGCCGCCACTGTCATCGTTGTTGTCGTTGTCGTCGTCCGATGTTTCATTATCGATGGCGGAACAAATGCACTCCTTGCTTGCCTCGCAGTCATAGAAATCAAGGCAATCGAAGTTAATGTCCTCTTCATTACTTCTACAATAGTATAAGCAATTTCCATCAATACAGCCGGCGTTGCATAGGTCGAACAAGTAGCAAAAGTTCTCGCAATCATCGGAAGAGGGATTGGGAGTATCGTCATCGTCGACAGAGTCAGCGAACGCAATAACCGGCAATAGAAGCGTCAATGCCGCCAGAAAAAAAGATAATTTCTTCATGATAGTTACTTCTCCGATTTTTTGGTTTTGCCGATGCTCAACCACAAGGCCAGCAGGCCGACGGCGAGCATGAGGAAGGTCAGCGCCGAACCGGTTTCGCTGTGGGAGACATCGCAGCCGCCGTCATCATCATCGTCGACTTCGGCCGCGCAAAGACATTTTTCCAATTCGTCGCAATTTTCCGCGTCCAGGCAAGCGGCGGTGGCAATGGTCGGGCCGGCACAAAACGAATCGCAATCGCCGTGGTAACATTCCGACCGGCAAAATTCGGCGGCGTCGCAGATGTCCTGGCAATCGTGTCCCTCGAAATATTCGGTGTCGTCGTCGGGGGCGTAATCGGCGAATAATAGAGAGGGGAAAACAAGAAGGGCCACGGCCGACACAAGCAAAATTTTCTCCATGAACAGACTCCGCGGCAGCAGGCGCCAAATCCTCATCAGATAAAATCCTAGCAGGCGGGAGGGCGGATGGCAAGAAGTTCTGCAAATTATTTGTTGTGTAGTGTAATTCGTTGTGATTCAAAGGATTTAGCGCAAAGCAACCACGGGCCAGGGGCTGAAAAATTTCATTCGCCGGGAAAAGACGTTGTTGCCGGCGGAGAAATTGGTATACTTTGGACTTGGAAATATCGCTTTTGGGGGTGAATGGGAGGCGCATGTCCACGCCGGAAACCGAAGCGCAAGCGCGCGGCAGTCAATTTTTCCCCATCATTTATGGTTTGATTCACGCATTGGTCGACGCCACGACGGTGGCGGTGATTTTTCAGACGCGCTCGTTTCATCATCTGGATCGGTCGGCGGGCATTTTCCTGATCCTTGCCTACGATCTACTGGCGTTCGCCGGGCAGACGCCGTTGGGCTGGCTGCTGGACCGGCTGCGGCTGTGGCGCGGGACGGCCGTCGGGGGGATCATCATCTGCGCGGCGGCGATGGCCAGCGTGCGCGTCGATCCGCTGACGGCGATGATCCTGGCCAGCATCGGCAACGCGGCGTTTCACGTGGGCGGCGGCGCGCTGGTGCTGCACGCGGACCCCGGCCGGGCGACGCCGGCGGGGATTTTCGTTGCGCCAGGCGCGTTGGGACTGGCGCTGGGCGTTTACTTCGGTAAAGGCGGACCGCTGCCTGCCTGGCCCTACTATTTGCTGTTGGGATTGGCCGTGGTTGCGGCCCTGTGGACGCGCGCGCCGGAGGTCGAAAAAACCAAACTGCCGAAACCGGACATCGATAAACCGTTGTTGATTGTGTTGCTGTTGCTGTTTTCGATCGTCGTGCGCTCGCTGGTGGGCAAGGCCGGCGGGTACGCGCTGCCCAAGGAGACGGCGGTGTTGTTCGGCGTAGCGGCGGCCGGTTTTGCGGGCAAGGCGCTCGGCGGGATTCTGTCCGACCGCTTCGGGTGGATAAAAATCAGCGTGGGCGCGTTGCTGGTATCCGCGCCGCTGCTGGCCTTCGGCAAGGTCAACGTGCCGATGATCGTGGTGGGATTGTTTATCTTTCAGATGACCATGCCGGTAACGTTGGTGGCGGTGTATTCGTTGATGCCCGGCCGGCCGGGATTGGCGTTCGGCTTGAATTGCCTGGCGTATATCGCCGGGTTCTTTGTAACCAAGATCCGAGGGGTCAGGGGATTTTACGATCCGTATGTTTTCCTTGCGCTCATTTTGCTGTCGGCGGCGGCGGTGTATCTAGGGCTGCGCCCGTTGCGGGACAAGGTGCGGATGCGGTTTTAATGACCATTTTCGTAACGCGACGAAAATGGTTGCCGTCCCACTCTCACCCCGCCGGGCGTCCCCACCACCACAGGACACTGCCGATGATGCAGTCGTCGATGTTGTCGCCCTGAAAGAGCAGGAGGCTGTCGGCGGCGAGGGTTTCCTTGTTTTCGGGCAGGCCCATCACCAGGTCTTTGCTTACTACCTTGCACCATTTTATCGAGGCGCCGTCGCCCTGGCGGAAGGCGACCATCTTGCCGTCGAGCTGCTTGGGATTGCGGCGGCCGTGATCGATGGCGACGATCGAGCCGTCGGTGAGGATCGGCGACATGGAATCGCCGCGCACGCGCACGCAGGTGACGTTCTCGGGGTGCGGGCACCAGTCGGCGTGGATCAGCGCGTAGTCTTCGATGTCGTCGGCGTTCACGCGACGCGGGCTGCCGCCGGCGATGGCGTCGGCCAACAGCGGCACGGTGACGAAACGATCGCGGCGGACCTCTTCGGCGACGAAGGCGGCGCTCTCCTTTTTGCGTGGCGCGGGCACCTGGGGCGCGGCGACGCCGAGGGTGACCGGGCCGCGGGTGCGGTGTTCACCAGTGAGCAGCCAGAGCGGATCGATGCCGAAGGTCGTCCACATCGCTTCGAGCGATTTGGCGCCGGGCAGCCGCTCGCCGGTCAGCCAGTTGAAAACGGCCTGGTGATTGGTTTGGATGTCGGCGGCGAAACGGCGCACGACGCCCTCGCTATGGCGCTCGATCATCATGCGCAGCCTCTCGGCGAAGCCCTTGTTTTTCATCCGGTTACCTTCCATGTCTACATTTATATAATTTATATTGACTACTGTCTACTAATTTTATATATTGTCGCCCGGACAATCGGGGACCCGGGGGTGCTGCAAAATTATAACAGACGGATACGGAACACAGGCCCGATCCGAGTTAATAAAGCATTGGGCGAAATTTACAAGGCTCAGGTTATTTATCGGCGATAATTGGAGAATCGCGGGCGCCGTTTCGGAAGCGGCGCCGGGAGGAAACATTATGGACGAGCGACTGATGGAAAATATTCTCGCGGATTTTGACGTGTATCGTTCGCTGATTCGGAAGATGGGGGCGCCCACCGGCCTGGCGATCACCGGCGGCTGCTACGAGGCGGACCGCTTCGGCTGGTCGCGCGTGAAGGGGGTGCGCGTCCATTTCGATCAGCAGTTCACACCACGAAAAATCGAGCATCTGGAATTGGGCGTGACCTACCGCGTCGAGCGATAGGCCGCGCCGAGCCCACCCGAACATCGGCGGCTCTTCAACACATATCAAACGAAGGCTTCACCCGGACATCGGTCGGCCGACACGTCGCGGCGCACAGCGCGCCGCCGGGAGGTCGTCATGTGTGGAGAGTGTCGGAAGCGGGCTACGTGTATCCGCCCGTGCAAGCGAGTCGAGCAACTGTTGGCGCAAGTGACGCGCGAGGCGAACTGGCGCGAGGTGCCGGTGTCGCCGGCCAGGCTGGCGTATTTGCATACCGGCCGGCGGGCGATGACCGTTGGTTCGTTGCAAGCGGCCCACGTTGATTCGCCGCCGCTGGCGATGCTGCGGGGCGTGCTGACCGCGGCGCAATTCGAGGTCGTCGTCAAAAAAATCCAAAAAAATCTTTCCGAGGCGCAAATCGCCAAACAGCTTGGCATTTCGGTGGTCGCGGTGCATTGGCGCTGGCGCTACGCGAAGAAAAAGATCCGCGCGTTGTGCGTCGGACACTTAGTGAATCACGAAGGGTGAGGGGAAAGAAATGAAATGCATCAACGGCAAGGAGCATCGTTGGATCTATGAATATCACCGCCGGCGCTGCACGCGCTGCGGTTTGACGCGGCCGCACGAGAGTTGCGAGCGGCGCATCATGCTGCCGGAACCGGCCGGCGAATCGTCGCTGCTGTGCGGACACTTCGAACATCGCGAGAAATGCAACGCCAAGCGGCTGTGGGACGAACTGCGCCTTTCACTGGCCTATCAGCCTTTCGGCGACGAGGCGTTGACCCAACCGTATCCGCCGCGCTGGTTTTTGGATCAACTGCGCGTCAAGGAGGAAGCCGCCGATGCCTGACGAACCGAAGTTGCCGGCCGAGCAGTGGACCGAAGTGCGGCGCAAGCTCGCCGAGGTGCTGGCCGACCCGGAGCGTCTGGACGAGGCCGACCGCATCACCAAGGTGTGGGAGCGGCTGCTCAAGTGCGAGCGGCTGGCGCGCGATCTGGCGGCGGAAGAGGACGAGGGGATGATCATCGACGTGTCGATCGAAGGTTTGCCGTGAGAAAGCGGGAAGTCATTTTCGCCGGCTATACGCCGCATGCGGGCCAGGCGGCGTTTCACAACCTGGGCGCGCGGTTTGCGGTGGTGCTGGCGGGCACGCGTGGGGGCAAGACCTACGCGGCGGCGCGCGAGTTTTTGCGGCGCGCCTACGCCGATCTGGAGATCAAAAAACGGCCGGTGCACTACTGGTGCGTGGCGCCGACCTATGCGATCGGCAAAACGCAGATGCGCGAGTTGTTCGCGGCGGTGGGCGGCGAAACCGGCAAGTTCGTCAGCTCGTGGCTGCGCAGCGAGCGCGAACTGGTGTTGAAGGATCACATTCTCATCGAGTTCAAGACCGCCGAGCGGCCCGAAGCGCTGGTGGGCGTCGGCCTGGACGGTCTGTGGATCGACGAGGCGGCGCGGCTCAAGCGCGAGGCCTGGCTGGGCGGCTTGCGCATGCGGTTGTCGGACCGGCGCGGGTGGGCGATTTTCTCCACGACGCCGCTGGGCCGCAACTGGTTCTTCGAGGAAATCGTGCGCCGCGCGCAGCCCGACAGCGCGATCCACGATCCGCAGTACGGCCTCGTGCGGTTTCGCACCGCCGACAACACGGCCGTGCCGGGTCTGGCCGAGGAGGTCGAGCACGCGCGGCGCACGCTCCCCGAACGTTACTTCAAACGCGAGTATGAGGCCGATTTGACCACGTTTGCCGGGATGGTGTTCGACGAGATCGATCCGGACGCACACCGCGTCGGTTCGCGCAACCGGCTGGGCATCAAGGCGCTGCCGAGGCAGTTCGCCGAGGTGCGCGCGGGCGTGGACTGGGGCTTTCGCAACCCGGGGGCGATCGTGGTGGTCGGGCGCGACGGCGACGGCGTCTGGTGGGCAATCGACGAGGCGGTGCGCTCCGGTCTGCCGGTGGCGGCGACCGGCGGCGAGAGCTGGGTGGACATCGCGCGGGGCTTGCAGACGCGGCACGGCGTGAAGCGGTTTGCGTGCGATCCGAGCGGTGCAGCGTTCATCGACGCGTTCCGCCGTGCGGGTCTGCCGGCCTATGCGGCGGACAACGACGTGGGCGCGGGCATTCAGACGGTGGCGACGGCGCTGCACATCGACGAACGCGACGGGCGGCCGGGTCTGCTGCTGGGCGAGCGCTGCAAACATCTGTTCGAGGAACTGGCCGCCTACGCCTGGGACGAGCAATGCGAGGGCGAGCAGCCGGTGAAGGAAAACGATCACGCGGTCGACGCGTTGCGCTACGCGTTGCATACGCGACCGCATGCGCCGGCGTGGTGGTGATCATTTCGCTTGTTGATAAGCGAACGAAGATATGTGATTATCAAAAAAGCGATGATTCCGGGAACATCGCATGTTGCGGATTCGGATGCCACAACAGGGGATCGATAATCGGATGAACGTGCGCAAACTATTCTCGCTGAATCCATTCCACATCGCGGCGATCGTTTTTTACTTCTCCTCGATATATCGAGAAGAGATCGGCTTTCTCGGTTTCGTTGTTTGCCTGGTTGTCGGATCGGTGCTGGTCCGTCGATTTCGTTGGGGTCGTGAGCTTCCCCCGTGGGCGATTGTCTTTTTTATGCTTTCCTTTATGGGCATGGATGGGGAAGGGACCTTTTATTTGGCAATTATTATGGGGGGGACGTATGTCGCCAAGGAGATATGGGCCGACGGAGCTTACCGGCGACAGATGTGGGTCAAACGCCATCGAAGCCAAATGCTTGTGCCGCCGTGTCCCGAACGGTTGAATCCATACCATGTCGCGGCGGTGGTGGTTTTGTTCGTGTTTTGCCTGACGGCAGGCATGACATTGGAATTGGATTACCTGGACGAGCAAGCTTTTGCCGCGTGGGTGAATCGCTTCGCCTTTGTGTTTCCGTATGTCGGCGGGGCGGCTGTTGCGCTGTTGTTGGGAGGTTATGCGGATCGCCGGTTTTACCGCCAACGCTATTCGTTGAACGGCTATGCGACCTTTGCCTTAGGCGGATTGTTGGTGTTGGTGATTTGTCTCCAGAAGATCCCGCCGGTATAAGCGGGGCGGATAACAATTCGGACCGCTATTTGATGGATCAGATTTTAGGATTTCTTTTCTATTGATTGGAGGCAATGATGGGAATAAAAGTCGATCCGTTCGGCGTCGATTACGGCACGCGGGAAAAAACGATTCACAATGTGGAAGAGTTGTTGGCTCTGCCGGTGGATAGTGCCAGGTAAAACCTGTCCGCTTTGCACTCATTACAGTACAAGACCGGTAAGGGGCGTAGAGGGCCAGACCTTGAACGAAGCTATGGAAGAGGGTTGGCTGCCGCCGCATAACGGCTGTCAAGGAAAGGTTTTGTTGGAGTACCAAACCGGTAAATTCGTCATTGATCCAACGTTTCCGACTTCCTATACTTTGGTCGTTCCGTTTTCGCCGAAAACGCCAGACGATCTTTTAGAAATTGGAACCATTGAACAATGGATAATAGTTAAATCTGATCTGGATCATATTTTTATGAGGTATTTAAAAAGGCTCAATATATGGGGAGTTTCTGATAGTATATTAAAAATACTTGTACCTGAAGCGGTGAAAAAATATCATCGTGAGTGTGAAACAAGAGCAAAAGAATTGTTGAGCGAATTTCGTCAATACCTTGATAATCGGAGTAAAAATTTTGTTTTGCTCATCTCGCCAGTGGGTTTATTGGGAAATGGGGTTATCATTCTTGGGTGGTTGTTTATGCAAAATATAGAAAAAGTGATGATGAGGTTGAGACAATGATTGTCAGTTATGATCCATGGATCGGTAAATTTTACACAGGTATTTTAAATTCTACAGATAATTTCAAGTTGAATATGCATCTATTATTAAATAATTAGGGTAGTTACTGTTATGAAGTCGAAGATGAACGACGCAGACACGAAGAGCTCCATCACCTATTGGCTATCGATTGCCGTGTTGCCGTATTACGCCTTTTTCTATTGGGAAAAGATGAAGTTGGTGGAAAGGTGGAGTTTGTTTTCGCTGGTCGTGCTCTTTTGTTTTGTTGCGCTTTATACGACCAACGCCGTCTTTGCACGCATGCATGGCGTCTACCGAGAACTGGGTCCAAGGAAGGTCATTGTTTTTTTGGTGGTTTTTCTCAGTCAGATAGGTGACGTCGGATGGCCGCTTGCCGTACTGACCGGGGCAGTCTTGCTGGCCGCCCGCTCGGCGTGGGCGGGAGTTCGATTTCGCCAACTCGTATGGAGAGAGTTGGGAAACAAGGGTGATTATCCGGATAAGTTAAAGCGATTCGATGTCTTTCATTCGCTGGCTGCGCTGACGGCAAGCCTGACATTTCCAATAATAGGGATTCCCGAATCGGTATTGGACGTGCCGGATTGGACTGTTTCCTGGATGGCTTTGCCGACGGCGGCGTTGTTGCTGGTTGGTCATTTGCGGCTAAAGCGACGTAACGACGCGGTCGGGTTTCACTTATGGGAAAGCCTGTCGATGGTCGCCATTTTGAGCGTATTTGGAATGGTTTTCGGACTGGCGGCGATCGGCGAACATTACAATATCTTTTAAAAGATAACCTGCCAGTTTTAGCGGAATGTCGCCCACCGGATCGGTCCGGGGCGGACAATTACTGATCGACTGACGCGTTTTTCCGAAAAACCTTTCCTATCATTTTCACGGCAAGGAGCACTCATGAACGAGAAACCTTACGCGGATCTCGTGCGCTCGCTGCATCCGCGGCATTTGGCGTTGCGCGCGTTTTGGGATCTGGCCTGGACCGGCTATCGCGGCGGGCAGGCCTATCTGAACATGCACAACCTGTTTTCGCATCGGCTGGAAAATCCGGAGGATCGCGCGCGGCGTTTGCGGCGGGCATATTACCTCAACTACTGCCAGCCGGTGGTGGACACGTACACGGCGTACCTGTTCCGTACGCCGCCGCAAATTCTGCCGAGCGGGCCGATCGCCGATCTGCTGGCCGACGCCGACCGCATGGGCAACGGGCTGGTCGCGTTGATGAAGCGCGCGGCGACGCTGTCGTCGATCTTCGGTTTCGTGCTGCTGGGCGTGGATCGTCCGCGCGGCGAAGGACAGTGGGCGACGCGCGCCGAGGAACTGGCCGCGGGCATCAACGATTACCTGACCCTGGTGTGTCCGCCGGATGCGCTCAATTGGGCGTGCGGGCCCGACGGGCGCCTGCTGTGGGTGCTGGTGCGCGAGCGCGACGCCGATCCGCAGTTGTCAGGCGCGCAGTTGAATCCGCAGGCGCGCGAACGCTTGCGGCTGTGGAACGACGAGCAGTGGCTCGATCTGGACGGCGAGGGACGCGTGCTGGCGGCGGGGGAGAATCCCTTCGGCCGCGTGCCGTTCGTGGCGGTGAAGCATCGCGACATCGAACCGGGGATCGTCGGCGAAAGCCTGCTGGCGAACATCGCCTACGTGAACCGCGAGATCTTCAATCTGTCCAGCCTGCTGCAGGAGATCTTGGCGCGGCAGACGTTCAGCCAACTGGTGGCCGAGGGGTCGGCGGAGGAATACGGCGAGGCCGGCGACATCAAGAAGCTGGGCACGAGTTCGATTTTCCTGTACCCGGAGGGACGCAAGGCGCCCGAGTACATCAGCCCCGACGCGGCGCAGGCCGAACTGTTGATCGAGCAGATTGACCGGATGATCGATGAGATCTACCGCCTGGCCAGCCTGACGCGCGGTTCGGTGCGCCAGGCGCAGGCGCAATCGGGCATCAGCAAGGCGTTCGATTTTCTGGACACCAACCAGGCGCTGGCCGACAAGGCGGGCAACCTGGCGACGGGTTTCGCGGCGGCGTTGAATCTGGCGCGGCCCGACTGGCGCGGCGCGATCGAGTTTCCGAACGACTTCGGCGTGGACGATCCGGGCGAGATGGCCGCGACGGTCGAGCGGGTGCTCGGCCTGGGCGTGGGCGCGAAGTTCCGCGCCGAGCTGCTGACCAAGTTGGCGCGTGCGCTGCTGCGCGAATTGCCCGAAAGCGAACGGCGGGCGATCGAGAAGGAGAATCGGCAAGGGTGAACGATTATCCCCCGCCGTGTTTCGCGCGCGGCGGGGGGATGTAACCTTGCATTTGCAGTGTGGAAGTACACATGTCATGATGAAAAAGAAATAACCGATGCTTGTTACCGAACGGATGATGCCCGGCGAAAAATTTGGAAGTTTTTTCCGGGTATGTGTCGAAAGCTAGAACGGTACATGATGAAGGACGATAGGATGAGTCGTGAAGAAGAGCGGTACAAAAATACGGCGATCCTTTTAATCTGCGCCTTTTATTCGGTCGTAGACAGAAGACCACGGCTTTAGCCGTGGATGAATGAGCAATCCTCGTCTCTGCGTTAGCAGAGGTGAGGTCGGTTCCAAAGGAACCGTGACCGTAAGGACCCCGGGTTTACCCGGGGGAATCTATTTTCAATACATTGCGGCATCGTATGGTGTTCTGCTTTTCGAACAGAAAATTTTGTTGTACTTCGCAATCATCAATGGTGCGATTTATCTGGGCTTGAATGCGGCGCAAATATATTTCTTGGTTCGTTATTATCGTGCGACAGCCAGGGAAGGCCAACCATTCACTGTGGAAACATCGATTCTCATTTGGGCGTTGGCGAATGCACCGTTGCTTATTTACGGCTCCTATCGCCTGCCGGCAGTTGGCGTCATTCTGCTTTGCGTGTATGCGCTGAGTCATGACGTATGGCGGCTGGTGAGAAAAAAATCGTCACGGACAATCCACCCCGGACAAGTAGTCGCCTGGCTTTGTTTGTTGGCGAGCGCCTTGGGGGTGAAGCTCTTCGGCGTCGATTCGTCGATACTCGACATCGGTTTTTTTACCGACGCTGAGCCGTTGGGAATTCTGCTGGCAAATAAGTCCGCCTGGTGGTTGATGCTCTTGATTTTCGCTGAATGCGCCATGATTTTTTCTTTGATTCGCTTGGCCCGACCAAGCAAGCGCCGAACGATGGCGGCGCACAGTGTGTTCACGTTTCAGTTTCTGGCAATACTCCTATCAATAAGTTATTCATGGTTATTGTTTATGGCCGCTGTTTTTGCTTCGTTGTTTATCCGGGTGTTCCGCTCCTTATGGGATAAGGATGTGCCGATAAACGCAAAACGGCATAACGCGGTTATGCAATGAACAGACGACATGTGATCGCAATCACCTTGTTGATCGTGTTCAATGCTTCCATTCCGGCCATCCTCCTTGTTTTTAATGCCACGTGGGCGCGGCTGATTGCCGTGCTGGCGTTGGAGGTGTTATTCGGTGTTTGGTTGCTGACTGTGCGCCTGCCGGCTCAAGAAACGCCTTCCGCCACGAAAACCGTTTGGTTCGTTCTGGCCCATTGCCTTTGGCTCGGATGCAGTCTTATGGAGTTTACTTTGCCGACCTTGTTGCTTTATCTCGCCGTGGTCGAAAGCGAACGGCAAAAACGGCAGTGGAACCTCCGACAACAAATGTTGTTGGGAATCGCGCCGTGGCTCGTACTGTGGGGCGGCTCGTCGCTGCCCGGCGCGCAAAACGAAATGTTTTTCAATATCGCCGCGACGATCGTCTATGCATCCTTGATGATCTTCTGGCTCGGCGCGCGGCGTCGGCAATGGCCGGAAGTTTCCTGGATGATCGTCATGCTGGTTTCAATACTGCTTTTTTTGGTTGTAAGCGGCGGCTGGATCGGCGTGGCGCTGCTGGCGACAATTATCATCGCGCCCTGCTCGGCAATTTTGCGATTGACCTGACAAATATCTTTTAACGTCCTTTCAACATTTTTCCCGACAACCCACATCCTACCCCCGCGCGTTACTCCACGCGGCGGGGCGGCAAAACTTTGGAGGTTTGCATGGACCCTGTCACCGAAAACGAACGTGAAGAAATCGTCGGCGCGGACCTACCGGGCCTGCGCGAATTGATCAAACGTTTCCCCACGCTGCAGGGGCAGATCGACCACATCGTCGAGGAGCGGCTCAAACGCGAACGCGCGGGCTACGACAAGCGGCTGGAGGAGGAAGTCGATCAACGCACGACGCAGTTGCGGCAAGAGATCGAAACGCTGTCTTCGCCGCGCCGCGACGAAATCGCCGAGGCCGTGGCGGGCGTGAAGGCCGAACTGGGCGCCGAGCGCGACCAGTGGGCCGAGCGCGCCCGGTCTTGGGAGGAGCGTTTCAAACGGGGGCAGGCGGAGCGGCTGCTGTTGGAGGCGGCGGTCAAGCGCGGCGCGTACAAGCCGCGGCAGGTCGTGGATCTGCTGGCCGACCGCATCACCTGGGAGGACGGCGAGGGCGAACCGCAGCCGGTGCTCGGTCTGCACGACGAGACCGGCCGGAAGGTCGTCTATCGCGGTGCGGAGATCGCCAAGGGCGTCGCCGCGTTCCTGGCCGACAACCCCAACCTGGTCGCCGCGGGCGCGGGGACCGGCGCGGGCGGACGGCCGGGCGTTCCCGGTTTGCCGCTGACCGCCGAGGCGTTGCGCCACCTCGGCGTGGAGGACCTGCGGCGCTTGCGTCCGGAGCTCGAGCGGCTGGCCGCCGATCTCGGGCACTGAACCGTCTCATCAACAACGTAAACAAGGAGGACCATCATGGGTCTGGGATCCAATCACGTCACGACCACGACCGCCGCGAATTTCATTCCGGAGCTGTGGACGCTGGACGTCATCGAGGCCGCCGAGGCCAACCTGGTCATGGCCGAGCTGGTCACGCGCTTTGACGATGCGGCCGCCGGCGGCGGCGACATCATCCACGTGCCGACCGTGGCCGATTTTTCCGCCAACAACAAAACCGCGAACACCGAGGTGACGCCGCAGGCCAACACCGAAGGCAAGGTGGACATCTCGCTGAATCAGCACAAGGAAGTCAGCTTCCTGATCGAGGACATCGTCGCGGTGCAGGCCAAGCAGAGCCTGCGCGAGGTGTACACCAAGAAGGCCGGCTACGCGATCGCCAAGGCGATCGACGAAGCGCTGCTGGGTTTGTACAGCGGCCTGTCGCAAAACGTGAGCTGCGGCGACGCGATCGTCGCGGCCGATCTGCGCGACGGCATCGAGTACCTGGACAGCGCCGGCGCGCCGTTGAGCGAACGCGCGCTGATCATCTCGCCGCTGCAGAAAAACGAGATGCTGGGCACCGCCGAGTTCGTCAGCATGAGCTACGTCGGTCAGAACGGCGAAGCGCTGCCGACCAAGAGCGGCCTGCTGGGCGAACTGTACGGCGTGCCGGTCTACGTGTCGGGCAACGTCGTGCGCACCGGTTCGAGCCCCGATTACATCCACCACAACCTGCTGTTCCAGAAGGGCGCGTTCGGCCTGGCCATCCAGCTCGGCCCGCGCGTGCAGGCCAACTACGTGCCGCAGTACCTGGGCACGCTGGTGACGGTCGATGTGATCTACGGCTTCGCCGAACTGCGCGACGCGTTCGGGGTCGACCTGCAGACCAACGCGTAACCCTGCCGGTCCGTAGGCGCTGACGGACCTTTCTTTCCCCCATGGCCGGGGGGCGGCAACGCCTCCCGGTCGCTTGTACAAGGAGACGCTTCATGGCGATCAACGCGATTCTCGGCCATCCGCAGGCCGACAGCCTGGTCACGACGGCGGCGATCGACGCCTATGCGCTGCATCACCGTCACGGCGCGGCCTGGACCGGCCAATCGACGGCGAACAAGGAAACGCTGGCCTGCACGGCGTCGCGGCACATCGCGTCCTGTCCATTGGCGGGACCGCCGCTGCTGACGTCGCTGCGCACCACGTGGTTGCAGGGGCTGCCGGCGCCGACGAGCGATCATCTACATCAATTCGGCCGCGCCGATGCCGGCACGACGGGCACGCTGGTCGACGCGGCGCTGCAAAACTACCCGGACGATCTGTTCGCCGGCGGCTCGGTGTTCATCATCGCCGGAACGGGCGAAGGGCAGTGGGCGGGCGTGGCTTCGTTCACGCAGGCGAGCGGTACGCTGACCCTCGCGTCGACGCTGACGGTCGCGCCCGATGAATCTTCACAGTATCTGCTGCTGTGGCCGTTGCCCTCGCTGGTGCTGGCGGCGGTGGGTGAGCAGGCGTTGTACCTGGCCGGCGGCGTCAACCTCGGCGCGCTGGATCAGGCCGGGATGGGCGTGGCGGCGCAAGGCGATGGTGGCGCGACGTTACGGCCGCCGAAAGCGGCGGGTCATTTGTGCCATCAGGCGCGGGCGCTGTTGTTGCGCGCGGGCCTGCTGAATCTCGATCAATCCCCGGCGGTGGGACGGGGCTGAGGCGCCGTCGCGGCCGGAATCAAAGGAGAACGAAATGTCCACGATCAGTTTGGGACGCAAGGAACAGTTGTACGCGCAGACGGAGTCGACCTACGGCACGCCGGTTGCGCCCGGCGGCGCGGGAGCGATCAAGCATCTTTCCTGCACGCTGGCGATGAATGAAGAACGCACGCCGCGCGCGGATCGGAAAATCACCCGCGGCCTGGCCGAGCAGGTGTGCGGCAAGCGGAGCGTCGATTGGTCGGTCGACGGCTATGTGATTCCCAGCGGCACGAGCGGCGCGGCGCCGGATATCGCCGCGTTGCTGGCGGCCACGTTTTCCTCGCGGGTAAGCAACGCGGCGACGGTGGCGAGCGCGGCGGGCGTCGGCGGCGCGACCTTGTCGTCGGTGAGCGAGATGGCGGCGGGGGATATCGTCGGCCTGGCGATCGACGATTCGCTGTACGCGGTCTGTCTGCAGACGGTCGACGATCTTTCGGGCGCGGTGACCTGGACGCCGGCGCTGCCGTCGGCCCCGTCGATCGACGATACGGTGTACCAGGCGGTGACTTATCGTTTGCAGACCGAGCCGAATCTCGCGTTGACGCTGCACCGGCTGCTGGATCAGGAAGGGCAGACGGCGAGTGGCTGCGTGCCCAACGAATGGAACTTCTCGCTGGCGGCGGGCGACATGGCCAAGTGCCGGGTGCAGGGTCAGGGCAAGGACACGGCCTTCGCCGGCACGGCCGCGCTGCAAAGCGGTATGGACGACACGCAGACCACGCTGGTTTACACGGGCGAAGACGTTTTCGAAGTCGGCGCGTGGGTCGCCATCGACGACGAGGCGATGAAGATTACGGCGGTGACCGGCGCGTCCAACACGCTGACGGTGGCGCGCGCCGAAGCGGGCACCTCGGCGGCGACGCACGAGGCCGCGGCGGTTATCGCGCCGTATCGCCCGACGCCGGTGACGTCCGGTTCGCCGATCGCGGGCGTGCGCGGACGGTGTCTGCTGGACGGCGCGAACTTCACCATCACGGCGGGCGAAGCGACGATCGTCGAGAACGTCAAGCTGCGCAACGACGACTTCGGCAGCGCGACGGCGATGGGCTTTGCGTATCCGGCGGGCCGCGAGGCGACGCTGCGCCTGGAAGGATTTTTGACCGGCGACACCGGCGCGTTGATCGTGCGGGCGAAAAGCGGCGGCACGCTGCCGGTGATGCTGCAGGCGGGCGACCAACCCGGGGCGACCTTCGCGATTTACGCGCCGGCGTTCGCGCCCAACATTCCGGCGATCGAGGCTCCGGCCGACGCGGAAACGCCGCTGGTGCTGGAAGGCCCGGCGCTGGAAACCGACGGCGACGATGAATTGATCGTCGCGTTTTTGTGAGGAGGTCGTCATGCAAGTGCCCCGTCTCGATGCCGGTTATGCGCGCCTGTACGTGCCCGCCTTCGCGGGCGAGCGCGACAAACACGCGGCCGATCCGGCGTACCGGCCGGTCACGTTTTTTCTGCGGCCGATGACCGAAGCCGCGTGCGATCTGTACGACGAGTTCAAGAGCAAGTTCGATCCGCAAACGGGCACGGTGTCGATCGAGGCGAATCCGGCGGTCGACGCGCGCATCTTCGCCGCTCACGTCGAGCGCATCGACAACCTGGCCTTCGCCGACGGAGAGAAAATCGTCGACGCCGCCGCGTTTCTCGCCGCGCGCAACCAGATGCCGCGCACGTTCAACGCGCTGTACAAGGAGATCCTCACCGCGATCCGCGATCTGAGCACGTTGAGCGAGGGCGAAATAAAAAACTGAAACTGGCCGCGCGGTTCTTCGTCGATCCGCGCGGCCGGTCTTGCGCCGCCTGCACCAACGACCTGCGGCGCCTGCGCAACTGCGACGGCGCGAGCAATCCGTCGTTTCGCGAGGTGTGGGGCGACCAGGTCGTCGACCGCTGTCCGTTGGCGGAAATCACGCCCTTCTCCCGCCGCGCGTTGCGCGATTACGTGCGCCTGCGCGATCACGGCCTGCTGCCGCGCTCCGGCGGCGCGGGCGAGCAGGAGGCGCGGACGATGCGCGCGCTGGAGTTGCTCAAGGGGCTATTCCTGCATTGTTAATAAGGGGGTGTGATCATGGGTGAAATGATAAGCATTGCTGAGTTGAAATATGAAAAGTCGGTAAGCTTATCGGTGGCAAAACAATTTATTACACGAGTAGATCATCATTTTGAGGAATTTATTAAACGTTATAACTATTTTGGACCGAATGAAGTTATAACCGGATGGTGGATGAGTTTCATTGATAAAAATATTTCCGAAAAACTGTTTGAAAAGAAACGTCTCTTGAAGGAAGAAGTCAAGGCATGTGTCGGACGAAGTGAAGAGCTAAACGAATATTTTAATATAGTGTTTGAAGCTTCTTTATGGTACGATTTTAAACAGGATTATGAATGGCTTGATTACGATACGGGAATTCCATTTCCACACTCTTTTGTATATTTGAAGATCGCTTGGCATAATCACAACGGTTCTCAAAGTGAGATGTTTCGACGATATGATCCATACTATGGCAAAATAGGGAAAGATTGGGCGCCGTTTGATAATTCGCTAAGGGCAGTGGTTTAACCTAACGTTAGACCGATAATATATGGTCGTGAACCAAATATTGATTTTTGGTTTTAGGGAATAGGAAGAGTGTAAATGAAAGACGATGAAACCAAGTACCATATCTTTTTTGCCCTGCTGGTCGTCGGCTGCTTCGCTTTTTGTTTCCTGGCGTTTTATCAAAAGGCAAGTTCCGTAAATTGGCTTAGCAACATGCGCGCTTTCGGCGCTGCAGGTTTGGTGTGCGCCGTGGCAGCGATTGTTTTCGCGCGGCGGATCGAACGCACCGCCGGTACGTATTCTCTCACGCTGATTCTGTTGATCGTTTCGATTGTCGCCGCGAGCGGCAGTTGGTGGGTGGCAATTACCGCGCCGGTGTGGTCGTTGTTGCTGATCGTGTCACACGAGTTGTGGTACGGAAGCTATCAAGTGGCGGACAAAAGACCGCTGCATCCGCTTCATGGTTTTGCCGGCGTATTGACCGTTTCCTTTTATCCGCTGTTGGGCTATTGCTTCGCCGCTGAAAAGTCGATTTTGGGGTGGTATCTGATTTTGTGCGGGCTTCTTTTGTTGTCGTTGCTAATCGGCCATTTGCATGGCCGCCGCAGTAAACGCTTTCGTGTGTTGCGGCTTAGGGGAGTGATCGGATTACTGGCGCTCTCGCAAGCGTGGATATTATTGCCTATCGCCGTTTATTTGGTTGGAGATTGAATTTATATAGAATCGGAAATTAAGATGAAGACGAAAATGTTCGGATGGTGGACGGGGCAATTAGCGATCTTGTGACCTGACGCGGCGGCATCGCCGACAATTTTTCCAAAAAATTTTATTCCGATAACGCCTGGCCCGTCGGGGACGGGAAAGGAGACGTTTGCATAAATGCGGAAGCAGCCTATCGCCTACAGATGCGCAATCTGGACTTGATCGTCGTCCGCACCGAAGCGTTGCGCGATGATGTGCGCCTGCGCGATCACGGCCTGCAGCCGCGCTCCGGCGGCGCGGGCGAGCAGGAGGCGCGAACGATGCGGGCGACAGAAATAGTTCGTCAAGAATTGTTTAAGCCGGAGCGATAAAGGGTAGTCGCACAATTTCGCTCGTAGAGCAATTGTGTGATTTGGAGCTAAGTAATGGGATATTATCCGACAGTCGACGACCATCTTATTTTGTTAGGATTGGATATCGGCAAGAAGGAAGAGTTTGATATTGAACTTAATAATTTGAAAAAATTATTTTATTGTTATGCAAATAAAATACAAAAGTATCATCTAGATGATGTATTTGGATTCGAATATCATGCATATTGCTATTTGTTTTTCCGATATGCAGATGCTACTACTCTTGTTAGCGGAATATGGAAGTTTGATCCTTGGATCCCAACCGAGGGGAAGATATGGGAAGAAATCAAAATCATGCCGGTAGAAATTGGTTGACCGGATTGCCGCTTTTTTTTCTTTTGGGATTTTTGTTTCTGCTAAACGGGCCGTTAGTATATCTTTTCGCTGAAGCGATGAAATCAACAAGGATGCTGGTCGTATCGGTGCTGGTTGAAATATTGTTGGTTGGATTTCTAATCGGTTTTTATTTCATCAATCGATTCAATGGATCAAGATTTTTAGCGATGCAATTAGGCATTTTCTGGTGGTTGATGCACTTTTTCTCAATAATTGTTCTGACAGAATCGCTTATACCTCCGATTTTTATTGCAGTGATATTGGTAATTGGGGGTGATTTTCTGGCCGCTCGTAGAATGCCTGCCCAGGCGAGAAAGGTAAATATATTTCTTAAGGTCGTCCCGCTATTCGGCATGCTGGCGCTCATTGCTGCTGAAATTCGTTGGCAGCTTTATTCGATGACGGAAAGCCCATACGTGGTTTTGTCATGGGTATGGGAATTTGTCGATCGACATTATTACAATTATGCGAACGTCGGTTTGATGTTGGCGACTATGGTCACATATATTTTTTTATTGGCAGGTGCGCGGCAAGCATCAAAGAAGAATCGATGGATGTTTTCTTTTCTCACAGTGCGCATTTTAGGTTTTGCCGTTTTCATTTCATATATGGATGTGGTCGGAGCGATATTCGCGGCGAGCTGGCTGATATTGTTGTTGCCGATCAAGAAAAAGTGGATCAAATGGTTTTCCGCATCGTCGTTGGGTGATGAAGAAATCGCAAAAAGTTCCGAATAAATATTAATGGAAAAGCGTTTCCCTATATCGGAAATGAAGATGAAAACGAAATTGTTCGGATTGTGTGCAGGGTTGAGTCTCTTATTTTCATTAGGTGGCGGACTGCTGTGGATCAGGCCGATCACTGAGGCAATCGGGCCGGCAACATGCGGTTGGCTGGGTTTTTTCACGGCCGGCATAGCCTGCCTTTTGTCGCGCCTACTGCCGCGTTCCGTCGTTCGTTTCTTTTTATGTTTGGGTTTGTTGCTTGTATCGCTCGTCGTTGCCGGGCTCGGTTGGTGGCTTTTGTTGACGGTGACGATCTGGGCGCCGATCGTGATTGCTTTGGTCGGTGAAGGGCGGGCGCAGGAATTGGAATTCACCAATCCGTTGCATAAGCTGGCCGCAGCATTATGTCAGTTGTCATTTCCAATATGTCCTTCGTTTCTGCAAGAATATGCGCCGCTCGCGGTCTGGTATATCGGCCTCACGTTATTGATCGCCGGTTGTTTGGCGGGCGGTTTTTATTGGCCTCGCGGATCTGCGCGTTATCGTCCGTTGCGCCGGGCGACCGCCGTGGCGCTGTTTTTGTTCAACCAGCTATGGATGCTGCCGTTGGTCGTGCACAATATGATCGCCTTTAGAGGAATCTGACGCGGCGGCATCGCCGACAATTTTTCCAAAAAATTTTATTCCGATAACGCCTGGCCCGTCGGGGACGGGAGAGGAGAGTTTTGCATGAATGCGGAAACGTCCTATCGGCAACAGATGCGCAATCTGGATCTGATCATCGCCCGCTACGAGGCGTTGCGCGTCGAACAGAAGCAGGTGGTCAAGTCGACGAACGAGATGAAGGCGGCGTGGCTCAAGTCGCATGCGGAGATGAGCGGGAGCTTCGGCAAAGGCGCGCCGGAGGGCGGCACTGCCGACGATAAGGGTGCGTTGGTCGGATCGTACGCGTACGCCGCCGACGAGATGCGCGGGATGAGCCGCGAGGCGTTCGAGGAGTGGATCACCCGGGCGCGCGAGGCGTCGGAGCTGACGCGCACGATGTTTAGCGCGTCGATCAGCGCGATCGGCGACGGCATCGCCGAACAGCTCGTCGAGGGCACCTACGAGTGGCGCGACGCGTGGAAGGCGGTGCTCAAGCAGATCATCGCCACGGCGGCGCAACTGCTGATCGTGCGCGGGCTGATGGCGGCGCTGACCGGCGGGATGTCGTCGGGCGGCGGCGTGCTGTCGGTGCTGACCGGCGGCGTGTTTCACCGGGGCGGCCTCGTCGAAAGCTGGCCGCGCCATCACCGCGGCGTCTTCGCCTACGACGAACATCCGGCGATTCTGCAGCGCGGCGAATACGTCGTGCGCAAGCAGGCAGTGCAGGCGGTGGGCCGCGAGACGCTCGATGCGCTCAACCGTGACGGCCGCGTGGCCGGCGGATCGACGTTCAACGTGTCGATTCGCGTCGAGGGCGGCGACGATGCGCGCCGCACAGCCGAACGCATCGCCGAACCGCTGCTGGAGATTCTGCGCCGTGAGGCCGACCGCAACCGGCGGATCCTGCCCTGACCGTTCACCCAACGAATCACGAATAGGAGAAGATCGCCCATGGCAACCAACGGCTTTTTGTATACCCACGGCCACAAAACGACCGCCTCGCCGAGCTGGTGCGACGCGGTGCTGCAGGGATCGGGCAATGTGCGCGACGCGTGTGCCTGGACGACCTCCGGCGCGACGACCTCGCGCCTGATCGCCTACGCCACCGACGCGGACGTGGTGATCGTCAACGACTCGATGGCGATTCAGGTCGGGTACGCCTCGCGCAGCGGCGGTTTCCAGCACGTCGCCAAGGTCGGCGACTATTTGTATTTGGGCGTCGACGGCGGCGGCGTGTTCCAACTGGCGCTGCCGGAAAATCTCGCGACGGCCAACGGCGATCTCACCCCGACTTCCTGGGCGGCGCTTTATACGTCGACGACGACGCCCGCGCTGTCCTCCGACAATGTGGTCGATCTGTACGGCTGGACCTCGTCGGCGGACGGCGACGCGTGGTTGGCTGTCGCCTGTTGCGACAATGCAATGACGGGCAACGATCGCGTCACGGTGATCAACATGACCGAAAGCGCGGCGTACGACTCGGCGATCTGGTGCCTCGCGGGCGACGTGAAAATCAAGGGCCTGGGCGGCGCGCAGTTCTACGTCGGCAGCGGCAATCTGCTGA
>DAIMDW010000005.1:0-199349 GCA_036725605.1 bacterium
CGATGACGACACCGGCGACGACGACACCGGCGACGACGACACCGGCGACGACGATGTTACCGACGACGACGTCACCGACGACGACGTCACCGATGACGACGAAGCCGATGATGACGACGGCGGCATCATCGACGACGACGGCGCTGGCGGCGGCGGCGACGACGATGACGACGACGGTTGCGGCTGCTAAGCAGTAACGAAACCGACCCCGGAGGAGCGATCCCGGATCGCTCCTCTTTTTTTTAACCTCTTGTGAATGGCGGAAATGTTGTCGTGGAGGTATCCGCTTGCCAAGCGGGAAAACCGCGCGTAAAAAAGATAGTGGGGATTGCATCGACAACCAAGAGTTTTTCACCGGGGGGGATTTGCGTGAACAAGCAACAATTATTTGACCGGGAAGACTTTTCCAAGTACGTCCTGGACAATCTGCATGAAGGTCTGTATTTCACCGACGTGTCCCGAAAAATCACCTATTGGAACAAAACGGCCGAGGAACTGACCGGCTATACGGCGAAAGAGGTGCTGGGCCATCGGTGTTCCGACAACATCCTGATGCACGTCGACGAGCAGGGGAACAACCTGTGTCAGGACGGTTGCCTGATGTCTTTGATGATGGCGGACGGTCAAAGCCATCAAGCCAATGTTTTCATGCATCATAAGCGGGGACACCGGGTGCCGGTTTCGGTGCGCGTCGCCCCGCTGCGCAATACGAAAGGCGAGATCATCGGCGCGGCGGACATCTTTACGGAAAATTCGTCGTCCTTGTCGCTTCAGGAGGAAAATGCGGCGCTGCGTCGACAGGCGATGATCGATCCGTTGACCGAAATCGGCAACCGACGGTATGCGGAAAACCGCCTCAATTCGATCATCAATGAATCCGGACGCTACGAATGGCCCTTCGGCCTGCTGTTGATCGACATCGATTTTTTCAAGGACGTCAACGACCAACGCGGGCACGATGTCGGCGACGATGTGCTGCGCATGGTGGCCAAGACGATTGAAATGGGCATTCGCAATTTCGACGTCGTGGCTCGCTGGGGCGGCGAGGAGTTTATCGCGATCATCAAGCAGGTCGATAAAGAAGGATTGCGGACCGTCGCCGAGAAGCTACGCATGCTGGTGGAGCATTCGGCGATTCTCAAAGGCAAAGAGAAAATCGCGGTGACCATTTCCATCGGCGGCACGGCGGCCAAGAAAAAAGACGAGCTGCACAAGCTGATCAAACGTGCCGATATCGAGCTATACCGCGCCAAAGCGAGCGGCCGCAATCGCGTCTGCGTCAACTGACCGCCCTCAGCGATCCAGCGGCTGAACGTCCTGCTCGAAGTAGCGATGGAACGCCGGGGGCAGGTCGCGGTAATCCACCCCGGCGATGTCGGCGGTGAGATCGCGCGAATTGTACGTATTCCAAAACAGCACCACCTTGTCACGCAGCAGGCCGCGCCGGCCGTCGTCGACCAGCGCCGCCAGCGCCTTGCCGGTGTAGGTGCATTCCAGCTTCAGGTCCTCCGTCGCGCGCAACGAGTCGACCGCCTCGCGTCCGGCCGGCGTGTACAGACCGTATTCGCCGCCGAAAAAATCGTCGCGCAGGCGCAGACGGTCGTTTTCCCACGGCACGAGCGGAAAGAGCGGATCGTGCAAATGCAGCAGGGCGTCGGCCGCGCGATGCGTGTGCTGCACCAGCAGACGATTGGCGCGCTTTTTATCCACCACGCGCACCGCGACAACCTTCGTCTTCAGCCGCGCCGCCCGCAGGCCCAGCGCCAGCCCCACCGCCGTGCCGCAAGTGCCCAGCGCGCAGTAAATGAAATCGGGCTCGGGCAGCAGACCGTCTTTGATCTGCTGCTTCAATTCGAAGGCCGCGTTGACGAAGCCGATCGTGCCAAAGGGCGAGGTGCCGCCCAACGGCACGATATGCGGGAAGCGGCCGAGCGCCAATTTGCGGGCGACCATCCGCCGCAGCACGTCGGCGACCAGCAGTGCCTCGTTGTTTTGCTGATGCAACTGCGCGCCGACCGCGTGACTCATCAACAGATTGCGTTGCACCGCGTGGGCGTTGGGTTGCGGCACGACCATCGAGATGCTGCCCAGGCCCATTTCGCGCGCGTAAATCGCCGTGGCCAGCGCGTGGTTCGAACCGGCGCCGCCGAAGGTGATCACCTCGCGCGCGCCGCTGAGTTTGGCGCGGGCGAGCAGAAATTCCAATTTGCGCACCTTGTTGCCGCCGTACAAACGGCCCGACAGGTCGTCGCGTTTAACGAACAAGTGCGGTACTTCGATGTTGGCGCCGAACGCGGCCAGCGGTTGCACCGGCGTGGGAAAATCGCCCAGCGAAACGTAGGGGAGCCGGCGCGCGAGCCGGGGGTACTGTTGGAACAAGGGGAGCATGCGCCGTACCTCGTTGCGTGAAGGGTTTCGGTTCTTTTACCATCGTCCGCCGCGCCGGTCCAGCAGCGCCGCGAAGGTTATGTTGACGAGCTTGCCCGCCATCTGGTAAGCCTGGATGGAATAATCATCATCCTGTGCGCCACCGAACTCGAAAACAATTCATCCGCCGCTCGACGTCGCGTCGGGCGAAAGCGAGCGAGACATGGATTACCGCGATCCGTTTGCCTTTCCCCACGAGTGGTTGACGACGGTCGATCGTTCGTTGGTCGAAACCTTGCGGCGTTGGGCCGACAAGGAAATTCTCGCCAAACGCGCCGAGCATCAGGAAGATCCGGCGACGCTGTTGCATCCGGCGTTGCATTCGTTGTTCGACGAACTGGGTTTGGCGTGCTTGCTGTGGCCGGAGGCCGAGGGCGGCAGCGGCCTGCGCACGAGCGATCTGGCGATGACCATGGCCGCCGCGCTCGAACAGGTCGGGCGCGCCGACGCCGGTCTGGCCATGGCGCTGGCCGACAGTCTGGTCATGCAGGCGAGCGTCGGCGTCGAGCCGCACCGCGACGAATCGCGCCTGCAATTGCTGATCAAAATCTGGCGGCAAAGCGCGCAACCGGCATTGGCCGCGCTGATGTTGCCCGCGTTGGCGCAGGGCGAGCAGGCGACCTGTGACGATCTTTTCGGTCTGGCGCCCCCGGCCGTACTGCGCTCCGCCGGTGACGGTTGGCGCCTGCGCGGCGAGCAGTGTCGGCCGACCGGCGTGGGCTCGGCCGCCGGTGCGTTCGGCGTGACCGCGCTGGTCGAAAGCGACCGCCGCATTGCCTTCGTTTTGATTTCGGCGGCGGCCGAGGGCGTCGTGCGCCACGAGCCCTTCCGCCAGACCGGCCTGGAGGTGTGGCCCAACGCGCGCGTTTCGTTCCGCGACGTGGTCGTGCCCGAGGCGAGCCTGGCCTTCTTCGGCGCCCGACGCCTGCGTGAATTGTTGGCCTGGCGCAACCTGGCCTGCGCGGCGGTCGTTTGCGGCGGCCTGCTCAACGCGCAGGAAATTCTACAGGACTGGGGCGAGACGCGGGTGATCAAAGGCAAGGGACAGATCTTCAAAAACAATCCGCTGACCGCGTCGCTGATGGGCGAAGTCGGCGGGGAGATCGCCGCGGCGCGCACGCTGACCTACAGTCTGGCGCGGCTGGTCAGCCGGCCCGATCTTTACGGCGACGCCGGCGACGCGACGATTTTCACCGCCGCGGTCAACACGGCGCGCCAGGTGTGCCGCCAGGCGATGACCGCGCTCAACCGCAGCATGGAACTGATGGCCTCGGCGGGTTACGCCACCGAGTGGAACCTGGAACGCATCTGGCGCGACACGAAAACCATCGAGGCGGGCCTGGGGCCGTCAACGGCGGCGCAAGCCCAACTGGCGCGGCATTTTTTCGCCAGCCAAACCACGTAGCGAGGAGCTCATGCGAACCATCGACGATTTCACCCGCCCGCGCGAATACCTCTCGCCGTTGGACAAGCACCTAGGCAAGATCGTGCGCGACTGGGCCGACCGCGAGGTGCTGCCCTTCCGCCGGCAATACGACGAGGATTGGCGTGAGCATCGGCTGATCGAGCCGGCATTCGGCAAGCTCATGGCCGGGCTCGGCCTGCAACGGCTGTTGTTTCCCGAGGAGTACGGCGGCATGGGCATGGGCCATTCCGGCTATTTGGGCGTGGGCGCGTACCGCATCATGGAGGAAGTCGCCCGCGCCGATTCGGCCATGGCCGTCGCCTTCGCGGTGCTGTTTTGGCCGCTGCTGATGATCTGCAACGAGCCGCACGTCAACCGCCGCCTGTGCGCCGAATTCGCGCCGCGCTTCTGCCGCGACGACAAGGCCGTGTTCGCCGCCAACGCGATGACCGAACCGCAGGGCGGCGCGGACATCGAAAACCTCGATGTGCTCAAGGGCGCGACGATCCGCACCACCGCGCGCGTCGACGGCGACCAGTGGGTGATCAACGGACACAAACTGTGGCCGACCAACTCCGCCGGCGTGGCCGATCTGTTCGGCGTGGTCGCGACGACCGAGCCCGGCTCGACCGACCCGCGCGACTTCGCATTCATCTTTGTGCCCGCCGACGCGCCCGGCGTCTCGCAGGGCAATGCGTACCGCAAAGCGGGCATGGCCGCCGACAAGAACAGCGACATCTGGTTCGACAACGTGCGCGTGCCGTTGTGGTACCGCGCCTGCGGTCCGGGCGACGACCTCAAATACTTCAAGGAAGTGATCAGCTTCGGCAACATGGGCAGCATCGCCTTCGCCGGCGGCGTGCTGCTCAACGTGTTCGAAATCGCCCGCGACTTCGCGGCGCGCACGCGCTATCGCGGCAAGCCCTTGCACGAAAACGACGACGTCGCCGCCGTGCTGGCCGACCTGGCCGCCGAGGCCGAGGTCACGCGCGTGCTCGGCTACCAATACGCACGAATGATCGACCGTCCCGATCTGTACGGCGCGCGCTGGAGCGACGAGGTGGTCGCCAAGGGCCGCGCGTTCAAGTACCTCGTGTGCGACCGCACCGTCGCGGCGCTGGAAAAGGTGATGAACGTGATGGGCGCGTTCGGCGTCGAGCGCGCACAGGACATCGAAAAACACTGGCGCGACGTGAAAATGGTGCAACTGTGGATGGGCGGCAAGCAGTTGTGCCAGATGGAAACGGCGCGCTGGTTTTACGAATGCGAAACGCTGTAGGAAAGCCGATGAATCAAACGCAACCGTCCGGCGTGCTCGAAGGCCTCAGCCGCGTGCTGCGCGAGTTGCTGCGCACGCCGCACATCAAGCAGACCGTGCAGATTCTGCTGCGCGAGTTGGATCCGGAAAACGCGCCGCTGCTCGTGCGCGCGATCAAAGAAGAAGACGCCGAGCTGTTCCTCGCGCTGTTGGCCTCCGCGCCGAAGCTGATCGGTGTGCTTGCCGCGCTCGTCAATGAGTTTTTGCGGCAGGTGCACGCGTTCCCCGATGGGTTGGTCCGTTCCTTCGCCGCCGATCTGATCGCGGAAATGCCCGTCGAACGCGGCGGGGAGAACGTCGCGCTGGCGCTGACGCTGTGCCGCAAGATCACCGCGCCCGACTCGCCGGCCGAGGCGGAAGTGCAAAAAATCGGTTCGCGTTTTCGCACCGGCTTCGCCGCCGGACTGGAGCGGGCGGGCGTGTCGGGAGATGAACTGACCGCCTGGTTGAGCGAGCGCGTGGGGCAATGGGCGCACCGTGTGGGCGAGCAGGCTGCGCAGCCGGATTCGCCGACCGCGCAAGGCGTACGCGAAATCGCCGGCGGCGTCGAACGCGTGCTGCGCGAAAATCCGACCTTTGTGCGGCACGTACTGCAACCGCTGGTGGACGCGGCCGGCGCGGGCCTGGCGGCCGCGCGGGAAGGGAGCGCCGATGAGTGAGCAAACGACTGCGAACGAAAGCGTGAGCGCGCGCGTGCTGCGCGAGATCGTGCGCACGCCGGCGTTCAACGAGATCATCAAGCTGCATCTGAACGCGCCGCCGCCGCACGCCGCGGCCGACGTGGTGCACGTTGCGCTGGCCGAGGACGCGAACCTGTCGCTGTCGGCGATCGCGACGTGCCCGCAACGCATCAACAATTTCGTCGGCGCGCTGTTGGCGGCGACGAAGGAAGTGGAACGCATCTCGCCGGAGATGTTCGCGCAATTCACGACCGGCCTTGTCGCGGAAATCGATCGCGAGCAACTGCGCGCGCTGCCCGGCGCGGTCGCTCCGCTGCTGGCGCGCTGGCAGCCGGATCCGGCGTGGTGCGCCGAGGCAATCAACCGGGCCGTCGTGCGGATGGATGAATCGATGGCGCGCGACGGGCAGTGGTGGCGCGAGTTGGCCGAACACCTGGATTGGCGGGCGTTGTGGTCGGCGACGTGGAAACTGATCAAGGCCGCCGTGCGCGGCATGTGGCGCGGACGGCGCGATTGAAAGATCCGATAGCACGTCGGAGAAAGGAGGAATGCATGATACGCAAAGGATGGATAATGTTGGTGCTTCTGACCATGATCCTAAGCCTGTCGCTCTTCCTTGGTTGCGGCGACGACGATGACGACGACAACGACGACGATACGGGCATCGATGACGACGACACCGGCGATGACGATGACACGGGCGACGACGATGACGACACGGGCGATGACGATGACGACACCGGGGATGATGACGACACCGGGGACGATGACGACGACGATGACGATGATGACGACATGAACTGGTGGCCGCCGACGGTCGGCACCGAGTGGGTCTATCGTTTCGAAGCGTACGAGAAAATCAGCTTCGATCTGACCGCCGTGGTCGTCGGCCCGGAGACGATTTACGACGGCACCTGGACGCGCATCGAAATCGGCGACTTCACGCAGACGGACCCGGAAGGCTTGGTCTGGTGGCTGGATCTGTCGGAGGAGGATGTCTTCGGCTACAAGGCGTTGGAGGCGTACGTGTCCGGCCTGGGCAACGACGGCGAGCCCTTCTACACAGTCGTTTTCGATGACCCGATCCAGTTGCCCGTCGACGGTGCGCTGGATACGCCGTTTGAAAGTTATTCGGAAGGCGAGATGTGGTTCGAGGACCCGCTGAGCCCGATGGATTTCTGGGCGCGCGTGACCTCGACCATTGAAAGCAAGGACGAAACGGTGACCGTACCCTACGATACGTTGACCGGCTGCACCTACATCACCGCCGTGGTCGAGCAGAGCGACATGATGGATCCGGAAAACGTCGAGTACTGGTTCCACCCGTCGGTCGGGCCGGTGAAGGCGACTTCGCCGCCGGGATACATCGGCGCGGAGTTGGTCAGCTTCACGCCGGCGGTCGAGCCGACATTCTGATTATTTAAAGATGATATCAAGCGGCTCGGCGACGGGCCGCTTTTTCTATTTAATAAGACCGCGCAAATTTTGCAGCGCGTAGCGGGCCATGCGGCGGTTGGCGTTTTTGACGATCTGCTGCGGGATGCGCCAGGCGTAGTAGGGCCGTAGGTAGACGCGGCGCGCGAAGATTTTCGTCCAGGCTTCCAGGTCGTCGCGCGATTGCGTCCAGGGCAGACGCACCCAGGGGAGGTCCGGTTCGCGCGGGTCCCACGAGCCGACCAGCGTGCCGTCGGCCTGCGCCTGCTCGTATACCGCCGTGCCCAGGTAGGGTTTGAGCACCTGCAGCGACACCGCGTCGGGTTTGGTCTTGTTGACGAAGCGGATCGTTTCCGCGATCGTCTCGGGCGTCTCGCCCGGATAGCCCAGCAGGAAGCCGGCGTGCACCATGATGCCCGCGCGTTTGGCTTTTTCGATGACCTCGGCGTTGCGCTCGACCTTGGTGCCCTTGCGCATGGCGTCGAGGATATGTTGCACGCCCGACTCAATGCCGAAGCTGATGATCTCCGTGCCGGCCGCCTTCGCCCGGCGTAACGTTGCGTCGTCCAGCGCGTCGCTACGCGATTTGAGGAACAGTTTCAGGTCGAGCTTGTCGCGACGGATCCACGCGAAGATCTTGCCCATGCGCTCGCGTTCCTGCGTGAAGTTGTCGTCGTCGATGTCCAGAAAGCGCATGCCCGCCTCATAGCGCTGCACGATTTCCTCGTAGATGTTTTCCGCGCTGCGATGCTCGACGCCGCGCCGAATGGCGTTGTAGCAGAAACGGCAGGCGAACTTGCAGCCGCGACTGGTGACGATGCTGTCGAGCGGCCGCGTGTTCATGATCTGGTAATACGCGCCGCGTTCGTAATGCTCGCGCACGAAACGGCGGTCGGGAATGGGCACGGCGTCGATGTCGAATTCGTCTTCCGCGTCGAGCGTGGTGACGATCTGTCCGGCGATGCGGTAGGTCAGCCGCGGGATGTGATCCAGGTCGCCGCCGTCGCGCAACGTTTGCGCCAGGAGCGTCAGGCTGTTTTCGGCATAACCGGCGAGAAGGAAATCGGCGTCGGCGAAAATCGCCGCGGTGCCTTGCGGATCGGCGCTGGCGTGAATGCCGCCGAGCACGATTTTCACTTGCGGCAACGCCGCGCGCGTCAGCTCGACCAAATGGTAGGTCGGCGCGATGATGTCGGAGAACAGCGGAAAACCCACCAGGCCGGGCGCCATGGCGCGCAGGCGATCGGCGATTTGCGCGATGGTCAGATCGGCCGCATTGGCGTCGAGCACCTCGACGGCGATGCCGTTGCGATCCAGCGCCGTCGCCAGGTACAGCAGATTCAGCGGCGGGTGCACCTTTTTGGCGAGCTTTTCCGGCTCGGAACGCGGCGGATTGACCAACACGACTTTCATGGTTCGATGATCCACTTTTGGTGTAGGCGGCGCAAGCGGTCAGGCGGATTCTTTCGCGTTCAGCAAACCGGCGGCGATGGCCTTGGGCAGCAACGGCAGCGACAACAAGAGAGTGACGATCTCGCTGCCCAGCGACAGCAGCATCCCGGCGGCCAGCAGGTTCGCCTCGGGCGCGAAGCCCTGGAAGAAGTACACCATCGTCAACTCGCGCGCGCCGATGCCCATCCAGGTCACCGGCAGGTTGGCGGCGAGGTAGACCAGCGGGCTGTACAAAAACAGCGCCGGCGTCGAAACGCTCGCGCCGGTCGCGGCGAGGGCCAGCGCGACCTTGGCGATGTTCGCGCCGTGCACGAGCGAGATCAGGCCGACCAGCGCGAAGCGTTTGCCCAGCGGCACGACGGCGAAGGCGGACACGAGATCGGCCGTGAGTTGGCCCAACCGCGGATGCAATTTCCCCAGCGGTCGGGCCAGCGCGCCCAGCGACGGCAGCAGCGCGATGATTGCGGGCAGGGCCAGCGTCAGCGGCAGCGCGAAGGGCAGGCGCATCCCCGGCGTCAGCCACAGGCCGACGGCGAGGTAGACGAACAGGGTGAACAAATTGATGAAGTGCAGCAGCAGCAGCGAACTGACGCCGTGCGCGCCCGGCAGCTTTTCGCGCCGCGCCAGGTAAGCCACGCCGAGCAGCCGTCCGAGCTTGAGGGGGATGATCACCTTGAGGCTCGTCGAGCCGATCCACACCGCCGTCAGCGCCCAGTAAGGCGTGCGGCAATCGTAGAAACGCAAAATGAGCCGCCACATCGCCGGCGTGAAAAAGAAGATCAACCCGATGTGCAGCAACGTCATCGCCGCAAAATAGTCGAGGCGCACGTTGCGCAACGCGGCGGCGAATTGTCCGGGCGACAGCGAGCGCAGCAGCAAAAAGAGAATGAGGATCGTCGGCACGAGCGTGAGCACCCAGCGCGTGGCGCTTTGTTTTTTCACTTGCGGCGGTTGCGTGTCGGTCACGCCGGACATCCTGCGGTGGTTGAAATCGCCGTTACGATAGCACGCCGCGCGGCGGGCGGACAATCAGCGCAGGCGGCGCAGGCGCAGCAGGTAGTATTTGATGTACAGCCAGAAGCGGTAGTCGCGGCCGCGCACCGCGCCGAGGATTTGCGCGAGGATGATCAGCGGACCGGGAATTTTGCGTATGTGCCGCCAACGGCGATTTTCCGTCAGCCAGTCGACGAAGCGGCGCGGCAGCAACGGCAGGAACTTATACAGCTTGCGGAAGGCGTCGGCCTGCGCGCGTTGCTCGTCGTCGAAAAACGTGTACTCGTGGAAAAAATCGCCGGTGCGGCCCTCGTCGATGTCGCGGACGTTCCGCTCGCTGAGCATGCCGCGTTCGCGCGCCGCATCGATGATCGGCGTGGCCGGAAAGTACGTCAGGTTGTGACACTTGATGCGGTTGAGGTACGTGAGCGAGCGGTAGAAACGCGCGGCGAATTCGAAATCGGCGACGCTCTCTTCGGGCAGGCCGAAGATGTGGTCGATGTCGTAGCGGAGCTTATAGCGGTCGCAAAGGCGGAAGGCGCGCTCGGCTTCCTCGTTGCTTTCGCTGCGCTGCAGGATGTTGCGGCGGATCGATTCGTTGAGCGTCTGCAGGCCGAACTCGATCGCGTAGCAGCCCGACTCGGCCAGCGCCTGCGCGATTTCCTCGTCGAGAAATTTCACCTGGCCGAAACAGCGGAACGGTTTGCGCACGCGCCGGCGGTATTTTTCGAGCAGGTCCAGCAGCCACGCTTTTTCGCCGAAGAGGATCGAATCGTTGAACATCACCTCGCGGTAGTCGTAGCGCCGCGCCATGAGTTCGAGTTCGTCGATCACCGCATCAACGCTGCGCCGGCGCAGGAAGCGTCGATTGTAGATGCGGTTGATTGCACTTTCGCAGCAATAGGCGCAGGAGAACGGGCAGCCGCGCACGGTCATCACCAGGTAGTCGTCGGCCATGTTCACCCAATTTTCGAACAGCGCTTTGTCGGGCAGCGGCAGCGTGTCGAGGTCAGCCAGCGGCGGCCGCAGCGGTGCGCAACGCACCTCGCCGTTCTCGCGCCAGCAGAGGTTGGCCGTGCCGCGCGGATCCTCGCCGGCGGCGAGTTTGGCGACCAGCTCGCGCATGGCCTCTTCGCCCTCGCCGACCAGCGCGTAATCGACGACCTCGTGTTTCATCACCTCGTGCGGCACGAGCGTCACGTGGATACCGCCGAAGACGATCGGGCCGCGCACGTGGTCGCGCACGCGCCGGGCGATGTCCAGGCACCACTGGTAGGTGCCGGTGTACACCGAAAAGCACAGCAGGTCGGGCGGCGCGGCGATAATCTCACTGACGATCCGCGCGTCGCGGGCGTAGCGCTTTTCGAGGCGCGGCACGTAAAACACGTTGTCGTTGATGCCGAACAGGCCGGGGTCGTAATGCAGCGCCACGGTATGGCCGTCCTGTTTGAGCACCGCCGAGAGGTATTCGATGCCCAGATTTTCGCGGCCGAGATGGACGAAAGCGATTTTCATCGGATCAACGGATGATACTCACGGAACCGTTTGTGTTTTTTCAGCCACCGTTCGGAAATTTTCTCCTGGCTGAAGATCATTTCAAATAAGGCGCGCGCCTTGCGGATGAATTCGTTCAGCGAGCGCACGCGCAACGTCGAGCGCCACAGGAAGCTGGGGCGCAAGTGGAAACTCAGGTACGCCCACTTGGTCATGCTGTCGATTTCCGCGTTGGTGAGTTTGGTCCAGGGGCGCGGCAGCGTGGCCTCGGCGGCGTTGCCCAGAATGTATTCGCGCCAGTAATCGTAGCCGCCGTCCTTGGTCATCTCGCGCCACATGCCGGTCAGCGGTTTGGCGGTGAGCTTGGAGAACTGCACGTAATCCAGATCGAGGCTTTTGGCGAAGCGGACCGTCTCGCGGAAGGTCTGCCGCGTTTCGCCGGGCACGCCGACCAGGAAAAAGCCCAGCGGCTTGATGCCGTATGATTTGACCATGGCGACCGTGTCGCGCACCTGCCGTACGTCGATGCCCTTGTTGACCAGGTCCAGCGTTTGCTGGTCGCCGCTTTCGATGCCGAAGTAGATGCGCCCGCAGCCCGCCTTGGCCATGGCGCGCGCCACGTCCTCGTCGATCGAATCGATGCGGCTGCGGCAGGCCCACAGCAAGTCGAGCCGGCGTTCGCCCATCAGGCGGCAGATTTCCAGCGTGCGCTTTTTGTTGATGGCGAATTCGTAATCGAAGATGTCGATTTCACGCACGTCGTAATCGCGGTAGCACAGCTCCATTTCGTCGACGACCTGCTCCGGCGTGCGCGGATCGTGCGGGGTGCGGCCCGCTTCGCAAAACATGCAGGAACGCGGGCAGCCCTTCGAGGTGACCATCACGGTGAAGTTTTTCCGCTCGGTGGGAAATTCCTCGTAGAGATGGTTGGGCAGCGTCGAGCGATCGGGGAACGGATAGTCGGAGAATTTTTCGTGCAGCTCGGGATCGGGCGTGCGCACGATTTCACCGTTGTCCTTTTTGTAGACCAGCCCGGGCACATCGGCGAAACGGCGCGCGCCGCCGAGTTCGTCAAGCAGCGCGGGCAGCGTGACCAACGACGAGTTGACCACGCCGAAGTCGATTTCCGGCGCGGCGATCGACGCCTCCGGGTACACGCGCAGGTTGTAGCCGCCGACGAGCACCGGCACGCGCAATTGCTGCTTGAGGTACTGCACCCAGGCGAGCGTTTCGCGAAACATGTAGGTGGTCATCATGAAGCCGATGACGTCGGGCTTGAAGGCGCGCAGGCGCTCGGCCGTGGCGGCCATGGTCAGGCCCTCGGTGCGGGCGTCGATGATGATCGATTCGTGCCCGGCGCGCTTGGCGATGGCCGACACCCAACACAGCGACAACGGCGGAAACAGGCCGAAGAAGCGCTGCACGATGCGCAGATTCTCTTCGTGCAGTTTGTAGCTGAAGGGATTGAAGACCAACGCGAGCCGCATACGTATCCTTCCCGACCCAAAAATTTCGTTGGCTCAGGCTAGGCGATATCCCGGCGAAATTCAATAATAAATTCGAGGTATTGTATATATAGGTTAATTGATGTCTAACCGATTGAAAACAGCCTTAGAAAATCTTCGAATAATTATAGCGGCTTCTTCAGGAGTTTTAACTCGTGCATGTGGAGCATGACGGAATTCATTTTCAGGATAATCTGAGTTGTCGATTCTAATTACATACAGATAACTTGGCGTTTCGTTGTTTTCCACATTGTGTTGAAGTCGATCTTGAATAATACCTTCTTCTTGATAACAACCTTTACTGCCGTATTGATAATTCCTTGACCAGAATAATACGCAAGCAATGGATTCTTTTTCAAATACTCTTTTTGTTTTTAGCTTAATGTTCTCGAATTCTGTAGTAATATTATCATCTCGATAATAAAATATCTGATTTTTTGGTTTGCCAAGTAATTGCCATACTTGATCAACGAATTTTTTATCTCTACCGGCGCAGGAAAAGGCGATTTTTCTTTGAAATGTTCGTTTTACTAATGAAGGATTGATATTAATTGAGATAGTTGTATCACCTGGAGCAGGAAGTGAGATTGATCCCCAATTTTTCTCAATTAAACATTTTGATAAATAGACAAGTTCACCAAGGGTCGCAGCTCGATTAATATTAATGTGGTTAAAAATTTCATTTCCACTCAAGACGATTTTGAAAGAATTCTTATATTTATATTCAGGAGAAATTGTTAATCTCCACACCTGATTAGTATTGATATTTGCTGCCTGGTGTAATTGATTGCAAAACTGAAGAACGTGTACAATTATTCCAGTGAGGAGTTCCGGAGGAATAATCTTAATTTTATATTCTTCAATTGATGGCGTTACATCAATTTTACAACTAGTATTGAAATCAATATGAAGTAACGGATTATAAAATTTCTTTTTAAAACCCTGGAATACTGATGATAAAAAATAGTAGCCAAGATTGTTAAAAAGATTATCATCCAATATTGGAAGAGAATAAAATAAATATTTATTACATAATTCACGACTGATATCCTGCCATAATGAAGAGTAACTAGATTGATATTGAGGTAATGATTTAAATATTTCCTCTCGATGTTCAAGCATCCAGTTCATGTGAAGAATAACTAATCTTTTGTAATCTTCGTTATTCATCATTATGCTCCAATTTTCGAATCGTTTCAATTTTTTCCTCTTTAAGAAATTCAACAATTCGATAAACGTCATTGTATACATTATTGTAGTTTTTCTGTAGTATTCGGTTTTCAAATGCCGTCACTGGGGGGCGAAGATCCTCGTGTAAATGCTCAATTAGCTTATCGGCAGCATAGTCTTTAAGGTGTGTTATTATAGCAAAGCGATTCAATTTGTCGGCGATAATGTCGTTGGCAACTAACATATTAAAAAGATAGGCGCCAGCTTCAAGCGCATTTGGCTCTTCAATAATAAGTTGGGGATATGGTGTATTATACTTATAAATTAATTCTTCAATACCACTTGGTAGAGTCATCATAATGTCAAAAGTAATAAAATCGATGAGATCGATATTATTTATGATAAATTCTATCGCCTCGTTGAAATTGTTGAGTAAGATTATATATCCATAATTGCGGTTCTGATATGAAAAACGATAATTTTCATCGGGTATTAATTTATTATTGACCAATACTCGAGCTAAATTTTCGCAAAACAACTCAGCATAAGTTCTTTCATCATCAACGATTGCGATCATGTGTGCCTCCCATACTATAGGTTACCTTTTTCTTTAACATTTCTACTACCAAGTCATAATTTGTCAGAAACATCGGCAGCCATATGGTAATTTGAGTTGGATATATCTCATGAGTTACTTTTACTACGCCACCATAGAAGTTGACAACCTTCTGCACCAGCCAAAGGCCAAAACCTGTTCCTAAATCAGTGCGATTGGCACGAGGGGAACGATAACCTATTTGAAAAACCTTATTTTTACAGTCTGGTTCAATTCCTTTGCCCCAGTCATTGAAGACAATTCGATAATGAGGCCATTTAATTTTATTGGTAACATCATAATTATGATAGAAAAACGAGATATCGATCTGGACAATTTCAGCTGGACGACTGCTGCCAGGATTATTCATTTTATGATATAAAGATATAAAGGCATCCTTCATGGTGTCAGGTAAATCGTAATTTAAAAGCCTGTGCAAATCTTTTTCTGTAATAATCCCGTGGAAAAACAGTCGTCCGTGTTTTACTTGTATACGTTTAGTGAAACTAATATCATCAATAACATCCAATTTTATGGGGCCATGATACGGAACGCAAAAAGCATCTCCTCGATAACGGATTGCATTGTTAATTATATTAAAAACAGTTTGCTGAAAATAGCTGCGACTAATGAACAGACCGGGAAATTTTTGCCCAATAACCCCACTAAATGGGCGCGACACTGTCGCCTCTAAAATAGTGTCTTTTTCATAGGCATAAAACTCAAGCCAATTGGTTACTTCTTTGGTGGCATTATATAAAGAAATGGGATTATTACTGGGCTGCAATAAACCGTATTTCTCAAAAAGTCTTTCAGGTTTGGTTCGAGAATCATGATTGGCCGCTATTCGCCGAAGGTATTCTTCCATTTTGATAATGCTGACATTACCAACTAGCGCTTTCATGTGCTGACAAGCATTATATATTATCTCCTGTCGATCCAATACTTGAATACGATTGGTGGGATCATGGAAATTGACTTTTACCCAATCCGAAAGGTTGCTGATTACCGACAAAGGAGAGGGTAATTCATGGCCTAACACTTCTAAATTTCGCGCCATTTCATCGTGGGTTTGTGCAAGTGAAAGGAAGGGAACCAAATGTTCCGCCAAACTTTGCAGTAAGTACATGTCACGCCAAGAAAATATACTTGAAAAAAGTTCGATATCTGTATTTAAATTTCCAGGATTGGGATCACGCTTATTTAATAAGACAATTACGCCGACAATTTGATGAGGTTTACTTGCTGTGCGGATAGGAACGCCTAAAAACGATTCAATCGGATATCCAGAATCGTCATTCTCCACTAATTTAATTTTGTCGAACCTTCTAATATTATGTACCTTTCTAGCCAAATTGCCATAATCTATTTCATTTAGGGGGTCTTGTGAGGAAATGATTTTCTTGTCGAGAGCAATCTCTCGTACTAGTGATGGTTTTCCTTCCTCGGAGATATACACTTCTCGATAATTAGGATCTTCCCAGATTAAATTGAATGAAGCTTTGAGTTCCAATTTATTTTCGGCACGAAGAAATAAGGCTCCGCCATCGCAACGAAGTGAGTAACAGATTTCCTCCAAAATGCGATGGGCTTTCTTTTCCCATGATTCACTTGATTCCAATTGCTGAGACAGGAGAATTGTTTTATCTCGTTGATAATGCAGCAAAGAGAGGTCGAGAACTTCGATGAATTGATTAATATATTGTTCGACTAAATATTTTCCGTCGGCATTTTTTTCCATCAAAATATTTTTATAAAGGCGTTGCAGTCTTTCTTTAACTTGATCCGTTTCACGTCCTTTTAATAGATCAGTTGGAAAAGCGATTTTTGGATTTATAATCAAGGCAACGGATGGTCTTGCTTGTGGAATTGCTCCCATTAATCCTGTTTGTTTGTCGATGTTGATTCTCGATGGGCGAATCCAAACTGCTAAAATATTGCATTGTGAATTTGGAAGAATTTCCGAGAATGCGGAATTAATTTTTGAAATATTCAATTCTCTCAAGTTACAAATGCCTGTTTCCTGTAAGTTTTTCGTTAATAATTTATTGAGGGAGTCGCTAATTGTGCGGTCATGAATTATAGGAGGATTTTTACAAAAAAAGTGCCTGATAAACCAGTTTGTTTTACTCCCATCCGCATTTTTTCGATTCAGACGTGGAGCAGTTGGTTTGAGTAGTATGGTTAAATCGGCATTAAAAAGGCTGTTTAAAAATTCAAGAGTATTGAAATATGTAGTATCCATGTCGCGGTTTGGCAATACTTGTTCAATATTTTCTAACATTTTAGATGCCAAATCTGCACTGGTGGCTTCAGTAATTTCTTCTGTAATGTCGCGTAAAACGCCCTCACAGTAAAGTGTGTGGCCAGCAAATTGTGTCGCGAATTCAAAAATCTCCACAATTCGATCATTGATGAGTGTCCGATAATAATTTTCAGGGGGTGCACTATCGTCAACGATGGTGTCTGAGTACACGCGGCCTAGGGCTTTTTTATATAAATGCGGCCATTCCTCTTCTTCAAAGAACCAGATCAATGAATGATCGAAATAGTATTTCTCCCTCATTTTCTTGAGGGCGTCGTCTCCGTATTTTTCTTCAAAATCTTTTAGTTCCTTTTCTTTTCCGGCGAGAAAAAAAAAGTTTTTGTTGGCATAGGATAGCGCAAAATCGGGGATTTTCTTGGTGTTCGGCTTAGGTGTTATAAATCTCTCTGAAAACGATTGATTTCTTTTCCAATTTTGTGGCGTGTAATGAAGATAGCGATAGAGGGCGGCGTTGGAAGAGTCCAATTGATCATAAATTGACTGCCTCTTTTTATTTTTTTCATTGGAGAGTGGTTGAGCCAGGCCGACTACCGCATGTCGAAGGTAACTTTTCCCATCAACCTCTTTATTCTCGATCGGAATGCTACGCACGGAAACTAACACCTTCTGTTTATTTATTGTTTCCACAAAATAGGAACTGATAGGGAATTCCGCGCGAAGCAATAGAGATACTCGCTTTTCAGTCAACGTATCATTTATTGTATCGCGAATATTTGTCGGCATTGTCTGGGAACTTACTCCCAACAAACCTCTTGCTTGAGTGCTGTACCAAATTATTTTTCCAGTTTCATCGTGGATATAGAGAACGGGAGTAATTTTACCTTTCTCGTCCTTTTCTCTCTCATTATTGGGAATATTATGGGCAACTGAGTCTAAAACACTTTCAAAATTATCTGTTACGCAACCAATGAGCCAGATATAATCTTCGTGGTGAATTTCGTAGAGATTAACCCAGGTTTTGGTATTTTTCTCCCATCGATAAATACGCGGTTCCACACAACCGTCTTTATCGCAAAAATCCTTGAAATCATATTTCCCTTTCGTTTTGCCGGATGGACTCCAATTGTTTTCCAAATTCTGCCACATCTGGCCGACGAGAGGGCTTTGTCTGTCTTTCCATTCATTGAGAAAAACATTTTTCGTAAACGTCTTATCGAGATTGATAATTTTTCCGTCTTTATCCAGGCAGCCAAGACATAATTTTGATAAGACAATTTGATGTTCGGGCGTTAGCACGAATCCATCTCCTGCCAAATAGCAATAAATGAATTGAAAGGTCACTAACTGAAATGATTATAGCAAAACCATATGACAAAGAAAGCTGTATTTCTATATAGATATTAACCGGACGCGCTTACCAAAACTTGAGCAAAACGCGCGTGCCGATGCCCAGGACGTTGGGGGCGCGGCAGTTTTTGCTTTCCAGCCAGGTCAGGTTGCGGTAGCTGACATAGGGCATCAGCGGCAGGCCGAGGCGCAGCAGGCCGATGGTCGCTTTGCCGAACAGGATCTGTTTGAAGCCGGGCCGCCATTCCTTTTCGCGGTCCCAGTCCCAGATTTCCGAGTCGCTGTCCCAGTCGGATTGCTGCATGTTGATGTACGTGTAGCGGAACTGCAGCGTCAGCAACGGCGGCAGCGCTTCAGCCTTGGAGGCGTCACCCTTGACCAGCCAGGTGCCCAGCGCCGGGCCGCGCAGGGGCACGACTTCGATCTGCGCCGACGCGCCAAGCCAGTCGCCGCCGTCGATGGTGTAATGCTTGCCGGTGAAAGCCCGGTAGTTGCACATCAAGGGATTCTTCTTGCCCTCGGGACTGATGTAGGAATGCGGGAAGAAAATCTCATAGAAAACTTCCGTACCCAGGGTGAGGCGTCCGTCGAGGCTGTCGTGGAAGAATTTGTCGTAGCCCACGCGGAAGCCCAGGTCGCCGTTGGAGTGAAAATCCCACGAGGTCGTGCCCGCGGTGATCACCTCTTCGGGATCGGGCTGCTTGCCGGTGGGCAGCGCGCCCATGATCGTCAGGCCCATGCCCGAGTCGATCTTCTCGAACCACTTGATGTAATCGGAGAAGCGGAACAGCACGCCCAGTTGGACGTCGCCGATGATCCATTCGTTGCCGCGCCAATGACCCGGCTTGGGCTGGCCCATCGACCCGGCCCATTCCCAGAAGTCGGTTTCGCTGTACGAGCGGCCGAGGCTCCATTGGTAGTCGCCGCGCTCCCAGTCGAAATTGGGATCGATGTCGGCGTACTGCATCAGCGGCAGGCCGCCGCCGACCGACAGCGAATCGGTGATGCCGTAAAACAACTGAATGGCGAAGATGGACAGTTCCGCCTCGACCTGCGGCTTGAGCGTGCCCTGGCGGCCAGAACCCGGTTCGTAGCGCACCATTTCCTCGATCAGCGGGACGCGACGCTCGCGGTTGTCCCACTTGCTGTCGAGGGTGGATTGCATCCAGCCGACGTCGAGCAGGAAGGTGCCCGTGGGCAACGTTTCGGTGAAGCCGGCCAGCGCGTGGACGGGCAGCAGCAGCGCGACGAACAACAGCGGGAGCAGGCGCGCGGCTCTCATAGCGCACCTCCTTCCGACCATTTTTCGCCGAGGTCGGTTTCCTCGAACTCCGCATCCGGCGCGGGAACCATGCCGGCGCCGACCCAGACGGTCAAATCGCCGGGATCGTACACGGCCGAGTTCATGCTGTCGCGCACGTCCTTGAGGTCGATCAGGCGTAACATGTCGATGGTGCGCGCGACGTCGAGCTTGCCGTAGCGTTCGCGCAAGGCGTCGGCGGTGCAGAAGAACGCGCGCACCGAACGGAAGTAGAAGGTGGTCCAGTAGCGCTGCGGTTGGAGGTCGAAGTTGACGATCTGGTAGCGGATCTCCTCGAGGTTTTTCTGGTAGTGCGAGGCGACGTATAGATCGTCGCCGGCGACGGTCGCCAACGGCTTGCCCCAGGCGTCCTGGTCTTCCGGATTGTCCAAGTCGTTGCCGTACACGTGTACGCCGCCTTCATCGCGCTCGGTGATGTCCGAATCCACTTCGACGACTTTCATTTCGCCGGAAGGATCGGCCAGCAGGAAGTTCCAGCCGTAGCTGGCCTGGTGTTCGTAGAAGTAGGGCAAGGCATCCTCGACGTTGTCGTATTTGCTGATCAGTTCGCGCAGCATGACGCCGGCCGTCACGCCCGTGGGTTTGAACTTGGCGAAGATCAGTCCCTCGTTGAAGGAGGCGGCGAACGGCGTGTTGAGCGTGTCCGACGCGTTGTACAGCGCGGTCAGGCCCTGATCGTTCATCCCCGAGAAACCCCAGATCACGCCGGGGTAACCCAACACGGAGAAGGCGTGGCCTTGATCGGGATGGTGCACGAACATGGTGACGTGCTTGTGGGTGATGTTGCTGTCGAGCATGGCGAAGTTGTGGGCGACGATCACCCGGCCGTCGCGCGTGGCCGAACCGCGTAGGGCGAAGGCCAGCGACGGCGGTTGCGAGCGGCCGTCGTTGTAACCCTGGTTGGGCACCTGGTGGATTTTCTTGCCGTAGCCCGCGGTGGTGAAGGTGATGCGTTCGGCGCGCATCGTACGCGGATGATTCGGCGGCACGCGCACGACCTCGAGCAAGTCGGTGCATTGGATGCTCAACGAAACGACACCCGCCTCCGGCCAACCCTCGGGCGGCAGGAAGGTCACTTCGATGGTCTTGCCTTCGCGCGCATAGGGGCGCGTTTGCACTTCCGGATCGGAGGCAAGGAAGAGCCGGTCGTTGTACTGAATGCGGACCGACTCGGGATTCACGCCTTCCTTGTCGTCGTCGAGGGTGAACTTGACCGGCGCGTCCAGCGGCACCTCGACCATCGTGGCGTAGGAGCGCGGCTCGTAGGGATCCTGCCGCTCCTCGCCGGGCTCGTCGATTTCCCCGTCGCCGTCGTTGTCCTTGCCGTCGGCGTTGAGGTCGCCGTCGAAGGACACCGTCAACAGCCAGGGCCCCTGGATGAGCTTGATGAAGAAGGTGATCGAGCGGAAGCCCATCAGCGTGTCGAAGAAGGTGTTGAGGATCAGGATTTCGTCGAAGGACAGTTCGGCGCCGTCGGCGATGCCCCGCATCTCGTCGATGTATTCCTGCGGCATGAACTTGAGAAATTCCTGACCGCATTCGAGCATCATGCGCGGCGAGAACTGGCCGTTGCCGTACAGTTCCTCGTTCTGGTAGCGCAGCATGACGCTGGCCACGTCGTAGCGATCGCGTTCGAGGTACGGATAAATCGAGTTGGTCAACAGCATCGTGTACAGCGAGCGGATCTTGCTGCGGAAGCGCTGACCGTGCTGGAGACCGCGTTCGTAGGGCGAACCGTAGAGGTCGAACACCTGGTAATACTTCGGTTCCGTCGCGCGCGGTGCACAGCCGGCAAGCAGGGCGGCGATGACGAACAGGGCGACCGCGAACATGAGGCGCGGACGAGACAACGGGTTCGGGCGATGATCCGAGAGTAAATGGCGCATCGTTCGATCCTTCAAAGTACGTTCTTAACTTGTAAAAACAACCGTGGCGTCAACAGCCAATCGACCAAAGCGTATCCGTCATGCCGACCGCGCGCGGACCGATCACTCGGGCTCGATGCCGAGCAAATCGTTGAGGCGGTTGGTCAGCTTCTTTTTGTACTCCACGAACTTCATGCCCAGTTTCGTCGTCAGGTCGTCGCCGGACGCCGAGCTGCCCAGGTCGGGCATTTTGGCGTCGGGACCGTACATCTCCAGGAAGATCTTCAAGACTTCCTTTTTGATCAGGCCGCGCATGGGCACGTGGGCGATCATGCCGTACATCGCCGCGTTGCCTTCCTCGGCCAGGCCGGGATTCTGCCGCACGTATTCGACCGACTCGCGCAGGTCGTTGAGGTAGACGTCGGCGATTTTTGTATGCTGCGTGGTGACCATGTTGTGCAGGCAGTCGGGCTTTTGTTGACGATCGATGTGCCAGCCGCGTTTTTCCATCTGGTCGGCGACGCAATATACGTTCAGGTCGCGATCGACCGAGCGGAAGGCGAACACGCTCATGTGCGGCCGGGCGACCACGGCCAGGCCCGGAATGGCGTTGATGCCGTCCATCAACGTTTTGGTGGTGTCCATGATCTGCCGCGCCGTTTCCAGGTAGCCGTCCTCGCCCAAAGCGACCATCGCGGCCCAGGCCGCGGCGATGGAGCCGCCCGGACGCGTGCCCAGCAAAGCCGGCGAAGCGAACACGCCGCCGGGCCAGTCGGTGAACACGAACATCTGGTATTTGAGAATGTCGATGTTGCGGTAGGTGATCGTCGAGGCGCCCTTGGCCGCGAAGCCGTACTTGTGCGTGTCGGCGCTGATCGAGGTGACGCCCGGCACGCGGAAGTCGAAGGGCGGCACGGGGTAGCCGAGCTTTTCCACGAAGGGCAGAAGGTAACCGCCCAGGCACGAGTCCACGTGCAGCGGGATGTTCTTCTTCAGGGCCAGTTCGCCCAGTTCCTCGATCGGATCGACCACGCCGAACGGATAGCAGGGTGCGCTGCCGACCAGCAGGATCGTGTTGCGGTTGATCAGCTTCTTGACCGCTTTCACGTCGACGCGCTTGTCCTTGCCCACCGGCGCGTGCACCGCTTTGACGCCGAAATAGTGCGCGCCTTTTTCAAAGGCCATGTGCACCGTTTCGGGGACGATCATTTCCGGCGTGCCGACGAAGAAACGTTTGTCGCGCGCCAGGTCGCGATAGGTTTTGACGGCCATCAGGCAGCTTTCGGTGCCGCCCGAGGTGATCGTGCCCACGGTGTCGGCGTCGCCGTGCAGCATCGAGGCGGTCATGCGGATCACTTCGGTTTCGAAGCGTTTGAGGCTGAGGAAGGCCATCGGGTTCAGGCCGTTTTCCGAGAAGAACGAGGTGTACGCCTTCTTCAAAAAATCGGTGTGCTCATCGTTGAGGTGATACACCAGGCTCCAGGTTTTACCCGTACGATAGTCGGCATCGTCCGCGGCGAAAGTCTTCATCATTTTGAGGATGTCTTTTCTCGGCAAACCCTTTTCCGGCAGCTTGTTGAAGGAATCGCTCATTGTTTGCTCCTTACCTTGATGTCCATTGGCTTTAGGTGTTGTCCATGCATGCCCGCACCGAGAAGGTCCGCGTTCGCGCACACCGATTCTTTTATCGCTTGCCGCGCAACAAAATGGCCGGAAGTCGAACGTTGAAGAATCATGAACTTCGAAAACGCCCCGTTTGCATGCCGGAACCGGTCGATCCCCACCGTGTGAAAAGAAGTTGAGCTTTTACTCACATTCGGTGCATGATAAGCAAGTTCACCACGAATGACAACTCGCTTTTTTTTGAGGGAACGATGAAGCAGATCAAGCCCCGCAAACGGCCGCAGCAAAAACGATCGCGGGATACGGTCGACACGATTCTCAACGCCACGGCGCAAGTGTTGATTCGAGAGGGATACGATCAGACGAGCACGAACAAGATCGCCGTCGAGGCGGGCGTGAGCATCGGTTCGCTGTATCACTATTTCCCGAACAAGGAAGCGTTGGTGTTGGCGCTCAACCGCCGGCTGGCCGAGCAGGAACTCGATCTGATCCGCCAGACGTTCGTCGAGGTGTCCAACGCGTCGTTGCGCGACACGATCCGCAAGTCGGTCGAGGTGATGGTGCACATGCATCGCATCGCGCCGGAGTTGCATCGGGTGCTGGTCGAGCAGGTGCCGCGTATGGGGCCGCTGCGCAAGATCAACGAAATCGACCGGCAGATCATCGAGATGATCCGCGAGCAACTGTTGCGGTTGAAAAAGGAACTTTCGCCGGCGGATGCGGAACTGATGATTTTCGTCGTGTTCAACATCGTGGAAACGCTGACGCACCAGGCGGTGCTGTATCAGCCGCAGTTGCTGCAGGGCGAGCGGTTGATCGACGAGATTTCCTCGTTGGTGGAGCTGTATCTGCGCAAGAAAATGAATTTGTAGACCCCGCCGCGTTCTATTCGAAGAGCAACGACGGATCGTTCCAGATATCGATGATCAACTGCAGGAAGCGGCGCAAGCCGTCCTGCGACGGGTGCGCGAAGAACGAGCCGACGTTGAGCTTGATCAGGCCGGGGAACCGCCGGATGGTCAGCGGACCCAGTTCGATGGGCAGCACGCCGACCAGGTGCAGCAGGTCGTTGAAGTCGGCCATCGACAGCAGGGCCACCTCATAGGGATCGGGATCCTGCGTCGAGCTTTCATAGAACGCGTCGGCGATGTCCACGCACAGTTGCCGCGCCACGTCCACTTCCGTCGGTTCGATTTCGATTTCCTGGCCCAGGAACACCCGGTCAATGCCCTTGTCATAGACGCCGTTGCCGTTGATGTCCTCGTAGTGCACGGGCGAATTGTCCTGCGGTCCGGTTTCGGCGGCCAGCGAATCGAAGGTGTCGACCATACGCATGAAGCCGTTGGCGATGGCCAGCCCGGTGATGTTCATCGATTCGACGCCGCTGCCCGGCTCCAGGTACAGGAAGTGGGGGAAGCGTTCGCTGTGGAACAGGTCGTAGATCAGCGACATGATCATGTCGATCGTTTCGAGCGTCGATTTTTCGCCGCCGCCCGAACCCAGCTCGATCGCCAGTTGCGTATAGTCGAAACGCAGATCATGCGCCAGCAGCAGGTTGACGACCGCATAGGAAATGCTGTTGAACGCGCCGATCATGTACAGGTCGGTTTTGTCGAAGGTGCCGCCGTAGGAAAGCAGATCCTCGCCGGTAATCTGAAAACCGTAGTGCTCCAACTCGAAGGAGAAGTCGGGACCGGCCATCAACTGCGGAAAGATTTCCTCGGCACGGGCGATCTCCGGCATAATTTCTTCGATGAAGAAAATGTGAATGGCGTTGATGTCGTCGCCGTTGATCGACGAGGGAGCGAATTGCTCGTTGGTGACGTTGTTTTCAGGATTGAAGGAAATGGCGTTGATGGTGGAAATGACCTGATCGACGAAGTTGAACAACCGCATCGGGCCGGCCAGGACCAAACCCACCTGCGCGTCGGTATTGTCGGCATCGATCGCCAATGCCTTTTCGAACTGTTTCGCGGCGTAATGCGCTTCGTTGTTGATCAGGTGTTGTTTGCCTTGCCGGATATAATCTTCCAGCCCCGGATCGTCCGTCGAATCGTCATTGTCGGAGCAGGAGAACAATAGAAAGCAGAACAGGACGAGCATGCCGAGCGATATAACGGATCGAATGGCTTTCAATACGTTTCTCCTTTGTACAGCGAAACCCAAACCTCACATCTGAAAAGAGCGAACACATTGTCGCATAATTCATAACACATACGGGATGCAATGTGCAAACGGCGGCGTAACACACTGAATAATAAAAAGATTTTCCGATGTGAAAAGTGAGTGTTTACTCGGTTTCTCTTCAGTATAATGCAAAAACCCGAATGGACCATTTAAAGGAGCGAGCTGGAATAGTCGATGCGTAATTTTCGTCTGCTGGCGCCGGCCTTCATCGTCGCTTTTTTATACATTGCGGCGACGATTCCGTTTTTTACGGCGGCCCCCAAGGTCGATGAGTGCGGCTTTGTGACGACCGGCCAAACGCTGTTGCCGTTGTACATTCACCAGTTCATCGGCAAGCACGACTTCAGCGATCCGGTGTGGCGGGAGAATTTCGGCAACAGCGGCTCACCGCATCCGAAGGTGGCGTTTTATCTCATCGCGTCTTTCACCAGGGCGGCGGGATTTTTCAAGATCAATGTGCGTTGGTTTGTGGCGGTGCTGGCCGCGATGTGCGTCGTGTTGATGATGAATCTGGTGCAAACGAACCAAGTCGGCGGCTCAATCTCGAGTCGATGGCTGGCGGTCGGCGCGGGCTGTCTGTTGTTGATCAATCCGATTTTCCGCATGCTGCAAATCTTGCTTTATGCCGAAATTCCGCAACTGCTGTTCGCGTTGGCGGCATTGGCCGCCCTCGCACAGTTTGACGTCGCTTTGCGTAACGGACGGTTCCGTTGGTTTTTGTTGTTCGGCTTCGGCCTGTTCGCCGGCTTTTCGATTTCCTGCAAGCTCTACAGCATCATCGTATTTTTTACGTTCATTCTTTATTCGTTGGTGATGATCAAGCATTTCGGCAAGAGTTGGTTGCCGGCGAATCTGCTGGTCGGCCTGATGGGATTGGCCGTGTTCATCGGCACCAATCCGCTGTTGTGGCAGGATTTCTGGTTCGGCATCGGCGAGATGTCCTACCGGCATCTGGCCTACGACGCCGGGCACCCCACGCGTATGACGTTGGCTTCGCTCAAACATTTCATGACCTATCCGTTCGCCGTCTACAGCCCGAGTTTCTACAATTACCGGGAAATCGACATCATGCCGGTTTTTCTCCCGGCGGATCTGCCGTTCATCGTGCTTGGCTATTTGTTGACCGGCTTCGGTCTGGCGCAGGCGGTGCGGACGAAAAACTGGCTGCCGCTTTTGTTTGCCCTGAGCAGCATCGGTTTCATGGGTTACATCACGCTGACCATGTCCCCCGGGCAGAAAGCGCCGCGCAATTATCTGTTTCCGGCCGTGGCGTTGATCTGGTTGTATCTGCAAATCGACTGGCGACGGTTGGCGGGCTCGTTGCGTTGGACGATGCGCCGGCGTTCGTGAGGGAAAGGGGAGATCCGCCCGTAAGGGAAGATGGGGCCACCATCCATGGCAGCCCCCATCACAGTTCGGGATATGCCTCCATGGACTTTAAAACGTTCCAATCGTTCCTTCGTAATCAGCGAGCAAGTCGGCGATCTCCTCCAGTTCCTCGTCGTTGAGCGTCTCGGCGGCGGCTTCCAGTTTTTCCCGTGCCGCCTGACACACGACCAACGCCTGGTCCGCATCCGTATAGACCAGGTCGGCAATCTCCTTGATCGCCTCGGCGTAGGTCACGATCGCATCGCCCTTGAGCAATTGGTTGTGGCCGGCGGCCAGCAACTGCGCAAAGGTCGCTTCCTGCACCGATTCGCCGTCCGCATACGTGAACGGATCGGTGTAGGTCGCGCGCACCGTCAGAACGTCGTCCAGGTTCATCAGGAGCGGATCGCAAGAGACGATGAACTGATGGAAGATCATCGCGTCGTTCGGTCCCAGGTGCTGCGGCTCGACTTCGGAGGGATCGGTCGAGTATTCCTCGCCGTGGTATTCGAGCATCAGCAGGTAATAAGGCATGGTCAGTTCGACGCGAACGTCGAGGGCGGCAACTTCCATGTTGCGCAGGAAGCCCGCGCCGAACTGACGCTGCGCTTCATCCGATGAATCGACAAAGACGTACGCGCCTTTGCCCGCGTCGGTGATTTCGTCCATGACATTATCATAATAATAACTGGCGGCGTCGCCGACGCCCACGCCGACCAGGTAAATGCCTTCGCTTTCGGAATCGTCCGCGTACTGGCTGATGATGTTCAGATCGGTGATGCCCGTGTTCAGCCCGCCGTCGCTGATGAGCACCACGCGGTTGAGGCGCTGTGCGGAGTAGTTGTCCATGGCCAGCTCATAGGCGGTCACCAGGCCGTCGTGCATGTTGGTCGAGCCGTCGGCCTCGATGGCGTTGATCACCGCCAGCAACTGCGCGTCGTTGGGACCGTCGACCGCATGCCCGTTCAACTTCACGTCCGCTTCGGTGTCCCAGTTGACGACCGAGACGATGTCCCCGGCCCGCAGCCGGCTGGCGATCACCCGCGCGGTTTCCTTCAACAGGGAGATCGGTTTGCCGCTCATCGAACCGGATACGTCGAAGCTCAGCACGAGGTTTATCGGCCGCTGATCGTTGTACTCCACCCAATGCGACTGCGCGCCGATCTGCAGTACGTATTCCTCTTCGTACAATCCTTCGGCGTGCGGCGTCATCTGCGCCTCGACGCGCACCTTGGAGAACGTCGGCGGCGTGTAGTTGATGTTGTAGTAGTTGGTGAATTCGTAGGTGCGCACGCGGTTGCGCGGGACGATCGCGCCGGCCTCGATGATCGCGCGCACGACCACCGGCGAAGCCTGCGAGTTCGAGTCGTCGGCCGACAGATAATAGGTTACCGGCGCGGATTCTTCCGGGCACTCCAGTTCCGGCGGGTCGGTATCATCGTCGGCGGTGTCGTCGTCGCCGGTGTCGTCGTCGCTGCAATCGTCGTCGGCGTAATCGTCGTCATCGTCGTCGTCGTACCAGCCGTCGTCGTCATCATCGTCCCAACCGTCGTCGTCATCGTCGTCATCGTCGTAACCGTCGTCATCGCCGATATCGTCGTCGCCGGAATCATCCGATGAACCTCCACAACCGGCAACGAACATCATCATCAACGCCAGCAAAACGGCACACAATCCATAGGCCTCATGTCCAATAAAAACCAGGCGTTTCATAACCTATTCCTTTTCGATTCGTATCTCTACAAAACCCAAACCAAACGCTCATTTCATTCAGCAAGATCGATGCCACATTTGCCGCACCGCGCAATATCCAAATTTAACCATGAAATATTGAGTGCTTGGCGTTTAGTAATTATTTTCCGGCATCCGGCGAGATAATGAAAATTAGAAAAACTTCTCAAAATTTTGAGAAGGGTTCAGTCGGTGAGCGGGATTTAGCGTGGAAGGCTTCCCGGGTTATTCGGCCAGTTTTTTGCGCTCGCGCACGATGTACACCGTCAGCGCCGCGGCGATCGCCAGCATGGCGACGCTCACCCATTGCGAGGTGGATAGCGGACCGTAGAAGCCGCGCTTGACGTCGCCGCGCCAGAACTCGAGCACGAAACGCCCGGCGGCGTACAGCGCCACCTGCAAGGTGATGATCTCGCCGGCGACCTTCCGCTTGTGCTTGCGCCAATACAACAGCGCGGCGAAAATCGCCAGGGCCAACAGCGATTCGTAAATCTGCGAAGGATGCACCGGCACGGCGCCGTACATTTCGCTCGCGGGCGCGCCGGCCGGAAACACGATGCCCCAGGGCAGTTCGGTCGGCTTGCCGAAGCAGCAGCCGGCCATCAGGCAGCCGAAGGTGCGATGGATCGCCAGACACAACGGCATGTAGGTCGCCGGCAAATCGATGATCGGCAGAATCGGCTCCTTGACGATCTTCAGGAAAATGCCGGGCACCAGAATCGCGCCGATGTAACCGCCGTAAAAAATGTGTCCCTTGCGCAGGTTGAGGAACTGCGACGGGTGATCCATGTAATACGACCAATGAGTGGCGATGTGCATGCCCTTGGAAAGGAAGATCATGCCGAGCATCGCCAGGAACATCGCCTGCAGAAAGCGCATTTCGCTGACGCCCTCTTTCTGCGCGCGCAGGTAGGAGAGGGTGATGCCCAACATCACCGAAAAAGCGTAAGCCGTGCCGTAGGTCGGCATGGTGAATTTGCCGAGGTGGAACAATTCGGGGTGCATGTGTTTCCTTTGTCTGTTTGCTTTTTCTGTCCGCACTTTGCCGGGATCGGCGCGAATGTGCAAGGCGGCGAACGATTTCTTGCCGCCCTTGCGCCACCGGGGTGAAATTCGTCACAATGTCCGCCGGTGACACGAAGGAATTGTTCAGATGATGCAACAATTGATTAAGCGTTATTCATTGGGCGAGGAAATCGCCAACGCGATCACCCACGGCATCGGTGCGGCGCTGAGCGTGGCCGCCCTCGTGCTGCTGGCCACCTTCGCCGCGCTGTACGGCGACGTCTGGCGCGTGGTCAGCGTCAGCATCTACGGCGCGACGCTGATACTGCTGTATCTGTTTTCCACGCTCTACCACGGCATTCAGCATCCGCGCGCCAAAGAGGTGCTGCGCGTGCTGGATCACTCGGCGATCTTTCTGCTGATCGCGGGCACCTACACGCCGCTGGCGCTGGTGACCTTGCACGGGCCGTGGGGCTGGGCGATCTTCGGGGTGATCTGGGGCATCGCGCTGGTGGGCATCGTGCTCAACGCCTTCCTGATGAAAAAACTTAACTGGCTGTTCATCATCCTTTATGTGGTCATGGGCTGGACGGCCGTGGTCGCGATCAAGCCGCTGATCGCCATGATGCCGACCGGCGGCCTGGCCTGGATGGGCATCGGCGGGCTGATCTACACCGCCGGCGTGGCCTTCTACGCGATCAAGAAGATCCCCTTCAACCACGCCATCTGGCACCTGTTCGTGCTCGGCGGCAGCATCTGCCACTTCTTCGGCATCTTCTATTACGTGCTGCCGATGCCCGGCGTATGACCGATCGTCTCGCCGATCCGTTGAGGGACGTCCATGAGAATTAAAGCGATATCGCTGCTGTGCCTGTTGTTGCTGTTGCTGGGCGGTTGCGATGGCGACGATTCTTCCTCCGACGATGACGCCGGCGATGACGACGGTGCGGCGGATGACGACGCCGACGATTTCGAATTTACCGTCACCGTGCTGGGCGAGGGCGAGTACGTCGACGACGACGGCAACGTCTTTGTTTATCAACTGCTGCGCCTGAGCAACGAGGACGGCGGTTACACGTACGCGCAGTATTTTCCGCCGCCGGCGAAGGCGGCCGGTCCGGTGATTCTGGCGGCCGTGCCTTACAACGGCATCGATTGGTCCGGCGATCCGATCGATGAAAAATGGGCCGCGCGCCCGGGCGCCGACGTGGGCTACAGTTGGCCGGACGAGGACGGCCCCGACTACCGCGAGGGCAGCTCGGACATTTTCTATCAGCTCTACGAGCCGGAATCTTACGGCGAATTGTCGTGGTTGTATCTGACCAACGGCATCGGCGTGCTGCACGTGTTCGGCCGCTTTTATGCGGGCGGCGATATTGAAAACGATCGCCACGACATGATCGCCGGCATGCGTTTTCTCGCGCAGGAACCGACCGCCGACAAATCGCGCATTCTCACCAGCGGCGATTCGTGGGGCGCGTGGGAGGCCATTCACGCGGCGATTTACGCGCCCGCGGAAATCACCGTGCGCGGGGTCGTGGCCACGGCGCCGCCCTACGACTTCGTCACCTTTCATCAGTATCTGACCGGCTTGCACGACGAAATTCCCGATGCGCAGATCGCCGCCGATTACGACGAGTTTTTCGAGCCGTACCTGCGACGCATCGAGGCGGGAGCGGGCGGCGCGCCGGGCGACGCGCAGGCCGATTACTCGCTGTTTTCCTTCGCCGCGGCGGCCGAGGGAATGTCCTGTCCGCTGCTGCTGGTGCACGACGAATGGGACACGCTGGTGCCGGTGACCATGTCCTACGCGCTGGCCGACGCACGGCCGGACGTGGCGACCGGCTATTGGTATCAGCGCACCGCGCCGATCGATTTTTTAACCTTGCCGATGGACCACGGTCTGTTCGACGACGATCAGTATGAATACCTGTCCTATTTTTTGTTCTCGTCGACGTTCATGATGTCCCACCTGCTCGACGACGAGCAGTACATCTTCAACATCTTCGAATGGTACGTGCTGCTGGCCTTCGCGCAAAACGTGCGCGCGTTGCAGGCGGCGCACTACGACGTGGATTGGTTCGCCCAGCGCCTGTTGGACCTGACCGATCCGCGCCTGGTGCTGTTCGAGATGAATGAAGTGGTGGACATGATTTCCGGCGCCGACCTGGCCGCCGCGATCCTCAACGAGGCCTGGGGCACGTCGCTGACCGGCGGAGCCGTCGTGGATTTTCTCCAGGAAAACGGACTGCCGCCGGCCTGACGCGCCGCTTATTTCAGCAGGTCGATGTAGACCTGGATCGTCGCCGCATATTTAGCGAGCAGTTCGACAATTTCCGCCAGTTCGACGTCGTTGAGCACGAGCTGAGCCGCGGTCACTTTCGCCAACGCCGCCTGGCAGACGGCCAGCGCTTCCTCCGGCTGGGAGTACATCAGACCGTCGATCTGCTTGAGCGCTTCGGCGTAGGCGACGATCGCGTCGCCCTTGAGCAACTGTTCGGACGGCGCGGCCAGCATCTCATTGACGGTCTTGGTGAACGTCGAGCTTTTCGCTTCGTGAGTGAACGGATCGATGTAGGTCGCCTTGGCCTCGATCGCGTCGTTGAGGTTCATCAACTCCGGATCGCAGGCGACCATGTACTGGTGGAAAATCATCGCGTCGTTGGGACCCAGGTGTTGCGGCTCGACCTCGTCGGGATTGGTCGAATACTGTTCGCCGTAGAAGTGGTGCATCAATAGATAATAGGGCACGGTCAGCTCGACGCGCACGTCCAGCGCGGCGATTTCCATCGTGCGCATGAAGCCCCAGCCGAACTGCCGCTCGGCCTCGTCGAGCGAGTCGATGAACACGTACGAGCCCTTGCCCGCATCGGAGATGGTGTCCATCACGTCATCGTAATAATAGTAGGCCGCATCGCCCACGCCCACCGCGACCAGGTAAATCCCCTCGTGCTCGGAGTCCTGCGCGTACTGGCTGATGATATCCAGATCGGTGATGCCGGTATTCAGCCCGCCGTCACTGATCACCACCACGCGGTTGAGGTGCTGCGCGTTGTAATTTTCCTGCGCCAGTTGGTAAGCCTTGACCAGCCCGTCGTGCATGTTGGTCGTACCGCTGGTGTACAGGGCGTCGATCGCCTCCAGCAGACCCGGATCGCACGGACCGCTGACCTGATAGCCGTTGAGCACGACCTGCGGCTGCTGATTCCAGGTGACCATCGAAACGACGTCGCCTTCCTTCAGCTTGCCGGCGATGACCTGCGACACCTTTTTCAGCAGGTGCATGCTCATGCCACTCATCGAACCCGAAACGTCCAGGCACAAGGTCAGGTTGATCGGCCGCTCGTCGGCGCAACGCACCTGCTGCGATTGCGCGCCGATCTGCAAAATGTATTCGTGTTCGTATTCCGACTCGGCGTGCAGACGCATCTGCGCTTCCACCCGGATGCGGTTGTCGTCGCTCGGCGGATCGTAGCGCAGATCGTAATAGTTGGTGAATTCGTACGTGCGCACCGTTTCGGCCGGCACGATCAGTCCGTGGTTGATAATCGCCCGCGCCACGACCGGCGAGGCCTGCGAGTTGGAGTCGTCGGCCGAGAGATAGAAAACGGTGTCGGCGGTGGTGTCGGGGCAATCCAGCTCCGGCGGCGTGGTGTCGTCATCGCCGGTGTCGTCATCGCCGGTGTCGTCATCGCCGGTATCGTCATCGCCGGTATCGTCGTCGGTGGCATCGTCGTCGCCGGTATCGTCGTCGCCGGTATCGTCGTCGCCGGTATCGTTGTCGTCGTCATCGTCGCAATAGTCGTCATCGTCGTCGTCGTCGTCCGTATCGTCGTCGCCCTCGCAACAATATTTATCGTCGCGGTCGTCGTCGCCCCACGGATCGTCATCGTCATCGTCATCATCGTCGTCGTCATCGTCGTCGCCGGTGTCGTCATCGTCCGCCTGGTCGTTATCGTCGTCGTCGTCCAAATTGTCGCACGCCGACACAAACAGTCCCCAGGTGATTAAAAGGAAAAACAGAAAGCCGATGCGCACCATGAGCGTTTTGCATGTCCAATTCATGGTCGGAACCCTCCCCGAAAAATCCTCTGATGCGCAGCGGAGCTGCAAATCCCGTACCGAGGAGGTGAATAAGGCGGGAATGGTGTAATTTCAAATAATAAGGAAACGGCGGCCCGTTGCCGACCGCCGTCTTGTTCACAAAATTTTGTTGGTGCGCTTCAGATTATTGATAAAAACCGCTCATTGCGCCAACTGCGCCAGCGAGTGCTGCAGCGTTTCACGCGCCTCGCGCATGATGCGCTCGACCAGCTCGGCGACGGTCGGAATGTCGTTGATGCGGCCGATCGACTGCCCGACGGTCAGCATCGCCAGGTTCGCCTCGCCGTTCTGCCAGACCTCCTTGGCCCGCTGGCCGCTGATGAGCGGGAACATCTCGGAGAAGTCGCCGTCGCGCGCCTCGACCTCCTCGATCTTCTTCATGATGTCGTTGCGCAGCGCGCGCACCTGCAAGCCGAACTGGCCCAGCAGCTTGCGCAGCGCCAGCGTCGTGTCGCGCTCGGTCGCGTCCAGGATCATCTGGTAAATATTCTGGTGCACGCCGCTGTCGGTCGTCGCCAGAAAACGCGTGGCCATCATGATGCCGTCCGCGCCCAGCGCCAGCGCCGCGGCCAGGCTCTTGCCGTCGACCATGCCGCCGGCGGCCAGCACCGGAATGTCCACCGCCTCGACCACCTTGGGCACCAGCACGATCGTCGCCACGTTGTCCTTGTGCGGGAAGCCGCCCTCCTCGAATCCGGCGATGGTCACCGCGTCGTAGCCGACCTTCTGCGCGTGCACCGCGTGCTTGACCGTGCCGATCTTGTGCAGCACCTTCACCCCGGCCTCCTTGGCCATGGGCAGGTACTGCGGGCCCAGGAACGTGTCCACCGGCGCGCCGGCGATCTCGATCGCCGTCACCTTTTTCTCGCAGCAGACGGTGAAGAACTCCTGCAGCAGCTCGACCGGCAGCCGGATCGAAGGCATGGTCGTGATGTTGACGATGAACGGTTTATCGGTCAGCTCGCGCGTGCGATCGACCGCCGCGCGGAATTCGTCGCCGGTGTCGTAGTTGCCCGAAGTGAGATTGCCCATCGCGCCGGCGTTGCTGATCGCCGCGCACAATTCCGGCTTGGCCAGCCACAGCATGCCGCCGCATTGAATCGGGTACTTGATGCCGAACAGTTCGGTGATCCGCGTTTTCATTCCTTAGTCCTTGCATTGGGTAAGCGATGGTTGGATAATATCCAAAAGATCCCTTCCCAGGCAATTGATAAAAATTAATGAACAACCTTAAGGAGCCTTTGTTATGGATATTTACGACCAATTAAAAACCCTGCAGGTCAGAATCGAAAGTCAGCTTCCGTTGATCACTACGGAAGAAAGTACGAAGAACGCGCTGGTCATGCCGATGCTCAATATCTTGGGATATAACGTTTTTGATCCGACTGAAGTGGTGCCGGAATTCGTTGCCGATCTGGGTATTAAAAAGGGTGAAAAGGTCGATTACGCAATTTTTCGCGACGGCAAGCCGATCATACTCATCGAGTGCAAAAAGGTGGGAACGGATTTGGATTCCTCTCACGCCTCGCAGTTGTTTCGTTATTTCTCCGTCGTAGATGCGCGCTTTGCCATTTTGACCAACGGCGTCGTGTATCAGTTCTATTCGGATCTGGAGAAGCCGAATCAAATGGATACCGTCCCGTTCTTTGAGTTTAATTTATTGAATTTCAAGGAATCGGATGTGAAAGAATTGAAGCGATTTTCCAAATCGTCATTTGACGCGGAAAACATCCAGACAACGGCGAGCGAATTGAAATACACCAAGGAAATTAAAAAGGCGTTTCTCGAAGAATACAAAGATCCCTCGGAAGAGTTCATCAAGTTTTACGTTTCACGAGTCTATAAGGGCAGAATGACTCCCGCCGTGAAAGAGCTTTTCAAAGACTTGACGAAGAAAGCATTCCAGCAATTCGTGCGCGAGCAGTTGGAGCAGAAAATTGAAGGCGTCAACAAAGCGCTCGATGAAGAAAGCAAAGCCGTAGTTGAAGAACCGCCGGTAGTCGCCGAGGATGCAGAAGGAAAAGAGGAACGCATTGTCACGACTCAGGAGGAAATAGAAGGCTATCTGATTGTTAAATCGATCTTGCGCGAAGCGGTCGATGTCGGTCGAGTGACGATGCGCGACACAATCAGCTACTGCGGAATTCTATTGGACGACAACAACCGCAAGCCGATTTGTCGTTTGCATTTCAACGGACAGAAAAAATATTTGGGATTGATGGACGGTAGCAAAACCGAGACAAAGGTTCCGATTGAAGACCTGAACGATATCTTCAAATATGCCGAGCAGATCAAGCTGCCGATTCAACACTACGATGGCCCAAAAGTTGTTACCGAAGAGGCGCCCGAACCTCATTCATGATCGAGCACGATTTTGATCGCCTGCTCGCGTCCTTTGGCGAGAAACGTTTTGACCGCGTCCCGGTAGCGATGCATCGGGAAGCGGTGCGTGATTAAACCCTCGACGGCGAAGTCGTCCTTGGCCAGCAGTTTCGCGGCCAGCTCGAAGGAATTCTTGCTGCCGCGTTCGGTCGCGTGGCAGTTCATGCCGCTGACGGTTACTTCCTGGTTCCAGATCGGCGAGTAGTCGATCTTGCCCGGCTTGAAGTTGATGCCCATCAGCACCACGTGCCCGCCGCCGGCGGCCCAGCGCAGCGCGTCGTGCAGGCTGCGGTCGTTGCCCACCGTGTCGTACACCACGTCGAATCCGCCCAGCAGGATCTCGTTGCCCAGCGGCGCTTTGTAATGTTTCGCCCCGCTGTATTCGGCCAGGCGCGCGTACAGATTTTTCGCGCCGGCAAACACCTGGTTCGCGCCGAGCCGTTCGGCCATGCGCGCCTGAAAATCGTAACGCGCCGCCACACCCACCTTCGCCCCCGGCGCCTGCGCCTTGACGATCGCGGCGGTCAGCAGCCCGATCGTCCCCGCGCCGACGACCAGCACCTTGTCGCCGTCGCGCGGCGGTCGGCGCAACACCCCGTGCAGCGCGCTGGCGGTCGGCTCCAGCAGCAGCGCGCGCTCGTGGCTGAGCTTGGGCGGAATCTTGAACGGCTGGGTGCGGTGCATGATCATCCGGGGCGAGAAACCGCCGCCGGTGTTGCCGTCGGGCAGTTCCTTCTTGCCGAGGTTTTCGCAGAGCATGTAGCTGCCTTCGGCGCAGCGTGGGCAGGGCGGATCGATTTCCAACTGAAAGCATGAGGGCCAGTCGATGCGCATCGCCACGCGATCGCCGACCGCGACGGTGTCGACCTCGGCGCCGGCTTCGATCACCTCGCCGACCAGCTCGTGGCCCAGGAACTTGCGCTTGATGCCCGGCGTCGCCGCGGCGAACACGCCCGGGTCCATTTCCATGAACAGGAAATGCACGTCGGTGCCGCACAGGCCGCACGAGCGGTTGCGCACCTTCAGCCAGCGCGCGTTGGGCGGCGTCGGCTCGGGCACCTCGGCGTACTGCGACGGCGACAGCTTGCCCAGGGCCGCATACTTGTCGAAAACCGACAGCGCCTTGAGCGCGACCACCTTGGTCAGGGAATTGTCGAAGTACAGCGCTTTCATTTTTTCGTCCGCGTTTTGGGTTTCATTCCCGTCAGCGTCTTTTTCACCGCGCGCAGCAGGGCGTCGACGTCCCGGTCGGTCAGCAGCAGGCTCGGGCGCAGCACGACCGTGTTTTTCGCCACCGTGCCCGGCACCGCCAGCACGCCGTTGGCGGCCAGCAGCTTATTGGCGCGCACGGCCTGCGCCGGCGTCTTGAAGGTCAACGACCACAGCAGGCCGCGTCCATGCACCGCTTGCAGGACGCCGCCGGTCAGCGCGGTGAGTTCCTCCTGCAAACGAGCGCCCAGGCGCGCCGCGTTTTCCCACGGCCTACGCTCGGCGTAGACGGCCAACGCCTTCGCGCCGACGCGGCAGCCCAGGTCCGAGCCGCCGAAGGTCGATAGGTGAATTAGCGGATGCGCGTTCATGAACGCGTTGATGCGCTGCGTGAAGATTGTCGCGGCGATGGGGAACACGCCCGCGCCCAACGCCTCGCCGATCAGCAGCATGTCGGGCGCGACGTCGGTGCGCTGGTAGGCGAACTTGACGCCGGTGCGGCCCAGGCCGGTCTGCGTTTCGTCGAGCACCAGCAGCGCGCCGGCGGCGTGGCAGATCTGCCGCAGCGTGCGCAAGTATTCGGGCGACGCCTCGCGGCAGCCGTTTTCGGTTTGCAGCGGTTCGAGCAGCACGCAGGCGGTTTGATCGTCGATCGCCGCGCGCGCCGCGTCCGCGTCGCCGAAGGGGATGATCTGCGTTTGCGGCACCAGCGGCGCGAAGTCGTCTTTATCGTCGCGGGTCGAGAGGCTCAGCGCGAAGCCGGTTTCGCCGAACCACGATCCGTCCACCGCGACCAGCTTGGGCCGGCCGGTGAAGCCGCGCGCCAGCTTGCAGGCGAAGTCGAAGGACTCGCCGCGCATCACCGAGTAGACCGTGCACTCCAGCTCGCCGCCGACGAACTCGGCCAACGCCCCCGCCAGCCGGGCCTTTTCGCGCGAGATCATCGGGAAGTTGCCCTGGTCGGTTTCGCGCATCGCCGTGCGCAACTCGGCCAGCACGTCGGCCTGCCGCCGCCCGAGGTTGAAGGCGCCGGCGTTCGAGTAGCAATCCAGGTAGCGCTTGCCGTCCAGGTCGGTGACGTATGCGCCGTCGCGTTTGGCCTCGACGATATCCAGGCCCACGCTCTTGAGCCACTTGACGTGCGCGGCGTTGATTAGCTTGCCGTAGTCGCGTTGCAGATCCGCCGTGGCGCGATTGTTCGTTTTCATGACCGCACCCCCTTGCCGGCGCCGGCGACCAGGTCTTCGAGCGCGCGCAACCAACTGAATAGCGAGGTCTGCACCTTTTCGCTGTTGAGCAGCTTTAGCAACGGCGGGAACTTCGCGGCCGGCAGCATCAACGGCAGCAGCTTTTTCATCGAAGCGACCGCGCGGCGGATCATCGCGATGATGTGATCCATCTCCGCGTCGGTGACCACCAGCGGCACCATGAAACGCATCACCTGCGGCGCGTTGCCGCTGTAGGCGGCGAAGACGCCGTTTTGCGCCAGCGCGTCGGCCATCATCGGGCCCATGAATTCGTGCAGGTAATCGATGCCGATCATCAAGCCGCGACCGCGCACCTCCTTGATGATTTTCGGGTTCTCACGCTGCAGATCGCGCAGCGCCCCGTGCAGCCGCGCGCCCATTTTTTCGACGTGCTCCCACAATTTGTTTTCCACGATGAAATCGAGCACGGCCAACGACACGCGGCAGGCCAGGTCGCTGCCGCCGTCGGGCGAGAGGTGGAAATGCGGATGGCGCTCGACGTAGTCGACCAGGTGCGGCAGCGCGCGATAGAGCACCGCCGCGTTGGGGAACAACCCGCCGCCGATCGACTTGGCCACGGTCATGATGTCGGGCGTCACGCCGGCGTGCTCGCAGGCGAACAGCCGGCCCGTGCGCGCAAAGCCGGTCTGGATCTCGTCGAAGATCAGCACGATGCCCAGCCGGTCGCACAACGCGCGCAGGCCGCGCAGGTATTCGTCGGCGCCCACGAAGATGCCCGCTTCGCCCTGGATCGGCTCGATGATGATCGCGGCGGTTTTTTCCGAAGCCGCCTGCTCCATCGCCGCCAGGTCGTTGAAGGGCACGAAGACGAATTCGGGAATCAGCGGATCGCAGTAATGGCGGTAGTGATCCTTGCCGTTGGCCGCCAGCGAGAAGCCGGTGTGGCCGTGATAGCCCTTGATCGTCGAGATGAGCTGCGCCCGGCCGGTCGCGCCGCGCGCCAATTTGATCGCGCCGTCCACCGCGTCGCCGCCGCCCGCCGCGAAAAACACGCGGGCCAGATCGCCCGGCGCGAGGTCGACCAGCTTTTTCGCCAGTTCCACCTTGGCCTCGCCGACCAGCAAATGGTTGCCCATGTCCTCGCGCGCCAGCGCCTTGTCCAGCGCGGCGAGCACCCGCTCGTTGTGCCGCCCGACGTTGAAACTGCCCGCCGAGGAAAACGCGTCGACGAACGGCCGTCCGGCGACCGGATCGACGAAGTTGATGCCGCGCCGCTGGGTCTCCAGCACGTCCAGATGGCCCGCCTTGAGGTACTTCACCTGGCCCTTGTTGAGGTAGCGTTTGAAGTCCTGCTCGATCAGCGCTTTCTCATGCGGCGTAACGGTGACCGCGGTGGTTTGCTGTTCCGGCATGGTGCATTCCTTTATCGCTGTGGTCGAACGTGTTAGGGTCGTTGCCGTAATCTTTGGATGAACCCACAGCATAACCGAGGCGGGGATGAACAGGCAAATCGATTTGCGGACACTGGCCGAGATGCAGGCGCCCGAACGCGCTTTCCTCAGTTTGTATCTGAGCGGCCCGGCGGCCTGGCCGGCGCTGGACAAGCAACTGGAGAAAACCGCCGCGTTGCTCGGCGACGTTCCCGACGAACGGGAATACTTCACCGAGAACGCCAAACAGGCGCGCAAGTATCTGCGCCAACATCCGCCGGCGGGACCGTTGTGTCTGTTTGCCTGCTGGGCGCTGGATTTTTTCGCCGCTGATGAATTGCCGGTCGCCGCGCCCGATCTGGTGTGGGTCGATTCGTCGCCGTACATTCGGCCGCTCGCCGAAATGCGGGACGAGTACGAAACCTTCGCCGTGGTCGTCGCCGACAACGAAGTCGCGCGCGTGTTTCTCGTGGCGTCGGCCAAAACGCAGGACGAGCGGCGCATCAAGGGCGAGGTGAAAAATCACGTGCGCAAGGGCGGGTGGTCGCAACAACGCTATGAGCGCCGACGCGACAAGCAACTGCTGTTGTACGCCAAGGAGATCGCCGCGGCCCTGGCCGAGTTGCAACGCGAGAACGCCTTTCATCGTTTGCTGCTGGTCGGCTCGCGTGAAACGCTGGCGGAAATTGAACGCGTGCTGCCCGCCGATTTGCGGGAAAAACTGGTCGGCGACAAGGCGCTGGATCTGCACCAGGCCGACGCGGTGATCGAACAGGAATTGTTCACGCTGTTTTTCGCCGCCGAACGGGCCGAGGAGCGGTCGCGCTGGGAGCGTATCAAAGAGGCGTATCTGCGCGGCGGCCGGGGCGCGGTCGGCGCACAGGATGTGCTACGCGCCGCACAGGAGGGCCGTGCGGAATTGGTCGTGGTCAATCGCGACGCGCAGTTGCTCGGCGTGCGTTGCCGCGAGGCCGATCATCTGTCCGCCGGCCGACCGGGGGCTTGTCCGCAATGCGGTTCGCCCGCGCTGTTTCAGGTCGACCTGGTCAACGAGATCACCGAACTGCTGACGACCTCCGGCGCGGAAATCGATTTCGTCGAGCCGCTGCCCGGCCTGCGCGAGGTCGGCGACATCGCCGCGCTGCTGCGCTGGTAAGCATTTGCCAGTGCGCGCCGGGCGCGGTATTTTCGGCAACACATCAGCCGCGGGAGAGTACGACATGAAGCAGAACCAAACCGTGTTGATCACCGGATGCTCCACCGGCATCGGGCGCGCGCTGGCGCTGGCCTTTCACGAGGCGGGGCATCGCGTGTTCGCCTCGGCGCGTAAAATCGAAACGCTTGCCGAACTGCGCGAGAAAGGCATGGCCGCGTTGGCGCTGGACGTCACCGACGCGGCATCGATCGACGCGGCCGTGGCCGAAGTGTTCGCGCAGACCGACCGCCTGGACATGCTGATCAACAACGCGGGCTTCGGGCTGATGGGGCCGACGGCGGAACTGCGGCTGGCCGACGTGCGCCGGCAATGGGAAACCAACATCACCGGTCCGCTGGCGCTGGCGCAGCAGGTTATCCCACATATGGTCAAGCACGGCGGTGGGCGGATCGTCAACGTGGGCAGCGTTTCGGGCGTGTTGGCCACGCCCTTCGCCGGGGCCTACTGCGCCTCGAAGGCCGCGCTGCACGCGCTATCGGACGCCATGCGCGTCGAACTGGCGCCGCTGGGCGTCGAGGTGATCGTGTTGCAGCCGGGCGGCATCATCTCGAAGTTCGGCGACAACGCGACCAAAATATTGACCGATTCGATCCGCGATGATTCGTACTACAGCAAGCTGCGCACGTTCATCGAGGGGCGCGCCAACGAGGGCCAGCAGGGCGCGATGGACGCCGACGAATTCGCCCGGCGCGTGGTCACCGAGGTGACCAAAGACAAGCCGTCGGTGATCGTCCGCCTCGGGCGCAACTCCGCGCGCATGCCGCTGCTCAAGTGGTTGTTGTCGCCGGCGCTCATCGACCGGATGCTCAGCAAACGCTTCGGCCTGACGCGCCTGCGCGACTGAATCAATCGAACACCGCGAAGACCAATCCTTCCGAACGCGATTTTAAATTCGGCACGGCCAGCGTGTCGCCGTCGAAGGTGAAGAGGATCGGCTCGCGCTCGTCGGTGGGAATCAGGTAATCGAAAACGCGGATGAAGGGGAACATCGCCAGCACGCCGCCCGCGACGGTCAGGTCGCTGGCGCCGTTGAAGTTGATGTCGAAAAAGCCCACGACGATCGTGTTGATGTCCGCCGCGGCCAGCGCGGGCGTGACCAGGTCGATGCCGTCGACGGTGAAGCTGTTGCGGCCGACGACCACCGCTTCGGTCAGGTTGAGCCAGGCGCACACCGCGTAGCGATCACGGAAGGGGAAGAGGCGCAAGAGCAAGCCCAGCGGCGAATCGCCGGCGGGAAACACGCGAAAGTACACCTTGTCGCACGAACGCGCGAAGGGCTCGCGGAAGTAATGCAGCGGCGGGAACATGCCGTCAGGGTCGGCGCAGGCGAATTCGTAATAGGCGTTGGGCGCGGCGGCAAAGCCCGACCAGTAGCCGTTCGCGTCGCTGTGCAGCAGCGCGTCGGGCTCGGCCGACAAACGCTCGCCGGTCGCCGGATCGACCCGGTAGACCGCGATTTCGTAATCCGGCGCGGGATCGTTCGTCCCGATGACCACGGTGCGGCCGGACAGCTCGATGTTTTCCTCGGGCACGATCTCCGTGGTTGCGGGCGGCTCGCCGTCGTTGAAGAAGCGGTACATCTCGGTGAAGGTTTTTGCCGAGGTGATCAATTCCAGGTGATCGAGGTCGTCGAACAGCACGTTTTGCGCGCCGTCGATGTCGCAGGTTCCGGCGATGTAGTCGGCCTGTGAACTGAGGTTGAGCATCGGCGGACTCGCCGGCGCCGCGCCCATGTCGAAGGACGCGACGTGCACGTAATGGGCGACCTTCGCCGCGCGCGCGGCGTCGCGCAGGTAGTCGTAGCCCAATCCGCCGCCCATCGAGTGGCCGATCAGCTCGACCTGCGCGGCGTTGTCGACGGCCAGCACTTCGTCGATGAACGCGTCAAGCTGCCGCGTTTGCGCGTCGGCGTGGTAGACCAGCGTGTTCCAATCGAAAGCGTGGATGCGCTCCGGGCAGTAGCCGTTGGCGGCAAAGCGCATTGACTGCGCGGCGAAGGCGTCGCCCTCTTCGAGAAAACCGTGGGCGAAGACGATGGGCGGCCGCGTGGCGTCGCAGCCGGGCGTATCGTCGTCATCGTCGTCGGGCGTAGCGTCGTCGTCGGTGGACGTATCGTTATCGTCGTCGGGCGTGGCGTCGTCGTCGGCGGATTCGTCATTGTCATTATCGTCATCGTCGCCGGCACAGGCGGCCAGGCACAGCAACAGGCACAACGCCCAAACGGAAAGCAAGCGAACGATCATCGGTTCGACTCCCGCGAAGTGACAGGCGAGATGTAACACACTTTCGCCCGGCGCAAAATTGCGGCCGGATTGTCTGCGGCGCGCCCGGTTGTCATAATCGAAGCCAACGCCGAAACGGACGAACATGAACCTCGAGAAACCGGAATCACGATTCAATTTCAAGCCGCCGCGAATGGACGTGCCGCCGGGCTGGTTGCGGACGTTCTATCGGTGTCTGTTTTACTTCCTTTTAATTCCGCCGCCGCTGGCGTGGCTGGAACAGTTGTTGCGCGGACCCACGCACGTTTTGTGGGGACGCGATCTGCTGCTGGAAAACCTGGCCGGCTACGGTTTCGCCGCCCTCTATCACGTGGCGTTGGGCGCGGTGAAAATCGCGGCGCTGAGCCTGAAGAACATCGTGTTCCTGCCGTTGACCCTGTTGCGCTACGGTTGGATATCGTTGTTTGTCGCGCTCGCGTTGATCGTATTGCTGGTCTGGCTCAAACGGAAAAAGCGGCTGCGGCTGCCGGCCAAAGGGCTGAGCAGAACGATTTCCTATGGTTTGTTTTTTATCACCTACTTCGGTCTGTCGACGATCTGGTGGATGCTCGCGGCGTGGCAGACCGAACTGGCCGCCTTGCTCGGTCTCGCCCTGTTGATCGCCGTGCACCTGCGCGAGCAGATCAAGTACGTGGGCATGTACCTTTGGATTTTCTTGTGGATGATGTTGCCGCTGTTTCTGCTTGCCGACTTCGCGCAACACCTGACGGCCCGGCCGGTGATGGTCGAGCGATTGCGCGACGGGGCTTGTTACGACGTTGCCTGCAATGAGCGGGACGAATGCGGGCTTACGCCGGCCGAAACCAAGCAGGCGGAAATGTTCATCGCGGGCAGTTGGCAAGCGTTGACGCAGACCGGCGGACCGCAGCGCCTCGCCGTCGAGCCGCACGGATCGCGGTTTTTCTTCGCCAACTATCACGCGGGGGAAAATGCGTTGCTGATTCACTCGCCGGGCCGCGATCGCGTGGCGGCGATTCCCGGATGCGACAATGCCATCGACGTGAATTACAGTGCGCCGCGCCAAACTGTCACCCTGGCCTGCGAGGCCGGGCGCAGCGTGCAGCGGTACGAGCCGGACGGCGGGGTGGTGCGTGCGTTGGCGCACACGCGCGGTTTTCCTTATGCGTTGGCGGCGAGCACCACACGGCTTTTCGTCACGCAGGAATTTTTCGTCGGCAAGCTGGGCGAAGTGGTTCCCGGCGGCGGGCGCGTGACGGCGGTCGATTTGAACACCGGCGCGGTGAGCAAAGAGCGGCGCTTCGGGCTGATCGTCTGGGGCGCGACGTGGGAGGAAAACCGCCGCCTGCTTTGGGTGGCCAAACCGCTGACCGGCGAGGTGCTGGCGCTTGACGAGGAGTTGAATATTCTGGCGCGGATCCGCGTCGATTACGGGCCACGCGATCTGGCGTACGATCCGGGCCGCGATCGCGTGCTGGCCGGCAATTATCTGACCGGCACGATCAGCGTGATTGACGCGGCGACGAAAAAGAAGCTTATTGAAATACGGCCCGGCAAACCATTTAGCGCCGGGCAATTGCGCGGCGTCCACGTTTCACCGCGCGGCGATCAATACCTGTGCAACGGCAAGGGATTGCTGCGCCTGATTCGCAAGGACGAACCGCTTTGAAAATGAACATCGATTCTTGACGCTGTGGACGATCTGCCGTTAAGATCAAGCTCGCCATGCGGCTGGATTTTCCAACTATTGGAGTATTCAGCCGGGCGACGCAACCAGGACGGACATCGAGGGAGCAACCGCGCGGCTCCCGCCTTCCGGCTTGAGACAACAACGGCACGTACACCGCGAGGGAGAGCGCCATGGCTCACCAAACCTATCCGAAGTTTTTCTCCGACTGCATCACCACGCATGAAGAGGCGATGAAAAAGCTCGTCGTTCCCGGCGTGCGCCTGGGATCGGGCTTCGCCGTCTCCGAGCCGTACCGCTTCTATCACGATCTGTGGGATCATATTCAGCGTGAGGACCTGACCGACATTTCCATTCGTCAGTCGATGTTCATGGGGCCGCACCGCCTGTGCGTGGGCGATGCGCTGCAGGCCGCCGGCATGTTCGATGGACTGAAGAAAAGCGCCCCCGGATTTCTCAAGGGAGTGGTGCGCCAGGCCAACGCGGCGACCAAGAAAATCGACGGACTGCGCAAGCTGATCGAACACTTCCGCGAGTGTGAGGAGCGCCGTATTCACTTCGTGTCGCCGTTCATGGGCCCGGCCGAGAACATGGTCATTCCCGACAATCGCCTGACGCGGCTGCTGGCGCCCGAGTACGTGGGCCGCAACCGTTCGCGCATGGCGTTCACCGACATGCAGGTCGTGCATTTTCCCGACGGCGTGGCGGGCCTGGCGCGCGATGCGCAGGGCAACCCGCTTTACGATGTGCTGGCGCTGGTGATGACCCCGCCCAACGAAGAGGGTTACCTGAGTCACGGACCGGGCAACGGCGGCAACGGCACGATGCTGGAAATGTCGCTCGACGACGAGCGGGTGAAAATTCTGCTGTACGTCAACGAAACGTATCCGTACACCTACGGCTACAACGAGGCGACCAACCACGAGCACATCGACCACTTCAAGCTGGCCGCCAAACAAGGCCGGTTGACGGTCGTGCTCGACGATACGCCCGCGCCCGCGTTGCCGGCGGGCAGCATGGACAATCCGTCGGCCGACGAACTGGCCATCGCCGAGAACGTGGTCAACCACATGGAGGTTTACCGCGAGTTCACCTACGGCCGCGCGATCCAGGTGGGCATCGGCGCGACCGGCGTGCTGGCGATCAAGAAGCTGCTGGATTCGGGATGGACCGGCCGCAGCTACACCGAAATGCTCGAGCCGTTCACCTACAAGCTCTACGAGGCGGGCAAGATTCACGGTTCGCACTTCATCGAACTGGACGGCCGCCGCACCGAACTGGACGGCAAGATGGTTTGCACCTTCACCATGGGCGAGCAAGGCAGCGATTTTTACCAAAAGCTGCACGAGAACAAAAACGTGATCATCGCGGCCTCGCGGCGGGTGGTCATCCCCGAGGCGTTTTACGGCGGGCTGGGCATCAACAATATTCTTTCGCTCGATTTCCAGGGGCACATCAATTCCGGTGGGCGCGACAAGAACACCTACAGCGGCATCGGCGGCGCGGCGATGATCATGCGCGGCCTGGCGCAGGGCGGCGTCGCGTACCTGTGCCTCAAGTCGACGCACCGCACGCCCGAGGGCAAGCTGCGTTCGTCGGTCTTCCCTTTCCTGCCCGAAGGCACGCCGATCAGCGTGATCGGCCCGGACATCTTCGGCACGCGCGATAACGCGGCGGTATTCCTGGCCACCGAGCACGGCGTGGCGCAGATCAACGCGCGCACGCAGGGCGAGTACATTCGGCAGATCATCTCGGTGGCCGATCCGCGCTTCCGCGACGACTTGAAAAAAGCGGCGTGGGAAGAGTTGCGGGTTAGGGTTTAAAACGGATCGATGATCGTCGCGACGCCGTCGGTGAAGGCGCTGGCGAAGAACGAAACCGCCTGCCGCCGCGCGGCGCGCGCAACCGCGTTGGTTTCCAGCAGATGGTTATGCCGATAGGTGTCGTACTGGTACACCGCCGGCCCGGCGAAGGGCGCAATGGCGGTCGGCAGTCCGTCAATCGGGCAGTAGATCGGCTCCAGCAGCGTCAGGCCCAGCGCCCGCGCCAGCTCGCCGCCGCCCGGTCCGCCGATGATGTGATCGTGCGCGGCCATCTGCTGCAGAATGTTCAAGGAAGAACCGCGCGCCAGCACGGCGGGCGCGAAGCTGTAGGAATCCGCGCCGTCGATGATCGACAGGTACAGGTCGTAGTACAGCCGCCAATCGCCGGGATACTCGAAGTTCAGCCGCCGCGCCGCGTCGTCCAGCGTCTGGCGCAACATGCGGCCGATCACGTCGTCGTTCTCCCCTTCGAAGACCATCGAGCGCCAATTGGCCGCGCCGACGTTGAGCAGGTAGGTGTTCACCCGCGGTTCGACCGCCGCCAGAATCGCGCCGTGAATGCTGCCCAGGCTCATGCCCGCGTAGGCGATGCGCGTGACGTCCAGGTCGGCAAGGCCGTCGCCGCCGCTCGCCGCCGGAGCCAGATCGAGGTCGGCCAGTTCATGCAATAGATACAGCAGCCACATCATGTCGCCGATGCCCTGCCGGTAAGCGTCGCGCACGCGGCGGGCGTCGGTCAGCGGCGTGGGCAGGTAGGAGCGCATCTGATCGAAGGCCGACAAGCCCAGCGGCGTTTCCATGCGCGCGCCGTGGTGCGGCCAGTCGATGGCGACCGTGGCGATGCCCGCGGCGGCCAGATCGCGCGCGACCGGTTCGCCGAAGCGGCGGTCCTGCGCCAGGCCGTGCGCGTAGATCACCACCGGGTACGGCGGCGTGCCGGATGCCGGCAGCGTCAAGCGCAAGGTGACCTCGTCGTCGTCGTGGATTTGCGGCGCGCCGTGTTCGTCGTAAGTGAGTAGGCCGTCGTTAAGCCAGCCGATTGTCGCGTAGTTCGTCTCCCACATGGCGTCGATGGCGAGAGATTTGCCCTCGACCTGTCTCCAATCGCCCGCTTGCGGCGGATCGTCGTCGGCCATGTCGCGCAGTTGTTCGCCCATCGACAGCAGCTCGGGCGTGATCGCCTGGGTGTGGAAGATCGTCGCGCCCACCACGTCGTCCGGCGAAAGATCCAGGTGCGCGAGCAACTCGGCAAATTGCGGCGCGAGGCGTTGCTGCGCGGCGAGCGTATCGCCATCGGCGGCGACGGAATCGTCGAGCACGGCGGCCAGGGAAGCCGGTTGTTCGTAGCACATGCTGTCGGTGGTGCGCAGACGCGCGAGGGCCAGGCAGGCGTAGGTCGTGTTCTCGCGCAGGGGGAAGATCGGCGCGAGGCGCAGCAAATTCCGCTCGGGCAGGTAGCTCGCCTGCACGGCGATCGGCGAGCCGTCGAGCGTGGCGCACAACACGGCGTCGTCCGGCGAGGGGGCGGTTCCGGTCGGCAGCATGGCGGCGTCGGGCTCGGCGTCCACGGGCAGCCAGATCGGCGTGGAAAGGCCGAAGCCGCTCAGGGTGCTCAGCCCATCGCGGACGATATGAGCCTTTTCCAGAATCGAAGCGAGAAAGAGTGTGGTTTCGTCGCTGAGGTTCACACGTAGGCCGGTGGGCGAGGATGCGTCTTCATCGGTGAGCAACGTTGAAGGATAGGGGATGTCGCGCCGGCCGGAGGTCAGGTCGAAGTGAAACGAAATGCCGCTGCGACACGAGGCGGACGAATCGTCGTCGCCGTCGTCGTCGAGGGCGTCATCATCGCCGGGCAGATCGTCGTCCGACGAATCGTCATCATCGGCGGCGTTGTCGCCGCAGGCCGTCCACAGGAGCAGGGCCGCGAGCACGGCCCCCAACAGCCGGAACTTCCACAGTGAGCGCATGAACTCGCTTCCAGTCTAACAAGCCGACACGCGACATTAACCCAAGCGCGCGTCCGTGCCAAGACGGGCATTACCTGGCATGTTCGATGCCCTCGATGGCTTCGGGGTTGGCGCAGGAAGCGACATCGCCGAGGTCGGCGCCGAGGAACTTCTTTTTGATCACGCCGCGCAGGATTTTCGCCGAGCGCGTTTTGGGCAGTTCGTCGACGAAGTAGACGTGCTTGGGGCGCAGCGTCTTGCCCAGCAGCTCGACGACCTTGTCCGACAACGCCTTGCGCAATTCTTCCGACTCGACCGTGCCGGATTTGAGCACGGCGAAGCAGACGACGTTTTCGCCCTTGAGTTCGTCGGGGACGCCGATGGCCGCGACCTCGACGGTGTCGGCGTGTTCCAGCAGCGCCGATTCGATTTCCGCCGGGCCGGTGCGTTTGCCGGCGATCTTGATCGTGTCGTCGCTGCGCCCGCGTAAAAACCACAGGCCGTCTTCGTCGCGCTCGGCCCAGTCGCCGTGGAACCACACGCCGTCGAAGCGCGCGAAGTAGGTATCCAGGTAGCGCTGCGGATCGTTGAGGAAGCCCTTGGTCATCGAGGGCGCGGGCTGCTTGCACACGAGGTGGCCGATGCCGGTGGGGATCGAGTTGCCCTCCTCGTCGAACACGTCCACGTCCATGCCCAGGCCCTGGTGGGCGAGGGTGCAGGGCTTCAACTTCGAAATCGGCAGCGGCGACAGATGGCAGCCGACGATCTCGGTGCCGCCGGAGATGTTGATGATCGGGCAGCGTTTGCCGCCGGCCTTCTCGAAGAACCACATGTAGCTGTCCGGGTCCCACGGCTCGCCGGTCGAGCCCAGGTACTTGAGCGACGAGAGATCGTGCTTGTCGATGTACTCGTCGCCGTAGCTCATCAACAGCCGGATGGCCGTCGGGCTGATGCCCAGGGTGACGATCTTGTGTTTCTCGACCAGTTCCCACAGGCGGTCGGGGTTGGGGTAGTTCGGCGCGCCTTCGTAGATGAAGTATTTGCCGCCGAAGATCTGCACGCCGATCATCTCCCACGGCCCCATCATCCAGCCGATGTCGGTGAACCAGAAGAACAGGTCGTCGGGTTTGCAGTCGAAGGCGTAGCCCAGTTCCTTGCCCATTTGCGCCAGGCAGCCGGCGTGCGTGTGCACGGTGCCCTTGGGTTTGCCGGTGGTGCCCGAGGTGTAGATCATCAGGCAGTAGTCCTCGGCCTCCATGACCTCGGTGGGCGCTTCGTCGGGCTGATCGGCCAGGAAGTCGTGCCACCAGATGTCGCGACCGGGCGTCATCGGCACGTCGTTGCCGGCCTTCTTGAGCACGATGACCGTTTCCATCGAATCGACGTTGGCGAGCGCGCGGTCGGCCTCGTTTTTAATCGGCACCGGTTTGTTGCGGCGCAACGCGCCGTCGGCGGTGAACAACGCTTTGGCGTTGGCGTCTTCCAACCGCGCGGCCAGCGCGGCGGCGCCGAAACCGGAAAAAACCGGAATGGCGACCGCGCCGATTTTCATGATCGCGAAAAAGGCCACGACGATCTCCGGGGCCATGGGCATGAAGATGCCCACCATATCGCCTTTGCCCACGCCGCGCGCGCGCAAGGCGTTGGCCGCTTGGCACACCTGGCGGTTGAGTTCGCCGTAGGTGTAGGTGGTGACGGCGCCTTCCTCGTCTTCATGAATGAACACGATGTCGCCGCTCTTGCCGGCGGCGATGTGGCGGTCGATGCAGTTGTACACGACGTTGGTTTTGCCGCCGACGAACCACTTCGCCCAGGGGAAGCCGCCTTCCTGCACCTTGGCGTAGGGCTCGTACCATTCGATGCCCAGGTCCTTGAGCGCGGCGTCCCAGAACCACGAGGTGTCCGCGACGCTTTTTTGCAGCAGCTCTTCGAGCGTTTTGATGCCGTGCTTGCGCATGAAACGCGTCACATTGGATTTTTCCAGATAATCGCCGTACGGTTCCCAAATGAATTTGCTCATGATTTCTTTCCTGCAAGGAATGGTTGCACTTGAGTAATTGCTTATTATTACGGCATGAAAAGCGGAAAAGCAAGGCGTCAACGGATATGAGAGCTATATAAGATAACTATAGCGCCGTCGCGATCCGCGCCGGTCGAATTGACACGGCCGCGCCAAGACGTGTAGCGTTTGTCGTGGAGGAGGGCATTTTAAATGAAGCTGACGATGCATCTTTGGTGGAAGCCGGTTCTGCTGCTGGCGGTGGTGTCGCTGTTTGGTTTCGCCTGCGGCGGCGACGATGACGACGATGACAATAACGATGCCGCCGACGACGAAGCCGACGACGACGACACGAACGCGGACGATGACGACGACACGGGCGCTGATGACGACGACGATACGGGCGTGGACGACGATGACGACGACGATGACGCCACTCCGCCGCCGGGATGCGACACCTTGCAGGCCGGTTGGAACACCGGGTACACCGTCGACGGCGTTCAGCGCGCGTTTTATCTCGATCTGCCCCAGGGCGTATTCGACAGTTGGCCCTGGCCGGTCGTGTTCAACTGGCACGGCTATGGCGACACGGCGGCGAACATGCGCACGCTGTTTTCCTCGTACATCAACAACGAGTACATGCCCTTCATCCTGGTGACGATCGAGGATACCGGCATGCTGTTGGACTGGGACATTTTCAACGCGATGGATCCGAACAACCGCGAGATCCGTCTGTTCGACGAACTGCTCGCCGAGCTGGACACCTGCTACGGCATCGATCCGGAGCGCGTGTACACCACCGGCTTTTCACTGGGTAGCGCCATTGCCTGCATGATGGGCCTGATGCGCAACGAGACGGTCGCGGCGGTGGCCGGTTGCTCGGGCGGGTACGCGTCGAATCCGGAGAACGTGATTCCCTATTCGATCACCAACTGGCCGGACATGGATGGTGTGTACAACCAGAACCGTTATGTCGAAGTGCGCCTGCACGGCGGCGTGCTGGACAACATGATTCTGCCCTTCGGCCAGTACGGTCACAACGACATCGGTTTTCTCAACGAGCACGGCCACGACGCGATCGACTGCGTGCACAACTCGATTCACAACATGGGCTTCATGTTCATGAACCCGGAAAACTTCATCGAGTTCTTCTACGATCATCCGCGCGGCACGGTCGATTCGCCCTACGCCACCGATGGGCTGCCCGATTCGTTCCCGGATATCTGCACGTTCCATCCGAAGCAGTAGGGACGGGCGAGCTCGAAAAACAACTCCAGCGACGACGGCGGAAAATAACCGTCCGTCGTTCGTCGCGATTACTCGCCGATTTCCACCAATTCGATGTCGAAAATCAGTTCTTCGCCCGCCAGATCATGGTTGGCGTCGATGGTGACGAACTCTTCGGTGACGCCGCTGATGGTCACCACGGTGGTCATGCCGTTGGACAAGCGGGCTTCCAACTGCATGCCGATTTCCGGTTCGATTTCCGCGGGCAGATCGCCGCGCTCGACCTGGATGATCAGATCCTCGCTCTTGGCCCCGTACGCTTTTTCCGGCGGGATGTTGATTGTTTTCGTGTCGCCGACTTCCATGCCGAGCACGCCTTCCTCAAAGCCGGCGATCACCTGTTGTTCACCCACGGTAAAGGCCAGCGGCTCGCCCCCGCGGGAACTGTCGAACTGTTCGCCGTTGGTGAGACGACCGGTGTAATGCACCTTGACGGTATCGCCGTTTTTGACCTGTGACATGTTTTCTCGCTTTCTTGTGAAAGGTTTCCGGGAACTACTTACCCTGGGTGAACTATAAGGAGAGAATGCCGGGCTGACAAGGAGCATCATGGTTGCGGCGGCGACGGACAGGACATGCCCAGTTCGCCTCGGTGCTCGCGCAGATAATTCGCCACCGCCCGGGCGACCAACGAGTTGGCGAACGCTGTGGGATGCGGATCGAAAATCGAAGCGTTCAGCTTTTTCGGCGGATGGGCGGCGTAGGAATCCCACACGGCGACCACCTTGAGGTCGTTGGCCTCGAGCATTTCGATCGTCCAGTCGTGCACGGCCCGGAAACGGTTGAGATGCCGCTTCAACTTGATCGGCCAGGCCAGCCCCAGACACTGCGCCTGGGCGAGGCGACACTCGTTTTTCAATCGATTCAGTTTTGCCTGCTGGTCGAATTCGTCGGAATATTCGGAGACCAACAGCGCCTCCAAATAATTTTGGTAGTCGCCTTTGTCGCCGATCGTGTTGTTGAGGATCATGATCAACGGCATGAGCGCCAGCGCCAGCGGCGTGCTCGGCAGGCTCGAAATGGCGTCGTTCTCATACGATTGCGGCGCCAGTTCGAAGACGATCAGGTCCGGGTGATAATCCCTGATTTTGGTTTTGATCCATTTTGCGTACGCGGCGAGTTTCAATCCGGGCATGCCGAAATTGATCACTTCCACCGGACATGACGAATCCCGGTTCAGCAACGCCTCGAGTTGCTTGGGCAGCGTGTTTTCCAGCGTGACCGTTGTGCCGTACATGAAGGAATCGCCGATCATGGCGATGCGAAAAACTCCCGGCGATTTCTCCTTGGCGTAAAAGCGATCGTGGAGCCCGTTTTTGGTAAGCCGATCCGCCCCGGAGCCGACGAAGGTGAACTCGTCCGGTCCGTGTTCGTTTTCCCGCTGTTGTCCGTTGATTTGGTCCAGGTGGCCCACGAAATGACCGCTGACGAATTTGATGAAAAAAAATCGTGAAACGAGGGCGAGAAACGGCAATAGGATAATCAAGCCGAAAATCAAAACGACGAATTTACGAAATTTCGTGCGTCTTTTTTTCATCAACATCCGTTCTTGAGATTGCGAATTGTTGGAAAATCACTCATGAATTTCCTTGAAAATAATTATCACATATGCGGCCGATTTGGTCAAACATCGCAAGTAATCGGCGTTTGCGGAACGGTCGTGGGGCGAGGGCCGACAAAACCATGAACGTTCGGTCGGCGACCGGCTTGGAGTCGAATCGACTTTCCGATAAGTTTAATGTCGTTTAACCAAACACGGGAAATAATAATAGCTCATGCGTCGTCTGCTGGATAAGATTCTCGATCCTCTGCGCGAACATCGCGGCGCGTTGGCTGTTTTCCTGCTTTCCTGCCTGGCGTTTATCATCCTGCGCCTGTTGATTCTGCTTTCGGCGGTCGACAATTTCCACAACGTCGACGAGGCCGAGTATCAGGTGATCATGTACGCGAAGGGATTCGTGTACGGCTGGAAGATCGATTTCATCTATTACCATTTATGGGGTTTGCTGATTTCCGCCGCGGCGCTGGTGCCCTTTGTGCTGGCGGGCGTGGCCGATCTGGCGGCGATGAAAATCTTGGCGTTGCTGTTCGCCTTCGTCGCCTTCGCCGCGCTGGTTTACCTGACCGCCTGGAAGCTGGGTCCCTACCAGGCGGGGTTGGTTGCGGCGGCGCTGTTGTTTCCGGCGATCAATTACCTGAAGTGGACCTTGATGATCTGGGGCGGTTACCCGGAAGCGTTCAGCCTGATGAGCGTGGCGATTCTGTTTTGGGTGACGGCGTTGGACAAACGAACCTTCGGATGGTTTCTTTTCGCCGGATTGTTCGCCGGTATTCCCTTGATCTATTCGCCGGCGGTGTTGTTCATGCTGGCCGCGGTGATCGTGGCCACGCCCCTGCAACCGTTGGCCAACCAACGCCGGCGGCTGACCGGCGCGTATCTGTTGGGCATCTTTTTGATGCTGTTGCCGTTTTTGATCTGGTTTTTCGCCAGCGGCTTTTGGCAGATCCGGGAAAGCTGGCTCATCGACAACAACACGACGACCACGTTTACCGACTTTGTTATGAAACCGTCGCTGCGCAATTGGCGGTTCACCAAGATGGTCTTCGCCAAGTACGATATTTTCGCCACCTGGTTTGAAGTTGTATTGTTGGCGGCCAGCGCGCTGTGGCTGGCGGGCGCCGCCTTCATCAAACGATATTTTCGTCAGCGCTGGCGCGTGGTGTTTCCGTTGATTCTGGCGATGGGATTGATGTTTCTCCTGTTTTTCCCCGCCATCCAACATCTGGGTACCCGGCACCTGCTGGGCCTGGTCGTGGCCGGCTACCTGACGATCGCGTTGGCCATGGGCGACACGTTTTTCGACGGCAACCGTCCGATCGCCCGCACCGTCGATCGCGCCGTGCGTCTGACGCTCCTGGCGATGGTGCTGCTGCTCAACCTGGGACGAATCGTCTCGCTGGTGCAGCCCGAAAGCATCGATACCTTCCACCGGTTCCGCGGCGGCGACTATTTCGACAATCAGTTCGGCTCGGTGGTCGGTCCGGAAATCGACCGCGTCAATTGCCTGCTGGACGCGCGCCTCGATTTTCTGCGGGACATGGACGCGAAAGCCGGTTTCGGCATGGTGTTCAAGCGATTCGGTTACTATGACTGCTGTCAGCTCGAACCGCTGCCGGTGGATTACAATTACATGCACCAGGACCAAAACGAGCACGATCCGGCGGCTTTCTATCGCGGCCTCGGTTGCGCGATGGCGCTCAAGGACGGGGTCACGACGGCGGATTTGGCCAACGTGCCCGACGGCGATCATCCCGAAGCGCTTACCTGGCTGAACGAAGGATATTCCCGATGCTTTGAATTGCCCTGCCGCCAATTGAACCGCCGCGACCGGCGCCCGGCCGCGCTGCAGTGGCTGGATAAATCATTGGCCGCGTATGCCGCGTTGTTTTCCCGCTGGTGGAAATCCACCGATTGATTTCCAGTTATTTATGTTGCTAAACTAACGCCGGGGGCAAAAGAAGGCCGCTCGGCGGCCCTTGCGGAAATGGAGTTTGGCATGAAATCTTTCACGCCCTTTTTTTGCCTATTGGCGGTCCTGTCTCTATCTTTCTTCATGTTGGCGGCATTCGGATGTGACGACGATGATGACGATGACGACGATGCCGTCGACGACGATGATTCGGTCGATGACGACGCGGGCGACGACGATCTCACCGACGACGATCTTACCGACGACGATTTATCCGATGACGATACCGACGACGACGATACGAGCGATGACGATGTCACCGACGACGATACGACCGACGACGATACGACCGACGACGATACGAGCGACGACGACACCGGCGATGACGACACGGTGCCCGCGCCGGAAACGCGTCTGCTGTTATTGGCGCAGGACGGCGCCTGGCATCAGACCGATGACGGGTGGACGGAAGAGACGATTCCCGATGTCGGTGAATTCATTACGGGACCGTCTTTGATGGTCAACGGTGTGCACCTGTACTATGCCTGGAACCAATATGTTTCCATTCCGATGATACTGCCGGGGACCATCGAGTTTTCCACGTCCAACGCCTGGATCGACCGCGATAACGCCGGCCAGTGGCGCACGGCGCAGCGTCAGCGCATCGGCTTCGGTTGGAATGTGCACACGTTGGCTTATGCCGACGGCCGCTTGTGGGCGGGCTCACAAAAGTTCTTTTTCACCTACAGCGTTGGCGGCGATTCGGGCACGTTTACCGACCGGCTGTTCAACTATGAAGGCGTCACACCGGTCGAGGCGCGCGATTGCGGCGAGTACTCGGCGATCACCGCGCTGGCCGCCTGGCCCGGCGGCGACGTCCTCCTGGGTCGCTACAACACCTACACGGATAACGGATGGGACGATTTCGACGGCACGCAGTGGACAAGCCATGCCATGCCCGACGGCCGCAAAAATCATCTCTTTTCGGATATCGTGGCCGTCGGCGACGATTGGGCGTTCGGCGTTGTCTCCGACGGGGCCGGCGTCACATCGTTCCTCTATGAGTACACGGGCGGCGAATGGACCGAAATTGCTCTGCCCGCGAGTTGTCCCACCGGTTTCTCCTTCAACCGGCTGGAGGGCACGGCCGATTTGCTGTTGGGCTACAACACACATAGCATCGACAAGACGCACGTATTGGAATACCGCGACGGCGAATGGGCCTGCCGCGAATTCGTGCCGCAGCAGGCGCATCCCAATCCGGAAGACGCGCTCGTGTTGGAAAACGGATATGCCTACCTCGCCGGCAATTACAATCCCTCGTCCGATGCGTTTGTGCTGGAATTCGGGCCGGAGGGCGTCGAATACGTCGAGTTGCCCGCGGGACTGAAGGATCTCCTTGCCGTGCACGCCACGGGCGTCGATGCGCCGGAGCAGAGCCCGGCGTGGTCCGGGTATTGATTGCACATTTCATCAAAGCGTGTAAGTTGTTGACGGTAAGAGGCGTGTACCTGAGCAAGGAGCATAATTATGAACCGGAAACACACCATATCGATTTTGTTTGCCCTCTTCGCGGCAATGACCTTGCTGATCGTCGTCGGCTGCGGCGGCGATGACGACGACAACGACGATAACGACGCCGTCGATGACGACGCGGTTGACGATGACGCGACCGACGACGACACCGGTGATGATGATACCGGCGACGACGACACCGGCGACGACGACACGGGCGATGACGATACCGGCGACGATGACACCGGCGATGACGACACGGGCGATGACGACACGGGCGACGACGATACGGTCGTGGCCGACGATTACATCGCGCCCTGGCCGCAGGAGAACATCGAAGAGCAGAACTACAACGAGACGCTCACCGCGGGGTATCTGCGCGAGAAGGCCGAAGCCTACGACGTCAACCACGTCGACAACCATCAGCCGTTTTACGGCGGCGCGGTGCATACCCGCTTCACCGACGAAACGCGCACGGTCGTGCAGAGCTATCACGGTTACGGCGACAGCACGATCTGGACCGGCACCTATCTGGCCAGCCAGGCGTTCCGCTATTGGGTGACCGGCGACGCGCAGGCCAAGACCAACGTGATCAAGGAAGTCAACGCGCTCTCGGGCCACCTGCACGTCACCGGCAAGACGGGCTTCATCTCCCGTTACTGGGCGCCGCAGGATCCGACGGTCTATTCCGGCGACGAGTGGTGCGCCGCCAGCGACCGCTGCCACAACATCGAAGAGGGCACGTACGCCGGCGATTTCTGGTGGGGCGAAACCAGCCGCGACCAGTACACCGGGTGGTTCTTCGGCATGTGCATGGCCTATGACCTGGTCGACGACGAGGACATGCGCGACATCATCCGCGCCGACGTGGCCGAGGTGCTCGACGAGCTGATCAGCACCAACTGGATGATCATCGACGAAGCCGGTGAGCCGACCGACGCCGCGCCCAATATCATGCTCGGCTTCCGCCTGTCATGGTTGACCAGCGGCTATCACATCACCGGCGCGGAGCGCTTCAAGACCGAACTGCAAAAGCTGATGCTCAATTCGCAGCGCACGGGCTTCAAGCTGTCGCACATCGCCTTCATGAACCGCTACGCGCAGTACTACGGCAACAACCTGGCGCACACGAACTGGTACAACATTCTGCGCCTGGGCCGCGTTTATTACAGCGAGGACGACTACAATTTCTTCCTCGATCTGTTCAACTCGCAGGTGCACACGTTCACCAAGCTGTCGCACAATCCGTGGTTCAACGGCATCTACATGAGCATGGGCGGGTGGGAGCCGGCCAAGGACGATCCGCACATGGATCAGTTGCTGGAAGACCTGACCGACTTCAAGGATTGCCCGAAGCTCGAGTATTACCTGCCCGAGCGCACGGGCGTGGAGATGGATCCGTTCTCGGTGTTCATGGCCGATCTGCAGGAGCAGTGGCCGTGGCTGGCCGAGTTGATGGGCGACGTCGATCCGCAGGCGCTTGAAGCGTTCCCTGTGCCGCAGCAGTGCACGTCGGGCTTCATCTTCCAGCGCAATCCCTTCCAGATCGAGGAATGCGGCAGCGACGATCCGTCCATGGAAAACAGCGGCACCGATTTCCTGATTTCCTATTGGCTGTCCACCTACCACAAGTTCCTGACCAAGGATCTGTAAGGCGCAACGAAAAAAAGCGGGGCGCGTTTTGGTCGTGCCCCGTTTTTAACCGACTAAATTATCTGAGACTTGGATTTTTACCCTCACCCCGGGCTGCGCCCGACCCTCTCCCCGCCGGGAGAGGGTAAAAATCGGCGGTCCGGACTCCCTTCTCGCTGTGGGAGAAGGGCCGGGGATGAGGGGTGCCGTTGCTGTCGAATAGGAGCTTTCTGTCAGCAGCGCCCCTTTTCATTTAAATCTAATGTAACACCGGTTTCGATACGAGTTAAAGAAGGACGACAACTGCAAGGCGGGTCCGATGAAGGTACGTTGGTTTTGGCTGATTGTTTTGTTGCCGTCGCTGTTGGTGATACCGGCATGCGGCGATGACGATGACGATGCGGATGCGTCGCTCGACGATGACGACGATACGACGACCGACGACGATGCGGTCGATGACGATGTGGTTGACGACGACACGGTCGATGACGATACGACCGATGACGATACGGTCGATGACGATACGACCGATGACGATACGGTCGACGACGACACGACCGATGACGATACGACCGACGACGATACGACCGATGACGATACCGGCGACGACGACACCGAACCGCCGGCTTGTGACGATTACGGCCTGCCGCAGAATGTCGGCAACGCCGCGTTCGAGGATCTGACCGAAGCGTCGGGCCTGGCCGTCAGCCTGAAGAATCCGGGCGTGCTGTGGGCGCACAACGATTCGGGCGATGGACCCTATCTGTACGCGATGACTCTCACCGGCGAAGCGCTGGGCGTCGTCGAGTTGGAAGGCGCGACGGCCGTCGATTGGGAAGACATGGCCGTGGGGCCGTGCGGCGACGACGAATGCCTGCACGTCGGCGACATCGGCGACAACGGCAGCAGCCGCACCGATTGCTCGCTGTTTCGCGTGGTCGAGCCGGAGGTCGATCCGGAAATTCCCTTCGGCACGATGGCGCTCGACGATTGGGAAAATTTCCCGCTGTCGTACCCGGACGGTCCGCGCGACGCCGAGGCGCTGGCGGTGCACCCGGACGGCGCGGTGTACATTTTCGCCAAGTATCCCGGCGGCACGAGTGAGATGTACGTCTTCCCGGAATTGACGCCCGACGTGCCGGTGACGCTCGACTACCTCGGCGATCTCAACACCGGTTTCTCGCTGTCGCTGACCACCGCGGCCGACATTCACCGCAACGGCCGTCGTTTGCTGCTGCGCACCTACGTGTCGATTGCCGAGTGGCGCCTTGAAGAAGGACAGCCCTTTGCCGAGATCATCGACGCCGATCGTTTTTGGACGCCCTTCGGCATCGAAGTGCAGGGCGAGGCGGTCGCCTACGATCCGGCCAACGGCAATTACCTGCAAATCAGCGAGTGGGAATATCCGCCCATCTACCGCATCGGTTGCCAGGCGTTATACTGAAGCAACGTGCGTACTCATTCCTCAGAATTTTCATCCGCGTCTCAGAATTTTGCGAAAAATCGCCGGTCCCGACGACGGTGCGGCGCGCTCAAAAAATGAATTTATCCCCGTAAAAATTGGATTTTCGCCACCAGCGGCTTTCCTGGCACAGAAATTGTAAGCACTCAGGCGCGGTTCGATTGGCCATGCGTAAATTGGATATTATTGAATGAATATAGGAGTGTGGCGATGTCTGGGTTTTTCATAGGAAGAATCGGCCGACCCGGCTGGGTATTGCTTTTCCTGTTGACCGCCTCGTTATTTTTCCTGATCGGTTGCGAAGACCTTGGCGACGGTTCGTCCGGTCGCGGCGATGACGACGACGATGATGATGACATGTTCGACGACGACGATGACGACGGCTACGACGACGACGATGATGACGACTACTACGACGACGATGACGACGACGCCGGCGATGATGACGATGACAGCACGCCGCCGCCCCCCGAGCCGGAAGAGGACATCGACCCCGGCACGCGGCCGCGCATTTGCAACGGCGCGGTGTTCGTGCTCAACGAGCAGGGCGATTTCGTCAGCCGCATCGACATGGTGAGTCTGGACGTCGACACGATCGAGGTCGGCGACGACCCGGCGCTGCTGCGCGCCACGAACGATTGCCGCGCGATGGTGACGCTCAACACCGGCGAAGACACGGTCAGCATCATCGATACGCAAACCAACGAAGTGCAAACGGTGAGCATCCGTCCGGATCTGAACGCCCTGGCGCTTTCGCCCGACAATCATTACGCGGTGGCCTTCCACCAATTTGTCGCCAATGGCGGCAGTCACGGCTACGGCGAAATTTCGATCGTCGATCTGACGACGTGCGCGGTGCGTTCGCTGGCCATCGGCTTTCCGCCGGACCAGGCGGTCGTCACGCAGGACAACAAAGCGCTGCTGGCCTCGGAAACGACGCTGGCGATGGTCGATCTGACCGACGGCGGATTTTCGACGGTGAACATGGGCTTCGATCTGGATGCCGGGCAGGTGTTGAAGAAGGTGATGGTCACGGCCGATTCGGCGTACGCCTTTTTGCTGGCCGAAGCGTCCACCGCGCTCAAGGCGTTGGATCTGTCGAACATGACGGTCACCGACCTCGAGCTGGAATGTTACCCCACCGATTTGGATGTGGCGGAAAACGGCGACGTCTCGCTGGCGCTGTGCCGACAGGACGGTCATATCTTCGTGATCGACAACAATACGTTGAACTTCGTGGTCTACGAAACGGATGAGGTCGTCGGCTCCGGCGAGTTGGCGTCCGACGGCGGGCTGGCCTTGCTGTTCACCAACGCCGAGGCCATCGAGCGCGTGCATGTGTTCGATCCCGCCGACGGTTCGCTGACCACGCTGCCGACCTACAAACCGCTGATCGGCGCGGCGATCGCCCCACAGGACCGCACGGCGATTCTGTTCCATTACGGCGGCGACTTCCAGCCGATCGACGATTTCGACGCCTACCTGGATATGCGCGACGCCTTCTCGATCATGAATCTTACCGACATGCGCATCAACACGATCGAGGTGCCGCAAACGCCGCTGCTGGTTTCGTTCGACGAACAGGGCCGCAACGGCATCATCCCCTTGCCCGACTATCGCCAGGTGGCGCTGGCGCATTTGGACGGCGGTTTGGCCGACGTGATCACCATGCCCAGCACGCCGCTGGAAGTGGGATTGCTCGCCGATTTGAACCTCGGTTTCGTTTTGCAGGATCACTCCCTGGGCCGCATCAGTTTCGTGGATGTTGAAACGCTGGAAGTGCGGACCATCACTGGGTTCCTGCTCAACGGCGGCATTGGACAGTAGGGAGGGACGGCCATGAAACGCAAGTACACGATCGCGATTTTGGTGCTGATGTTGCTGCCGCTGCTGGGCGCGTGCGAACCCTGGAACGATGCCTGGGACGACCTGTTCGGCGAAGAGGAAAAGGAAGACCATCACCGGCGGGCGTACCAGGACATTCCGGCTTTTGTCGGCGGCCGCTACGGTCTGTTGATCGATCCGTATGACGGTTCGGTGGACCGCGTCGACCCGGCGGGCAAGAGCCGCATTTCGATTCCCACCTCGCCGGATCCCAAACACGCGGCGGTGATCAAAGACGGCGCCGCCTTTGCCGTGCTCGACAACGTGCAGCACGTGGTGCGCATCATCGATGTCGCCGCGGCGCGCGTGATCAAAACCATCGCGGTCGGCGAGGCCGTGAATCGGCTGATCGCCAATCCGTACGGCGGCTACCTGCTGGCGATTTACGATCCGGCGGCCGGCGAGGTCGATTTCGGCGAAAGCGGCATGATCAACTATTACAAGCTCGACATTCTCGACCTGGCGTCGCTGGAGCGCCGGACCGTCTCCATCGATTTCACGCCCGACAACATCATCTTCAATCCGGACGGCCGCACTTGCCTGCTGGGGCGCGACTATCGCCTGGTGCATCTGGAGATGGACACGGTGCGGACCGTCAGTTATCCGCTCTCGCTGGGCCCGGGCGATCCGCGCACGCCCACGCGCATCGCGATCAGCCCGGACGGCGAGTTCGTCATCATCCTGGTATCCGAAACGCTCGATGTGTATGTCATCGATCTGGTCGGGCAGTCGATCAACATTCTCGACCTGAGCGGCAAGGCCGACGACATTCAATTCATTCCCGAGACGCGCATCGCCCTGATGCCGTTGAGCGGGAAAGGCTCGATCGCCGTGGTCGACCTCGATCAGCCGATGCCCGAAACGATCGACATCGACGCTTTTTTGGAGCGCGTGCTGATCAGCGACGACGGCCGCTGGGCCGCGTTGTATGGCCTGGGTGAAAACCAGATCGTCGTGCTGGACCTCGTGGAATTCGAGGCGCAACTGTTTCCGCTGGACGTGGCGGTCAACAGCTATCTGGCCGCCCCGGTGGCGTTCGCGCCCGGCAACGAGCGCCTGCTGGTCATCGGTTACGGCGAGGTCACCAACGACATCGACATCGTCGATTTGAACACCAACCGCGTCATCCCGCTCGGTTTCGAAGGCGAGATCGCCGATTACGTGTTCAGTGACCGGCAGCCGTCGCTGGGCGTGTTGCTGCATAGCGCGCAAAAATTCGTGCGGGTCAATCTGGAGACGCTCGATGCGCAATCCTGGCCGATCGGTCAACTGGCTGAGCGGCTGTATTACCTGCCGGAAGTGGAACGCTACATGGTCGATTACGATCATCGCAGCGGTAAGTTGTCTTTCATGGGAGATCTGGGTTCGGATTACTTCTGGATCGCCGATCGCCTCTTCGACCGCTAAAGGCCACCGCTCGGATGCCGGCGCCCGCTTGATGGGGATTCGCGGAGCGCCGGCATCCCATATTTGACAGGCAATCCCGATTAGTGGTAGCGGTGCGTAACGGTCTCGGCCGTAACGTTTTGGTGCGTCGTCGTCCGGCCGATATTGATTTTCATCAATATTGACAGGGTGTTCGGCGCGCCAAGGCCATCAATCGCCAGCGAGGTGCGGCGCGATCCGACCATGCGCAAACTGCTGAACGCCATTGCGAAATTTCTGGGGATGCTCGCGCTGCAAGCGGCGTTGCTGGCGCCGGTGTACTTTTTCCTGATGATCCTCGCCGGATTGCATTTCGTGCTGCTTGCGTCGGTGATTCTCACGCCCGTTTGGTTGTGGATCTGGCGGCGGCAAAGCCGTTTCTGGACCGGCGCGGTGATTGTTTTCGTCCTGCTGCTCTACGCCATGCCCGCCGCGGCGCTCGTGCCCGCGTATCCGGGACGGATGGCTTTGGCGCTGGCGGTGGTCGCCGGCGGCGTGGTGTTGTTGCGCCGGCGGCTGCGCCCGATCACGATCGCCATGCTCGGCCTCGCCGTGCTGGCCGTCACGCTGGCGCTGACCTACAACGAAATGCAAAACCTGGTCAACGAAAGCGAGATTGCCGCCCGCGACGAGTCGCTCGCCGGCGTGGGGCGGATGATCGTCCCTTACGAAAAGGCGCCGAACTTTTCGCAGATGCGCCGCGTGGCGTTCAATCGTCCGCTCGCGCAATTGTGGGTGACGCGCGGTTTCGACGGGCAGGAAAATCAACCGAGCCTGATGATCGTGGATCTTGCGGACGATTCGTTCGCCGTGACCGCGCCGTCGCCGACCCAGGCCGTGGCCATCGACGAGGCGGCGCAGCGCGTGTACGTCGGCCACTTTCGCGAACGGTACCTGGCGGTTCACGACGCGGCCACGCACGAGGAACTGCAACGCGTGGAAACCGAGCAACGGCCGGTGCGCCTGGCGCTGTCGGTCGACCGGACGACGCTGTGGGAACTGGGCGAGCCCAGCGCCCGCATTTCGCGGTGGGACGCGCGCACGCTGACCAAGCTCGCCGAGTCGGAGAACGTCAATCTGCTGCTGCCGTATCCCTTCGCGGTGAGCGCGACGACCAAAAGTCTGTTTCTCTCCTCGTCGTGGCTGATGATTTACAACCGGCTGGTCGAGTTCGACGCCGAAACGCTGGCCGTCAAGCGCAACAAGACCATCGGCGTCACGCCCGCGCGCGACATGCTGGTCGACGAAAACGCCGGCCGATTGTACGTGGCGCGGCCGTTGCTGGCGCGCGTCGAGGCATACGATCTACGCTCGCTGGAAAAACTCTTTTCCCTGCCCGCGCCGATGGGCGTGTACAGCCTGACGACGACCCATGACGGGCGCTCGCTGTTCGCCGGCAGTTTCACGACCGGCGAGTTGTGGAAGATCGACATCGGCGCGCGCAAACGCACCTGGCGCGGCTTTGTCGGGCGGCGCATCCGCCACCTGGCGACGCACCCGGATACGGGCGAAATCTACGGCACCTCCGCGCTGGGCCTGTTTGCGATCGATCCGCGCAAATGCTGATACTTTAAACATAAACTAATTATGACGGACGGCTGCGGCGGAATGGCCGGGTTGGCCTTCCCGTCAGCGAAATGGAGCGGAAAAATATTCCTTGAGACAGCGGGGCCGCCGGAGCCTCGCTCGATTCGTTCGCCGATCCTTGCGCCGGTGAGGAATTTATCCTATTTTTATCGGACGTTTCGACACGCGATTATACCCGAATCGATCGTAATGCGGATGTGGAAAAAGTGTCAAAACAACGATGAATAAACTCCCGGGCGCTATTGTTCGTTTCCTGTGGATGTTCCCCCTTCAACTGGCCGGGTTCGCCGTATTTTATATTATTTTTGTATACCTTTTCGGCCTTGCATTCGTGCTTCCGGCCGCGATGCTGCTCACGCCGGCATGGATGAAAATCTGGCGGCGGGGCGGCAAGTGGTGGACTTGCGCGGTTATCGTTCTTGGCGCGCTGCAGTACGTCGTCCCGGCGATCGTGCTGGCGCCGGCATACCCGGGGCACATGGCCCTGGCGGCCGGCGTGATTGTCAGCGGCGGGGTGCTTTTGCGCCGACGCGCCCGGCCGATCACCATCGCCATGTTGAGCCTGGCGGTTTGCAGCGTCACGCTGGTGATGTCCTATTATGAAATGTATTTCCGCATCAATGAGCATGAGTTCGTTCGGCGTGATGAAACGCTTGCGGCCGTCGGACGGATGGTCGTGGCGTACGAGGACGCGCCGGAGTTTTCTCAGATGCGGCGGCTGGCGTTCAATCGCCCGCTCGATCAACTATGGGTCACTCGCGGTTACGATCGGCCGGAAGAGCTGCCGAGCCTGATGAGGGTTGCGCTGGCCGACGGGCATTTCGACATTGGCGCGCAAACGCCGACCCAGGCCGTTGCCGTGGATGAAGCGGCGCAGCGCGTGTACGTCGGGCATTTTCGCACGAACACTCTGGCTGTTTACGATGCGGCCACGTGCCAAGAACTCAAGCGCGTCGAGACTCCGCAACGGCCGGTGCGCCTGGTCCTGTCGCCCGATCGCGCGACCCTGTGGGTGCTCAATGACCCCGACGCTTTTGTGACGCGCTGGGATGCTCGAACGCTGACCAAGGTCGCCGATTCCGAAATGGTCGATATTCAGATGCCCTATCCCTTCGCCTACAGTGCGGCGGAAAAACGTCTCTATCTTTCGTTCTCCATGCTTGATTTGCACATTTTGCTGGTCGAGCTCGACGCCGAAACGCTGGCCGTCAAGCGCAACAAGACCATCGGCGTCACGCCCGCGCGCGACATGCTGGTCGACGAAAACGCCGGCCGATTGTACGTGGCGCGGCCGTTGCTGGCGCGCGTCGAGGCATACGATCTACGCTCGCTGGAAAAACTCTTTTCCCTGCCCGCGCCGATGGGCGTGTACAGCCTGACGACGACCCATGACGGGCGCTCGCTGTTCGCCGGCAGTTTCACGACCGGCGAGTTGTGGAAGATCGACATCGGCGCGCGCAAACGCACCTGGCGCGGCTTTGTCGGGCGGCGCATCCGCCACCTGGCGACGCACCCGGATACGGGCGAAATCTACGGCACCTCCGCGCTGGGCCTGTTTGTCATCGACCCGAATAAATGTTGAAGCCACGCGGCGGCTTCCTCTACAATAGGCGCACGGTGAAACGTTGTGTGCGGGAGGGGTTCATGAAACGATCCGCCTTATTGGTAATTATCCTCGCGATGCTGCTGCTGGCCTGGTCCGGCTGCGGCGACGACGATGACGACGATTCGTCCGACGACGACGCCACGCCTGCCGACGACGATGACGACGACGATGATAACGACACCGGCGACGATGATGCCGATGACGACGACGACACGCTGCCCGACGACGACACGGTCGATCCGGGCGAGGTGACCTTCGAGCAGGACGGCGACGATCTGGTGCTGCGCAACAACGTCGTCGAATTGCGCTATCACCTCGGCGCGGGTCGCTACTCGGTCGGCGAGCCGGAAAAACAAACGTTCATCGACCATGCCGAAACCGTCGTGTACGACGACGTGCTCATTCCTTTCAAGAAGTGGCGCACGAGCGAACTGGCGTCGCTCGATTGGTCGACCGACGAGGAAACCAACGTGCTGGGGCAGGGCCTTTCGCTGACGGTCGTGCGCGGCGGCGACGACACGCCGACGGTCGCGCAAACCTTCATCGTGCTCGACGGCCTTTCCTGCGTGCTCTCGCAGGTCGAGGTGGGCAACGCCACGGGCAAGAGCGTCAACGTCGGTTCGATCTATCCGCTGTTCGCCGAGCCCGACGGCGGCCGGTTGTCCTTCGGGGCGACCAAACAAGTGCGGACGCTCACCAACGGTTATTTGAATTACATTGAATTCGCCACGCCGATCTTCCCCGGCACGATGCCCACGATCTCGAACTGGAGCGCGCTGATCTACAACCAACGCAGCAAGCGCAGCCTGGTCGTCGGCTACCTGACCTACGACGTGGCGCAACCGATCGTCTACACCGGCCCGGTGTTCGGCCAGTCGCGGGCGCAGACGCTGCAGACGACCTGCGAGTACGATCCGGCGAAAAAAGTGCGCGACGGTGAAACGCTCACGTCCGAAGTGATGGTCATCGACTTCGGTCAGTCGTCGCCGTTCGAGGCGCTGGAACTCTACGGCGACCGCATCAAGGCCTGGATGGGCATCGAAACCTGGCTGGAACGCCACCCGGAAATCGGCACGCCGGCGGGGTGGAATTCGTGGTCGGGCAGCGGTTCGTCGGGCGGCTACGGCACGAACATCAACGAGCAGATCATCGTGGACAACATGGACTTCGCCGACCGCGAACTGCGCAAGTGGGGCATGAACTACTTCCAGATCGACGACGGTTGGGAACAGATGGTCGGCGACTGGATCATCCGCGAGGATCGCTTCCCCAATCACGACGACCAAAACGGCCTCGAATGGATGATGAACCGCGCCAAGGAACGCGGCTTCCAGACCGGCCTGTGGATGGCGGCGTTCAACGCGGCTCATTCCTCGCAGGTGTTGCAGGATCATCCGGAGTGGTTTGCCGACGAGTGGATGCCCGGCATTCTGGGCCAGGCCGAACGCACGCTCGACCTTTCGCAGCCCGCCGCGCGCCAGCACCTGACCGACCTGATGGAGATGCTCCTGGATTGGGGCGTGCAATGGGTGAAGCTCGATTTCGCCTACTACGTGCTGCTGAGCGCCAATTGGTATGAGGACAACATCACGCGCATCGAGCTGTATAAAAAGGGCGTGCAGTTGATGCGCGACGTGCTCGGCGACGACGTGTTTTTCGTCAACGTCGCGATCAAAGCGCCCAACTACGGCATCAACGACGGCCTGCGCCTGACGCTGGACACCATGCCCGTCTGGGAGGGCGAAGCGCAGCACCCCTTCGCGCCGTTTTCGTTTTTGGACAACCAGGGCCTCAAGCCGATGTACCGCGACGCGGCGCGCTGCTGGTGGCTCAACGGCCGCATCTTCGTCAATCATCCGGACCTGATTTTCTTCCGCGCCCATGCCGATCCGCAGTACCCGCCGTTGACCTTGGACGAATCGACGACCTTCGCCACCTCGGTCGCGTTGCAGGGCGGATTGGTGAAAATCGGCGACCGCATCGTCGATCTCACGCCCGAGGCCGTCGACGTGCTGCGCCGGATTCTGCCGGCCAACGCGCGCACCGGCCGGCCGCTGGATATGTTCCGGCGCGAATTTCCCGAGGTGTGGTCGATGGCGGTGGACGACTTCCCCGAGCCCTATCGCGTGATCGGTCTGCTAAACTGGGGCGTGAACCGCGACCTGACCCACCTGGGCGCGCCGTTCATCGCCGACGAGGATCGCATCATCAGCGTCGATCCGGACGAAGCGGGGCTGGACGCGACGACGACCTACCTGGCTTTCGAATTCTGGACGCAGGAATTTCTCGGCGAGGTCGCCGCCGAAACGCTGAGCGTCGAGGTGCCCGCGCACAGCCCGCGCGTCGTGGCGCTGCGCCCGGCGTTGGATCGGCCGCAGTTCATCGGCACGAACCGGCACGTGATCGGCGGGGCGGACGTTATCACTTCATTGGTGTGGGACGACGATGACAACACGTTGACCGGCGAGCAGGAAGGAGCGGTCGGCACGTCCTATGCGCCGTTCACGCATCGGATTACCTTCTTTGTGCCCGACGACTTCACGGCGGCCGGCGCCCAAGTGAGTGCGCCGAGCGGATACGAAATTGCCAATCAATCGCTGACGATCGACGGTCCGTTGGCGATCCTGCAATTCCAAGTGGAGCAGACCGCCGCGCCCGTGTTGGGCGAACAGCATCCGTCGGTTACCTGGACGATGTCGTTCACTGCCGATTGAGAAGCGCGCCTTCGCCGACGTGCGGCTCCTTCGCGTCGGTGCGATACAGAAAATGGGAGATTTTCTCCAGAGCCTCGGCCTGGCCGGCGTTGTAGTTCACGGCCATCAGCGAGGCGTCGCGCGACTGCTGAATGCGGACGATCTCCGCGCGCAGGTTTTTAATCTCCATTCCGTCGGGCAATGAAAACGACAACGTCAGGTTGTCGCCAAGCGTTTTATTTTGCCGCGTGGCCAGCAACATGCCGTGCGCGGATATATCCACCGTAACATGCTCGCCGCCGCTTTCGTCGATCACCGGAACGATGACGCGCCGGCGCGGCGTGCGGCGCAATGATTTGCCGTCCGCGATCGGCCGATGCGCCAGCGTCCACATGGGGAAGGGCGATTGTTGCTTGGCCACGATCGTCGCGGGGAAGCCGAAAATTTTTCCTTCATGAATGAAGCGGACAATTACCTGGGCGTCTTCGGAGACCATGACCATCCGCCCCTGCAATTCGGGATAGCTGGTCATCAGGTGGGTGGGCGGGCGCCAACCGAACACCTGAGCGGTGGCGCGCACCGGTTTGTTGCGTTGCACAAGATCGAGAAATACCTGCATGCCGACGTTGAACGGCGGCACGTCGTTCATGTTGAAATCCGCTTCCGACGGATTGCCCAAAGACGAGTCATCGAATATGGCTTTGTCCGTCATGTGAGAACTCCATATTGCCTTCGATCTTTATGCTGGTGTGAAATCGACTTATAGAATACAAGAACGAGTGGGCGAGTCAAGGTTAAATATTAATAAAAATGCGAATCTGAAAATTATATAATGTCATATTAGTCAGTTAGATTGATATTTGCCGGATATACACTTTATCAACTAACCATTCAAAGGGGCGGGGTTGAATTAGGGCCTCCAAGTGAGCGTTTCGGTTGTCGAAGGCGACAATAACTTGTTTGACCGGCGTCGGAATAGAAAAATTTTCGAAATGACCGATGTAACAATATTTCACGAATGAATGTTCATTCATCGTTTTTCTTCCAAAATGGAAATTTTTAGGCGAAAAATCGGAAAGATTTTTCCAACCCCGCAACTTTGTTTAAATGTTTGAATTATATCGATAATTCCGGATTTCCCTGCCGACGTAATCATTTAAATTGAAAAAAGGGGTTGCAATTCGGAGGCGATTTTTGTACAAACGGTTGTGAAAAGAAAAACGCTGCACATTTTGTAACGAAATTGCCGACAACAAGAGATGATGAGATGAAGAAGATATCAACCAAAACGATTGGCAGACTCAGCCTATATCGTTTCCTGCTCGACAACCTGCGCCAGGAAGGCGTCACCCGGGTTTTCTCCCATGAGCTGGCCGCCGCGGCCAATTGCAGCGCCGCGCAGGTGCGTCGCGATCTGATGGCCATCAACTACATCGGCAGCCCGGTGCACGGCTATCAGGTCGACGAACTGATCGACAGCATCGACAACTTTCTGGACCATCCCGGCGGTCAGCGGGTGGTGTTGATCGGCGTGGGCAACCTCGGCCGCGCCATCCTCACCTACTTCCGCGGCCGGCGTCCCAAGCTGCCCATTGAAGCGGCCTTCGATAAAAACGAAAGCAAAACAAATCGCGTCATCAACGGCACCTGGGTTTACCCGATGGCCGAGTTGCCGCGGGTGTTGCAGGAAAAGAAACCCTCGGTCGGCATCATCACCGTACCGGCCTCCGAAGCGCAACGGGTGGCGGACATTCTGGTCGCCAGCGATGTGCGCGGCATTCTCAATTTTGCTCCCACCCGGTTGAAGGTGCCGCTCAACGTGTTTGTGGAAGACGTCGACATGACCATGAGTCTGGAAAAAGTAGCTTACTTTTCGCGAATCAAAGCGGAGAAATAAGGAGTAGATCGATGGCTAGCGTGGATATTAACCAAATTTTAGCGAAGTACGCGAACGCAGGTAGAGATGCGCTGATCCCGCTCCTTCAGGAAGTGCAAGAGTCGTACGGATACCTGTCGCGTGACGCCGTGATTCAGATCGGGCGTCAACTCAACCTCCCCGTCTCCAAGATTTACGGGGTGGCCACCTTTTACAATCAGTTCCGCTTCCATGCCCCGGGCAAATTCCATGTCCAGGTGTGTCGCGGGACGGCGTGTCACGTAAAGGGTTCCGCCGGCGTGCTGGAGGCGATCAAACGTCATTTAAAGATCGAGCCGGGCCAGACCACCCGCGACGGTATGTTCAGCTTGGAAATCGTGGCCTGTATTGGGGTCTGCGGATTGGCCCCGGTCATCCGCGTCGGCGAGGAAGTCTATGCTGAAGTCACCCCGGACAAAGTGAAGCGAATTCTGAATTCTTATCGCCGGAAGGAAGCCGCCAATGAGTGAGTTGTTGTTCAATCGATTTGGAGAAGGCTGCTGGCATCAGACGCAAAAGCCCTGCCCGGATCTGGTGGATTGTCTGCGGGAAGGTCCCAAGTGTCAGCAAAACGAAGAGAAAAAAGCCGAGTACGCCAAGCTGATGGCGGTGTATCGCCGCGATACAATTGCCAAGCCGGTTATTTACCTGGGCATGGGGACCTGCGGCCTGGGCGCCGGCGCCGGTAAAACGTTGGCGGCCATCAAAGCGTACCTGAACGAAAAGGCGATCGACGCGGACGTCGTCGAGGTCGGCTGCATCGGCATGTGCAGCGCCGAACCGCTGATGGACGTGCAGTTGCCCGGCCGCACCCGCGTGGGCTTTACGCATGTGACCGAAGACAAGGTCGCCGCGTTGCTCGACGGTGCGCTCAAGGGCGAGTTCGACCGCGAAGCTCTGCTGGGCCAGCTCAAACCCCAGCACGACGGCATCAAGGCGTGGGACGACCTGCCGTTCATGGAGGATCATGATTTCTTCAAGCCGCAGACCCGCTGGGTGCTGGTCAATTGCGGTTTGATCGATCCGGGTTCCATCGAAGAGTACATCTCCCGCGGCGGTTACACGGCGCTGGCCAAGGTGCTCAAGTCGATGACCCAGCAGGAAGTGTGCGCCGAAGTCGAAACCAGCGGCCTGCGCGGTCGCGGCGGCGCCGGCTTCCCCGCCGGCACCAAATGGAAGTTCGCCCTGCGCGAAAGCAGCAATCAGAAATACTTCATCTGCAACGCCGACGAAGGCGACCCCGGCGCGTTCATGGACCGCGCGGTTATCGAAGGCGATCCGCACCGGATGCTGGAAGGGATGATCATCGGCGCGTACGCGATCGGGGCCGACAAGGCGTACGTTTACATCCGCGCCGAATACCCGCTGGCGATCAAGCGCCTGGCCGCGGCGATCGAACAGGCCAAGGCTTACGGGCTGCTGGGCGAGAACATTCTGGACAGCGGCTTCAATCTGAAGGTCATCATCAAGCAGGGCGCCGGCGCGTTTGTGTGCGGCGAGGAAACGGCGTTGATCCACAGCGTCGAGGGCAAACGCGGCATGCCGCGGCCTCGTCCGCCGTTCCCGGCCGTTTCCGGCGCGTTCGAAAAGCCGACGATCATCAACAACGTCGAAACGCTGGCCAACATCGCCTCAATCATCAACAACGGCGCGAGCTGGTTCAACGCGATCGGCACGGAAAGAAGCAAAGGCACGAAAGTCTTCGCGTTGTCGGGCAAAGTCAACCGCACCGGCCTGGTCGAAGTGGCCATGGGCACCACCGTGCGCCAGATCATCGAGGAAATCGGCGGCGGCATCGGCAACGGCAAGGCCTTCAAGGCCGTGCAGATGGGCGGTCCGTCGGGCGGTTGCATCCCGCAACAGCACATGGACATCGAAATCGACTACGACTCGCTCAAGAAGGTCGGCGCGATCATGGGCTCGGGCGGCATGGTCGTGATGGATGAAGACAACTGCATGGTCGACGTGGCCAAGTTCTTCATGGACTTCATTCAGCGTGAAAGCTGCGGCAAGTGCATTCCCTGCCGCGAAGGCACCAAGCGGATGCTCGAAATCCTCAAGGCCATCACCCGTGCGCGGCGCACCGAGGGCGGCTTCCAGGCGCTGGAACGCTTCAAGGGCATCATGTACCTGCAGAAGCTGGCCGAAGTGATCCAGGATTGCAGCCTGTGCGCCCTGGGTCAGACGGCGCCCAATCCCGTGCTGTCGACCCTGCGCTGGTTCCACGACGAGTACGAAGCGCACATCTTCGATCGCAAATGCCCGGCGGGCGTGTGCACCGAGCTGCTCATCTACGATATCGACGCCGAAAAATGCACGGGGTGCACCGCGTGCGCCACTCAGTGCCCGGCGGAGGCGATCATGGGCAAACCCAAGACGCCGCATTACATCGTGCAAGACAAGTGCATTGGCTGCGGTTCCTGTCTGACGACATGCCGCTTTGACGCCATCACGGCGAGCTAGAGTGAGGAGCTGATCATGTTCGAAATCGAAGTCAATGGAAAGATGATCGAAGCCAAGCCCGGGGAGATGCTGCTTTCCACCTTGCGGCGCAACGGCATCAACGTGCCGACCCTGTGCCACATGGAAGGCCTGGCCCCCACCGGCGCGTGCCGTTTGTGCGTCGTCGAAGTGGAAGGGCGTCCGGGACTTATTCCCAGTTGTTCATTCCCCGTGATCGAAGGCTTGAAGGTAAAAACCCATTCGCCGCGCGCCATGCGCGCCCGGCGCACCATCGTCGAATTGTTGCTGGCCAACCATCCGGACGAGTGCCTGTACTGTTCGCGCAACAACAATTGCGAACTGCAGAGCCTCGCCGCCGAGTTGGGCGTGGACCAGCGGTTGTATTCGGGCAGCAAGAACGATTACAAGATCGACGCATCCAGCCCCTCGATCGTGCGCGACCCCGCCAAGTGCATCCTGTGCGGCAAGTGCGTGCGCGTGTGCGAGGAAGTGCAGGGCGTCTCGGCGATCGATTTCACGTTCCGCGGCAGCTCCTCCATCGTGGGCACGGCGTTCGGCCAGGGCCTGAACGTGTCGAGCTGCGTCAATTGCGGCCAGTGCATTCTGGTCTGTCCGACCGGCGCGTTGTCCGAACGCAACAGCATCAAAGACGTGCTCGCCGCGCTGGAAGATCCGAGCAAGACCGTCGTCGTGCAGCACGCCCCGGCCGTGTCGGTCACCCTGGGCGAGTTGCTGGGCCTCAAGCCGGGCAAGGACGTCATGGGCATCATGACCGCCGCGTTCCGCAAGCTCGGCTTCGACAAGGCGTTCGACACCTGCTTCACCGCCGACCTGACGATCATGGAGGAAGGCTCGGAGTTGGTGCAGCGGATCAAAACCGGCGGCACGTTGCCGATGTTCACCTCCTGCTCGCCGGGCTGGATCAAGTTCATCGAGCAGTTCTATCCCGAATATCTGCCCAACGTGTCGAGCTGCAAGAGCCCGCAGCAGATGATGGGCGCGGTCATCAAGAGTTACTGGGCCGAGAAGACGGGCGTGGATCCGCGCGACATCTACAGCGTTTCGATCATGCCCTGCACGGCCAAGAAATTCGAAGCCGGCCGGCCGGAAATGGGCCGGGGCGGCGTGCCCGACATCGACGCCGTGCTCACCACCCGTGAACTGGCGCAGATGATCCGCATGCGCGGCGTGGACATCCATGCCCTCGAACCGGAAGACGCCGATACCCCCTTTGGCGAACGCAGCAGTGCGGGTAAACTATTCGGCGCGACCGGCGGCGTGATGGAGGCGGCGATCCGCAGCGCCTACTATCTGATCACCGGCGAGGAACTGGAACATTTGAAGGTGACCGCGGTCCGCGGCCTCAAAGGCGTCAAGGAAGCCAAGGTGAAAATCGGCGACCTGGAAGTCGGCGTGGCGGTGGTCAGTGGTTTGATGAATGCGCGCGAGTTGATCGAGCAGATCAAGGCCGGGCGCAACGACCTGCATTTCATCGAAGTCATGTGCTGCCCCGGCGGTTGTATCAGCGGCGGTGGGCAGCCGGTCGGCGTATCCGTCGATGCGGTGCAGGCGCGCATGCGGGCCTTGTATCAGATCGACCGCGACGAGGACTTGCGCGTGTCGCACAAAAACAAATGGGTGCAGCGGCTGTACGAAGAGTTCCTCGGCGAGCCCTTGGGACACAAGAGTCACGAACTGCTGCATACCAAGTACAACAAACGCGACGTCATCTTTTGACGCGCTAGGGTAAGACGATGCACCAGGCAGTGGCCTTTCGCTTGATTACGACGATTCCGGAGCGGTGCCGGCAATGCTACACCTGCATCCGTGAATGTCCCGCCAAGGCGATTTCCATCTCCAGCGGACAGGCCGAGGTGCTGCCCGACCGGTGCATCGGTTGCGGCAATTGCGTACGCGTGTGCAGCCAGGGCGCCAAGAAGGTGCTCAATTCGATTCCCGAAGTCGAAATGCTGTTGGCTTCCGGCCTGAAAACGGCCGCGATCGTGGCGCCCAGCTTCCCGGCGGAATTCCCCGATCTCGATTACGAGATCGTCGTGGGGATGATCCGGGCGCTGGGCTTCACCTTCGTCAACGAAGTCGCCTTCGGCGCGGACCTGGTCGCCGACCGCTACAACAAGCTGCTGCAGCAAAAGGGTGATCAACAATACATCGCCGTGAATTGTCCGGCGGTGATGGGATTCGTCGAACGTTACTATCCCGGCTCGGTGGGCAACCTGGCCCCGATCGTCTCGCCGATGGTCGCCACCGCCCGCGCTCTGCGCGAACTGCGCGGACACGGTCTGCGGATCGTGTTCATCGGCCCGTGCGTGGCCAAAAAGGCCGAAGCGTACGGCGAGTATTCGGAAAGCGAAGTGGAAGCCGCGCTCACGTTTGTCGAATTGCGCGAGATGTTCGAGAAAAAGGGCATTACGCCCGAGAGCGTCACGCCAAACGATTTCGACCCGCCGCACGGCGGCGTGGGCGCGTTGTTCCCCATCAGCCGCGGCATGTTGCAGGCGGCCGAAGTCGAAGAGGATCTGCTGACCGGCGATATCGTCACCGCCGAAGGACGGCGCGATTTCGTCGAGGCGATCCGCGAATTCGACTCGGGCGACCTGAACGTCAAACTGCTCGAGGTCCTGGCCTGTCCCGGCTGCATCATGGGCCCGGGCATGAAGACGCACCTGCCGCTGTTCCGCCGCCGCAGCCGGGTCAGCAAGTATGCCCGCAACAAACTGAAACGGTTGGACATGGATCGCTGGCGCGAAAACATGAAACGCCTGGAGGATCTCGATCTGCGCCTGCGCTTCGCCCATCCGTACCGCAACCAGAACCTGTATAGCTGGTTCTACAGTCCGATGTTCAGCGATTACGATCTGCGTCGTCAGTTCTCGTTGGACGATCAACAGATGCTCATGCCCTCGTCCGAGGAGTTGATCAAGATTCTGCAGCGCATGGGCAAGTTCCAACCCGAAGACGAACTGAACTGCGGCGCCTGCGGTTACGATACGTGCCGCGAGCACGCCATCGCCATCTACAAAGGGCTGGCCGAATCCGAAATGTGCCTGCCCTACACGATCGAGCAGCTCCGCAAGATCGTCGGCGAACTGGACATCTCCAACAAGCAGTTGGCGCGCACCCAGCAACAGCTCATTCAATCCGAAAAGCTGGCCAGCATGGGCCAATTGGCCGCGGGCGTCGCCCACGAGGTGAACAACCCCCTGGGCGTCGTGCTGATGTACGCGCACATCCTGCTCGAGGAATGCCCGACCGACAACAAGATCTACAAGGATCTCGAATTGATCGTGCACCAGGCCGATCGTTGCAAGAAGATCGTGGCCAACCTGTTGGATTTCGCGCGGCAAAACCGCGTGGTCCTATTGCCGACCAGCATCAACGAGATCATCGCCCTGGCGCTGGCCGCCATGCCCGCGCCGGCGGGGATCGAATCCGAGTTCGTCAGCGACGTGGACAATGCGGTCGCCGAACTCGACAAGGACCAGATGCAACAGGTGATCGCCAATCTGATCAGCAACGCCTATGCGGCGATGGAGGAAAATGGTGGGAAACTGACGGTGCGCACCGAGGGGGATGCGGAACGGGTCCGTTTGTCGGTCTCCGACACGGGCACCGGCATTCCCAAGGAGAATTTGCACAAGATTTTTGAGCCGTTTTTCACGACCAAGAAAATGGGCAAAGGCACCGGCTTGGGATTGGCAGTCACCTACGGCATCGTTAAAATGCACCGCGGCGACATCAGTGTGAAATCCAATGCCGATCCCAGCGTTGGGCCCACGGGCACCACGATTACCGTGACGTTACCCCGGCAAGGTCAACAAGTATGAGGATGACAGCGCGGGACCGCCGGCCGGGCCACGTGGTGAACAAACGAAATCATTAACTTTCGCTAGTGATAAGGCAGGGAACAATGGAACCGACAAAGAAAACCGTGCTGGTAGTGGACGATGATCTGGATTATCTCACGCAGATGCAGATGCAGTTGGAAGCCGACAACTTCAAAGTGATCACCGCCGAAAGTCAGGCCGAAGCCGAACAACTGCTGCAGGATCTGCGGCCGGACCTGGCCATCGTCGATTTGATGATGGAAAACATGGACGGCGGATTTGTGCTATGTTACCGCATCAAGAAAAAGGATCCGACGATTCCGGTGATCATGGTGACCGCGGTCTCCAGCGAAACCGGCATCGAGTTCAGCAACGCGGCCGAGGAGGAGAAATCCTGGCTCAAGGCCGACGCGCTGCTGACCAAGCCGATCCGCTATGAGCAACTCAAACGTGAGATCGAAAATCTCATGGGAGCTTAGACCGGTTGAAGAATTTAAAGATCCTGGTTTGCGATGATGAATTCGGTATGCGGATGGCGGTGGCTCGTGCGCTCGCGGAATTCACGATTCAAGTTCCTGATGTGGAAGGACAAGTGCACTTCGACATCTCCCAAGCAGGCAGTGGTGAGGATGCTTTGGAGATGTTGGCGAACGATCCCGTGGACATCCTGCTGCTCGATCACAAGCTCCCCGGAATCTCCGGACTCGACGTTCTTGCTGATGTGGCCGAAAAGTACAAAGACACGCTCACGATCATGATCACCGCCTACGCGTCGCTGGAAACGGCTATCACAGCGACCAAACGTGGCGCATACGACTTTCTCGCGAAGCCGTTTACCCCGGACGAACTCAAGGCCGCCATCCGCAAATCCGCAATTCATCTGACTCTGCAACGCCAGGCTCGTAAGCTGGCTGAAGAAAAACGCCAGGTGCGCTTCCAGTTGATCAGCGTGGTTGCGCACGAACTCAAGGCGCCGCTGGGAGCCATTGAAGGCTATCTCTATTTGTTGCGCGACAAACCGCTGGGCGCGGACATCGGCGCCTACGACAAGGCGGTGTCGCGCAGCATCGAGCGCCTGACCGGCATGCGCAAGTTGATCACCGACCTGCTGGATCTGACCCGCATCGAGTCGGGACAGAAAAAGCGCGAGCTGGCCGAGGTCGACGCGCGCGAGGTCGTCAAGACGGCCATCGAAACCGTGCAGCCCGACGCCGACGCGCGTCGCATCGCCATCACGCTGCACGCCGACGCGCCGGTCATGATCAACGCCGATCCGGGCGAACTGGAGATCGTCTGCAACAACCTGCTGACCAACGCCGTCAAGTACAACAAGGACGACGGCAAGGTCGACGTTACGCTGACCGACGCCGACGATCATCTGACCATCGAGGTCAAGGACACCGGCATCGGCATGAAGCCCGAAGACGTGCAACGGTTGTTCGGCGACTTCGTGCGCATCAAGACCAAGGAAACGCGGCAGATCCCCGGCAGCGGTTTGGGGCTGTCGATCCTCAAGAAGATTTCGCAGCTCTACCAAGGCGGCGTGAACGTCGCCAGCGAGTACGGCGAGGGTACGACCTTCACCGTGATGCTCAAAAAGCTGCCGCTGCCGCAGGACGACGAAACGGAAAATTGAACGCGCTGAGCGTTCTTTTGGGCAGATGGGGGAACGGGCCGTGTCAGGCGGCCCGTTCTTGATTTTAAGAATCGTTTCCGTCAAATTGTTCCGATGCGACGGATACCTCAATCCTATAAATTGCAGGCGTTGGACCGGGTGCTCATCGGATTCGGGAGGGTTATTTCTCCGCAAATCCATCTGGAGATGACCTTCGACAGTCCGTTGAACGCCGAGCGTCTGGCCCGTGCGGTGGACCTGACGCTCGACGCCGAACCGGTGCTCGGCTGCCGCTACAAACGCTCCTGGTTTCGTCCGCGCTGGGTGCGCCTGCCGGTCGGGCAACGCAACGCCTTCGCGCTCACCGACGACCCGGATGTCTATGCCGCCTTTCGCGACGCGGATTACGACGCCGAACACGGACCGCAAATCCGCGTGATGCTGCTGCGCCGCGACGGCCGCGACACGATGCTGCTCAAGGTCAACCACATGGTCGCCGATGGCGGCGGCGTCAAGGACATCGCCGAGGTGCTCGCCAACGTTTATCGCTCGCTGGCGCGCGACGCCTACTATCGCCCGTCGCCCAACCACAACGGCTCGCGTAGCGCGTGGCAGATTTTCCGGCTGATCCCCCCGCGGCATTACCCGCGCCTGTACCTGGAACATCTGCGCCTGACGTTCAACAATCTGGTCCCGCGCGTCTCGCTGGTCGTGCCGATGAACGAGGGGCCCGTCGCCGTGCCGCGTTATGCCCGGCGACATCTCGACGCGCCGCTGGTCGCCCGCCTGAAGGAATACGGCCGCCGCTACGATGCGACGCTCAACGATATTCTGCTCACCGCGTTTTTGCGTGCTCTGGTCGGCTGGCAAAACTGGGACGGGCGCAGCAACCTGCGCGCGCAATTCACCGTCGATTTCCGCCGCTACCTGCCCGAGGAGCGAGCGGTGAGCATTTGCAACCTCAGCGCCGTCGAGGGAATCAAGCTCGGTCGCGATCCGGGCGCGACGTTCGCCGACACGCTGGTGCGCATCGCCGGGCAAACGCGGCACAACAAAGGTTTCTGGCCCGGTCTGCGCCTGACCTTCGGCACGCTGTGGATGGCCAAGGTGCAGCCCGCCGGCATCCTGGTTCCCCTGTTGCGCGGACTGTTTCACCTGGGCATCAAAACGAGGAACATGGCGCCCGCGTTGACCAACATGGGCCCGATTCGTCCCGAGCGCGTGACCTTCGACGCCGCCCCGGCGCACGCCTGGTTGATTCCGCCGCCGGCCAAGCCGCGCGTGTTCATCGGCGGAGTGAGCGGCTACGCGGGGACGATCGACGTTTCCTTCGGTTATTATCCGGAAGCGATTTCGCCGGAGGCCATCGAGCGCTTTCTGGATCTGCTGCTCGCCGAACTGCCCGCCCAGGATTGAATATCCGCCCTTTCGCCGCCCGTCTTGCTTGACGTTCGGAGCCGGTGGCTTATACTTGCCCTGGCTTTCGAGCGCAACAAATAATCCGCCGCGTACCACGGATCGTCCGGCGCGGCTGTTCATGTTTTCCGCCAGCAAAAGGGGGCTCTCGTGGATTTGGCCGTCTTGGAAACACAACGCTCCACCCGGGCGAAAGGTATCGCCGCCGCCGGCGGCATCGATGCGGCACTGGCCGCGGGCACGTTGCCGCGCGTGATCGACACGACGCTCAGCGAGGCGCTGGTGCTCGGCCTGCTGCGGCAGAACGTGCGCAAGTTCGTCGTCATCCTCGGCCACGGCTCGACCGAAATCGGCGAGGTGCTGCGCGTGTACGAAGCCGAGGGTTTGCTCAAAACCTACCCGGTGCGCAACGAGGTCGAAGCGAGCCACGCGGCGTCCGCGCTGCGCTGGGTGACCGGCGAAAAGGCTGCGGTCGTCACCTCAATCGGCCCCGGCGCGCTGCATGCGCTGGCCGGATCGCTGGTCGCGGCCAGCGACGGCCTGGGCGTGTGGTACCTGTTCGGCGACGAGACCACCGAGGACGAAGGGCCGAACATGCAGCAGATTCCCAAGCACGAGCAGCACGGCTTTTTACGCCTGTGCGCGTCCATGGGCGAGGCCTACACGCTGCACACGCCCGGCGCGCTGTGCACGGCGTTGCAGCGCGGCCTGGCCTGCGTCGACGATCCGCATTTCGCCGGACCGTTTTTCCTATTGCTGCCGCTGAACACGCAGCCGGCGCGACTGAGCGCGTTCAATCTCGATGAACTGCCCGTCGGCCGGATGCCTCGGCGCGGACCGGCCGTCGACGAGCAAGCCTATCAAGCCGCCGCCGACGCGCTGGCCAAGGCCGAGCGTATCGTGGTGAAGGTCGGGGCCGGATGCGGCGAGGCGAGCGCGGAACTGGCCGAGTTCGTCGAACTGGTCGACGGCGTGACCGTGCTCAGCCCGCGGCTGTCCGGCGCGTTGCCCTACGCGCATGCGCGCAACATGCTGGTCGGCGGCTCGAAGGGCACGATCTGCGGCAACTTCGCCATGGACGAGGCCGACCTGCTCGTGGCGATCGGTACGCGCGCGGTGTGCCAGTCCGATTCCTCGCGCACCGGCTATCCACTGGCGCAACGGGTGATCGCCATCAACACCGACGCACGCGACGCGCTGCACTACAACCGCACGACCGCGCTGGTCGGCGAGGCCGCGCCCACCTTGCGCAAACTGATTGAGGTTTTGAAAACGCGCGGCGTGAGCGCGCCGGCGCAAGAATCGGCATGGCTGAAACGATGCACGGCGAAAAAGCGCGAGTGGGAAGCCTTTAAAGCCGAGCGCTATAATCAACCGACGCTGCCGGACCCGATTTTCGGCGAGGTGCTCACCCAGCCGGCGGCGATCAAGATCGTCACCGATCGCGCGCGGGCGCGGGATGCGTGTACGTTCTTCGACGCGGGCGACGTGCAGGCCAACGGCTTCCAGATCGTCGAGGACGAGCGCGTGGGCCGGACCTTCACCGAAACCGGCGCGAGCTACATGGGCTTTGCCGTCTCCGCGTTGCTGGCGACCGGCCTGACCGATAAGCCGTTTTACGGCGTGGCGCTGACCGGCGACGGCTCGTTCATGATGAATCCGCAAATTCTGCTCGACGGCGTGCAGCACGGCGCGCAGGGCTGCATCGTGCTGCTGGACAACCGGCGCATGGCGGCGATTTCCTCGCTGCAGGTGGCGCAATACGGCAAGGATCATGCGACCAACGACCGTGTGTCGGTGGATTATCTCAAATTGGCGTCGGCGTTCCCCGGCGTGCTGGCGCTCGACGGCGGCCGTTCGCCCGAGGCGCTCAACACCGCGCTGGACAAGGCGTTTGCGCACCGGGGCCTGTCGTTGATTTACGTGCCGGTTTATTGGGGCGACGATCCGCTCGGCGGGCTGGGCGCTTTCGGACGCTGGAACGTGGGCAACTGGGTCGATGATGTTCAACAACTGCGACACAAGATTGGAATGTAATCAATGCGGGTACCCAACCAACTGCTCATCAACGGACATTGGAAAGATGCGGCCGACGGACGGCGCATCGATGTGATCGATCCGGCGACCGAAGAGGCGGTCGACTCGGTGCCGGCCGCGACGCCGGCGGACATCGACGAGGCGCTGGCATCGGCCGCGGCCGGCTGGCGCGTCTGGCGCGAAACCGACGCCTGGACGCGTAGCGCGACCGTGCGGCGCATCGCGACGGTTCTGCGCGAGCATACCGACGAGATCGCCCGTGTGCTGACCGAGGAGCAGGGCAAGCCCCTGGCCGAGGCGCGCGGCGAATTGGCGGCCACGGCCGATCAGTTCGACTGGTACGCCGACGAGGCGCGGCGCATTTACGGCCGCATGATCGACGGACATTCGCGGGCGCATCGTCTGATGGTCATCCGCCAGCCGGTGGGCCCGGTCGCCGCGTTCAGCCCGTGGAATTTCCCCGCGCTGCTGGCGGCGCGCAAAGTCGCTCCGGCGCTGGCGGCCGGGTGTTCGGTGATTCTCAAGCCGGCGATCGAAGCGCCGCGCACCGGCATGTTCCTGGCGTTGGCCGCACAGGAGGCCGGCGTGCCGGCGGGCGTGTTCAACGTGCTGACCGGCCCGTCGGGGATGATCAGCGAGCGGCTGATTCGCTCGGACGTGATCCGCAAGGTGACGCTGACCGGCTCGGTGCCGGTGGGGCAGCAGTTGTTGCACCTGGCCGCCGAGGGCATCAAATCGGTAACGATGGAACTGGGCGGCCACTCGCCGGTGCTCGTGTTCGCCGACGCGGACGTCGAGGCGGCGGCGGAAACCTGTGCGCTCGCCAAGTTCCGCAACAACGGCCAGGTGTGCATCGCGGCCAGCCGCTTTTACGTGCAGGAAAACGTGATCGACCGTTTCACCAAGCGGTTCGTCGAGGTGGCGCAGTCGTTGAAGATCGGCGACGGGCGCGCGGAAGGCACGCAGATCGGCCCGTTGACCAATCAAAGGCGCGTCGACGCCACCCAGGCGCTGGTCGACGACGCGGTGGGCAAGGGCGCGCGGGTGGCTTACGGCGGCAAGCGGCCCGACGGCTTCGCGCGCGGCTATTTCTACCTGCCCACCGTGCTGACCGGCGTGGACGTTTCGATGGACATCATGACCGAAGAGCCGTTCTGCCCGATCGCGCCGATCGCGCCGTTCACCGATTTGGACGACGCGCTGGCCAAGGCGAACGCCTCGCAGTTCGGTCTGGCGGGCTACGTGTTCACCGACAACACGCGCACGGCGTTCCTGGCGTCCGAAGGGCTGGACGTGGGCATGATCGGCGTGAACAACCTGGTGATCGCCGCGGCGGAGATCCCCTTCGGCGGCGTGAAGATGTCCGGCTACGGGCGCGAGGGCGGCAGCGAGGGCATCGAGTATTACACCGTCGCCAAGTACATCAACTTCAAATTGTAGAGGAACACGATGAGCGACGAGCGCAAAGGGATGTATCGCAACCTGACCGCGTACGGCGATTGGGAATTTTCCAAATACATGCGCCGCGCGTTTCTCGCCTCGATGGGCGTGGACGCGCACGACATCGACCGGCCGATCATCGGCATCGTGGACACTTCGTCGGATTACGTCACCTGCCATCGGCAGATGCCCGAGCTGGTGCAGGCCGTCAAACGCGGCGTGCTGGAAGCGGGCGGACTGCCCATGGCTTTCCCGACGATTTCGCTGCACGAGATTTTCACCTCGCCCACGACGATGCTCTTTCGCAACCTGATGGCGATGGACGTCGAAGAGATGATCGGCGCGCAGCCGATGGACGCGGTGGTCGTGCTCGGCGGCTGCGACAAAACCGTGCCGGCCGTGCTGATGGGCGCGACCTCGGCCGATCTGCCCGCCGCGGCGGTGCTGACCGGGCCGATGTACGCCGGGCGCTGGCGCGGCGAGCGGCTGGGTGCGTGCACCGACTGCCGCCGCAACTGGGCGCGCTATCGCGCGGGCGAATTGACCGACGAGGAAATCGTCGAAATCGAACGCAACCTCTGTCCGACCGGCGGCACGTGCCTGGTGATGGGCACCGCCTCGACGATGGCCTGCCTGACCGAAGCGCTGGGTTTGATGATGCCCGGCGGCGCGGCCCCGCCGCTGCCCACCGGCGAACGGTTACGGCAGGCGACGATCACCGGGCGGCGCATCGTCGCGATGGCGAAAAGCCCGCTGACGCCCAAGCGCATTCTCACCCGCGAGGCCTTCGAAAACGCGATCACCGTGCTGATCGCTCTGGGCGGCTCGACCAACGCGATCATCCACCTGACCGCGCTGGCCCGGCGCGCGGGGCTGACGTTGACCCTGGACGATTTTCAGCGCATCAGTGAGCGCGTGCCGCTGCTGGTCGACTGCAAGCCGGCGGGCAAGGGGTACATGGAGGATCTGTACTACGCGGGCGGCGTGCCGGTGTTGCTCAAGGAACTCGCGCCGCTGCTGCATCTGGACACGGTGGGCATTACCGGCCGGCCGTTGGGCGAGTTGCTGGCGGATGTCGAGGCGCCCGGCGCGTGGCAGGATACGATCCGCACGCTCGCCGCGCCGCTGGGGCCGACCGGTTCGCTGACCACGCTGCGCGGCAGTCTCGCCCCCGACGGCGCGGTGATCAAAAGCGCGGCCGCGTCGGCGCAGCTGAAAAAACATTGCGGGCCGGCGGCGGTGTTCACGTCGCCGGAGGACGTGGCCGAGCGCATCGACGATCCGTCGTTGGCGCTTACGCCCGAGCACGTGCTGGTCATGCAGTACGGCGGACCGATCGCCGCGGGCATGCCCGAGGCCGGCGCGCTGCCGATTCCGCGTTACCTGGCCGAACAGGGCGTGAAGGACATGGTGCGCGTTTCCGACGCGCGCATGAGCGGCACGGCGTACGGCACGATCGTGCTGCATTGCGCGCCCGAGGCCGCCGCGGGCGGTCCGCTGGCGCTGGTGCGCGACGGCGATCTGATCGAGTTGGATGTCGACGAGCGCCGCATCGATTTGCTGGTCGAGCAGAGCGTGCTGGCCGAACGCCGCAACGCCTGGACGCCGCCGGTGTTGCCGTCGCGCGGGTATCGCCGCTTGCACGCGCAACACGTGCTGCAAGCCGATTTGGGCGCGGATCTGGATTTTCTGGCTGAGGAAGAATAACGAGTCTTCGCGGCTTATTTATCCAGCGTCTCGCGCACCTTGGCGATGAACGCGTTGAGGACAAACGGCTTCTGCAAAAAGTTCATTCCCTTTTCCAACACGCCGTGCTGCGCGATGACGTCGGCCGTGTAGCCGGAAATGAACAACACCTTCATTTGCGGCTTGAGCCGGTGCAGTTGCTCGTACAAGGTCCGGCCGTTCATTTGCGGCATGATGACGTCGGTGACCAGCAGGTCGATTTCGGCCAGCGATCGTTTCGCCAGCAACAACGCCTCGGCGCCGTTCTCGGCGGTCAGCACCTTGTAGCCGGAATGCTCCAGCACCTTGACGGCCAGGTCGCGCACCATTTGCTCGTCTTCCACCAGCAAGATCGTCTCCGATCCGCGATGGATCATGCGTTGCGGCGTGACGGTGATGTCCTCTTCCGGCGCGGTTTCCTCCGGGAAAAAAATGCTGAACATCGAGCCGCGATTCATCTCGCTGTCGACTTTAATGAAGCCGCCGTTCTGTTTGACGATGCCGTAGATGGTCGCCAGGCCCAGACCGCTGCCCTTGTCCTTGCTTTTGGTCGTGAAAAACGGCTCGAAAATCAGTTTGAGATGTTCCGGATCGATGCCCTTGCCGTTGTCCAACACGGATAGAACGATGAAATTGCCCGCCGAAACCTCCGGATTCGACGCCAGTTCCTGCACGGAAACCGGCGTTTCTTCGGTGGAAATAATCAGCCGCCCGCCGTCGGGCATGGCGTCGCGGGCGTTGACCACCAAATTGATCAGCACCTGGTTGAATTGCCCCGGATCGATTTTAATACGCCCGACGTTGGGGGACAGTTGGAACGAGCATTGGATATCTTCGCCGATGATGCGCGTCAGCATTTTGCGCGATTGCTCGATGATCCGATTGATGTTGATCACCCGGGGTGAAATCATCTGTTTGCGACTGAACGCCAACAATTGCTGGGTCAGCATGGCGGCACGGTCGGCGGCGCTTTTGATTTCCTGGATGTCCGTGTGCAGCGGATCGTCTTCGGTGATCCTGTCCATCGCCAGCTCGGTATAACCGAGGATGCCGGTGAGAATGTTGTTGAAGTCGTGCGCCACGCCGCCGGCGAGTCGACCGATGGCCTCCATTTTCTGCGATTGCGCCAGTTGCGTTTCCAGTTCGCTCCGCCGTTTTTCCGCTTTGCGTTTGTCGGTGATGTCGCGCAACATCGCCAGCACGGCGTTTACCTGTCCGTCCTGGGTAATCAACGTGGAGAACAATTCCATCGTGCGCAATTCGCCGTCCGGTCGCGTGACGATCACCTCCAACGGATCGAGGTTCCCTTGGGCCAGGAGGGAGTTCCAACTCGATTGTTGATATTCCGTCGTGTCGTGTTGGAAAATCCCCAGTTCCAGCCAATGTCGGCCGATCATTTTTTCACGCGGCAAACCCAAAGCGCGCGGCGCCATCTGATTGCAATCCAGAATGATGCCCTGGTTGTCGTAGAGAAGGGTTACTTCGGGCGAGGCGTCAAAGAGGGTGCGGTATTTTTGCTCGCTTTGGCGCAAGGTCGTTTCGGCCATTTTCCGCTCGCTGATGTCGCGCATGATCGTGGCGATCGCCGTGGGTTCGCCCGTCTGCTTGGAGCGAAGCAGCATGGTGGAGATGTCCATCGTGATCGCTTCGCCCGTTTTTTGATGCAACAAAGGGCCCTCGCCACGCCAGAAGCCTTGCGACAACATGGCGGTCATGACCTCCGCGGCCAGGTCTTCGCGTTCATCCAGCGGCATGAATTGATTGATGTCCATCTGCGCGAACGAGGTCTTCGATTCCAAACCCGTGAGCCGCATGCCGGCTTCGTTGATGTAGATGATGCGTCCGCTCAATTCGGCAATGCCGATGAAATCGTTGTTGTGATCGATAAGCGAAATGAGTTGCTCGCGTTCCCTTTCCGCAATTTTAACCTGTCGCAGATCCGTAATGACGGCAAAGGATCCCGTGTAACTGCCGTTATCGGCGAACATGGCCCGGGGCGAGACAAGGAACGAGACGGGATTGCCCTGTTTGTCGACCGTCTCGATCTCGTAGGGCGAGTTGTCTCCATCGCGACGGTTGGTCAATTGCGTGCGAATCAAATCGGCGGTTTTGTCCGGAAACAAACCGTAGATGGATTTGTCCTTCACCTCGTCGCCGGTAAACCCCATCATCACGTGCAATTGCTCGTTGGCGTACCGGATGACGTCGTGATCGTCGACAATCAGGAATCCTTCGTTCATGGTTTCCAGCAGGTTGCGATAGCGGGCTTCGCTATCGCGCAACGCCCGTTCCGACGCGCGCCGGCGGCGCAGATTGTTGAGCAGGACAACGATGATTCCCGACTGCACGATGAGGAAGGCGAGAACCGAGAGAATGAAATTTCGATAGCGACTCAAGACCGACACATGTCTGAAATGAACCACGGAATTTTCCGGCAACAACGAGTGGTTGATCCGCCAGCGCCGTAGTTGACGGCTGTCGAACATATACAGGCTGGGGCTGGCGCGCCTGATCGGAATGGCTTGGGGAGGCTCGCCGGCCAGAATCCGGCGGGCGATCGACACGATTTCCATTCCTTGTGTGTAGCCGCTGTTGAGCTTGCCGCCGACGATGCCGTGATCCAGCCAGAGGTCGGACAAGCCGTACATCGGCGCGGAGGCCGCCTGGCTGATTTGTTCGGCCGCCTGATTGGGATCGTAGTATTCATTTTCGCCATCGCGCATCCACATGGTCAGCAGGATCGCGCTGTCGGGGGTCAAGACGGCCACCTCGTTCAGCAGATCGCGCATGGACATCTGCCGACCGTCGAGAAACGTAAAGGTGAGCAAGGGGAAAAACTGCGCCGCCTCTTCCACACTGAGCCGCTGGGACATGCCGGTCGGCGTATTGTCCTGAATGACATAGATTTGCGTGGTCTTCGGTTGCAGACGAAGGATCAACTCGATGGTCGGGCGCGGATCCATCCGGTCGACGAACCCGGTGATGTACGGCTTTTCCTCCTGCAACGACAGGCTGAGATGATCGACTCCCGTGACCACCACGGGGACGCCGGAAAAGAGCATGTCGTAGTACTTATCCAAAAAATTGTACGCCCCGTCGTCGAAGGCGAGAATCAGGTCGATCTTTTTCTGCGAGTATTTCGTTTGCAGCAACCGGTACATATTGTCCTGGATCAACTCCAGCGGATGCCGCTTGGTGTCGAGGTATTCGATAATTACGTCGTATTTGCCGGCGAAGGCTTCCTGAACGGCCTGCATCTGATTGTCGGACCAGAAATACCCTCGATGATAGGAGTTGATGACCAATATTGTCGGTTGATGAGGTTCGTTGGCGAGAGCTGAAAGTGGAAATAATAGAAGAATGCCAAACGTAAGAAGTAAAGCTAATTTGTAATATTGGTTGTTCATACGCCCGGTCCAAATTTTAATAGGCACATCCGATACCTGTTGTGTTTGTCCACGTCCTCCGTTGTGCCGAAAGTGCTTAATAGTCTATCGGTTCCATCTGAAGAAAGATAAACAAATAATTTGAAAATTCCCGCAGGATCAACCCACTTGGAGGCTGACGGTCATGCGGGCGAAGGCATCGGCAACGCCAAGGATCCGGCGGCGGCCCAAACCTTTTGTTTGATTTCCGAAAAATCAATTTCAAAATCGAACCGGATGATCGTGTTCTTTGCCTGCGCGGCGAGCTTGAGCGCCTTGAGGTACGTTTTGTTGTTGCGGATCCATTCGTGGTTGAGCTTGCGCGCGTACAGGTAGATCGCGCTGTTGCCCAAATAACCGTTGACCACCTGCTTCATCATGCGCAGGCGCGAATAGAACATCGTGTGGCTGCGCACCTGAGCCCATTGCAGTTGCCAGGCGGAAATCTGCGCCGGTTTGTAGCACACGTGGTGGCCGTCGTAGTGCGCCCAGTCGTGCACGGTGATGCGGCCCGCGGCGGCCATCTCCTCGTAGACCGGCGTGCCGGGCAGCAGGGTGAGGATGAGAAACTGCGCCGAATCGATGCCGCTGCGCATGGCGAAACGGGTGGTGGCGCGGAACGACTCCTTGTTATCGGTGTCGAAACCGAAAATGAACATCCCGTGCACGCCGATGCGGTGCTGCTTGAAACGGTCCACCGCGTCGATCATGCTTTGCACGCTCTGCTGTTTGGCCATGTCGGCCAGGGCCGCGGGATTGACCGTCTCGAAGCCGACGTACACGTGCGAGCATTTGCCCTGCTGCATCAGCGCGAGCAGTTCGTCGTCGTGCGTGGCGTCGGTGCGCACCTGCGCCGACCAGTGCGGGCACAGCTCTTCGTCGATCATCGCCCGGCGGATCAGCTCCTTGGCCCACGTGCGGCGCGCGGTGAAGTTGTCGTCGTAGAAAAAGATATGCGCGTTGCGCTCGCGATGCCGGCGCAGTTCGCCGATGACGTTGTCCACGCTGCGCGTGCGCACCTTGCGTCCGAACATGCCGATCACCGAGCAGAAGCGGCAGCCGAACGGGCACCCGCGCGTCGCCTGAATCGGCACGACCGGACGCAGGGAAAAACTCATCGCTTTTTGCCAGCCGACGATCAACTCGTAATCGGGGTAGGGCAGCGTATCGAGATCCTCGACCGAACTGGTCTGCTCGTTGTGGCGCACCTCGCCCGCCGCGTCGCGGTAAGACAGATTGGGCACGCGCGCTACGTCACCGTCGCCGAACAGCGCGTTCATCAATGCCGGCAGCGCCTCCTCGCCTTCGCCGCGCACGACGTAATCGCAATGGGCCAGCGCTTCGTCGGGCAAAAAGGTGACGTGCGGACCGCCCATGACGACCGGCACGCCGAAATCGCGCAGAGCGTCGGCAATGGCATAGGCGCGCGAGGCGGTCGAGGTGATCGTCGAAATGCCCACCAGATCGGCCGTGAGTACGTCGCGATAATCGATGTCGGCGATCTCCTCGACGTACACGCGCACGTCCCACCCCAGTTGGCGGGCGATCGTGCCCAGCAACACCGCGCCCAGGCGGGGCAGTTTGAGCTTGGAATAAACGTGCTGCCCGGGCGCCTTGGGCTCCAGCAGGACTAGCTTGTTTTTGTCGCCGGCCTGGCGGGCGCGGCGATTTTTTCCCGTTCGCGCAACAGTTTCTTTTTGCGGGCCTGCAATTCCGTTTGTCGTTCTTTGAGGAGTTTTTTCCATCGTTCGATTCCTTTCGCCAGTTCGTCCAATCGCTCGGATAAACTGCGCGCCTTGGCCGACATCCCTTCGAGCGTGCTCAGCGCCTGCTCGACGTCGTCCATGTGTTCGCCGGGGCCCGGAGGGTGAAAGAAACGCAGCAGGTCGGCGTACTCCTTGATTTGCTCCAGCGAGTAGCCGAACAGTTGCAGGTCGTGAATCAGCTTGCAGACCTCGACCTGGCGCGTTTCGTAGAGCCGGAAGCCGCCTTCGCTGCGCGTGCTCGGCTCGATCAGTCCGCGTTCTTCCCAATATTTGATCGTACGGGCGCTCTGACCGCTGCGCGCGGCCAACTCGCCGACCGTGAGAAAAATCTGTTTGCGCGCCGGTTTCTTTTTCTCCACCTGGGGCAGGCCGACCTTGAGCAGGATTTTCTTGATCTCCGCCGCGCCGTAGCCGATGTCGCCGAGGTTGCGGATCTGCTCGAGTCGGCGCAGGTCGTCTTCGTCGAAGAGCGCCTCGTCGTCGTTGGCGATGATCGTCGGGGCGATGATCTTCTCGGTCACCCACTGGGCGATGAGATCGGGACCGACTTTGATTTTGGCGGCCGCTTCGTCGAGCGTGAAAATTTTCCGGCTGGTCATGGGTTACCCCAAAGTGACAGTATACGTATAGGTATAAGCAAACCATACGTAAACGTCAAGGATTAAAATCGCTGCTGCCGCGTTTCAAATTCACTGCTGGAGTAAGGAGCTTCCCCCGGCTGATTCACTCTTTTTCGAATACCATCATCCATTCCGACAGGGGCAATATAACCACCGATAGCGCGGGATCGCAAGTTATTTATTTGTTCCGCTCAAAAATTACTTCTTCGCTTTTTTACGGCGGAAGAGCAAATACAACACCAGCAACAACGCGCCGCTAGCCACCGCCCAGGGCAGCAGGTAGACCAGCAGGTTGAGGAAGAACGCGAGGATCGTGACCATCGCGCGCACGCTGGCCTGCAAGCGCGGCCAGATGTTTTCCACCGCGTTGATCAGCGGGGCGAAGGTCGAATCGGGCGGCACGATCTTCTGCAACACTTCCTGCCGCAAGGTGATTTTCAGCGTCGAGAAGGCGATCTTGTCGTTCATGCCGTTGAGCGCTCCCTGCAGGCGCTCGATTTCCAGACGCAGGCGCGACAGTTCGCGCTCGACCTCGAGCAAGTCGCGGAACTGATAGCTTTTGCTGGCGATCAGCTCCTGCAACCGCGCGGCCATTTTCTCTTTCGTTTCGATGCGCCGCCCCAGATCGACCCACTGGTCGGTGACGTCCTGCACGGTGAATTGCTCGTTTTCCACCACGCCCAGCTTGTCCAACGCGGTGACGAAGCCGTCGAAATCGCCCGCCGGCAGGCGCAGGGTCATTTCCAGATAATGCTGCGCGCTCAAACGGTTGAAGCGCACGTCGGCCATGAATCCGCTGGCCTTTTTGACCATCTCTTCCAATTGCGAACGCGCGGCGTCGATATCCTTGACGCGCACCTGCACCTCGCCGTTGCGGATCAGCTTACGGTTGGCGATCGCGGGCGTTTCGTTTTGGCCGCCGCTGCCGGCGCCGTCGTCGGCGACTGTCTTGGCTTCCTCGGCCTCGAATTCGGCGGCCGGGCTCATCGCGGATTGTTTGGCAACGTCCCGCGTAAATTCACCCACGTCCGCGCTTTTGCCGCAAGCCATGGCAAACACCAACAAAAACAAGATACCCCAACGCAAGGTTTTCATGCTCGTCTCCCCGGTTGTTCTTCTGGTTCAGACAATCGCCGGCCGATTTGGTTGCCTGCTGGCGGCCACCCGAAATGCATTATTGCGCGAAAGACGGCCCGCGACCAGATACAAAAACGGATACAAAGAAAGGATCGCGGTTGACCGTCAAAGCGGAAAGCGTCGTGAAATCAATTGGATGGAATAATCATACGCTCGGTTGAAAAAAACGGCGACTGCGCTATGCTACTCGATCGAGTGGGGCGGCTGAGGTGATTATTCGATTTAATCGCCAAATGAGGATTTATGCGGCGAAGGTGAATCGTCCAAGCGGAGAAAATGCCATGAAGCGTATGACCGTCATTCTCGTATTGTTGACCTTCGGCCTGTTGCTGGCCGCGCCGGCGTTTGCGGTGGATATCGAAGCCATCCGCGCCGCCATTCGCGCCTCGGGCGCGCAGTGGACCGCCGGGGAAACCTCCATTTCGCATTTGAGCCCGGAAGAGATGGCCGAGCTGGCGAATCTGCCGCTGGAATCGCCCGACGTCGAGGGCGAGTATTACCTGGACTATCCCGGTACGAAAAAGGCCGACGTGCCGAGCCACCTGGATTGGAGCGACACGGAAAACGGCAGCTACATCACGCCGATCAAGGATCAGCATCCGTGCGGTTCCTGCGCCACCTTCAGCACGGTGGGGCTGGTCGAATCGTGGATCAAGCTGCTCAACGACAACACGTTCATCGAGCCGGATCTGGCCGAGCAGATCGTCTGGTCGTGCGCGGGCAGCTTCATGCCGCCGGCGACCTTCTTCCACACCCTGGGCTGGCTGAAAAAGAGCGGCACGGCCGATGAGTCGTGCTATCCGTATCAGCAGTCGCAGTGCAACGACAGCTCGCTGGGGCGCATGCCCTGCGAAGATCGTTGCGCCGACTGGGCTAACCGCGTGTTCAAGATCCGCAGCTACCGTTTCTACATGTGGCCCAAGCCCGACGCCTACATCCAGGAACTGCAGAAAGGCCCGATCGTCGCCGGCTTCATGGTCTTTGAGGATTTCCAGGCCTACACCGGCGGCATTTACGAGCACACCACCGGCAAGATGCTGGGCGGCCACGCGATTCAGATCGTCGGTTACGACCTGGACGGGCAATACTGGATCTGCAAAAACTCCTGGGGTCCGAGCTGGGGCGAGAACGGCTACTTCCGCGCGAAATTCGATAGCGGCTTTTTGGGCTTCGGCTACCAGGGCGCGTCGATCGACGTGGACTATGATTACCTGTGCGGCAGCGATCAGGCTCCGCAGATCGCCGCGCTGGCGCTGGTCGACGATTCGCTGGCCGAGGACGGCGACCTGGAAATTTCCTTCACCTTCACCGACGCCGACGCCAACCTGGCCGGCGGTGAATTGTTCTACGCCGTCGACGGCGGCGAACCGGAACGCTTCGGCGATCCGCTGCGCAGCCTGACCGGCACGGCCTCGAAAGAGGCGGCCGACTTCCGCCTGGCCGGACCCTTTGCCGCCGGCGAGCATACGTTGACCGTCACGGTCGCCGACGTGTGCGGCGTGCTCAGCAACGAGCTGTCCGCCTCCTTCACCGTCGCGGGCGACGTGTCCGACGATGACGACGACGCCACCGACGACGATGACGACGATGCGGTCGACGACGACGTAACCGACGACGATCAGGCGTCCAACGACGATGATGACGATGATGACGGTTGCGGCAAGTAATTAGTTCCGCTACATTGATGATCCGTGGGGGGCGACGCGTTTCGCCCCCTTTTTTATGCAATCATTATCGAAACGAAAACGTGAGGCCGATGCGGCGAATCCTCGTGCCGATGTTGCTGGTGCTGCTGTGCGCCCCGGCGCTTTGCTGGGGGCAGCAGACCGGTACGCTTGAAGGACTGGTGCGCATCAAAGGCAGTCGCGAGCCGGTCACCTTCGCTCCGGTGCGGCTGGAGAACACGCAATTTGCCGCCGAGACCGACGCCGAGGGCCGCTTCGTTTTCGCCGACGTGCCGCCGGGCGAATACACGCTGACGATCGGCGGCGATTTCGTGCGCGAGCATCGTCAAGCGGTGGAGATCGTCGCCGGGCGGACCGCGCGGGTGACGATCTACGTGCGCGTGAACGTCGAGGAACTCGACGAGATCGTCGTCTCGGAAAAGCGCGAGCCGGAGCACGCGGCGCGCCATGAACTGAGCCGCGAGGAACTGACCGGCGTGGCCGGCGCGGGCAACGACGCCGTGCGCGTGGTGCAGAACCTGCCGGGCGTGACCAAAATGCCGCCCTTCTACGGCGGCGGGCTGGTGATTCGCGGCACCGGCGCCAACGACAGCGCGTACTTTCTGAACAACTTCGACATCCCGATTCTGTTTCACTTCGGTTCGCTGATCAGCGTGGTCAACTCCGAGTTGATCGAGTCGATCAACTACTACCCGGGCGGCTTCAGCGCGCGCTACGGCAACGCGTTGGGCGGCATCGTGGACATCACCACGCGCCGGCCCGACCGCAAGCGCTTCGGCGGCGTGGTCGATCTGGCGACCTATTCGTCCTACGTGACGTTCGAAGGGCCGCTGGGCGAGGACATGGCCGTGGCGGGCGCGGTGCGGCGCAGCTTCGTCGATTTCTTTTTGCCGCTGGTGATCCCGGAGGAACAGCAGGCCTTCACCCTGTCGCCGCGCTTCTACGACTACACCGGCCTGTTCGAGTACACGATTAACGACAAAAACCTGCTGACCGCCACGGTCTTCGGCTCGGACGACGCCATCGGGTTGATTCAGGAGGACGGCGGCATGGAGGAAGCCTTCGTCGGCGATTCCTTCGATTACTCGAACGCGTTTCACCGCGGCGACGTGCGTTGGGATTTCGCGCCCGATTCCGCGCTGCAAAACATGCTGGCGCTCGATTTCATCTACAACCTGACCAACATGAACCTCGGCGACGAGTTTTACGTGGAGTTGACCGGTCCGACCGTCGCGCTGCGTGAAGAATTGTCCTGGCGCCTTGCCGATTGGAACCGTCTGCGCCTGGGGCTGGACGGCGCCGCGGCGTCGATGCGCCTCAAGTCCAACATCATTCGCTCGCCGAAAGAGGGCGATACCGGCGCGGGCGATCTGCTCTCCTCCGATTCCTACGAGACCGACCTGCAGATCGACACGTACATGGGTGACGCCTTCGCCGAGGAGATGATCGACCTGGGGCAATGGGCCACGCTCATTCCCGGCGTGCGCGTCGATTACCTCGACTACACGCAACTGGCGCACGTCGATCCGCGCCTGACCATGCGCTTTTATCCCGCGCCGCGCACGACGATCAAAACGAACGTCGGCGTGTATCATCAGTTCCCCAGCTTCGACGAGATCCTCGAGGACTACGGCAATCCCGACCTGGAAAGCGAAGTGGCCTACAACTACGCGGGGGGCGTCGAGTACGACTTCGGGCAGGGCTATTCGCTGGATGTGCAGGGCTACTACAAGCAGTTGGACAACCTGGTGGCCTCGCCCGGCGCCGACAACGACGAGCCGTACGAAAACACGGGCGTCGGCTACGTGTACGGCGGCGAATTGCTGGCGCGCAAGCAGTTGAGCGACCGCTTCTTCGGCTGGGTCAGCTACACCTACGCGGTGTCCAAACGCAAGGACCGGCCGGGCGAGGATTGGCGCTTGTTCGATCAGGATCAGCCGCACAACTTCATCGTCGTGGCCAGCTACAAACTCGGCGAAAACCGCGACTGGCGCATCGGCGGGCGCTGGCAGTATTCGACCGGCCTGCCGTACACCGAGATCGTCGGACGCATCTACGACGCGGACACCGACACCTATCTGCCGCTGTACGCCGACGAGACCAACAACAAGCGACTGCCCGATTTTCATCAACTCGACGTGCGCATCGACAAGGCGTGGACCTTCAACCGCTGGACGCTCGCCGCGTACCTTGACGTGCAAAACGCCTACTTCTATCGGTATCCGTTCGGCTATTGGTACAATCACGATTACACCGAGCGCGAAAAGGTGGTCTTCCCGACCTTCTTCCCCTCGCTCGGTTTGCAGGCGAGGTTTTAACGACGATGAACCGGCGATGGTGGACGATTCTGCTCGCGTTGCTGCTGACCGTGGCGTTGCCGGCCTGCGACATCGAGTTCGATCCGCCCGCGGTGATCAAAACGCAACGCTTTCTGGGCATTCGCGTCGAGCCGCTGGAAGCCGCGCCGGGCGACGAGGTGACCTTCACCGCGCTGGTCGTCAACAAGGACGGCTCGCTGTATGAAGGGCCGGTCGCCTGGGCCGTCGTCGCCGGCAACCAAATGCGCGAGGAAGGCGAAACCGACGCGGGCGTCGTCGCCTACCTGCAAAGCGGGCCCGACGATCCTTTCGTCTGGACGGTCCCCGCGTGGGAAGAACTGACCGCGCAATTCGGTCCGCTCGAGCGCGACGGCTCGTTGCTGACCGTCGCCGCCGCGGCGTTCAAGGGCGGCGATCCGCAAGGCGAACCGCTGACGGCCTTCAAATTGTTCGTCCTTGCCGATCGCGAACAGAAACGGTACGTCAATCCAAAGATCGAAAAGATGCTCGTGCTCGACGATCGCGGCGTGATCATGACGCCCGATGAAGACGGACAATACAACCTGCGCGGTGACGAGGCGACCGTCTGGATCGAGCCCGACCTGGAACTGGACGACCTGACCTACCATTGGTTCGCCGCCGACGAGGAGTTCGATCCGGATTTCGAGCGCCACCAGAAAATCGAACGCGGCGACAAACGCACGCTCGACGTGTATTGCGTCATGCGCCGCGTCTATCGCTTCCGCCACGGCGCCAACGCCTTCACCTATCTCACCGGCATGGACTGGCAATCCGCGCGTCTGCGCTTCGATTCGCAATGACGTCTGGGCGGATAATTTTTTGATTTTGCTTTGGGAAATCCCTTCGTCGGTTCGTCGGCCCGCTTCGCCATTATCTTTCTAAAGATTTGCCTGCAAACAACCGATAAACATGACCAGTGCAACAATGCTTGCTCGAACTATCGGAAAGAAAACGATTGCGGTGTAACCTAAAATAACATTCGGTTGACCAAAATGAAAATTGCAGTCATTGAGGATTCGTCCCTTGTCATTTCCTTTTGGCAAAACTTCCTGAAGCCAATGGGCCATGAATATGCCTTTTTCAGTTCCCATCGCGAAGAGTTGGCGCGCGTGGGGGCTTATACGCCACAGGTGATTTTCTGCGCCGGCGTCCCGATGCACCAAACGGGCTTCGAAATGGGCCAGGCGCTCAAGTCGCATAAGCTGACCGGCAGCGCCGGGCTGGTCGTCTGTTCGACCTTGGGTGACGAAAACCTATATAAGGAATGGGACGCATCGTCCATCGACGCGGTGCTCGTCAAACCCTTCACGCGCGAGAGCGTCGAACGGGTGCTCGCCCAACTGACGCGGCGCTATAACCGTCCGCTACGCGAGCGTCGATTGGCCGTGATCGTCGACGACAACAAAACCGCCCGTTCGGTGCTGGAAAAACAGATGCACACTCTGGGCTTCGACGTGCAGACGGCCGTGAACGGTCAGGCCGGCTATGAGTTGATTCTTAAGAGCAAGCCCGACATCGTGCTCACCGACGTGGAAATGCCGGTGATGAACGGGTATGAATTGTGCGCCGCGCTTTCCGAAAATCCGGAAACGCACCGTCTGCCGATTTTGGTGATCAGCTCAACGGTGACGGATGTGGATGTCCACCAGGGTTTCAAATCGGGCGTTCTGGATTTTTTGCGCAAGCCGTTCGATTCCTTCAAACTCAGCGAAGCGGTGGCGACGGCCATCGGGCGCGAAAAGGTACAACATGACGGTATCGCGGTTGTGCTGTCCAACGACATGAAATTCTCCGCTCTGCTGGGCAAACTGTTCGCCGATCTGGCCTTGCAGGATCATCATTGCGCCAATCTCAACGAGCTTTCCGGCTACTTGTCGATGATCGTACCCGATATCATCGCGGTGGATTTTTCCGGCGTCGATCACCAGGCGTGCACAATGTTGGAAAAATTGCGTGAGCACGAGGATCTGAAAGCTTCGCCAATCCTGGTGATGGTTGAGGCGGACGATCGCAATGCCATGATCAACTGTTTGCAGCACGGCGCCAACGATTTTCTGATCAAACCGTTCCTGCGCGAAGAGTTCAACGCCCGCGTGCTCAACCTTGTGCGCACCAAATCGCTGTTCGACGAGCTCAAGCATAGCTCGCACATCTTGGAAGGGCTCGCGTTCATCGACGGTCTCACCGGCCTGCTGAACCGGCGCTATCTCGAAGAGGGGTTACAGCAGCAATTCGCCCGCGCCGAACGGACACAGCGTCCGCTGTCGATCATGATGATCGACCTGGATCACTTCAAGCGCGTGAACGACATGTTCGGCCATGCCATCGGCGATGAGGTGCTCAAAATCGTGTCCGAAACGGTGAAGTCCAGCGTGCGCAACGTCGACATCGCCTGCCGTTACGGCGGCGAGGAATTGTGCGTGATTATGCCCGGCACGCCGACGCTGCAGGCGCGCGACATTGCCGAACAGGTGCGGCGCAACATCGAAGCGAAAACGCTCACGCCCAAGCTCATTCGTCAGACAGTCAGTATGGGGGTAAGCACCTATCCCGACCTGTCGGGGCGCGAAACGTTGCTCAGCGACGCGGACAAGGCGCTTTACATGGCGAAAAACATGGGACGCAATCGCGTGTTGGTCAAGGACGAGGACATCGCCTAGCGGTAGATCGCGGGCAGCAACGGATCGTTGCCGGTCAGGGTGAAAAACAAAATTCCGCCCAGTACGATCAGCAAAAACCACAACCATAAATAACGAAAAATGAAGCGCCGGATTTTCATGGCGTCGGCTCCTCGCTGCCGGGCAACGGTGAAATGACGGCGGCCAACAGCCCGGCGACGATCGCGTGCCCGGCCGCGTTGGGATGGAACGGATCTTCCTTCGAATTCCACAATCCGTCACCGCGCCCGTCGGCGGCAAAAGCGCCGACCGCGTCGACGTACGCCCGGTCCGTTTCCGCGGCCACGTCGACCACCGCCTGGTTGTATTGCGCATCCGTGCGATCGCGGAAGGCGCTGACGAACGGCAGCAGCGCGTAGAGACTGTCGGCCTGATCGTGTCGGCCGACCTGTTGCAGCGCGCGCGCCAGGTGAATGTACGTATTGCTCTGCGTCGAATCCAACTCCATCGACCGCTGGTAATGCGCGATCGCCTGCGGCCGGTCGCCGGCGTTTTCCGCGGCCTCTCCCTGCGCGAAGGCCGACGCGGCCTGCGCGGCGTCCACGACCTTCAAACGATGGAAGGGCAGGTTGATCGGCATTTTGATGAACACGACCATGATCTTGTTCTCGCGGCACAGCAGCTCGATCTCATGCAGGTTGGCTTGATATTCCGCCAGCGCCACCCGGCGCGGCATTTGCTCGGGATCGAACGAGCCGCGCTTGACCAACGCGCCGATCAGCGTGTTGCGGAAGAAGCGATACGCCGCGCTGCGGTTGAGCAGGTTTTGCGCGGCGACGATGTGCGCCGAGGTCGGCTGCTGTTGCGCGTCGGGCAGGCCGTTGTTGATGAAGAAGCGAAAGATGTCCAGGTCGTTGAGATCGTACGCGACCGTCACCAGGTCGGGCTGCCAGCCCAGCACGTCGCGCGCGAGAAAATATTTTCCCTGCCACGTCGTGTAGCCGGGCACGCCGCCGTTGATCGTCTCCGCGTTCAGGCCGCGCTCGCGCAGCAACGAGCCCAGCACCGCCGGGTAGGTTTTGTCCTCGGCCACGCCCCAGCCGAAGGTCGGACTCGCGCCCAGGCAGACGATCCGCGTGACGCCCGCCGGTTTGGGCACGGTGAAATCGGGACCGCGCAGGTGATGCGCGCTCGTGGTCACCGCCGCGCCTTCGAAGGTGGTCGACAGCCCGGCGCGCAAGCGCCACATGAGCTGCGCGTCGCGTTCCAGCAGCATCAAAATGCGATCGAGGCGCGAAGGGCGCATCAGCGCCAGGCACAGCGCTTCGGCGATCAGAAACAAAACGATCAGCGCGGCGACGCCGCCCAGCGAGCGCATCAGCGATTGGCGCGTTTCGGCCGGTGATGTGGTTGCCCGGTTTGTCATGGTTCCCCGTGGTCGTTCCTGTTGAACTGATACTTCTATTTAGCTAAAGTTCGAACGAATCTCAATGTCGGAAGGAATGCACGACAACGTGACGCCCACGCCTCGCCATTCGTTATCGCGCGCCTGGCGGTTTTTTCTGCGCCGGCAGGTGCTCGTCTTGTCGCTACTGGTCGTCGTCGCGGTGACGGTCGCCGAGGTCGCGCTGCATGGCCGGCCGCTGCCTGCGTCGGTGCGCGAGCTGATCTGGGTGCAGGCGATGGACCCCGAAGTGCACGAGGCCGACGGCGATCCGCGGTTGCTGATGAAACTCAAGCCCGGTGCGCGTCACGTGTATGAAACGCCCGCTCATCCGCCGCGCACGGTGTCGATCAACGCCCTCGGTTTTCGCGGGCCGGAGCATTCGTTGACCAAGGGCGAAAATATTTTCCGCATCGTCATTTTCGGCTCGTCGACGGCTTACGGCGCGGCGGTGTCCGACGACCGGACGCTCAGCGCGCACCTCGAACGCATCCTGAACGAACGCGGCGATCCGGTGACCTACGAGGTCTGGAACGGCGGCGTCAGCGCCTACAATCCCAGTCAGATGACCGTCCTCGCCGCGCGGACGATGGCGGCCGGCGCGCAACCGGACATCGTGCTCTTTCACATCGGTCTGATCGGCGCGCGGGCGTTTTTGCTCGGGCACGTCGACCTGCGACAATTCACCGCCGATCCGTCGATGGTCGGCGAATATTTTCTTGTGCCTTCGTTCATGCCGGCGAAGGCGACCGCCTGGCTCGCCGCGCATTCCCGGTTGTTCCTGCTGACCTTGGCGCACTTCACGCGCCTGGCCGAGGCCGAGGAGCGCGAGCGGCGCTTGCGCGATACGGCGCTTGCGCATCACCGCGCGGCGCTGGGCGATTTCGTGCGGACCTATCGCGATCGGACGCGCCTGGCCGCGTTCGTCGCCCCGTGCTACGAGCAGGATGACACCGCGTTTTTCGTGCGGCAGGTGACCGAGCCGGCCGGGCTGGCGCAGTGGTGCATCGCGGCCGACCATGACGAGCCGGAGTATCGCCTGGAGCATCCGCCGGGCTACGTGTACGCGCATCTGGCCGAAAAACTGGCCGAGCGGCTCGACCGCGAAGGCTACCTCGCGCGTTAAAAAATCATCTTTCCGGTTGCCATCCTTTTGGTATGAGAGATAAAATAACAAGCGAGTCGGTCGACTGTGAGGGGGAGGGTGCCCGATGTTTATTAAACGTTTGCTTACGCTTGTCTTTTGTCTTTTCTTCAGCGCGATCGTTTTTGGGGGATGCGGATGCGAAGACGTGTCCGAACCCGGCGATCCGACCTTCTGCATTCTGCCCGACACCGGCGATGATGACGACGACGATGACGACACCGGTGACGACGACACCTCCGACGACGACTCCGATGACGACACCGACGATGACGATACCGACGACGACGATAACGAGGCGGATGTCGCCTATGTCGACGGCGGCGGTTTTTCCGGCGCGGCGCTGGCTCTGAGCCCGGCGGGCGACATCTACGTGGTCAGCGTCAAGGCGCGCGAAATGCGCGTGTATAGCGCCGACGCCTGGAATCACGAAGTCGCCGTGTTCGACGTGCTGGCCAACCCCGCCGTGGCGCTCGACGGCGACGGCCGGCTGCATCTTTCCTACTACGACTGGTTCGGCAATCGCCTGTTGTACGCCGCGCAAACCGACCGTGGTTGGGACACCGAGGTCGTCGACGAAGACGGCGACGTCGGCCACTACAGCGCGATCGCGGTCGACGGCGACGGCCACGTGCACATCGCTTACAACAAGGAAGTTTCGCGCACTTCGATCGGCGTGCGCTACGCGACCGACGCCGGCGGCTCCTGGAGCGCCGAAAACATCGACAGCGGACAGGACGTCGGTTCGTTCCCGGCCTTGGCGCTGGATGCCGACGGCGCGCCGTGCCTGACCTACAACGGCGCCGACGAGATCATGCTCGCTTGTGCGGACGAAAAAGGATGGACGAGCCAGGCGCTGCCCGACAGCTACGCCAACCAGCGCGACAGCGGACTGGCCTTCGACTCCGCAGGCGATCTGCACGTGATTTATTTGTCGACCGACACGCCCGATAAACTGCGTCACGCTTATGGCGTTCCGGGTTCGCTGACCGACGAATCGGTCGTTGGTACGCTCAACGTCGGCGACACGCTGGCCATGGCCGTCGACGCCGACGAGGTGGTGCATTTTACTTATTATAACTATTCGTTGGCCGGCGTGATGTACGGCAACAACGCCGCGAAGGACTGGACGGTCGCCAATATCGGCAGCGGCACGCCGGTGTTCATCGCCGCCAACGATGTCGACGATGCGGTCATCTCTCTCGGCGGCCTGGGTGTGTTTCGCCAGGCGGGCGAGGGGTGGTCGCAGCAGTACTTCGATCGCGGCTTCACCGTGGAGGATGTCGCGTTGGCCGCCGACGCCGGCGGCAACCTGCACGCCGTGTACTTCGACAGCTCCTTCCAGGCGCTGACCTACGCCCGGCAGAGCGGCAGTGATTGGACGACCGAGGTCATCGAGGAAGCATTGGGCAACAACGTCGAGAACATCGACCTGGTGCTCGACGGTGACGACAAGGCGCACATCACCTTTTACAACGGCCTGACCACGCACCTGGGATACGCGACCAACGTTTCCGGGGCGTGGGTGCTCAGCGATATCGACGACGCCGATTTCGTCGGCCGCGACAATTCGCTGGCCATCGGCGCCGACGGCGCTCTGCACGTCAGCTACTCCGACGATGCGCAGGGCAATCTGTTGTACGCGACCAACGCCGGCGGCTCGTGGGCGCACTACACGGTCGACGACCAGGGCCTGGTGGGCTCGGACAGCGACATCGCGATCAACGGCGACGGCGATGCCGTCATCGCCTACGTCGATCTGAGCGACTACGACATCAACCTCGCCGTCGGCGGCGAAGACGACTGGACGATCGAGGTGGTCGACAACGAAGGCGGCAACGAAGTGTCGCTGGTGTTCGACGGCGACGGCAATCCCCACGTTGCCTACGTCGGCGCCGGCCTGCGCCACGCGGTGAAGGACGGCAGTTGGACGGTCGATACGGTCGACTCGCTGGCCCTGGAGATGGAGACCGACATCATCGTGCGCGACGACGGCCGGGTGTTTATCGCCTACCAAACCCTCGACTGGAATCTAAGTCTGGCGCAAAAGGGTAGCGGTTCCTGGTCGACTTCCGTACTCGATGAAATCGGCGATACCGGCGAACATCCGTCGATGCTGCTGACGAGCGACGGTGATTGGGTAATTGCCTACGTCTCTTATGGCGCCGTCTGGCTGGCGACGCCCCGCTGAGGTTCGGGGACGCGCCGCACGGCCATCAGCGCCGCCGCATCGGTCATCACCGGCATCGTCGCGTGTGTGCCGCGCCGCGCCGCGTAGCTCCAGTCGAGCGTGCGCCCGTCGTCCCAGGCCGCGCGCAACGCCAGAATCGCCCGCGCCACGTTCTTCGCCCCGGCCGGTTGCGGCAGACGGTAGTAGACCAACTCGAAGGGCCGCCAACCGGCTTCCGCTTGTTCGTCCTCGAGCAGCACCACGTCATACAAAGCGGCCGTGGCTTCCAGTAAATAGAAAATCTGCCGATCGTTGTCCGTCGGCGGTTCGATCGCCAGGCCGCCTGCCGCGGTCGGCGTCAGATGCTGCACGCGCAACGAAACGCGTTGGCCGCTGTTGAGACGCAGCAGGTTTTCGATGGTCTGACGACTCAAATCCAGCCGGTACTGGATGCGCCGATGCGCCAGATGATTGGGGTACGCGTCGGGCGGAGCGTCTTCGCGCAGCGGTTGAAAGATGGAATTTTTTTCGATCGTGCCGCCGACCAGCGCCAGACAGACGCCGGCGATCAGCGCCAGGCGCGCGCCCTTTCCGGCCCAATTATCGGTAAGCAGCAGATACGCTTCGCGCAACAGCAACGGCAGCAGCAACACTTGCATGGCGATGAAATCGTAGGTCATCGCTCCGTTGATCGTCGTGTACAGACTGCCCGCCGGATAGTAAATCGACAAGGCGATGGTGTACCAACTGACCGCGTCGCGCCTGGTCGCCAGCACCAGCCGGACGAGCGCGGCCAACAAAACGAGCGCGAAAAACGCGGCGAACCAGGGGCCGAGAAAATCCCAACAATTGTTGTCCAGCCACAAATGAGCCCGGTCGGCCGCGCTCATTCCCGCCAGCGAGCCGTTGAGCGCCGCGGACACGAACGCGCGCTTTTCCATGACGTAATCAACGGACTTGAAAAGAAAAGGCGAGGCGAAAAGCAAAGTGAACGCGATCGCCAGAACGAACCGTACCCCGCGCTTTTCGTACAGACCGCGGCCATGCGCCAGATGCAGCAGCAGCGCGATGAACAGCGGCGGCAGCAGCAACAGCGCGATGGGGTGGGCGACGATCGCCAGTCCGGCGCTCAGTCCGAACAGCAGCGAATAGTGAATCTTCCAGGGGGAAGTCAGAATCTTCAAAACAAAGAAGTTGGCCCACACCAGATACACGGCGACGAAAAATTGCAAATCGGTCTTGCGGCTGAAATTGTCGTACAGCGGCAAGGTGGCCACGATGAAGGCGCACAGCAGGCCGAACGACCGGTGCGCCAGCAGGCGTCCGGTGGCGTACGCGCCGAGGATCATCAGCAGATAAAACGGCAAACCGAACAGGTGAAAGCGGAAAAAGTCGATGCCGGCGAAATAGGCCGGTAGGGCCAGAAAGTAGGTATGATGCAAATAGTAGGTGCGGTAGCTGCGCACGCTTTCGGTCAGGGAGTGAAAGGAATGCGCCTGTAGGGTATGGCCGTAGGCGGAGAGGAACGGGCGCGCGTTGAAATAATCGTGGTCGGGCAACGAACGGCCGTCGAATCGGGCGAAGGCTCCATGCGCCAAAATCACCCAGAGCAGCAAGGCGGCCAGCAGGCAACCGCTGACCGTCGGGCTGGAGAGCGCTGCGGAGAAGCTCGATCGTGGGCGCACGCAACCTTCCTTTCGCCGTGGATGAAACCGGTGCCCTGAGAATAGAAAGCGATCGGCGGAAAATCAACTCGGGAAGCGGTCAGTTGGTTTTTTGCATGATGGCGAACAGGTAATCGAAGGAATCGATAGGAACGGCCAATCGCATAGGTCTTTTAACGAATATGTACTGTTCCCGACTGAGGTATTGCGGATCCATTTGCTGGATCCGTTGCAGGATCACGGCGATGTCCTTTTCGCTGAGCGGAACTTTTCCGCGATAAAAGAAAAGCCGGAAGCGCGGCAATCCCTTGCGGCGGGGCGTCAACATGCTAAGGCGCTTGCCGGCGAAAATGCCCAGATTGTTCAGGATGTAATACATATTTTTGTTGGGGACTAACTTGAGCGTTTGACCTTCCCGCACGATTTCCATTTGTCGGATGGTGAGGTGCGTCGGCGTGTCGCTTTTCGCCCAGGTGTCGATAATCGCCCGGCCGAAATCCTTGGTCACGATCAGCGAACGCATTTCGGTGCGGAAATCCAGCGACTTGCTGCGATATTGATCGACGGGCAGTACGGTCAGCGCTTGCGCCTTTGTCCACGTGCCGCCGATCGCAATCGCGACCACGGTGAGGAGCGCCAACGGACCGACCCAGCTCCGACGACTGCCGAGGGCGAATAACGAGTGCGCTTCCACGATCAGCAACAACGCGGCCGGCGCGTAGAGAAATTGAAAATCGTTCGGCAGCAGCCGCGCCGGGAAGGAGCACGCCATTGCTCCGAAAATCCAAAAAATCGAAAAGAGTAAAAACGCCTGATACAACCGGCGCGGTTTATTGAGGATGAGCGAGACGATGGTCAACGCGAAAGCCGGTGCGAGCAGACGATAATAAAATGGCCCCAGAGAAACCCGATGATTTCCCATCAATTCGTCGCTCATCCTTTTGGGGAATAAGGATAAGAGGCCTGCTTTGCCGGCTAAAAAATCGGCGTTGTGCATTTTGGTCAGGTAGGACCCGATAAAATAATTCAAAAACAGCAGCACCGGTAGCGCGGCGGCGATAATAAACAAGGTGATTTTCAACCAGCGCCACGACGTTTGTTTTCCGTCGGTCAATACGAAGATGAGCAGAAAAATAAACAGCGGCATCAGGGTTACGATCGCCGTGGGATGCGTGGTCACTCCGATGCCTATCAGCAATCCGAGGATGAACGAATGGCGAAAAGTCCAGGTCGTTTTGAAAATAGTCAGCGCGTAGTAGTAAGCCCACAGCACGATCGTGACCGCGTGAAATTGAAGGTCGAACTTGCGGCTGGAATTGTCGAACACCGGCAGGGTCGCCAGAACAAAGGCGCAAAGCAGGCCCACTTTTTTGTTCGCCAGCCGGTTGCCGATGCGATACCCGGCCAGAATCATCAACAAATAAAAAACGAAGGTGAACAACCGAAATAAGGTCAGGTTCGGCGGAATGACATAAGACAGGAAACTGAGGAGAAGCGTGATGAACGGATAAGCCGGGTTTTCGCGCCCGATTTGGGCGAACATGGCCGACAACGAATGATCGCCGAGCAGATAATGATAAACAGAGAAAAACGAACCGGCGAAATAAAAATCGTGATCGGGAAACGAACGGCCATCGTAAAGCGAATAAAAAAGTTGAACGATTACCGCCAGCAGCAGAATCGATCCGAGGAGGAAGTAATGCAGGAACGATGTTTCTCGTTTCGACTCGGGCAAAGAGATGTTCAACGGATGAATCCCGCTTTGTTGTGTTGAAATAAGCCGATTTCGTCTGTTGCGCCAAGAATAGATGCCGTCCTTTTGAAAATCAACCGCCCCTCTCGGAAGCGAAGAAAAAATATTATCACTGATAATATATATTTGTATGTGGCCGGTGTGCCCGAACGGTTTTTATGGTAGAAAATAGTTTCTCTTGAAGTCTGACCGATAGGAGTGCGACGAATGAGCAAAATCGAGCGCATCGAATTGTTTCACGTCAGCGTGCCGCTGCCGGCGCCCTTTTACCCTTCGTGGATTCCCGGTTTCCCGCAGACGCACAACCGCTTCACGCTGATTCGCCTGACCACCGACGACGGCCTGGTCGGCGTCAGCGCGGGCAGCGCCATGTCCACCGAGCGCCAGGGCCTGGGCGAGCTGATCGGCGGATATCTCATCGGCGCGCCGGCCGACGATCTGGTCAAAGCGCGCAAGTTGCTGCGCGAGGCTTCGTACCTCGGCTGGCGCAACTGGTGGATCGAAGCGGCGATCTGGGACATCATCGGCCAAAAGGAAAACAAGCCGGTCTACCAGTTGCTGCAGGAAAAACCGGAGACGGTTTTCCGCGCCAAAGTTTATGCCTCCACCGGTGAGGTGCGGCCGTTCGGCCGGCGCACGAACTACCTCGACACGATCCGCGACATGGGCATCGACGCGATAAAAATCCGCGTGAAGGACCCGGAGCGGAAAGACGACATTTCCATCCTGCGCGACGTGCGCCGCGAGCTGGGCGACGCTTTCACCATCGCCGTCGACGCCAATCAGGGCTGGCCGGTTTCGGTGGTCGCGCCGACGCCGGAGTGGGATTACGACTACGCGCTCAATTTCGGCAAGGCCTGCGACGACCTGGGCATCGCCTGGATCGAAGAACCGCTCGACCTGCTCAAGTGGGACGATATGGCCAAACTGCGCCGCGCGGTGAAAACACCCATCGCCGGGGCCGAGCTGCTCGGCGATTTCCATGAGGTGCGCGCGTTGCTCGAACACGAATGCCTCGACATGTATCAGCCCGACGCCACGTTCTGCGGCGGCCTGACCAGCAGCAAACGGATCATGGAAGAATGCCGCAAGCGCCGCCTCGGTTTTTCGCCGCACACCTGGACCAACGGCATCGGCTTGATGATCAACCTTCACGCCTTCGCCGCCTGGGAAAAACGCCACCTGCTCGAATATCCCCTCGAACCGCCGGGGTGGATTCCCAAGTGCCGCGAGGGCGTCATCGCGCCGATCGAGGTGCACACCGACGGCACGATCGACGTGCCGCAAACGCCCGGTCTCGGCCTGAACATCGACGAACGACGGTTGAAAAAATTCGGCACGTGTTTCTACGTCGCCACGCCCTTGCGCATCGCGGTTAAAACCGTGCTCGAAAAGGGTCTCACCACCGCGCTGGATCTGAAGCGGAAAAAGGACGGTTGAGGCGCGTCAACCGCGCAAGTAGCGCCACGTCAGCGTCAGGAAATCGCGCGCGCTCACGCGAATGCGGTAGATGCCGCGCGATTTAACCAGCCCCTCGAAAAGCCGACCGATCAGCCAATACAGCGGATACAGCGGCAGGCGCGACAAGCGGTCAGCCGTGCGCTTGGATGCGCGCAACGCGACCAGCACGCGGAAAAGCTGGTACAGCCGCCGCACGCGTTGCCGGTCGGGAATCGCCAGCACCGAGCGGTCCTTGAAGCTCGGCGGCAGATCGTCCGGATCGCCGGTGAACAGGTTGAGCCGCACCGCTTCGTCGCCCAACGCCGTGCCGGGGTAGGGTTGGAAGATCATCACGTCGGGCACCGTCGGTTGGAGTTCGACGTTGAGCGCCAACGTTTGCAGATCGTCCGCAAAGGTCGCGCCGGGCAGCGCCAGCATGCTGTAAAACTCGAACGGCACGTGCGCCGCGTGCAGCACCGACGCCGCGTGGCGCAGTTGCGCATCGGTGACGTTCTTGCACAGCACCTCGCGCCGCCGGCGTTCGTCGCCCACTTCCAGCCCGACGCCGACGTAGGCCAGCCCGGCGTCCTTGAGCAGCGCGATGCGCTCGCGCGTGACCAGCCCCGCCAGAAAATTCACGAAGAACGGCAGACCGATCTCGCGCTTGTACGCGGCGGCGAAGGTCTCCAGCCAGGCGCGATCGGTGGCGAAGGTGTCGTCGAAAATGTAGACGAACGACAGCGGCGCGCGCCGTTTGTAGGCCGCGATTTCGGCGACGAACCGCTCCGGGCTGAACCGGCGCACCCACCGCCCTTGCGCGCGGTACATCTCGTGCTGCCGGTCGTTGTAACAAAACGAGCAATGATACGGGCAGCCGCGCGCGGCCATGAACGGCTTGACCGGAAAACGCCGCGCGAGCGGATGTTCGTCCAACAGCTCCCAGGCGGCGAAGGGCAGTTCGTCCAGATTTTCGATCAGCGCCGCGGGCGGATTCGTGCGCAGGCGATCGCCGTCGCCGAACGCGAAACCGGGCGTCGCCTGCGGCTCGTCATTTTGCTCGTAGCGTTGCAGGTACTCGACCAGCGAACGCTCGCCCTCGCCGCGACACACGGCGTCAACCTCGGGGCGCTGCGCCAATTGGGGGAAAAACGTCGCGTGCGGCCCGCCGAACACCGCGTGAAAATCGAAGCGACTCTTCAAGCGCCGCGTCAGCCGCAACACGCGCTGATGCTGTCCGGTGATCACCGGAAAACCGACGACCTCCGGCGCGAACTCGCGCATCGTTCGTTCCACCCGGCGCGGATCCGTCAGATCGGCCAGGCGCACCTCGTGCCCCGCCGCACGGCACACGGCCGCCAGCGACAACACGCCCAGCGGTTGAAAATTCAGATTGCCCAGCAGGGTATCGGCAAACAGGACGCGCATGTCAGCAGCCCGCCGGCGGTCGGTCGCGGAAGAAGCCGTTGTACACGCACCCGGGCATGAAGCCGTGTTCGGTCGCGTACACCAGGTGACAATTGCCGGCGGCGCGCAGGTCGAACGCGTCGGCGTGATGGAAGTGCTCGATCGTCACCGGCAGAATGTTTGCGGCGTATTCGGCGCGGTCGTAGCGCCACAATTTTTGCGCCTGCCGCAACAGTCGCGGCATCGCGCGCAGGCTGATCTGCCGATTGAGCGGCACGACCTTGTCGCCGGCCAACGTCACCAGAAACGGCGCGAGACAGCTGCGATTGCGGAACGCCGGATGACGCGTCACGAAATAAAGCCGCTGCCAGAGGCGCTTGAATTCCAGAATGTCCGAGCGCTCGATTTCGTCGCCCGAACTTTTTTCCAGCGCGCGCACCGCGTCGGTCTGGTCGGTCAGCGGCCCCGGTTCGTCGGGTCGGTCGCCCTCACGACGACTGCGGGGAAAAATCGAAACACGCCGCACGTTGGGCATGCGCAGGGCGTAGCGCAGAATCTCGTGCATCTCCTGATCGTTGACGCCCATCTGCAGCGGCACGGCCAAATGCACGTTGATGTCGAAGTCGGCGAGCATCGTGATCACCCGCCGTTTTTGTTCGATCAGATTTTCGCCGCGAAACGTCAGCGACGCCTTGGGCGTGAAGCCGTCGAACTGCAGCACCACCCAGCGCAGCCCCGCTTTTTGCAACTCCTGCAGCAACCGCCGGTCGAGCAACCCCTTGCCGTTGGATTTCAGGCGCGCCGTGTAGCCCTTGTTCTCCACGCCCGCGACCAACCAGTGGATGTCCTCGCGCAGCAGCGGCTCGCCGCCGGTCAGCAACACGTTGGGCGCGAAACCGCGCCTGGGTCGCGGCGGCAGACGATCGAGCAGCTCTTTCAACGACGGGTCCGCGCCCGTGTCGGCGGCGTGCAACGAGTTGATCGCGCAATCGGGACACGCCAGGTTGCAGCGCAGCGTCGCCTCCAGCGCGATGGTCGTCGCCAACGACGCGAAGGGCGCCCAGTCGGATTGAAAATCGTCGACCGGCAACGTCGGCTTGGCCCGGTCGAAGCGGCGCAGATCGTCATACAGCAATTCGTCGTTGGCGAGCGGCCGTTCCCAAAAACCGTGCTGCGGACACGTTGCGCGCAGAAACGCCCGTCCCTGCCGGGCGTAAATCTCGGCGTTGGTTTGCGCGCGGCAGCGCGGGCAACGGGTGGCGGTGTCGATGCGATTCATGCGGCCATTATTTGGTGCGCCCGACGGCGTGTCAAACAGCGATTGGCGGCGGATACACTTAACGCTCGCCCAGCGACAGCACCGTGCGCAGGCCGCGCCAATGAGCACGCAGATCGCGCCACGAGCGAAGCGAACGCAAGCGCCGGAAAACGTAAGCCGGGCGCAGGTAGTAGCGACGGTAGAACCACCGCAGCCGTTGCAGCAGTCGCGGTTCGTCGCCGGGCGCGCACCACAGGCGCGTGCGGAAATTCTCGTCCGGCGCGGCGGAAAACGCGCGCCAGTAATCGTCGGCGAACAGGCCGGTCCGCAAACCTTGCGCGTACAACTCGGTGGCCGGATACGGCGTGTACAACGACGCGTGCACCATGTCCGGCGCGGCCTGTCGGGCGACGGTCAGACTCGCGCGCAGGTCGTCCCACGTCTCGTCGGGATTGCCGATCATGAAATACGCGATCGTCCGCAGCCCCGCCCGTCGCGCCTGGTGGAACAGGTCGATCGTCGCGGCCAGGTCGGTGGGGCGGTTCAGCCGCTGCAACACGCGCGGGCTGCCCGCTTCGATGCCCATGGTGATCGTGTCGCAGCCGGCGCGTTTCATTTCGCGCATCGTTTCGCCGTCGACCGTGCCGACCCGGCTGCGCGCCAGCCACGGCAGGTCGAGCCGCCGTTCGCGGATCGCCGCGCACAGCGCCAACGTGTGCGCTTTCTCGATGGTCATCAGTTCGTCGTAAAACAGGATGTACCGCATGCTCAGCGCGTCGCACCAGACCATCTCCTCGACGATGTTTTCCGGTGAACGCCGTCGATGCACCTTGCCGGTCACCGACTGCGAGCAGAACGCGCAGCGGAACGGGCAGCCGCGACTCGACAGCATGATGCCCACCGGCGCGCGCTCGGTGACCAGCGACGAATAGCGCGCGATGGGCGTCAGGTCGTGCGCGGCGAAGGGCAGCGCGTCCAGGTCGGCCACGGGCGGCGGCACGCTCCGACTGACCACCTCGCCCTCGCGCAACAGCACAACGCCGGGAAGGCGCGCGAGGTCCTCGCCGGCGGCCAGCGCCGACAGGAACTGCGGAAACGTGTGATCCGCTTCGCCCTGCAGGCAAACGTCGAACGCGCCCAGGCGGATCGTTTCCTGCGGATAAAGAAACGGCTGCAAGCCGCCGCAAACGATCGTCGCCGACGGCGCGGCCTCGCGCACCGTGCGGGCGGTCTTGAGCGCATCGAGCAAGGTGAAGGTGGTGGCGGTCAGGCCGACGACCTCCGGCGCCGCCTCGCGCACGCGCCGCGCCAACGCCGGATAATCCAACCTTTCCGCATGCGCATCCAGCAACGCGACCTGATGATCGCCCGTCGCCCGCGCGGCGGCGGCCACGTACATCAGGCCGATCGGCGGGGTTGCCCCGCGCAAACGCTCGACCGCCGGCGGCAGGTTGGCCTGCACCGGATGAAGCTCGGGCGGATTGATCAACAAAACCTTCATCGGTCGCCTTGGTGTGCGTTCGTTTGTTTATACACCGAAATTCCGCCCGGCGGCCATCGCCGTCTTTTCAGCGCGCCGCATTTTCGGTAACGTGAGAAAACTCAGGAACCGGGCGGTCGATGAAACTGTTGAGCATCATCATTCCCTGCTACAACGAACGGGCGACGGTGGCGCGCCTGCTGGCGAACGTTGCGGCCGCCGATTTGTCCGCCATCGGCATGGACAAGGAAATCCTGCTCGTCGACGACGGTTCGACCGACGGCACGACCCAGGAGATTCAGCGTTTCGCGCAAGAGCATCCGCAAGCGCCGTTGCGCGTGTTGACGCATCCGCACAATCGCGGCAAGGGCGCGGCGATTCGCACGGCGCTGGCCGAGGCGCGCGGCGAGGTGACGTTGATTCAGGACGCCGACCTTGAATACACGCCCGACGATTATCCGCACTTGCTGCAGCCGATTCTCGCCGGCGTCACGCGCGTCGTCTACGGTTCGCGCTGGCTCGCGCCGACGCTGCCGATTTCCGGTCCGCTCTACACCCTCGGCGGCTGGCTGGAAAACAAGTACCTGCGGCTGCTGTATCGCACCAACATCACCGACATCGCCACGTGCTACAAAGTCGCGCGCACCGATCTGCTGCGCGATCTACGGTTGGAAGCGGAAGGCTTCGAGTTTTGCCCCGAGGTGACCGCCCGGCTGCTCAACCGGCACGAGATGATCGTCGAAGTGCCCATCACCTACCGGCCGCGCAAAAAGCACGAAGGCAAAAAAATTCGCTGGACCGACTTTTTCATCGCCCTCTACACGCTGACCAAAATCAGATTTCGTCACTGATCGGCGTCGTCGCCGCGCAGGCATTCGCGCCACAACTCGGGCGCTTCGGCGACCAGACACGGTTTGCGGCGTCCGTCGAAACACGGCGTGCGGCCCAGGCGTTCGTAGATCGTCGCCAACGGTTGTTCGCGCACGTTGCCGTAGCTGCGGTGAATGACCGCGCAGGGAAACACGTCGCCATAGGGCGTCACGTAAATTTTCTCCGTGCCCGCCGGGCAGCCTTCGCGCAGCCAGTTCGACGAGCCTTCCCAGCGCACGTGCGGCAGCGTGAGCAGTTGCAGGTAGCGTTGGTAATCGTTTTCCGTTAGCACCACGTCCGCGCCTTCCCACGCGCCGACCGGATAGGGCAGGTTGAGCGTTAGCGGCAGGCCCTGTTGCGCGGTCCGCTCGGCCAGCGTGGCCATGGCGCCGTTGCGCAGATTCTCGCGGGTGACGACCGCCGTGAGCCACACGGGCAACGCGATCTCCCGCGCGAGGCGTATGACCTGTTCCACGCGTTCGTACGAGCCCGCGAAGCCGCGCATCACGTCGTGCGTTTCCGGCGACGGTCCGTCCAGCGACAGAGCGAGCATCGCCAGCCCGCGCCGCTTGAGTTCCGGCAAATTATCGCGATCGAGCGCGTACCCGTTGGAAGCCAGCGTGACGATCAGTCCCGACAGGCGCGCCGTGCGTTCGACGATCTCGAAAATGTCGTCGCGCAGAATCGGTTCGCCGCCGGTGTAGTTGATGTAGATGCCGCCGAGCCGTTCGATCTGCCGCGCGGTGTGCAGAATTTCGTCGGCGGTGAGCGGCGGCCGCGCATCGTCGATCAGCGTTTTGGTCAGGCAGTGCGGACAGTTGAAATTGCAGTCGTAGGTGATCGCGAATTCCACGCCGCGCAGTACGCGCCGCCCCGCGAGTACACGCAGGTAATTTTTCATCAGCTTGGGCGTCAGCCCGCGATAGCGCCACGCCAGCGATAGATTATGCCGTCGCCAACTGAGGCGGTCGCCGAAGCCGCCGACGTTCGCCGGGCGCGTCACGATTTTTTCTCCCGATACGCCGGGTGCTCCTCGTGCGGCAGCGGATGCGTTTCCTGTTGGTACAACGGCGCGATGTAGCGGCGCGCGAATTGCTCGTCTTCCGACACGGGGCAGCCGTCGTGAATTTTATTGAACGGTCCGACCTTGAGCAGCGTGCGCCAGATGTCGCGCAGCGGCCGCTCGGCCAGGTTGCCGTAGCTGATGTGAATGAACGGACACGGCATCACGTCGCCGTAGGGGCTGATGTACAGTTTTTCCAGCCCGGCCGGGCAACCTTCGCGGCGATAATTGGAATGGCCTTCCCAGCGCACGTGCCGGCTGTGCATCAGGCGGCGGTGCAGACTTTTTTCCTCGGCGGTGGGCGTGAGATTTTTGTCCCACCACTTGCCGACCGGGCAGGGGAAGTTGATCGTCAACATCACGCCGCGCCGTTCGGCCAGCTCGACCATCCGCAGCAGATCGCCGTCGGCGACGTTCTCGTGCGTCATGATCGTGCACCAGAACACCTCGATGCCGTGCCGCCGGCAATGCTCGGTCGCGGCCATCACCGCGTCGTGGCAGCCTGCGTAACCGCGCGAGCGATCGTGCGTCGTCGGGTCGGCCGAGTCCAGGCTGATGGTGACGATCCGCGCGCCTTCCCGCTTGAGCATCCGCGCGACGTCGTCGTCCAGGCCGATGCCGTTGGTGGCCACCGACACGACCGTGCTCCGCGGATGCGCGGCGCGAATCAGCGCGGGCAGATCCGGATGCAGCAGCGCTTCGCCGCCGGTGAGGTTGATGTTCATCGCGCCCAATTGCCACATCTGTTCCAGCGCGGTTTCGATCTGTGCGGTGGTCAGCGTCGGGCGGTCCGGGCGTTTGAGAAAATCGGCCGAGCAATGGCGGCAACGGCATTGGCAGGCGTAGGTGACGGCGAATTCGATCCCGCGCAATCGCGGTTGGCCGAGCACAAACATGCGGAAGTAATTGTCCACCGCGCGCGGAATAAGGCCCGGGTAGAGCAGCGGATACTTCAGATGTTTGAGCACGCGGCTCATCGTCATTTCCCCCGCGAGCGCCACCAGTGACGCACCAACGAGAACGTCGCGCGCACGCCGCCCGTGGTCAGCAGACAGCCCAACAGCCCCGGCCAGTACGCGGCGCGTCGGTAAAAGGCGCGATTGGCCCGGCGCACCGCCAACGCGGCGGCGGAAGGTTCCGTTGTGCGCGAGGGATCCATCCGCAGCGCTTTGAAGTCGACGCTTTCCCCCGCCAGGGCCGAGCCGGGACGCGGCGTGAAAATATTGAACGACGCGTAGCGCAGCTTCAACGAGCGCGCCAGTTCGATCGTCCGCCGCCAACCGTCCTCGTCGTCGCCGGGCAGACCGAAAATGAAATGCGCGCCGTAACACACGCCCGCCCGGTCCAGGTGCGCCAATCCTTCGCGCGCGCGCCGATGATCCAGCGTCGGCCGCATCTCCGCCAACGCCGTCGCCGAGGCGCTTTCCAGACCGATCTGCGCGATCGTGCAGCCGGTCGCCTTGAGCAGCGCGGCCAATTCGGCGTCGATCGTCTCGGCGCGGAAATAGCCGAGCCAGCGGAAGTCGTAGCCGCGCGCGCGCCACTGTTCCAGCAACAGGATAGCACGCCGCGCGGTGACGTTGAACGTCATGTCCTTGACGAACAGGTGGCGCACGCCGGCGTCGCGCAGGGCGTCGAGTTCGGCGAAGAGATTGCCACGGTCGCGCTCGGTGAAGCCGATCGCGCTGCTGTTGCAATAGGCGCAGCCGAAGGGGCACCCGAGGGACGTCAACAGCGAGGCGAAACGCAACCCCAGAAACGGCATGCGATAGGGCAACGCGCGAAACAGGTCGTGGCGCGGGAGCGGGTAGGCGAACGAGTCGTGCCGTTGCGCCCACGGGCGGCGAATTTCCCCGCGCAGAAACAGGGCCGGATCGTGAATCTGATCGACCAGAAAATCGCGCAGCGCCGCGCCGGTGAAATCCAGCAATACGCCTTCGACGAACGGGAAGCGCGTCAGCACCTGCTGCGGATAAAACCGCGCCAGATCGCCGCTGACGAAAATCCGCGCGCCGGTGGCCTGCGCCGCGCGTTCGAGGAACGCAAAATCGTCCGGGTAATTGGCCGTGCCGACCAGCGCGATAATCACCGCCGGTCGTAGCGCGGTCAACCTGGTCAGCGTTTGCGTTTCCGTCAATTCCTGCGCCGGCGCGTCCAGCACGGCGAGCGTGAAATCGGCGTCAAGATAACCGCTCTGACACAGCAGATCGATCGGCTGCCAGAGATAGCCCATTTTGCTCGACGACGAACAAAAGTAATCGCGCATCGTCGGCAGCGGCGCGGGCGGATTGAGCAGGGCGAGGGTCGGTTTCATCTCGTCAGATTCCGACGAGGTAACGGCGGATGACGTTGAGCACGCCGAACAACTGGCGCAGTTTGAACATCGAGAGCAGCTTGAGCATCGGTTTCGGCCGCAGGTAGAAACGCAGGATCGCCCGCCGCTGCTGCCGTTTCAACTGACGCGGCGAGACGGCGGCGTAATGCGTGTGCGGCGTGAAAAAATTGATCGTCGAGATGTCGCAACCACCCAGCGCTTCGCCGCTGTGTGAGCCGGGCAGCGGAATGAACACGCCGAAGTGCGCCAGATCCAGCTCCATGTCGATCGCGTCCTGCAGCGTTTTGCGGAAGGCCGCTTCGGTGTCGTAGGGCAGGCCGACGATGAACAGACCCTGCACCTCCAGGCCGATTTGCCTGGCCAGTTTCACCGTCGCGCGCACGTCGCGGTAGGGAATGTACTTGGCCTCCTTGTCCAGCGCCGCGGCCGAGGTCGTCTCGATGCCCAGCGAAATCTGATAACAGCCGGCGCGCTTGAGCAGGCCGAGCAACTCGGCGTCCAGCGTCGAGGTCATCACGCCGTTGGGGCATTTGAAGAGCAGGTCGAGTTGCGCCGCGCTGATTTTCTCCAATAGCGACACGGCGTGCGCGCGATTGAGCGTCAGGTTGTCGTCTTCGAAATGCACTTCGCGAATGCCGAAGCGATCGCGCAGGTAACGCAGTTCGGCGACCACGTCGTCGGTGTCGCGCGTGCGCACGCGATGGCCGAAGAGAAAGCCCGTCGCGCAGAACGTGCAATTGAGCGGACAGCCGCGCGTGGTCAGAATCGGCGCGACCGGCAAACGGCGCACGAAAAGTTGGTGCGGGATCGGCGGGTAGCGATGCGGCTCCAGTTTTTCCCACGCCGGCCAAGGCAGGGCGTCGAGATTCTCCGGCGGCCGGGTCGCGGCCTTACCGCACAGCTTGTCGTCGCGCAGCGCGTACACGCCGTCGACCACACCGACCGGATCCTCCCCGGCGGCCAACGCGCGCAGCAGTTGCGGAAAGCTGAATTCCGCTTCCTTGGCGATCAGGTAATCGGCGGCGAATTCGCGCAGGCTGCGCTCGATGAACGCGGACGGATGCGCCCCGCCGATGACCAACGGCGTGTGGGGGAACGTCTGCTTGATCTGCCACGCCAACTTCAACGCGGACGCGTAATTGGGCGTGGAAACGCTCAGGCCGATCGCCCGGTAATCGCCCGCCCGCAAGCGCGTCAGCAGTTGCGGCACGCTCAGGTGCCGGCGCGCGAGATCGAAAATGTCCGCCTCGAATCCCTCGCGTTGCGCGGCGGCCGCCAGGTAACCCAAACCCAGCGGCGGCATCACGGTCACGGCCCGAGTGGGCGGAAACACGAGGGCGGTTCGCACGGACACTTTCCTCTCCTTTTTGCTGTGCTCACCTTGATATACCAGATTGACGCCGGAAGCAAAGCGCGCTCGCGCCCACCCGCGCGGCTTCGGCCAGAAACGCCGGCCAGGGCAGGCGCTTGATGCGCCGGATGCCCAGGTGGAACGTGACCGCGCGCACCGCGCGATACAGCGGATCGAGCGGCAAAGCGATCAGGCGACGCACCGTTTTTTCGGTCAAGCGCAAGCGGACGGCGAGGGCGAAGAGCCGATGCAGGTTGATGATCTCGCGCCGGTGCGGAAACGTCAAAATCGTATCATCGAAGTAACTGGCCGGCAGTTCGCGCGTGCGGTACGACCAGCGCGACGTTTCGTCGGCGACCAGCGTTTGCACGGTGCGTTCGATCGCCGTGCCGGGATACGGATTGAATAGGCTGCTCCAACCAAAGTCGCTGCGCAATTCGTTGACGAACCGGTACGATTGCAGCGCCTCGTCGAGCCCCAGACCGGGCAAGCCGAAGATGATGTCGGTTTGCACGCTCACGCCGCGCCGGTGCAGGCGCTCGACCGCCGCGACGATGTCCCGGTTGCTCAGCGGCTTGTTGAGCAACTCGCGGCGCACGGTTTCGTCGCCGGTTTCCACGCCGATGGTCACGCCCGCGCAGCCGGAGTCGGCGAGCCGCTGCGCGGTCGGTTCGTCGATCGTCTCGGCACGCACCAGGCAGTAATAGGGCAGGCCGATGCGGCGCGGATACTCGGCGGCGAAATCGGCGAACCACGAGGGCGGCGAGAGAAAACAATCGTCCTGAAAATACACCTGGGTGATGCCGTAACGGGCGCGCGCCTCTTCGATTTCCGCGGCCAGATGCGCGAAGGAGCGGCGGCGCACGACCGGCCCCAGGCCGCGATGCAACGCGCGGTACGCTTCGTTGAAGCAATAGGCGCAGGCGTTGGGGCAGCCGCGCCCGGCGATCATCGGGTACACGTGCCGGTAGAACCGGCGCAGGCGCGGATAGGCGTCGAAGTACACGCGCAGGTCGGGCGGCGGCAGGACGTTCAGGTCCGGCAACGGCCCGAGGTCGTTGCGGACGATCTTCCCGTTTACGCGCGCCCAGAGGTTGGCGATGCGCGCGGGATCTTCGCCGTCGGCGTAAGCGACGATCGCCGCTTCGCCTTCGCCGCGGCACAGGGCGTCGACCGGCGCCTGTTCGATGAACTCGGGAAAGAACGTGGCGTGCGGCCCGCCGGCGATCAAGCGCACGTGCGGCGCCGTTTGCCGCACCTGTTGCATCGCTTGCCGGGCCCAGCGTTCACGGCCGGTGGTCAGCGAAAAGGCGACCAGATCGTCGCGCGCGGCGCGCACGTTGGCGGCGAGCGCGGCCGGATCGCGGGCGATGAGCACGCGGGCGCGGTGGCCGGCGGCGCGCAAGGCGGCGGCCAGATGCGCCTGCCCGAGGTAAATGAAAAAATCGGGTTGGCAGAAAACGACGTTCATCGCGCTACTGATCGTACCAGGACGGTTTGATCATGCCCACGTAATCCGACAGTTGCGCCTTGCGCCGTTGCGAGCGCGACGGCAACACGCGATCGAGCAGATAGTCCAGGGCGATGCTCAGGCTGACCTTCAGCCACCACACGTACATGCGGCGGCGATAGGTGTGGCGCGTGAGCAGGCCGCGCAGCACGCGCAACGGCCTCATGTACTTGTTGTTCATCCGCCAGATGGCCATTTCCAGTTCGGCGCGGCTCATCGTTTCGGTGCGCATGACCGGCGTCATCCAATCGTAGCGGGCGAAATCGGTGATCTCCAACCAGCCTTCGCGTTTGGCTTGCTCGTACATCGCGGTGCCGGGCACGGGCGTGAGCGGATGAAACGCGGGATAATCCGGATCGATGCTCTCAACGTAGTTCAGCAGGCGGTCGAGGCTGGCCTGCGTTTCGTGCCGCAGGCCGACGATGAAGGTCGTCTGCAAAAACAACTGCGGATAATTTTTACGCATACGGCGGATCAACTCGGTCGAGCGCGCAATCTGAACGTTGTGTTTTTCCATCGCGTTGAGCTCGTCGTCGTCGGCCCGCTCCATGCCCACGCAGATGTGCGACAGTCCGGCGCGCAGCAGCTTGGCGAAAAGCCCCGATTGCTCGTCGCGGTGGAGAAAATCGGCGCGCATGAACGCGAACCAATTCAGTTCGAGTCGCCGGCGCAGCAATTCGTCGGCGAAACGGTCCTCCCACCGCGGGTCGACGTTCCAGGTGTCGTCGACGAACACGACGCACGATTTGCCGTAGCGCCGGTGGAGCACTTCCATCTCGTCGACGACCGGCTCGACCGACCGCGTGCGCCAACGCGGACGCGGCACGTTCGACGTGTTGCCGTTTTCTTCGGCGAACTGCAGCCAGCAGGCGCAGAACGTGCAATTGGACACGCAGCCGCGGCTGTGATGCATCGTCACGCCGCCGGGCGAAAACAGGTAGCGCGCCGTGCCGTAGCGGTGCATCGGCAGCAGGTCGTAGGCCGGGAAAGGCAGCGTGTCCAGATCCTCGATCAGCGGTCGCGGCGCGGTGTGGACCGGCCCGCCGTCGGCGCCGCGCAAAATCAGCCCCGGCACCTTGGTCAGATCGCGGTCGCCGTCCCAGGCGTCGGCCAACGCGGCGATGGTCAATTCGCCTTCGCCGCGCACGATCGCATCGAGCGGATAATTCGCCAGCGCGTGCGCCGCCGCGTGCGAAAAATGCACCCCGCCGGCCACGGTGAGAATCGCCGGGTCGATCCGCTTGGCCAGCGCGAACACCCGGCCGCTTTCGTGTTGGTACAGCGTTTCGCTTTCGCCCGCGCAGACGATCTGCGGGCGCAATTCGCGGATCGTCCGCTCCAGCGATTGCCAGCCCAGGCGCGACGGCAGGCAATCGAGCAGGTGCGCCTCGTGCCCGGCCTCGCGCAAGGCCGCGCCCAGGTAGACGATCGCCTGCGGCAGCAGGTAGTTGTCCTGCTCGTTGATGTATGGCCAAAGATATTTTGGAGGACGGACGATCAGAACGCGCGCCACGGTTTATTTCTTCCTTCCTACCACGCTCAACACCCGGGCCAGGTTGCGCGTGCGCGCATCGTCGCGGCACTTCTGTTCGAAGGCGATGATGTGTTGCCGATACTCCGGTTCGCTCAGGCGCCGGTCGTCGAGCAATTGCCAGAAGGGGCCCTCGCTGAAGTAATGCAGCGGCTCGAGTTTCATGATCTGCCAGACGGTGTTGTCGATCAGCTTGATCATCTGCTCGCGATCGAAAAAGGTCACGTAGCGGTCCTGTTCGATCAGCAGCGGACTGCCGGACAGCAATTCGCCGAGGTAATCGACCCGGCCCAACGGCAGGCCGCAGATGCCGCCGGGCAGTTGTTCGACCGAAACGAACAAGTACGCGCCCGGGCGCGCCACGCGGCTCAACTGCGCCATCACCGCGTCGGGATCGGTCGCGTAGCACAGCAGCTCCACGGCGAAGATGACGTCGAACGAGGCGGCGGGCAGTTCGGCGAGGCAGCTCAGGTCGGCCCAATGCAACGTCACGTTGGCCACCCCGGCCTCATCCAGATGCCGGCGGCAGACCTGCAGCGAGGTGCGGCAGGCGTCCACGGCCACGACCTCCTCGAAACGCCGGGCCAGCGGCACGGTGAACCGGCCGATGCCGCAGCCGAGGTCCAGCACACGACCCGTGACCGGCAGGCCGTCGTAATACGGCGCGAAGGCGTGCCGGTACAAATCGGTGGCCAACTGCTTTATCAAAAAATAGGGGGAGGACGGCGAAAGGAAATCCTGGCTTTGAGGATCGTCCGCGAAGGCGAGCTCGTAGCCCAGCACATTGTGCAATCCCGGATCATCGGCCAGGGCGTGCTGCTGTTGTTCCCGCGAACCGTACAACTGTCCGATGCGGCCTTTCGGTTCGATGATCGTGGATTCGAAATCCATTATCGCTCCCCGGGCAAACACGCCTCTTCACGACCGTCGTGACTGGTCGCTTGTCAACACATCCGCCCTTGACCGCAAATCAGCAGCTGATTGTGCAGTTATTTTACAGGGGGATTCGGACGGGGTTTGGGGGCCGGACGCCAAAACATATAGGGTACCTCCTTTATCAGGCTCTAAATACGATAGCCAAACGCCCCTTGATGTGTCAATGATTTCTTTGCCCGGGGGTCGAATGGCCCGGGCCTTTTGACCTGGGGCGAGAATTGTCGCTATAGTATGGCCAATTTCAACCACAATGTTGCGGAAATGAACAATCGCCGAAGAATCATCCTGCTGGCCAGCACGACCGTGGGCTTGCTGTTGCTGGTTTTTTGGTGGGCGCCGGTGGACAAAACCCTGGCGACCATCGGCCTGCTGCGCGGCCGGACTCTGCTGCTGGTGCTGATCATCTCCGCGTTGACCAACATCGGTCTGTACGGCGAACGCTGGCATCGAACGCTGAAATATGTGGGCATTTCCGCGCCGTTCGGCTATCTCATGCGCCTGAACGCGGGCACCGGACCGGTGCGGCTGCTGCTGCCGATCCAGACCGGCGAGATCATCACCGCGGCGATCCTCGGCCGACGTCTGGGCAAGCCGATCTCCACGATCGTCAGCACGCTTTTTTACAACAAGTACCTTTCCTTCGCCGCCACGCTGCTGCTGGCGCTGGGCGGAATGATCGCCGGTGCGCTGGCGACCATGCATTCGGCCTGGGTGATCGCCTCGTTCGCCGGGGGCGTGACCATCCTCTTTTTTCTGCTGGAATCCAAACGCGTGCGGCAGTGGATTTTGCGCCTTGGGGAGAAGATCCATCCGGGGCTGGCGCAATTGTCCGCGCGTTTGTTGTCCACCCATGCCCGGCTGACGCGCGGGGCGAAAATGCTGCTGCTGGCCTATGCGTTCGTTTTCGCCATCCTCGAGGTGATCACCGTTTGGTTGATCGCCCGCGATTTGGGGATCGGCGTCTCCTTCATACAGTTGATCGTCATCGTGCAGTTGATGGTGCTGGTGACCAACCTGCCGATCACCATGGCCGGCGTCGGCTCGCGCGAGGCGCTGTCGCTGGTGCTGCTCGCGCGCTTCGCCACGCCGGAGCAGGCGGCGGCGTTCGGCGTGCTCTATTCGGCGGTCGAATACCTTTGGCCGCTGGTGGCCGGGCTGCCCTTTACCTCGTCGGTCATCGTGGATGCCTGGCGGGATTTCCGCCGGGGGAAGATCTCGCTCAACGACGAAGAGCCGGCGGCGAACGGGGGCTAAAAACCGGGGCGGCGCGCTTCCGGATCGGGCAGGAAGAGAATCTTCAGCAAATCGAGAACACGCTTGAAGGCCACGCGGGGCTGCCGGATCAGATCGCCCATCCGGCGGACGATCACCCGCGGCGAAAAATAAAACTTGCGGTAAAGAACCTTCTGCCGCGCCAACGCCTTCGCGACCAGCGTCGGATCCTTGATCCGACAACGGTACGGGAAAATCTCGAAGTCGATCAGCTCGCGGTACTGCTCATACAGCTCGGTGCCCGGATAAAACGCGACCGCGTTCACGCCCAGGTAGTCCAGGTCGAGCCCTTTGATCAACGCGACGGACCGCGCGAAGTCCTCCTCGGTCTCCTCCGGATGACCCACGATGATGTGCCCGCCCGCTTCGACGCCCGCCGCGCGGCACACGCGCAGCTTCTCGCGGATCAACGCGGGCGTCTGCGTTTTGCCGAAGGCCTGCAAAATTTTGTCGCTGCCGCTTTCCAGGCCGAACCAGAGGCGGCGGCACCCGGCGCGTTTCATCGCCGTGGCGATCTCCGGCGTCATCGCCGGCAGGTTGGCGTTGGCGGTCCAGACCAGGCCGAGCGGCTCCAGCCCGGCGCACAATTCCAGCAAGTAGTCGCGATTGACGGTCACCGAATCGTCCATGAAACGCAGCGAGCGAATGTGCTTGGTCGCGATCAACTCCTTGACGTGCACGATCGTCGAGTCGACCGAGTGCGTCAGGTAGCGTTTGCTGTAGGAACGCGGGCAGTAATTGCACGGTTGCGGACAGCCGCGCCCGGCCATCACCGCCGCCATCGGCAACGGCAGGTCGAGATCGCGATAGGCCGCCAGGTCGATCAGGTCATACGCGGGCCAGGGTAGGGCGTCCAGATCGACGATGCGCTCCGCTGGCTCGCCCACGCGTGCCTCGCCGTTTTCCTTCCATCCCAGACCGACTGCGGGCGCCGGTCCCTGTCCCAACCGCCAGGCGAGAAACTCGGCGAAAACGTTTTCCGGCTCGCCGATCAGCAGGTAGTCCAGTGACGTGCGCGAAAGGATCTCGTGCGGGTACAGCGTGGCGTAGTAGCCGAAAATACCCACCGGCAAATGCGGGTGCGCGGCCTTGAGGCGGTTGAGGAAATGCAGGTCGTCGCCGATCATCTCCTGCGCGCCCAGGGCCAGCAGCAGGTCGGCGCGGCCGGCGCGCGCGATTACCTCGTCCTCGCTCAGGCGCAGGGCGATCGCGTCGACCACCTCCGGCTCGACGCCCGCGAAGCGTCGCGCCACCGCCGCCAGCGACAACAGTTCCAGCGGCGGATACAGAAACTCGTTGACGTAATACGAACAGTTGAAGCGCCGTTGAATCGGCTCCGGATACGGCGGGTTGAGCAACAGCAGTTTCATGCCGCGCTCCGCGGATGCGTCACGCGAATTGGCTGACGGCATTGCGCCAACGGCGATCCTCCCCATGCCTGGTTTGCCGCGCTCGGGCTCCCCGGAATTTCGTGGACGCGGCCTCTATTTCAGCAACTGCCGGGCGTTGCGGAACATGCGCAAAAATTCGCTGAAGGTGCGCACGCTGAACATATACCGCAAAATCTTGCCCGGCCGCATATAAAACATCCGGTAGGCGTTTTGCCAGATGCGCCCGACCTGCGCCTGCTCAATGTGCTCGTCCCACGTTTTGGGCACGAAATCGTCGTGCGGATCGCGCACGTACTCTTCCCAGTCCCGCCAGGAAAGAATGCCCTTTCGCACGCCGTCCTCGAAAATCGCCGTGCCGGGAATCGGCTCGAACACGTTGATCTGCACCATGTACGGATCCAGCGCGATCACCTCGCGCATCATCCGCTGGATGTCCGCCTCCGTTTTTTCGAAGGGCAGCACGATCATCAGGTTGAGGATGATGCGGATGCCCGCGCGCTTGGTCGCCGCGATCGCCCGCCGCGCCTGCTCCATCGTGATGCCCTTGCGCAGGTACGCCAGGCCCTCGTCGTTGGTCGTTTCCAGGCCGAAGTGCAGTTGAAAACAGCCGGACTGTTTGGCTTCGCGCAGCAGGTTGTCGTCGAGCAGGTCCATGCGCGCGCGAAAGGACCACGGCCGCCGGAAGCGCGCCGTTTCGCGGCACAGCTCGGTGAAGCGCTCGGCGACGATGTTCAGCGTTTCGTCGTAAAAGAAAATTTCCGTGTCGCGATCCGGCCGGCACGATTCGATCTCGTCCATCACGTTGCCGATCGAGCGGTAATGGACTTTCTTGAACGGCACGTCGCAGAACGTGCAGGAAAACGGGCAGCCGCGCGAGGTGATGATCGACAGACTCTTGGGCATGATGCCCACCGAGCTGCTGTGCACGATGCCGCCCATGAGGTCGCGCGCGGGAAACGGCAGCCGGTCCAGGTCGGTGATGCGCTGCACCGGCAACGCTTCGTCGCCCGGATAATTTCCCAGCGTGATTACGCCCGGCGGCAGGGGCGCGTCCGCAACCAGCGCGTCGGCCAGATCGGCCAGTACGTCTTCCCCTTCGCCCAGGACGATCGAATCGATCGTCGGCTTTTCGATGGTCAGACGCGGGAACACCTTCACGTGCGGACCGCCGACGCAGACGTGAATCTGCGGATCGATCCGCTTGACCGTCGTGGCGATCTTCACCGTTTCGCCGAAGCCCACCGTGAACGCGGTGATGCCCACCAGGTGCGGCCGGAACTCCTCGACGACGCCTCCCACCTGCTCAACGGTCAAATGGCGCAGCGACGTGTCGACCACCTTGATGTTGCCGAAGCCGCGCGCGCGCAACGACGACGCCAGATACAGCAATCCCAAGGGCGGAAAATGCCCGTAATCCTCACCCAGCAGATTGAAATCCGGCGAGAACGAGGCGACGTTTTTGCCCGGCGGGAAGATCAGCAGTATGCGGAAATCGTCGCGGTGCATAACCGTTCGTTTAGCGCTCCTTTCCCCCGCAAAAGTAACACGGCTATCCCTTCGATACAACAAAAACGCTCCGGCACGGCGAAAAACCGGCGCACATTGTGGGCGCGAAGGTGTTTTGTTATAAAAAATTGATTACAGCCCGTTGGGCGAACCTTTAGCGATTGGTGCGCACATCATGCCGAACTATGTTTTGGGTCTGGACATCAACGACTACAACACGTCCGCCGCGTTGATCGGCGACGACCGCCTGCTGGCCGCCGTGCAGGAAGAGCGGCTCAACCGCGAAAAACGCACGCGCCGTTTTCCCGTCCAGGCGATGAACTACTGCCTGCGTCAGGCGGGAATCGGCCTGCGCGACTTGGCGGCGGTGGCGGTGTCGGTCAATCCGGCGATCTACCTCGAGGCGCTCAATCCGCTGCAGAGCGAGCGGGCGCGTTTCCGCGGCGAACTGCTCTACGCGCCGCTCAATTATCTGCTGGGCCAGACGCCCGGGGCCGACGCGCAGGCGTTGCAGGTGCATCTGCGCGACGCGCAACTGGGCGACGTGCGGGTGCACTACGTGCCGCATCACGACAGCCACGCGGCCACGGCCTATTATCTAAGCCCCTTCGACGAAGCGGCCGTGCTCTCGATCGACGCCTTCGGCGAAAAGGAAACGACGGTCTTCTACCACGCGCACGGCACGACCATCGAACGCCTGCGCCATGTCGAGTTCCCGCACAGCGTCGGCAGCTTCTACGCGGCGCTGACCGAATTTCTCGGCCTCGTGCCCGACCGCCACGAATGGAAGCTGATGGCCGCCGCCGCGCACGGCGATCCCGACGTTTATTACGCGCCGATGAAATCGCTCATCCACCGCACCGGTCCGGCCGCCTTCGAGGTCGACCTGGCGTACTTCAATTACTATCAATTCCATCGCCCGGGCCGCTTCGCGCCGCGCCTGTGCGAACTGCTCGGCGAGCCCTACGCGGCCGACGCCGCGCCCGATCAGCGCTATTTCGACATCGCCGCCGCGACGCAGAAGGTGACCGAAGAACTCGTCTTCGCGCTGCTCGACGATCTGGCGCAACTCGTGCCGAGCAAGAACCTGTGCCTGTGCGGCGGCGTGGCGATGAACTGCGTGCTCAACGGCAAGGTGCCCGCGCACACGCCGTTCGTCGATGTCTTCGTGCCGCCGATGCCCGACGACAGCGGCAGTTGCATCGGCGCGGCCTGGCACGTCGCCATCCGCGAGTTGGGCGGCCCGCGTCCCGCGCCGATGGTGCACAACTATCTGGGCCCCGCCTTCAACGACGAGCAAATCGAAGCCGAACTGCGCCGCGATAAAATCCGCTACCTGCGGCCCGACGACATCGCGCAAACCGCCGCGCAAAAAATCGCCGACGGGCGCATCGTCGGTTGGTTTCAGGGCGGCGTGGAATTCGGCGACCGCGCGCTGGGCAACCGGTCGATCCTGGCCGATCCGCGCGACCCGGCTTCGCCCCTGCGCATCAACGAGACGATCAAGAATCGCCGCCCCTATCAGCCCTTCGCGCCGTCGGTGCTGGCCGAGCGGGCGGGCGAGCTTTTCGCTACGGCCATGCCGTCGCCGTTTATGGAAAAGACGTTCTACGTGAAGCCGGCGCAGGCCGGGAAAATTCCGGCTGTGCTCGGCCCCGACGGATCGGCGCGCGTGCAGACGGTGACCGACGAGCAAAACGCGCTGTACCATCGACTGATCGCCGCCTTCGCCGATCTGACCGGCGTGCCGCTGGTGCTCAACACCAGCTTCAATCTGCGCGGCGAGGCGATCGTCTGTTCCCCGCGCGACGCCCTGCGTACGTTTTATTCCAGCGGGCTCGACGCGCTGTGCCTCGGCCCGTTCCTGATCGAAAAATAGCGGAGCACACCATGGACGAAACAACATTCATTCATCTGCATGTCGAATTGGGCGAGGACGCGACCCTGGGGCGCTTCGTGGAAATCGGCGTGCCGCCCGGCATCGATTGGGGCGAAGACACGACGACCGTTATCGGCGCGGGTGCGACGATCCGCTCGCACACGGTGATCTACGCGGGCAACCGCATCGGCGACGGATTTCAAACCGGCCATCACGCGTTGGTGCGCGAGCACAACACGATCGGCGACAACGTTTCGATCGGCAGCGGCAGCGTGGTCGAGCATCACGTGACCATCGGCGACGGCGTGCGCATTCACTCGCAGGCCTTCGTGCCCGAATACAGCGTGCTCGAAGACGGTTGCTGGCTCGGTCCGAACGTGGTGTTCACCAACGACCGCTATCCCAATTCGCGTCGCTCCAAGGCGAACCTGGTGGGCCCGCACATCGGCAAACGAGCCCGCATCGGCGCGAACTCGACGATCCTGCCGGGCGTGAACATCGGCGCCAACGCGTTGGTCGGCGCCGGGTCGGTCGTGACCAAAGACGTGCCGTCGGGCAAGGTCGTGGCGGGCAATCCCGCGCGCGTCATCGGCGAGGTGGCCGACCTGCGACGCGCCGAGCATCCCGACGAGCCCGTATACGAATGATCCTCCACTCGCCATCAATTATAATTACGCGCGGCGGCGCCGATGAGTGAATCTCCGTCGCTCACGATCGTCCTTAATGCGCGCAACAAGCAGGCGACGCTGGCCGACGCGGTGCAACAGCTCGCTTCGATCGCGTCGTATCATTTCCCGACCTGGGAGATTTTGCTGTACGACAACGGCGGCACCGACGGCACCGGGGCGCTCGCTGACGAACTGGCCGCCGCCGATGAACGCATAACGGTTGTTCATTTCCGCCGCCGCCGGAAACTCGGCGCCGTGTTTTTCGCCGGATTGAAGCGCGCGCGGATGAATCATTTTCTCTTCCTCGGCCGTCCGCAGGAGGTTTCGCCCAAGGGGCTGGACGCGTTGTTGTCGCACGGCGAGCGCGCCGAGATCGTCATGCTCGTGCGCACCGATCCGCGCGGCCCCGATCCGCAGGACGACAAATTTCTCAAAACCATCAACCGCCTGCTCCGGCTGAATCTGCGTTCGCTCGATTATACGATGCTGCTGCACACGGCGACGGCGCGGGCGGTGAAGGTCGAGCCGCGCAACGCGATTTTCCTGACCGAACTGCTGGTGAAGCTTTTGCGCCGGGGGCATTCGTGCGTCGAGGTGAACGTTGCCGAGCGATTCGGCGGGCGGCGCGCGAAATCGATCAAGCTCCCTTCCTTTTTCGGCAAGACGCGTTTTTTGTGGAGCGCCTTCTGGACGGTGCGCCGGCGTAGCGCCGAATAAACTTATTTTGATTGATATGCGCCGAGCTTGCCGGCGGCCAGCGGCGGGGAGAGTCGCGGCGGACGGACGATCGTCTGCAAAAACGCCCAGGTCAGGCGCAGCGTTTCACGCCAGCCGGTGCGCGTCAGGTTGTGACTCAGCCGCGCCGGTTGCAGGTACGCCCACAGCGTGCCCCACCTTTGCGCGCGGATCAAAAAGCGCGGCGTCAGGTCGTTGACTTCCATCAGCGCGTTGCCGTAGCGGCCCAGGCGCTCGTACGACGCGTCCAGCAGCCGCAAGCCGCCTTCGCCCGCCACGGCCATCGCGCGCAGCCGCGTGCCGGGGTAAGGGATGGCGATGCTGATGTACGGTTGGTCCAGTTCGCGCAGTCCCGCCGCCAGACGCAACGTACGTCGCACCGTCGCGCGCGTTTCGTGCGCCGTGCCCAGAATGAACGTGCCGCGCGTTTCCAGCCCCGCGCGCTTGGCCGCGGCGAAGGCGTCGCGCACCACGCGCAGGTCGGTCTGCTTGCCCAGGCGGCGCAGAATTTCCGGGTCGCCGCTTTCCACGCCGAAGTTGAGGCGCACGCAACCGGCGCGGCGCATGGCGCGCAACAGTTCATCGTCCACCGCGTCCGCGCGCGTGTCGCCCTCCCACGAAAACGCGGGCGACAGCGTGCGGCAGCGTTCGCACAGTTCGTTGATGATCGTCCGGTCGCCGGTCAGAAAATCGTCGACGAACACGAAGTGCCGCGCGGGCGTTTCGGCGAGACGCTGGCGCATTTCCTCGATGATGTTGGTCGCCCGGCGGCGTTGCACTCCGCGCCGGCGCGGATCGCGGAAACAGAATTGGCAATGGTACGGGCAGCCGCGCGACGCGATGATCGGCGCCGCGATGCGCAGCCCGTCGCCGGGCACCGACCAGCGATAGCGTTGCCAGTCGATGCCGGGAAACGCGGGCAGCGGCAACGCGTCGAGTTCCCCCGGCGGCTGATGCGTTTCGTTGACGCTCGTCTGTCCGTCGCGCCGCACGACCGCGCCGGGAATCTGCGCCGGATCTTCGTTGCCGCTCAGCGCCCGCAGCAACGGCGGGAACGTCTGTTCCGCATCGCCCAACAAGCCGTAGACGAACGGCGAATCGTCGCGCAGAGCGTCCGCGCCCACCGCGCTGATGTGCGGCCCGCCGAGAATCAGCGGCGCGCTCGACCGTCGCGCGATCGCCCGCGCCAGGCGCGTCGCCTCGACGATCACCGGGGAAGTCGCGCTCACGCCGATCGCCGCGGGCGCAAATTCGTCCAGCGCCGCCAGCAGCTTGTTTTCGTCGCGATGGGAGATTTCGACGTCGAAGATTTTCGTTTGGTGTCCGGCGGCCGTCAGCGCGCCGGCGAGGTAGGCCAGCCCCAGCGGCGCAGTGGTGTTGATCTCCCGCGACAGGGCGCGGAAGCTGCCGTAAAGCCGACCCCAGGCCGGGGCGATCAGGGCGATGCGCACGGACCTACCTCTCGTTGAACGATGCCGTGATTATAGTACAACGGGCACGGGCCGGACGGCAAAGTGTGTTGCGATCATTTGGCCGGAAACGAAATCTCCTGCCGCAGAATCTGCGTCGGCCCGAGCTGGCCGAGCACCCAGATCGTATCGGGGCCGTCCAGCGGCGAGGTGTAGTTGTACACGAGGAAGCGGTCGGCATCCAACTCGATCAATCCCGGAAAGCACGTGTCGCCGCGCGACGGCAGATCGAGCACGAATTCGACTTCGAGCGTTTGCGGGTCCACGTGCCACAGCGACGTGCGCTTGGGGTGAATCCAATAATCCAGTTCGTACAGCAGGTGCTGCAGCGTCGTATTCAGGTCGTCGAAGCCCAGGTCGTAGTCGCCCGAGTCGTTGAGGTTGCGCCGGCCGATGAGGTACACCTCGTCGCCGTGGCGGAACATCAGCGGTGAATCGTACTTGCGCGTGTCGCCGACGCACTGCCAATCGCCGAGCGTTTCGGCTTCGGCGCGGCAGATCTTTGCGCCCCAACCGGATTCGTCGCCCATCTCGTTGCGGCACACGGCGATCAACGTGCCGTCGTCGAGAAACACGAAGTCGGTTTCCGAGCAGCCGCCCTCCAGCACGACCGGCTGAGCGGGCACGACCGGCTCCCAGTTCGCGCCGTCGGAGGTGGTCAGCCAATGCACCCGCATCGGTTCGGGGTCGACGTCGTAGATGCCTTCGCCGCCGACGTAGGCCAGCATGTAGGGCGTGCCGTTGATGGTTTTGGTCCGCCAGGCGATGAAGCCCTCCTCGTAGAACTCCTCCGGCTCGGTCCATTCGCCCGGCGCGGTGCGCTCGCTGAACATCATCACGCCCGGCTCGAAGTTGAGCGGGTTGGAGCCCAGCACGGCGAAGTATAAAAAGAGCCGGCCGTTCCACGACAGCAGGCGCGGCTCGCGCAGATCCTTTTCCAGATGGAACGTCGCCTCGAACTCCCACGTTTCCTGATCAGCCGTGCTTACCACGTACAGCGTGGCGCGGCGGCCGGCGAAGTGCGACGGCGCCGTGCGGAAGGCAAGGAAGATCCGGTCGTCGTGCGCAACGACGTCCAGGTTGTTGTTCGCGTTTTGCAACTCGACGCCGGCGGGCAGGCCGTCGGAGGGAACGACAATCACCGGTTCGCTCAGCGTCGGCGGCGCGGGCGTCGTGTCATCATCGTCGGTGGTGTCGTTATCGTCATCGTCGTCGGCGGGCGAAGCGTCATCGTCGTCGCCGCAATCGCAATCGTCATCGCCGCCGCAGGCGAAAGCGAACAGCAGGCAGAGCGTCAACGCGAAAATCCACAACAGCGAAATTCGTTTCATGGACAGTTCCTTTCCCGCTCGGATCTCACAAACCGCATTCACGCCGCCACTGCGCCAACGGCGGGACGATGCCGCGACAATCCAGGTCGGTGTACAGCAGCTTCGACAACAGACAACGCTCATTGGGCGACGCTTGCGTTCCCGGCGCGAGCCGTTCGAGCATCACGACATTGTTCGAATAAATTTCGCGCGGGCGATACTCGGCGAGCAGGCGCGCCAACAACGGCTCGAGGTAATCCTTCGGCCGCGCGCCGTTGGTCGTGCACTTGTCGAAGTAAACGTACAACACCAGCGCCGGCGGACGATCCGCGAACTCGGCGAGCACCTCGGGCAGCACGTGCGCGGGAATCACCCAGGGCAGGAAAAACCCGTGCCGCCCCGGGTGCGCGCGGTCGGCCTGGTAGTAATACAGCGAATTGAAGGGGAACACGAAAATCGTTTCATCGGGCGCGGTGTGCGTTTGAATGTCGCGCACGATCGCCGCGTCGGCCGGGTGCGGCGGCGCGAAAAACTGACCCTTGATCTGCTGCGCCGGCGCGTTGAAAGCGGCGACCGCCGTCAACGCCAGCAAGCCGGCCAGGGCGAGCCACCGCAAGGCGTTGTACGCCGGTGGCAAGTGCGTCAGCGCCAGGGCCGTGCCCAGGCAACTCAGCGCCAGCAGCGGCGCAAAGTGATAAGGGAACAACGCGGGGAACATCGTCGCCAACACCGCCGCGAGCATCAGCCCCAACAGCCATTTGTCGGCGCGCGCCAGGCGCGTCAACGGCAGTGCGACCAATGAAACGAGCACCATCCACCAGACCGGCAATTCGAGGAAGAACTCCAGGCGATTGGGCCAGTAGGTGTAAAATTTGGTGTCGTACTCCAACAGTGGAAACAGGTAGCCGCGCAGGAATTCGTCGAGGTAGTTCCACGACGCGGCCAGCACGATCAGCCACGGCGCGGCCACGGCGGTGAGAAAAATCGTGATGTGCTTGAGCGCCGCCCGCTTATCGGTGCGCCAGTCGGCAAGTAGCAAATACAGCGTCGCCGCCGCGACCATCAACCACGACGTTTGCTTGACCGTCGTCGCGCCGAACAGCGCCAATCCGGCGAAGATGAGTGCCCCCGGCGACGGCGGCCGGTCGCGCTCGGTCGCCAGCAGGTACAACGCCAACATCAACAGCGGCGTGATCGGCGCTTCGGCCTGATAAATGAATCCCAGGAAAAACAGGTGCGTGAGCGCGTAACCCGCGGCGGCCAGCAGACCGGTCAGCGGTTTTTGCCGGCGCAGGCCAAAGGCGAAAAGCAACAGCAGCGTCAGCGCCGTGCCGGCGGCCGAGGCGTAGCGCAACACGATCAGCCGGTCGCCGAAAAGCTCAAATAGCCCGGCCACCAGCCAATACAGCCCCGGGCCCTTTTCGTTGAACACATCGCGGTACATCAGCCCGCCGCGATGGATGATGCGCGCGTCCATCGCCATGTCGCCTTCGTCGACGTAGGGCGCCAGACGGGCCAGGTGCGCGTGCGCCGTCAGCGTGACGGCGAGCACGGCGAGAAAACCGAGGATAGTCAAAGCCTGCGCCGCGCGCGGAGAGATTCGCTTCATCGTCGTCATTGGCCGGTCGGGGGCGTGAACCGCCAGAGGGAGCCGTTTTCGCCGTCGGCGACGTACAGGTGACCGTCGCGATTCAACGTCAGGCCCAGCACCTGGCCGAAGCCTTCGGCGAGCACTTCGGCGGCGCCGTTGGTATAGGGCGGCGCGGCCAGATAGACCTTGTCGCGCAGGGCGATGAACACGCGGCCGTCGGGCGCGACGGTGAAATCGTTGATCGCCGCGCGATCGACGTGCGCTTTGTCGACGAACACCGTGCGGCAGCGCCAGCCGATGTCGCGCTCGCGGGTAAGCATGAGAATCGTGTCGCTCCACGGCACGCCGGCGTACACGTGCCGGTTGTGCTGCGTGACGCCGACGAACAGACTGCCGTTGTCCAGCGCCGCCAGTCCGTTGGGGAAGCGCAGCAGCGGCACGCGGGCCGCGTCGACCAGCAGCGAAAGTTGGTTGCCGGCGGACAACTCCAGAATTTCGCCGCGTTCCTGCAGGTTGGTGATCCACGTGGCGCCGTTGCGCGCGACGACCGCGGACGCGGGCCGGAACGACGTCCATGCGTCCTTGTCGAGCACCGGCCACACGTCGGCCGGCTCGCGCGGAGAAATGCGCAGCAGGCCGAAGCGGCTTTCGAAGCCGGGCGCGTTGATGCAAAACAGCAGCTCGTCGCTGTTGCGGTCGATCGACATCTTCGCGCCGAAATGATTGTAGGTGATCGTCTCGGTCAACAAGCGCACGGTTTTGTCGCGCGCGTCGATGCGCAACAGGCGGCCCGACTCGCCGTCGTTGACCAGAATCTCCGCGCGGCCCGTGGTCAGATTTTTCGCCCAGGCGAGGTTCTGCACGATCGAAATGCCGTTGCCGCGCAGCAGGCGATAATCGGTTTGCGCGTCGGGTTGCGCCAGCGGAATGCGATACAGATCGCCGCCGCGCCGGCTGACGCCGTACAGATACGTTTGCCCGTCCGCCTCCCCCACGGCGATGCCCTGCAGGCCCGATTGCGGCGTGGCGAAAAACGTTTCAAGCGTCGGTATCTTCTGTTGTGGATCGAGGCGCAGAATTTCGCCCTTCGCACTCCAATCGCCGACGGACAGATAGAGACGACCGTCCGGGGCGAAGGCCAGGCCGTTCCACGAAACATCATAAGCCAGCGTCAAAGGCAGCGCGGTTGATTTGCCGGTGGCCGGATCGATGCGCAACAGGCGCTTGCCGGATACCGCGTACAATTCGCCGCCGGCCGGATGCCGCGCGAGCCCTTTTAGATCCTCCGCCAGTTCCGCGACGACCGTCAGCGTCTGTGTAGTCGGGTCGAAGCGGAATATTTCGACGCGCGCCCGGTCGCTCGACGGCGGATGATTCACGCCCACCAGCAGCGAGTGGTCGGGACCCGCCGCCAGCACGCTTTCGAACGGGCTGAACAGTTTGTCGTTTTTAAAATGTTCGTAGCGATAGTCGCCGCGTTGGTCGGTCGTGATTTTCCACAGCGCGCCTTCGGTGAAGTTGTAGCCCCACAGCGCGCCCCGGTCGTCGACGGCCAGCGAGTACAGCCGTCGTTTTTCGACCAGCGGCGTGAGCGGATCGTCGATGACGTTTTGCGCATGCCATTGCCCGTCGCGCTCGTCGATCCGGCTGAGGGTGTCCCACGACTCGGCGACATACACGGCGCCGTCCTTGGTGATCGCCACGTCGGTCGGCGTGGTCAGTTCGTTGCCCGCCAGCCACGGTTGGATGCGCCAGCCGGGCAAGCGCGTTTGCGGTTGGCCGACTGTCGCGGGCGTGGTCGTCACGCGGTCCGGCGCGGGCGCTTTATCCCGCGCGCAATCGCAGCCGCCGCCGGCCAGCGCGAGCACCAGCCAACAAACGAGGAAAAAATGGCGATAGCCGAGCTTGTATCCCATCGGGAATGATTTGACCCCAAACCGGGAGAAAAATCAAAGTCCGCTCATCGAGCGAGGTGAAATCGGCTTTATTTAATGATAGAACATTTTTCATACGGTAAGTTGAAATAGGTGAATTGGAGGCGAACATGGCGAACGGTACTCGGCATGGTGCTCTCTGGTTGTTGTGCGCGTTGCTGTTGTTGTTGTTGGTTTCGTGCGGCGGCGATGACGATGACGACGACACCGAGGATGCGGCGGATGACGATATGATCGCCGACGACGACACGTCCGGCGTCGACGATGACGACGATACGCCCGTCGATGACGACGATGACGACACGACGCCACCGGCGGATGACGACACCGAAGAGGATTTCGATCCGCCCGCCCAGCGCGGTCCTTACGACGTCGGCGTCACCACGTTGTGCTTCACCGACGACAGCCGCTGGGAATTGTGGGGCCTGCACGACCGCTTCCTGCCGTTGGAAATCTGGTACCCCTCGACGGGCAATGGCGGTCAGATCAACACCATCGAGGACATGATCGGCCCGATCCCCTTCTGGGGCGAATGGGTTTTCAATCTGCTTTACGGCGATTCCTTTGCCGACTTGCTGGCCTATGAAACCACCGCCATGCGCGATGCGGAAATTCTGGTCGGCGACACGCCGTACCCCGTGGTCTTTTTCAGCCACGGCCTGACCGCGATCCGCTTCCAGAACTTCACCACCTGCGAGCACCTGGCCAGCCACGGCTTCATCGTGGTTGCGCCGGACCATTACGGCAACGCGATCTTCACCAACGATCCGGACGGCGGCGCGCTGATCCTCGCCGATCCGCTGACGATCGTGGATTCGTACTTCGATCGCGTGGAGGACGTCGAGTTCATCTACCGTCGCCTCGAAGAGCTCAACGCCGAGCAGGGCGGGCCGTGGGAAAATTTGCTGAACCTCGACGCTTTCGGCATCACCGGTCACAGTTACGGCGGCATGACCACCCTGCAGGCCGGCGCGGCGTTCGATTTCGTCGACGTGATCGCGCCGCTCAATCCGGCGTGGGTCGGCATCTTCCCGCAGGAATTCACCAAGCCGTTCTTTTTGCTGCAAGGGCAGATCGACAACATCGTCGGCCTGTTCAACAATCCGGTGCGCAGGCTGTGGAACGAAGCCGAATCGGCCGACAAGCTGTTCGTCGACATGATCAAAGGCGGGCACTACAGCGCGACCGACGCGTGTCTGCTGCTGCCGCCGGGGTTGATTCCCGATAGCTCGACCGGTTGCGGCGGCACGCAGTTCATCACCAGCGATGTGGCCAACGAAATCCTCAACGGCTACCTCACGTCCTTTTTCAAGTCGTCGATGCTCGGCGACGAGCGTTATGATGAATACCTGTCGACCAACCAGTACCCGGCCGACATCGAGCTGACGTCGTCCTGGGCGCAGTGAAAATGGTCGTCGCCCGGCAACAAATAAAACAAAGGTGTGCATCGTCGTGATGCGGGATGAACCGACCAGAAGCGACATCGATGCGAAATTGACCCCGCAATTCGTGTGGACCTGGCTGTTGCGGGTGATGCTTTTCGTCGTGCCGGTCTTACCGTTTCTGCTGATTTTCTATTTTCTCCTGCCGGGATTGTTCGGCGTTGTGTACGTTGTCTTGCTGGCCGTTCTCTTTGTGCTCGAGTTTCCCCTGACGATCATCGGTGAGCCGCGATCGCGGGCGATTTTTATCGTGCATACGCTTCAGGCGTTGTTTTGTTGGATTTCGGTTTTCTATTTCCTCATCCTCTGGGCGCGTCTTATTCCCGGTCTGCGCCTGTTTGTGGTGGGATGGATCGCCGTCCTGTTGGCCGCGACGTTCTGGCCCCGGCAAAAGAGTCTCGTGCATCGGCCCGACCGGATTTATGTGAGTGCCGGCTTGTTGATTCTGGTGGGAATTCTATTGCATTTGAATGTTTCGCCGTTGTTGCTGCTGCTGTTCCTTGCGGGATTGATGGTGTTGCGGCGCATTGTGCGTCGCCTCGATGAAACGCGGCGGTTGTCGATGCCGGCCTGGACGCCGCTGGTGTTCGTCGCCACCTACGCGATGATCATGGTTATCGGCCTGCACGTTTATCGCGACGATCAAAGCGACATGGCGGAGAAGATCGCCTCGCAGGACGGCGTGTTTCGCATCGATCCGGATTGGTACGATCCGCAACGGCTGCGCGATCGCGCCAAGCTGGCCGATGACGTCGACGTTCGCGAGTACATTTTCCCGAGTCACGATTATGTCGCCTTTCTGCCCTATGGCGACAACCTGTTGCTGCTGCCGCAACACGAGCTGCAGGTGCTGCGTCTGCATCGACAAGACGGAATTTTCGTTCTGCCGACCGAAAATGTGGTCGCCGACAACCTGGTCGTCGATGCCGTCGCCGGTTGCTATTACTTCGTGGCGGGAAATGCGCTGTACCGCGGTTTCGTCGACAACGACGTGATGGAGGAACTGCACGTTTTCACCGAGGCGAATTTCACCAACACCACCCCCAGTTTTTTACGCGGCTGGCCGGACAACGACGTGCGGCGGCTCCTGGTGCAGTACGGCAACGATACGGGATTCATGGTGTATGACCTGCCGCAACGAAAGGCGCGACGGATCGAGCTGGGGACGATCGTGCACGACAGCATCTTTCATCCGGACGGCGACAAGTTCATCGCCGTCGCCAACGGCTCCAACATGTTCGGCAAGCGGTTTGTCTTACTGGATCAGGTCGGCAACGAACTGCGCGAAGAGCCGTTACACGAATCCGGCTTTGTGTTTCTTGCTCCCGCCGAGGGCGAATATTTTTTTACGTCGCTGTTCGTGAAAGGAATCATGCAAAAACGCTCGGTGGATAGTCTGAAGTTGGCGGGCTCGTTTCCCGTCGCGCCCGGCACGCGCGGAATGAAGGTCTTGTCCGGCGGGCGCTGTTTGCTGACCCCCAATTTTCTTGCCGGGGGCGTGGAATTGCTCGACGCCGCGAGCGGCGCGCTGCTCACCGGCTGGTGGTTGGGCTACCGCGTACGCTCCATTACGCCTTCCCTGGACGGCTCGGCCTATTTTTTACCGTCGGCCGCCGGGTTGTTCGGCTTGGATGCGGCGACCGTTTCCCTCTATTGCGCGGCGGCGGATCGCTGATGGCCAAGCCCGGATTCTTTCCCTATAATTCATGCCGATGAATATGACCATCGAAATAATGAATCCGAAACATATTCTGCAAATACCCAAGACGATCGGATTGTGGTGTCTGCGGGTCGTTTTGCTGGTTTTGCCCGTCTTGCCGTTTTTTCTTTTGTTCATGTACGCCATGTCCGTCGGCGTTTCGGTAATCGGCTGGACATTGATCGTGTTCGGCCTCGATCTTATTTTGTCCATTTTGCGCGGGCGGCAATACAAGTTCCATGCGGTCATCCGGTGGCTGCAACTGGCCGTGTGCTGGCTGGCGCCCACGGTGCTGGCTTACTATTGGGGCATCATGGTCGGCCGCTGGATTTTCCTGATGCTGGCCTGGCCGGTGCTGTTGGCGGCGACGGCCGTGATCGATCGAGTGCGCAAGAAGGAGCAACGTCGCGAATGGCCGGTGCATGCGATCGGCCTGGCCCTGGTTTTCGCCGCGTTGATTATCAACGGGATGACCTGGCCGTATCTGCTGGCTTTTCTGGCGCCGATCGGCCTGTTGTTGACCATTGTCCGGACGTTGCGGCGCAACGATTATCTGACCTATCCGCTTTGGTTGCCCCTGATTGTCTTGTCGATCTACGGCGCGTGCCTGTTCCAGGCGTTTTTCGTGTATGTCGTCGACGAGCGTGGACGGCTGGAAGACGTCGTCCGGCAGGAGGGGGTGCACGCGATCGAATTACAGGACTTCGACCGCCAAGGCTATCTGCGGAATATGCGCAGCAATATCATTCGGGCGAAAATTTTCCCCATCACCGATATGAGCGCGTTTTTACTGTGGCGCGACAACCTGCTGCTGTTGCCGCAGCACATGAACACGGTCGTGCGGCTCGATCGCTTCGGACCGGGCGTGTCGCTGCCCACCGACGACGTTACGGCGGACAACCTCGTTGTCGATTTCCATCGCCGCCAGTTTTATTTCGTGGCGGGCTCGCAATTGTTTCGCGGCTCCTTCGACAGTCTGATCTTCGAACCGGTTTGCACGTTCAACCTGAAGCGGGTCGAGCATCGGACGCCCAACACCATCGACGGTTACTTCACCGCCGACGCGGCGTGCGTGATGGTGCAGTATGAATACGACAACGCCGTGATGGTTTACGACGCGTTGGACGACTTTATTTATCGCGTGGAGGTCAAAGACTATCGCGTGCGCAACAGTATCTGGCATCCGGACGGCGACAAGTTCATCGCCGTCGGTTCGCTGCCCAGCAAAAGCGAAAGCCATCTTTTCATTTTCAATGTCCGGGGCGAAATCGAACAGGATGTGGTGACCCATTTTCGCGATCTGATCTTTATCTCCCATGCCGCCGGCCGTCGGTTCTTTTTAACGCATTTCATCGGCGGTCAGGTGGACGAATGGGCGGTCGAACCGTTTGGTCCGCTCGCGTCGTTGTCCACCCCGGCCGGCGCGCGCAGCACGCTCGAGCCGCCCGGCAGCGGTTGTGTGCTGGTGTCCAGTTTCCTGCGCGGCACGTTGAACGTTTACCGTCTGGACGACAAACGGTTGTTGCGCAGCTTGTACATCGGCCGGCGCACCCGCTCGATTCAACCGTCGTTGGAGGACAACTCGTTTCTCGTCGCCACCTCCGTGGGCTTGTTGAAGATCGACGCCGCCACTGTTTTGGAAGGTTGTGCGTTTTCCGCCGCCGAGCCGTGAAGCGGCGCGGTCAATTGCCCGCTGCCGGCTTTTCCTTGCGTTCCACTTCCAGCTTGTAAATGTATAGGCCGCAAACGAGACCTTCATCGGTCAGGCAATCGGGAAACAGGTCGCGGTGTTCATCGCCGAACTGGAAGGTGATCGTCAGCTCGTCACCCGGCGCCGCGGGCAAATCCGGCATCGGAATGTACAGATGTGAGATGCCGGGCTGGGTCTGCATTTTCAGCGTGGCGTGACCCTGGGGCGTGCTCAGATCGAGTGTCAATTCGAGTTGACGGGTGAACCGGTATTTTTCGATGTCCATGGAAAAAGCCGCAATCGTGTCCGCCTCGGCGAATTTGACGCTGGCGTCGTGCACGATCAGTCGCTTGATGGTGCGCACCTGTTCGGACGGGAGGAAGCCGCGCGCCTGGGCGAAATCGTTGGCGCCGAAGATGATGGAATCCGACCAAATCTGGTGCGGCGGGGGTGTGAAGAGGCTGATCGTCACCAGTTGGAAATTGACCTGGTCGATTAACGAACAGCCGGCCTGATACAGCGGCTCGGGGTTGATCGTGCCGGGGCCCAGCAATTCGCGCCAACCGTAGGGTGTTTCTTTGACCGTCATCAGCCAGATGCGTTTGAGGTACACATTGGCGAGTACCTCGTTCCACGGCAGATAGACGTTGTGCAACGGATAAAGGAGGTACGCGTATTCCGCCTGGCCGTCCTTCCAGGTCGAGTGGCGGTGCCAGCGGCCGGGACCGAGCGTCATCACCCAACCGCGCTGGTTGCGCTGGAACTCATAGTTGAACATGCTCTCGAAAAAGGCATAGGGTCCCACGGCGACCGCATCGCCGTCCTGCAGGTTGCGCTTCAGATAGGACACGGCGTTTCCCGAGTCGGTCCGTTCCACCGTCAGCAGGGTTTGGGTCAGATCCAGCGACTGCCACGAAATCACGGACACCAGAACGCTGCCGGCCAGCGCATAGGTGAAGGCCCGTCGAGCCCGTTTGGCCGGCAATCGCGTGGGGATCCACAATCCGTAAGCCAGCAGAAAATAGAGGAACGGCAGCAACGGCATGAACCGCCGCATGGCGAAATAGAAAAAGTGATTCTGCACCACGGTCAACAGGCCGTTGGCGACGAAGAAGCTCAGGCCGGCCAGCACCGGCAAATGCGCGTGCCAGGGTGTGTCGCGATAGGAGCGATGCCACCACAGCAAGCCGAGCAGCGCGAAGGGCGCGTACAGCAGGTCGCCCCAGGCGACGGCGCGCGAACCGAAGGCGCTGCCGAAACCGTACCCGAAAAAGCGGAGAAGTTCCCTGACGAAATAATGCAATCCTTCCCCGACGGTGTCGTAGGGGTAGTACAAATCCATTTCTTTGATGACCGGCATGATGACTTTGAGCCCGGCGACGAAGTAGATCACCAGGCCGATCGACAGCGCGACGAACACCAGCACGGCGACGGTCAGCACGTGCGCGAACTTGAGCAGCCGTCGCCAATCCCCCGGCGTTTTTTCCGAACGATAAAACGTCCATATCGTTTCCAGCACCAAGGGGAAGATAAAAGCAAAATAACTAAAGTGACACAGCAGGCCGGCCGCCAGGACGACGCTATAGGCGATGCTGCGATACCGGCGGTCCGGTTCGTCCAGCACGCGGTTGTGCAGATAATACGCGGCGACGATCAGCAGATTCAGCAGCGAGTAGGGCATGATCGTCTGCGAGTAATACGTGTGCAGCGCCGAAAACGCCAGCATCAGACCGGCCGCCGCGGCGATGAAATGATTCGTGCGGCGGCTGATCCACGTGTAAAGCAACGGCACGGTCAGCGCCCCGCAGATCGCCTCCGGCAGACGCAGGTAAAACAGGGAATCGTTGAACAGGCGCCACAGGAACATCAGCAGGGTGAACAACGGCGGGTGCGGACTGGCCATGAACGGCGCGAAAACGATCATCAAAATATTATTGGAAGCCGCCGCTTTGATGTAATAGCTCAGCTCCTGGCTGTCCAGCGGCTCCAAGCCCAGGTTGATCAAACGTATGGCCAGGGCCAGGGCGAACAACAACGACATCGGCAGCCAACGCCAGGCGCTGGGCGACGGCGCCGGCGGCAGCGGCGCGGCGAGGGCGGCAAAATGATGATGAAAGCGGCGGCTCAGATAAAATAAAGTCCCCGTACCGGCGAGCAACAGCAGCCAGATCAGAAGAACCTTGCCGATGCTGTCGGCGATGTAATTTTCCCCGCCCCAAAGGATGAAGCCGGTGGACATTTTCAGCATTTGATCGGCTGTCATGAATCTCCGCCCGCCACGGTTTGCGTCAACGCCGCCGCCGGCGGCTATTGAGGATCAATACCCTACCATCGGTGCGCGCATCCGAACAAGAGCGCATGTTATTGAATGTATCCCAGCGAACGCAATTTCTCGATGTCGGCCGGTGAAAGCCGCACCTTCGCGCCGCCCGGTTGACGGTTGGTTTTCTCCAATTCGAGATACGGTTCCAGGCGTTCGTACAGGAATTTCTGCACGACGTCCGGATGCTCCGGGGCGAGGTTGTTCCGGTCGCCCCAATCTTCCTGCGGGGCGAACAGCATGGAGTATTTGGCGCTGAGCGAGCCTTCGACCAGCGGGGCGATCGTTTTCCACTCGGGATTTTGGAACGAATACTGCGCCACGCCCGGCATGGCGGTTTCGGCGAAGGCGCGGTTGTCCTCCTGTTCCCACGTCTGGTCGTCGGCCGCCATGCTCAGCCGGTATTTCCCCGGCGGGATCGGCAGTCCGGCCAGATCCAGAATGGTCGGCAGAAGCTGCGTCGACGCTTCGACCAAACGATTCGAGCGCGTGCCGCCCGGAATGCGTGGAGGAAAGCGGATGATCAGCGGTACGTGAATTTGTTGCGAGTACAACGCCGAGCCGTGCCCGATCTCATTGTTTTCGCCGAACGACTCGCCGTGGTCGGAGGTGATGATCACGATCGTATTGTTGAGCACCGACGAGTTCCACAGATGATTGAACAAAAAGCCCAGTTGATCGTCGGTGAAGCGGATCTCCGCGTCGTACAGTCTTTCCAGGATGTCCAGCTCGCGACTGCCGTAGGTCAGATGACCGTGCTTGTTGACGGCGTGATCGACGAAGCCGTCCACCACGCGCAGCTCGTTTTCCTTGACGAACATGTCGCGGAATTCCTCCGGCGGCGTGTAGGGATCGTGCGGGTCGAACAGATGCAGGAACATGAAAAACGGTCGCTTGGCCTCGGTGTCGATGCGCTTGGCGGCCACGCGGATCAACCGTTCGGCCGTGCTTTGGTTGTAGGAAAAATCCTCGAAGCCCTGATCCAGGTTGTAAATCGGGCTGACGAAATGACTGCTGGTCACCGCCATCGTGTGATAGCCCGCCTCCAGCAGGTACTCGGCCAGCGTCGTCACCTTGTTCGACAAGGTGATGCCCTGCACCACGTTGCAGCCGTGCTCGATCGGATAGAACCCGGTCAACATCGACACGTGCGAGGGCAGCGTCCAACTGCTCTGGCTGATGGCGCGGTCGAAGATCATCCCCTCCGAGGCCAGATGATCGATCATCGGCGTGGTGTCGCGCGTATGGCCGTAACAACCCACGTGATCCGCGCGCAGCGTATCGATGCTGATCAACAAGATGTTCGGATGGCCAAACGCGACGTTGTTCTCGGCCGGCTCGTCGATCCAGGCGACGGTCACGGGCAACAGGATGACCAGGAAAATCCACCAATGACGCCGCGAAACCGGCGGCAACTGAATCGATCGTTTTTCCTTCGGGAGTTTGAGCCCTTGCCGGGCGGCGCGATAGTACCGCACGCCCTGCCAGATCGTGGTGGCCAGCAGCAGCCCGAATCCCAGGTGAACCGCCACGTAGGTCAGCAGCGGCACCGGCGCCAACGAAAGAAATTTGATCAGATACAGCGGCTGCAACTGCAACGGTTGAAACATATAATCCGCGATCTGGCCCATCGCCGCGCCGACCGGCGCCGGGAAATTGTGCACCAGCATCTCGAAGCGGCTGATGTTATTGACCATGATGTTCAAAATCACCAGCGTGGAAACGACCTGAATCAGCCCCATCGAGCCGAAGTACAGCGCCGTGAAGCCGAGCGTCTGCCCGAACGTCGGCAGGCGTTTGGAAAACCGCCAGAGAAAAAACAGGAATACCTGACCGAGCGGGAAAAGGATCTGGAACATCGACCAGTACTCGGCCGCGAACATCAACTGCGCCGTCTGCCGCATGCCCCGCGCCAGGTACTCGTTGTCGATCATCTCCCGGATGCCGGGAATCAACGACAGCACGGCCGCGATGGCAAGGATGAATCCCTCCACCGTCAACCACGACAGACCGGCCGGCCCCGTTTCTTTTTTATGCGTTTCTTCGCTCAACGTTTTATCCGCCTTGGCGCAACATTGTAGCAAAAAATCAACGGTAGACCAGCAGCGGAATCGTCAGGGAAGGAGGGTGACGTTGCGGTACAATTCGCGGCGCACGTCGCGGGCGGAGAATTCCATTTCCAGTCGCCAGTCATCGCCGTCGACGATCGACGCGGTTGCGTGCGGCGCGAAGCCGATGAGAAAGTCGGCCGTCGCCATGTCCGCGACCGGATCGAAGCCCGGCGGTTCGCAGGTGATCGTCCCTTCCTGCCCGAAGGCGCAATCGTACAACCGCGCGTTGATGTTCTCGCGCGTCAGGTAGTAACTGAGCGGAAAATTGATGGGGTGCTCGCAGTAATACGGCGTCGTTCCGGGCGGCGTATCGACGAACCGCACGATCACCACCGGGCGCGACTTGCCGGCGTACCGTTTGATGATTGCGCCCACTTGCTCCAGGTCGAACGCCTGCCGATCCGGCGAGCCGACGTGGATGTCCTCGCGATAATCGCTGGTCTTGAATTGCACTGACGGCGTCAGCGCCTGCACCCAGCCGTTCTCCGACAGGTGCTTGGGCTGCGCCAGGCCGAAGGTCAGTCCGGCCCACTGTCCGAGCGCCAGCGCCACCGTCAACGCGCCGGCCACGATCCGCACCGCCCGGTTGCGCCAGGCGAGCAACCCGGTCGCGGTGAGCACCGCCAGCGCGGGCAGTAGCGGAATCACGTAGCGCGCCAGTTTCCAATCGAGGTTGGAAAAGAACAGGTACGGCACGACGATCCAGGCCGCCATGAACAGGCGATGCGGCCACTTGTGCGCCGCCAGACCGGGCAGGGCCGCCAACAGGGGGATCGTCAGCCACGGCGAAATCGCCATGTCGGTCAGCGCGTACGGATAAAACAACAAGCCCTTCAGCGAGAAAAACGAGATGTCCGGATGATTCGCCGCTTCGTTGGAAACGCGAAAAACGCCGTTGGCGAGTTTCATCGACAGGTTTTGACTGTACCAGTACGCGGCGATCAACAGCCCGAGGCCCATGGCGACGCCGAACGACGTGAGCCATTTGCGCCAGGGCACGTCCGTCTCGGGCAGCCGGCTGCGCCGTCCGGCGCGAATCAGCTCGACCATCGTCGGTCCGGCCAGAAAAATCACGAAGCTCGAGCGCGTCAGCATCCCCAGGCCGCAGACGATGCCGAAGGCGATCGTCATGCCCCGTCGGGCAAAGGCGTCGCTTTCCACCAGCAGCCACATCGCCAGCGCGACCATGCCGGCCAGCGCGAAATCGAGCATTACCATGCGCGACATCGAGGACGTCAGCGGGTACGTGCCTACCAGCAGGCAGGCCAACAGCGCGGCCGCCGGCGAATTGGTGATCCGCCGCGTCAGGCCGAACGTGCCCAGCAGCAGCGCGATCCAAAACGGAATGTTCGCCGCGATGCTCGCCTGTTTGCCCATGCCCAACAGGTGGTGCGTGACGATCGAAACCAGATAGTAAAGCGGCGGATAGGTCAGCGTGCGCACCTGGCCCATGCCGTTGTAATAGTAATAGAGGATGGTTTGCTCGTGATTGACTTCGTCCGACGGCGTGGGGAAGTTGTGCTGCGAGACGAACCAGACGTTCGTGCCGACGAACAACGCCAACAGCAGACCCAGCAGCAGCCAGGTCAGCGGTTTGATCGGACTGGGACGCGGTGCGCGCGATAAACTCATGCCGGCGTTCTCTCGGTCATTCCCCTTTGGCCATTAGGTATTCATTATGCCGCAAAAGAACGTCGGAGCAAGTTGTCGTTTTGATAAAAGGCGTGTCGTAGGGTAGATGCAGCAATCGATGCGTCGTGTGCAGCAGACAATAGTAGGCTCGGCCGAGTTGACTGGACAGCCGAACCTGGCGCGGATCCCAGGTGTTCAACTTCTGGCTTTTGGACAGGGGCGAATACGGAAAGGCGATGTAGGGTTCCATCACGCCGATCCGGCCGGTCAGATTCAACCACGCCACTTGCCCCAACGTCGCGATCGTTTCCCACCAGCGTTCGCCGGGAATATTGATCATGAAGGAAAAGATCGGTTTGAGCCGGCGCGGAATCAGTTGTTGGAGTCGATGGTAATCGGTGAAGGAAAAACCGCCGGCCAGCGCCCGGCACAACCGCGGTGAGCCGGTATCGATGCCGAAGATGGGGTACTTGATGCGGCTGTCGATCAGCGAATGGTTGATTTGATCGTCGTACACGTCCGGTTTGAACTGCCCCGACCACCACGGCGTCGACGACCGTTTGATGATCTCGGCCAGACGCAAAGTGCGCTCTTTGTCGTGGTTGACGTAGGCGTCGGCGATGAATACGGCCTTGGGCGCGAGCCGTTGCAGTTGCCGCAGTTCTTCTTCGATTCGTTCCGGACGATAAATTTCGACTTCGCCTTGCACGATTCGCTCGTGCGGACAAAACGTGCAGTGACGCGAACAACCGCGCGAAGCCTGCAGGTTGTGCATGTCGTAATTCGCCGGGTCCAGCAACGGCCAGGTGCGGTGGGGAATCGGCAAATCGTCGATCCCGAATCGCGACAAGGGAGCGTTTTCGATCACCACGCCGTCCGCGTCGCGATACACGACGCCCGGGGTGTGTTCGTATTCGCCGCTGAGCAGGGCGACGAAAGCGCGTTCGCCGCAGCCGACCACGCCGTAGTCGATTTCCGGCAGCAGGTTCATGGTTTCTTTGGTGAACAGCGAAAAACCGGGGCCGCCGATCATCAGCTTGGAGTTCGGCAAGGTCGTTTTGACCTGCTTGACGGTCCATTCCACCGCCGAGAACATTTCCCGCCCATAGAAGGCGTAGTTGCGCCAATTGACGCCGATGAAATCGTAAGGGCCGGCCGCCAGCGCGTCGTGCAGCGCTTGGCGCGGATTGTCGGCGGTGTTCAGATCGACGATGGAGTAATCGCCGCCCAATTCGCGTTGCGCGTAGGTGGCAATGCTGGCCAGGCCGAGCGGATATACCGGCAGTCTTCGTAAATAAAAACTGGTCGGACTGGCGATCAACAATACGCGCATGGCGTTCACCCAGTTAGACTTTAGTCGCTGCGAACCATATTACCATCCCGTCGATCCAGTGGTTGAACGTGCTGAAGTTGCTGCGGGCGAAAAAGTCGATCAATTCCTCGTTCGTATAGGCCGGCATGCCGAAGCCGTAAATGCGCTGGCGGATCCACGAATGATAGATCTTGCCGGCATTGTCCGCGCGCATTTGATCACAGATGAAAGCCCGTCCGCCGGGCTTGAGCACCCGGTGGATCTGATTGAGCGCGCCGACCGGATCGCTCCACAAATAAATCGAACTGGTCGACACGGCGATGTCGAAATGATCGGCGGGCAATCGCAAGGTGTGCGCGTCCATCACGCGAAATTCCATGTTCCGCCTGTTGGCCATCGCCGCGCTGCGTTCGGCGAAGGCGATCAGGCTGGGCGATTGATCCACGCCGACCAGGTCCGCGTCGCCGACCAGCCGGCCGATTTCCAACAGCATCGTTCCGTGACCGCAACCGACGTCGAGAATGCGCTTGCCGCGCCAACTTTCGTCGACCAACTTGGCTGCCGCGTCGCGATACAGCGAACGAGCCAGGTACTTCTGCATGTAACCGAAAAGCCAACCCAGCGGCGAAGCGAAAAACCTGATTTCAAATTTTCGCAACCGGAGAACCAAACCGTTCTGCTTCGTCATTGTTGAATCGCTCATGTCTTTGCTATTCGGGTTGCCGACTTACCGGGGGAGAAAGCAAGTCCTTATAATTATTTTCCAAACGGATCAACAAAGGCAATAGAAATCGTACCAGACGCATTTCTTTTTGAATGTACCACGGTGCGGCCATCGGCGTCTCCTGCCGCCATGTTTTCGCCGTGGCCAGCGCCAAATCGAGCGCGAAAATGCCGACGTTCGAACGGATCAACAACTCGTCGCCCGCCGGATCGAAAATCGGATGCCGCGCGATCGGCCCCACGTCGTAACGCCGTTTCACCTGCCGCGCCTGCGGATCGTATGCCAGCAGCTCGCCCGCGTAGTAGTTGACCACGTACAGCAAACGCCGCTTGGCGTCCCACGCCAGATCGCGCACGGTCAGCCCCAGCTTTTCGCGATGCACGATCGCCAGACTGTCCGGATCGAAAATCAACAACTCGCCGGTGAAAAACGAGGTGAAAAACAACTGCCGCCCGGCCGGGTCGATCTCCAGAAAAAAGCCGTAGCAGTCGTTCAGCTCCACCTGCCGCCGGTATTGCATCGTCGCCGCGTCGCCCTCCAGCAGCCACAGGCGCCCCACGCCCAGCACCATGCTGTAAAAACGGTCGGTCGTCGGATCGTACGCCACGTCAAACAGGTAACGCCCGGCGGGCAGCGGCGGCGAATAGGCGATGTCCGCCGGATCGTCCAGGCCGATGCGCACCACGTACCGCCCGTTGTCCTGCGCCGCGAAAATGCGCCGGTGCGCTTCGTCGAGCCGGATCATATTCAGCAGCTTGGCCGTCACCTCGATCTCGCGGTCGATGACCGGCGGCGATTGCGCCAGCCGATACAGCCGCCCCACACCGCCCACGTACAGCGCGTCGTCGCGCCCCGGCTCGTACACGCAGCGATCCCCCGCGCGATCGGCGGTGGCGATGCGCCGCCAACGCCCGTCGGATTGGAGGAAAATGAAATCGCGCTTGCGCGGACCGAGCACCAGGCCGTCGGCCAGACGCGCGGCGAACATGTGATCGTTGCCGAGCGCCTTGGCGCTTTGCGATTGCGGTTCGTAAGCGTGCAGCAACCGCACGCCCCGCTGCTCGCCGATGCCGCGCGCTCGATCCAACGGCATCCCCTGATAGCGGATCACCGAGATCGCGAACAGCAACGAAGCCAGCACGTAGAAAAACAGGGCCGCCGCCGCGAAGTGTTCCAGCGCGCGCCGTCGCCACACCAGCAGCAGGTTGAGCGCGATCAGGCCCAACAGGACGAACGGTACGAACGTCGGCTCCCAGCTCATGATGTGCTTGTGCAGGTACAGCAGCAGCACGAGCGAAACCACCGTGTGCAGCACGAAAAAAAGCCGGCGTTGTCCGAAACGGGAAAACCCGAACAGCGCGCCGCTCCACAGCAGGACGATCACCGGCGTCGTCAGCGAGCCCAGCGTCGCCAGCAGCATCACCAGCAGCAGATACAACGCGGCGCAGGTGTAATAGACCGTGCCGATCGCCGCCGGCAGCCAACGGTGGAACGTGCGCAACCGTTCGCGCCCGAGCGCAAAGCCGATCACCCCCGCCGCCAGCAAGACGCCGACCGCCAGCGGGTGACGATCCAGATGCGTGGGCAGCAACGTGCCGATCGGCAGCAGGTACACGACGAACCCCGCCGCGAGCGTCAGCGCGCGGTCGACGAACGTCAGTTCATGCCACGACGACGAACCGGATTCCGGCATGCGTTGCACCGTCCTTGTTGGTTGCTTGAAGTCCTGCGGCTCATGCTAGAGCACCAAACGCCATGCCCGCAAGCGCTCAAAGGGATAAACGGCGCGGGCGCGGCAACAACCGCAGCCACAGCAATTGCGCATAACGCCGGCCCATCCGCAGCAAACGGAAGTTGCTTTTGCCCTCTTGGCGATAGCGGTAGACCGTGGGGATTTCCGCGATGCGCGCGCCGGCGCGGTGCGCTTTGATCGCCATTTCCGGCGAGATCGTGAAATCGTGGCTGCGCAGATCCAGCGCCGCGGGCAGCGTCGCTTTCATGCCGCGAAAGGCGTTGGTGATATCGTGCGCCGCCATGCCGAACAGCAGCCGGGCCGTCCACGAATAGGTGTGCGAGAAAAACGATTTCACGCGGCCCAGCTCGCCGTAATCGCCGCCGCGCATCGCCCGCGAGGCGATGACCAGATCGTAGCCCTGTTCCAGCATCGTGAGCATGTTGCGGATGTCGTCGAAGCGGTCGGAGCGATCGGCCATCATCCAGATGACGTACTTACCGCGCGCGGCCCGCGTGCCGTCCAGCAGCGTCGCGCCCATGCCGCGATTGCGTTCGTGCACCAGCACGCGCAACGCCGGCCAGGCCGTCGCCTGGCCAAGCAACAGCGCCGCGCTCTCGTCGTCGCTGCCGTCGTCCACCGCAATCGCCTCCAGGTCGATCGTCTGCGTCTCGGCCCAGGCGCGCAAATCGGTCACCAGCGCGTCCACGTTGCGTTCCTCGTTGTACACGGGGATGACGATCGACAGCGTCGGTTGCTCGCGCGAGGTCATCGGCGCTCCCCGCCGCGCAGGCGCGTGAGCAAATCGCCCGCCAACATGGCGGCGCCCTGCAGCAATTCGCGGAAGGTGAACAGGCCCAGTCGCAAATGCCGCACGATGATGCGCGGGCGCAGGTAGAACTTGAGCATCGCGCGGCGCAGCAGGGCGTTGATTTGCGCGTGGCTCAGACCGGGCAGGCGCCACATCGCTTCGCCGGGCGCGGGCCGGTACTGGTTGTTGAATTGCCGCCACGGCAGATTGGGCGGGAAGGTGCCTTTGAATTGATCGTACAGCGGCGTGCCCGGGTAGGGCGTGACGCGCGCGAAGCTGGCGACGTCGCAATCCAGGTCGAGCGCGAACTGAATCGTCCGGTTCGCCTCCTCTTCGGTTTCGTGCGGAAAGCCGATCATGAACACGCCGTAGGCCAGCAGCCCCACTTCCTTGGTCAGGCGCATCGCCTCGAAGGCCTGCCGCGGCGCCTGTTGCTTACGCGCCTCGCGCAGCAGCCGTTCGCTGCCGCTTTCGAAGCCGTACAGCAAAAACAGGCAACCGGCGTCCTTGAGCGCCCGCAACAGTTCGCGGTCGGCCGTGTCGATGCGCACGGTCGAGAACCATTGCATCTCGTGCTGCAAGTCGCGCTCGCGCACCAACCGCGCAAACTCCAGCCCGTCGTTTTTGGTCAACGGAAAAATGCCGTCGACGAAACCGACGTTGCGCAAACCGAATTCCTCGTGCAGCCACTGAAACTCGTCGACGACGCTGACCATCTTGCGGCGCACGACCTTGGGTGTCCACAAATTCTGCGAACAATAGGTGCAGCGATTGGGGCAGCCCCGCGAGGCTTCCATCGCGCCCAACGGACCGCGAAACAGAAGGCGCGGCGGCGCCTGATAATCCTTGATGTTCAGCAGATGCCAGGCGGGCCGGGGCAGGCTGTCCAGGTCCTTGAGCTGCGGCGCAACCTCGGCCGGAATCACCTCGTCGCCGTCGCGATACGCCAGACCGGGGATGTCCGCAAGCGAGCGCCCGGCGTCGAGCGCGGCCAGCAATTTCCCGAAGGTGATTTCGCCCTCGCCACGCACGATCGAATCGATCGGCAGCGCGCGCAGCAGCTCGTCGGCGAAATACGAGGCGTGCGAATTGCCCAGCACGATGTGCGTTTGCGGACGCGCCTGTTTCACCCCGCGCACAATGGCCTCGATCATCGGCAGGTTCGGCGACAGGCACCCGATGCCCAGCACGTCGATCGCGTGATTGCGCACGAACTGCACGATCTGCGCGGCCGAACGTTGCGAGGCGTACTGGTCCTCGGCGTAGGTCTGATGCCCCGCCGCTTCGGCGACGGCGGCCAGCCTGGCCAGCCCGCACGGCGCCATCGGCAGCATCGATTGACTGTACGCCCCCGCGGCGACTTCGCGCGGCGAGGATGGATTGAGTAGAAAAACCCGCATCGTTGAAGTGTAGCCCCGGCGCGCCCGGCGGCGCAAGTTAAGGCGGTGGTCCGTGCAGGAAAAAGTAATCGAGCGGCAGCGTGGGCATCGGACGGGACGGATCGTTGACGATCTCCGCCGCGCCGGCGACGTCGCGCAGTTCGATGAAGCCGAAGCCGTCCAGCGGGCTGCGCTGCCGCCGCAACTGTCCCGCGCCCCGCAACGACAGGCTGTCGTAATAGTGATAGGCCAGAACGATCCGCCCTTGTTCGTCGGGAACCAGGTCGCTCAGACGCAGCCGATTGCGCGCGGCCGCGACCTTTCCCGATCCCGCCAGGAACCACGACGGCTCGCGTTCGACGCCAAAAATTTCGAGACAATCGATCGTCCGCAGCGGCGTGTACAGCGCCGGCCGCGCGTGCAGCGCTTGCTTGAGCCGTTCGCTGTAGGCGACCACCCACCCGATGTTGTACGCCGCCAGCAGGCGACGATGCGCCGCTTCGCCCAACGTCGTCAGGTCGTGCGCGCCCAGGCGGCCTTCCAGCAAATAGGCCTGGTAGAGCACGTTGGCCGATTCGGTCGAAGGCAGCGCGACGTACTGGCGCGGCACGTCGTACGCCAGCAGCGAGGACGGATCCACCCCCAGCGGTTGCCGGTCGGGCCGGCCGCTGGCTTCCAGCGCGATGCGCGCGCGATCGTCGGTGTTCTCACGCAACCAGCCGGCAAGCTCGCGGTAGGTCGCGGGCGGCTCGTTGACGAAGGGCTGATGCGGGAAGAGCGCATAAAACAAAACCAGTTGCGCCGCCAGCGCCGCCGCCGCGCCGTAGGCGAACCGTTGCCGATTCGGCGTGCGCTCGATGCGCCAACCGGCCAGCACGAACAGGATCGGCGGCAGCACGTCCAGCAAACGCGTCGGGAAGAAGCCGGTCAGAATCCGCACCAGCGACATCGCCGCGACGATCGACATTAACAAAACGGCGAGCGCCGCCAGGTCGCGCAGCGGCGCGGGCAATTCGTCGCGCAGCCGTTTGCGCCACGGCGACGCGGCCAGCGCCAATAAGATCAAGGGTTGCAGCAGGGCGACCATTAAAAAGACCAGTCCGCCGCTGCCGTGCCAGTCGACCGGAAAGGCGACGAAAATTTCCGCGTTGAACGGCAGCGCGGCCAGGTGAAAACGCACGAACGGTCCCAGCCACGACCAATTGAGCGCCGCCGCGCCGATCGTCGCCGCCGCCATGCCGATCAACGGCAACGGCCGCGCCAGCGTCCGGCGGCCGCGCAGCAACAGCACGAACGCGGCGAAGAAAAACAATAGCCCCTGCTCGATGTGCCACCAGCACAACAGCGTGCCCGCCGCGAAAAGAACCGGCGGCCAGCGCCACGGTTTTTCGCGGGCCGTCGCCAGCAGCGCCAGCGCGTAAAACAGCAGCGGCGTGGCCGAAAAATACATGCCCATGCTGGCGCGGATGAACGAGTAGCGCAGCGAAAAGAAATTCATCAGCACCGTGGCCAGCATCGCTCCCGCCGCGGCGAAAGGCCCCAAACCGAACCGGCGCGCGGCCGCGTAGGTCAGCCACGGGAAGGCGACGAAAAACAAAAGCAGAATCGTCTTGATCGTCACCGCCGCCGGCCATCCGGTCGCCGCGCCGATCAACGACGGCAGGTTGTGCGCGATGATCGTGGCGCCGGGGTTGAGCAACAGCCCGGCCGCGAACGTCGGATCGTACCCCCAGAACACGCCGGTTTCCGCGATGAATCGCGCGGTCTGATCGGACTGATAAAAATATTTCGGATAGTTTTCCTGGTACAGCGGCGCGGTCGAAAAGAAGGCCCACGAACCCAGACGCGCGCCCAGCAGCACCAACGCCAGGGCGGTCACCAGCAACGGCGCCGCCCAGGCCTTTCGCATAGGCGTGGGCATATTCGCCGTGGTCGACGCGCCGCGAGCGTTTGGCAAAAGGCGATCCTTTCCGCATCGGGGGATGATTTCTCCGAAATTATGCGGCAGGGCGCGGCGCACGACAAGGCGGCGGCGTATTCATCCGATCCGCCACGCGACGGTTGCTTGAAAACGCGCATCGTTCCGTCTATCGTTGATCATCGGCAATAACGGCGGAAGGTGAAATGGCGCGGCGACGCACGAGCGGATCGTTTACGCGCAAGCTGCTGACGGCGGTGCTCGCCCTCGTGGCGGCGCTGGCGGTGAGCGAGATCGTCGTGCGCGCGTTCTCCTTCGACTGGCGCTACGCGAAAAAGCTGTTGTATTACCAGAACGCCGATCTCGACGCCCACGAGCCGGTCGACGATCCGGAACTGCTCTTCCGCCTCAAGCCGGGCGACTATTCCTTCGAAACGCACCACGTGTTCGTCAACCGATCGCGGGCGCGCAGCCCGGAACGGCCGCCCGCCAAGCCCGCCGGCGCGTTTCGCGTTCTGGTGTACGGCGGCTCGAACGTCTACGGCTCGCTGCTCGAGGACGACCGGACCTGGCCCGCGCAGTTGGAGCATAAACTCGCCGCCACGCACCGGACGCCGATCGAGGTGTGGAACTTCGGTACGTCCTCGTACGTCAGCGGCCAGATGGCCCGCCTGGCGGAAATTACCGACCGCGCGTTGGCCGCCGACGTCGTGCTGCTGGCGATGACCAACGCCGGCAGTCGCGCGTTTTTGATGGGTCGGCCGGTCGAGCCGCTCTTCGCCAAATACCCGCAACTGTGGCGCGAGCTGGTCATTCCCTCCCGCCTGCACAAGCTGCCCGGCGGACTCGACACGACGCTGTTGCGCCATTGGCGGTTCTATCGCCTGACCATGCTCGCCGCGACCGAAAAGGTCGGTCCGGCGCGACAGGTGGACGAGCAGCGCATGGAAGACGAGAACATCGACAAGATCCGCCGCTACATTTTTCAGGCGAAAAAATACACGCAGGTGGCCATGTTCATCTGTCCGGCCGCCTCCGCCGAAATTTTCAAGTACCACCACGAGAACCTCGACATCCCCGTCTGCACGCTGACCGCCGCGGGAAAGCCCGAGGAATACGGCAAGCTGCATCCGCCCGCGCACGTCATGGCGTGGTACGCCGACGAACTGGCGGCCTGGATGGACCGCAGTCTGCATCTGCCCGATTAGCGGAATTTGAAACGGAACACGCCCAACGACGAGGCGCACACGACGCGGTCGTCACCGGGGGCGATGTGCAGGGACCGTACGCGCGAACCGACGAACACCTTGCGGTGCAGTTCCATCTCCGGCACGCGGATTTGATAGAGGTAGCCGTCGAAATACCCGGCGACGAACAGCATGCGGCAATCGTCGCTCAGGCGCATGAAGCGCACGCCCGCCGCCAGCTTGAGCGTTTTGAGGACGCGCGGATTGTCCAGATCGAGTTGCCGGATTTCGCCCAGCGACGGCAGGCTCAGATACAGCCGGCGGCGCGGCGCGTCGATCGCCAGGCGAATTTCGAAATCGGGAGCCCACATGGTGAAGCGGACGGTATCGGTGTGCAGATCGATCCAGCGCACCCGGCCCCAGGTCGTGGCGATCAGCACGTTGTTTTGCTCGTCGCGCAACGCGTCGCGGCTGGCGTTGGCCGGAATGAAGCGGTCGAAGGTGAAATCGTCCAGCTTGAACACGCCGATGTCGCCGGTGAAATCGTCGCCGGTGTACACCAGGCGCTGCGCGGGATCCAAAAACAAATTGGTGAACACGCGTCCGGGCTCGTGCACGTTGGCCAGGGTGTTCAGCGTGCGATCGTCGACAACGACGATCCGCTGGTTCTCGGCCTCGGCGAAAATCAGGTGATTCGCCTGGATGTCGTACAACACGCTGTCGCCGGCGTTGTGCTCGGCCAGGGTTTCGAAATCGGCCCGACCGGTAGGCAGGGCGATGATCGAATTGGCGTTGCCGACCAGCGTGTAGGTGCCGGCCATGTTGTCGGCGGCGAACCGGGCGAGGGCGAAATTTTTTTGCCAGACGTCGGGCTGGACGTCCTGCAAAGTCAACACCGGCTCCAGACGCGGTTCGTCGAGCGCCCGCCGCAGATCGTTCGGCTCGCTGCCGAAATAGAAAACGCCCAGCCGGCTGATCAGCAGAATGATCGTCGCGGCGAACAACAGGGCCGGGCGGCCGATCCGGCGCGGCGAAGCGAATATGACGCCGGCGCCGCCGAGCAAAACCGCGATCACGATCGCCGCGCGCGAAATGCGATAGGGCATGCTGAAGGCGTACATCGTGGCGATGGCCAGCATCATGAACAGCAGAAAACGGCTTTCCCGCCGGCGGTACAGCAACCAGAGCATGAGCATCACGAAGGCCAGGACCATCACGAAAAAGACACCGTCCAGGATGATGACGTAATAGCTCAGCAGCGCCGCCCAGGCGCCGACCGCGACGTAATAGACCACGGCCAACACGCGATGCAGGCGCGGCAGCTTGCGCACCAGCAGCACTTTAACGAATACCGCCAGCGCCAGCACGATCGCCGCGTTGAACATCGGCATCCAGGTGAGGGCGACGACGTCGAACGGCGCCAGGTGGGTCACGTAGCAGACGAAGGCCGTGGCGGCGACCGCCGGCGTTTCCAGCCAGGCGGGCAGTCGCAGGGAATATTCGGTGTTCGGCGTTTCGTCCATCTTCGTTTCACTGTTTGAAGTCACGGCAGTATAGCCAATCAGGGTTGAAACTGGAACTGGGGAACCAGCGTGGCGAAGTCGTAACGGAACGCGCCCAACGACGAAGTGAACAGCACCTTGCCGCTGCCCGGCGCGATGTGCAGCGTGCGCACGCGCGGTCCGGCGTAGAGGCGCTGCGCGACGCTGAAATCGGTCGCGTCCAATTGATAGAGGTTGCCTTTGAAATACCCGGCCGCGAACAGCCAACGTCCGTCTTCGCTCAGCGTCAGGTAGCGAATGCCCTTTTCGATGTTCGCCTTGGCTTCCACGATGCCCTTGTCCAGGTTGACGCGCCAGATGCGCCCGGTGCTGGGCGCGGAGATATACAGCTTGCGTCGCGCCTCGTCCATCGCCAGATGCAGGTGCACGTCGGGGACGAACAGTTTGCGGATCGTTTCGCCGGTGTGCGCGTCGATCCAACGCACGAAGCACCAGCGCGAGGCGATCAGCAGGCCGGTGTGATTGTCGATCATCGCGTCGCTGCTCGCGCCGGCGGGCAAAAAGGCGGTGAAGCGGCTTTCCGGCAGCGAATAGACGCCGATGTCGCGCGTGTAATCGTCGCCGGTGAACACCAGCCGATGCGTGCGGTCGCACCATAGGTTGGTGAAGGCGCGCCCCGGAAAACGCTCGCGGGTCCGTTCCTGCAGCGTGGCGTCGTCGAGCACGACGAACTCGTTCGTTTCGTACCCGGCGATGATCATCCGTCGCCCCGACGGATCGTAGGTCATGGCATCGGCGCTGCGTCCTTCGATCAACACCTGCGGTCCGTGGCCGAGCGGATCGATCGCCACCGTCGCCGCGTCGCCGCCCAGGATCGTGCGCGTGCCGGGCGTGTTGTCGGCGGCGAAGCGCAGTTGCCGCCCCAGCGCCGCCAGGGTTTCCGGCGGACCTTTGTCCAGCGACACGATGCGCTGCACGTTGGGTTGCGTATACACCTGCGCGGCCAGGTCCGGATCGCCGCCGTAGTAAAAATGACCCAGCCGCAAAAAGAGCACGGCCAGCACCGCCGCGTAAAACAACGCCGCGCGCCCGACGATCCGCACGTCGAGCAACAACATGCCCGGCAACAGCACCACCGCCAGCAGCACGCTCAATTTTTCCACCGGCGTGTTGGGCATGAAATGCAGCAACACCAGCGGCGGAATCGCGAACAGCACCAGCAGCCACCGTTTTCGTTCATGCACGGCCAGCACGTAGGCCAGCCCGATCGTGTAGATGACGGCCAGCAGGGCGAAGAGCGGATCGAAAAACGAAATGTAATAGGCCAGCGCCAGCGCCCACAGGCTCGCCAGCGGGTAATACAGCCAGCCCATCACCGCGACGAAACGGGGAAAGCGCAGCCGCAGAGCGTTGCGCAGCAGGGTGAAGCCCAACAGCGCCGCCACGATCCACGGCAGGGGAAAGATGAACACGGCGATCACCAGCAGCAGCGGCAGCCATTGCACGGCGAAACAAAACGCGCCCACCAGCGTGGCGGCCAGCAAGACCACCGTGCGCGGCAGGAAAGCGCTTTGTTCTTCGGCTGTAAAGCGAGGCATGAAGCGAGGCTAGCCAAGCCGGGCGGGCCAGTCAAGATATTCGTTTAGTTGATATACCCCAGGCTGCGCAGTTTCTCTTCCAGGTCCGAGTCCAGCGGCTTTTCCTCGACCTTGGCGCGCTTGACCTTGTAGTGGTCCCGCAACATTTGTTTCAACTTGCCGGCCATCTGCTGGTTGCTCTTGAACAGATTGACTTTCTCGATCGGGTCGGTTTCCAGGTTGAACAGTTGGAAGCGCTTCTTTTTCAGGTCGTGAATCAGCTTCCAGTTCTGATGCACGACGCCCTTTTTCCTGGCCATCCGGAACGTCTCGGCGAAGACCGTCCGTGGCGTGTCCACCTTGATTTTATTGCCTTTGATCGTGAACGTCTTGCCGGAAAACGCTTTGGGCGTTTGTTGCCCGATCAGCGTCAGCAGCGTCGGCGCGAGGTCCGATTCCTTGACCGTGGTTTTGATGCGCTGCGGGCTGAAGCCGGGCGCGCGGATCATCAGCGGAATGCGCAGCACCTCGTTGTACAGCGTCCGCGAGTGCCGCGTGCCGCCGTGGTCGCGGAACTCCTCGCCGTGGTCGGCCATGAACACGACGATCGTCTTGTCGTGCAGCCCCAGGTTGTCGAGCTTTTGCAACACGCGGCCGATGTGATGGTCGGTGAAGGCGATCTCGCTGTCGTATAAGTCGACCGGCTCGTTGCCGTAATCATATCCCTCGTGTTTGAGGTAATCGTTGTGCGGATCGAAGTAGTGCAGCCAGAGGAAAAACGGTTTGTTGCTTTCGCCCAGTTCGTCCAGTTGCTTGATCGCGATGTCGCTGACTTCCCCCGAGCTGTGGATTTTCTTCGGGTGCCCTTTTTCCAATACGGAGTAGTCGAAGAAGTCGAAACCCTGATTAAAGTTGTACTTCGGCTCGAAAATGAAGTGGCTGACCACCGCCGCGGTGGCGTAGCCGTCTTTGCGCAATTGCTCGGCCAGGGTCAGATGCCGCTCGGCCAGCGGTTGTTTCCAATTGGTGATGCCGTGGTCGCGCGGCGGCAGCGAGGTCATGATCGAAGCCACCGAGGGCATGGTCCAGGGGCTGTGGCTGAAGGCCTGCTCGAACAGCGTGCTTTCTTTCGCCAGTTTGTCGATGTTGGGCGTGATCGGCCGTTGATAGCCGTAGCATCCCAGATGATCGGCGCGCAACGTGTCGACCAGAATCAGCACGATGTTGTGCTTGACGGGGGGGGACGAACAACCTAGCGCCGCCGGCAAAAGCGCCGCCGCCAGAAAAAATATCAAAAGCGAATTATGCAAACCGGCCCGTCGCCGGATCGTGCGTTGATTCATCGGTCTTTCATACCCTTCCGTGGCCCATTGTTTTTCGCGCCGTTCAACTTTCGCGTGCGCCCTGGGAGTGTAGCAATTTGAGCGATGATTTCAACCGTTTATAAAGTTATGCATCCTGCGGAGTGTAGGAAAAGCTTTCAAAAACGATTAGTTCCGAGATTTGACGGCAAAAAAAATATTAAAAGGAAGTGTTTCTTTTCGCCGGTTCTACCGATACGTATTCACGTGCAACAGCCAGGTGCTCTATCGGACGAACAACCTGACGAAAGATTGAAAAAATGAGCCGCAGTGAAAACAAGGTATTCAATTTAAGAGAATACGGAACTCCTGAAATTCGCCAGCGAATATCGGTTTTGGAACGATTTCGTCTGCTTCTGGACTACGCCAACGACGCCGTATTCATCTTCGAGTATCCCTCCGGCGATCTGGTCGATTGCAACAGCCAGGCCCGTCGCTATGTCAACCACCGGGAGGGCGTTGAGTGCCATGCCAATTTTGCCGATCTTGTGCCGAATGAGGCGTGGGCGGAAGTACAACGCCAACTGACCGACTTCAACGACGATACGGTCAAAACGCAGCCGATCGAATCGCGGTTCATCGGCCGGGGGAGCAATATCCCGGTGGAAATCACCGTCGGTCTGGCCGAAATGGAAGACGCCGACTATGCGGTCGCGGTCATGCGCGACATCACCGAACGACGCCTGCAGGAACAGCGCTTGCGCGAGTCGGAGGAAAAATACCGCACTTTGGTGGAAACGGCCGGCGACGGGATCTGCATCGTGCAGGACGAAAAAATCGCCTACGCCAATCCGAAAGTGGCCGAACTGCTTGGATATTCGCTGGATGAACTGCTTGGCGTTCACTTCGGCGAGGTCGTTCATCGCGACCATTTCAATCGTCTGATGCAGTTGTATCAACGCTATATCGACGGCAAAAACGAAAAGGGCGTCATCGAGGTCAATTTCGTCACCCGCGACGGTTCCTATCGCCCGGTGGAGTTGACCGGCAGCGCTGTCTCGTTTGCGGGAAATCCGGCGAGCCTGGTGGTCATCCGCGATATTTCCATGCGCCGCAAAACAGAGGAAAGACTGCGCGAAAGCCAGAAACAGTTCCGCCTGATCGCCGAGAACGTTTCCGATGTGATCTGGGTGCTGGACATGGATTTTCAGACCTTCACGTTTCTCAGCCCTTCCGCCGAGCGCATGTACGGCATGTCGACCGCCGAGTTGACCGGCGAACCGATGCTCGACCGCCTGACGCCCGCGTCGCAAGCGGTGGTTCAACAAGTGATTGCGGAAGAAATGACGTTGTTTGAAAACGGCACGGTCGATTCGTACCGCACGCGCACGATGGAGCTGGAGCAACACCGCCGGGACGGCAGCACCTTCTGGACCGAAGTACACGCTTCGTTTTTACGCGACGACAACGACAGACCCATCGGCATTCTGGGCGTGACGCGCGACATCTCCGAGCGCAAACGCCTGCAGGATGAGCAGCAAAAGCTGATCTCCCTGGTCGAGCGCAGTTCCGATTTGATCGGCGTATACACGCTGGACGGGCGGATGATCTACGTCAACGAAAGCGGCCGCAAGATGATCGGCCTGGAACCGGATGAAGACCTGGCCGACAAAAATTACGTTCACCTTATGGATCAGCGCCAGCAGACGAGATTGTATTCCGAAATCATCCCGGCCATCAAAAACCAGGGCTTCTGGCGCGGCGAAGGAACCTTGGTCCACATGCAAACCGGCGAGCCGGTCCATGTGGATATCCATACGTTTACCATTTTTTCGCAATCCACCGGCGAACCGGCCTACTTCGCTACTGTGATGCGTGATATCAGCGAGCTGAAGCAGTCCGAACGAGCGCTCACGTTCCGTCTCGAAATCCTCCAAATTATTGCCGACATCTCGACCCGGTTTATCAACCTCGAATCGGGCCAAATTGACAGTGAAATCAACCAAGCTCTACAACGGTTGGGTCGGTTCGCCGGAGTGGATCAGTGCTTCTATTATGTCATCGGCCCCGATGGGAAAACGGCTTATAAAACCCATCATTGGCTGCACAACACGCCCGTTTCGCCGGCCCATACGATGCGCACCATCGATACGGAAAAATTCCCGTGGTTGCTGGTTCACTTGAATCGCTTCGAACCGATTTTCCTGTCCAGCATCGACGACTTGCCCGCCGAGGCCGTCGCCGAACGCGAGTTCATGACCGCCTCCGGTCTGCGTTCGATCGTCTTTGTGCCCATCGCCCTGGGCGGTCGCCTGGCCGGCGTGCTGGGCATGGACTGCGTCGGCGACAACCACGCCTGGACCCCCGAATACGCCTCCATGCTCGCCACCATGGGCGTGATTCTCGCCAGCGTGTTGGCGCATCAGAAAAAGGAAATCGCCCTCGCCAAATCCCGGGCGCAATTCACCGCGTTCATGGATCATCTCCCCGCCGGCGTGTTCATCAAAGACGAAAACGGCCAGATGGAATACGTCAACGAGTACCTCAAGCAGAACTACGATGCCGGTCGTTGGCTGGGTTTGTCGACCGATGCTTTTTTCACCGAGAACATCGCGCGGAAAATGATCGACCAGGACGAGCGGGCGATTCGCGAGGGCGTCGTTTCCGATACCTATGAGCTCACCGACATCCGCGGCGATAAGCGGCACGTCCAGATATACAAGTTCGCCATTCCGGGCATGGGCAAAACGCCGCTGGTCGGCGGCATCGGATTGGACATCACCAAGCTGGCGCAGGCCGAAGAGGAAAAGGACCGCATCGGGGAACAACTACGGCAGGCGCAAAAAATGGAATCCATCGGGCGTCTGGCCGGCGGCATCGCGCACGACTTCAACAACATTCTGACCGGCATTCTCGGTTATGCCGACTATCTGTTGGTGGTCACCGAAGGACAAACCGAGCTGGCCGGCGATCTGATGGAAATCAAGCACGCGGCCGAGCACGCCGCCGAACTGACCCAGCAGCTGCTGGCCTTCAGCCGCAAGCAGATGATCAGCCCCAAGACGATCTCCCTCAACGATCTGATCAACAATTCCAAACGCATGCTCGAGCGGATCATCGGTGAGGACGTGCGTTTCTATGCGCAGTTGGACGTCAAGCTTCATCCGATCAAGGCCGACCCCTCGCAGATCAACCAGGTGCTGGTCAACCTGGCCGTCAACGCCCGCGACGCCATGTCCGAGGGCGGCAAGCTCATCTTTAAGACCGCCAACGTCCACTTCGATGAAACCGCTTGCCGGTGGAATACCGAAGCCACGCCCGGCTACTTCACGCTGCTGTCGGTTACCGACACCGGGCACGGCATCGACCAGGAAATTCTCAATAAAATCTTCGAGCCGTTCTTCACCACCAAGAAAAAGGACCAGGGCACCGGCCTGGGCCTGGCCACGGTCTACGGCATCGTCAAGCAAAACGGCGGCTTCATCACCGTGCATTCGCAACCCAACGAGGGCACGACCTTCAACGTCTATTTCCCCGCCGTACTCAACGAAGCGGCGTCCGAGGATAAGTCGAGCAAAAAGAGCGAATTGAGCCACGGCACCGAAACCATCCTTCTGGCCGAAGACGAAAAAATCGTCCGCGAGCTGGTGCGCAAGGTGCTGACCAAGTGCGGTTACCAGGTGATCGTCGCCGGCGACGGGCTCGAGGCTTATCGCCTCTACAAACAAAAGCAAAACGAAATCGATCTGGTCCTGACCGACGTGATCATGCCCGGCATGAACGGCCGCCGGCTTTACGAAATGATTCGCCTGTTCAATCCCAAGGCGAAAGTCGTGTTCATGTCCGGCTATGCCGAAAACACGCTGACCAGCCAGGGGGTGGTCGAGCCGGGCATGAAGCTGCTGCCCAAGCCCTTCAACCAGTTCGATCTGCTCAAAATCATCCGGCAAACGCTCGATGGCCAATAACGGTCACGCGTTTAAATAAAACCGCCCGGACCATCACCCGGGCGGTTTTCCTTTTAAACTGAAGAGCTACGCGCGATTGGCGCTGCCCAGCACGTTGATGTTCTTGTGTTTGATCAGCTCGATCAACTCGTCGCGGGCCGGCCCCAGGTACTTGCGCGGGTCGAACTCCTTGGGCTTGGTGTACAGCACCTCGCGCACCTTGGCCGTTACCGCCAGGCGCCCGTCGGAGTCGATGTTGATCTTGCACACCGCCGAGGTCGCCGCCTGGCGCAGTTGCTCCTCGGGCACGCCCACCGCGCCTTCCAGGCCGCCGCCGTACTGATTGATCAGCTCGACGTACTTGGGCACCACGCTCGACGCGCCGTGCAGCACGATCGGGAAACCCGGAATGCGCTGTTCGACTTCCTGCAAAATATCGAAACGCAAAGGCGGCACGCTTTCGCCCGGGCCCACCTTGAATTTGAACGCGCCATGACTCGTACCTATTGAAATTGCAAGCGAATCCACCCCGGTGCGTTTCACGAAATCTTCCACCTCTTCGGGCTTGGTGTAGTGGCTGACCTCGTGCGACACCTCGTCCTCGATGCCCGCCAGCACGCCCAGTTCGCCCTCGACGGTTACGTCGTACTTGTGCGCGTATTCGACGACCTTCCGCGTCAGCGCGATGTTGTCCTCGTACGAATGCGCCGATCCGTCGATCATCACCGAACTGAAACCGGTCTCGATGCAGTTCACGCACAGCTCGTACGTATCCCCGTGATCCAGGTGGAGCGTGATCGGAATCTCGCTGCCCAACTCGCGCGCCAACTGCACCGCGCCCTGCGCCATGTAGCGCAGCAACGTCTGATTCGCGTACTTGCGCGCGCCGCTGCTTACCTGCAAAATAACCGGCGAGTTCGTCTGCGCACAACCGATGATGATCGCCTGCAACTGCTCAAGATTATTGAAGTTATACGCCGGAATCGCATACTTCCCGGCCATCGCCTTGGCGAACATATCTCTGGTGTTGACCAGCCCCAAATCCTTGTAACTAACCATTGTTTGTACTCCCTTGATAAACGATTCCAGCTCTTTTCATTAACTGCTTAATACTTATGCTCTTGAGGGAATTTGTCAAAGACAATTCCGCATTAATCGCGTCGGCGGTACAAATCCAGAATCACCGGGGCCTGGGGCGGAATGTCGCCGGTCACCAACCGTGTTTCGGTCGGCGAGGTGGCGATCAGCGCGGCTTCGCGGACAAAATCCTCCGACCCGACGATAGTTTCGAGTTTCTCCAGCAGCAGTTTGGGCGCATCCTTTTCCAGAATCATCGACGATCCCAGGCGCACGATCACGATGTACCGCGGCCGGTTGCGCTCGACCTCCCGCAAAACGTCCTGCTGCCACTGCCATGCCCGTCGATGCGTCGTGCCCAGCGGGTAGGTGAACACGAACTTCGTCGCGCTCTTGCGTTGCGCATGGTAGAGAAACTGCCCCTCGGTGCCGGCAATGAAAATCGATTCTTCCGGCCACGTGTGCTCGCGCAGGTAGCGGCCGATCTCTTCGCCTTCCATGAACGGATTGAGCCCGTATAGGATCCGCGACAATTGCGGTCCGGCGGCGAAAAGCTTTGCCTGGGTCAGCGTCGGATAAACCAAGGCCAACAGGAGCAGTACGACAACAAGCCCTTGGCGCAATACCGGCGACGCTTTGGCCGCTTCGAGGCGACTCAACAGGCGATCCAGCCCGATCCCCGCCGCCAGGCACAACGGCGGCAGCAGTTGAATGAAGTAATGCGGCGTGAAGCGGCCCGACGCCGCCGTGCCGATCCCCGCGCCGATCAGCCACAGCAGCACGAAGGTCAAATCCGTCCACCGTTCGCGCCGGCGCGCCAGGGCGATTATCCCGCCGATCCCCAGCGCCGCCAGCGGCCAGTCGCGCACCAGCATCCCACGCTTGAGCACCTGATAGACAAACGCGCGCAGACGATCGAGGGTCGACAGCGCCGTCGTGTAATCGAGGTTGTACCCGTACGCCCAGTACAGGTAATCGACGACGGTCCCTTTCCAGGCGAACAGCGCCAGCACGATTCCCTCGGTTGCGACGAGGCCGAGGCCGGCCAACACAAGGCCAAGCAACCGACGTCGGTTCGTGGTCGGCCGCAGCAAAATCAGCGTCGCGACGGCCAGCCCTTCGGCCAGCGCCACCGGTTTGGTCAGCGCGGCCAGCGCGAACAACACGCCGCCGAGCAGATCGGTCGCCCAAGCCCCTTCTTCTCGTCGAGACAGCAGCCACAGCGCGCCGACGGTCAGCGGAACCATGAACATCTCGGCGTTGCCGCTAAAGCCGAAGTACGCCGGCGCGGCCATCGTCGGGGCCAGCAGCGCCGCGCTCAACGCCCCGGCGCGCACGCCGAATTTCCGCACGGCGAACAGCGCGAACAACACGGCCGTCAGCGTCGCGGTCAGCGCGAACATCAAGCGCAGGTAGGGCACAGAGCGTCCGCCTGCCAGCAACAGCCAATAGGCGCAAAACACGCCGGGCGGTTTGGTCTCGACCAGATCGAGGTACAGCGTGTCGCCCTGGTGCATCCGGTCGGCCATGTAGGCGTAGCCGCCCTCGTCGCGCTCCAGCGGCACCGACAGCAGCGGCAGACGCAGCGCAAACGCGGCGACGATCATCGCCGCGGCCAGCCAGATCCAGCGCCGCGCCCCGTTCATCGTTTGTCCAATCGCGTCAGGCCGAACTCGCGCGCGGCGTCGTAGGCGGCCTGCATTTCATCGACGGTCGGTCGCCGGCGCAGGTCTTCGTGCCGGTACGCGTGAAAGCACGGATGATACTGCCCCATGATGTTCACGTAGGTGAACGTGCTTATCTCGCGCGCCAGAAAACGCATCGCCTCGCGCGATCCGGCCAGGTTTTCGGGCATCACCAGGTGGCGCACCAGCAAGCCGCGTCGCGCCGTGCCGGTCGCGTCGGTTTCCAAATCGCCCGTCTGATGGTGCATTTCGCGCAGCGCCGCCTGCACGACGGTCGGATAATCCGGCGCATGCGCCAGCCGCTCGGCGACCGCCTCGTCGGCGAACTTGTAATCGGGCATGTAAATGTCCACCACGCCCGCGAGCAGTTGCAGCGTGTCGACGCGATCGTAACCGCCCGTGTTGTACGCCACCGCCAGGTCGAAGCCGTGCGCGCGCGCCAGCGCCAGTGCGTCGAGCCACTGCGGCACGACGTGCGTGGGCGTTACCAGGTTCAGGTTGTGGCAGCCGTTGCGTTGGATCGTCAGAAAGATTGCGGCCAGATCGTCGCTCGTCGTTTCGCCGCCGGCCAGGCCGTGGCTGATGTCCTCGTTCTGGCAGAATTCGCAGGCCAGGTTGCAGCCGGAAAAAAAGACCGTGCCGCTGCCGTGCCGCCCGACCAGCGGCCGCTCTTCGCCGAAGTGCGGACCGTACGAGGCGACGATCGCCCGCGCTCCGACGCGGCAAAAGCCCAACTCGCCGCGCGTGCGATCGACCCCGCAAGCGCGCGGGCACAGGTCGCAGGCGCGCAGGCGCTCATGGGCGATGCGGGCGCGTTCGGCCAGTTGCGCGGCGTCGAGCGTGGGCATGATCCTCCTTCAAATGCACGCGGCGTAGCAGGTCTTCGTTTCGCTCAGGCACGCGGCGTAGCAATCCCAATCCTCGCCGCAGGCCGCGCCGCATTCGTCGGCGTCGGCGTTGCACGCGTCCAGACACGCCGGCTGCCAGCCGCATGCCTGTTCCTGGCAGTTGACGAGCAAGTCCTCGCACGCCGCCAGCTTGCCCTCGTCGCCGCCGGTCGCGGCGCAACAGTCGTTGAACGCCGCGATGCACCCGGCGCACTCCAGCGCACAGGCGGTGTAGTCGGCGCGGCAATCGTCGACGCACGCGGCGTCGAAACCGGAGCAGGTCGCCGCGCAGTCGAACTCGGCGAGCAGGCACGTTTCCTCGCAGGCGCAGGCGGTCTCGTCCACGTTGTCGAAATCGCCGCCGTCGTTTTCGTCCTCCTCGTCGGCCGGGCCGTCCGAGCAGGCGAAGGCGCAGGCGAGCGTCAGGCTCAGCAGCAAAACGCAAACCCAATAGCGCATCGTTGTTCCTTGCGATAATCTATTTGCGGATTGTAGCGAATCGCGCCGGGACGCGAAACCGGAAAGAAGCGGAAGAACATGTCCAAACGCCGATTGACCTCGAAAACACGCCGGCTGATTCGCCGCCTGGCGTTTGTCGTCGTCGCCGTCATGGCGGGAATCATCGCCATTCCCGTATCGGCCGAATTGGCTTTTCGTCTGGCCTCCGGATTGATCAAAACCTCTTTGTATCAAAAGACGGAGCGGCAGTTGTCCGCGCCGCGCTCCGTGCTGTGCCTCGGCGACAGCTTCACGCAGGGCGTCGGCGCCGCCGAAGGATACGACTGGCCGTCGCAGTTGTCGGTGCTGATCGACCGCCTGAGCGGACCGGGCGAATGGGATGTCGTCAACTGGGGCCGGGCCGGCGGCAACAGCGTGCAGGCGCGCGAATTCGGCGAACGTTTTTTCGCCAATCACCCGGAACGCGTGCGGTTGGTCATCTTCGCCTCCGGCAACAACAACGTATACAATTTTCAGGGCGCGCCGATGTTGCCGCCGGAGCTGGCCGAAGGCAGTCGGGCGTTGGCGGCGGACTATTTGTTGCGCAACGTCCGCGTGTATCACTTCGGCCGTCGTAGCGTCGAACTGCTGACTCAGGTGAAACAACTCGAAGACGCCGGAAAGGCCGAACCGACCCAGGCCTTATTGAGCGTGGAAGAGGCGGCGGAACGGGATTTCCTGGCGCGGTGGATCCAACGAGACATTACGCTGCTGCGCCGACAACTGCGGGAACACAACGTCAAAATCGCCCTGCTCAATTATTGGTTCGGGTGCCCGTGGGTGGATCAGGCCTACGCCGCTTTGCCGCCCGGCGACGATTTGATCTTGATCGACGTTACCCGCTTCGGATTGGATTTGCCGCTGGAACTGCTCACGAAACGTTTCTCCAACGGCGAAGACAGGCATCCGAACAAGTACGGTTACGCGCGCATGGCCGAGATCGTCTTTGCCGAACTGCGGCGGGCGGGATGGTTGGCGATCGACGGTTGATTGACCTTTCGCGCGGCTGGTATCATCGCGCAAACCCGTGGAGAAAAATCGTGCGCATCCGGCTGATGGTCATTTTGCTGTGCCTGCTGGCGACGACCGCCTGGGCCGAATCCGGCGTGGTCGCCTGGCGCGCGCCCGACGGTGCGGTGCTCTGGCGCGGCGGCGAACCGGCCGCCTGGGAACTGCTGGACGCCGACGGCGACGGCGCGCCCGAAGTCGCCGTGTTTCTCGCCGGCGCGATGTACACCCGCGTGGAAATCGACACCGACCGCGACGGCCGCGCCGACCGCGTGTATCTGTTCGAACCCGACGGTTCGGCCGCCGGCTACCTCGACGAGAACGGCGACGGCGTGCTTGAAACACCCTCCGGTTCGCCCGGTCAACAGCAGGCCGCGTTGCGCGAGATCGGTCGCGGCGGCGCCCTGTTCAAAAAAGCGTTGGAGATGCGCCTGGCCGCGCAGGCCGGGGAACTCGAGCGCGTCGACAAACCCGCGCCGTCCGTCGAGCCGCCCTTCGCGCGCACGGCGGGCAAGAACGTCGCCGTGTTCATTCGCCTCTCGCTGATTCCCGGCGCGCCGCCGGTGATGCTGCACCGCCGGGATTCGGTCGCGCAGATCGGCGAGTTCAACCTGCGCGCGCCCGCCGGCGTGGGTTGGGTGAGCAAGCGTTTCAACGCGACGATCCGCACCGACGCCACCGATCAACGTCCGCCGGAAAAGGGCGCGGTCGAATTGAACGTCTATCCGGTGTACGTGCTCGTGCCCGCCGCGACGGGCGAGGGGGCCGAGCAAAAGGTGATCCTGCAGATCAGCGGTCGCGTGTTGCGCCCGGGCCTGTCCGACGAACTGTTTTTCTTCACCCAGCGCCTCGACGCGTCGCCGTCGTTCATCCACGTACCCGCCCGCGACGACGCCGGGCGCGAAATCGGCCAGATGCTCATCGAGATGATTTTGCCGTGATCGATTCGCCAATCAATCCAACGCCCCGGCCGCGCGCCGGGGCGTTTCTTTTTAACAAAGGTTGCCCCCTTCGAGGAGGTGATTAGGTTTGGGCAGGGAGGTAGAAAATTATGAAAGAGATCCGCAGCGAGACGACGATCGATGCGTCGGCGCAGACCGTCTGGCGCATCCTTACCGACTTCGACCGGTATCCGCAATGGAACCCGTTCATCCGCGAGATCAGCGGCATGGCGGCGCCCGGGGGCAAAATCGAGGCGACGTTGCAGCCGGCGCAGGGCAAGGCGATGCACATCAAACCCAAGGTGCTTGAAGCCGACGCCCCGCGGGAGATTCGCTGGAAGGGGCATCTGGGCATCCCCGGCATTTTCGACGGCGAGCACGCCTTCACCATCGAGGCGATCGACGCCGATCACGTCCGTTTTTCGCAGCGCGAAACCTTCACCGGCGTGCTGGCCGGAACGTTGCTCAAGCGTTGGGGCGAGGCCACGCAGGAAGGTTTCCGGGCGATGAACGAAGCCCTGAAAAAGCGAGCCGAAACGGAAGCTTGAGCGATTCCAGGCAACTGTGATACATAATCACCCATGATTCCCTTGCGTGATTTGAATCCCACCAAACGCACGCCCGTGGTCACCTACGGCCTGGTCGCGCTCAATGTCCTTGTGTTCGTGTACCAGCTTATCGATCCCAGTGACGGTCTGCGTTTCGCCTGCGTGCCGCGCCAGATCATCCGCATTCCGCTCGATCGTTCGCTGTGGCCGCTGTTCACCATGATCACCAGCGCGTTTTTACACGGCGGCGTGCTGCACCTGCTGTTCAACATGTGGTTCCTGTGGATCTTCGGCGACAACGTTGAAGACAAACTCGGCCCCGTGCGCTTTCTCGGTTTTTATCTGATGGGCGCGGTGGCGGCCGCGGCGGCGCACATCATCGTGTCGCTCGGCTCGCCGATTCCGATGATCGGCGCCTCGGGCGCAATCTCCGCCGTGTTGGGCGCGTACCTGTTTTACTTTCCCAAGGCGAAAATCAAATCGCTGGTCATCTTTTTTATCGTGCCGCTGCCGGCGTGGTTGTTTTTGGGCATCTGGTTCGGCACGCAGATTCTTTCCACGCTCTCGACCGAACAGGGCGTGGCCTGGTTTGCGCACATCGGCGGTTTTCTCTACGGCTTCCTGATTTCCTTGCGCGATAAGAAAAATAAAATATAGGTGAATCACGATACAAAAAGGGCGGCTGCTTCGTCGGCAACCACCCTTTGTTTACTTTGATTCAGCGCCGTCAGCTAACAACCACAGCAACCGTCATCATCGTCGTCGTCGTCGTCATCATCGTCGTCGTCATCGTCGTCATCGTCGTCGTCATCGTCATCATCGTCGTCATCATCAATGTCGTCATCGGTCACATCGTCATCGCTGATGTCATCGTCGCCGGTGTCATCGTCGCCGGTGTCATCGTCACCGGTGTCGTCGTCGGCCGGCGTTTCGACGGTGATGGTAAACGCCTGCTGTTTGGCGGTTGTGCCGTCGTCCACGTCGACTTCGACATCGTAATCGCCCGGATCGACACCGGTGGTGTCCCACTCGACCAGGCCGTTACCGTCGATGGTCATGCCGGCCGGGTTGGTGTTCAACGTTACGGTAAGTTCATCGAGGATATCCTCGTCTTCCGCTTCGACCTGATAGGTGTAGGTTTCGCCCTGCGTCACGGTATCGTCCGGGGTGGAGGTGATGATCGGTTCGGCGTTGGCGTATTTGTTGTAATAGGTGTCCGTGTTGGCCGCGGTGTTGTCGTAACCGCCGCCGACGAACAGGTAATTGCCGACGGCAACCGACCAGGGTGCGCCCAAGGCTTCGGGCAGAACCTCTTCGACTGTCCAGGTTCCTTTGGCGGAAGAGTAGGACTGTACGTAGTCGGTGTAAGTGGTCCAATCGGTCGTGCGCCCCCCGGCGATGTAAATTGAGCCGTCGATATAACCGCAAGCGCGGTCCCAGGTAGGATTCGGATCTATCGGCGTCAAGGCAATCCAGGAATCCCCGGCAATGTGGTAGTGATAAGGCGTTACCGCCGCTGGAGGGAAGCCTCCGGGCGTTGTGCCGGCCAAAAGGACATCGCCGGTATCTTCGATTCCCATGCAAGTCCAGGCAACGGACACAGGGATGTCGGTTCCGTTCGCTTCAAATGTTTCGCTCGCCGGATTGAAGATATAGGTTGTGTAGTTGGAGAAACCGCCAAAACCATAGGCCAGGCCGGATGTCGGATCGTAAATCCAAATGTTGCTCTCATGTCCGGTCGTTGTGGGACCGTACGCCCAGGAATCGGTGTCCGGATCGTAGATCATTACCACGGTGTTGGCGACAAATGTTGTACCCAGGAAGGACATTACATATATTTTCCCGTCATAGACGAAACCGCCGGAGCGTAGGACGCTGTCGGGAGCATCGGTTCCCAATGACCAACTGTCGGTGAGGATGTCATAGATACGAACCTTGGCATTGGCGACAAATGGCGTATTGGTGACGCCGCCAATTACATAGATTTTACCGTCGATGTAATAGGCAAAGTTTGTGGCTGCCGGTGTTTCCGGCATGGTGGACGTCATGGTGACCCAGGCGGCCGAAGCCAACGAAGTGGAAATTAGCGAAAAAACCAGGAATGCTATTATGATAGATAATCTTTTCAATTTGCCCTCCTCTTTTCCACGTTTAATTATTCTTTCTATTTTTTTTTATTAATTAGTTGATGTCAATTTTATTTGAAAAGTGTTTTGTATCCAAAATCGGAAATGATCTTGTGTTGCGAGGTCTCTTTAATTAATAATGTTCGCCTAATCGAGATCCCATAACTACTTGGTAAGGACGCAATCATGGAACAAATCTCCGAAAAAGATAAACAGATGGCGCAAAAGTGTGTCGAGTGCCCGGTTTGCTCCAAAGCGCGCGTCAAACAGCGCGGCTTCGCCTTCTGGTTCGTCAAGACGATCGAAGGCGGTTTGTGCCCCTACTGCCAGGCGTACGAACGCGTCTACGGTCGCAAGGCGCACGAGCCGAATACCGAGATCAATCAGCCGTTCGCAAACCAGTAAAACGGTCGTTTTCCGGGATTTATTTGCCCGAAATCGACGCGTTTTCGGCCGATTGTCCATATTGGCAATAAGGGCCCCATCTGTTGCGGTGCGTCATAAAATTTTCCACAACATCTTGTTTTTTTCCCTTGACACGTCCTGTAGGGTTTACTAGTATCCATAACTGCCCGGATGACTAAAACTACTTTTCAATTTTCTTTGAAATTCAACAGGCTAGCTCGAAAGAGTTAAAGAGGATTCTCAGGGAATGCAGGTCGTGAGGATCCCCTGTTGTTGGAACCAATTTTCAGGCACGATTGGGGGAGTTGTCAGGGCGCTGGGAAGACGGCGTTAAGTGCCGTTTTTCCGGTCCGAAAGGGGGAGTTTTCTTTTCGGACCGCGACAAGGGCTAGGGTCAACCAATTCGACGCGACAGGATGGCAACTCGATGATTCGCTCAATTCGGAAACGAGACGGGCGCGTTGTTCCTTTTGATCGGCAGAAGATCACCGAAGCGGTATACAAAGCGTTTCGGGCGACCGGATCCAACGATCGCTCGCGAGCCGAGCGCATCACCGACGAGGTGGCCGATCTGCTGACCGTGTTGTACAAGGACAACCGCCTCCCGACCGTGGAAAACGTGCAGGACCTGGTCGAGAAGGTCCTTATTCATAACAACCTGCCTACCATTGCCAAGCGCTACATTCTCTATCGCGACAAGCACGCGCAGATGCGCTCGACCAAAAAGATGATGGAAGACGCCGTCGACATGATCGACAGCTACATCCAGAAGCTTGACTGGCGCATCAACGAAAACTCGAACATGAGCTTCTCGCTGCAGGGACTCAACAACCACATCAGCAGCGCGGTGAGCGCGTCCTACTGGCTCGAGAAAATCTACACGCCCGACATTCGCACCCTGCACAACGACGGCGATTTTCACCTGCACGACCTGGGGCAGATCAGCGTGTACTGCTGCGGCTGGGATCTGCAGGATCTGCTCAGCCGCGGTTTCGGCGGCGTGTTCGGCAAGGTCGAATCGGCTCCGGCCAAGCACTTCCGCACCGCGTTGGGCCAGATCGTCAACTTCTTCTACACCCTGCAGGGCGAAAGCGCCGGCGCGCAGGCCTTCGCCAATTTCGATACCCTGCTGGCTCCGTTCATTCGCTACGACAAGCTGGAATACGGCCAGGTCGTGCAGGCCATGCAGGAATTCCTGTTCAACGTGAACATTCCCACCCGCGTGGGCTTCCAGACGCCGTTCACCAACATCACCATGGACCTGACCTGCCCGACGTACATGCGCGAGCAGCCGGTGGTGCGCGGCGGCAGTTACACCGACGACGTCTACGGCGACTTCCAGCACGAAATGAACATGATCAATCGGGCGTTCTGTGAAGTGATGATGGCCGGCGACGCCAAGGGCCGCATCTTCACCTTCCCGATTCCGACCTACAACATCCACGACGCCTTCGATTGGGAAAACGAAGAACTCGACATTCTCTGGGAAATGACCAGCCGCTACGGCGTGCCGTACTTCGCCAACTTCATCAACTCCGACATGAAGCCCGAGGACGCGCGCTCGATGTGCTGCCGTCTGCGCCTGGACAATCGCGAGCTGCGCGAACATCTCAACAAGCGCGGCGGCGGTCTGTTCGGCGCCAACCCGCTGACCGGTTCGATCGGCGTGGTCACCTTGAACATGCCGCGCATCGGCTACGAATCGGCCAACGAGGGCGACTGGTTCGGCCGCATCGACTACCTGATGAACATGGCCAAGGAAAGCCTGGAAACCAAACGCCGCGTGCTCGAACAGTTCACGCAGGACGGCCTGTATCCCTACTGCCGCAACTACCTGCAGGGCGTCAAAGAGCGCGTGGGCGGCTACTGGGCCAGCCACTTCTCGACCATCGGCCTGATCGGCATGAACGAGGCCCTGGTCAATTTCATGGGCGTGAACATCGCCGATCCGATGGGCAAAGAGCTGGCGATGGAAACGCTCAAGCACATGAACGAAAACCTCCTGCAGTTCCAGGAGGAGACCGGCAATCTGTTCAACCTCGAAGCGACGCCGGGCGAGGGCACGACCTACCGCCTGGCCCGCCTCGACAAAAAGAAATATCCGGACATCTTCGCCCAGGGCGACCAGGAGCCGTACTACACCAACTCCACCGCCCTGCCGGTCAACTACACCGACGATCTGTTCCTCGCTTTGCAGCACCAAGACGATCTGCTGACGCTCTATACCGGCGGCACGGTGATGCACAGCTTCATCGGCGAACGGCTCGACGACATCGGCGCGACCAAAAAGCTCGTGCGGCGCATCGCGGAAAACTTCCGCCTGCCGTACTACTCGATCACGCCGACGTTCACCATCTGTCCGGAACATGGGTACATCGCCGGCGAACACTTCGAGTGCCCGTACTAAGGCGCGCGCGGCGGGGAGGCCCCCCGTCGGTGTTCGCAGGTTGAAAAACGATGATTACGGTCGCGGCAACGACCTTATGGTTCCCGCCGGGGGCGGGAGGCGAAAACGGCACATTCGCCTGTTGTCGTTCGATCGTTGCGGATGCCCGCAATGCATCCGCGAGCGGGGAGTTGGCGGCTGATTGCACCGCCGCCTCGTTCGCCAGGCAAGAGGGCTGTGTATGCAACATTTTGTCACGGCGAACCGAACAAATTGAAAAATCGGTTTCGCGGGGAGGCTCTGATCATGGCATGCAAATGCAAGACTGAAGTGTACAGCAGGGTTGTTGGCTACTACCGTCCGGTGCAGCAGTGGAACAAAGGCAAGCAGGCCGAATATCACGATCGCGTGCCGTTTAAGGTCCAGGGTGTAGCGTTCGCCAATGTCGGTGCGCTCGCCGCCGCGGAAGGTGAAAAACAACAGTCCATCAAGTCCGCGTAACCGGGACTTGCCAAGCAGGCTCGCGCGCTCGAGACGAGAGAAGTACAAGTGCATATTGTCAGCGTCCAAGGCACTTCGCTGGTCGACTATCCGGGGAACATGGCCAGCGTCCTGTTCACCGGCGGTTGCGACTTTCGCTGCCCGAATTGCCAGAATCCCGATCTGATCGCCGTCAACGAGCAGACCATGCGTCTGGCTGAAGAGGACGTCATTGGCTTTCTCGTCCAGCGTAAATCGTGGATCGACGGTCTCGTCGTCACCGGCGGCGAACCGTTGATCCATAGCGATCTGCCCGAGTTCCTCAAGCGCCTCAAGGAGGCGACCGGCCAGCCGATCAAGGTCGACACCAACGGCCATCATCCCGACATGCTGCAGCGGCTGATCGACGAGGGATACGTCGACTACGTCGCCATGGACATCAAATCCGATCCGGCGCGTTACAGCGAAGCCGCCGGCAAACTCGTCGACCTCGACCGCGTCATGCGCTCCATCGCCATCCTCAAGGAAGGCCGCGTCGCCTACGAGTTCCGCACCACCGTCGTGCCGCCCTTCGTCGACGAAACCGCCGTGCAGGAAATCGGCAAGATCATCGACGGCGCCGCCCTCTGGGCCTTCCAGCAGTTTTTCAACCGCGTCACCTTCAGCGCCGACTTCGCCGGCCTGCGTCCGCTGCTGCCCGCCGAAGTGCGCGCCCTGGCCGTCGTCGGCGAGCCCTACGTGCAACGCGTCATCGTGCGCGGAGTATAAATACTTCCGGATACTTTTTGCTCAGTCGAGCCTGGTCCAGTGCCGCCAACCTTCGTCCGGCGGCGTGTCGGTCGACAATCGAAAGACAAGCGGTGAATCATCCCATTCGCTGGCCCGGTGAAACTCAAACCATTGTTGTTCGAATTGCGTTTCGAACGACGCGGGCCATTCGTTGATTCCTTTGCCCGCGGAAAGTTGCGCCGGATCGAAGTCGACTTGCAGAAAGCCGTCGCCGGCAACCTCTTCGTCCGCAAACGCGACCGCAACCGGAATCAGGTAGCTGTAGATGATCCCGGCCTCCGGATCGTAGCTTTCGGGCCACTGCCACTCGCCGTCCGGATCGCAGGCGAGCGTCCGTTTGCGTCCGGCATCGTCCTCATAGTCGCCGACATAAAACGCCAGAATCTCCAGCGCGACCTCCCGATCCTCGGCCGAGGCGTTTTCGGGAATGCACGCGGCCGGCTCGTCCGCCTCGTCGTTGCCGTCGTCGTCGTCGCCTGTCGCACAACCGGCGACTGCAAGAAACAATATGCACGCCGACAAGACGCAGAGAGAAAAAATATTTTTGTAATATTTCATGTCCGATATCCCCTTTTTCATACCGCTCACGAATGATGGTCTTGAAACAATTGGGATAGTATCAATACAAAAAGATATATCATTCTTATCTCGGATGGATAAACATTTTCTCAGCCGGAAATCGAATGAAACCGACTCCGTTCGGCGGCGGTACGTCGGCGCTCTGGCCGCCGGTCCGCAAGCGCCCCGGCACAGTACGTTGGGCGCGTATTAGCGCGTCACTTGCGGCGCGTCAGCGTCTCCGTCCCGTTTTTGCCGTTGCCCTGCATCGCCCAGTCGCCGCTGAGCGTGCGGTCCTTCACCCGGTAGACGACCACGCCGAACCAGGCCTTGCCCGTGTCGGCATAGCCGACGCTGAAGGTGTCGCCCCGCAGCAGGCCGACGCCCAAGTACGTCTGCGCGCCGATGTGCCAGGTGACCGTGTAGTTGTCGCCGGTCTTGATGATCGACACCGTGCCCGTGTACGCTCCGCCGCCCGGATTCGTTCCCGCGCAGTCGTAGGTGCCTTCGATGTCCGCGGCCCATACCGGCGCGGCCGTCAGCGTCAGCGCCAGCAGAATCAGGGCGATGCCCGCGATGCGTTTCATGATCCCTCCCGCTATGAAGTTGCCTCTTCTGCGGAGTATGACCGGTGGCGCGGCAAAAGGTTGCCGGCCCCGTGAAATATTTTTTCCGCTTGACAAATTGAACGAATAATTCAAATGTACAGTTGAATTATGGATATGAATTAAGCGGAGGGCGGCCATGGGCCGACGCAAGGACGGCGAAGCGACGCGGCTGCGGATTCTGCAGGCGGCCGGCGAGGTCTTTGCCGACAAGGGCTTTCACGAGGCGACGCACGCCGACATCTGCCGGCGGGCCGAGGCGAACACGGCGGCGATCAACTACCACTTCGGCGACAAAGAGGGCCTCTACCGCGCCGTGTGGCAAAACACCATTGAGCTGATGGCCGGGCTGTACCCGGCTGACGGCGGTGCGGCGGCCGACGAACCGGCTCCGCAGCGCCTGGAGCGGTTCGTCAAAACCATGCTCGGCAAAATGACCGCCGCCGGCGCCTTGGGTCATTCGCACCGCCTGCACTTGCAGGAAGCGCATCACCCCACCGGCATCGTCGACGATCTGCTGGCGCAAGGCCACGAGCCGTACCGGGCTTACCTGCGCGCGATCCTGCGCGAGCTGCTCGGCCCGCAAGCGTCCGACCGCAACGTCGCCTGCTGCGAAGTGAGCGTCATCGGCCAGGTGCGCGCCTTCCGCCACGGTCTGCACAAACCGCCGTTCGCCAAACCGCCGCACGTGGGCGCGAAGCAAATCGAACATCTGGCCGCGCATATCGCGCGCTTTTCGTTGGCCGGCATCGCCGCGATCCGCCGCACGAACGACTAGGAAAAACTTCCGATGAGCGACGCAAACAAAAATCGACACCTGCAGCCGCGCCTGTTGGACGGCAGCGTGGGCGGCACGCTGTTGAAAATGAGCGCCTCGATGATCATCGGCTTTTTCGCCGGCGCGGCCTACAACCTCACCGACGCCTATTTCGTCGCGCGCCTGGGCACCAAGCCGCTGGCGGCGATGGGCTTCACCTTTCCGATCGTGATGATCATTCACGGGCTGGTCATGGGCATCGGCATGGGCGCGGCCTCGGTGTTGTCGCGTTCGATCGGCCAGGGCGATCCGCAGCGCGTGCGCCGGCTGACCATGCACGCGTTGTACCTCGGCCTGGTGCTCACGGGCTTGCTGATCGTCGTCGGCTACGTTTTTCTCAAACCGATCGTCACGCTGCTGGGCGCCGACGGAGAAATCGCGGCCATGACCATCGCCTACCTGCGCATCTGGCTGGCGGGCATACTCTTTCTCGTCGTGCCGATGATCGGCAACAACGCCATTCGCGCCACCGGCGACACCCTCTCGCCCAGCATCATCATGTCGGCCGACCTGCTGCTGAACCTCGGACTCGATCCCCTGTTCATTTTCGGGTGGGGGCCGATCCCGGCGATGGGCATCGAGGGCGCCGCGCTGGCGACGGTCCTGGCGCGCTCGGTGGCGCTACTGGCCTCGTTGATCATCCTCGGCCGCTTCAAGCACATGCTGACCTTCCGTCGGCCGTTGTTCAAAGGCATCGGCGAATCGTGGAAGCAGATCACCTACGTCGGTCTGCCCGCCGCGGCGACCAACATTCTCACGCCGATCGGCGCGGGCATCATCACGCGGATCGTCAGCGGCTACGGCGCGGCCAGCGTCGCGGCGATGACCGCCGGCATCCGCATCGAACACTGCGTGGTGATTCCGATCATCGCCCTGGGCGCGTCGATGGTGCCCTTCGTCGGTCAGAATTGGGGCGCGGGCAACCTGGATCGCGTGATCGCCGCGCAAAAAATCGCCTACCGCTGGGCGGCGATCTGGGGCGTCGTCTGCCTGCTGGTGTTGGCCGGCTTCGCGCAAACGATCGCCCCGTGGTTCGCCAAGGAAAACCTGGTCATCCTGCAACTGAGCCTCTACCTGGTGATCATGCCGCCGGTGATGGGGCTGCGCGGCGTCGCCATGTCCGCCATGGGCACGCTCAACGCGATCAACCGTCCGCTCGACGCGACGACCAACACGATCATCCGTCTGTTCGCGCTGCAATGGCCGTTGGCCGCGCTGGGCGCCAAACTCGCCGGCTTCGTCGGCATCCTCTTCGGCATTCTCTCGGCCGAGTTTCTCGCCGCCACGATCGTCGCGACCTGGGTGATGATCCTGCTGCACAAGGCGCGCAAAGAAAAAGCCGCCCCGGAACTCGCCGGCGCGGCCGTGGAAGGCGAAGGGTAGGACGAAGCGTTAGCGAAGGCGACTGATCTCATTCCGCATTCGAAATTCGCCGTTCCGCGTTATCAGCACCCGCACTCCCGCCGTTGGCGGGATTTCGCTACGCTCAACCGTTTCGTTTAACCGCCTCAGACGGGATTTCGCTTCAGAACGTGCCGTTCTTTGCTCAATCGTCTCAGCACCCGCACCCGTCGTCGTCATCGTCATCATCGTCGTCGTCCGTCGCGTCGTCGTCATCGTCGGATGTGTCGTCGTCGGTCGTATCGTCGTCGGCGGGCGGCGTGGCGTCGTCGTCATCGTCGGTGATGTCGTCGTCATCGTCATCGACCGCGGGCGGAATGATCGTCGCCCAGGTGGCCAGCGAGGCGGCCGCGACCTTGGTCATCTCCACCGCGTAGGTGATGTCCTGGCGGTCGAGGGTGTCGTTGACGGTGTGGTACGCGCTGTCGTGCGACCAGTCGGTTTCGATCAGCAGCGCGCCCGGCACGCCTTTGTTGAGAAACGGCACGTGGTCGCTGCCCATGGCGCTGAACTGGCCGGTCATCACCAGGTCGGTGTAGGTCTGGCCCATCGCGCCGATCGTATACACGGCCTGCTTCTGCTCGGGCGTGCGCTTGGAGCCTTCCAGGTAACCGCCCCAGGTGTCGGCGTGAAACGAGATCATATCCAGCACGACGAAGCCCTTGAGCTTGTCGATCAAGCCGTTGTTGTCCATCATGCGCGCCATCGCCGTACTGCCGAACAATCCCAGTTCCTCGCCGCCGAAGGTGACGAACAAAATCGTGCCTTCGGTGTCCACGTCCGCGAACAGGCGCGCCAGTTCCATCACCGCCGCACTGCCGCTGCCGTTGTCGTTGGCGCCCTGCGAGTTGGTGCACGGATTCTGGCTGGTCGAATCAAGGTGCGCGCCGACCATGTACCAATCGTCGGGCCGCACCGAACCGACCTTCTTGGCGATCACGTTGAAACCTTGCGCTCCTTCGCACATATAGCAGTGGTTGTTGAACTGCATCTGCTCGACGTCCAGTCCCAGCTCGGTGAAGTGCGCGGCCACCGCGTCTTTCGCGTCCAGGTAGCTTTGCGTGCAGGCGTAGCGCGTGGGGAAGGTGGTCAGTTCGGTCAACAACGCGGTATAGGAAGTCGCATCGAGTTGGCCCAGCAGTTCCTCGATCAGCGGATCGGGCTCGACCTTCTTGCCGTCGAGCGCGAAAACGACCGTCCGCGATTCGTTCGCCGGAGTAAGCATCACGTCCGGATGCGCCGCCAACTCGCCCGCGTTCTCGACCCACGCCAGTTGCCAGCCGGCCGTTTCATACAGCGGGAAATAGCCCAACCGCGCCGCCGCCGGCCGCTTGTCGCGCACCAGGTAGAGCGCCCGCACATCGACGTCCGCCGCGAGCAACTCACCCGCCGCGCCTGTGCAGGATTCATCGCCGATCAACACGACGCGCTCGGCGAAGCGCAGTTGCACCGCTGTGGCGCAGAGCGAATCGGGCGTTTCGTCGTTCAGCAGCAGCACGTCGGCGCCCAGGGCCGTCGAGGCGAAGAAGGTCAGCATCGCGATGAGCAGCGTCAGTCGTTTCATCCGTTCCTCCTTGGCGCGATCCCGCGCAACGGTCGAGACAGTCTGCCTCCAATCGCGCCGGGCCGCAAGCGGACGCTCGGTTGACCTTTGCCCGCCCATGGGGGATATCAATGGTTCATGGACAAGTCGCCGCCCGCATCGCCCGCGCCCGCTCGCCCGCGCCGCCGCCTGAGAAAGGCGTTGTTCGCCGCGGTCGCGGTCATCCTTGCGCTGCTGGCGTTGACCGTGCTGCTCAAGGTGCTCGAAGCAACCGGCGTGATCGGCACCCACCGCCTCGACGACCGCGTCGCCTATCTGCCCGACAACTGGCTGAAGGTGAAACACCGCAAGGACGGCGATCGATGGCGCATCCGCCACGGCGCGATGCTCAAGACGACCTTCACCGTGCCGCCGCCGCCCGACACCGTGCGCCTGGTCGTCGTCGGCGGATCGTTCGCCATGGGCACGCCCTACGTGCATCAGAAAACGAACAAGGCCATCGGCCACGGCGGCATCCCCGATTGGCTGCGCGCCGAATTGCGGGCGCGTTTTCCGCAGCGGCGCATCGAGGTGATCAACGCGGCCGGCGGCGGCATCAACTCCGGCCCGGTGCGCGGCATCGTCGAGCGTCTGGCGCAGGCCCGGCCCGACGCGTTGATCGTCGCGACCGGCAACAACGAGGGGTTCGTTCCCGCGACGCGCTTCCACGAGGCGCTGCACGAATGGATCGTCTACCGCGCGTTGACCACCGCCTTGCGTCCGCCGCCGCCCGCCGCGCAACGCGATTTTTTCATGCTGCAGGACGACGACAACCGGGCGATCGAGCGACGGTATCGGGAAAACATCGTCGCGATGATCGACGCGGCGAAACGCGAAAAGACGCCGCTGATTTTGTGCACCATGCCGATCAACCTGCTGTTCAACGGGCCGTACCCGCCGGTGAAATCCTATCCGTATCCGACGGACGATGAAGAGTTGAACGCCGGCATCGAGGCGCAAAACGAGGGCGATTATGCCGCGGCGATCGAGCATTACAGCGCCAGCGAACATCCGTCGTTCGCCGCCTTGTACATCGCACAATGTTTTCTCGCGCAGGAGCAATTCGAGCAAGCCAAACGCTTCCTGCGCCTGCACGTGCAGTTGGATCCCAAAAACCGCACGCGGCCTTCCTACAACGATTTTTTGCGCGAAATCGCCGCCGAGCGTCAAGTATTACTGGCCGATCTGGAGCGCCGCGCCGAGGACCTTTCCCCGCACGGCCTGCCGGGAAGCAACCTGTTCGTCGATTACTGTCACTTGAACTGGAATGGATATTATGAGATGTCGCAGGCGATCCTGGACGTCCTGTCGACCAATCTGCCGGCGCTGTCGGAACCCGGGCCGAAGCCGACGCTCGCCGACCTTATCGCCCACGAAGGGTGGAACGATTTGCCCGAATTGAATTGACGTGCTCTCGTCGATGTCGCCATAATCTGCCAAAACCTTGCGGGAAAGGGCGAGATTTGCGTTATCGGACAAAACGAAAAATTTTCGCCTTCATACCTTTGTTGCTTTTGTTGCTGGCGGCGACGATCGTTCTGTGGATCCTCGAACGGCGCGGCGTGATAAATTCCGAACGCCCCGATGATTGGGTGCACGCGCCGCCGGTCAACTGGCTGCACAAAGAAAAAACCGCCGACGGCGTGTGGATTCGTCTTGAGCACGACATGCTGCTCACCAGTCGCTTCCCGAAAAAGAAACCGCCCGACACGCTGCGCATTTTCGTTACCGGCGGCTCCTTCGCCATGGGTTCGCCGGTCGTCGTCCAGCAAATGGTGGATCCCTGCGGCGGCATCGGCGAATGGATGCGCGACGAACTGCGCCTGCGTTATCCGCGTCACAACATCGAGGTGATCAATGTCGGCGCCGGCGCACAGAATTCCTTTCGTGTGGTGGAGATCGTCAAGAAATTGGTCGAACTCGAGCCGGATATCATTTTCGTCATGACCGGCAACAACGAAGGCGTCATGCCGCGTTTCAACCTTAATCAACAATTGCACAAATGGGTGCTGTATCGCGTGATGAAAAAGGAACTGTTGCCCGAACCGACGATCGACCAGCGTCTGTACGCCAAAGTCGTCAACAGCGACGCGCAGGTCTCCGAAAAATACATGCGTCAAAACCTGCAGCGGATCGTCTCCCTCACCGGCCGGCACGACGTCGAGCTGCTGCTGGCGGCGATGCCGATCAATCTCAAGCCGGAAAACGATGTGATCGTTAATTATGAAAGCGAAATCGCGGAGATGGATCAGCCGATACGCGACGGCCGCGAACTACAGGCGCAGGGAAAGTACGCCGAAGCGATCGATGTGTTCGCCAAAAGCAACTGCATGGATTTCAGCACCTATTTCATCGCTCAATGTTGGGAAGCGTTGGGCGACTATGAGCGCGCGAAAAGTTATTATTTATTCAATCTTAGCGTCAATCCCGGCATGCGCACGCAACCGTCCACCAACGCCATGGTGCGCGTGTTCAGCCGTAAGAAGCGGGTGCACCTGGTCGATCTCGAAGCGGTCGCCGAGCGGGTTTCGCCGCACGGCATCCCGGGGTATAATTTGTTTCTCGATTACTGTCACATGGATCAGAATGGTTATTACCTGATGGCGCAGGAGGCGTTGCGCGTGCTGGAGACCGACAAGCTCATTCCCGCGTCGTTCGGCAAGCCGGGGCCGAAACCGACGATGGAGGAAATCGTCGATCATTACGGTTGGATTTTCCTGGAAAAGTATTCGGTTTATTAATCATGAGACAAGCGCGGCCGCTATGGAAACGAGTTCTATTTTCGTTGCTGCCGCTGCTCTTTCTGCTGGCGACGGCGACGATCGTCCTCCACCTTCTTGAGGATTTTCATGTCATCGACACCGAAAGCCAGGACGATTGGATTCACCACCCGCCGTTGCGATACATCTTCACCGAACGGACCGCCGGCGGCGCGCAAATTCTCATCAAGCACAGCTCGATGGTCGCCAGCCGTTTCCCGAAAGAAAAACCGGCCGGCGCGTTGCGCCTGTTCCTCGGCGGCGGCTCGTTCGCCCTGGGCACGCCGGTGGTCGAGCAGGGCGTCGATAAACCCATCTGCGGCGGCATCGCCGAATGGATGCGCGACGACCTTCATTTGCGTTATCCGCACGAAACGATCGAGATCCTCAACGTTGCGGCCGGCGGTGCGAGTTCGTTCCGCGTCGTCGAGACGATCCGGGACATCCTGCCGTTTTCGCCGGACATCGTTTTTGTCATTGCCGGCAACAACGACGGTTTTTCCTCGGTGTTGGACATCAACAAATTCCTGCACCACTGGGTGACCTACCGCGCCTTCAAGCGCAGCCTGCTGGCCGACCCGACGCTGGAGGATCGCCTGGCCGCCGAAATCGGCCATGAGCTGAACGCGGAAGTCATCGGTTCGTTCATCGACAACCTGCAACGGATCGTCGACCTGTGCGCCGCCAACCACGTCAAGGTGATGTTGGCGACCATGCCGATCAACCTGCGGCCGACGCTGGCGGTGCTTTCGCCGCAGTGGCTCGAGCAGGGGATGAACGATGAAGAATTTCGCGCCGGCGAACGACTCTTTGGCGCCGGCGATTATCAGGCGGCGATCGAACACTACACCGCGAGCGAGGCGATGGTGCCCGCCTCCTATCGTTTGGCCGAATGCCATGAGCGCCTCGGCGATTTTGCGCAGGCTGAGTATTTCTATCGCTTTAACCATCGCCTTTCTCAGGGCATTCGCGCGAGTTATGAAGCCAACGAACGCATTCGCCAACTGGCCGCCGCGCACGACCATGTCTATCTGGTGGATCTGGAAAAGGCTGCCCGTGAGGTTTCGCCGCACGGTTTGCCGGGATTGAATTTGTACGTCGACATTTGTCACATGCGCCACGAAGGCTATTACCTGATGGCGCAGGAGGCGTTGCGGGTCATGGAACATGAAAGGCTCATTCCCGCGTCGTTCGGTCGACCGGGGCCGAAACCGACGATGGAGGAAATCATCGCGCATTACAATTGGACGTTCGATTACGAATACGACCTGGCCACGGAGCGTCAACCGTGAGCCGCCCCCTCAAGGTGACGGCGCTGCTGGCCCTGCTGGGTCTGCTGGCCTGGATCGGCTTCGCCCTGGGCGACAACGACCGGACGACGCCGTCGGCCGACGCCTGTTCGCGCGCGCTGGTCATGCGCGGCCTCGGCTTGAGCTGGAAAAAACTCAACCACCGCATCAGCCTCTGGCGCGTCGCCCCGCGGCAGGATGGTTGCCCGGCGGCCGTGCCCGCCGACGTGCCGTTGGACGTCGCCTACGTCGGCGGTAGCTGGACCACCGGCGGCGGCATCATGAGCGACCGGCCCATCGCGCATTATCACTACCACGCGGTCGATGCGCCGGGGCAACTGGGTTTTTACGCCGGGCAGACGACGTTGTTCATCGATGCGCCCGCCGACGAGGCCCAAGCGACGGTGACGGTCGATCTGGCCGCGGCGCGCCTGGCCGGCTTCGCGCGGTACGTCGTGTTGCTCGATGGCCTCGAGTTGCGTACCGATGTCGCGCAGGTCGATCCGGCCTATCCGGCGAAGTACGACCCGGCGCTCGGCTACACCTCGCGGGGGATCGGTGCGGCGGTGAAGGATCTGGCGATTCAAGAAAACAAGGCATCCTTCACCACTTGGGCGCGATTCGATCATGGACCGGCCGATCGTGGGGGAATGAATGAGGCGATGGCCCATGCGCGCACGAAAGCGATCGTTCATTACCTGTTGGTGGGAATCGCTGGCGGAAGAGCCACCCTGGCCGAGCACGCCTACACCATGACCTACAAAAAGCCGCGCCGGCTGTTTCAAGCACAATACGACCATGCCGCGCCGGCAATGCGCCGTTTGGAAATGCAAGGCGCGCCCGGCTATCCGGTGGCTTTTCAGGGGCTGCAAGCCTTCGATTTCGCCTTGTTCGGATCGGTGGAAGAGGGCGATTACATGCGTGATTTTGTCGTCAGAACCGATCTGCTGTCCTACGATCCGGCCACCGGCAAGGCCGTGCTGGATGTCGACGGTTTTGCCTCGAACGCCTCGCTGCTGACCTACGAAACGATGGAAAACGCCTTTTCCGCCCGCCTGGCGCTCATTCAGATGCCGCAAGGCGCGGCCGTGCCCGGTGATAAAGTGGTGGAGTTCGAAACCGGCGAAACGACCTTATCTTTGCCTTAAGTGGGGAAATAGCTCAATATTATCCTATAAAGTGGGATTAATATGCAAATTATCGCCAGCTAGTGGCGGTCAGTAGGCATGAAGCTCGTACGCTCCAATGTCCCACAGGTTGTTGAACGGACGATATTGCCGGTCGAGATCGTGGTAAATATCCGGGTGCGTCACCCACTGAACCGGCGACAGCCCGGCGTCGATCAGCGGACTGGTCGTCGTCGGATGATAAAGCTCGTCGGCGAATTGCGGCTCGCTATCGATGTTCCCCGCCGCGTCCAGGCAGTTGCTCCAGGTGCATTCGTTCAGGTAATCGAGAGTGCAAATTTTACCGTGATAAAAGTCGAGGTAGCATGAGCCGCCCCGGGTATGAATGTCGTTGTGGAAAAACCGGAATCGCGGTTCGTTCTGCGAGTAGAAGAAGATCGGGGTGACGCCGCCGGACCGGCCGCCGGGCGCGATGACGTTGTTGATCAGCGTGTGCTCGCCGCTGTAAAAGGTCAGGGTCTGGCTGCCGCCGGCGAAGGTGTTGTTGATGATCAGGCTCGGCCCGCGGATCACCATGGCCGCGCCCGCGCCGACCGCGAGGTTGTTGATGACCAACGAGGGCTCGTCGCCGGACGCGCCCAAATCCAGCGGGTATGAGCTGGCGCCCCAGCCGGAAAAGCTGAAGCCCGTGAACAGCGTGTTTTCGCGGATGATCAACGTTTCGGCGGACAGATCCACCGCGATCGACGTGGCGTAGTCCATTGCCAGCAAGGCGCCGGTGGCGATGTCGTTGCCGAACAGCTCGACCTCGTCGTTGTAAAAGCCCGACACGCCCCGCGAGTCGGCGGTCGTCGCGACGACGTCGTGGCCGCGAATCACGTTGTGGTACAGCCGCACCGGCGCGGTGTTTTGCCGCACCCGCACGCCGGTGAAAAATTCGCCGCCGGTCGCGCTGATGTGAAAACCTTCCAGGTGCGTTTCGCTTGCCTGCTCGATGATGGATACGGCCACGACCTCTTCGTCGATCGGCGCGACGATGCCGCTCGGGCAGGCGACGAAATCACGCGTCCAGTCGGCGCAATAGCCGCCGTACAGCGAGACGGTCAGCGTCACGGCCTCGCCGTACTCGCCGCTTCCGACGAACACGACCTTGTTTTCGACCGTGGCGCGCAGCAATCCGGCGGCGATCGTGCGCAGCGGCCGGGCCATCGTGCCGGGGTTGGCGTCGTCACCGGTCACGGCCACGAACACGCCGATGTCGTCGGTGGGCGCAGGGGCGAGTTCCTCGGCGGGCGGCACGATGGGCGGCGACGAATCATCGTCATCGTCGAGCGCGTCGTCATCGCTTACCTCGTCGTCATCGGTTTGATCGTCGTCGGTGTTGTCATCGTCATCGGCGGGCGAAGAGTCGTCGTTGTCGTCGTCATCGTCGTCGCAGGCTATGAATGAAAGAAGAAGAAAAACCAGGCCGGCCAGCAGCACGCAGGCGAACATTTCCCGTTTCATCGCACCACTCCCATGCGAACGGTCATGCCCCCACCAGCTTCATACCACCAAGGGAAAATAATCGCAAACGGTAATCGACAAAAAAGTGTGAAGTGTTGTCTCGCTCTTCGTGTGCCGCACTTTCGGTTTTCACCAAAGAGATGCTGTGGATTGGCCGGTGGCACTGATACACCGAACAAAGCGAGGTGTATCAGTGTTTTCGTCCTCCGAAAGGTCAGGAAAGGTATCGGCTGGTCCTCGATGCCCGCCTGCGCGGGCATGACAATTCTTTCCGTCATCCTCGGGCTTGACCCGGGGATCCAGGATTCCATTACCGTCGCGCGAAGCGCGGCCTTCCTTAATTGAGCGTCACTGACTCTCTCTCGTCCGAATCACACCTGCCGGAAGTCGGCGATGGCTTCGAACAACGCCGTGACCGCGCTGACCAGATTCAAACGGTTGAGGCGAATATCGTGATCCTTGTGCATGACCAGCACGTCGTCGAAGAACTTGTCGACCTGCGGCCGGATCTCGCTGATGGTCAGCAATGCGCCGAGCACGTCGTCGGCCTTGACCAGCTTGTCGACCTGGTCCTTCACGTTGAGCACCGCCGCGTACAGCGCCTTTTCCGCGTCCTCGCTGAGCAGTTCGGCCTTCACCGGACCGGCGTCGTCGTAATCCTTGACGATGTTCCCGGCGCGCTTGAACGCCGCGGCAAACGCCTCGAACTCCTCGCGCGCGGCGAAGGCCGCCACCGCTTCCAGCCGCGCCAGCGTGGTCGGAATGCGGTCGCAACGCACCGCCAGCACCGCGTTGGCGATGCCCGCCGGCGTGCCCTGCGCCGTCACCCAATGGAACAGCCGGTCGCAGACGAAATTGAAAATTTCCTGCGCCAGTTCCTCGCGGTCGGCCTTGAATTTATCCTCGACGCCGTCGAGCGCCTTGCGGACCAGATCGGTCAGCGGCAGATTCCACTGGCGTTGTTCGAGAATGCGCAGCACGCCCAACGCCTGGCGCCGCAGCGCGTACGGATCGCCCGCGCCGGTGGGCTGCAACCCCACGCCGAAGCAGGCGACGATCGAGTCCATTTTATCCGCGATCGACAGCACCGCGCCGGCGGCCGAATCCGGCAGCATGTCGCCGGCGAAACGCGGCAGGTAATGCTCGAAAATCGCCTGCGCCACATCCTCGGTTTCGCCCTGATGCCGCGCGTAGTACATGCCCATCACGCCCTGCAACTCGGGAAACTCGCCGACCATGCCCGAGAGCAGATCGGCCTTGTACAACAACGCCGCGCGCTTGATCGTCTCCAACTCGTCGCCGGCGACCTGCGCGCCGATGTAATTGGCCAGCTTGCGCACGCGCTCGACCTTCTCGGCGTAGCTGCCCAGTTTGACGTGGAACAACATGCCGTCCAAACCGCCCGCCAGCGTTTCCAGCTTTTTGTCGCGATCGACCTCGAAGAAGTACTTGGCGTCTTCCAACCGCGCGATCAGCACGCGCTCGTTGCCCGCGATGACCGTCTCCGGCGCGCTGGATTCGATGTTGGCGATCACGCAGAACGCCGGCAGCAGATCGCCGTTGCCGTCCTCGAAGCCGAAATATTTCTGATGCTCGCGCATCGGCGTGATCAGCACCTCGCGCGGCAAGGCGAGGTACGCCTCGGGGAAGCGGCCCAGCAGCGGCACGGGCCATTCGCACAGATACGCGACGTGCTCGACCAGTTCCTCGTCCTCGATCCAATGTCCGCCGAGCTGTTCGGCGAACGCCAGCAGCTTCTCGCGGATCAGTTCCTTGCGCGCCGCGTCGTTGATCATCACCTTCGCCTGGGCCAGCTTGGTCTCGTAGTCGGCGAAGTCGCGCACTTCGATCATCCCCTGGCTGTGGAAGCGATGTCCGCAGGTCAGGTTGCCCGAGGTCACGTCGTCGAGCCGGAACTCAATCACCTCGCCGCCCAGCAGCGCCAGCGCCCAGTGGATCGGCCGCACGAAACGCAGGTCGCCGTCGCCCCAGCGCATCGGCTTGGGCCACGGCAGCGCGAGGATCGTTTCGGGCAGCAACGCGGCCAGCAGGTCCTTCGCCGGCCGGCCCGCGATCAGCTTCTTGATGCCGATGTACTCGCCTTTTTCGGTGGTGAAGGTCCGCAACTCGGCCACGTCCACGCCCTGGCCCTTGGCGAAGCCCAGCGCGGCCTTGGTCGGTTGACCGTCTTTATCGAAAGCGGCTTTGACCGACGGTCCGAGCTTTTCCTCTTCGCGATCGGGCTGGCGCGTAAGCAGATCGACCGCCTGCACGACCAGCCGGCGCGGCGTCGAATATACGTTGAGTTCGCTGAAGGTCAGACCCAGCTCATTGAACTTGCCGGTCAGCATGTTTTTCAGATTGGCTTCGGCTTCGGGCAAAAACCGCGCGGGGATTTCCTCGGTCCCGATTTCCAGCAGCAGTTCGGCGGCGCTCATCGTTCGCCCCCTTTCTCGTTCGCTTCGACTTGGTCGGGTTCGTCCAGCTTGAGCCGTTCGCGCACGGCCGGGTCCTTGACCAACGGGAAGCCCAGGCGCCGGCGCGCGTCCATCCAACCGACGGCGCATCGGCGCGCCAGGTTGCGCACGCGCTGAATGTAGCTGACGCGCTCGGTGACGCTCACCGCGCCGCGCGCGTCCAGCAGGTTGAAGGTGTGCGAGCATTTCAGGCAGTAGTCGTACGCGGGCAGGGTGAGTTTTTTCTCCACACAGCGCAGGCACTCGGCCTCGTACTTCTCGAACAGCTTCTGGAGCATCGCCGCGTCGGACACCTCGAAGTTGTAGGTGCTCTGCTCGACCTCGTTCTGATGATAGACGTCGCCGTAGCTCACGCCCGGAATCCACACCAGGTCGTACACGTTGTCCACGCCCTGCAGGTACATCGCGATGCGCTCGATGCCGTAGGTGATTTCCGCGCTCACCGGTTTGCAGTCGAAGCCGCCGCACTGCTGGAAATAGGTGAACTGCGTGATCTCCATGCCGTCCAGCCACACTTCCCAGCCCAGGCCCCACGCGCCCAACGTCGGGCTTTCCCAGTTGTCCTCGACGAAGCGCACGTCATGCTTGAGCGGGTCCACGCCGAAGGCGCGCAGGCTGTCCAGGTACAGCTCCTGAATGTTCTTCGGGCTGGGCTTCATGATCACCTGGTACTGATAGTAATGCTGCAGCCGGTTCGGATTCTCGCCGTAGCGACCGTCGGTCGGCCGGCGGCTGGGTTCGACATACGCGACGTTCCACGGTTCGGGACCCAGCGCGCGCAAAAAGGTCGACGGGTTCATCGTTCCCGCGCCCACTTCGATATCGTACGGCTGCACGATAATGCAGCCCTTCTTCGACCAGTATTCGGTCAGGGCCAGAATCAACTCTTGAAAGGTCACGGCGCACCTCCATCAACGTCACCTCAAAGGGACCAAAGAAACTACCCCGACGCGGCAATGGTGTCAATATAACGCAGGAATAATCTGTCCAGCCAGCGTTTCTTTCAGGGCGCCACGATGGCTATGTTTGAATGTTGACGAGCACAGCTTACGCCAGGGCGTAAACTGTGGCACACAAGCCGCGTCATTCTGAGGAGCGCGTCGGCGCGACGAAGAATCTACGAACACGTACGAGAGATCCTTCGCTGCGTTCAGGATGACTTGGGTTGTGCGCCGCACTTTTGGCGAAGCCAAAGATGTGCTGACGCGCGCAACGCTTGAAGATAGCTGTATGTCATGCCCGCGCAGGCGGGCATCCAGGACCAGCCGATTCTTTTCCCGACCGTTTTAAAAAGGGAAGCCTCGCTTCACTCGGCATTAATGGAATCCTGGATCCCCGGGTCGAGCCCGGGGATGACAGGGCGGCGACGGGTGGCACTGTTTTGCGAACGAATGTAATGAGTGAGCATAACAGTGGATAATGAAAACACTGATACACCTCGCTTCGTTCGGTGAATCAGTGGCACGCGTCGTTGCGCCATGTGCCACACTTTTGGCGAAGCCAAAGGTGTGGTGGTCGTCACCAGATCCTCGGGTCATGACGGCAAAACAAAACCCCTCGTCCGCCGGGGCGGGCGAGGGGCCTGTGGTCGATTTCGGCGAAACGGCTTACGCCTGGTCGTTCTTTTCCTTGGCTTCGACGGGCTTATCTTCGAGTTGTTTGTCTTCCTTGCTCGCTTCCAGTTCGCCGTCCTTCGAGGCGTTCTTGAATTCGCGGATGCCCTTGCCCAGGCCGCGCCCCACTTCGGGCAGCTTGCCCACGCCGAAGACGATCAAAATGATGACCAGAATGATAATCAGTTCGGTCGGTCCCAACCCTCCGATAAACATTGCGCTTCTCCCTCTATTTGAAATATGGGGTGATGTACCCCAGGCCCAGCAGCTCGTCCGCCGTGGCCACGCCGAGCACCACGACGTACACCAGCAGCCCCAGCAGCACGAGATCGGGCCACAATTCGCTCATCTTCTTCTTCATCACATTCTTTCTAGCACAGTCGCTTGTCGAAACGAACGCCTTTTTAGCACAACGCGTCGGCGGGGGCAATCAAGGTCCACCTGAAAAATCACTCCCGCGACAAAAGGTATTTCCATAAGAAAACTACTGGTTGACACGCAAAAGCGCTTGCGTATACTTCTGGTTTCGTTTTTGCCGGTGTGGGGGACGCTGCATGAAGTTGCCGATTCACAAGATCCCCGAATCCGGCCGGTCGTACGAGGTGACCGACCTGGGACCGCGCCTGAGCGAATCCCTGGCCGATCGTCCCGACATCGTGGGCATTCGCGACGCGAGCGCCACCGTGACCGCCGAACGCGTCGACCAACTGGTCAGCGTGCGCGGCGAGGCGCGAGTCGATCTGACGTTCGTCTGTTCGCGTTGCGCCGACGAGCTGGACGCCGTGTTGCGCTTCGCCGTGCGCATGGTGCTCATGCCGCGTTCGTCGCGCTCGGGCCCGGCGGACGAGGATGTCGAGGTCGGCTACCACAACGGCCGCGATATCGATCTGGAAAAAACCGTGTTGGAGCAAGTCGCCTGGCGGATGCCGGATATCCTTTTGTGCGATCCGCATTGCCGGGGATTGTGCCCGACATGCAACGCGAATTTGAATGACGGTCCTTGCCGTTGCCGGGACCGGGAAACGAGGTAAACCATGGCCGTTCCGAAAAATAAATCCGGTCACGCGCGCAGCAGCAAGCGCAAGGCGGGCCAGCCCAAAGCCAAACCGGCGACGCTGGTTCTGTGCCCCAACTGCCAGGAAGCGATGCAAGCCCACCACGTTTGCAAATCTTGCGGCTACTACAAGGGCAAAGAGGTGGTCAAGGTCGAAGAAGAATAGTCTTCGATCATGAACTCCCCGGTCGCGCTGTTGTTTCCCGGTCAGGGCGCCCAAGCCGTGGGCATGGGCGTGGCGCTGGCCGAACGGCTGCCGGCGGTGGCGCAATGGTACGCGCGGGCGGAAGAAGCCGCCGCGTTGCCCATTCGTCGTCTGCTGGCCGAGGGGCCGGAAGAACAGCTCACGCGCACCGAAATCCTGCAACCCTGTCTGCTCACCGTGGAAATCGGCGCCTGGCTGGCCGTGCGCGAACTGGCGGATGACCCGCCGGTCGTCGGTGCGGCCGGACATTCGCTCGGCGAATACGCCGCACTGGTCGCCGCCGGCGCGCTCGACGCCGCGCAGGCCGTCGCCGTCGTTCGTGCCCGCGGTCGCTTCATGCAACAAGCCGTGCCCGCCGGTCTGGGCGGCATGGCCGCCGTCATGGGCCTGGACGCCGACCTCGTCGCGCAGCAGTGCGAAGCGGCGAGCGACGAGCAAACGCGCGTCTGGCTTTCCAACGACAATTGCCCCGGACAGGTGGTCGTCAGCGGGCATCTCGCGGCGATCGACCGCGTCACGCCCTTGCTCAAGGATGCCGGCGCCAAACGCGTCGTGCCGCTCAAGGTCAGCGCGCCTTTCCATTGTCCGCTGATGCAACCGGCCGCCGACGCCCTGGCGGCGGAACTGGATAAACTCTCCTGCAACGATCCGCAATTTCCCGTCATCGCCAATTGCACCGCGCGGCCCTACGCCGACGCCGCCGACGTGCGCGCCGGGCTGATCGCCCAGGTCGTGCAGCCGGTGCGCTTCCGCGAAGCGCTGCTCGCCATCGCCGAGTTGCATCCCGACCGACTGCTCGAGTGCGGGCCGGGCAACGTACTTTCCGGCTTGGCCAGGCGTACGATTGGGCATATTCTATCCTCGCCGGCGGGCACTCCCGAACAGATCGAAGGCCGGCGCGAGGAGTAAAATCATGAGCGAACGCAAGGTCGCCCTGGTCACCGGCGCATCCGGCGGCATCGGCGGAGCGTGCGCCCTGGAACTGGCGCGGCAGGGATTCGACGTCGGCGTGCACTACCATCGCAACGCCGAAACCGCGCAGGCGATCGTCGGCGAAATCCAAGCCGCCGGCGCGCAGGCCTGGCCGTTGTTGTTCGACGCGGCCGATCCCGAACAGATCGAAAAATCGATTCGGCAGTTCATCAAGGAGCACAAGCGCCTGGACGCACTGGTCGCCACCGCCGGCGTCGTGGTCAACCAGATGATGGCGCTGACCTCGATCGAAGAACTCGACACGCTGTGGGCGGTGAATTTGCGCGGCGCGTTCTGGGCGGCGAAAACCGCGAGCAAAGCGATGCTGCGCCAACGATGGGGACGCGTCGTGTTCGTCGGCAGCATCGTCGGTCAGCACGGCAACGCCGGCCAGAGCGCGTACGCGGCCAGCAAAGGCGGTTTGATCGGCCTGGCCAAGAGCATGGCGCGCGAACTGGCGCCGCGTCACGTGACGGTCAATGTGATCGCTCCGGGCCTGGTGGAAACCAACGTATTAAAGGACTTGACTGAGCAGCAAACACACGCCATCTTGCAACAAGTACCGCTTGGTCGCATGGGTCAACCCGAGGACGTCGCCGCCGCCGTCGCCTTCTTGTGCAGCGAGGCCGCGGGCTACATCACCGGCGCGGTGTTGAACGTCGACGGCGGACTGGGAACGTAAGGAACCAAACCACGGAGAATATGTTGCAATGAGTGAAGAGATCTTTGCCCGCCTGAAAAAGTTGATCGCCCAAAAGCTGAACATCACCGAAGATCAGATCACCAAAGAGACGGAGTTTATCAAAGATCTCGGCGCCGACAGCCTGGATCTGGTTGAGCTCATCGCCGATATCGAGATGGAATTCGAGCTGGACGCCATCCCGGACGATGCCGCCCAGCAGATTAAGACCGTTGGCGATGCATACGATAAGTTGATGGATTATTTATCTTAGCCTGATGTCGCAAAGGTCTTTACGAGGAGGCGTGAATGGACCTGGAGGCCAAAATTCGTCAAATCATCTGTGACCTGCTCGATGTTGACGAGGATGACGTTACCCAAGACGCTTTTTTGGCCGATGATCTCGGCATGACCCCGGATGATCTGGAAGAACTCGTTTCCATCCTCAACGAGGAGTTCGAAGTCGAAATTCCCGACGTCGACGCCGAGGATTGGGATACCTTCTCGGATATCGTCAGCTACCTGGACGATAAACTGGATCATGCCGAAGACTAAGCGCAAGCTTGTTCAGCGTCTTAAGAATGATCTGATTTTCCACACGGCTCGTTTTCTCTTCTGGGCGGCGGGCCGTACTCCCTTGCCGTTGGGTATGAAGATCGGCGCGGCGCTCGGTTCCGCCGCGTGGCCGCTGCTGCGCTACGAACGCGAATGCGTCCGCCGTCATCTGCGCGTCGCCTTTCCCGAATGGACCGACGCCGAACGCGAGGCCGTCGGCCGCGAATCCTTCCGCAACCTCGGCCGCAGCTTCTTCGAACTGTTTCACTTCGATGAACTGTTCGCCACGGTGCACTCCGACGATCCGTATGTGAAGTGGATCGGCCACGAGCACATGGACGCGATGACGGCCCAGGGGCGCGGCGGCATCCACGTGACCGGGCACATCGGCAACTGGGAGCTGATGGCCGGCTGGTCGGTCGCGCGCGGCGACACGCTGCACGAGATCGTCCGCTCGCTCTATGATCCGCGCCTGGACAAATTGCTCAACGACCATCGCCGCAAGTACAACTACATTCCGCTCACGCGCGGCGGCAACGAGTTGATCGCCGACATCGTCGACGTCTTCTCGCACAACCGCTGGCTGGGCATCCTGATGGATCAGGACACCAAGGTGCGCGGCGTGTACGCCGATTGGTTCGGCCACCCGGCCTGGACGCCCGCGGGCCCGGCCTACCTGTGTTACATGGCCGACCTGGACGCGGTGGTGACCACCATCCACCGCAATCCCGAAGGCGGACACACGATCGTCACCAGTCCGCCGATTCCCCGTCCGCAAACCGGCGATCGCAAGGCCGACATTCTGGCCTACACCGAATTGCTCAACCGCGAGCTGTGCAACCGCATCCGGCAGTACCCGAGCGAGTGGGTCTGGATGCACCGCCGCTGGAAAACCCGGCCGCCCGGCGAGCCGAAAGACCGACACCCCGCGCCCAAGCCGGGCAAGCCCTTCAAACTCTGGCGCCGGCTGGAGCGCTTGATTCAACCGCGCGTCGTCGCGCTGTCGTGGTCGCGCGCCGACGCCCTGGGCGCGCGCCTGGGCAGGCTCGGCCGCTTTTTCGTTCCCGGTCGTTACCGCATGGCCCGGAAAAACATCGCCCGCGCATTTCCCGACCGCGACCGCGTCTGGGTGGGGCGCACGGCCCGCGAAGCCTTCGCCAATTTCGGGCGGGTGCTGGTCGAATATTTGCGCCACCCGTTGATGGACGGACGCTTCTTCGCCGAGCGCGTCGAAATCGAGGGGATCGAAAAACTCGACGCGGCCTGCGCGCGGGGAAAGGGCGTGATCGTCGCCGCCGCGCATTACGGCGCGTGGGAACTGGCGATGTGGAAACTCGCCGCCCTGGGCTATCCGCTGCACCTGGTCGCCAAACGCATCAAGAACAACTTCCTCAACATGCGCCTGGTGTGGCTGCGGCGGGCGCACGGCGTGCAGTCGCATCCGGCCAAGGACAGCGCCTTCGCCGTGGTGCGCGCCCTCAAACGCGGGCAGGTGCTGGTGACGGTGATGGATCAACACACGACCGGCAAGGCGGCGGTCGACGCACAGTTTTTCGGCCGGCCGGTGCGCGCGCTGGGCAGTACGGCGCGGCTGGCGTCGCGTTTGGATTGTCCCGTGTTGCCGGCGTATTCGCTGCGCGTGGGACCGGGGCGTTATCGGGTGATCATCGGCGATCCGTTGCCGTATCAGGCGGCGTCAACGGACGAAGAAGCGCTACGCGTCAATACGCAAGCCTATCTCTCCGCGCTGGAAGAGCCTATCCGGCGCGAACCAAGCCAGTGGTTCTGGCTGCATCGGCGATGGCGGTAAGTTAAATCTCGTCGTCGAACAGCGGGCAGGGCATTTCCGGTTCGACGCTCAATTCTTCGCCTTCCGTCGCGGCGACGGCGGGCAGCTCGATATTCACGGCACGCTGAAATTCCTCGTACCAATCCCGCGCGAGCTCGCGGCGGCTGATGCCCTCGGGCGCAACCTTGATGTCGTATTGCGCCATCGACAGGTCGAATTCGCTGCGGCGAATCGTGTCCATGTCCATGCCCAGTTCGGCGATTTTGTTATTTAACTCGCTGATATTCACGCCGAAGCGCCGCGCGATGTCGTGCATGTTCTGCGGCCGGTAACGATCGTCGTGCGTGATGCCCAAGTGCAACGCGCAAAACAACTCGAAGGGATCGACCGTGCCGTTGCCCTTCGGCGGAATGTATTTGGTTTCCGCTTCACGCGTTTCGCGTTGCTCACGATTTTGTCCGCCGCGTCCGTGCGTGCGCGGCCCGCGCTTGCCGGTCGGGCGGCGTGTGTCGGCATTGGTGTGCCGGTTACGGCTGTTCTTGCGATGCCGATTGTTGTTCCCTGGCTGTACGACCACTCGGATCCTCCACGATCACATTTTGGTATAGTGTTGGCGCGTAATTGATGGCGTCCTAAACATCAACCCGCATTTTTATTGGTTACCCTAGCTTACTTTACATATCGTCCGGGACGTCGACGATGGATGTGTATTTGACACGATTGGATCTTTGAATTCCTTCGGCGCTCCCATGCACCAAAAGCGGCGTCAGTTTAACCGAAGTCCGTTTTCCTTGTCCACCGAAAAAACAAAAATTATTCACCGCCTATAACGCGCCGCGGCAATCCTCTTTGTCTTGTCATTCCCGCGCAGGCGGGAATCCGGGATTGAAATACTTTTCCTGACCCTTTGAAAAAAGGAAGGCCGCGCTTCGCGTAGCGTTAAAGGCCGGGTCAAGCCCGAGGATGACAAACAACGAACGACGCGTTTTTTGTGTGCCACAGTTTTCGCCTTGGCGAAAGCTGTGCGGTAATGGAATCCTGGATCCTCGGGTCAAGCCCGAGGATGACAAACAACGAACGACGCGTTTTTTGTGTGCCACAG
>DAIMDW010000005.1:199449-203609 GCA_036725605.1 bacterium
TTTTCGCCTTGGCGAAAGCTGTGCGGAAATGGAATCCTGGATCCCCGGGTCAAGCCCGAGGATGACGGAAAGATTTGTCATTGAAACGGCCTGATAGAAAAACTTCTTCGTTGTCACTCGATCACGCTGACCGAATCGGATTGATGGTTGCTCACCAGCAACCGCCGCCCATTGTTCAGGAACGTCAGGCAGCACGGATCGTGCCCCACCGGAATCAGATCGGAAACCATCAAATCCGAATTGTCCACCACCGCCAGTTTGCCCGCGCGACCGGAGCGATCCGGCACCGTCAGATACAACTCCGCGCCGTCGGGGGCCACCGCCAGATCCTGCGGCTCGCCGGGCAGCGCCACGTGCCCCGCCGCCTCGCGCCGGTTCAGGTCCAGCCGCGTCACCGACGCCCCGTGCGTGTCCAGTGTGTAGGCCCAGCGCTGGTCGGTCGACACGACGATCTTCTCCGGCCCCGCGCCCACTTGAATCGAGCGCACCAGGCGGCGCTCGTCGACCTCGAACACCGAGACCGTCGCCGACTGTCGACCCGGCACCAGCAGCGTCGTCCCGCCGCGCACGAACACCCCGCCGCGCGCCTGCGTGCCGCCGAAGCCCAGACGGTCTTCGGTCTTGCCCGGCACGCTGGGATCGAACAGATAAATCGGCTCGTACACCGGCTTGGGTCCGCTGGCCGTCTCGCGCCATAACCCCGAACTGGCCGCGGCCAGCAAACCGTCCGCGCGCATCGCCAGCGAGCCGGGCGGCGTGGGAAATTCCACCTGGCCGTCCACCGCCATCTTTTGCAGATCGATCAGCCAGGCCGTCGGCGGATCGGTCGCGGTGACCACCATGCGGTCCTTGCCGGGCACCAGCGCGAAATCGGCGATGTTCTGCCCGACGCGCAGCCGCTTGATACGCTTGCCGGTCGTGCCGTTGTAGATGTGCAAAAAGCGTCCGCTCATCGCCACCGCGTACACGCGATCGCGGCGCGGATCGGCGATCACGCGGAACAAACGTTCGTTGGTCGGCTCGCTGAGCCAGCGCACTTCCAGCAGCGAGGTGTCGATCGCCGCGAGTTGGTTCGAACCGGGACAAGCGACGAACGCGGTTTGGTCGTCGGCGGAAACGGCCAGCCCGTAAGGCCGCCGGCACACGTCGATCTGCTGCCGCTCGACGCGCAGACTCAGATGGCTGGGCGGCATCTTCGGCGCGGGGGTGATCGACTGCGTCGTCGGATCGGTGCGTGAGACAGGGTCGTCCGCCGGATTCAGATCGTCGCAGGCCGCGATCGTCAGCCACAGCGCCGCCGTCAGCAGTATGAGCCATCGTCTTACGGCCATTCCTCACCTCCGCCGCCCCACGGACTGCATCGGAAGATGCGCCCGACGGCCATCCACATGCCGCGATACGCGCCGTAGCGCCGCACGGCCAGTTCGCCGTACACCGAACAGGTCGGCGTGTAAAGGCAGCCCGCGTGCGTCAGGCGCGCGCTTCCGGCCTGCCACGCGTCGATGATGCCGATCGCCAACGGCGTTCCCCATTGGCGCGCGGGCAGGCGTTGGGCGTCGACGGCCGCCAGCGCCGCCATGATCGCCAGACTCAGTAAAATTCTCCGCGCCAACTTTTTTGCCTCCGGGTTTGACCGCGGGCTCGCAATGTTATACCAAATTGCGACACGGGATGAAAAACACCTTCGCTCGACATCAACCACGAGGACAAGCCCATGAAAGACAACCGCGGTCCGCTGGACATCCAGGCCGTCAAGCAAGGCGCGACGGTCGGCGCGGTCGGTTTGGAAATGGGCTTCAGCGTGGTGATCGGCTACCTGGTCGGTCACTACCTGGATAAGTGGCTCGACACCGAACCCGTGTTCACCATCATCTGGATCGGCTTTGGCCTGGGTGCGGCCGCCAAGGCGTTGATCATGACCTACAAGCGCGCGAAAAAAGTGGGCGAGGAGCCGGACGCTGAAACTTAAAATGCGCATCACCGAACGCAACACGCTGATCTTCGTTTCGCGGGTCGGCGTGGTGGTCTATGCCTTGTTTCTGGTGGTCGCCGCGATCGTCTGGCTGGCGGCCGACAAATTCGACGTGTTCACCGGCACGCTCGCCGGCGGCGGACTGAGCCTGATCAACTTCCGCCTGCTGGTCTGGATCGGCCGAAAAATTTTCGAGGATCCCAAAAAACTCAAGACCCACTATTTCATGCTCGTCTGGTTGAAATTTTTCGTGCTCGTGGCGCTCTGCTTCTGGATCATCATTGAGCAGTTGGTCAATATCCCCTCATTTTTTATCGGGTTATCAGTCATCGTCATCTCGATCATCGTCGCGACCGCCTACAGTATTTTGCAGGGCTTCCCCGACATGATCGACGAGGAATGGCAGAAAACCGAGGAGAAATATATTGGGTGGGAAGATGTAGACGCGCCGCGTAAAATGGGGTATAAACCCAAAGGCAAAAAATCTCCCTTCGATGATTTATGACGCAATTGCCTACAATCCTCTCAAAGTAAGGAGTTCGCGCTAATGTACAGGTGGAGGCTCGCACTACTCGCTCTCGTTGCCGCCCTGCTGATCGCGTCGCTGGCCTGGGCCCAGGCCGAACCGCCTGCAACGAACGATCCCGCTCCCGCAGCCGACGAGATGCCCGCCGCACAGGATGAAGCCGTTGCCGAACAACCGGCCGCCGTCGAACCGGCTGCCGCCGAACCGGTCGTCCCGGTGGTCGAGGAACACCCTGCCGCCGTCGTGACCGAGCACGCCGCCGCCGAACACGAAGCGGCCGGCGGGCACGGCGAAGGCGAGAAGAAGGAAGAGGAACACTGGACCCTCTTCGGGTATATCCCCGTCGGTTGGACGATCCCCATCGCCCAGACCGTCGCCGGCTGGTTCGGGTGGCACGTCGACCCGCATCAGTTCACCGCGCACGGCCTGCTGCACGTCGAGATCATGCTCTTCGTGCTGATTCTGATCACCATCTTCTCGGTGGTCGTCGGCGGCAAATACAAGCGGATGCTCAACGAAGATCCGGCGCCCCGCCCGGGCATCAGCGGCGCGAACTTGATGGAGTTCATCGTCAATTTCGTCGACGGCATGATGGGCGAGATCATCGGCGGTCACAATCCGCAGAAGTACCTGCCGCTGATCGGCGGTCTGACCTTCGTCATTTTGTTCAACAACCTGCTGGGCCTGATTCCCGGCTTCTATACGGCCACCGACAACTGGAACACCACGCTGGCGCTGGCCCTGGTCGTGTTCGTGCTGTACCACTACTACGGCGTGAAAACCCACGGCGTGCTCAAGTACCTCGATCACTTCCTTGGACCGTTGGAAGGCAAGACCAAGTGGATCATGGCGCCGCTGATGTTCCCCATCGAGTTGATCAGCCACTTCGCGCGGCCCATGTCGTTGTCTTTGCGTCTTTTCGGCAACATGTTCGGCGACCACAAGGTCTTCGCCGTGTTCATGGGCCTGGTGGCCGTGCCGTTGGTGTATCCGTTGCCGTTCCTCGCCCTGGGCCTGTTGGTGGCCATCGTGCAAACCCTGGTGTTCATCATGCTGACCATGGTGTACATCGGGCTGGCCACGGCCCAGGAGCACTAAGTTACGCATCACGACGTCATGGAATGAACCGTGACGTCTTAACCAGTACCTACGGAGGTGGATGCAGATGAAGAAGACCGTCGTGATGTTGGGTGTGTTCATGCTCGCTACGCTCGTCTTTGCGGGAACCGCGTTGGCGCAGGAAGAGGGAGGTTTGTCGAGCGAAGTGAAAAGCATGATCGCCCTGAGCTGCGGTCTGGGCATCGCTATCGCGGCCTTCGGTGGCGCGCTTGGCCAAGGCAAAGCCGCTGCCGCCGCGATCGAAGGCATCGCCCGGAACCCGGGCGCCTACCAGAAAGTCTTCACCCCGATGATCCTCGGCCTCGCCCTGATCGAGTCCCTGGTCATCTACAGCTTGCTGATCAGCTTCCTGCTCGTCTTCAAACTGTAGTCGAACGACTTTTCAGGCGTCGTGAAAGGCCGTCTCCAACGAGGCGGCCTTTTCTTATTAAATGCCGATAGGCGACCAATAGCCCCGTCAGGGGCGATAGAAGGTAGCCCGGCGCGTGAGAGACTGTCGATAAATGCGCATTTGAGAGTCGAACTGAAGGACTTCCAGGACTT
>DAIMDW010000006.1:0-190782 GCA_036725605.1 bacterium
GTCGTGTTGTCGGTCGAGCCGGTCGGCCGCCTGATGGAAGGACAGGCCAGCCGGCTGATTGTCGCAAACGGCGTCGCGCAGAACGGCGAAGACTGGCTGGAATCGACGCACGGCGACGTGGCCGTGTGGGTCGAGGACGCCGGCGGGCTCGACGTGGAAGGCAGCCGCGCGGTCGGCGCGAGTCCGGTGCTGTACTTCGATCATCCGACCATCGCGCAGACGCAGCGCTGCGACGACTTCGAAAGCTCGGCGTTGCGCGGCGACTTCGCGGAAATCAAGGTGGCCGAGCGCGACGTGGTGGTGACCAACGTGCGCCGCGACGGTTTTTACTGCCAGGACCTCGCCGAGCCCGGCGGCCAGTACGGCGGCATGTACGTGTACACGCACAACCAACCCACCGGCCTGGAAGAGGGCATGACCCTGACCACCCTGCGCGGGCAGGTCGACGAATTTTTCGGTTTCACCGAACTGGGCTTTCCCGATTACCAGTTCTCGACGGTGAAGATCGAGATGCCCGATCCGGTCGTGCTGACCGCGCAGATGACGGCCAACGACGACGGCATGGAGGCGCTGGAATCCAGTCTGGTGCGCGTGGAGGACGTGGTCGTGTGCCCGATGGACGACCAGTACACCGCGTACGATCAATGGCGCGTGCTGCTCAATCCCGACGGCGATTGCGACGAGCCGGCCGACACGATTCTGGTTTCGGAAACCGCCGGCATCGAGGGCGTCGATCCGCCGAGCATGGTCGGCGACGAACTCGACGCGGTGACCGGCACGCTGCGTTATCACTACCTGGCCGAACCGTCGTGGATGATCGTTCCCCGGCGCGCGGCGGACCTGGAATAGCGGCGGGGAGGAAGGACCGATGAAGCAGACAACCGCGATGATCCTCCTGACCCTGATGTTGGCAACGGCGATCGGCTGTGGCGCGCTGGATAACGGCGACGCCGAGGACGTCGAAAAGACCTACGACGGCAGCGGCGTGGGCGTGCCCGCGACCATTTACGAACTGCAGCGCGGCCGCGTCGCGGCGGAAACGCGCGTACTGTTGAGCCACGTGATCGTCACCACGCCGCTGACCGACTACGGCGACGGCTTCTTCGTGCAGGAAATGGAAGGCGGCCCCTACAGCGGCATTTACGTGTACGTCACCGGCGAAGCGTCGGGCGAGATCCGGCCCGAGGTCGGCGACGTGGTCGATATCGCCGGGCTCTACGACGAATACTACGAGCTGTCCGAACTGACGGTGAGCGCGATCGGCGATATGGAGGTGCTCGACAACCTCGGCTCGCCGGATCCGGAGGTCGTCGACGCGCGGGATCTGGCCACCGGCAGCGACGAGGCCGAGAAGTGGGAAGGCGTGCTGGTGCGCGTCGAGGACGTGCAAGTGACCGAGCCGGACCTGGGTTGGAACGAATTCGAGATCAGCGGCGGCGCGATCGTCGACGATCTGTTCTGGCCGCCCGAATCGGCGTTCATTCCGCCCGACGACGCGCAGTTCGATTCGATCACCGGCGCGTTCACCTACACGTTCGAGGAATACAAAATCTGTCCGCGCTCCGCGGCCGACTTCGACGGCGACTGGGAGCCGGTGGGTCCGCTGGGCGAGGCGACGATCTACGAGATACAACAGGGCGACGTGCCGCTGGGCGCGACGGTCACGGTGACGGCGGTGATTTCCTCGCCGCTGAATTTTAACGGCGACACCTTCTTCATCATGGAAGAGTCCGGCGGGCCGTGGAGCGGCGTGGCCGTGTACATGTACGACGAGGTGGCGGCGGTGTACAACGGCCAGGTCGGCGACGCAGTCGAGGTGACCGCGCAGGTGACCGAGTACTACGATCTGACCGAGCTGGTGGTGAAGGATCCGGGCGACCTGGTGCTGCTCAACGAGGGGCAGGCGCCGGACGCCGAGGAGATCGACCTGGACGACGTGGGCGAGAAATGGGAAGGCGTGCTGGTGCAGACCGGCGCGGTGACCGTTTCCGAAGCGGTGAACAATTACGGCGAGTTTACGGTCGGCGACGGCAACGGCGAGTTGGTCGTCGACGACTTGTTCTTCGAAAAGTATCACTGGGAAACATACGGAATCGAAGCGGGCGACACGTTCGGCCGCATTCGCGGCATCCTGACCTACGACTACGGCGAATTCAAACTGGAGCCGCGGACCGATTCCGATCTAAGCGATTAACGGGAGGACCTCATGAAACGCAATTGGCTGTGGATGATTTTGATTTTGATCATGGCGCTGAGCTTCACGACGTTGGGCGCCTGTGCGTTGGGCGGCGACGATGACGACGATGACGACGACGACGATTTGATCGACGACGACGATGACGACGACAGCGCCGACGACGACGATGACGATGACGATGACGACGATGACGACGATGATGACGACGATGACGACGATGACGATGATGACGACGACGATGACGACGATGACGACGACTCCGATTCGATCTACGACATCCAGGGAGGCGAATACAACGACGGCGACGTGGTGACGGTGGTCGGCGTGGTGGTTACTCCCACCGATTTCAAGGACGAAATGTTCTTCATCATGGACGAGGACGGCGGCGAATACAGCGGCATCGCGATCTACATGTACAGCGAAGTGGCCGATGAATACGACGGCGAGCCGGGCGACAAGGTCCGCATCACCGGCGAAGTGACCGAGTACTACGACATGACCGAAATCAAGGTGACCGAAACCGGCAACATCGAGGTGATCGGCGACGGCGACATTCCCGCTCCCGAAGTGCTGGACATCGGCGACGTCGGCGAAGAGTGGGAATCGGTGCTGGTGGAAATCCAGGACGTGACGGTGACCGAGGGCGTCAATGACTACGGCGAGATCGTCGTTTCCGACAGCAAAGCCGAGCAGATCGTCGACGACCTGTTCTTCGCGAAAGTCGGCGACGACTACTACTTCGAAAACATGGGCATCGAAGTGGGCGACGAATTCTCCTCGATCGTCGGCGTGCTCAATTACAGCTATGAAGAATTCAAACTCTGCCCCCGCGAGGACGGAGACCTGAGCGAATAATCCCTTCTCAGAGGTGAGGACAATGAAGGCGAAATGGGTTTGGTTACTGCTCGTGCTGCTGTGCGCATCGACGCTGCTGCTCGTCCAGGCGTGCGCCCTGGGTGACGACGATGACGATGATGACGACGACGATCTGGATTTCGACGATGACGACGACGACGACGCCGCCGACGACGATGACGACGCCGCCGATGATGACGATGACGACGACGATGATGACGACGATGATGACGACGACGACGATGACGACGACGACACCGGCGACGACGACACGGGCGATGACGACACCGGCGATGACGACACCGGCGATGACGACACGGGCGATGACGACACGGGCGATGACGACACGGGCGACGACGACACCGGCGGCGACGACACGATCTACGACGTGCAGAACGGCACGATTCCGGAAGACACGACCGTAACGCTGGCCGACGTGGTCGTGACGGTCGACAGCAATACGCAAGGTTTCTGGATTCAGGAACCGCTCGACGAGAAAGTGCCCTACACCTATGAATATTCCGGCGTGTACGTGTTTTTCAGTCTTTCTGAGGGCAAAACGGTGACCGTCAGCCGCGGCGACGTGGTGACGGTGACCGGCGTGACCGACGAATACAACAAGATGACGGAAATCAAAGTCACCAGCGAGTCCGACGTGACCGTCACCGGCACGGGCAGCTTGCCGCCGTTTTACACGAACACCACCGACGTTTTCGGCGGGTGGGAGGCAACGGATCCGGAACCCTACGAGGGTGTGCTGGTCAAGGTGGTCGACGTCAGCGTGACGCTCAACGCGGGCAGCGGCGTGTACTGGATCGCCCAGACATCCAAACTCGACGACGGCAACGTGCGCGTCGACGACTGGTATTACGATCTGGCCGCCACGGCGGGCGACGCCTACAGCTACATTTGCGGTCCGCTGTATCAGGGCGCCGACAGCGGCGGCCATGTGAACTATCGCATTCAGCCGCGCGATATGAACGACGTGTCGGAAGCTACATTTAAATAAACGATGAACGACGCGGGCGATCCACGCGGTCGCCCGCGGTTACCACAACGGAGGATTCCGTGAGACTGCACATCCGCGTTTGCTGGATCGGGTTGCTCGTGTTGTTGTTGGCTTCGACGGCGATGGCCGGCGAGTTCATGGACACCTGGCTGACCTTCGCGTTTTCCGACGACAACATCTTCGCCGACGCCGAAGACCGCAGCCCGCGTCCGGGCTTCCACTACACGGGCAACGAGGCGTTCTTCGACAATTACAACAGCGCCTACACCGGCTATGAAACGCTGGCGCACCTGGTGTTGTACAAGAAGATGCAGAGCTACTTCCGCCATCTCGAGTTGGAGGCGGCGCTGGTCATCCAGTTGGAAAACGTGACCGACGAAGTGACCTGGGACACCGAAACGCAACTGCGCGACGACGGTTCGTACATCAAGCTCAACTACTATTTCGATGCGGAGAAAATGCAGGGCGACCTGCTGGCGCTCACGCTGTTCCCCATCGATTCGGACCGCTTCCGCCTCGGTTACAGCTACGACATCACCTGGGGCGGCAACGCGACCTGGCCGACCAACACCAATCCGGTGCCCGGCATGCGCCTGCAGTACGACTTCGGCACCGCGCCGTCGGCGACCTTCGGCGGCTACGTGCTGGGCGGTGTGAAGGCCGCGCGATTGCTCAACGAGGAAATCAACGAGGTCGACACCTACTACGGCTACCTGTTCGGCATGGGCCTGGACTTCGGCAAAAAACTGCTGTGGGAGATGAACGGCGGCGTGTTCGAGAAGGGCGTGTTCCCGCCGCAGTCGATCGACAGCGACGTGGGCGGCGAGGTGATCGACGCGCACGGCGTTTCCACGCGCCTGACCTACCGCGACGGTCTGCCGATCGGCGACAGCGTGGACTTCCGCCTCTACAAAAACGACCTGGCGGCGGTGCGCAAGGCGGCCGAGCCGGAGCAGTACGACCAGGGTCTTTCGTACATGATCTCAACCGAAGCGACCTACCGCGAGCAGATGATGCTCGACTGGGACGATCCGGACACGACGCTGTATTACCCGGCGATGGCCGGCGATCTCAACGTCAAATTCAAGTTCGGTCACCTGCGTCTGTTCGGCGACGTTGTTTACCGGCAGCTCGCCTACATTTTGTTCGACGTGCCGGGGCTGGCGCCGTTCTACGCGTTCCCCGACGACGCGGAAATCACCGACGAGTATTTCACCGCCGGCGGTTTCGACTACAACTTCCCCGACTGGCATCTGACGCTCGGGTTGATCGGCGGCTACAAGCATCCGGCGACCTACAAGGGCGCGACCGACATTCCCGACGCGGCCGACGAACAGAACGTGATCGTCGTGCGCGATCTGGGCGATCTGGAAATTCTGCCCAAGGGCGAGGAAGCCTACGACATCGTGACGGTCAAACCCAACGTCAAGCTGGAACTGGCCGACGGCTTCAACCTGCTGGGCGAAGTGCAGTACACGATTGATAAGAACCGCACCAAGTACGTCGACGATGCGCGCGGCGTGGCCACGCGCGAGTTCGAGGACGAAACGGTGACCAACCCGATCGGCTTCTCGCTGTTGATGCAGGCGCGGTTCTAAACTCAACCCGATGCTTAAACGAAAACGGGGGGTCACGGCCCCCCGTTCTTTATTAATGATCTGTGCGGATTTTTCACACCTTCGGCGCGGCCGCTTTGATCTCCTCGGTGGCGTATTCGCTGTACTCCTTGAAGTTTTCCGCGAACAGGCCGGCGAGCTTTTTGGCGGTCGCCGTATAGGCGCGTTTGTCGGCCCAGGTGGCTTTGGGCTGCAGCATTTCGCCGGGCACGCCGGGCACCTCTTTGGGCACCAGCACCTGGAAGATCGGATCGGGCGTGAACTCGACGTCGTCGAGCGCGCCGCCGAGCGCCGCGTGGATCATCGCGCGGGTCTGCTTGATCGGCATGCGGTGCCCGACGCCGTAGGGTCCTTCGGTCCAGCCGGTGTTGATCAGCCAGCAGTTGACCTTGTGCTTGCGGATTTTCTTGCCGAGCAGATCGGCGTAGACGGTCGGGTGCAGCACCATGAACGGCGCGCCGAAGCAGGCCGAGAAGGTGGCTTGCGGTTCGGTGATGCCGCGCTCGGTGCCGGCGACCTTGGCCGTGTAGCCCGACAGGAAATGATACATCGCCTGCGCCGGGGTCATTTTTGCGATCGGCGGCATGACGCCGAAGGCGTCGGCGGTGAGCATGATGATGTTGGTCGGGTGCTCGGCCAGCCCGTCGGAATCGGAGTTGGGGATGAAGTTCAGCGGATAGGACGCGCGCGTGTTGACCGTCAGCGAACCGTCGTTGAGGTCGATCAGGCGCGTGGCGTGATCGATGGCGACGTTCTCGAGGATCGTGCCGAAGCGGCGCGTGCAGGCGTAGATTTCCGGCTCGGCCTCCGGCGAAAGGTTGATGACCTTCGCGTAGCAGCCGCCTTCGTAATTGAAGATGCCGTTGTTGGACCAGCCGTGCTCGTCGTCGCCGATCAGCGTGCGGTGCGGATCGCTGGAGAGCGTGGTTTTGCCCGTGCCCGACAAGCCGAAGAAGATCGCCACGTCGCCGTTGGGTCCCTGGTTGGCCGAGCAGTGCATGCCCAGCACCCTCTGTTGCGGCAGCAGGTAGTTCATCACCGAAAAGACCGATTTTTTGATTTCGCCGGCGTAGGCCGTGCCGCCGATGATGATCGTTTTTTCGGTGAAGTTGGCGATGATGAACGCTTCGCTGTTGGTGCCGTCGATTTCGGGATTGGCCTTGAAATTCGGCGCGTGCAGCACGGTGAATTCCGGCACGAAGTCGCTCTTCTTCGCCTGGTCGGGATCGCGGCGGAACATGTTGCGCGCGAACAGGTTCGCCCAGGCCGATTCGTTGATCACCCGCAACGCGAGGCGATATTTCGGATCGGCGCCGGCGTAGCAATCATGCACGTAGATGTCGCGGCCCTGGAAATAGGCGCGCAGGCGCGCTTCGAGCGCCTTGTAAACCTCCGGCTCGATCGGCCGATTGACCTTGCCCCACCATACCTTTTTACTGTTGAAGCGATCGCGCACGATGAATTTGTCGTTCGGCGAACGTCCGGTGTACTGGCCCGTGCGCACGACGATCGGTCCCTCGTGGGCGATCAATCCTTCCCGCCGCCGGATGATCTGCGAATAAAGCGCCGGCGTGGGTAAATTGCGGTAAACGTGCCCCAGGTTTTTGAAGCCCGGATAGATGTCCTGATTTGCCAATTTGAGCCTCCTTGGCGATATCTTTTCATTCGCGAAAATTTTTTGTTTACGGATGCAATCGGACAACCTGTTCATTATGAGGGTTCCGCGAGCAAAAGCAATCTTTGTCTGCCGATTTTCCCCGGTGAATTCGGTCGGAACCGCAAGCGGATTTTTTCGCATCGGCGGAATTTGTGCGTCTGCTTGGATGTGGAAATTTTTACGAATGAATGATGGAATTTGTTTTATTTGTCAAATAGTTGAAGAAATAGAAGAAATGCAAAATCCAGGGATTTAAAAGTCAATTCACATGGTCAATCGCCCGATACATATAGGGTTGTGAGAGGTTCTCGGGATCTCTTTTTTTCTGGGCCGATATCGAGGAAAAAATTGGGGCTGCTGAAAAATATTGCGGCAAAATTTCTGGTCATTCTTTCGATTTGCGCGCTGGCTTTCATCGTGTTCTCCATCGTGCGGAATTTTCAACTCGCCAAGCGGCATACCGATGATTTGATCCAGCAACAGGCCAAGTTGGCCATGGAATACAACCTGGCGGTGCGCGAGTACGTCTCGCACGTCGTTCGCCCGTACCTCAATGAAAAGTTGAGCGGTGAGGATTTCGACCCCCAGGTGATGTCGTCCTCGTACGTTTCGCACGAGTTGTTCGAGCGGGTACGAGAAAAGTTTCCGGAGTACGTCCTCAAGTTTTCCGCCACCGAGCCGCGTAATCCGGCCAATTCCGCCGGTCCCGACGAAAAGAATATCATCGAGTATTTCAACGCCAATCCGGAAAAGAAAGTCTGGCTCGGCGAAATCGATATGAACAAAAAAGAGTATTTCGGAATCTTCGTGGCGCGGCGCATGGAAGAAAGCTGTCTGCAATGCCATGGCGATCCCATGGATGCGCCGGATAATCTACGAAAAATCTATGGCGAGAAAACGGGCTTTTATCGTCATGTCGGGGAGACGATCGCGCTGGATACGGTGGCGATTCCCAAATCGCAGATCAACGATACGCTGCGCGCGGAACTGAACCAGCAGGTGTTGATCTCCGTTCTAATTATTCTGATTTCCATGCTGCTGGCCTTTGTGGTGTTTCGGCGCTTCATCTCCCATCCGATGGGCCGCCTGGCCGCGCACTTCGATCGGCTGAGTTCGTCGGAGGATTATGGGAGCATTCGACCGTTGCCGACCAAGGGGCAGGACGAGTTTTCCGTGCTGACCCGCAGCTTCAATATTTTGGCCGCCAAATTCAACGAGCACCAATCGGGGCTGGAGCGGCAGGTGCAGGAACGCACGCTGGAACTGGCCGAATCCAACGAGGAACTGGCGAGCGAAGTTCAGGAACGCAAGCAGGCGGAGCAAACGCTGCGACTCAACGAACGGCGGTTGGAAGCGATGCTGCATCTGACCCAGATGTTCAATTGCACGCGCCGTGAAATTATCGATTTCGTGCTGACGGAGATCGTCAAGCTGACCAAAAGCGAAATGGGTTACATCATCTTGTTGGGCGAGGTCGAAAATATCGAGAGCGTCGGCGTCTGGACGATCAGGGAAACCGACACCCAGGCGGTCAAGCCGTTGCACGAGGTGAACGATCATCCGCTGTTGAAAAAGCTGGTGCGCGAGGCGACGCCGTACGCCGGCAACGGCAACCACGGCGACGCCGGTCATCTGTTCGGCGAGTTGCTGACCGGGTCGGTAAATGTGACGCGCCACATCAACATCCCCATGATGCAGGAGGGGAAAGTGGTGGCGTTGGTCGGGGTGGCCAACAAGCAAACGGCATACGACGAAGGGGACGTGCGGCAGTTGACGATTCTCTTCGGCTCCATGTGGCGCCTGTTCATGGAAAAAGCGGCGTTGGAAGAAAAGGAAAAGCTGACGCGCCAATTGCAGGACGCGCGCAAGATGGAGGCGATCGGGCGTCTGGCCGGCGGCGTGGCGCACGACTTCAACAACATTCTGACCGGCATCTCGGGCTACGCCGAATTGCTGTTGGCGCAAATCCGTGACCAGGACATCAATCAGGCCGCCGGGGAGATCAAAAACGCCGCCCAACGCGCCGCGAAGCTGACGCAGCAATTGCTGGCCTTCAGCCGTCAGCAGGTGATTTCCCCACAGGTCGTCGATTTGAATCACGTCATCGAGCAGGCGTTGCCGCAGTTGCGCCGCTCGTCGCGCGACGATGTGGAAATCGTGTTTCTGCCGCAGGAACGGACCTTCGACACGGTCATCGATCCGGAACAGTTCAACCAGATCATGCAAAATTTGTTGGTCAACGCCAACGAAGCCATGCCGCGGGGCGGACGGGTGACGATCGAGACGAAGCGAACTTATTTGGATAAATCATTTTGCCGTAAATACGCCACGGTGAGCGAGGGCGATTACATCGAGGTAAGCGTGCGCGACACCGGTCAGGGCATTGCCGCGCAAAAGCTCGACAAGATTTTCGAACCGTTTTTCACGACCAAGGAATTCGGCAAAGGCTCCGGTTTGGGCCTGGCGACGGTCTACGGCATCGTCGAGCAGAATCGCGGCGCCATCGAGGTGGAATCGAACCCCGACGAGGGCACGGAATTCCGCCTTTACCTGCCGGCGCAAAGCCAGCGGCTGGGGTTGTCGGGGGCCGAATCGGCGGCGGAAATGTAAGTCGAACCGTTTTTACTGCGGATCCAACCCGAACCAGAAATCGCTCGAACGCACCAGGGTGCCGGTGTCGTCCGTACCCTGCACGCGATAGACGGTGCGCGCGGTCGCGTCGTCGACGGTGATGATCACCTCGTGATCGGTGGTCAGCGTCGGATCCTCCGTCGAAGCGTCGTCATACAACGGCAGTTCGTCGCTCCACTCGACCTGCGAGGTCATGGGCACGTCCGACGACCAGGTGACGCGCACCTGCGTGGCGGCGATCGCCTCGGCGGCGATGGCGAAGATCGTCGGTTGCGTCCATTGTTCGGAGGTCGGCTGCACGGCGAAGCTCTTGCGCAGATCCTCGACGAATTCGCGCACGCGTCCCGGATTGCCCGGCGACACCGACGCGCCCCAGCGCGCCTCCATCGCGTCGGCCAGATCCAGCAGCCGCAAGGCGTCCCATTCGAGGTAATCCTTGTGCTCCGGGTGCCCCATCATCGTGAACAGGAAGCGGTAGACGACGTCGTCGATCAACTGCCACAGCTCGGTGCAGTCCTCGTGGAGCTCGAGTTTGTCGTGCAGTTCGGCGTAATCGGCGGGCGCGGCGAACGCGGTCTCGATCGATTCGAGGTCGGCCAGGTTGTTCGCGGCCAACTCGCGCGCCTCGGCGTTTTCCTGCCACAGGTCGATCAGCGTTTGCTCGCCGGGCAGCACCAGCGAGAGGAACGGCTGCAGCCAGTCGCGATCGTAAAAGACCGACGCGCGCGACCACAACTGTTCCGGATAGCGTGCGCCGCCGGGCACGTTCGAACTTTTCTCCAACGTCCATTGGCCGAGCTGGTAGTACATTTTGCGCATGGCGAAGTGCGAGTTGCGGAAGATTTCCTTGAGCGTGTCGGCCGCCGCGCCCGGTGACGCGATGCCGTAACGCTGCGCGAACCATTCGCGGTAGACATCGTCGGGCGTCGCGGTTTCGTCCTGCACCAGGCGGGTGAAGGCGTAGATGTTGATCTCGTTGGCGTCGCCGAAGGCATGGTCGCTGCCGCGCTCGATGCGCGCCGCCGCGCCCCGCGCTCCGCTCGCCCGATCGTAGGTGTAGCGGTGGTAAATATAATCGACCTGCGCGTTGAGAATCAGGCTGCGGCCCCAATACTCGTTGCCCAGGTCCATCTCGATGATCTGATGCCGGTTGCCCACGTGGCCGATCATCGGATTGTGCGGATAGTACGGCTGCCAATCCTGCGGCACGTCCTTGGTCATCACCTGCAGTTCGTGCCGGGGGAAGCGACGCAGCGATTCGCCGAGCCAGTAAATTTCCAGCGGCTGATGCATGAAGGTGCGCATGCGCAGTTGTTTGTCGAACTCGTCGAGCACCACCTGCGACACGGCCTCGTAGACCATCATCGCGCGGTCGATCGGCCGCGAGTTGATCACGTCCAGCAGCGGATTGCCGGTCGGTTCCTGATCGGCGCACCACTGGCAGAAGCAGGGGATGTACCACGGTTCGAAATCGGCGCTGCCGAACATCAGGATCACGCCGTCGATTTCCGGGATGCGCGTCAGAGCGTCGCGGTAGGCGTCGCGCCGCTCTTCCCAGATCGGATCCTCGGGATCAAAGCAGAACATGAACGGCACGTCGGTGAACTCGTGCGACCACACCCAGACGGTCAGGCCCAGGCCGTGCGCCTCCTGGGCGATGGATTGCAGCATCGCGGCCTGCGTTTCATCCTCGTTGATCTCGTCGATTTCCATGATCAGGTTATGCGAGAGGTGCACGTTGTCGATGCCCATGTCGCCGGCGCGCGCCAGCACCTCGCTGACGTGCGTGCGGTTATCGTCCATCAGAATCCAGCCGTAGGTCGCCGGACCCGGATCGAACGTGTCGTCGTCGCCGGTGTCGTCGTCGATCGTGTCGTCGTCGATCGTGTCGTCGTCGATCGTGTCGTCGTCGAGCGTGTCGTCGTCGATCGTGTCGTCGTCGGCGTCGTCGTCGCCGGTGTCGTCGTCATCGTTGTCGTCGTCCGCGGAGTCGTCGTTGTCGTCGTCATCGTCTCCACAGGCGGTCAGCGACAGGCAAACAAAGGTGAGCAACAAAACGAGAAGAATTGACCAAATGCGCTGCATGGTTCGGCGTCCCTTCCTTTGACGAAGTGCCAGAGTCGTTTTATTAAAGCAGAGCGAGTAAAAAATTGCATCCGGGAATCCGTTGTCGATGAAAAAGGATATTTTTAGATGATTTAATGCCGTTCGGAGCGACCCAACGTCGCGAAGGTTCGTGTTTTGCGGCGAAAAGAAAATACTCATAGTCCTCGATGTTGTCGCCGAAAATAACCATACTTGACGCGACGGGAAAAAAGCGGGAGATTGTCTTGACGAATTCAGTGGTTTGTGTCTAACTGAGCCCCGGAAAAGCATGGTGGTTTTCAACCGGTTTTTTAAATTATTATCAGAGCCGGAGGCAAAGCAAGGAGTATGATCGATGGATCATGTAGGCGTTTTCGACAGGCTCGAGGAAATAAAAAAAGCATATCCGGAAAAGTTCATTCCGGAAGAGCGGATCTTTGCCAAGATCCACCGTGGCGCGGGCATCTTCATCGGGACGGCCTGCGGCGAGCCGCAATGCCTGGTCAAGCTGCTGGTCGATTACGTTAAGTCCAACCCGAAAGCGCTGTTCGACACCGAAATTTTTCACGTGTGGACGATGGGCGTGGCGCCCTACGCCGACATTCGTTTCAAGTCCAACTTCCGGCACAACTCCTTTTTCATCGGCGACAATACCCGCGACGCGATCAACACGGGCATGGCCGATTACACGCCGATCTTTTTGTCCGACGTGCCCGATCTGTTCCGCAAACGCATGGTGGAAATCGACGTGGCGCTCATTCAGGTGTCGCCGCCGGACGTGCACGGCTACATGAGCCTGGGCATCAGCGTGGACATCGTCAAGGCGGCGGTGGAGGCCGCGTCGCTGGTCATCGCGCAGGTCAACTCGTACATGCCGCGCACGCACGGCGACGGTTTCATTCACATTCGCGACATCGACTACATCATTCCCTGCGAAGAACCGCTGCTGGAATTCAACTCCAAGCCGCCCAGCGAGGAGGTCAGCAAGATCGGCCAGTACGTGGCGCGGCTGATCGACGACGGCGACACGATCCAGGTGGGCTACGGCAGCACGCCCAACGCGATCATGAAGAACCTCAAGGAGAAAAAGCACCTGGGCGTGCACACCGAGCTGATCGGCGACGGCATCGTCGAACTGATGAAGCTCGGCGTCATCGACAACACGCGCAAGGCGATCAACCGCAGCAAGGCGGTGTGCGCGTTCTCGATGGGTCACGAGGACACCTACGAATTTCTGCACGACAATCCGGCGATCGAGTTCCGCTCGATCGATTACACCAACGACCCGAAGATCATCGCGCAGCACGACAACATGGTGGCGATCAACAGCGCGCTGGAAATCGATCTGACCGGGCAGGCGACGGCGACGTCGATCGGCCACCGGTTCTTTTCGGGCATCGGCGGTCAGGCCGATTTCATGCGCGGCGCGGTGCTGGCCAAGAACGGCATTTCGATTCTGGCGATGCAGTCGACCGCGGCCAAGGGCGAGGTCTCGCGCATCGTGCCGAACCTGGCGCAGGGCGCGGGCGTGACGCTGGTGCGCGGCGACGTGCATTACGTGGTCACCGAATACGGCATCGCCTATTTGCACGGCAAGAACATTCGTGAGCGGGCGATGGAGCTGATTTCCATCGCGCATCCGAAGTTCCGCCCGTGGCTGATTCAGGAAGCGAAGAAGTTCAACCTGATCTACAAGGATCAGGCGTTCATTCCGGGCAAGCGCGGGGAATATCCGGCCGAGATGGAGCAGTACCGCACGACGAAAAAGAATTTCGAGTGCTTCTTCCGGCCGGTGGACATCGACGACGAACCGCGGCTCAAGGATTTCTTCTACAGCCTGTCGGACAAGAGCCTGTACCGGCGCTTCATTTCGGCGCGCAAGGACATTCCGCACGAGCGGCTGCAGGAGTTCGTGGTCATCGACTGGACCAAGGAAGTGGTCGTGTTGGCCACGCAGGTGGTCAACGACAAGGAAGTGGTGATGGGCATCGGCCAGTTCGGAATCAACCCGGGCACGCACACGGCCGAGGTGTCCTTCGTCGTGCGCGACACCTACCAGAACAAGGGCATCGGCACCGAGCTGCTGCAGTACCTGACCTTCCTGGCCAAGAAACGCGGTCTGCTCGGCTTCACCGCCGAAGTGCTGGTCGACAACAAACCCATGCTTCGCGTTTTCGAGAAGATGGGGTTTGATATGGATAAAAAAATCAGCGAGGGAGTGTACGAACTAAGAATGAAGTTCAGGACGGCAAAATGAGTGAGCACAGCAACATCCAATTCTTGTTCGAACCGCGATCGGTAGCGATCATCGGAGCCTCGTCCAGCGAGGACAAGATCGGTTACAAGATTCAGCGCAACATCATGGAAGGCGGCTTTCGCGGGGCGATTTATCCGATCAATCCCAAAGGCGGCGACATCCTCGGCGTGCCCTCCTATCCTTCGATTCTGGATATCGAGGGAGAGGTCGATCTGGCCACGATCGTCATTCCGGCGAAGTTCGTGGTGCGCGCGGTCGAAGAATGCGCCCAGAAGAAAGTGAAGTTTCTTTCCATCATCACCTCCGGTTTTTCGGAGGTCGGCAATTGGGCCGAGGAACGTAAGATCGTCGAGATCGCGCAGCAGAACGGCATGCGCGTGCTCGGGCCGAACATCTTCGGCATCTACTCGGCGGAGACGTCGTTGAACGCGACGTTCGGACCTTCGGACGTCAAGCGGGGCGGCGTGGCGATCATCACACAGAGCGGCGCGTTGGGCATCGCGATGATCGGCAAGACGAAGATCGAGAACATCGGCCTGTCGGCGATCGTTTCGGTCGGCAACAAATCGGACCTCGACGAGGCCGACCTGCTGCAGTACCTGCTTCGCGACGAGGCGACCAAGGTTATCCTGATGTACATCGAGGGCGTCAAGAACGGCGAACGGCTGGTCGAGGCGCTCAAGCAGGTGACCAAAAAGAAGCCGGTGATCGCGATCAAGTCGGGCCGTTCCAAACGCGGCGCGATGGCCGCGGCGTCGCACACCGGCTCGTTGGCCGGCGCCGACGAGATCTTCGACGCGGTGATGAAGCAGTGCGGCGTCACCCGCGCCGAGACGCTCGAGGAAGCGCTGAACTGGTGCAAGTTCCTCTCCACGTCGCCGGCGCCCAGGGGCGAGAACGCGGTGATCATCACCAACGGCGGCGGCATCGGCGTGCTGGCCGCGGACGCCTGCGAGAAATACGGCGTCAACCTGGCCGACGATCCGGAAACGATGAAGGAGATCTTCGAAGAGGTCACGCCGGATTTCGGCTCGATCAAAAACCCGGTCGACATCACCGGCCAGGCGATGGCGCAGGATTATGAAATCTGTCTGGAAGCGGCCTTCAAGCACCCGGCGGTCGATTCGATCATCTGCCTGGGCTGCGAAACGGCCGTGCTCGACGTCGAGCGGCTGACCGAAAGCCTGGAGAAAGTGCACCGCGAACACGGCGCGTCCAAGCCGGCGGTGCTCAGCTTCTTCGGCGGGCAGGATACGGAAAACTCGATCGTGCACCTGCGCGGCCAAAGTGTGCCGATCTTCCTTGACGTTTACGACGCGGTGTCCTGCCTGGGGGCGGGCTACCGCAACTACCGCAACCTCAAGGACGCGCAGACGAAGGTCGAGGACGTTTTCGACCCGAGCGTGGTGGACATCGAACGCATCAAGGGCGTGATCGCCAAGGTCCGCGCGGCGGGCCGCACCTTCCTGCTGGCGCCCGAGGCGCAGGAAGTGATGATCGCGGCCAAGATGCCCATGCCGCAAAGCAAGCTGGCGCGCAACCTCGACGAGGCCGTGCAGTTCGCCGAGGCGATCGGCTACCCGGTGGTGATGAAGATCGTCTCCAAGGACATCATCCACAAGAGTGACGCGGGCGGCGTGGCGCTGGACCTGTTGAACAAGGGCGAGGTGATGGACGCCTACGAGGCGATCATGCACAACGCGCGCGCCTACGATCCGTCGGCGGTGATCGACGGAGTCGAGGTGGTCGAGATGGTCAAGTCCGGCACCGAAACGATCATCGGCGCGCGCCGCGACGAGTCGTTCGGACCGGTGGTCATGTTCGGCCTGGGCGGCATCTACGTCGAGGTGATGAAGGACATCGCCTTCCGCGCGCTGCCGCTCAACCGCGCCGAGGCGATGGAGATGATCAAGGATATCCGCTCCTATCCGTTGCTGCTGGGCGTGCGCGGCGAAGCGCGCAAGGATATCGAGGGCGTGATCGAATGCATTTTAAAAGTCGGGACGATTCTACAATACTGCGAAGACATCACCGATATTGAGGTCAACCCGTTGGTGGCCTATGATCAAGGCGATGGGGTGAGGGCAGTGGATGTTAGAATCCTTTTATCGAAGAGTGCGAAAGGGGACCATCATGGATAAGTTTGTTATCGCATCCACGAGAAAAAACGCCGGCAAGACAAGCATCATTATTGGTCTCACCGAAGTGTTGCAGAAAAAGTGCGGTTACCTCAAACCGATCGGCGATCGTCTGTTGTATCGCAAGAAGCGGCTGTGGGATTACGACTCGGAACTGCTCACCCACACGCTGGGCATCAACGAGAAGCCGGAAGACATTTCCATCGGTTTCGAGCACGCCAAGCTGCGCTATATGTACGATGAAGCCGGCATCCGCGAGAAGCTGCGGGAACAGGCCGCGCTGGTCGCCGCCGACAAGGACGTGCTGTTCATCGAAGCCGGCAGCGGTTTGAATTTCGCCTCGTCGATTCACCTGGACGCGCTGTCGCTGGCCCGGCACCTGGAAGCCAAGTTGCTCCTGGTGGTGGGCGGCGAGGAAGACGAGATTCTCGACGACATCACTTTCGTGAAAAACCATCTGGCCTGCGACGAAGTGCAGATGGCCGGGGTGATCATCAACCGCGTCAAGGACGTGGACGATTTCAAAGCCACCTACATGGCCGAAATCGAGGCGTTGGGCGTGAAGGTGCTCGGCGTGCTGCCGTACAAGCAGGAACTGACCTACATGCCGGTGCGCTACCTGGTCGACCACCTGTTCGCCAAGGTCATCGGCGGCGAGGGCGGCCTGAACAAGATCGTGCAGAGCGTGTTCGTCGGCGCGATGTCGGTGAGCGCGGCGGTGCAGAACCCGCTGTTCAAGAAAGAAAACAAGATGATCATCACCAGCGGCGATCGCAGCGACATGATCCTGGTCGCGCTGGAAACCGACACCTCGTGCGTGGTGCTGACCAACAACAGCCTGCCGCCGGCGAACATCGTCGCCAAGGCCGACGCGGCCAACGTGCCGATGCTGCTGGTGCCGTGGGACACCTATCGCACCGCGCAGCAGATCGACCTGATGGATCCGCTGCTGACCAAGGACGATACGCCGAAGCTGGAACTGCTCAAGAAGTTGGTCGGCGAGAGCGTGAAGACGCAGGCGCTGTTCGACTGATCGATACACGCCCGCCGGTTTAGCGGGGAAGAAACAATACCGACGGCGGGAAAACGCGAAGGCAGGACGGGGGTTGGGATTGTCTTACAGTCCCAGCCCCATCGTTTCCATGATCTTGGTGGTCAGGTCTTCAGGCGTGAAGGGCTTGCTCAGATAATTCTTCGCGCCGGCCTGAATCGCCTTGATCACGTTGGAACGTTCAACCTCGGTCGTCACCATCATCACCGGAATGTTTTTGAAACGGTCGTCGGCCTTGATTCGCTGCAGGGTTTCGAAGCCGTCCATTTCCGGCATGTTCCAATCCAGCAGGATCAGATCGGTTTCGGTGTAACTGTCTTCCAACACCGCCAGAGCTTCGACTCCGTTGCTCGCCTCCAACAAATCGAAACCGAGCACCGATATGGATCGGGCAATAATCTTTCGAATCATCGCCGAGTCGTCAACGGAAAGGATTTTCATCGTTCTTTCCTCAACCTTTGTTAACGTAATAGATGGACCCTTTGTGATCGCGCATCGTGAAGTTCGTTCGATACCCCGATAGGCTTTCCGCCGAGCCCAGAAGGAAAAAGCCGCCGGGCACCAAGGCCTGCGACATGCGATCGAACAAATCCTGTTTAAAATCGTCGGAGAAGTAAATCGCCACGTTGCGACAGAAGATGATGTCGAACGTGCCGAGGGCGGAAAAACTGTCCTGCAGGTTGAACTTTTTAAAGGTCACCATCTTTTTAATGCGATCGTCCAGCAACCAGACTCGGTCCTGTTTACGGAAATAGCGATCGCGGTAATCGGCCCGCATGCCGCGTTCGATGGAAATCTGATCGTAGCGACCGGCCATGGCCAGAAACAGCGCGGAGGGCGATATGTCGGTGCCCAGAATCTCGAAATGAGTCGGCAGAACCGTGGTGCCGCCGTGACGGGCCAGGAAGCTATCGATGATCATGGCGATCGAATAGGGTTCCTGGCCGGTGGAACTGGCGGCCGACCAGATGCGCACCTTGTACTTGCGACCGTCGCGCACCGCCTGTTCCAGTTGCGGCAACAACGTTTCCTCCAACGTCACGTAGGGCCCGTTGTCGCGGAACCACAGCGTTTCGTTGGTGGTCATCGCGTCGATGATCTTCTCCCGCAACCGGGCGTCGTTGCTGTTGCGCATTTTCAGATAGAAGTCACCGAAGTTTTTCGATCCCGTTTCCACCAGCAGATTGGCCAGTCGACTTTCGATGAGGTATTCCTTGCCGTTGTGCAGCGAAATGCCGCACTGTTGCTCGATGTAAGTGCGCAGCAAGTCGAATTCGTTGGCGGTAATCGATGGGCTCATTGTTGCCTACTCATACTCTTCAAAATTTTTTTACCGTTGTTTTAGTCATAATCCGCGCGGCGATTTTCTCGATGTCCACGCGTTCATCCGAATTATTCGCTTCGTCGACCGCGCGCGGCATGCCGTAGACAACGCAGCTCGCTTCGCTCTGCGTGATGCAGTAACACCCCTTGCGTTTCAAGGTCGCCACGCCGTCCGAACCGTCGTCGCCCATGCCGGTGAGCACCACGGCCAGCACGTTGCCGCCCTGCACGGCGGCGATGGAGCGGAACAGCACATCGACCGACGGACGACAACTTTTCACCGGCGGGGAATCGTTGAGACCGATCGTCGCCGGACCGCCGTCCTGTGGCGGACGCATGACCATGTGACGGCCGCCGGGCGCGATGTACGCCTTGCCGGCTTCGATCGGCTCGCCGTCCTCGGCCTCCTTGATCGTCAGCGCCGAACGTTTGTTGAGGTTGGCGGCCAACGAAGCGGTGAACACCGGCGGCATGTGCTGCACGATCAGAATCGGCAGGGGGAAGTTGCCGGGCAACAGCGGCAGAACCTTCGACAACGCCTCCGGTCCGCCGGTCGACGAGCCGATGGCCACCAGGTCGATGCGCTTGGGCGACGGCAACACCGGGCGGCTGGGCGCGGGCGGTTCCGGCGCGGGCGGCGGGGGCGGGGCGGGCATCGCCACGGGCGCCGGCGTCGGCTGCGGTTGGCGCGCCATCTTCGTGAAACGACGGGTCAACTGCAACTTGATCAACGAGGAGATCATCTGGCGCAAGTGCCGGATGGATTCCTCGTAGCCCATTTTTTCCGGCTTGGCGAGGAAATCCAACGCGCCCAGTTCCAGCCCTTTGATTGTCCGGTCGGCGCTTTTCGAATTCACGCCGCTGATCAGAATCACTTCGATGTGATTGTGCAGCTTTTTGATTTGCGCCAGGGTTTCCAGGCCGTCCATCTCGGGCATTTCGATGTCCAGCAGCACGAGATCGGGCTTGAGCTGATCGAGCTTCTTCAGCGCGATCGTACCGTTGGGGGCGGTGCCCACCATAACGGCCTCGGGGATGCCTTCGACCACCTCCGTCAGGATACGGCGATAGGTCACCGTATCGTCGACTATCATGACTCGGAAGGTTTTGTTTTCCACGTGTGCCCTATTTGGTAAAAAGTTAATCCACCGGATCGAAGCGTCGTTCGACCCAGTGGATTAGCATTTGCGATTCAAGCAAAAAATGCAACGTTTATCTCTTCCGGTTAGACGCGGAATTGACGAACGACGCTTTGCAGGTCGCCGACCAAATCCGACATTTGTTTAGCGGCGTCATTGGTCGCCACCGCGCCGCGCGACGTTTCCTGCGCGGCCTGGTTCACGCCATGAATATTGCGCGATACTTCGTTGACGCCCTTGGCCGCTTCCTTGACCGAACTGAGCACTTCGCGATCGATGCTCTCGCTGATCGACTGCACGTTCTTGGAAACGTTGTTCGCCCCGTCGGCGGCGTTGACGATCGACCGGGAAATTTCGTTGGTCGTCGACGTCTGTTCCTCCACCGCGGAGGCGATGTTGTTGGTGATGGAGTTGATCTCGTTGACGATCTCGGCGATCTGGCGGATCGCCTGCACGGCGTTGTTGGTTTTGCCCTGCATGTTGTCGATCTGTTCGGTGATCACGTCGGTCGAGGAGGCCGTCTGCTTGGCCAGTTCCTTGACCTCGTTGGCGACGACGGCAAAGCCCTTGCCCGCTTCGCCGGCGCTGGCCGCTTCGATCGTCGCGTTGAGCGCCAGCAGGTTGGTCTGATCGGCGATGTCGTTGATCACGTCGACCACCTTGCCGATTTCATGCGCGGCGGTCTCCAGCGCAACGATCAGCTCCTGCGCCGAATGCGCGTTTTCGGTGGCCGTTTCGGCGATCGACGAAGCGCGCGTCGTGCTCTTGGACACTTCCTGCAACGAGGAGGACATCTCCTCGATGGCCGTGGCCACGGTGTTGACGTTGGTGGACATCTCCTCGGCCGCGGCGGCGATGGAGGTGATGTTTTCGCTCATGCGCTCGGTGGCGCCGCTGACGCCGTCGACGTTGGAGGTGATCTGCTCGGCGGCCGCGGCCACCGTGCCGCTCTGGTTGGTCATTTCCTCGGCCCCGCTGGCCAACTGCGTGGAAATCGAGGACAGCGTCTGGGCCGTCGAATTCAGCGTTTCGGTGTTGTTGGCCACGGCGCGAATCGAGTTTTGCAGCTTCTCGACGAACAGGTTGAAGTTGTCGGCCAATTCGCCGATTTCATCCTGCGCGGTGATTTCCAAGCGGGCGGTCAGGTCGCCGTCGCCGCTGGCGATCTCTTTGAGCATGTCGTTGGTTTCCAGAATCGGATTGGCCACGGCGCGGCCGATCAGCGTGGCGAAGACGATGCCCAGCACCGCGATGATGATGCCGGCGACCACGAAGGAGATGATCATGTTGCGCAGGCCGGCGCCCAATTTGCGATGCGCTTCCTGGAATTCCTCGACCGGCGCGGTCACGCCGATGACCCAATCCCAGGGTTGGTAATAGGCGATGCGCGCGAAACGCATTTTCGCCTGGGTGTCGCCTTCGTTTTTCCAGGGATACTCGACGGTGAAAAATTCCTTGCCCTCACGCTGCAAGGCGCCGTTGATGACCGTCTGGATGACTTTGTTGCCGTCGGCGTCGGTGGTGTCCCACACGTTTTCGCCGTCGCGTTCGCTGTCCTTGGAAATGATGTACTGACCCTTCTGGTCGCCGGAGCCGCCCAGGACGTAAACGTAGCCGCTGGCGCCGACCTTGGTTTTCAAAATCGCTTCGCGCAGCGCTTTGACGCTTTCCTGTTTCACGCCGACGTACAACATGCCGACGATGTCGCCGGAGGAATCCTTCAGCGGTTCGTAGGCGGTGATGTACCAGGCGTTGACGACGAAGGCCCGGCCTTTGAACGTTTCGCCGCGCATGACCGTGGCGACGACCGGATTGGACTGTCCGTCGGGATTGACCGCGGGGATGAAAGTGCCGACCGCGCGGTTGCCGTCGAGTTTGCGCACGTTGGTGGCGATGCGCAGCATGTCGCCTTCCTTGTTCATGCGCTGGAAAATGGTGCAGGTGCTGCCGACGGATTCCATCACCTTATCGACGATGGGGGAGTGAACGGCAAAATCGAGGTTTCGCTTGATCATCACGTCGCCGATCATCATCGCCGGCAACGTGACGGTCGTTTCCTGCTTGGTCAGTTGGTTGACCGCGCCCCACTTGATGGATTCGTCGCCGTTGAGTTTGATTTTGCCGTGACGACTCATGCGATCGCGCGCGACGTTCAGGTCGTACACGATTTTCTGCTGCAACGATTCATTCTGCGCGGCGATCATGTTGATCACGCCGTTCAGGATATGATCGAAACCTTGTTGAGAAATGTCGTCGATGAGCGTCAGCGCTTCGGCGTTGGTGCTTCGGCCTTGAATGACCGAAACCACGACCAATACGATTACCGGCGAGAGAACACAGACGAGACCCATGACCAGAAGCTTTGACCTGATTTTAAGTCGGTTGAAAAACATAGTTGTATCTCCTTCGCACGTTTTCTTCAGAGGAGGCGAAAGAGCCCGCTTTCGCCTCCCACTTCGTTGTCAAAGTCGTCCTTTTTCTCTGTCGCCTCAAAAGCCGGCAACGAAAACCGATTTCCTCTCGGTCAGATTTTAAACTGGCCCACAACCTCCTGTAGCTTGCGCGCCAGATCGGAAGTCTTATTGGCCGCATCGTTGGTCGAGTTGGCGCCTTTGGCCGTTTCCTGCGCGGCGATGTTCACGCCCTGAATGTTGCGGGAAATTTCGTTGACGCCCTTGGCCGCTTCTTTCACGCTGATCACCACGTCCTTCTCGATGTTGTCGCTGAGAATCTGAACGTTTTTGGAGACGTCGGCCGCGCCCTGGGCCGCGCCGGCGACCGAGCGCGAAATCTCATTTGTGGTCGACGTCTGTTCTTCCACCGCGGTGGCGATGGTGTTGGTGATCGAGTTGATCTCGCTGATGATGTCGGTGATCTGCTTGATCGCGTCGACCGCCGTGGTCGCCTGTTTCTGGATGCTGCTGATCTGCTGGGTGATTTCCTCGGTGGAATGCGCGGTCTGCTTGGCCAGTTCCTTGACCTCGTTGGCGACGACGGCAAAGCCCTTGCCCGCTTCGCCGGCGCTGGCCGCCTCGATCGTCGCGTTGAGCGCCAACAGGTTGGTCTGGTCGGCGATGTCATTAATCACGTCGACGACCTTGCCGATTTCGCGCGCGACGGCGTTGAGGTTGCTCATGATCTCGTTGGCCGACTGCGCGTTTTTCGTCGCGTCGCTGGCGATCGACGAGGCGCGGGCGGTGTTCTGCGAGACTTCCTGCAGCGAAGCCGACATTTCTTCGATGGCCGTGGCCACGGTGTTGACCGAGGTCGACATCTCCTCGGCCGCCGAAGCGATGCCGTTGACGCCGTTGGACATGCGGACCGTCGCGTTGCTCACGCCGTCCACGTTGGTGGTGATCTGCTCGGCCGCCGACGCCACGGTCGACGACTGGTTGGTCATCTCCTCGGCGCTGCTGGCCAACTGCGAGCTGATCGCGGACATCGATTCGGCGGTGCGGTTGAGATGAACGGTGTTTTCCGACACCGAGGAGATCGAGTGCTGCAACTTCTCCACGAAGATGTTGAAATTGTCCGACAGCTCGCCGACTTCGTCCTGCGCGCCGGTTTCCAGGCGGACGGTCAGATCGCCTTCACCCTCGGCGATGTCGCGCAGCAGGTCGGACGTGCGGCGGATGCGGCGCGAAATGGCGCGGCTGATGAAGTACGACAGCGCGACGGCCAGCAGGGTGATGATCACGAAGATGACGATGATCTTGGTAATCAGCGCCCACACTTCGGCGTTGACGTCCTCAACGTACATGCCGGTGCCCACGATCCAGTCCCAACCGGAGAAGATGCGCACATAGGAAATCTTGGGCACGATTTTATTGGCCTGGTCTTTATATTGCCACATGTATTCGACGAAACCGGCGTTCTGACTTTTGCAGACGTTCACCATTTCGACGAACATGGCGGTGCCCCTTTTGTCGACATTGCCGCTGACGTCCTTGCCGACCAGGTCTTTACTGAAAGGGTGCATGATCATGATTGGTTTTGTGTCATTGATCCAGAAATAATCTTTCATTTCCGGGCCGTAACGGAGCCCTTCGACCGTTTTGAGCGCGATGGTTTTCGCGGCCTCTTCGGTCATTTCGCCCTTGTCGGCCAGTGCGGCGTAATTGGAAATGATGCTCCAGGCGATTTCCGTTTGTTCCTTCAGCTTTTCGTACTTTTTCGCCATCAACGCGGACTTGACGGTGGGCACGAACCACGCGAACGTCATGAGTGTAAACAACGCGACAATTACCAAACCGGTCAATATGATTTTGGTCGAGATTTTCATATTCCCAAAAGTACTGGCCATTGCTTGATCCTCCCTCTTTTCCTGGCACTTTTCGGCCCGTTATCCGATCGAGACGGATCTAGCTGATAATCTCGGATATTTTTAGTATTGATAAAAGTTCGCCGTCGAGTTTGACGACGCCGCTGAAATACTTGCCGTTGATTTCTCCGATGTTGGCGGGGGGGGAGTCGATTTCCGATTCTTTTACTGAAACCACATCGCCGACGCGGTCGACCAGAAGTCCCACCTGGTCGGTGCCGGTCTGCTCGTTGACCATGCCGGCGATGCCTTGGGCGAGAATTTCGTCATGTGTTTTTAAAATAATGCCGCGCGATTCGGGCGTGATCGAGCGATGAGTCAATCCCAGTTTCACGCCCAGATCGAGCATGGTGATGATCTGTCCGCGCAGGTTGAGCAAACCGCGCACGTGCTCGGCGACCTGATGCACCTTGGTCATGTCCAGGTGGCGGTTGATTTCGCGAATGACCAGGATGTCGATGCCGAACAGGGCGTCGTCCAGATAAAACGTGGAGAATTGTTTTTCACTCATTGTTGCGCCTCCCCGCAAATCAGATCGTTGATTCGTTGCAACATGCGCGCTTTGTCGATTTTCACTTCATAGGCGTCGAAGCCGGCCTCCAGCGCCCGTTGTTTCGAGCCTTCGTCGTCCAGCGACGTCATGGCCATGACCGGGACCTTTTGGATTTTTTCGTTGTCGCGGATGCGTTTGACCAATTCGTAGCCGTCCATCTGCGGCATGATGATGTCGGAGATGACGATGTCGTAGGCGTTGTGCAGCAGCAGATCGAGCGCCTCTTCGCCGTTGGACGCGACGTCGACCTGGTGCCCGGCGCTGGTCATGTAACCGTACTCGAGCTGCTTGAAGAACGGCGTGTCCTCGGCGAGCAGAATCCGAAAGGCCTTGCATTCCTCGCTCCGCGCCACTTCGGCGCCGCCGCAGATGGTGACGTCGATTTTGTCGAACAGGGCGAACATATCCAGCACGAGGGTGATGCGGTCGTTGATGATGGCCGAACCCAGCAGACCGGTCGCCTTGATGTTCTGGGTATCCAGTTCCAGATCGGTTTCCAGCACGTCGAGCACCTCGGTGGCGACGATGCCGATCGGCTTTTTGGTCATCTTCGGCACGATGATGTGCAGGACTTGCTGCTCATTCTCCGGCCGCGAAATGGGCAGGTGATCCTCGAGGCGGATCAGCCGCAACGAGCCGCCGCGGTATTTGAGGTATTCCTTGTCGCCGATGTGCTCGATCTCGCTGACCGGCACTTTTTCCAGCCGCTTGATCAGCGCCAGCGACATGGCGAACGTTTCGGTCGGACCGTTGGCGAAAATCAGCAGCGACTGCTTTTCGCGCAACGCCGCGCGCTGGTAATCCTTCTGGATGGCCACCGCCGCCCGGTCGAGTTCCTCGAAGCGCAGGCCGGCCGTTTCGGCGATGCCCTGCGGATCGAGAATCATCGCCACGCTGCCGTCGCCCATGATCGTCGTGCCGGCGTAGCAGACGTTGTCCTTGATGTACTTGGACAGGGCTTTGACCACGATCTCTTCGTTGTCGGCGATGTTGGAGACGATCAGACCGAAGCGGTTGTTGCCCGATTTGAGCACCAGAATCGTGATCGCGCTTTCCTTGTGCCAGCGGCGGTTTTCGTCTGTGGTGCCGCGGCGGTTGCCCGGCGTGGAAACCGGGCCGATTTCCGGCGGCAGATCGCTGTTGGGCCGCTCGGCGACCAATTCGCCGGATTCCTCGTCGTAGGTGAATTCCTTGCCGTAACTGGCCACGCGGCGATCGGCGAGGCGATTGCGGCGGTCGAATTTTTCCGAGCCGGTCGAGGAGTCGACATAGACGCGTTCGATGTGCAGGATGTCGGCGAGGCGCACCAACGGCAGCAGCTTGTCGCGCAGGCGCAGCACATCGGCGCCGTTGACCTTTTCGATCGCTTTGTGGCTGTCTTTGGCCCGGATACGCACCAACTCTTCGATGCTCACCTGCGGGATGGCGAACTTCTCGTCGTTCACTTTGACGATCAACGAGGGGATGATCGCCAGCGTCAGCGGCAGGCGCAGGTTCACGCGCGTGCCCTGGCCCTTGGTCGACTCGATGTCCACGGTGCCGCCGAGACGCTCGATGTTGGTCTTGACCACGTCCATGCCCACGCCGCGGCCCGAGACGTCGGTGACCGTCTTGGCCGTCGAGAAGCCGGGCGCGAAGAGGAAGGAGTAGATTTCGCGGTCCGACAAGCGTTCGGCTTCCTGTTCGCTGACCAGGCCCTTTGAAATCGCCTTGGTCCGGATGACCGCGATGTCGATGCCTTTGCCGTCATCGACGATCTCGATGTTGACCATGCCCGCTTCGTGATAGGCGCGGATCAACACGCGGCCGGCGCGCGGCTTGCCGGCGGCTTCGCGCTCATCGGGGCTTTCGATGCCGTGGTCGACGGTGTTGCGGATCAGGTGAGTCAACGGATCCGACAGCGATTCGATGATCGACTTGTCCAATTCGACTTCGCTGCCGACCAACTGCAGCTCGGCTTCTTTTTTCAGGCGGCGCGACAGATCGCGCATCAAGCGCGGGAATTTGTTGAATACGTTGCCCACCGGCTGCATGCGCGTTTGCATGATGTTTTCCTGCAGCTCGGTGGTGATCAGATTCAGATTCTGAACCATGGCGTTGATGCCGCGAATTTCGGAGGCATGCTGGGACAGAATCTGCGCCAATTGGTTGCGGCCAAGCACCAGCTCACCGGCGAGGTTCATCAGGTTGTTGAGCAGGCTTACTTTGACCCGCAACGTTTCCTGCCCGCCGGACGCTTGCACCGTGGCGCTGTTTCCGGCGCTTTCGGCGACAGGCTTGCTCTCAACGACTTCACGTTCGTTTTTCAGCATTTCAGGCTCCGCTTGGCGAATCGGTTCCGTTGCTTTGGGTTCGGCTTTGGGTTTGTTGTCATCGAACATGGAGATGTTCTCCATACCCAATCCCAACGCGCTGGACAGCAAATCCTGTTCCAGCACCGTCGCCACCACAAAGGTCAGTTCCTGAACGTCGGTCGATTCATTGAGCGTGGCCAGGGCGTCTTCGCCGGCCAGGATCGAACCGATCGACTTGGCTTTTTCCAGCAAACTATTGGGGGTCAGGTCATGGGCGAACAGATCGGCTTGCGGGCGAACGACCACTTTGAAGATCAGTTGCCCGTGCGCTCTGGCGTGCGCCAGTTCCTCGGTGTTCAGGTCGTTCGACGCCGCCGATGTGGCTGCCGCCGCCGCAGGCTTGGCCTTGGGCGTATTGGCCGGCGCGGCTTTGGCCGTTCCGGCGTTTTCCGGCAACAGAGCCGTGAGATTGGCCATTTCCTCTTCGATGTTGTAGGTATCGGAGGCGTCGATGTCGTCGATCATCGCCCGCAGGCGATCGGTGCCGGCCAACAGCGCGTCGACCAACTCCGGCGTGGGCGACATTTCGCCGTCGCGAATCTTCATCAACAGGCTTTCCATCAGATGGCTGAGACTGTTGATTTTATCCAACGCCAAAAAGCCCGAAGCGCCTTTGATGCTGTGCACCGAACGGAAAATGCGGTTGATGACCGCCGAGTCCGTGCTTTCTCCGCCGGATTCCAGGCCCAACAGGTCCGGTTCCAGTTGCGTCAGATGCTCGCGCGACTCCAACACGAAATCATTGATCAGTTCCTGTTGCGAATTATCCATTGGCCCTTCTCCCCGCCAAGCAGGTTAATCCTCCATACACACTTCGATGAAAAAGGCCCCATGTTCGGTGTTGAACGGCACCACGAGAATGGGAGCTTTCGTTGTATGGGAGGTTGAGTGCTTGCGGCCGATGATCGTGGAAGGAATGGCCATGTCGAATTTGTATCCGTTTTCCGCCAATTCCTTTTTCGCGCCGCCGGTAACCATATTGGTGATTTCGCCGACCAGGTCGGCGATCGTTTCATCAAGAGCGGTCAATTCTTCGCCCAACATTTGGGATGCGATGTACAGAATAGTCGATTCCGAGAAGGTGATCGCCATCGAGCCCTTGGCTTTGCCGCTGACCAATCCGATCATCCCGGTCACGTCACCCTGCGCCATCTTTTCCTTTTTAAGAAAAGGCTTGCCGGGAGTGGCTTTAACGTGAGCCATGGTGTCCAGAACGTTGAGACAGGCTTTGAGAAACGGATTGATAAAGTCAACTTTCATTATGCATCCTCAATTGTTCGATGTTGCTGCGTTGATGGAACTTGTGGATTTCAGGCGATAAGATCGGCGTCGTTGAATCTGGAGAACCGTAATACATGGTCACTGGATCCTCTCAATCAGAGGCGGATTATTTGTATCTTTTGCCTTCCCGATCGAACCCCTCGAAACCCGAGAACAAAACGTTTTCCAACGTGCAAATTAGAATTTCGGCCTACGCTGCAAACACCTAGAGCATATTGCGAAGTGGTAATTGCATTTTTTTTCTTTTCTGCGTCAATTGTTGAGGTTTTATATAATCCTTTTATATTTAGGTACTTAGAAAATAAGTAATTATGATTTTCATCAAAATAAAGAATGTGAAATTTTTCACAATTCTTTTTTACCGTAAGTGATAATTTTCCGACTGGGTTGTCGGCGATCGCGACTTATATTGAAGACATTAAAGTTGATCCCTTTGAAAAGCATTCCCGATTCTTTCTTTGACCCGGCAACCGGTTTCATCCCGCCTGGGGACAAGACGAATCGTTTGTGAAGGAAATTCAAATGCCGCCGGCTTCCATTTCCGGGCGCCCCTCAGTCAATCGGTTGAGCAGGGAAAAAAGTCCGTACTTGCTGCAACATGCCGCCAATCCGGTGGATTGGTTCCCGTGGGGCGAGCAGGCGTTTGCCGCCGCAGCCGCACAGGACAAGCCGATCTTTCTTTCCATCGGTTACTCGACCTGCCATTGGTGCCACGTCATGGCGCACGAGTCGTTCGAGGATGATGAGGTGGCCGCGCAACTGAACGAGACGTTCATCTGCATCAAGGTCGATCGGGAGGAGCGTCCGGATATCGACGACGTGTACATGACCGCCTGCCAGGTTATGACCGGCTCGGGCGGATGGCCGCTGACGATCTTTTTGACGCCCGACAAACGACCATTTTTCGCCGCCACTTATCTGCCCAAAGCCGGTCGCTTTGGCCGGCCGGGCTTGCTGGAAATCGCGCCGCGCGTGCGGGAGATGTGGCGCGACAATCGCGACGAACTGCTGGAATCGGCGGAGAAAATCTCCCGGGCGTTGGCCAATCTGTCGCCGGAGGGGGCGGGCCCGGCGTTGCAGGAAGCCGACCTGGGACGGGCTCTTAACCAGATGAAGCATTACTTCGATCGCCGGTTCGGCGGCTTCGGTCATGCGCCGAAATTCCCGATGCCGCACCGATTGAATTTCCTGTTGCGCATGGCGCGGCGGTTCGGCGATCGCGACGCGGCCGCGATGGTCGAGGCGACATTGCGCGCGATGCGGCAGGGCGGCATCTACGATCAGATCGGCTACGGCTTTCACCGCTATGCGACCGACGCGCATTGGTTGACGCCGCATTTCGAGAAGATGCTTTACGACCAGGCGTTGCTCGCCTTCGCCTACCTGGAGGCGCACCAATTCACCGGCGATGCCGCGTATGCGCAAACGGCCCGCGAGATTTTCTCTTACGTGCTGCGCGACCTGCACGATCCGGACGGCGCTTTTTTCAGCGCCGAGGATGCCGACAGCGAGGGCGTCGAGGGCAAGTTCTATCTGTGGACCAAGGCCGAAATCGAGGCGGCGCTCGACGCGGAGGAAGCGGCGTTCGCCGTGACCGTCTTCAACGTGCGCGAGGAAGGCAATTTTCAGGAGGAAGCGACGCGGCGGCCCAACGGCGGCAACATTTTGCATTTGGTTTCGCCGGCGGAGGAACTGGCGCGGCGCATGTCGCTGTCGCCGGAGCGCTTTGACGAAATGCTCGATGCGGTACGCGCCAGGTTGCTGGCCGTTCGCGAACGGCGCGTGCGGCCGCATCGCGACGACAAGGTGCTGGCCGATTGGAACGGCTTGATGATCGCGGCGCTGGCCAAGGGCGCGCAGGTGCTCGACGAGGCCGCCTACGGCGAGGCCGCGGCGCAGGCGGCCGAGTTCGTGCTGCAACGCATGCGCGACGAGCGCGGGCGGTTGCTGCATCGCTATCGCGACGGCGAGGCGGCCATCGCCGGGTTCGTCAACGACTATGCGTTTGTCGTCTGGGGATTGATCGAGCTGTACCAGGCGACTTTCGAACCGCGCTGGCTGCGCGAGGCGCTGACGCTCAACGACCTGATGCTCGAGCCGTTTTGGGACGAGCCGGGCGGCGGTTTGTTCATCACGCCCGTCGACGGCGAAGCGTTGCCGGTGCGGCGCAAGGACGTGTACGACGGCGCGTTGCCGGCGGGCAACTCGACGGCGCTGCACAACCTGCTGCGGCTGGCGGCGCTCACCGGGCGCGCCGACTTGGCGGCGCGGGCGGCGCGACTGGGCGAGGCGTTCGCGCAGACCGTGCGCCACGCGCCCTTCGAGGTCGCCCACTTTCTCAGCGGGATCGACTACGCTCTCGGGCATGGTTGCGAAGCGGTGATCGTCGGCGATCCTAACGACGAGGCGACGCGGCGGATCGTCAAAACGCTCCGGGAACCGTTCGCGCCGCAGGCGTTGTTGCTCGTGCGGCCGGCGGACGACCCACAGGCGCTGGTCGAGTTGGCGCCGTACGCGGCCGACTACACGATGCGCGAGGGGCGCGTGACGATTTACGTGTGTCGCGGCGGGCAATGCAAGCCGCCGACCCATGACGCGGCCGAGGCGCTCAAGACGATGACGGATTGATCATTTGCCTTTGGCGGGCAGGCGGCCGCATCCTTCCTTGGCCAGCCGCCGGCGTACGCGTTCGATGACCTCGTCGTCTTCCGATTTGAACACGCACACCGAATGCAGCCGGCCCCAGCGCAACACGATCTTGTCGATGAAATCGAAATCGCCCATCAGGTAGGAGTCGCCGGCGAACTTGACGCGGATCTCGATGCGCTCCAGCGGCGTGAGCGCGCGCCCTTGGTCGTCGCGCAATTCGCCCGCGGCCAGATCGGCGACGTAACGCAGCGGCACCTGCTCGGGCCGGACGCCGCGCGTGCGAAGATAGCGGCGCAGGATGAGGATGAACAGAAAAATCGCCGCGATCGAAATGCCGCCGAGGATCGCGATCGCCGGCCAGGACAGCGCGTTTTGTTTGTCTTGCAGCCGAGACACGATGAACAGCGCGCAGGTCGTTGTCAGCAAGAAGGCGAGCATGCCGCTCATCCAGGACCAATGGCGCAGCGGCCACGAACGGTTGCGGCGAAACTCGAGGCGCGTGCCGTTTTTCTCGATCTCGTAGCCGTGTTCGCGGGCGATCATCATGCGGCCGGTCTCCCCGTGGTGTGGGCGCATTGTGACAGATGCGTCGGCGCAAAAACAAGCACGGTACACGATCGCGGTTGCCAGCGCGGCGGGAAACCGTTACAACAAAGACACATCCTGAGCGGGAGATCGTCGATGAAACAAGTTGTGGTTATTCCCACCTACAACGAAGCCGAAAACATGCCGGTCATTCTGCCGCGCATTCGCGAGATCATGCCGGAGTTGCGCATTCTGGTCGTGGACGACAATTCGCCCGACGGCACCGCCGATCTGGTGGAAAAGCTCAACGAAACGCTGGGCGGCATCGAGGTGATGCGTCGCGCCGGCAAGCAGGGACTGGGCACGGCGTACATCGACGCGTTCCTGCGATTGCTGGACCGGGGCTACGAGGCGATCGGCCAGATGGACGCCGACCTGAGCCACGATCCGTCCTACCTGCCGCAGATGTTCGGCGCGATGGCCGAGACCGACATCGCCATCGGCTCGCGCTACGTGGCCGGCGGCGGCACGAAAAACTGGGGCCTGTCGCGCAAGATCATCAGTCGCGGCGGCGGGCTGTACGCTCGGACGATTCTCGGTTTGAAGGTCAACGACCTGACCAGCGGCTTTCGCGTCTGGCGCGCCGAAGTGCTGCGGGCGATGGACCTGCCGACCGTCGGGTGCAAGGGGTTTGGTTTTCAGATCGAGATTACCTATCGGGCGATTCGTCAGGGCTATCGCTTCAAGGAAATTCCCATCATCTTCCCCAATCGCACGGCGGGACAGCCGAAAATGTCCGGCGGCATTTTTTGGGAGGCGCTGATCAACGTGTGGAAGATACGCGCCTACCGGCCGCCGCAACGTCACGAGGCGCGATGAACGGCCGTCGCGCGTCGGTCCTGTTCGCGGCGATCTTCGTCGCCTACGCCTTCTTTTTCATTCCCAACGCCGGCTCGAACATCACGGCGCGCCTGGCGATGGTCTACTCGATCGTCGATCACGGCACGCTGAACATCGACAACTATTTTCAGCAAACGCACGACCGCTCGTATTACGAGGGCCACTGGTACAGCGACAAGGCGCCGGGCAGTTCGTTCATCGGCGTGCCGGTCTACCTGGTGACGAGCGCGGCGACGCGCCTGCTGGGGCTGTCGCCGGATAAAGAAACCTTCCGTTACCTGATTCGCGTCCTGACGCTCTCGCTGCTGTCGGCGTTGATGTGTCTGGCGCTGTATCGCCTGTGCGCGGAGATGACCGGCGACGAGCGGGCCGCGCGGCTGGCCGCGGCGACCTACGCGCTGGCCACGCCCGCGTTGATCTACTCGGTCGCCTACTACAGCCATCAGTTCGCCGCGCTGTTTTTGCTGTTCGGCTTTTACTTTCTATGGCGCACCAAGCAGGGCGAGGGCAACCTGGTGTGGGTCGGCGCGCTGCTGGCCGGGCAGGCGATGTTCTTCGAATACCCGGCGGGCATGGGCGCGGGCTGGCTGTTTCTTTATCTGCTGACCTTCCGCCGCGACTGGAAGAGCGTCGCCGCGTTTATCGTTCTGGCCTTCGTCGTGCCCATCGGGATGCACGCGGCCTACAACACGGCGGTGTTCGGCGGTCCGGCGTCGCTGGGCTACAGCAATCTGTCGTACGATGTGTACCAGGAGGAAATGAGCCGCGGCTTCATGGGCATCTACCTGCCGCGCCTGAGCGCGTTGTGGGAGATCACCTTCTCGGTGCATCGCGGTTTGTTTTTCTACAGCCCCGTGCTGCTGATCGGCCTGCCGGGCCTGTGGCATTTCCGCTCGCGCGCGTTGCGTTGGGAAGGGCTGCTGATGGCCGCGATGATCGGCGGGTTCCTGCTGTTCAACGCCGCGTACTTCGAGCCCGACGGCGGCTCGTGCTTCGGCCCGCGCCACATCGTGCCGATGCTGCCGTTCATGATTCCGCCGCTGGCGATGCTGTTGGCCCGCGCCGGATCGGCGCTGCGCGACGTGGTGTTTTTCCTGCTCGTGCTGTCGCTGGCGATCGCCACGGTCGCGATGTTCACCTATCCGCTGCCCAACACGGTCATCGGCAATCCGCTGTACGAGGCGATGTTGCCGCTGCTGGCCGACGGGTATTTCGTCGACACGCTGCCCGGGTGGCTCGGACTGGGCGCGACGGGGCAGGCGATCGTTTACGGGTTGATCCTGCTCGCCGCGTTCGTGCCGGCGCTGACCGGCGGGGAGAAGCCGGCGCGCACCAAGCGTTGGGCGCACGCGGCGTCCATCGCGGTGATTCTGCTGGTCGGTTGGGCCTATGCGCTGTCGCTGCCGCACGCGTCGCGCAGCGAGCCGGGCATGGTGTCCCAGGCGCTGGGCTACGAGGCCGCCGTGCGCCACGACTATCCGCGCGCGGCGCATGACTTCGAGCAGGCCCTGCTGGCGCGCCCGGAGGATCCGCATCTGCATTATTACCTCGGCGATGCCTATTTGAAAATGAACCGCCCGGTTGACGCCCTGGTGCATCTGCGCCGGGTGCTGGACCTCGCGCCGGATTACCCGCAGGCCGAGTCGATCCGCCATGCCGTCGAGGTGCTGGAGAAGATCGCCCCGCAGGAATAATTCCTGCACCTATATTTTGCTTTCATTGTGTGAGGCCTCGGCCAGCGGCCGGGCCGCATGAGGGATAAACCCAGGGACATGGGGGTTGTTGAAAAATGCCTATCGCACCATTGTCATTTCGAGCGAGCCCTTTTGGGCGAGTCGAGAAATCCCTTTATGATTGGACCATTAAGGGATTCCTCCACTTCGCTTCCGCCTTCGCCTTGGCTAAGGCGGACAGGGTCGCTACGGTCGGAATGACACATTTTTCGCTATATTCGACTGTTTTCAACAGCCCCCGTGTCCCCGTTTTTTCTTACCCGGCCGCATTCGGATAGTTATTCAAATATTAATTTCAAAACCAATTGACATTTGTTTTTTTTTTTGCAAAATAAGCGATAGAGATTTTGGAGTTGACCCACCGATGGAATTGGAGGTTTTTGATGGCTACCGATATTTATGTCAAAGCAGACACGGGCAGTGACGGCGGAGAGGGTACGCAAGGTTCCCCCTATGAACACATTTCTTTTGCTCTTGGGCGCATCGCCAATCCATTGACCGATGTAACCACCATTCACCTGACCTCGAACGGAACGGCTTTCACGGAAACGAACGGTATCGTGTCTTTCCGCAACATTCGCCTGGGTGCGGAAGGAGCGAAGTTGATCATCCAGGCGGATGATTATGTCGATTCAAGTTGGGTTCTTTGGAATGAAAACTATTACGAAAACGGGACGAATCCTTACAACGGGGAAGTTCCGCTCAATATCACCACCAACAGGCCGGCGTCGTTGGAGATCCGCTTCGAGTTCATCGATTGCGAGGGGATCGAACTGCGCGGCCTGCACTTCAATCCGAACGACGACGGCGAGGAAATGAACATCAAGGCCGAAGGATTCAACCGGGACATCGTGTTCAAGTATTGCAGTTTTATGTGTGCCGACATGGGCCTAATCATCAGCGGTCCTTCGATGATTTCATTCGAGATGTGTTACTTTATGGGCAATGTCTATACGTTGACCGCCTTAAACGGTGCGACCGTTTCGTTGGACGGCGACAATTTGTTTGCAAATCCGATACTCGGGGCGATTCGCGCCATCGACCGCGCCTCGGTCAGCGTCAATCCGTGGCAGTACGGCCCGACAAGGTATTACACGACCACAATTCAAACCTCGACGGTGCATAAGGAGGAATACCACGCAATCCTGCTGCAGGACGCGTCCTCGCTGCGCGTGCCGTACGATCCGATGATGCCGCTGGACGTTTACAACGGCAAGGTGGTCATTCATCATGAGGGCGCGAAGCTGCCGGAGAATTACTACGGCGTGAAGCTGGCCTCCAAATCGCTGCTCTCCGGCGCGGACGATTTTGAGTTCACCATGAAGAACCTCAAGGGCGAAACGGTCGAGATGCCGGCGGAGCAGCAGATCATGATCGGCGAGGGCCAGGACGTGACGGTGGTGGATTGAGCCATGGCGAATTTTGTCCCTTACATCCGCAAACAGAAGTCGCGGCGGGGCGCCAGCTCCGCCGCGTTGGAGGATCGCAATACCTACGCCGTTGAGGTTGAGGACGACGAGGAGAAAGATATCGTGATCGCTCGACCGGTCAAAGGAATGGCGACAAGGGTTAAAAGAAATATCAATGCTAATAGAGAGTTGCTCTGGAAAATAAAACCTTTTCCCCAATGGTATTGTGGATTTACTGGCGATTCGTATATAGAACTAAATATAAAATTACGAAGAAAAGTGAAATTGCATCTCGGATTTCGATTCGGGGAAGACTCATTTTTTGATCATACAGTTGAGAAAATCCATTTTGCCGATCCGGATAATGAAGACGGTTTGCAACGGTTTGATTTTGCCAAGAAGATGACCTACTTGGAGGCGCAAAGGTATTTCAATAGGAATCCAACGAAATATCGGGTGCAGAAAAAGACGTTAGCCCGCATGGGCGATTTTATGAAAGAATATTTTCAATTTTCGGGCCATGTTTCTTTGGATGATTTAAACAACCAGAAAACCGGATTATTAATGCAATTCAACGATACCGAATGGCCTTCGGACAACCCGAACCGTTTTGACTTTGACGATATCAGCATAACCAATTTAGGCGAAGAAACATTACGATTGCATGGAATTAAAATCGTTCTTAATGAAGCAGAAATCTATACAGCATTTTTCCCAAGTGAAAGAACATTGGGAAACGGAGAATCCGTTCGATATAATGATGCAATTCGTTCCAGTCGATTGAAATTGTCCGGGTACGGCGTGGACCATATGAATGGCGCAATACGCTTTGCTGCAGAAAGGTTAGGTCAGAATTTCCCCCCACAGTACCAGGCAATCTGGGATTACGATGAAGATACTGGTTTGTATATTCATCGCCCGCAACGTTGGTGTTCGGAATTTGTGTCGTGGCTCTTTCGCGAGACAACAAATCAAAGAAATTTTTTTAAAAGAACTGTTCAAGAAATAGCAGACAAGTTTAGAGAAATATGTGGGTTTATTTCTGCAAAGAACACATTATATAAAGATTTGGGTAATATTATAAAACCAGGTGATTATTGCGGATATTATCATGTAAAGGGTGGAGACACAAAAAGCCATAGCATGATTTTTATCAGGTGGACCGACGGGTTCAATCCGATGAGAAAAGTCAATAAAATGACCACGATCAGCGGCGTTTCAAGTGGTATAAAAGTAATTGACAACTATGAGGTCGGAGTAGAAGAGCGACCGCATAAGGACCGAGATAGATATATTTATTGGAACAATAATTATAACTATAGAGAATTCAATGGTTTCGGTCCAACGGATAAACTATAAGCATGTAGGACTATCAAATGAGAGACTTACTTATTGCGTTTTTAGTTGTCTCGATTCTGGCCGTATTTGGTTGCGATAATGACGACGACGATGATAATGATGACAGCAACGACGACGACAACGATACAGGTGATGACGACAGTGCGGACGATGACGAATTTCCAGAGATAAATGAAAACTGGACATATGAAATTATCGATGATTGGGCAGACGATTTTGCTATGGTCATCGACAACAATGGCGTTGTGTATGTCGTTTACTATGACAACGCTCCTATTGATTCAAATAAACATAATACCCTATTTTTAGCATCATATTTATCGGGGGCGTGGAAAAGCGAAATATTAATGGAAGATGTCGGCGATTGGGTATACCTGGATACCAAGATTGCCTTGGCTTTGGATTCGGAAAGTGCTTTGCATACTATTTTCCCAGTGTATTTGGACGAAAACAACAATGGCGAATTGATACACGGAATTTATAAAAACGGAACATTTCAAACGTCAACAATTACAGATTTCGATGGGAAATTCCCCGGCCCAAGTATGGTTATTGGTAACGATGATACGCTCTATATTTCCTATTTTAACAACTCGAAATTTTATTTTGCTACATATTTGAATGAAGAGTGGAATTTTGAAGAGATAGAAGAGATCAATAATCCAACTTTTAATTTTACACCGAGATCGTTTCTAAAAATCGATCCAGATGAAAATATTCTCTTGGTTTATACACGTGCTGATGATGAAGAGGGCTATGAAGAGACCTTGATAAAACGCCGAGAAGGGGAAATGTGGATGTTGGAGCAGTGCGTTGATTCAGCTCTCGCTCCTTCTTTTGCCGTCGACCATAATGGGTATTATCATCTGATATATCTAAAATATTTGTCCACTAGCGAATTATATTATGCGACAAATGTATGTTGTGACTGGAGTTATGAATATATTATCAATGAATATATCAATTGGCAGCATCAATTGGATGTCGACAATGAACAGCGAGCCCATATAATCATTTCAGGAGATTCTCTTTCACAAATGAAAGCAGGTGACTATTATTTATATAATAATAATGGTGATTGGGTTTCGGAATCAATAGGTTGTGGGCCCAATAATATAACATCTTTTAATATTGATGCGGACAATGACACTTTGCATTTGGTCCTGAATGCCGGCAGCTACCTGGTCCACCTGACGCGCGAGATCGAGTTGGAGTAACTCCTGTGAGCGAGGCGATTCACTACCAGGACAGAATTCTGGAGCATCGCCTGCTGGCCGCCGGTTATGGGGTTGATCACAACAATGAAATTATCCGCGCGGCGGCGACGCATTTGGGTCGAAATTTCCCGACCGATTACGGCGCCGATTGGCCGTATGAAGAGGATGCGGGACTTTTCATTCATCGTCCGTTGGCCTGGTGCTCGGAGTTCGCATCCTGGGCCATTCGGGAGGGGACGAAGGATTCGATCCATAGCAATGTAAAAGTAAAAACTGTTAAAGAAATGTTTGATTATTACAAAGGATTATCTGGACAAAGATGTTATACTTCAAAAAATACAGAGTATTCAGAGTTAGGTGAGAAAATTCAACCTGGCTTTTATTGTGGTTACTATCATAGAAATCTGGATAATTCTCTTGGTCCAAACCATAGCATGATTTTCATTCGATGGACTGATGGGTTTGACCCGAACAAGGCAACGAATAAAATGACGACAATCAGTGGAGTTTCTGGAGGAGTTAAGGTAATCGAAGACTACAAAGTGGGTACGATGTATTTGCCTAATAATTACAGAGACAAATATATTTATTGGAACGCGGATTATGATTATGCTGACTATAATGGGTTTATTAATACTTGGGAACCAAGAATCCATTACTAGAATGGAGCAAGAAAATGAAAACCAAGAAAGCTTTAATAATAATGTTATTATTGTTGATTGTTGTTTCCTGTAACAATGCTAAAAATGATGACGACGACGATGATAACGACGATTCAATTGACGATGATGATTCTTCAAACGGCGGCCCAATACCGACAGATGATGATGCGTTTGATTCCATCAACGAAAACTGGGAATGGGAGATTGTCGACGATCGAGCAGATGATTTTGCGCTGGCATTGAACGATGATAACCAGCCGGTAATCATCTACTCGAAATGGGAAGACCTTGATTCATATAAAATAATATTTGCCATAAAAGATGATGACGTATGGCAGAAACAATTGATTGCAGACGGATTACACGAGTGGAGATCGCCCGGATTAGACGTTGACGTTTCTGAATCAGGCGATATCTATCTTGGATATCTAGATATATCAACTGACAATAGCGAGAATGAGTTGCTATTTGGAAGACGATTGAATGATGACTGGAATTATGAAGTTGTATCGAGGGATGTAAATAAAGTCTCCAAGCCTACTCTTGTTGGTGATAATTTAGGCTTTTCATATGTTTATAATTATGAAGAGGAAAATCTTGTTGTGTGGAAATATTATAACAATACTTGGAACAAGCAGATCGTTGATCCGGATGCCGCAAAATATGTACATGATAGAGACATAGTCGTAAAAACTCACAATAACAATATCTACTTATTATACATTAATACGCAAGAGGATTATTATCAAAATATGTTAATTTATTCAACGCTGATAAATGACGAGTACATAGAAGTGATATCTTTTAATAATGCATCCAATCCATCGATGGATATAGACTCGTCCGGCTATACGCACTTGTGCTATATCGAAAACCATGAAAGAATTATCTATTCTACCGATAAATCCGGTGTATTTGTTTCAATTACAATGAATGAAGAATATTTTAATTGGGAACAGGCGCTGGCTGTCGATAATAATGATCATGTTCATATTATTCATTCGGGGGATTCGTTATACGAAAATAATGCCGGGACTTTTTACATTAACAACGTTTCCGGCGAATGGAAGTCCGAGGAGATCGGCGACGGACCGCATGATGTTATCGCCTTGCAAGTAGACGACAATAATGTCTTGCATGCCTTGTTGAACATTGGCGGTTACCTCTGCCACCTGACGCGCGAGATCGAGGCGGAGTGACTTTCGCCGGGTGCTGAAAAATTCGTTTCGCCACCGCCGAACTCAACTCTTGACACGACGCCCTGACATCTCAATAATGCTTATTCGCCGCCGTTGGTGACCGTTGGAGTTGAAAATGCGCAAGTTGTTGATTTCGGTGGTAATTTCATTGCTCTGCCTTGCCTGGGCCGGAGCGGCCGCGGCCGTTTCGATCGACGGGACGATCTACCGTGACGTCAACGAAAACGCGCGGACGCTCAATTATCAACGACACGATTGGCGCGACGAACCGCTCGCCGACGTCTACCTGGAATTGCTCGGCCCCGATTATTCGCGCGTTTCCAAAACGAACGAAGACGGCGAATTCGTCTTTTTCGACGTGCCCGATGGCGCGTATCTGGTCGATGTGCAGCTCGACGGCGACCCCGCGCCGGTGTGCACCAGCCACAACCAGCCGCGCCATCTGCGCGAGGCGATCGACGCTGGGCACATCAAGATGGTCACCTTCGGCGATTCGAACAGCGTGTATGGTTCGGACAAGCCGTATCCGCAGTGGGTAGCCGAATATCTCAGTAATTTCGCGGAAGTGGAGCTGACGAACGTGGCGGTGCTCGGCGCGCAGACCGTTCATTGGGTGCCCGGCGGCGCCTTTTGGGGCAGCCTGGAGCCGCTCTTGGCCGACGCCGATCTGATCACCTTCACGCTGATCGGCAACGATTTCTGGGATCATTTCGGCACGCCGCCGTTCACCTGGGAGCAGTTGTGGGAGAAGATCCAGTCTTTCCCGGCCGTGTACGAGCAGTCGCTGGCCAACATTACTGAAATCGTTGAGGAAATCCGCAATTACAATCCCGATGCCGACATCGTGTACGTCATGTATCCGGTCTTTGCCAACAGCACGTTGTGGCGCGACCTGATCGGCGAGGAAATGTGGCCGCTGTTCCGCTTGGTTACCGCCGGCATTTTCGGCGACATCCGCCGCCATGAAGCGCTGAACGACAATCTGTTAATTGCCGATATGATGGGGTATTTCCCGATCGATCTGCTGCTGGACGAATACCTGTTCGACCAGATTCACCCCAACGATCTGGGCCACCGCACCTACGGCGAGCAGGTGTTTGCCGCGCTGGGTGGGGCGATTGTCGAAGACGGCGAGGCGATCGTCGGCGGTCATCGCCTGTGGGGATTCGCTCCCGAAGAGTCGCCGGCCGACCTTTGCCTGGTCCATTGGTAGACAACCTATTGTAATAATTCATCTTTAATGAAACGACCGGATGAGCCCCGCAGGGGCGGATGGTTAGTAGCGAAGGGCGAAGCCCTGGAAATCGCGGCCAGCCCAGAGGCGACAAGCCCCGCAGGGGCGGAGGAATCTTACCTGCACCCCTTTCAGGGGTTTGATTTTTTCCCCATTTTATACCAGGGCTTCGCCCTTCGCTATTGACCTGCGCCCTACGGGCTTGAATGTCCCTTGCAGCACTCACAACATAAAAACCAGGCCGTGCGGAAATTTGAATCGCCTGTGGGGATTCGCTCCCGAAGAATCGCCGACCGACCTTTGCCTGGTCCATTGGTAGACAACCTATTGTAATAATTCATCTTTAATGAAACGACCGGATGGCAACTCCTATGTTTTAACTGGGATATTTCCGGCATTCTTGCCCCCAAATAAAATTCATGAATACAATTTTTTTGTTGACGGCACTCCCATCAGAGTATAAAAAGGCTCTAATAGGAGTGTGATTGGAGTATGATAGGAGTCTCATTGTTCCGAATTTGCTTTTCAAGGAGGCGTTCTCATGTCGATGAATTTGGGCGGGTTGTCAGGCCGTTTCGTTAAAGGTTGCGTTCTGTTGTTGGCGGCGGTGATGCTCGTGACGCTGGTCGTCGCTTGCCAGACGGGGGCGCAGGGCGGGAAAGGCGAAACCAAAAAAGTTGAAAAAATCACCATTTCCGGCGCGTGGGCGCTTTACCCGATGATGGTGCGCTGGGGTGAGGAATACCGCAAGCTGCACCCGGAAATTCGCATCGACATTTCCGCGGGCGGCGCGGGCAAGGGCGCGGCCGACGCGCTGGCCGGGCTGGTGGACATCGGCATGGTCTCGCGCGACATCAAGCCGGCGGAGCTAGAACAGGGCGGCTACTTCGTGCCGGTGACCAAGGACGCGGTGTTCCCGACGATGAACGCGGGCAATCCGGCGCTCGCGGCGGGTCTGACCCAAAAGGGATTGAAGAAGCAGGCGCTGTTGGATCTGTACATTCAGGGCAAGCAGTTGAGCTGGGGCGAGATTTCCGGCACGGAAGTCAAGGAGATGGTTCAGCTCTATACGCGGTCCGATTCCTGCGGCGCGGCGGAAACCTGGGCGAAGTTCCTGGACGGCAACGCGCAGGAAGCGCTCAAGGGCGTGGGCGTGTACGGCGATCCGGGCGTGGCTGAAGCGGTGCGCCGCGACACGTTCGCTCTGGGCTTCAACAATCTCAATTACGCCTTCGACGCTTCGACCGGCAAACCGGTGGAAGGTCTGGTGGTGATTTCGTTGGACGTCAACGACAACGGCCAGATCGATCCGGAAGAGGACATCACCGACAAGGCCAAGGCCATCGCGGCGGTGCAGAGCGGCACGTATCCTTCTCCCCCGGCGCGCGATCTGAACCTGCTGACCAAGACCGAATTCAAAGAGCCGACCAAATCGTTCGTGCGGTGGATTCTCACCGACGGACAGCAGTTCGTCGAGGAAGTGGGTTACATCAAGCTGTCGGATACGCAGTTGGCGGAAGCGCTGGCGAAACTGGGTAATTAGTTGCGGATCGCGGACCGCGTCGCCAGGCGGTCCGGACAGGAAAGCGAACGACGATGAAGCGGCGAATCGCCAAAGACACTCTCACCGGCTGGAGCATGAAGGCGGCGGTGCTGTTCGCCAATCTGCTGGTGTTCCTGGTGGCCCTGGGATTGCTGTACAAGGCGCGCCCCATTTTGGCGAGCAAAAGTCTCGGGCATCTGCTGACTTCGTTGAGTTGGCATCCGCTCAAGGGCGAGTTCGGTTTTTATCCGTTTATTGTCGGCACGGTCGAGGCCACGCTTTTGTCGATGGTCCTGGCCGTGCCGATGTGTTTGTTGGCGGCGATCTACCTCGCCGAGTACGCGCCGCGGCGCTTGCGGGAAAGCGCGCACATCGTCATCGACCTGATGGCGGGCATTCCCTCGGTCATTTACGGTCTGTTCGGCATCATCGTGGTGGTGCCGATCGTGCGGGAGATCGGCCTGGCGCTGGGCAAGCAGAACACGGGCTACACGCTGCTGTCGGGCGGCGTGATTCTGGCGATCATGGTTGCGCCGGTGATCATCTCGGTGACGATGGAGGTGCTGCGTTCGGTGCCGGCCGAGGCGCGCGAAACGGCGCTGGCGTTGGGCATCACGCGGTGGGCGGCGATCAAGCACGTGGTGTTGCGCCACAGCATGCACGGCGTGCTTTCGGCGATCGTCCTGGGATTCGCGCGGGCGTTCGGCGAGACGATCGCGGTGATGATGGTCATCGGCAACGTGGCGCGCATTCCGCGTTCGCTGTTCGATCCGGCCTATCCGCTGCCGGCGCTGATCGCCAACAACTACGGGGAAATGATGTCGGTGCCGCTGTACGATTCGGCGCTGATGCTGGCCGCGTTGATTTTGCTGCTGGTGGTCGGCGGCTTCCATCTGGTCGCGCACATCATTTTGTACCGTATCGAGAAAAGGTGGTAAGGCATGCGGCGGCAGATCATCGAGGAGAAAATCTTCAAGGCGCTGATGATCGCCTCGCTGGCCACCGTGTTTCTGGCGTTGCTGGCGATCATCGCGATCATCGTGGCGCGCGGCGCGAAGGCGATGAGCATCGATATGATCATCAAAACGCCGGAGGGCGGCTACTACCTGGGCAAGGGCGGGGGCGTGGCCAACGCGATCGTCGGTTCGCTGATGCTGACCGGCGGAGCGTCGATCATCTCGCTGGCGCTGGCGCTGCCGATCGCCTTCGCCTTGCAGCGCGAGTACATTCCGCGACGCATCGCCCGCGTCACGCGCCTGGCGCTGGACGTGCTGTGGGGCACGCCCTCGATCGTCTACGGCGCCTTCGGCTTCGTGATCATGGTGTACCTGGGAATCGGCGCGTCGCTGCTGGGCGGAATCATCGCCCTGTCGCTGCTCATGCTGCCGATCATGACCCGCGCGATGGAGGAGATCATCCGCATGGTGCCGATGCAGTTGAAGGAGATTTCCTACTCGCTGGGCACCACGCGTCTGGAGACGACCTTCTCGGTGGTGCTGCGCCAGGCGCTGCCGGGCGTGTGCACGGCGGCGATGCTCGCGTTCGGACGGGGCATCGGCGACGCCGCGTCGATTCTGTTCACCGCCGGCTACACCGATTACATTCCGCATTCGTTGCTCGACCCGGCGGCCTCGCTGCCGCTGGCGGTGTTTTTCCAGATCGCCACGCCGCTGCCGGCCGTGCAGGATCGCGCGTACGCCTCGGCGCTGATCCTGCTGCTGGTCGTATTGCTGGTCAACCTGGTCGCGCGGCTGCTGAGCGCGCGTTTTTCACGGAACATCATCAAGTAGGGAACGATCATGCCGCATATCAGCATCCACAATCTGAACGTCTTTTACGGCAAGCAGCCGGCCTTGCGCGATATCACGGTGGATATTCCCGACCGTAAGATCACGGCGATCATCGGACCGTCGGGCTGCGGCAAAACGACGCTGCTCAAGAGTCTCAACCGCCTGACCGACCTCTACGACGAAGTCGGCACGAACGGCCATGTGCTCATCGACGGCGACGACATCAACGGCCCGAAGGCCAACGTGCTGGAGTTGCGCAAGAAGCTCGGGTACCTTTCCCAACGGCCGTTCCCGCTGCCGATGTCCATCTATGACAACATCACCTTCGGCCCGCGCATTCACCGCATGAAGCGCCTCAAGTCGCTGTCGCGCCTGGGCGATTTCATCCGGCTGCACCAGGTGGAAAATTTCGATCTGGAACAAGCGCTGGAAGAGGGGAAGCGCAAGAAAAACGGCGCGAGCGATCTGCTCGTCGAATTCTACCTGCGCCTGGCCGGCCTGTGGGACGAGGTGAAGGATCGTTTGAGCGCGCCGGCCTCGCGGTTGTCGATCGGCCAGCAGCAGCGTCTGGCGCTGGCGCGCACGCTGGCGGTCGAGCCCGAGATCATTCTGGCCGACGAACCGACCTCGGCGCTCGATCCGCTGTCGGCCACGCTGATCGAGCGGCAGTTCCAGGCGCTCAAGCAGAACTACTCGATCATCATCGTCACGCACATTCTGCGGCAGGCGCGGCGCATTGCCGATTACGTGTTGTTCATGTACCTGGGCGAACTGGTCGAATACGGCCCGGCCGAGCAGATCTTCAACGACCCGCAGGATCCGCGCACCCAAGCCTACCTCTCGGGCGAAATCAGTTAAAAGACGATTCATAAACGAAAAAGACCGTCTTTCCGTGTGCCATAGTTTTCGCCGTTAGGTGAAAGCTGTGCCTTGTTTGAACCGGCACACCTTTGGCTTCGCCAAAAATGTGGCACACAAGAGAATGACGCACGTAAAAAAACGGGGACGCGAAAACTCGCATCCCCGTTGTTTTTGCCGGTTTGTCGATCGGCTAAAAAACGAACTGCAACTGGCCTTTGAAGTTGCGGCCCGGCTCCAGCGGCCCGGAGCCGTGGTACTTGTACGGCTCGTCGGTCAGGTTTTCCGCCGCCATGTTGATGATGAAATGCTCGCCCGCGGTGAAGCCGGCGCGCACGTGCAGCAGGCCGAAACGGTCGGTGCCGTCCGGGCCGATGCGGCTGTCGGACTTATCGCCCTCGGACAGACGATCCTGCGTCGCGGCCATGTCGGTGGCCGCTTCGAGCCAGGCGTGCTGTTCGGGAATGAGCAAGCGCAAATAGGCCGACGCCATCGCGGGAGGAATGCGGCGCATCGGTTCGTCGTCGGTTTCGTTCTGCCCGAGGGTGTACGAGCCCAGCAGGCCGCCGGCCAGGCGCCGGGGCAGAATCACGCCGTTGAGGATCGCCTCGCCGCCGTAGATGAATGATTCGCCGACGTTCTCGTTGTGGTTGACGACGTCCTCGCCGACGTGCGATTGCCCTTGGTAGGTGGTCGGCTTGCGCATGATCAGATCGTCGATCTGCGTGTAGAAACCGAACAGGCTGCCGGAAACGCGCGGGTGGGTCAGGCGGTATCCGGCTTCGTACTGTGTGGCCGTTTCCGCGCCGAGGTCGGGATTGGGCACGTCGTAGCGGCCGTCTTCGCTGCCCAGTTTGGTCAGGTCGTCGATCGACGGCACGCGGAAACCGCGTGACATGCCCAGCACGATGCCGTGATGTTCATGCGGGCGAAACAGCATGTGATACGACCAGGTGAAATCGTCGATGGAGTCGTCGATGGTCACCTCGCCCAACTCCGGATCGTCCAGTTCGGCGTTCGGCGCGAAGTAGCTGTAGCGCACGCCGGGCACCATTTTCATCCAGGACGTCGGCGTGATCCGCGCTTCGAGGTATCCGGCCGCGGCCAGGAAGGTCGTGTCGTCGGGGAACTGCGACGAGTCGCCGGCCGTTTTCGCGCCGGTCAGCACGTTGTGGACGTCGCGCTCGGACGAAATCGAATCGTGGTAGACCTCGCCGCCGTAGACGAAGCGCACCCATTCGCCGATCGGCGTTTCCAACTGCAGGCCGCCGCCGAGCGTGCCGACGACATCCAGGTCGCGCGTTTCGGTGTTCGGATCGTCCGCCTTGATCTTCTGCCGGCCTTCCATCTGGCGATGGTAGGAGGCGAAGAGCGTGATGCGGTCGAGGTAGGTCGAGAGGTCCTCGGCCAGCAGGCGCGTGTAATACAGGTTACGGCGTTGCGGCTCGAAGACGTTCTTCGGATTGTCCGGATCGTAGTTGGGCACGTTGTCGAGGTTCACGTGCTGCGCGCTGAGCTGCCAGATCCAGTGGCCGCCGAAATGAAAATCGATGTTCCCGGCCAGATCCTGTTCCTCGTAGCCGTAGGGCGTTTCCATCGGTTGGCTGCCGCCCGGATCGATGTCGCCGAACTGGCGCAGGCTGCCGGAGACGGTCATGCCCACGGTCCGCCCGACGTTGCCTTCGAGGCCGACGTGTTCGGTGACTTCGCGTTCGGCGGTGGAGAAGCGGTTCATCAGGCGGCCGTTGACGCCGTACGATTCGGCAAAGTCGGAGCGCCGATGAGTGATGATGTTGATCGTGCCGCCCAGGGCGTCGCTGCCGTAGAGCACCGAGCCGGGGCCGCGCACGACTTCGATCCGGTCGATGAAGAACGGGTCGATGGTGTTCAGGTACTGATTCGGTCCGCCACGGAACGTCGAGTTGTTCATGCGGATGCCGTCGATGAGGATCAGCACCTGGTTGCCGACGAGCCCGCGAATGAACGGGGCGCCGCCGCCGAGGTTGGTGCGCTGGACGAGAATGCCCGCGGTCGCGCGCAGCGATTCGGGGACGGTGCGCGCGATTCGTTCGTCGATCTGCCGCGCGGTGACGATCGAGACCGAGCGCGCCGCGTCGGCCATGTCGATCGGCGAGCGCTCGGCGGTAACCACCACCTCGGGCAGTTCGGTTGCGTCGTCTTCGGAATCCTCCGCCAGCAACGGTGTCAGGGGAAGCTGCCACGTGATGAGCAGGAACAGGCATAGGATCGCGTAACGGCTGAACAGTCGCATAAGGCATCCTTTCCGTTGTGGTGGCGGGAAAATGAATTTGAATTAAATGGTAAAAATGAAAATATTGTCAAGAGGGAGATAATACTTTTTTTGCAATGGTAATACTTGGATTATGTCGATCAAATTAGGGGGATTTTGAATTTAATGGTCGAAAATATTGGGGGATCGCGCATAAAAAAAGCGGCCCGCGCGGGACCGCCTTTCGGTGTGCATGTTTTGGGGATTACATGATCTCTTCCATGCCGCCGTCCTGCTCGTATTGTTCCGGCGGCACTTCGCCTTCGTCGAGCGGCATTTCGTCTTCGGGCGGCAGATCTTCCAGGCCTTCCATCTCGCCCGCTTCCTGTCCCATCGCCCCGGAGGCGGTGTTCATCGGCGCCGCACGTCGTTTCATGCTCTGCGGGCGAACCACCGGGCGACGCGGGCGCGGCGTGCCGGCTTCCTCGCCAGTGCCGGAACCGGAAGCGGTTTCGTTGCTTTTGTTCAGACGATCCAGGCGCGTGCGCGCTTTGTTGGCGCGGCGATCGCGGATCGACTTGCGTTTGGCCGGCGAGGTCGCGCGCGCCGGTTTGCGTACGTTGCTTTGGCCGGGACGCACCGCGGCCGGACGGGCGCCGGGCGCGGCGGCTTCATCGCCGGAAGAGAGCGTCAATTGCGGCCGTTCCAGTCCGGCGATCTTCGGGTTGGGCATGTCCAGATAAAACCAGGCGCCCACGAGGACCAACAGGCCGCCGAGGATGGTGGTCAGTTTTTTGAATCCAGGACTCACGCTGGCCTCCTTGCATTTTCCGGAGCGATGGTATTTCGCCCCCCTCTGCAAGTCAAGACACCGCAGCGGGCGGATTTGTTCAATGCCGAATCAATTGTCCGTAGCACTTGTCGCCGTGGTACGCGTCGCCCTCGACGGCGATCCGCCCGTTGACGATCACCAGGTCGATGCCCGACGGGAAAACGTCCGGCTGTTCGGTGGTCGAGTTGGTGCTGATTTTACTCGGGTCGAACAGCACCAGGTCGGCGGCGTAACCGCGTTTGAGGTAACCGCGCTTGGGCAGGCCCATGCTGTCGGCCGGCAAACCGGTGCATTTGCGCACGCCGGCTTCCAGGCTGATCATCCCCAGTTCGCGCACGTACTTCTGGAAGAACTTGGGATAGCAGTCGTAAAACAGATGGCTCGGGCGGCCGAAGCCCATCATGATCGCGTCGGTGACGATCGAAACGTTCGGGTCGGCCATCGAGGCGAACAGGCTGCGCTCGACGAAATCGTCACCCGGGTGGGTCAGCGTTTCGAACACGAGCACCTTGCCGTTTTCCTGCAGGAGCAGCTCGCAGGCGGCGTCGAAGGGATGCATCTTCCACATGCGGCCGATTTCGACCATGTTGCGCCCTTCGAGGTGCTTGTTTTTCGCACTGGTTACGCTCATGACCGACACCGATCCCCAGCCCATGATTTTGAAGAAGTTCATCGACCAGGTGTCGTTTTTGTCGTGCGGCCAGGCCTTGGTGTCGCCCTTTTCGATGTCGCGGCGGATCCGCTTGCGGATTTTCGGATCGCGCAGCTTGTCGAGAATTTCGCCCATGCTCTTGCCCTTGATGACCCAGGGCGGGAAGAAGGCGATCAGGTGCGTGAAGCCGGCGCTGGTGGGCATGGCGTCCACGCCGATGCGCAGGCCGTCGCGGCGCATGTCGTCGATGCCGGCGAGGAGTTGTGCCGCGGCGGTATCCAACGGGACGGGGATTTTCACGTGTTCGTAAATTTTACTGCCGATCTGCGCGGCGTAGTTGGTCAGCTTGTTGACCACCGGATTGACGTCGGGAATCCAGAACAGGTGGCTGATCTGCACCGGGACGTCGGCCTCGCGCCCGACGGTGGCGACCTCGTTGATCGCCTGGGGCAACGTGGCCGAGTACGAGCGCAGGTGGCTGGTGAACACGCCGCGCTTGCGGGCGACGACGCGCGCCAGGTCGATCAGCTCGGAGGTTTCCGATTGCGAACCGGGGAAATACTGCAACCCGGTGGACAGGCCGATCGCGCCATCGTCGAGCGCTTCTTCGAGCCAGCGGGCCATCAGGCCGACTTCCGTGGGCGTCGCGTGGCGCGTTTCCGGCCCGACCGCGCCGATGCGCAAAATGCCGTGCGGGGCCAGCAGCGCGGTGTTCATCGCCACGCCCTGCGTTTCCAGGTACTCCATGAATTCGCCCATGGAGGCCCACTTGATTTCCGGGCGCAGATCGCGCGCGGTGAAGCCCTCGTAATAGGCGTAGTTGAAATCGCGGTTTTGTTCGGGCAGCGGCGCCATGCCCATGCCGCAGTTGCCGCCGACGAAAGTGGTGATGCCCTGACGCAACAGCGGCTCGACCATCTTCTCGTGATCGTCGCGGTAGATCACCATGTCGGTGTGGCAGTGCAGGTCGATGAAGCCGGGGCACAGCACATTTTTTTTGGCTTTGACGGTGCGGGCGGCCTGAACGCCCGCGAGGCGGCCGATGGCGGCGATTTTCCCGTCTTTGACGGCGAGATCGGCGACGTAACGGCTTTCGCCCGAGCCGTCGACGATGGTGGCGTCCAGGATCAGCAGGTCGAACATCGGCGTTTCCTTTCCCACGGGAGTTAGAACACGTTGAGCAACTTGAGCATCGCACGCCGCAGCAATTCGGTTTCGGCTTCGTCGATCGCGCTCACCGCCGTCTGGGCGATGAGATCGAAAATGGCGTTGTGTTTGGCCAGCACCTTGCGGCCGTTGCGGGTGAGGGTCAGCAGAATCACCCGGCGGTCGTGCGGATCGTTTTTGCGCGAGAGGATCTTGCGCGTGACCAGCCGGTCGGCGGTCCAACTGACCGTGGACAGCGGCAGGCGCACCTTGTCGGCCAGATCCTTGACGCGCGTGGGGCCGTTCTCATCGAGCACCAGCAGCAGCGCGAGTTCCTTGGGCGTGATTTCCGCGGCTAAATCGTGCAGCAGATCGAGCTTGCGGTAGATCGTGCGTAGCGCATCGGCGATTTCCATTGCGGTTGTTTTCGTCGTCGTCAAATTCGTAATCCTTTCCGCGTCGGCATCGTGTCTTTTTATCCGGCGGAACGCAATGAAACGGGCGTTTCGGACCGCCGGCTCCCCCAACCGTTCTCCATCGCCCGCCAGGAGTTGCCGTATAGAATGGCGTCGATCTCCTCGGGCGAGAAGTGCGCCTTCATCGCGTCGATGATGCGGTGAAGCTGCCCTGGGTGATAGCAGTCTTTGAACGGATGGGTCAAGCCGTCAAAGTCGGTGCCGATGCCGATGGCCGAAACGTCGCCGGTCAACTGGCGGATGTACTTCATGTTTTCGATCAGGTCGGGGATGCCGATGCCGTCGTCGCCGTAGCGGTCGATCGGATCGACCAACAGGCGCTTGGAGAGGATCAGGCCGATCACGCCGCCCAGGGCGTGGATGCGTTTGATCTCCTCGTCCGACAGGTTGTACTCGTGATCGTAAAAATGCTTCAAGCCGACGTGCGAGATGATCACCGGCCGTCCGACTTCCTGCGCGATGTCGTAGATGGCCTCGCGCGCATGCACCTGCACGTGCGACAGGTCGGCCAGAATGCCGCGCCGGAAAAGTTCGCGCACCAGTTCCTCGCCGAGCCGGCCACGGTCGCCCCACCGCCAGTTGGCGCGTTTCATGTAAACCAGCAGATCGTCGCGGCCCGCGACCACCTGGTTGTCTTTGACCTTGGGAATCAACTCGGTGCCGTCGGTCTGCGGTACGAACAGGTTGTCCCAGAAGTGCGCCAGGGTGAGCATCGCGACGCCGCGCTTTTCCAGATAATCCAACCGGCGCAGGGTGCGCTGCCAGTAATCGTCGAGGGTCTGTCCTTTTTCCAATTCGTAGCCGAACACGTGCGGGCCTTCGATCGCGTGCACGACGGCGATTTCGTTGTCGGCCAGCCCATTGATGTCGGCCAGGCTCTTGGCCATGACCAGCCGCGGATTCTTGCCGAAGACCCAGCGGTTGGTGTTGCGCACGGCGGCCTCGCAGGTTTCCATCAGCTTGAGCAGCGATTCCCACGGTTTGGCGAAACGGATGCGCGCGTAATAGTAGGGCGCGGTCGACCACAGCAGCGCGCGCGAATGCGGCTTGACGCCCTTGGCGACGAAGTCGCGCTCGATCACGTAGTGCGTGCAGAACAGCACTTTGACCGGGCTGCGTTTCAGATTGCCGTATTGGTAGCGGAACGATAGGGGGTTCCAAATCGGTCCGGAATACATTTTCGCGTGGAAGGTGCTGCGCAAATAAGGCAGATAGTGCATTTTCAAACTGGGATGAGCGTGCAAGTCGATCATGCGATCCATGTTGTCGGTTCCTTCTGTGGATGACGGAGCGTTGATTGAAAAGAACGAGCACGGTGCGTCACCGAGGATCATTCAACGATTAGACATTTCAAAAGTTAGAGCAAGTCGGCGAAAAAAGCAACGGGTGGAGACGAAAAAGTCGCGCCGGTCGCGTGGCTCGCCCGGATGGCGTTTTTATGCGGTTTCCCTTATAAAGAGAGCGGGTCGGCTGAAACGAAAGCAAAGGAGATCCCGATGCGCTCCACTCGTTTGTTATTCATTTTGATTCTTATCGCATTGGTGGCGGTTCCGGTCGCGGCGTCGGCGGGGCTCACCGTGCGTGAAGCGAATCGTCTGGTGATCGATCTGACGATCCCGGAACTTCGCCTGGCGACGGTCGAGGCCGACGGTCTGACCTGGGACGTGGCGGACCTGACCGGCTACGGCGAAACGACCGTCGTGGGCGCGCCGCGCGTGCCGGTCTGGACGCGGTTGATCGAAGTCGGCGCGGCCGAGGGCGTGCGCGTAGAGGTGCGCGTGCTCGAGGCGGAAACGCTCACCGGCGTCAACCTGCTGCCCGCGCAGCCGCCGATGTACCGCAACGACGTCGCGCCGCCCGCGTTCACCATCGACGATCTGACCTATGCGACCGACGCGTTTTATCCGGCGACGGCGAGTGCGACGAGCGAACCGGTGATCATCCACGGCCGGCGTTACGTGCCGGTGCACGTCTACCCGGTGCGCTACAATCCGGCGACGATGGAGCTGGAAATCGCCGCGCGTCTGGAAATCGAAATTCACGGCGGCCTGAGCGACGAGCGCAACGTGCTCACCCGCGCGCTGCCGGTTTCGCCGGCGTTCGCGCCGATCGGTCGCGCGTTCAGCTACCGCTTCGCCCGGCGCGACGCGAACGATAATTGGATTCCGCAGGACGGCGCGCTGCTGATCATCGTGGCCGACCAGTTCGCCGCGGGGATTCAGCCGTACATCGATTGGAAGGTGCGCAAGGGCCTGACGGTCGAAACCGTGCTGACCAGCGCGCTGACCGGCGGCGGGCAGGACGCGACGGCGATCAAGCAGTTTCTCTTCGACCGCTACAACGACATCACGGCGCCGCCGCTGGATTACGTGCTGCTGGTCGGCGATTTCGACCACATCACGACGCTGTTCGGCATCGGCCACTGTTCGTCGGATTCGCGCTACGTGACGCTGGACGGCAACGATTACTTCCCCGATACGATCATCGCGCGCTTCTCGATTCAGAACGACGCCGAGCTGGCCAACGTGGTCAATAAATCGGTGAACTACGAAGCCGCGCCCTTCATGACCGACACCGAGTGGTTCCACAAGGGCATCACCGTTTCGAGTTCGGAACAGGTCGACGACCAGAACGCCTCGTTCTGCGGCGAGATTCTCGAAGCGAACGGCTACACGTACGTCGACTACTTCTTTCAGTCCAACCGGACCAACACGACCGCGAACGTGACCAACGCGCTCAACGAGGGCCGCGGCTGGTTCACCTATTTCGGGCACGGTTCGTACAGTTCCTGGGCGAGCATCAATCCGGGCTTCACCAACCAGAACGTGATGAACCTGACCAACGAGGGCAAGCTGCCGGTGATCACCGACATCGCCTGCGACAACGGCCATTTCGACGGCTCGCTGGGCGACTGCTTCGCCGAGGTGTGGATGAAGCACAGCGAAACGACCGGCGCGGCGAACATCTTCGCGGCCAGCCGCAACACGCCCTTCGGCTACACCGATCAACTCGGGCGCGGCGTGGCGGTCGGTCACTTCAATTGGGACATGCCGACCTTCGGCGCGGCCTCGTACTTCGGCAAGATGTACATGTACAACTTCTATCCGGAACCGGCCGGCCGGACCTGCGAGGAAGTGTTCCAGCACTACCTGATTTTCGGCGACCCCGAGCAGAACATCTGGTCGGACACCCCGCGCGAGATGGAGGTGACCGGCGCCAAGACGATCGATGCCGGCGCGACCTCGCTGGCGTTGGACGTCGAAGTGCTCGGCGCGCCGCTGGCCAACGCCCTGGTGCACATCTGGCGCGACGGCGCGTTCGACCAGGCCGCGCGCACCGATGATAGCGGCACGGTCAACTTCGCCTTCGGCACGCCGCTGACGGCGGGCACGATCGAATTGTTCGTCACCGGCCGCAACGCGCTGCCCTACGAGGGCACGCTCACCGTGGTCGAGCCCGGCGACGACGATGACGACGACACCGGCGGCGACGACGACGATGACGACACCGGCGACGACGACGATGACGACAAAATCGGTGACGACGACGATGACGATGACGACGACGATGGTTGCGGCAAATAGTTAAATCACCTACGATAAACGGCGTGCAACTCCCCTGGATTGCACGCCGTTTTTGTCGGCAGGTCTTTTCGGCGGCCGTGACGGCGCCGCCCCCACATACTCGTCGCAAGACGCAGGCAGCGGCCCCGTTTTCGGATTTCGGGCGGTCAGGAAAAACCAGATGAGCGAAAATCGCCGCCTATCCCTCTCATTTCGCTGGCTCCAGTGGTGCGCCGTCGGCGTGCTCGGCGGCGCGGCGTTGGGCGTGCTCGAAGCGATCCTGGTGGAAGACGACATGCTGCGTGAGATGTTCGGCGTGCGCGCGCTCGACTACGCGCTGCATCTGCTGATCGGCCTGACGCTCTACAGCCAGGTGTTCGGCGCGGTGCTCTTGCTCGCCGGCGCGTTTTTTCTCTTCCTCTCACCGTGGCCGCGTATCGATCATCGCGGCGACAACAACGGCCTGCGCCTGGCCGTCGCGGTGACGCTCGCGGCGATCGGCACGATGTACGCCGCCTTCGCCCTCAACAAAATACTGCCCGGCTTTCGCTCGCCGCAGACGATCGCGGGCAACCTCGGCCTCGCGCTGGTCGCGTTGCTGGCGGTGTTTCCCGTTTTTTGGCTGCTGCGCCGCGTGTGGCCCGCGCGCCACGGGGCGACGCACACGCCCGCTCTGCTGATCGTCGCCGGCGCGGTGGAAGCGCTGGCGCTGATTGCGTTCGCCTGGCTCGGCGTGGCGCAGACGCCGACGGCCCCGGCTTCGACGGCGACGGGCGAGGGCGCGAACGTGCTGTTGATCACCGTGGACACGTTGCGGGCCGATCATCTGAGCGCTTACGGCTACACGAAAATCAAAACGCCGGTGATCGATTCGCTGGCGGCGGAGGGTGCGCTGTTTGCGCGGGCGATCGCCCCCTCGTCGTGGACGTTGCCGTCGCTGGTCTCGCTGCACACGGGCAATTCGCCGGCGGTGCACCGGCAGTTCACCGACGATTCATTTCTCGATCCGGGCATTCCGACGCTGGCCGAGGCGTATCGCGAACAGGGCTTCACCACCGCGGCGATCGTCAACAATCCGTACATCGACCCGGAGAAGGGGCTCGATCGCGGCTTCGACGTGTACTGGCACAGCGAGGACGAACGCACCGCGCCGACGTTCCTGGGGCTGTCGTTGTATAAATTTCTCTTTCCGTTGCACGGCGTGCCGCACGCGGCCGAGCGCATGACCGACACGGCGGTCGATTTTCTGCGCCGTCACGGCGACCGGCGATTTTTTCTGTGGGTGCACTACCTGGATCCGCACGCGCCCTACGGCGATTGGTACATCGACCGTTACCCGGCCTACGACCGCGATTACCGGGGCGACACGCCGCGTGTGATTTCCAACGAGCTGATCGACGTGTACGAGGCCAGCCGCGAAGTGCCGCCGGCCGAGGAGATCCGCCATTGGCTGGCAAGCTACGACGCGGAGATCATGTACCTGGACACGCAACTGCTGCGCCTGTTCAACACGCTGGCCGACCTGGACCTGGAGAAAAATACGCTCGTCGTGCTCACCGCCGATCACGGCGAGGAGTTCTGGGAGCACGCGTACCTCGGCCATAGTTGGACGCTTTATAACGAGGTGCTGCACGTGCCGCTGATCATGCGTTACCCGCCGCGCATCGCGCCGGGGCGGCGCATCGAAACGACGGTCAGTCTGCTTGACGTCGCGCCCACGGTGCTGGCCGCGTCGAACGTGCCGGCGCACAAAGGATTGCAGGGGCGCAGCCTGTGGCCGGCGCTGACCGGCGAGCCGTTTGAAACGCAGCCGGTCCACTCGCACCAGGAGCGGCACCAGATCGTCTTGCGCGCCATCCACTCCGACGAGTACGATTTGATTCGCAATTTGCGTACCGGCCGCCTGATGCTGTTTAATGTGCCTGACGATCCCGCTCAACAGCACGACGCGGCCGCGGCACACGGCGAGACGGCGGCCGAGCTGGACGGGCAACTCAGCGAGTGGCTCATCCACAGCGCGCGGGTGCGCAAGCGCCTGCCGCTCACCGGGAAGAACCGGGTGGGATTGAAGAAAAGGGTTTTGAAGCGGATGAAAAACCTGGGTTACATCGAATAGTGGGAGGAACATCGTGAGCGAATTGCCGTTGCCCAAGCCGTTGGAGCCGGTGCAAATTCATATCCGGGCCGGTTATCCGATCCTGTGGATCTTGTCCTGGGAAGAACGCCGGGTGGAAGGCCACCTGTGTTTGCTGTCGGCGGCTTTGAAGCAGGACCGCACGTTCTTCACCTGGTCGATCAACGACGGATTCGCCGGCGGCGCCGAAGCGGCGGGCGCGGCGGCGGGCGATCCGCTGGGCGCGTTGGGCTTCATCCTGGGCCACGAGGGGCCGGCGCTGTTCGTGCTCAAGGATTTTCACCACTACGTGCATGACGATCTGAAGGTGCAGCGCCGCCTGCGCGACATTTACCAGGCCGCGCAAAACACGCTCAAGACGGTGATCATCCTCGCGCCGCGCCTGACGCTGCCGCCGGAGTTGGAGAAGGAAGTCACGGTCATCGACTATCCGTTGCCCGAGGCGGACGAGGCCGAGCAGATCGTCACCGGCGAGTTGGCGACGCTGGGCAAGAACATGCGGATTTCCGAAGATCGCCACGAGCGCGAATCGTTCTTCCAGTTGTTTTTGGGCCTGACCGCCGACGAGATCGCTTTCGTCACGCACAAGATCGCGCATCGCTACCAGGAGTTCACCGTGAGCGCGATCGACCAGATCATCGACGAGAAACGGCTGATTCTACGCAAGACCGAAATCCTCGAGTTCTTTTCGCCGGAAGACAAAATGGAGCACGTCGGCGGCCTGGACAATTTCAAGCGCTGGGCGGGCATCCGGCACAAGGGCTTGTCGGAGGACGCGCGCAAATTCGGCCTGCCCATGCCCAAGGGCGTGCTGATCACCGGTATTTCCGGCTGCGGCAAATCGCTGGTCATCAAGGCGCTGGCCGACCTGTGGCGGCTGCCGCTATTGCGCCTGGACATGGGCCGCGTGTTCGCCGGGTTCGCCGGTTCGCCGGAGGAATCGATGCGCCGCGCGATCCTGACCGTCGAGGCGGTCGCGCCGTCGATCTTGTGGATCGACGAAATCGAAATGGGCGTCAGCGTGTTTTCCGACTCGATCGAATCGGGGGCGACCTCGCGCATCTTCGCCAGCTTCCTGACCTGGATGCAGGAAAAGAAAAAGCCGGTGTTCATCGCCGCCACAGCCAACGACATCGACCGTCTGCCGCCGGAGTTCATCCGCAAGGGCCGTTTCGACGAGGTGTTTTTCGTCGATCTGCCCAACGTGAAAGAGCGCGAGGAGATCTTCCGCATTCACCTGTCGCGGCGCGGCAAGACGGCGAGCCAGACGAGCATCGAGGGGCTGGCGAAAAGCGCGGAGCACTTCACCGGCGCGGAGATCGAGCAGGCGCTGATCACCGCGATGTTCGACGCGTTCAACGAGGATCGCGAACTGCAGATCAGCGACATCTACCGCGCGATGGGCAACATGGTGCCGCTGGCGATCACGATGAAAGAGCAGATCACCAAGACCAAGCGCTGGGCCGACAAACGCGCCGTACGCGCCAGTTGATCTTCGTTTTGCCGCCGTCAAAAATCGCCGGTTAGCTTTTTTTCCCCGCAGTCAGGGCGAACACTCCGACCACCGAAGCGCGGGTGGCTTGCACCATCATCGTGTTGAGCACCGCGCCCGCGCCGGCCAGCACCGGATCGTAGCCGATGAGCGTGAGCACGGCGGTGTAGCCCAGCGCGCCCGCGCCGATGCCGCCGGGAATGAAGCTGGCCAGGGCGGCGGCGATGGCGAACATCGAGGCGGTCACGCTGTCGGTCCAGGTCAGCTCGGGCATCAGCGAACCGACGACCAGATAGTTGCAGGTGACGTCCAGCAGCCAGGTGATCAGGGTGATGCCCAGGTTGATCGCGAGCAGGCTGCGGCGGCCGAACTGGGCGACGGCGTCGCGGAAGGTGGCCAGCGCGTCGCGCAACCGCGTGGCCAGGCGGCCGTGAAAGCGCGCGAGAAAAGCGATCGCCAGATCCAGGCGGATGAGCATGAACAAGAGCACGGTCAATCCGGCCAGCACCAGCAGGCCGGCGGTCAGACCGGCGGTGCGGTACATGGCCGATTCGGTCGGCGCCAGTCGGCCGAGGTTGGCCACCGACAAGGCGAACAGGCACAGCACGACCAGCATGTCGAGCATGCGGTCGATCACCACGATCGCGTAGCTGGTGGCGGTCGATACGCCGTGGCGGCTCAGCCAGATCGGCGCGAACACTTCGCCGCTGCGGCCCGGCGTCAGGTTGGCGAAAAAGGAATTGTAAACATACGCCCGCGTCGCCTTGATATACGAGACGGGCGTGGGCGTCACGGCGAGGAACAACTGCCATTTGATGCCGCGCACGACCAGCGCGAAGATGAACACCGCCGCGGCGATCGCGATGTTCGCCTTGTGCGCCTGCCGCCAGGCCGCGAGCATGTCGGCCGGGCCGATCTTGTAAATCAGCAGTCCCAGCAGCGTAAAACCCAGCAAAAGCAGCAACCAGCGCGCCAGGGCGCGGCGTGACGATGGGCGGCGGGCGTCGTCGGGCAAACATTCCTCCGAATCCGTTGGGTTAAAACGGAAGATATGATAGCATGTTGCATTCACTTTTTCCCGCAAAGAGGTGGCAGTGCCGTCGAAAAAAGGTTTGCTGCTGATCGTTGCCCTGGCCGTGCTGACCTTTCCCACCTGGCTGTACCCTTATTTTCCGCGCTTCGATTCGGGCGCGTACATCATGGGCGTCGCCTCGCTGGCCGACGGACACCTGCCGCAAATCCTCAGCCATCCGCTCAAGCCGCCGGCCGTCTATCCGCCGGTGACGATGTTGCTGCTGACGCCGGCTTATTGGCTGGGCGGCGGCAGCGACGCGGCGTTGCGCGTGGCCCTGGCGCTGCTGTGGCTGGCCACGATGGTCCTGCTGTTGTACGCGGCGGACGAAAGTTACCGCCGCGATTACTGGCCGTGGTTGCTGGCGCTGACGGGCACCGGATCGGTGTGGCTGTATTGCGGGCGCGTGCAAAGCGAGATTCCGTACCTTTTCATTTCCACCGCGGCGCTCGTCTGCCTCGATCGGCTGAAAACCGACCATCGCTTTTTCGGCGGGCCCTGGGGACCGGCCGCGTTGATCTTCGTTTTCCTGACGCCGCTCACCCGGCAGATCGGTTTGATGCTCGCGGTGAGCGCGGCGATCTACCTGGCCTGGGATCGTCACCGGCGCAAACGCGGGCTGATTCTGGCGTTGCTGTTCGCGGTTGTGGGGCTTGCGCCCGGCGTGACGCTGTACTCGGTGACTCAACCGGGGCAGTTTTCGCCGGAGAAAAGTTCGCTGTTGCGCAAGGACGGGTGGGACCCGACCAAGGGGCAGCAGGAGCTGGTCAGCCGCGCGACGTTGGGCCGCATCAAAATGAACGCGGTCAATTCGCTGCAACTGGCGCCGGCGTCGCTGTTCGTGTTCGATACCGCGCCCAAGAATCCGGCGCTACGGGCGGTGCTGATCGGCCTGGCGCTGCTGATGGCGTTGGGCTTTTTCCAGCGGCTGATTCGCGGGCCGACCGCCGCCGAATATTATCTGGTTTTATACCTGGCCCTGTTGTGGCTGACGCCCTGGTTGGTGCGCACCCGGTTCTTCACCGTGCTGGCGCCCTGGCTGGCGTATTATTTGATTCAAGGCATCGACCAGGTAAGCCGCTGGGTGACGCGCCGCGATTTCCTGGCGCAATGGGTGACGCGGGTGATCGTCCTGGCGCTGGTGGCCACCAACCTGGCCTCGCTGGCGACCTACGATTTCCACGACCGTTGGAGCCGCATCGACAACAACGAGGCGCGCATGTACGAATGGGGCGCCCGGCAGGTCGAGCCGGGGCAATTGGTGCTGGTGCGCGACCCGTTCGCCTTTTACGTACTGCACGGAAAACAGGCATTGAGTTACTCGGTCAGCGAGCAAAAATATCAACCGCCCTACCGGTTGTCGCGCTACCTGCAACAGGGCGGAAAAGTCGACGCAATTCTTTACGCCCGCACGGAAAAACCTGTTGTGGAAAGAGCACTTGACCGCTATCGGTTGCAGGTGAAAGAGACGGTGATTCACCCGGCCGGTTGGGCGCTCGCATTAATTGATAATCGACCTGAAAATAAATTCTAAGGGACTTCAAACCATCATCCGACCTTAATTTGTGTGATATGAGGCAATCGTGTGTGATGACGATTGATTTTTGGGGAGTACGATGTCTACGGGATTGAAGCTGCGCGTGGTGACCGACAAGGAAGTGGTCTATCGGCTGATCAACCGTTCATTGACCAACCATGACGACATCTCCCTGTTGGAGGGTTCGCTGGATTTTACTCAGGTTGCGGGGCTGACGCCGACGGACCTGCCCGACGTGTTCCTGGTCAGCATGCAGGACAAAAAACAGGAAATGGCCTCGGTTATCCGCATCGCCCATCAGTTGGAGCGACCGGTGTTCGTTTACACCGACCTGCTGGATGATCCGAAGTACAGCGCCTATCTGAAAAAGGCGGGCGCCTTCGAAGTGCTGGAAAAAACCACGCCGGGCAAGACGCAGGGCGATGGCTATTTCCGTCACCTGGGCACCAAACTCGCGTCGGTGACCCGTAGCGCCCATACGGTCTGGCGGCAGCGGGAAAAAAGCCGCGAAACCGGCACGGCTGCGCGCCCGCAGGTGTCCAAGCTCCCGGTAACCGGCATCGCCGCCCGCGTGGCGGTGGCGGTTTGTCTGGACGGCGACGATCCGCAACAGTTGATCAAGTTGATCGGCGGACTCAAGCGCCTGGAGGGAATCGTGCTGCTGATTTGCCATCGGTTCCCCGGCGAAAAAATCAAGGCGACGTTCGAACTGCTCAACGCGGAGATTCCCTATCACCTCGTGCGCGCCAGCACCGGTCTGCAGATGAACGAAAACACGGCCGTGATTGCGCCGCCGCTGCATCCGCTGACGGCCGGGGCGAATCACAAAGTGGTGGTCGGCGAGGAAATCGACCAACAAACCAAAACCGACTTTTCGCAGTTGGTGCGCTCGGTGGCCAAGGAATACGGCGCAAGGAGCGTCGGGGTGATGCTGGGACAGGACGCCGCCTTCGCATGCGAATCCCTGAACGAAGTCGCCGACGGCGGGACCGCGATCTTCGTGCAACTTCCCGACAATCAGCCCGGTTCGCCCTCGTCGGGCAACCTGCGTATGCTGGCCGGGGCCATGCTGCCCTTCGCCCTGCGCCGCCATCTGGAAAAGCTCCTTGCTTGACACAAACCCACGCTGACGATACAACTTCTTCGCCTCAAATCATCAACCTCCGGGGAGTGCGAAGATGGTCGACGTCAGCAAATTTAAAACGATCTATACCGGTTCGGTGAAAAACCTGCGGCTGAAAAAAGCCGTCACGGCCAACAAGCCCGGCGTGCTGCTGTTCGAGTTCACCGACGATTATTCGATTTTCGATTACGGCAAGATGCCCGACCAAATTCCGCGCAAGGGCGCGACCGCCGCGATCTCCTCGGCTTACTTTTTCGAGCGCGCTTCATCCGCCGCCGCCTGGAAGGAACTGGCCAAGGCAGAGGTGTGGAACACGCTGCGCCAGCCGCAATTGCGTGACGAGCTGATGAACTCGAAGGCGCTCAAGCTGCTCAAGCGCGCGGGCATGCCGACGCACTACCGCGGCATTCTCAATCACAAGGGGCAGACCGTCACCCTCGATAAGCTCACCGAGCCGTCCAACGTCATCGAGGTCGCCGCGGTGAACATCGTGCATCCGCAGCCGCTGCCCTTCGGCGGCGTGCGCATCTGGAACTACAACCACATTCACTCGGCGATGAAAAACATCCTCGTGCCGCTCGAGTGCGTGTTCCGCTTCGGCATGCCGGCGGGCAGTTCGCTGACCAAGCGCCTGCAGCGCATGCCCGATTACCACAAGCAGCTCGGCCTGAGCAAAATGCCGCGCGAAGGCCGGATGCTGAGCCGGCCGGTCGTCGAGTACTTCAGCAAGCTTGAGCCCGCCGACCGTTATCTGCCCTACGAATGGGCGCTGAACATCGCCGGCCTGTCCAACGAACAGTTCCTGACCGTCACGCATTACACGCTGCTGCTGGCCTTGTTCCTCAAGCACGAATTCGCCAAGGCCAAGGTGACGCTGTGGGACGGCAAGTTCGAATTTCTGCGCACCGACGCGATCACCCTGGGCGACGCGATCACGCCCGACGAACTGCGCCTGACCATGCGCGGCGTGCAGATTTCCAAGGAGCCGATCCGCCAGTACTACCGCAAGCACGAGCCGAAGTTCGTCGCCGCGATGGACCGCGCCAAGGACATCGCGCAGAAAGTCGACAAGCCGCTGGCCAAGATCGTCAACGACGATCTGAAGTGCCCGCCGCCGCAGATGGATCCGAAGTTCCACGCCGCGGTCGCCGACATGTTCATCGGCCTGACCGAAGCGGTGTGCCGGACCGGCCTGTTCGGCGCGGCGCCGTCGCTGCCCAAGGTGATGAAAACCTTCGCCGAGTTCGGGATCGCGTGATGGGCTGGCCGCAGGGATTCGATCCGGCCGCGCTGGATTTGTCGATCGACGTCGAAGGTCAATGGCGGCATCAGGATGTGGTGATCACCCATCCGCGGATCATCGCGCTGCTGTACCTGTCGATGGAAAAGCGCGACGAGGGGTATTTCATCTGCGGCGACAATCTTTGCGTGCCGGTGCGCATCGCCGATTGTCCGTTCGTCGTGCTCAGCGTGCGGCACCTGGAGATGGGCGTGCAACTGCTGCTCACCGACGGATCGTACGAATTCCTCGCGCCCGACACGCTGACCGTCGACGTGCGCAACGTGCCGCGTTGTCTGGTCAAGGACAAGCTGCACCGCGCCCGCTTTTCGCGACAGGCGTGGAACCAACTCGCCGAGGCGATTCGCACCGACGGGGAAGAGGGCTACCTGCTGCGCGCCGGGGTGAAGGAATTTCCCGTGCGGCTGCTCGACGACTGATTACGAGCGCACGCGGAAGACGCCGATAACGCCGACAATGCCGAACAGCACGTGCGGCCCCCAGGCGGCCAGCAACGGCGGCAGTGTGCCCGAGCGTCCCAGCGCCAGCGACAGTCCCAGGACGATCCAGTAACCCACGCCGATGACCACCGCCACGCCGATGCCGAAGGCGACGCCGCCCGCGCGTCCCGAGCGGATCGCCCAGGGGATGCCCAGCAGCGCCATCACCACGCTGATCAACGCGAAGCTCACCTTGCCGTGCAGGTCGACCACGTACTTGCGGATGTCGTAGCCTTCGGCGCGCAACTCGTGCACGTAGGCGCGCAGCTCGCGGAAGGACATTTGCTCCGGGTCGCGTTTGTAGACTTTCAAATCCTCGGGCGTTTCCGGCAGCGTCAGCGCCAGTTCGGCGAAGGGCGCCTCGGCGGTCAGCGCGCCATCGACAAAGGTGCGCCGCGTGCCCTTGTCGGCCACCCAGGCGTCGTTGACCCACTGCACCGCGTCGGCGTCCAGCCGCTCCTGGAGGCCGAAGGCGTCGTTGAAGCGGTAGATGGTCACGTTTTCCAGCCGCATCAGTTCCGGCTCGAAACGGCGGATGAAATAGATCGCCCCCGGGCTCTTGTACCACAGGTTGACCTTCTTGATTTTCACGCGCCATTCCTGCTTTTTGATGTGGACCTTCTGCACGTACTTCATCTTCGTGGTCGCGACCGGCACGACGAACTCGTTGATCGCGAAGGCCGCGCCCGACAGCAGCACGGCCAGCACGACGATCGGCGCGACGATCCGCGGCACGCCCACGCCGCCGGCCTTCATCGCGGTGATCTCGCTGTTTTTGGACAACAGCGCCAGCGTCAGCAGCGTGCCCAACAGCACCGACACGGGCACCAGTTGGAAGATGATCGTCGGGATCTTGTAGACGAAGTACAGCAACACGTGGATCATCTGCGGATCGCTTTTGAAGAAGTTCCCCGCGCGATCGATGAAGTCAAACAGCAGATAAACCAGGATCAGCCCGAACAGGCAGTAGGCGAACAGCTTGAGGAACTCGGCGGCGATGTAGCGCGTCAGCACCTTCACGAGCGTTCCTCCCCGTCCAGGCCCAGTTTCGCGCGCAGCCAGTTGGTCGCGCGTTGCGCGCCGTATTGCGCCATGTCCAGCAACCAGATCGGCGATTCGTCCGACTTTTTCTTCAACAGATACAGGCCCAGCGCGACGCCGACGGCCAGGGGTGTCCACATCGCGACGATCGGATGCAGCACGCCTTTCCAGCCGAGGTTTTCGCCGGCGCGAAACAGCAGGTAAAACGCGCACAGCACGATGATGCTCGTCGAGAAGCCGCGGCTGCGGCCCGAGCGCGGCGGGCTCACGCCCAGGGGCAGGGCGATCAAGCCGAAGACCACGCAGGCGAAGGGGAAGGCGAAGCGGCGGTGGTATTCGACCCAGGCGCGGCGCATCGCGTAGTCGTCGTCCTTGGCGCGCAGCTCGGCGATGTGCGTGCGCAGCTCGGGCATGGTCATTTCCAGGTAGGTGCGCTTGAGCTGATCCTTGCCCATCGCCTCGGCCAGGTCGACCTCGAGGCGATACTGCTTGAAGCGCACGGTTTCGTAGATCGTCTTGTCCTGCGGATCGACCCGGTGGATCGCGCCGTCGTACAGATCCATCGCTAGCGTGGCCTCGCGCGGGCTCTGGCCGAGCTTGCCCTGGCGCGCGGTGACGACCAGCGGTTCACCGGCGGCGCGTTCGTCGGCGAGGAAAATACCCTCCAGCAGATCCTGCTCGGGCACGACGTGATGCACGTAGAGCGTCATGTCCTTGAACGAATCGTTGAAGACGTGCTCGACCACGCCGATGGTCGCCTTCTCGCGTCCCATTTCCAGCAGCATGTTGCGGAAGCCCTGCTTGCCCCACGGATCGCCGACCAACGCGAGGAAGGCGCAGGCCAGCGAGGCGACCAGGCTCAGCGCGAGCACCGGCGGGTACAACTGCCACAGGCTGATGCCGCCGGCCTTGAGCGCGGTGATTTCGCTGTCCGAGGACATGCGGCTGATCGCCATGAGCACCGCGAGCAGAAAACTCATCGGCACGGTGAAGACGAAAAACGGCGGCAGGATGTACATCAGCAACCGGCCGACGTCGCCCAGGCCCACGCCGTAACTGACGATCAATTCGGTGAGCTTGAGAATCTGGAACATCAGCAGGACGAACGTGAAGATCACCAGGCCGATCAAAAACGGCCCGAGCACTTCCATCAGCAGGTAACGAAACAGGGTGCGCTTCATTAGCGGGAATCGTAGTGCATTCGCCCGCGCCGCGAAAGGGGCCGATCAATAATCCGAGACGCCGGCATATTGTTCGAAGCGGGTGTATTCGTCGAGGAAAATCAATTTGACCGTGCCGGTCGGACCGCTGCGCTGCTTGCCGATGATCAGCTCGGCGACGTCGGGTTCCTCGGTTTCCGCGTTGTAAATGACATCGCGGTAAATGAACAGGATCATGTCGGCGTCCTGTTCCAGCGCGCCGGATTCGCGCAGGTCCGACGGGCGCGGGCGCTTGTCGGGGCGGTTTTCCAATTGACGGTTGAGCTGCGAGAGGGCCAGCACCGGGCACTTGAGTTCCTTGGCCATCATCTTGAGCGTACGGCTCATCGTCGAAATTTCGCGCTCGCGGCTGTCGTAGAACCGCGAGGATCCCAGCAACTGGATGTAGTCGATGACCACCAATCCCAGGTCGCCCTGTTCCGCGCGCAACCGGCGCGCCTTCGAACGGATCGAGGTCGTGGTCGTGCCGCCGGAATCGTCGATGAAAAACGGCGCTTCGGCCAGCAGCGCCGCCGCCTCGGCCAGTTTTTGGTATTGATCCTCGGTCGTGTGGCCTTTGAGCACCGAGCCGAGGTTGACGCGCGCCTGCGCGCACAGCAGGCGCAGGCCCAGTTGCGCCGCGCTCATTTCCAGCGAAAAGAGCAGCACCGGCTTTTGCTCGGCGACCGCGATGTTGGTGGCGATGTTCAGGGCCAGCGACGTTTTGCCCATGGCCGGACGCGCGGCGACGATGATCAGCTCGCCGGGTTTGACGCCGTTGGTTTTGTGATCCAGGTCGCTGAAGCCCGTCGAGTAGCCGGCCAGCGCGCCGCCCGTGGCCATGCGTTCATCGACGTAGGCCAGCGAGGCGTGGATGATCTCCTCCAGCGATTCGTAAGGCGACTGCACCACGTCGCGCGCCACGTCGAACACCTTCGCCTGGCTCTGGTCGACGATCTGCGCGGTTTCCAGGTCGGTGCCCTGGTCGTCCTTGCCCTCGTAGACCATCGCCTGCATTTCGAAGGTGGCCGTCAGCAGGCGGCGCAGGGTGGATTTATCGGCGACGATGCGCGCGTACTGCTCGATGTTTGCGGTGGTGTGCACCTCGTCGAGCAGGCGGTCGATGTACTCTTTGCCGCCGACCTCGTCGAGCCAGTTCTGTTCTTTCAGGTGTTGGCGCAGCGTGATCGGGTCGATCGGATCGCCGCGGTCGTACAACGCGGCCATCGAGCGGAACAGCCGTTGATGGGCGGGTTGGTAGAAGTCCTCGGGGTCCAGCAGGTCGCGCACCTGGTCGAGCGCCTCGTTGCGCAGCAGGACGCCGCCCAGGACGGCCATTTCGGCTTCCTGGCTATGGGGCGGCACCCGCCGCTCCACGGCGGCGTCGGGCGACTTGGCGACCGGGCGTACCATCCACGCTTCCTTTCGTTGGAGAAGGGGGAAGCGACTATTCGGCGGATTCTTCCGGCGTCTCTTCTTTGGGCTCGTCGTCTTCGAAGGTCACCGGCGTGCTTTCCTGCACGGGCGTGGCGGCCGGCGCGGGCGGCGCGACTTCGTCGGACTCTTCCGCCTTGACCCACACTTTGACTTCGCTGGTGATTTCAGCATGCACCTTAACTGGCACGGTGAACAGGCCGGTGGTGCGGATCGGATCGACCAACACGATTTTGCGCTTGTCGATGTCCAACCCGGCTTCGGCCAGCTTCTCGGCGATCATCGCCGCGGTCACCGAACCGTACAGACGCTGCTCTTCGCCGACCTTGGCGATGATCTGCACCTGCGCCTTCGCGACCTTCTTGGCCAGTTCCTCGGCCGCCAGCTTCTCGCTGCGGCGCTTGGCGTCGACCACGGACTTCATGTGCTCGAGCTCTTTCATGTTGCGCGTGGTCGCCGTGATGGCCAGCTTCTTGGGAATCAGATAGTTGCGGGCGTAGCCGTCTTTGACACTGACCACGTCACCGATGGCGCCCAGATCGGGCACATCCGCATTCAAGATCACCTTCATCGTTTTGCCTCCGCTAAACTGTGAACAGGCGCCGGGCGCCTATTGGTTTTCCTCATCGTTCGGCCGCCGCCGGGGAACCAGCGCGCGACCGCGAAAATCGGTCCAGAACTCCATCAGGCCCAGGGCGGCCACCATCGGCACGAGCCCCTGGGACAGGATGATGAAGTAGGTCAAGCCGCGCAGAAAACGCGGCAACCGCCATCGTTTCAAAAAGAACGACATCACCGCCAGGCCCTGAATCAGGTAGGGCACCAGGCCGATGATGAGCAGGTTCAACGAAACGTAAAAGATCGTCATCACGTCGCCGGTGTCTTTTTTGAGCAGGTTGAGAATCAGGTAGGGCAGCAAGCCCAGACCCGGTCCCAACACGGCCCAGATCGCCGTGTCCGGCGCGCGCCAGCGGTTGAGTTCGAGGCCGAACAGCACCGGCAGCGCGTTGCGCACCAGCAGGAAATTGACCAGCACCAGCACCGACGCGGCGATCACCGCCAACGACGGGGCCAGCCGGAACATGCCCCAGACCCACATTGCCTTGGCCGCTTCCAGTTGCTGCACCCGGTCCAGTTGGGCGCTGCCCACGCTTTCGGTGAGCATCTGGGTGTAGGCGTCGAAGGACAGGTGAATCTGATCGAGCACCACGTACGCCGTTTCCAGCGGAGAGACTCCCGCGGCGAATTGCGCGAGGAAGAAAATCCCCACCGTGCCCAGCAGAAAAATCGACGCCAGGCCGGCGAACAGGGTTTCCAGCCGAATCGGCCGGCGGCCGTAATGCCAAAGAGCCAGACCGACGCCGCCCATGCTCGCCGCGATCACCGCCGCACCGGTCGGACCGGCGGTGAAACCGGCAAGCGCCACCAGCGGCGCGATCATCAGCAGACCGCCTCGCGGCCCATGGCGCACGGTGAAGATCGCCACCGCGGCGGGCAACACCAACAGGGCGGCCGTGATCAGATTGGCCGCCAGCGCCAGGGCGATCGAGCCGCTCATGCCGTCAAACGGTCGACGCCGCGTAGGGCATCAGCGCAATGTGGCGGCTGCGCTTGATGGCCAGGGTCAACTGCCGCTGATGCTTGGCGCACAGACCGCTGATCCGCCGCGGAATGATCTTGCCGCGTTCGGTGGTGTAGTGCGAAAGCATCTTGGCGTCTTTGTAATCGATCATCTGCGTGGCATCGGCGCAGAAGCGGCAAACCCGCCGGCGACCGAAATTTTTCTTGCCTTTGTTCATCGTAATCCTCCATCCGGCCCGTCGGACCGGCTGTATTCATTAGAAGGGGATGTCGTCGTCCTCGATCGGCGGCGGACCGTCGTTGTATGAGCCGCCTCCGCCCGCTCCGCCGCCGGAGCGGCTGCCGCCGCCGGCGTTGTCGCCGCGGCCGCCGAGGAACTGCACGGTGTTGGCCACGACCTCGACCTTGGACCGTTTGCGTCCTTCCTGATCGTCCCAGCGCCGCTGCACCAGCTCGCCTTCGACCAGAATCGGACGACCCTTGGCCAGGTACTCGGCCGAATTCTCGGCGATCTTGCCGAAGACGACGATGTCGAAGAAGCTTGCTTCCTCTTCCCACCGGTCGCCTTTTTTCACCCGCCGGTTGACCGCCAGGCTCAAACTGCAAACCGCCGTGCCGCCCCCGGTGTAGCGCAATTCCGGATCGCGGGTCAGGTTGCCCATCAGTATCACGCGATTGTAATTCGCCACCGCTTTTCTCCTTTGTCTTATCCGACGTTCATCCGCTTAGTCGTCGTCTCCTTCATCGCCGCCCGCTTCATCGTCGCCGTCGAAGTCGTCGTCGTCGCGATCCTTGCCGCGATCGTCTTCCTCTTCTTCCTCTTCGTCATCGCTTTCGGCGGGCGCGCCGGCCTCGGCCGCTTCCTGATCGGCGCGCGCCTTGTCGGCCTGCCATTTTTCCCGCGTGGCCTTTTCCTCTTCGAGATCGATCTTGTCGGTCAGTTTGACCGTCAGGTAGCGCAGCACTTCCTGATTGAGTTTCAGGTTGCGCTCGATCTCGCGGATGTGGCTGGGCTCGCCCAGGAAATGGGTGAGAATGAAGATGCCCTTCTGGTATTTCCTCACCTCGAAGGCCAGCTTCTTTTTGCCCCAGACGTCCTCGTTGACCAACATGCCGCCTTCGGATTCGATGACGGAGTTGATCTTCTCGCGCGCGGCCGCCGTCTTTTCCGGGGCGCTGTCGTGTTTCAAAATGTAGAGAAGTTCGTACTTACGCACTTGGCGTCCTCCTTTCGGGTTACGCCCCCGACCGACCATGGGTACGGGAGCAAGGAGTTAACCCAAAGAAAAAAATGTTGTACTCCCCAACGGGGAACGCATTACATACACAATACAAAGCCGTTTGGCAAGAGGGGTCATACATACCGCGATCGCCGGCCAAGAACAAGGGCGCCAGGGATAATTCCTGGACCTATGTTTTCTTCAATGGATGGAGCCTTGGCCGGCGCTGTCGCGCATTGGACGAGGGCGTTTTGTGTGCCACATTTTTGGCGAAGCCAAAGGTGTGGTGGTTGCGCCGGGTGGCACTGTTTTGCGAACGAGTGGAATGAGTGAGCATAACAGTGGATAACGAAAACACCGATACGCCTCACTTCGTTCGGCGAATCAGTACAAAAAAGGGCGACCCCGGAGGGCCGCCCTTGTGGCGTCATGACGGATGAAGAATTACTTCACCAGCAACGGCGCGATAACCAGGCTGACGACGGACATCAACTTGATGAGGATGTTCATCGCCGGGCCGCTGGTGTCTTTGAAGGGGTCGCCGACGGTGTCGCCCACGACGGCCGCTTTGTGCGCGTCGGAGCCCTTGCCGCCGAAGTTGCCCGCTTCGATGTACTTCTTGGCATTGTCCCAGGCGCCGCCGGCGTTGGCCATCATCAGAGCCAGGAACACGCCGGTCAACGTCGCGCCGGCCAGGAAGCCGCCCAGGGCGGGCGCGCCGAGGACGAAGCCGACGAAGATCGGCGACAGCACGGCGATCAGGCCGGGAGCGATCATCTCTTTCAACGCGGCGTCGGTGGAGATGGCCACGCAGGTTTCCGGATCGGGTTCGCCGGTGCCTTCCATGATGCCGGGGATTTCGCGGAACTGACGACGCACTTCGTCGACCATCTGCGCCGCGGCGCGGCCGACGGCGCGCATGGTCATCGCGCCCAGCAGGAAGGGCAGGCAGCCGCCGATGAACAGACCGACCATGACCACGTTGTTGGTCAGGCTCAGGTCGGCCGGATCCAGCTTGGTCACCGACATGAAGGCCGAGAACAAGGTCAGGGCGGTCAGGGCCGCCGAGCCGATGGCGAAGCCTTTGCCGATGGCGGCGGTGGTGTTGCCCAGGCTGTCGAGGCGGTCGGTGATCTTGCGAACGTCCGCGCCCAGACCGGCCATTTCGGTGATGCCGCCGGCGTTGTCGGCGACCGGACCGTAAGCGTCAACCGACATGGTCACGCCGATGGTGGCCAGCATGGCCACGGCGGCCAGACCGATGCCGTACAGACCGGCCATCAGGTAGGAGCCGTAAATCGCGATGGCGATCACGAGCACCGGAGCGACGGTCGATTCCATCCCGGTGGCGAAGCCGTGGATGATGGTCGTCGCCGAGCCGGTCTGCGCCGCTTCGGCGATTTTCTGGATCGGCTTGTTGGCGGTGTAGTACTCGGTCAACAGACCGATGGCCACGCCGGACAGCAGGCCCAGCACGGTGGCGCCGAACGCGCCCAGGAAGTAACCGGTGCCGCCCAGGAAGATCAGGCCGATCAGGAAAGCCGCGGCGATGAACGCAGCACCGGCGTACCAGGTGGCTTTGTTCAGCGCGGCGCCCGGATCCTGATCCTTGAGCTTCTCGATCATGCCGCTGCCGAACTTGGAGGACAGCAGACCGGCCATGATCAAAAAGAGCGGGAAGGCGATGAAGTTCAGGCGAACGTATTCCTCTTCGATGCCGGCCAGCGGCATCGTCGCGGCGATGGCCACGGTACCGACGACCGAACCGACGTACGATTCGAACAGGTCGGCGCCCATGCCGGCCACGTCGCCGACGTTGTCGCCGACGTTATCGGCGATAACGGCCGGGTTGCGCGGATCGTCTTCGGGAATGCCCGCTTCGACTTTGCCCACCAGGTCGGCGCCCACGTCGGCCGCCTTGGTGTAGATGCCGCCGCCCACGCGCGCAAACAGCGCGATGGAGCTGGCGCCCATGGCGAAGCCGGAGATGATGCTGGAGAACTTGGTGAAGGTGTCCATGGTGTCGGCGGCGAAAATGGGATAGTAGAAGAACAGGCCCAGGCCCAACAGGCCCAGCGAAGCGATCGCCATGCCCATGACGTTGCCGCCGGCAAAGGCCATCGCCAGAGCTTCGCCCGCGCCGCTTTTCGCGGCGGCGTTGCTGGTGCGCACGTTGGCGTTGGTGGCCGCGGCCATGCCGAACCAACCAGCGCTCATCGAGGCGCCCGCGCCGCACAGGAAGGCGAAGGCGGTCCATTTGAATTCCATGAACCACAGAAGCAGCAGGAACACCGCGGCGATGAAGACCGCCAGAATGCGATATTCGCGCTTGAGGAAGACCATGGCGCCGGCGTGAATTTTTTCCGCCAGGCCCTGCATCTTCTCGTTGCCGGGATCAGCGCCCAGAATGCGCTGATACACCGTCCAGGCATAGTAGAGACCGTATAGCCCGAGCAGCGGCGCTACGAAGGCTACCAGGTCAGGTAAAAAGTCCAAGCTCCACATCGTTCGAGTCCTCCTTTACCTGTCACATGGATACGAAACAACTCTCTCTTCGCCGAGCGGTCACATCCGGCCGTTGATTTCGTTCATCGCTGCGTCGATCCCTTCGTTCAGCCACAGGACAACGGCTGCCACAGCTTCGTCCATTTGCGCCTCATGCATTTCCAACTCGGCTTGCGTAAAAGGTGCCAATACGTAATCCGACAACTCGAAGCGGGGATCCTCGGGCCGCCCTATGCCGTAGCGCAGCCGGTCGAACTCCAGCGTATTCAACCGGTCGCGTAGCGAGTTGAGGCCTTTGTGCCCCGCCGTTCCGCCGCCGTGTTTGAGCAGAATCCGGCCCGGCGCGAGGTCGGCATCGTCATGGATGACCAACAGCGCGCCGGGTTCGGCCCGGAAAAAGCCCATCGCCGGCGAAATCGAATCACCGGATCGATTCATAAAGGTCTGCGGCTTGAGCAGCACGATCTTGTCGTCGCGGTGGCGTCCTTCGGCGAAATGGGCCGAAAAACGCGTGGTGCGAAAGGTCGTGCCGAGGTGGGCCGCCAATTTGTCACAGATCATGAAGCCGACGTTATGCCGTGTGTTTGCGTACTTCAAACCGGGATTGCCCAGTCCGCAAACGAGCTTCATCAGTCGGTCTTTTCCTCTTTCTTCTCCGCGACGGGCGCTTCGACCGCTTCACCGGGTTTGGCTTCCTCGACGCCGCGCGGAACGACGATCGTGGCGATCGGCGTGCTCGGATCCAACTCGGTTTCCACGCCTTCGGGCAAGGTCAGGTCGGACACGTGCAACGACTGGCCCAGGTGCAGCCCGATCGCGTCGTACTGAATCACCGTCGGAATGGCCGACGGCAGGCACTTGACTTCGAGAGCGCGCAACAGCACGTCGAGCACGCCGCCCTGCTTTTGGATTTCCTCGGTATTCAACAACTCGATGGGGATCTGCACGGTGACTTTCTCGTCCATGCGGATGGCGTACAGGTCCATCGACAAGGGCGTGCCCTTGTGATGATGGCGCTGCAGCTCGCGGATCATGAAGGTCTTGGCCGTCAGCTCGGACTTGCCGGGCAGCTCCAGGGTAATCAGCGCCTGGTTCCAGTTGCCGGCGCGGATCATGTCGATCACTTCCCGGGTGTTCAAAATCAGCGAGGTGGTTTCGATGCCTTTGCCGTAAGCCACGGCGGGGATTTTGCCGGCGGCCCGCAGTTTGCGTGCGACGCCTTTGCCGGTTCCGGAGCGCAGCTCCGCGGTCAACTTCACATTGTCAATCATTCTGTTTTCATCTCCTGTCCCAGTTTCCGCGGGGCTTGGCCGCCGCAGGTATCCGGGGTGATTGTCATCGGCGGGGCTGATCCCCGTCGTTAGTTGATCACTTCAACGTCCGGGAACAGGCTGCTGATGCTGCCTCCCATGACGATGTTCCAAATGCCCTCCGCCAACAGATGGCTGACGGTGGCGACTTTGAATTTTTTGCTCTTCGCGGCGTCCTCGATCAGCGGAATCGTGTCGCTGACGATGATTTCGCGGATCGCCGAATTGTTGATGCGTTCGACCGCCGGATCGCTGAGCACCGGGTGCACGATGCAGGCGTAGACGCAGGCCGCGCCTTCCTCTTCGAGCTTGTTGGCGGCCTTGGTCAGCGTGCCGGCCGAATCGACCATGTCGTCGATGATCACGGCCGTTTTGCCTTTGACGTCGCCGACGATGTTCATCTTGGCCACCTGGCCCGGACCGCTGCGGCGCTTGTCGATGATCGCCAGGCCCGATTCACGGCCCAGCAGGCGCGAGAAATACCGCGCCCGGCGCACGCCGCCGGCGTCGGGGCTGACCACGACGATGTCGGAGATGTCGCACTGGATGCAGCTTTCGAAGGCATGCGCCAACTCACGCGCGGCGTACAGGTTGTCGACCGGCACGTCGAAGAAGCCCTGAATCTGGCCGGCGTGCAGATCGACGGTAATCACGCGATCGGCGCCCGCGGCGGTGATCAGGTTGGCGACCAGCTTGGCGGTGATCGGCGCGCGCGGGCTGACTTTGCGGTCCTGGCGCGCATAACCGTAATAGGGGATGACCGCGGTGATGCGCTTGGCGCTGGCGCGTTTGAGCGCGTCCATCATCACCAGCAGTTCCATCAGGTTTTTGTTGACTTCGGGGCAGGTGGGCTGGATGAGATAGGTATCCATCCCGCGCACGCTTTCGCCGATTTCAACGTTGATTTCGCCGTCGGCGAATTGCGAAACGCTGGCTTGCCCCAGAGGAATATCCAGATGATTGGCGATGGCTTCGGCCAAGGCGCGGTGGGCGTTGCCACTGAACAGCTTGATCCTTTCCGCATTGGGGATGGCCAATTTGCCCGCGGACATATTTCTTCTCCCGAAATCAGAGGGTGTGCATAAACAAAAACATAAAACCGCAAGCTACACGAGCAGTCACGGTTTTTTCAAACCAACAAATTTGTTCGGCCGGTAAGGCCAAGCCGGAAAGCCGCAGCATCCATGGCCGGCCGCCGGTTCAGAGGTCCAACGAGTAAATATGGCTGGGGCGGTAGGATTCGAACCTACGATAGCGGGTTCCAAAGACCCGTGGCTTACCACTTGCCCACGCCCCAGCACTCAGGTGGCGATGTATCAACGAAGGGGCGTACACCCCGTAATTATGTCGCAACCCCAGGTGAGTACGAAACAGGTACACGCCGCGAACTATTCGTCGTCCGCGGTCATCTCCGGGGGTTCCACGAGGGCGCGTTCATACTCCTCGAGGACGGCGGCTTCGATCTTGGCCCGGGTATCGGCGTTGAGCGGATGCGCCACTTCGCCGAAAGTCCCGTCCTTCTTCTTCTTGCTCGGCATGGCCACAAACAGGCCCTTGTTGCCGCGAATCACTTTCATGTCCCGAACAATGAAGCAATTGTCGAATGTGACGGTTACAAATGCCTTTAGCTTCTCTTCCTCTACGGGAAAGACGCGAACGTTGGTCACTTCCATTGTTGGACCCTCCCCTTGGCTGAATACTATTGCTTTGATTTGCTCGTTTACGGTCGCTTCTCGCGTTCCCGTTTGCCGCACAAATATCTGTATATGAAAAACTCACCGGATGCGTCATTAACTCCGAGTCGCCAACTCGGTCCCCGATTCGACTCAGGACACGGTTTGATGCAACGTGCCCGAAAATGCCCAATAGCCTTCACTTTCGGCCCGCAAACAAGCCGCTTGGGCCTGAGCCGGATCGTCGAAAATGCCAAAGACCGTTGGACCACTACCCGACATCAGGACCCCAAGAGATCCCGAATCCTGTAGTGTCTGCTTGCATTGCGCTACTTCCGGCAATAAGGAAATGGCCGGTGTCTCAAGATCGTTGAACAGCCATTTGGCTACACTTTCCCCATCGCTCAAAGCAGCCGGTAGGGTAGTTGCCTTTACGCTCTGTGTCAAGGGCCATCCGAGCGCCTGATAGACCTTGGGCGTGGAAAGTCCCTGCGGCGGTTTAATCAAGGCCAGCGGTAGGTTTTCGGGAACTGAATAGTGATTCAGTTGCTCGCCGATGCCCCCCACCAGGCAGGCGTGACGCGTCAGGAAAAAGGGCACGTCCGCGCCCAATCCGACGGCCAATTCGTACATACGTTCGTCGGCAACGGGCAATTCATACAGCTCGCGCACCGCGCGCAAGGTGGCCGCCGCGTCCGACGAGCCGCCGCCCAGGCCGGCCGCCGAGGGAATCTTCTTATCCAGGGTGATTTCCACACCCTGATCGCAACCGCCGGCCTTGAGCACGGCCAGGGCCGCGCGCACGACGAGATTGTCCGCACCGGCGGGCAGGGTGGAATCGTCGCACAGCAACTCGACGCCGCGTTCGATGGGCCGCAAGTGCAGTTCGTCGGCCAGCGAAATGGGCGCCATGATCATCTGCAGCAGGTGATAACCGTCGACGCGCCGACCGATGACCTGCAAAAACAAATTCACCTTCGCATGAGCTTTGACGTGCATTGTGGTTCGATCCTTGCCGTTGAAATCGAGTGAGCGCATATTGTAGGCGCTCCCGACCAAAATTTCCAGGATTGGTATAATATGTTTGTAACCATTTTCCAATTCAATCTTGACTGATCAGGGGAAATGTTCTGTAATGACGCACCGCCGATAAGGCGGTTAATTTAGATCCGAGGCACAGTTGGGGAGGATGTGACCGAAAGCGAGTCGCCGGACCCGGTTCCGGCTGCTTGTGCAATGGAGGTTCCCCGATTTGAGCCGAACAATTTTGTTGATCGATCCCAACCTGGCGCTTGCGGCAAAAATCGCCAAATTTCTAGAAGACTTCGGTCATTCCGTCGAATTTACCTCTTCCAAAAATGAAGGACTGGGCGCGATCAAGGCGTTCGATCCCTGTTTGGTTATCGCGGCTTTTTCGCTGCCCGACGGCGATGCGCTCGATTTGGTCAAAACGATGCGTGACGCGCTGCACAATCAGGCGCCGGTGCTGGTCATGGCCACGCCCAAGCAGATCGAGCATTATTCCGACCGCCCGATGCCCAACAGCCCGCAGGGGTGGCTCAAGCAACCGGTCGATCAGATGGACATGTACAACATGATCAATTCCTGGATCGGCCGTCAGATCGATCTGTCACCGCCGGTCGCCTCGACTCCGCCGACGCCGCACGAAGAACCGATGCGTATCAAGGTGGCCATGCCGCCGCGCGACGTCGAAGAGGAGGAGACCAAAACGCCGGCCACCAGCCAGATCGGCAATCTGGCCCGCGTGCCGGTGGCGCGCCTGTTTTATCATCTCGGCCGCCGCCAGTTGACCGGCCTGATGATCCTGAACAATCCGCCCACCAAAATCGACGTGCACTTCGATAAAGGTTCCGTGGTCAACGTCGTGAGCAATTACATCCCCGAATTGTCGTTGGGCGTGTTGCTGGCGAAAAAGATGGTGCTGACCCCGCAAGAGCTGGTCGGCGCGCGCAAACGGTGGGAGCGCGAAGGCGGCATGTTCGGTCAGATCCTATTGAAAATGGGCCTGATCGACGAACCGACGCTCCAGGCCAATCTGGTCGCGCAACGGGTGATGAAGCTGGTGCACCTGTTCTCCTGGAATTGGCGCAAGGGCACCTATGTGTTCCATCGCGATCCCAACGAGGTCATGGCCGTCGCCGGCTTCAAGCTGCTGTACCCGCATGTGATCCTCGCGGGCATCCGCACCCATTACGACCTGGATCGTCTGATGATGGTCTTCAACAAGCACAACCGCAAACAGCAGGCCGTTCAACTTAACGATTGTCAGGTCAACTCACTGGCTTCCAAATCCGATCTGCCGAAGCTGGAGCAATTCGTCGCGTCGATCAGCGGCCATAAAATCGTGCAAACGGCGATGGAGAAAAGCGGCCTTACCGAACTGGAATTTTACCAGTTCGCCTACGCCCTGTTCGTGCAGGATATTCTCGTCTTCGAGGATGAATCCCATCAGTAGCATAAACGTCACCTATCCGCCGGGAGAGCCCGGCGAACAGGTGACTATGGGATTGCGGATCCGGATTCGTTTTACAGCAGGGTGAACTTTCCACGCGCGGCTTTGGCGATCTGCCCCTCTTTTTCAATACGGAACAGTGTCTTGTAAACCATCGCTTCCGGTTTGTCCGAATTGGTCGACCACCCCAGTTCAACCAACTCTTCGTAAATTTCCCGGGCACGCATCGGTTTGCCGTGTTTGCTCAGGACGTCGACGATCAACGTGGGCAGGGTGTCCTTCCCCTTGCGCTGCCGGCGCGGGGGCACCTTGACGTTGCGTCGAGCGGCGAGTTTGATCAGCTCGGCAAATTCTTCGGGAGCGCCACCTTCCAAGTCCAATAATTCGAGGTATTTGTCCAATAGGGCTCTTTTCTTCTCCAAGCGTTCTTCGAGAGCGATAATTTCATCAGCAATTTTCTGAATCCGCGATCTAACGCTTCCTACGAACCCCTTCATCATACCTCCGTAATCGAAGTAGAATGACCATACGAACAATTGATGGTCTTTGTTTGTGCCATAAGAGATACTGATAAAATATTAATCAAAAGTCAAGCTAAGTCTTGGTGATAACTGAGCATTATAGATAGATAATCAGTGTTTTTGTCACATAAAAAGTCAAAAAAACAGGCTAAATATTGAGAATATTTTGTTAAATACGACCAGTATCTTTCCGGCGGAATATTTTGCTAACGTTATGATTTTAGATAATTTGTAATCCATTAATATGTCTTCTAAAAATTTCTATACTTCTTTATATGCGAAAATTTAAATGACATTTTTTCTATATCTTCTACCGACATTGATTTTTTTTGTGCATAAAATCATCCGATATGGATAAATGTGAGCCGATTGTGTGTTGCGTCATTCCATAGGTGCTATTTCCGGTCCTCTTCCATGGTCACGTTCCTGAGCGGATCGGGCAGCAGTTTATCCCCATAATGGCGCTCGGCCGAGGAAATGATCTGTTCACGGCTAATGCGCGCCGACGTTCCGCCCGGATGTTGCGCGGTGATCGCCCCGGCGGCATTGCCCCAGGCCAGGCAGGTGGGCAGCGATTGCCCGTCGACGAGCGCGGCGGTGAACGCGGCGGTGAAGTTGTCGCCGCAGCCGGTCAGGTCGACCGCTTCGCAGGGCAGGGCCTCCAGATGCGTCGGGCCGTACGCCCAGTAGGCCGACGCCCCGCGCGCGCCGCGTTTGACCACCAGGGTCGGCGTCAGCGTCGCCAGCACCTCGACGGCGCGGTCGATGTCCTCCTGACCGGAAACGAACCGGGCCTCGCGCTCATTGCACAACAGCACGTCGAGCGAGGCGATCAGTTCGCGCAACGGTTCGTCCTGCAGCGTCAGCGGCTGCTCTTGCGTGTCGGCGACGATCAATGACCGATTGGCGCGGGCGTTGCGCAACGCGGCGGTCAGGCGCTCGCCGGGGCGCAGTCCGGCCAACAGCACGCAGCGCGACGGGAACCGCTCGACCAGCGCGGGATCGGGCGGGATGTCGCCGCCCAGGTACGACAGAAAGCTGCGATCGCCCTGGATGTTGTAGGCGACCGTGATGTTGGCGCGCACCTCGTCGCGGATGACGACGCCGTCGCGCGGCAGGCCTTCCTCTTCCATGATGTTCAGCAGAAAGCGGCTGCCGAAATCGCGTCCGAGCGTCGCCTCGAACACCACGCGCAGGCCCAGGCGGTGCAGCACGAGCGCGGCGGTCATCGCGCCGCCGGGCACGATGGTCAGATCCCGCGCGTACACTTCCTCGCCCGGATCGGGCAGCTTGGGCAGACCGGTGAAGATCAAATCGACGAACGGTTTGCCCGAAGCCGGCAGCAGCACGTCGATCATGTGAGCACCCGCAACGCCGGATGCGCTTGCCTGAAGCGATCCAGCACCTCCATCGCCGTGCGGTGGAAGCCGACCAGCGGATGCGATTCGAGCGCGTACAGCGCGACGCGCCGGCTGCGATGGCGCAGGCTCATCACGGTGAGGGTTTCGAAGACCTTCAATTCGTTGACCAGCGCGGCCAGCCGCTCGGGCACGCGCGGAGGCGCCAACGGCGTCAGGCCGTTCTCGTCGACGCGGCAGGTGATTTCCACCACGTCGTGATCGGCCAGCCAGTCGACCGCGCCGCGGTTGGGCGTGGACAACGCGATTTCCGCGGGCTGCACCGTCGCCGCTTCGAGCACGTCCAGCGCGACGCCGGCGTAGCCTTCGCCTTCGGCCAGGTGATGATCGGGACGCTGACCGCGATCGGTTTCCTTCCACGCGTAGTCCATGTAGGAAGCTTCGCGTTCGGCGATGCACGCCGCGTGATGCGCCAGCAGTTTGGCCGGATCGTCCGCGAAGGCCGGGTCCTTGGTCGCGGCGAAAAAGCGTTCGGTCAGGCGCAGCGTTTTGGTCCCGCGCGTTTCCGGCTCGGCCAGCACCGCCGGCACGGCCTGCTCCGAGAGCAGGTAGTAATACAGGTACTCGTTGGGGAACGCGCCCAGTTCGCGCACCAGGTCGCGGCCGAAGATGCCGAACCACTTGTCCAGGAACGTGTCGTCGTTCATCAACTGCGCGGTGATGTCCTCGTTGTCGAGCCACACCTGCATCGTCGCCGACAGGTGGTTGAGGCCGAACACGCGCGAGCGCAGCCGGTGCACGTCGACCTCGTAGCTGAGCGCCACGTAGTCCTTCACGTTGTCGGCGCTGTCGCAGATGCCCACGACCTCATGGAAGCCCCGGTCGTGCAGCGCCTGCGTGACCATCCCCGCCGGATTGGTGAAGTTGAGGATCAGCGCGTTGTCGGCCACCGCCCGCGTGCGGCGGCAGATGTGCAGCAGGTCGGGCACCGAACGCCCGGTCATCGCGTAGCCGCCGGCGCCGACGGTTTCCTGTCCCAGAATGCCCGCCTCTTTGCAGATCGTCTCGTCGGCGATGCGCCCTTCCTCGAAGCCGGGGCGGATGGTGGTGACCACCGCGTTCGCGCCTTCCAGCGCTTTGTCCAGATCGGGCTCGACCTGCACGGCGAACGGATCGCCCGCCTCGCGCACCAGATGGCGCGTCAGCTCGCCCATGATCGCCAGACGATCGGCGCGGATGTCGCTCATGGCCAGCGTGTCGATTTGCGTACCGCGCGCCACCCGGCGCAGAAGACTACGGACGAACAGCGGCATGCGAATGCCGCCGGCGCCGACAACGGTCAATTTCATGTGTCGCTCCTTGCTGCGAAAACCACGCGCCGGTCGCGACGGCCGGCGGAAAAAAACGGGCCGATTGTAGCGGGAACCGCGTGGCTTGAAAAGCAGCGCGTTGCGCCGGAATGCGAAAAAATCAGGCGAGCGGCAGCAGACGGATCCAGGAAGCGAGCAGCGCCGGCAAGCCTTCGCCGGCCTGCGCCAGCGCGTCGGCGCTTTCCGGCTCGAGCAGTCCGAGCATCGGACGCACGCCGACCATGTAGAACAGGAAAAAGAGAATGATCAACGCCGAGAGAATCATGATGAGCGTGGCCAGGCCCCAGGGCGATCGAACGGGTTTGTCGATTTTCGTATGGCCGATTTTCACGTCGGTGATCGGCAGATCGTTTTGCGCTTCCTCGATGGGCGGCGGCACGTTGTCGAGCGGTTGGGTCTTGCGGTAGTCCGGATGCGCCTTGACGATCACGGTGATGTTGTCGCGGCTGCCGCCGTGATAGCCGGCGCGCATCAGGTGCTCGGCGGCGGTCGCCGGGTTTTCGCTGCCTTCGATCAACTCGCGCAGACGATCGTCGTCCGCGCCGTTGTTGAGTCCGTCGCTGCACAGCATCAACAAACCGCCCGGCGGCAGTTGGTACCAGCCTTCGGGCTCCGGGAAAAGATCGACTTCCGGCTTGGGGCCCGACCCGACCGAGCGCGTCAGCGCGTGCGACAAGGGGCTGCGCGCCGCTTCCTCTTCGGAGAGCGCGCCCACGCGCACCGCTTCCTCGCGCAGGGAATGATCGCGGGTCAGGCGCATCAGGCTGCGATCGTTCGGATCGTACAGGTAGGCGCGGCTGTCGCCGACGTTGCCGACGACGAAGCGGTCGTTCTTGAACAACGCCGCCACCAGCGTCGTGCCCATGCCGTGCTTTTCGGGCTCGGCCTGGCCTTCGTTGTACACGTCGTCATGCGCTTTGTGGGCGGCCGCCTCGATCGCTTCGCGGAGAATGAAATCTTCCGGTTCGGCGTCTTTGAGTTGTTCGCGCAGCTCGGCAACGAACACCTGCCCCGCCAACTGGCTGGCGCGGTCTCCCGCCCGCATCCCGCCCATGCCGTCGAGTACGACCAGCAAGTGAAGTGCACCTTGCGCCGTATCGATCGCGGCGGTTAACGGAGTGTCCTGATTGTAAGGCCGGCGGCCCCTATGGGTGACAACCGCAACATGTGAATTCATTATTCATTCCAGCAGCGAGATCCCATTCAATGTAGTTTTTAGCCGTCAAAGTTGCAAGCGCGATTTATCGGCCCACCCGCGACAACGCTTCGTTGAGTATCGCCGCGACCGATTCCGGATGATGATGCGCCACGGCCGCGCGCAGAATTTCCCCCGCCGCGCGCGTCGGTGTTTTGTTCAGCAAGTCGCTTTGCAGATGCCGCGCGTACCCGGCGGCGTCGTCGGCGAACGACAGCGTCGCGTCGAGCCGCCCGGCCTCCAGCAACGGCGCGCAGAGCACCGGCTTGCCCGCCTGACAGGCGCGGATCAACGCGGGCGGCAGCGCGTGCACGGGCAGCGCGTCGAGTCGATAGGGCAGCAGCGCCGCGTGCAGGCGCGTCCACAACGTTTCGTCGTCGCCGGGACGCAGATGCAGATTCGGCAGCCGGCGTTCGGCCTCACGCAAAAACGGCTCGTCCGCCGCGTCGCCGCCCACGTAAAGCTGCAAGCGCCGCTCACGTTGCGCCAGTTCCGCAAAGACCTCCCAGCGCAGCGCCGGTTCGCGCGGACCGACGAAGCCCACCGCCGGCGGCACCAGCGGCAGTTCGTCGACCGCCTTCGCTGCCGGCGGCGCGAGCGGATCGGGCAGCCACAGTGCGTTGGCGTTGCAGCGGCGCGCCTCGGCGAGCAGGCCGCGCGTGGAGACCGTCAGCAGTTCGGCCTGCCGCAACGCCTGGCGACCGCGCCGGGACGTCGGCAGAATTTCCTTTTCCGGCCGCGACGCATCCAGGTCGAGCCAGACCGGCAGCTTGCCGATGAAATCGCGGCGCAGGTCCAGCGCCATGAGCGGATCGTCGGTGGCGACCAGATCCAACGGACCGTGGGCGATGATTTCCCCGGCGAAATCCGGCAGGGCGAGCAAGGCGCGCAGACGCGGGCCGAGCGGGCGTTGGGCGGTGGAAAAGGTTCGTAGGCGCATGATTGGGCGATTCGATCACGGGCCCGCCCGCCTTGTCAATCTTGTTGACAATCGCCGGCCAAACCGGCTAAAGATACTGTCGCATCGCGGGCGGCGACCGCCGCCGCAAACGATGGATGCGGGCGTAACTCAGTTGGTAGAGTACGAGCTTCCCAAGCTCGGAGTCGCGGGTTCGAATCCCGTTGCCCGCTTCGAAAGAAAATGGCCTCGATCCGCTGGCGGGATCGGGGCCACTTTTGTATAGTATATCCCTTAAGGAAGAACGTGTGGTGAATTCTCGCATAATTCGGTGTCCGACTTGTGGCCGCAGGACCAGCTGGGAGGAGGCGCCGCGCGGACCTTTTTGCAGCGAGCGCTGCCGGTTGATCGACCTGGGCAACTGGGCCGATGAAACGTATCGGACACCCGCCGACGACGGCGGGGGAGAGGATACGTACATAGTCGTTACCGGTCGGAATGAACAGTACGAATAGCAGACAACGGAAAGGTGCATGGCAGACGCGGCGAAAGTCATTAATCTGATCGCCAGGATCGTGCGGATCGTCCTGAAGGTGGTGGGCATCACCGTGGGCGGCGTTCTCGGTCTGGTGCTGATCGTGTTGATCGCCGTGAACTTTCTGCTGCAAACCGGCTTCTTCACCGACATCGTGCTTTCGCAGGCGCTGCCGCCGGTCGAGGAACTGTTGTGCGCCGACCTGCACGTCGACAAGCTGCGCCTGAGCCTCGTGCCGTTTTCGCTGCAACTGGAAGGCGCGCGCTTCACCGACCGCGAGGGCAAGTACGACTATCCCTTCGCCACGCTCGACAGTCTGACGGTCAAGGTGAAAACGCTGCCGCTGCTGTCGGGCACGGTGGTGGTCAAGGAACTGTCGCTGCGCGGCGCGAGCAACTACCTGCTGCTGCGCGACGGGCTGGAAAATCTGCCGATGTGTCCCGCCACCGAGGAGCCGGAAGAGGAAGAAGAGGAACCGCCCAGCGACGAGCCGTTCCGCCTCGAGTTGCCCATCGTCGTGGAGAACCTGCACCTGGACGCGTCGTTCCGCATGGACATGCCCGCCACGACGCCCGAACCGACGCCGGAAGATCCCGAGCCCGCGCCGGGCAGCGCGATGAACGTCTCGGTGGCCGAAATCACGCTCGACGGCAAGGCCGATCTGCGCGACGGCGACGCGAACGTCGAACTGCGCGTCAAGGGCGGCGACTTCACCATGGGGGAGATGCACGACACGATCGACCTGGTGGCGATCGACGCGACGGCGAATCTGCAGGAATGGATCGCCAAGGTCGCGCGGCTCGACGTGGAATTGCCGCTGACCAAACTGGCCGTCACCGCCGAGGCGACCGACCTGCTCGGCGAACTGGATCTTAGCGCCGACGTGAAACTGGACACCGACCTGCGGAAGGTCAATCAACTCGTGCTGACCAAGCCCGAGGACATGCAGCTTTCCGGACCGGTCGCGCTGACCACCAACGCCAAGCTGCATCTGGGCAAGGAAAAGATGACCTACGCGGCCGGCGGCGAATTGTCGCTGCCCGACGCGCGCGTCAACGAACTGCCCATCCAGAACCTGCTGGCGAAATTCATGGTCACCTCCGATCACGCCAAGCTCGAACGCCTGACCGGCCGCATCGGCACCGGCGTGCTGGACGTTATCGCCCGCATCGGTTTGCAAGGCGCGATGCCGCTGAACGCGCAGGTGAAGATCGCCGGGCTGGACGTGGGCGACGCGATCAAGAAATTCGGGCTGGCGGGCGTCGACGCGCGTGGCCTGCTGGACACCGAGTTGACCGCCAACGGCAACCTCAGCCCGATGGCGCTGGACACCAAGGGCACGGTGAGCCTGGCCGACGCCGGTTACGGCACGGTCGCCAAAACGCGGCAGGTGGACATCGAGCTGGACGCCAACGTCGGCGGGACCGACAACCTCGTGCGTTCGTTGCGCCTGACCGCGCTGGACACGATGGTCGCCGGTTCGCTGATGCCGCAGGTCACGCTGGATCTGGCCGGCAACTTCGGCGCGAAGGTCAACCAGATCGACAAGCTGCAGTTGACCACCATGCACAGCGAAATCGACGTCAGCGGCACGGCCGATTTGAGCGGCCCGCTGGCGGTGAAGGTCAAGGCGGAACTCAACGATCTGGGCGAATTCTCCGGCTTCGTGGGCGGCAAGAAGCTCGCCGGTCGCGGCCTGCTGGAGGCCGAGGTCGGCGGCACGACGAAAAAGCCCGACGTGACCGGCCATCTGCAGTTCGCCGATCTGATCTTCGACAAAATGGAAGTCGGCGCGATCAACGCGGGGCTGGGCTTCAAAAACGACAAGGCCGTCGTCGAGAACCTGCTGATCGAAGCGGGCGCGGCGGTGATCAAGGCCGACGCCGCGTACGACATGTCGGTCAAACCGGCGAACGTGTCGGCCAAGCTGTCGCTGCCGTCCACGAAGATCGCCGAGTTGATCAAGATGGCCGGCATGGCCGATTCGCTGGAAGTCGCCGGCGACGCCGAACTGACCGTGGACGTCGCCGGGCCGGTCGACGCCCTGAGCGGCAAGGTGCTGCTCAAGGCCGACAAGGTCGAAGCCTTCAAAGAGAAGGTCGAAGCGCTGACGCTCAACGCGCGGCTGGACGACGGCGTGGTCGTGCTCGACGATCTGTCGATCGTCAAGCAGCGCAGCATCCGGCCGATTTTCAAACGCGGCCTGTGGCGGCCCAAGCCCGAGGACCAGGTGACCGAAGAGGAAAAGCTGCCCGCGGTGATCCGTCTGACCGGCCGCGTCGATCCGAAAGAAAAAACGTTCTCGATCAAACTGCTCACCGAGCACCTGACGGAAATGGCCAGCGACACCGTCGCGCGCGAACGCATCCACGCGATGGCCGACGTCGAACTCAACGCCGATCTGACCGGCACTTTCGACAATCCGGGCGGCGCGTTGCGGCTGGCGATCGCGCACGGGCGCTACGAGCACCTGGATCTGGGCAATTCGACGATCGACATCAAGATCGTCGATCAGCAGGTGAAGGTGACCGGCGCGCTGCTGGCCGGGCGGCAGACCGTTTCGCTGGAAGAACGGTTGCAGGCCGAAACCGAACCGACCGTCGTCGAGCAGATCCGCGATCGCGTCGAGCCGCTGCTGCCCGGGCACGAAGAGAAGAACGAGGACGATCCCGATTTCGCCGCCGCCGAAGCGCGGATGACGCCGTCCGAGCAGACCGAGCCCGAACAACCGCCGGTCGATCTGGGCCGTATCGAAATCGACGCGACGCTGGGTTTGCGCGATGAAATGCCGCTGGAAGCGCGGGTGACCTTCGCCGCGTTCGACTACTCGAACTTCCTCAAATCCTATGAACAGGTGCGCCGCTCGCGCAAGGAAGAGGGCGACAAGGACGAGGAGGAGGACGAGGAAGGCGGACCGGAACAGGAAGTGTTCGGCGGACGCATCGCCGGCGAGATTCTGGTGACCGGTCTGTTGGCGCAGGGCGCGACGGCCGCGGCGCCCGAGGGCGAGAAGCCGCCGACGAAGGCCGACATCAACGCGACGGTGCGCTTCGAGGAGCTGCTGTTCCAGCGCAACGAATTCGTCATCCGCAATCAGAACGAAGCCGGCCAGACGGTGCCGATCCTCGTGCATTATCGCAACGGCAACGTCGACGTGGAATCGTTCGCGCTGGGCGGCAAGGGCGTGAAGATCACGCTGGACCGCATGGACAAAGGCGAACCGTTCCTCGCCCTGGACGCGGCGATCGAACTGGCGCTGGCCAAGGTGTTTACCGATGCGCTGGCCGACGCCAAGGGCGACCTGACGATCCACGCCGAGATTCCGGTCAAGTTCGACATGGACAAAGTGCTGGCCGAGGTGAAGATCCCCGAAGGCACCTTCGCCGTGCGCAACATGCCGGCGGTGATCGAGAACTTCACGCTCGACATTCGCTTCGCCCATCGCGAGGCGACGATCAAAAAGCTGTCGGCGAACCTCGGCGGCGGCACGCTCAGCGGCGGCGGCACGGTGCGTCTGCCCGCCGACGAGCCGGAACCCGCCAAGGGCGAGAAACGCATCGTCGGCCAGAAGAAGGCGTCGGGTCCGCAGGTCGATCTGATTTTCAAAATCGACAACGTGAAGACCGGCTTCGACCCGTACCTCGAAGTAGCCATCAACAAGGTCGAGTTGCTGGTGACCAATCGGCCCGACGGCAAGCTGGACGTGTCCGGCGAGGTGCGCATCGACAAGGCCGTGTACAGCCAGGACTTCGACCTGGCGTTCATCATCAAACAGTTCCAGAAGCCGCGCGGCGCGGTGTCGGGTTCGGAGACGTACGAGAAGAAGGAAGAGTCGGTGTTTTTCAACATCGTCATCCACGCCCCGCGCAACATCGCCTTCGACAGCAACAACGCGAACATCGAGGTGAAGCTCGATCTGATCCTGACCGGCTCGAACGTCGAAATGGGCATGATCGGCACGGTCGAGGTGCTCAAGGGCTGGGCGACGGTGCTGCAGAACGATTACCGGCTGACCTCGGCGGTGATTCAGTTCTTCGACGAGCGCCGCATCTATCCGACCTTCGACATCAACGCGGCGACCGAGGTCAACGAAATCCAGATTTTCATCAACATATCCGGAACGCCGGACCGGTATAAAATCTCGTTCCAGTCCGATCCGCCCAAGACCGAGCGCGACATCGTGACGCTGCTGTCGCTGGGTGTTTCGTACGAGGAATTCCAGAGCAGCGGCGGCGGCATCTCGACCGAGGAAGCGTTGAGTCTCGCCGCGCAGCAGGCCATCGGATCGCGTTTCCGCAGCTACACGGGCCTGGATTTCGGCGTGGACAGCTCGACGGGCACCAGCCGCTTCCGCATCAGCGGCGAGCTGGAAAAAGACCTGCGCCTGTCGATCTTCCGGGGCATCGCCGACCCGACGCTGGCCGCGGAATTGGAATACGGCTTCATTCGCTACATGGCCGTGTACACCGACTGGAGCAACTTCGCCGGACAGGAAGACGTGCCGCCCAGCGGCGGGTACGGCGCCGGCGTGCGCATTAAAATCGATTTCCGGTAGGAGAACGCGTGAGCAAACGGATCGTCGTTTTGATCGTCACTTTGACGCTGCTGCTGGCGGCGGCGACGATCGCGCACGCGCAAATCGCGGCCACCGCGCGCCTGGCCCCGCCCGACGGGCTGGACCGCTTCTACGGCATGCGCATCGAGAAGGTCGAATTCGACATTCCCACGTACATGGACCGCAAGGCGATCATCCGCGTCTCCAAGCTGCAGGACGACAAGCGCTTCACGCGCTGGCGCATGCGCCAGACCTTGCGCAACATGAGCTTGATCGACCAGATCGAAAACGTCGCCATCCGCGTCGAGCCGGTCGGCGACGATCGCGTGAAGGTGATCATCAAAATCTACCCGCGCTACATCCTGCGCGACATTCGCGTGGTGGGCAATTTCACGTTCAACGTGTCGGAGATTCTCGAAGACATTCTGCACATCGAGCCGGGCGACGATTTCCGGCCCGAGATGCTCTCCGAGTACAAGCGCAAGATCACCGAGGCCTACAAGGACGTGGGGCATCTGAAAGCGCACGTCAAGATCGACTGGCAAAAAACCAAGCGCAAGGACGACAACAAAGCCGACCTGCGCATCAAGATCAACGAACGTCCGACCTACAAAATCGTGCACTTCGATTTCACCGAGGCCGAGCTGTCGGTGTATTCCATGGTGGAGATCCTCAAGATCGCCAAGTGGAAACCCGGCATGAACTTCTCGCAGGAGGACGTGAACGACGGGCTGGCGCGGCTGAAAAAGTGGCTGCGCAAGAACGGGCATTTCGAAGCGCGGCTGCCCGACCTGGATCTGAGCGAAGCCGGCGCCTACCGCATCAACCACGACAAGTCGGAAATGGTGCTGGTCTTCCCGATCAAGATCGGTCCGCGCGTGGATGTCATCTACGAGCCGACCTGCTTCACCTGCGCCGAAAAGAAATGGAAGCTCGACGACGTGCTGGACCTGGACAACCAGCGGCGCTTCAACAAGTGGGTCGCCAAGGACTTCGCCAAGAAGGTGCAGTTGTTCTTCCTGCGCCAGGGCTATTACAACGCCAAGGTGAAGCCGAAGTACCGCGAGTACACCGAGCCCAACGGCATGCAGGTCAAGGAAATCATCCTGTGTTCGGATCGCGGCGAGAAGGTGACGATCCACAGCATCGACTGGAAAGAGAATCCGAGCTTCAAGGACAACGAGCTGACCGCGCTGCTGTCGCAGACCGATTTTTACGTCGAAGAGGATTTCGAGAACGATCTGAAGAACGTCATCAACCATTACAACAGCAACGGCTTTTTGCAGGCCAAGGTCGTGCAGAAGGTCATCGATTACGACGCGGCGAAGGACCGAATCGACGTCGTCATCGTGATGGATGAAGGTCCGCAAACGCGCGTGCAGTCGGTGAAGTACCTGGGCAACTCCGTGGTCACCGACGAGGAACTGGCCGAAGCGCTCGATGAGATGGACGTCGAACTGAAAGTCGGCGAGCCGTTCAATCCGTTCACCATGCAAAAGATCAAAGTGGCCTTGCTGTACAACTATCTGCGGCAGGGCTACGTGAAGGCGCGGGTCAAGGAAACGGTGAAGCTGTCCGAAGACGGCAAGACGGTCGATCTGACCTTCACCTTCACCGAGAAGCAGCAGTACTTCTTCGGCAACATCTATTACCGCGGCAACAAGCTGACCAAGCGGCACGTCATCGCGCGCGAACTGGTGGTCGTCGAGGGGCGGCCGTACAACTTCGAGCAGATCTTCCGCAGCGAGCAGGCGCTGATTCAACTGGGCTTTTTCAACAGCGTGGACATCAGCCCGGTGGCCGGCGACTTCGAAGACCAGATGGTCGATATGATGGTCACGGTCAACGAGCGCAAGAGCGGGTACATCCAGGCCGGCGTGGGTTACAACACCTACCTGGGCTGGCGCGGGGCCTACGAACTGGGGCACCGCAACCTGGCCGGTCACGGCCGTCGGCTCAGTTTCCGCTTCGAGGCGTTCGTCACCGATCCGTCGTTCGAGTTCGACCGGCGCAACACGGCGGTGTCGTTCACCTGGCCGTGGATGGGCCGCGTGCCGTTGGACGGCTCGTTGACCATCCGCGACATGCTGCAAAATGAAATCGCCTACGACGTGCGCAGCTTCGGTTTGACCGTGGGCACGACGCTGCAGTGGCAGAAGATGTTGAACTTCCTCGAAGCGACGCATCCGAGCGAGGAGGTGCGCGACTTCGCCGGCAAGCGTTCGACGCGGCGCACGTTCGATCCGTTCACGACCAAGCTCGACTGGGAACTGGCGCGCGACTTCCTGTACAACATCGATCCGCTGGTGCAGGACCAGGAGGTCGGCGAAATCACGATCACCACGTTCAGCCCGATGATCATCTTCGACAAGCGCGACAACATCTTCAATCCGACGCGGCTGACCTACAACACGCTGCGCTTCGATTACGGCGCGCCGTGGGCGCTTTCGCAGATCCACTACCTCAAAGCGACCGCGAGCACGGCGTGGTATCTGCCGATTTACGAGCTGCTGCCGTTCCTGTCGGGCTGGGTGTTTGCGGAGAACATCGTCGTCGGGCACGGCCAGGCGTTGCGTATTACCGACACCATCCCGATCAATCGCCGGTACTTCCTGGGCGGCTCGACCACCCTGCGCGGTTTCGGCCAGAACCAGATCAGTCCCCTGGCCGAAGACGGCAAAACGCCGGTCGGCGGCTATTTCATGGCCTACCAAAATACGGAAATCCGTTTGCCGATGGGCGACTCCGGTTTCGGCTTGCTGATGTTCTTCGACGCCGGCGATGTGACCAACGGCACCAACACGTTCTACCTGGATCGTTTGCGCACGACCGCCGGCCTGGGCTTCCGCTACATCACGCCGGTCGGCCCGTTGAGCGCCGATTACGGCATCAAGCTCAACCGGCGGCCCGAGGAAACCTTCGGCGAGTTTTACCTGACCATCGGCAACGCCTTCTAAAACTCGAAGGCCGCAACCACCAAAAATTTGTATGTAATGGACTTCCAACCTCCTTCCGAAAATTTAAGCTGGGAATGAGGAGAAGAAGGGATAGATGTATGAAAGATGTGGTTGAAGTTTCTTTTCACTCGGAAAAATCGGTAACGGGGACCCTCAACGGTCATAAAGTATGTGCGCCTTATCCGATCGAACGAGGCGGAGACGGCACAGCGCCCAATCCCTTTGAATTGTTTCTGATTTCCTTGGGAACTTGCGCCGGCTACTACGCCCGCACATACTGTGAGGAACACAATTTATCCTGTGATTCTCTACGGATATACCAGCACAACGTGTTCGATGAATCCACCGGAAAATTGCTGGGCGTGCGCATGCAGGTGCTGACGCCGCCCGATTTCCCGGAAAAGCATAAGGCGCCGCTGCTGCGGGCGGTCGATTCGTGCAAGGTCAAGCAGGTTCTGGTCGATCCGCTGCAAATGCACGTCGAATTGATGGAAATGCAGTTGGAGCACTCCGATCAATCGGGCGCTCCCGGTTGCGGTTGCGGCTGCACCGGCATATAAGCTTAAACGAAAAAAAAAACGGCGATCTTCCATTGATGATCGCCGTTTTTCGTTTACGATCGTTTATGCAACCATTTCATTTTTCACCTGGTTGAGCCACGTGTCGATCCGCGATTCGGTCATATCGCCCTGATTGTCCTCGTCAAGAACCAAGCCCACGAAATTGCTGCCGATTTTCGCGGTCGAATTGGTGAACTCGTAACCGTTGGTCGGCCATTGACCGACGATCCGCGCCCCTTTGCGCAGCAGCGTCCGATAGGCCGTGCCCAGGGCGTTGACGAATTTCTCCGGATACAGGCGCTGGTCGCCCAGGCCGAACAAAGCCACCTTTTTGCCGTTCAGGTCGCTATCCTGCAACTGATTGAGTAGGATGTTCAGGTCGTCCAAGTGGCCGTTCTCGTCCCAGGTGGCCGTGCCCAGAATCAGTTGGTCGTACTTGCGGATATCGCGCGATGTCGACAACGAGGCGTCGTAGATGTCCACGTCCCCGCCCAGTTTGTCTTTGATGATTTTGGCAATGCTCTGCGTCGAGTTGCTGGCTGTTCCGTAAAATAGTCCGATTTTAGCCATCGCCGTGTCTCCTTTTCTCGCTCAAACGGAAAGCGAGGCTTTCCTGTTGAGATTCATTTTCAATAAATATAGCCACGCGAAGCGGTTTGCCAAGGCGAAAAAATTCGCGGCGAGGTCAAGGGAGTAACCGGAAAAAAAGATATGGAATTTCTACTGCTTGGAACCGGCTGCCTGGGGGAAAAACAGGCCGCAAACGGCCGCGGTACAATAACAAAGCGCCGCGACCAGGAAGGTCATGTTGATCCCCAGATTGATCGAAATCATGATCGAGGCGGTGGAGGCGAACACGCCGGCCGCGCCGTTGATGCCGAAAAACCAGGGCAACGGCTTGTCGCCGAGCTCCGACATCGCGCGCAATCCCAACGGGAAGAACATGCCCATCAGCAACGCCAGGGGCGTCACCAGACAAGCCGCGATCGCCAGGCGTGCACCCAGGGACTCGGTTTGGAAAGTCAGCGTCAACCAAGGCGTCAGGAAGCGCAGCGAGACGATCAGCGCGCCCAACAATAGACCGAGCGCGAACACCGTTTTTCCGCAACGCGCGGCCCGCACCCGCTCCGAAACCATGCTGCCCAGGCCGGCGAAAAGGATCAGCGAGGCCAGAACGAAAGCCATGGAATAGACCGGATTGCCCAGGAATACCGAGAGCCGTTGCAGCATGGCGATTTCGCAGAACATGAAGCCGAGGCCCAGGCAGGTGAAATACAGCGAGCCGCGGGCAATCTGGCCGAAGGTCCAGGCCTTCAGGTCGATTTTGATCATCAACGGCAACAGCACGGTGAGGATCGTCAACAGCAGCGTAAGCACGAAAATCGTCATCAGCGTCAACGAGGCAACCATGTTGCCGTTGACAACGCCCTTGTCGGTCGCGCCGGAGGCGGACAGATACGTCGACGTCTGGCCCAGCGCCGAAAACTTGAGCAGATTGAAAAAGAACGGTTTGTCGTCGGTGGGCGGATTGATGTTCAAAAACAGCGGACGCGAGATTTCGTCGATTTGGTCCAGGCTGCGGGCGTGGACGATCCGCTCCAGCAGCGGCGAGGCCGCCGGCCGGCCGGGCAGATAGAGAACCTTCAATTCGTTGGTTTGCACCAATTCTTCCAGGCGGGCCGACACTGCGGACGTGAAGGGCGTTTGGGAGACGATAAGCGTGGCGATGTTTTCTTTGCTCACGACGGCGATTTGCTTGTCGGGTTCGGCGACGTTGCGCTGCAACAGCGCGCTCACGGCCAGCGAGAGACTGCGTGTCGTTTCGTCGACCATCTCCGGATTGTACCAGCGGCTGACCGAAAACATGCCGTCGGGCTTGAGACGATCCAGGAAAATCTTCCAGGCTTCGAGGGTGTACAGACCGTTTTCCGAAAGCGTGAACGCGCCCGCGCCGGTGGCCGCCCAGGTGTCGATCAGCGACATCTGAATGATATCGTATTGCTCGCGCGAGGCGGCGAGATGGCTGCGCGCCTCGTCGTTGATCAACGTCACGCGCGGCGAGTCGAGCAACCGGCTGAAGAAGCGCAGGGTGTCGCGATGCCACTCGACGAAGATCGGGTTGAGCTCGATGCCGGTCACCTGGCGGGCGCCGCCGGCCAACGCCGAGAGCACGTCCTGACCGCCGCCGACGCCGATCACGCAGACGTCCGCGTCGTCGCGCAGCCGGAAGGCCGTGTTTTGCACCAGCGACAGTAAAAAGCCCGAATGCGCGGGATCGCCGTCGTTTTCCCACATGCTCGTGCCCGCCAGCCCGTCGATGAGCATGGGGATCACGAATCGTTGATTGTAGGGGGCGGGCAGCTTGACGGCGAACGGTTTGTCGGCGGTAACGCGGGAGTAGGAGTTCCATCGTTCATAAAGAATCCGCTGCGGGTTCTCGCGCTTTTCCTTGACCATCAGCGGTCGCAGCCCGGGCACCGACATGGCGTTGATGACCGCGCCGACCAGTACAACGAACGCCAGCGTCAGGGCGAGGTATTGCCGGCGCCGGCTGCCGGCCAGAAAAAAGAAGAAGCGGCTGCTGAGCATGCCCAGCGCGGCGGTGATCAACACCGCACTGTGCGCGTCGATGCGGTGCATGAGCAAAATAACCAGCAGGCATCCGCCGGCCGCGCCGATCAGGTCGCTCGCGTACACCTTGCCGGTGGGAAAGGGCGAGCGCGTCACGGCCAGAATGACCGCGATGCCGCTGAAGATGAACGGCAGGCTGATGCAGATCGTCAGCACGGCCAGCACCGCCAGGCTGCGCCAGGAGTCGATCAAGGTGATCGGCAGGATCAGGATCACCAGGTGGGAGACCGCCGCGACCGCGCCGAAGGCGAAGGCGGATTGACCCAGGCGCAGATAAAGTTTTTCCGGAGAGAAAAAGCGGGGGAACAGGTAAATGATCACGGTGCCCACCGTCATGCCGAACATGGCCAGCGAAATGACGAAAAAGGCCAGATGATACCAGGACATCACCGAGAGCACGCGCGTGTTGAGAATTTCCAACATCAAGGTGGACATGGTGATGAGAAATACGCCGGTATAAAAAGACCTTCTCTGCTCCTGCTGCGCCATGTGTCTCCCCAACGATTTATGAGTCGTATATGTATAGGCAATTTGCGATCAATGTTCAATTGTCGCCGGACACTTTTTGCCTTTTGGGGAGAAAAACGAAGCGCCGGCCGGCTTAGTCGGGCTTGATTAGCGCCGCGCTCAACCCGCGCCCCTTGACGGCCAGGTCGGTACGTTGCAGGCCGGCCTGCTCGGCCAGGGCGATCGTTTTGGCGAATTCGTCGGCGTCGACGTGCCCGGGCGGTTCGAAAATCAATACCGTGCCGCCGGGTCGCAACAGGTCGGCGATCTCGCGCAAGATGCCCGCCTGATCGTCCGTTTCATGCAGCATGTGGATCGCGGTGACCAGGTCGATGCGGCCGTCGTGATCGGGCAGGGCGATGGCGTCGAAGCGTCCCAGGTGCGTTTGAATGCGATCGAGGAGCCCCTTTTTCCGCGCGCGTTTGCGCAGCACGTCGAGCATCTTTTGTTGCACGTCGACGCAGATCACCCGGCCGGTTTCGCCGACCATCTCAGCCAGCGGCAGGCTGAAAAAGCCCATGGCGCAACCCAGGTCGAGCACGGTCATGCCCGGCCGCACGAAGGGGCCGAACATCTTTTTCGGATTTTCCAGCAACAGCCGCACGGGGCTGAGCAAAATATAACCGATCCATGGCGGGCACACGCGGTTGTCCATCGCCGACTCCTCCGTTTCGCTTGGATTGTCAGTATAGGTAATTTAACCCGGCGGACAATCGCGTACTGACATTTTCAGCGGATTTTTACCTTTTGGTAATTCTCGAACGAATGCTTCAAGTTTTCGCGGCGATGCACCGATCAGTACTCTTACCATAGGGTATTTATGATTATTGATGCGTCGATCGATGTCGGGCGTAGTGTGTTTTCATTTTACGGGCGGTGGGTGCGATGACGAAAAACCAGGACTGTTATGAAAAATTTTCCCTGTTGTATCGGGAAATGGTGCTCAAGTGGTTCGTTAAAACCGAGCTGGAAAACAAGCGGGTTGCGCAGTTGTCGCTGCTGACCGATCCGAAAACCTTTCAGGAATACTACACCGCGTTTCTGACCGAGCGCGGTTTCAACGAGAAGGATCGCGCCGAGCAGGTCAACGCGTTTCTTACGACCGAGTTCGGGAAGTTCAAGCGGTACCTGTGGCAGATCCACGGCGAGATGTTCGTCGCCGGGGTGATCTGTGACGCGGGCGCCAATTCCGGCAAATTCCTCAATCAGTTTCGCCTGACCGCCGCCGGCGAGCGAAGCATCGCTGAGCAGGATCCGTCGCCGGTTTTCGCCGATCAGTATCTGGCCGAGCTGAAAAAGAACATCCCTTCGCTGGACACGTTGGTCGAATCCTATCTGAGCGAGGCGCTGCAGTCGCTCAACCGCCAGATGCCGCTGGCGTCGGCGATGATGCTCGACGCGGCGTCGGAGCGGCTGTTTCTGTTGTTGGTCAACAGCATCCCCGACAGTTACGAGGAGGAGTTCAAGCGCACCAAACGCGTGTTGCAGGTCGACGCCTCGCTGGTCAAACTGCGCGCACAATTTTTCCAGGAATGGGAAACCTACCAGTCGGAGAACGCCTATAATCAGCAGCGCTGCCTGTTGCCCAAGGACCTCAACTACAAGGAAACCCACGCGATCATCTGGAACACTTCGGAGGCCCTGCGCCTGGATCGCTCGCTGGGCGTGCCCGCGGAGCAAGGTGAGGTGACCGCCGACACGCAACGCGCCGCCCTGGCGATTTTCCCCAAGTACGCCGAGCGCGTGTACGAGCTGCTGGATTTCTGGAAGAGTTGAAAAAGAAACCGCCCCGCGATCGGCGAGGCGGTTTGCTCGAAGCCTGTGTTTTGCCGCACTTGACCTCCCGACGTCCGAATTGACCCGCCCGGACCGCCGAAGTCCCGCAGGGGCGGATGGTCAGGTGCGGCGGGCGATAATCTGGGATCTGTGGATCGAAGCCCCGCAGGGGCGGTTGGTCAGTAGCGAAGGGCGAAGCCCTGGAAATTGCGACACGTTCAAAGCCGACAAGCCCCGGAGGGGCGTAGGAATCTTACCTGCACCCCTTTCAGGGGTTTACGTGAATTTGCTCCATCTTTTACCAGGGCTTCGCCCTTCGCTATTGACCTGCGCCCTGCGGGCTTGACGGTCCTGTGCGGAAATAAAAAAACCGCCCCGCAGTTAGCGAGGCGGTTTGTCTGTCGAATCTTGCTTACCGATACAGCTTATCCGGGTCGACGTCTTCGCGCAGCACGCGCAGTTCCTCGTCGGTCGGCGGATGATTTTCTTCCAGCGTGTCGGCGATCAGCAGTTCGAAACCGGTGTTCTGCCGCACCTGTTCGACGGTCACGCCGGGGTTGAGCGCCAGCAGTTTCATGCGGCAGGTCGCCTCGTCGTAGCCCAGCGTGGCCAGGCTGGTGACCACGCGATACGGACCGGTGCCGGCGGGCAGGCCGGCCGCTTCGCGCGCGCCGGGGCCGGTCAGATAGCCGGGCGTGGTGACGAAGTCGATCTTCTCGACGAACCGCCGCGTGTCGTGCGGCATGATCGCGATCGTCCGCCAGATGGCCGAGCCGATGTCGTTGGCGCCGCCCGAGCCGGGCATGCGCACTTTCGGCTTGGCGTGATCGCCGATGACGGTCGTGTTCAGATTGCCGTACATGTCGATCTGCGCGCCGCCGATGAAGCCGTACTCGATGAAGCCGCGCTGCGCGGTTTCCATGATGTCGCAGATCGACGAGGCCTGCAGCGCCTTGTTGAAGGTGCGCATGTCGCCCACGGCCAGCGGCAGTTTTTCCAGCACCGCGCCGACGCCGCCGAACTCGAACACCGGCACCAGGTTGGGCGCGTAAATCTTCTGCGCCAGCGACGCGGCCAGCATGGGGATGCCCGTGCCGATGAAGGCCATCGTGTGGTCTTCGACCAGCCGCGCGCCCAGGCAGATCAGCAATTCTTTGGGGCTGTATTCCATGCTCATCTCACGCCCCCTTTCCGATGACGATCGCGTCGAGCCGCGCGCGCCCGATTTTATCCAGCAGCGCCTGATGGTCGGGCAGGTCGTGCACCCACTCCTTCATGTACGCGTCGGTGGCTTCCGCCTTCTGGCTGGCCTCGATAAACATGCGGTAATGATCCTCGTCGCGCTCGTACATGCCGGTCATTTCGCCCGGCCACGAGCCGAAGGGCGCGTGCACCACCGCGTCGATGTTGTACCAGGGAATGACCGTCAGGTGCGGCTTGGCGCGAATGACCTCGCTGTCGACGATCTCCTCGGTCGAGACGATCAGCCTTTTCGAAGCGCGGGCCATTTCCAGCGCGAAACCGCTGATGCCGTCGACCTGGCAGTTGCCGAACTTGTCGGCGCGATTGACGTGAATGAAACCCACGTCCAGCGTCAGCGCGGGCAGTAGGCAGATCGGCCGTTTGGTGTACGGATCCTCGATGGCCACCGCCGAGCTGTACTTGAGCGTGTCCGAACCGAGCATCGAGTAGGTCGGGATGAACGGCAGGCCCATCGCCGCGGCTTTGAAGCGCCAGGTGATCGCGCCGTTGGACCACTCGACCACCTGCTTGACCTGCCCCGATTCGACCGCGCGGCGCAACGGCGCGCTCACGCCGTACACTTCCTGGCCGATGTAGGTGCAGTCGATGCGCTCGATGATGCCGGCGGCCAGCAGCAGGTCGGCTTCGTGCACGCCCTGGCCGGCGAGGTCGAAATGTTTTTTGCCCGAGCGGATCAGCGCGCGCACCAGCGACATCGGGCAACGCACCGAGCCGTACAGCTCGAAGCCGATGTACATGCCGTCTTCGACGAACCGGGCGATCGCCTCGTCCTCGCTCATGCGTTTGTCGACCAATCCCTTGTCGCGCGTACGATTCGCGGCGCGCAGGTCTTCCGGGTCGGGCGGTTTGATCAGGGGCAGCAGGCCCTCATCCACAATGCGTACAACTTTTTCGGTCATGGTCGCGGCTCCTGTCGCGGGTGATGAATTCGGGTCAGCTTAAGGGGCTTTTCGCGGCAGCGTCAAGCGGCGGGAAGCCGTGCGCCGCCGGGGCGATTTTGCGTCTTGTTTTTGCGCGGCGGCGGTTTATGGTTAACACGCAACGAGCGAGGGGGCGCCATGCCGATTTACGAATACGAACACGAGGGCGACGGCTGCGAGTGGGGCAAGACATTCGAGTGTCGGCAGTCGATCAAGGACGAGGCGCATCGCGTGTGCCCGCACTGCGGCGCGCCGGTGCGCAAGCTGCTGCCCAGCCGCATCGGCATCGCCACGCCGCGCTCGGATCGCGAGTTGAAGGACCAGGGCTTCACCAAGCTCGTGCGGCGCGACAAGGGCGTGTACGAGAACGTCACCGCGCGCGAAGGCGAGAAGCGGATCGTCACCGAAAAGGATCTCGGTTCTTAAAAAGCGAACCTCCTGACTTAAACACCATCCTATTTCACATAATGATTATAAGAGGGCGATTCCCGTTTAGGATGTTCCGGAAAAACCGGGCGAAGTCGAATAACGTTGAAATGGATTTCCGTGCAGGATCTTCAAGCCCGCAGGGCGTAGGTCAATAGCGAAGGGCGACAGCCCTGGTGTCAGATGGAGTAAAATCAAGCAAACCCCGGAACGGAGTGTAGGTGAGCTCGTTGATATGAAATAGCAAAGATTCCTCCGCCCCTCCGGGGCTTGTTGTCTTTGAGTAGGCCGCGATTTCCAGGGCTGTCGCCCTTCGCTACTAACCGGCCGCCCCTTCGGGGCTTGTCGGCGCCAAAAAAGCGGGGACGCGAAGGAATCATATCCCCGGTTTTCTTTGCCCTCACCCCGGGCTGCGCCCGACCCTCTTCCAAATGGGAGACGTAAAAACCGGCAACTTGGTCTCCCTTCTCCCCGTGGGAGAAAGGGCGGGGATGAGGGCGCATACAGGACAAGATGTCCCTCCGGGGCTTATCGGCTCCGTGCATCCCAATTCGGAAGTCAGGAAAAGGATCTCGGTTCTTAAAAAGCGAACCCCGGAGCGTGTCGCCCCGGGGCCGCCGTACCCACCTATTCTTGTTTTTCAGTCCGGATCGATTCCGGATCAGTCGTCATCATCGGTGACAATGTCGTCGTCATCGTCATCAAAAACGTCGTCGTCATCGTCATCGTAATAGTCGTCATCGCCCCAGCCCCAGTCCCAATCTTGCCAGGGCAGATCTTCTTCGACATCGTTGATCCAGGCGCCGATCTCGGTGACGATCAGGCCCAGGTCGCTGATGGTGAACAGGTGATTGTTGATCACCGCGCTGCGCCGCGGCTCGGACATGCCGTAGTAATAGTCGCTGCCCGCGGCGCCGACAAAATCGGTGTGGTCGATCGTCGCCTGCTGATCGAAGCCGATCGTCGGGTCGGTGTAGAACGCGTAGAAGCCGGAGAAGGAATCTTCGCCCCAGATGTCGTCGTCATCGTCGTCGTCGATCGTATCGTCGTCATCGGTCACCGGCGTATCGTCGTCATCGTCGTCCTTCCAATCATCGTCGTCGTCGTCCCAATCGTCGTCGTCGTCGCCGTACCAGCCGTAGTAGGTCAACGGAATGACCAACAGGTCTTTCGGTTCGTAGTACAGGAACGCGTGGTGATTGTATTTCGCCTCGGACCAGGTGTCCCAATCGCCCAGGTCCAGATGATGGATCATCGAGGGATGCGCGAAGTCGGACACGTCGAACATCGACAACGCCACGCCGCCGTCGCTGCCCCACCAGTCGCCGCCTTCACCGATGGCCAGCAGGTAGTCGTCGCCCATCGGGTGCAGGTAGGTGGAGAAGCCGGGCACTTCCAATTCGCCGACCAGCACCGGGTTGGTCGGGTTGGACATGTCGAAGGTGAACAGCGGGTCGGTCTGTTCGAAGGTCACCACGAAGCCCCGCGCGCCCAGGAAACGCGCCGCGTAGATCTGCTCGTCGGTCGCGAAGTCCTCATAGGAACCGACCTGGGCCAGGTTGTCGCCCTGCTGCTGGAAGACGAACACGCCGTTGCGTTCGGGCGTGTTGTTCCACCAGCCGCCGTAGGAGCTGGCCACGCGCAGGTAGCCCTGGTACTCGCTCATGCTGAACTGATTGAGCACCCAGCCTTCAACCACGCCCGAAGCCACGTAGAGCGCTTCGGTCGGATCGGTGGCGATGTCGAACTTATGCAGTTCGCTCATGTCGGAGAAATCGTCGCCCGCCCATTCCCAGGAGTTGTCGAACGAACCGGTGATGTACAGGCTCTCCGAGCTGGCGTACATGATGTAGCCCTCGGCGATGATCGACACGTCGGTCTGCCGCGCGGTCGGATCGTCCAGCAGCACGGTGATCACCGAGAGGATCGAGGTGCCCAACGGTTCGTAGGGGCGGTAATGATCGGGGCATTCGGACACGAAGCCGGAGGTGATTTCCGTACCGCCGGCCGTGTGCACGATGTCATAGTAGCGCGGCAGCCAGGCTTCGAGACCGGCGCTGTCGATGATTTCGGTGTTCTCCTCGATCAGTGCGTCGATCGCCGCGTCGATTTCCTCGGGCGTGTCGTAGTTCCACCCGTCGATCCAGGTTTCATACTCCGGACCGTACTTGAAGCAGTTGGTCACGATGCGCGTGGTCGCGCCGATGCGCCGGCTGCTGAGCAGGTCGCCTTCCACGTACAACTCGCGCAGCAGCGTGGGATCGGATTTGACGCTGTGATCGACCACGGAGACCTTGATCACGTCCCAATACAGTTCGTCGCGCGGAATGTCCGGCCAGACCGTCTCGGGCACGTTGTACGCCGGCACCTGCGAGAAGACCAGCGCGATGTCGCCGTACAAGTACATGTCGGCCACGTTGCCTTCGATGTCCAGCGCGCCGACCTGGTGCGTGTCTTCCTGCGGATCGGCGTCGAAGATCAGCAGCCAGCCGCCGTTGGCGATGAACAGGTACTCGCCGTCGGTCTTGATCATGTCGGCTTCGTCGACGCCTTCTTCCTGCACGTTGGTGTCGCTGTGCTCGTTGTCGTCGTCATCGTCGCCGACGGCTTCGTCGTCGTCATCGCCGGCATAATCATCGTCGTCATCGGAATAATCGTCGTCGGAAGCGTCGTCATCGTCGCCCGGCGCGGCATCGTCATCATCGTCGTCGAAAAAATCGTCGTCGTCGTCGTACCAGCCGTCATCGTCATCGTAATATCCGCCGTTTTGCCAGTAGTCGCGCTCCATCTCCAATGCGCGCACCATGCGCTGCATCTCCATTTCGCGCAACCAACTGAGCACGTCATTGCAATCCTTGCAGCGGTACAGACCTTTTTTATCCATGTCGATGCCGTCGTCATCATCGTCGCCGCGATCGCAGCCGGCGCTGACAAACAAAACGGTCAATAGGGAGAGAAGTAAAAGGCCCAACACCACCTTACTCCAACCAACCTTCATGATTTACTCCTTATAGAAAAGATTGCATCCTTGATATTCGATTTCGCGTTCAACAGTTTAGCAAAGCCTATGCCAAGAGCAAGAAAATTCTAACTCACCGAATTAACGTGTAAAATTTTTTGCCGAGAAAGTTCAGGTCCCCGGTAGACCCTCGAAATTGCTGTGAGCGTCATCAAAATTTTGAGGCTTTCATCGAAATCGATTAATGACTATCCTTGCGTTCCTTGCCAAAACATCCGGTAAAGGAGAGACGTTTGGGACTTGGCGAGATATTCCTGTTGGCGTTGGCGTTGGCCGCCGATGCCTTCGGCGTGGGCACGTCCATCGGGCTGACGTACTGCCGCCCGCGACAGGTGTTTCGCCTGAGTTGGCACTTCGGTCTGTTTCAGGCGCTGATGCCCGCATTGGGAGCGTTGGCGGGCCTGTGGTTACGCGATATCGTGGCGACGGCCGCGCCGATCGTCGCCGGTATTTTGCTGACGATCATCGGTGCGAAGATGCTCATCGAATCGATGCGTCAGGAGAAACCGAAGGACGATTGCGACCCGACGCGCGGCTGGACGCTGATCGGCCTGAGCCTCGCCGTTTCGATCGACGCCTTCGCGGCGGGCATCGGTTTGGCGATGTTGCAGGCGCCGTTGTTGCTGGCTTGTGTGATCATCGGCATCGTGGCGCTGATCGCCACGGCGGTCGCCATGCTCAACAGCCGCTTGCTGCGCAAAGCCCTGGGACAGTGGGCCGAGCGCTTCGGCGGCATCGTGCTGTTGTTGCTGGCGGCCAAGGCGTTTTTACATCTGTAGAGGCGTATATGAACGTCAATTTTTTCGATCTTTCGGATCAATTCGCCGCGCCGGAAACGGCGAAAGCGGCCATCGTTTCGATTCCCTATGAGCATACGGTCAGCTACGGCGGCGGCGCCGGGCTGGGGCCGCGGGCCATCTACGAAGCCAGCACGCAGGTCGAACTGTACGACGAAGTGCTGCGCGCGGAGCCGTACCGGGCGGGCATCTGCGCCGATCCGCTCGCCGATCCGCAAGAGGTGTCCGCGCTCGGCGCGCCGGAGATGATCGAACGCTACCGCGCCGTCGTGGGCGCGCACCTGGACGCCGGACGTTTCCCGGTGATTTTGGGCGGCGAACACACCGTTTCGCTCGCGCCCTTCGCGGCGGTGATCGAACGCTATCCGCAAGTGCACGTGCTGCACCTGGACGCCCACGCCGATCTGCGCGACCGCTACCATGACGATCCGTATTCGCACGCCTGTGTGTTGCGGCGGATCGTCGAACGCGCGAGCGCCGTGCAGTTGGGCATTCGCAGTTATGACCTCGAGCAGGCGCAGGACATTCCCACGCTGCCGGTGAACGTGCTGCACGCGCACGAGATCCGCCGGGGCGCAAGCATGATCGAATTTGCCGACAAACATTTGGGCGATCCGGTGTATCTGACGATCGACCTGGACGCGTTCGACCCGTCGATCATGCCCGCCACCGGCACGCCCGAGCCCAACGGTCTGTACTGGCAGGAGGTCGACGATTTGCTGGCCTGGCTGTTCGCCAACCGGAACGTGGTGGCGATGGACGTGGTCGAGCTGGCTCCCCGCGAAGGCTGGCCCGCCTCGGATTTCCTGGCGGCCCGGTTGATCTACCGGTGTATCGGCCGTCGGTGTTTGTGAATAGAAAATAGTCTCGTTGAAGATTCACACAGCTTTGGCTTCGCCAAAACTGTGGCACACGGGCAAAAGATCGTCGTCATTCTGTGTGCCACATTTTTGGGCGTTAGCCCAAAGGTGTGGAGGTTGAACCCGGAAAAGAGATCGTCGTCATTCTTTGTGCCACATTTTTGGGCGTTAGCCCAAAGGTGTGGAGGTTGAACCCGGAAAAGAGATCGTCGTCATTCTTTGTGCCACATTTTTGGGCGTTAGCCCAAAGGTGTGGAGGTTGAACCCGGGCAAGAGATCGTCGTCATTTTGTGTGCCACATTTTTGGCCCAAAGGTGTGGCGGTTGTGATTGTGAAAAATCTATAACCGATAATAAAAAAAGGGGAACGGCAAAACCGCTCCCCTTTTTCGTTTAATCGCGAGTCGTTATTTCGTGCAGCCGCCCGGAGTCGGGTTGGACGCGTATTCCGAGGTTTTGTAGTAGATGTTCACGTACACGATGCAGTCGGCGAACACCTGGGGCACGATCGATTCTTCTTCGTTGCCGTCGGTGTCGGCGGTGAGCGTGTAGCTGCCCGGCGTCACGTTGGTGATCAGGTAGTAGCCGTTGTCCGGATGGGTGCTGGTGCGGCTGGTGGTCGGCATGCCGCTGCCGTCGATGTAGTACGTCGGCCGGCTGGTGTCGCTGGTGACTTCGGCGCAGCCGATCACCTCGGCGGCCGGCGTGGCGTCATCGTAGTACTGCACGATGCCGGCCACGAGGCCCTTGTCGGTGTCGAAGGTTTCGCCCAGCAGCGCGGCGATGCTCGCCCGGGCAATGTTTGAAACCAGCGAGAATTCCCAGGCCATGACCGTATCGTAGTTGAACGCGTAGGTGGTCACGTAGTTGCTCATGGTGAATTTCACCGAGTACTGTTCGTTTTTCTCCACCGTGTTGAAAAAGCAGAAACCGTTGGTGTCGCTGGTGGTCGTAATCGCCGGGTTGAACGATTCGCCGGTGTAGCGATTGACCAGCTCGCAGGTGGTGCCGACCAGGTTGCTGCCGCTGAGAAAATCGGTCACGTGGATGGTGATCGGCTCGGTCGGCGGAGTGTCGACGGTGGTGTCGTCGTCGCCGGTGTCATCGTCGCCGGTGTCGTCGTCGCCGGTATCGTCATCGCCGGTGTCATCATCGCCGGTGTCGTCATCGCCGGTGTCATCATCGCCGGTATCGTCATCGTCGCCGGTGTCGTCGTCGTCGTCGCCGGTGTCATTGTCATCGTCATCGGCATCATCGTTGTCATCATCATCGTCATCGTCATCGTCGCCGCAATTGGCGACAACCAGCGCACTGCAAATCATCAAGGCCATCAAGGCCAGCAGCAGAAAAATATTTCTTGTCCTTTTCACTTCTGAATACCTCCTCAGAAAATTGTTTGCCCGCTGGCGGTACGAGGCGTCCTTATATCAGGATTTGCCGTATTTGAATAGATTCTTTTTCATAAGTGGATTGCGCGTTCGAAACCTCGCGCGCTTTTAATCGATTGTCAAAACGATTTCCAGATCTTAGATTGCCGGAGACAATTTTCGAGCTGACGCGATTACGCGAAAGGGAAGCATGCAATGAAACAGACGGCCTTTTTTCTGCTGATGTTCTTGTTGACGATGTCGTTGGCCGGCGCGGTGATGCTCGCCTGCGGCGACGATGACGACGATGACGACAACGACGACGAATCCGATGATGACGATGACGACGATGACGACGACAACGACGATGAAACCGATGACGATGATGACACGGAAAATCCCGACGTTTACCTGGACGAGACCTCCGGCCTGATGTGGGCGAAGAACGTCGCCGACGATACACTCACGCTGAACGAGGCGATGACCTACTGCTACGATTTGGATTTCGGCGGCTATGACGACTGGCACCTGCCGTCGATCTCGCAACTGCGTTCGTTGATCCGCAATTGCCCGCAGACCGAAACCGGCGGCATCTGCGACGTGACCGACGAGTGTCTGGCCGGCGACGGCGGCTGCTGGAGCGACGATTGCTTCGGCTGTAACGGCTCGGAGCTGGAAGGTCCGGGGCCGCAGGGGCAATACTGGCCGGCGGAACTCGACGGCGCCATCGGCGAGTACTGGTCGATCAGCACCGACTCCTATGATCCGGAATACGGCTGGTTCGTCGATTTCGAATCGGCGACGGTCGGCAGCATTTCGTATTTGGGCAAGCTTTTCGTCCGGTGCACGCGCACGGCGGAATAAATCGGCAATGCAATAACCAGGCGGGCGATGCGGCCCGCCTTTTTTCTTTAATCGTAGTCGCGTTCGGGGAGGTAGATTTCGCGCGGCCGGCTGGTGCCGTCGGACTGGCTGATCAGCCCTTCCTGCTCCATGCGTTCGATGATGCGCGCGGCGCGGTTGTAGCCGATTTTCAAGCGGCGCTGGATGTAGCTGACCGACGCCTTGCGGTCGCGCGCGACGATCTCGATCGCCTTGTCGAACAGACCGTCGTCGTCGCCGCCGTCATCGCCCAGCGAGATGTTGTCGATGTGCGCGTCCTGCAGGTCGTCGCCGGCGGTGGTGCGGATCTCCACGTAATCCGGCGGCGCGTGTTTCTTCTTGAGGTACTCGACCGCCGCGTGGACTTCGTCGTCGGAGATATACGCGGCGTGGAAGCGCGTCAGCTTGGCCGTGCCCGGCGGCAGGAACAGGCCGTCGCCCCAGCCCAGCAGGTTGTTCGCGCCGCCTTCGTCCAGAATCGTGCGACTGTCGGTGCGGCTGCGCACCTGGAAGGATATGCGGCTGGGGAAGTTGGCTTTGATTACGCCGGTGATGACGTCGACGCTGGGTCGCTGCGTCGCCAGAATCAGGTGAATGCCCGCCGCGCGCGCCATCTGCGCCAGCCGCGCGATCGACTCCTCGACCTCCTTGGCCGCGATCATCATCAGGTCGGCCAGTTCGTCGATGATCAGCACGATGTAAGGCAGCGGCTCGGGCAGGTCGGGCGCTTCCTCGCCGGTCAGCGTGCCCCGGCGCGGCGTCTTGGCCAGCATTTTCTCGACCTTCTTGTTGTAGCTGTCGATGTTGCGCACGCCCACTTCGGCCAGCTTGCGGTAGCGATCCTCCATTTCGGCCACCGCCCAGCGCAGCATCACCGCGGCTTTCTTCGGCTCGACGATCACCGGGTGCAGCATGTGCGGACAATCGGTGTACATCGCCAGCTCGAGCTGCTTGGGGTCGACCATCAACAGGCGCACCTGCTCGGGCGTGGACTTGTACATCAGCGACATGATCACCGCGTTCAGGAAAACGCTCTTGCCGCTGCCGGTGGTGCCCGCGACCAGCAGGTGCGGCATCCTGGTCAGGTCTTCGACGAACGAGCCGCCGCGACTGTTTTTGCCGAAGGCGACGGTCAGCGGCGATTTGGCCTCGTTGAATTCCTTGCTTTCCAGAATCTCGCGCAGGTAGACGATCTGCCGGCGCAGGCTCGGGATCTCGATGCCCACCGCGCCCTTGCCGGGGATCGGCGCGATGATGCGGATCTTCTCGGCCTGCAGCGCCATGGCCAGGTCGTCGTCGAGGTTGGCGATGCGGCTGACCTTGATGCCCGGCGACGGCTCGTACTCGAACATGGTGATCACCGGACCGGGGTGGATTTCGACCACGTGGCCGGTGACGCCGAAGGTTTCGAGCTTGCTTTCCAGCGTGACCGACTGGGCCAGCAGCGCCTCGCGGTCCAGCTCCTCGTCGAGGTTCTCGTTGGTCTTGAACAGCTTGAGCGGCGGCGGTTCGTACTGCCCGGCCAGACCGGAGAAGGAGATTTGCCGCGCGGCTTCGGTTTCGGCCTGCTCGTGAATGGTCACCTGGTCGTGCTCGACGCGCTTGAGCGGCGCGGGCGCTTTTTCCTTGGGCTTGGCCGGCGCGGCGGGCGCTTCCACCGGCGCGGCGGCGGGCGTTTCCACCGGCGCGGCGGCCGGCTTCTCGACCGGCGGTTGCGGTTTGACCGGCGGGGCGATCAGCGTTTCATCGGGCAGGCGCGTGGTGCGCACCGGGGCCGACGTGTCGCGCTTCTTGGCCGGCTTGGCCTCGACGGCGGCCGGCTTGGCTTCTTCCTTTTCGCCTTTGCCCAGGCGGATGATCGGCGCTTCGCGCGGCGATTTGACCGGCCCTTCCTTCTGGTCGCGCCGTTGCCGCCGCCGGCGCTGTTCGCGGCGGACCGTCCACCACGCGGCGAGCGACTGTCCGGCGGACGCGGCGATCCGGCCGATCCACCGTCCCGTGCGCACGAAGGAAAAATCGATCGTGGCGATCAGGCTGACCACCAGCAGCGCCAGCGCCACCAGCAGGCCGCCGACCTGGCCCACGCCCAGGCGCAGCCAATCGGCGAGCACGCCGCCGACTTCGCCGCCGCCCCGAAAACGTCCGTCCGATTCGGGCATAACCATCGAGAGGATCGTCGCCAGCGTGGCGAGAAACAACAGGTAGCCGATGAACTGGGTGGCGCGCATTTTCACCTGGCGGCCGGTGAAGAAGAAAAAGCCGATTACGGCCAGCACGACCGGCACCAGCACCGACGCGTAGCCGCCCAGTTGCACCAGTTGGTCGGCCGTGTACGAGCCCAGGCGGCCGGCGAGATTGGTCGGCTCGGTTTGCGGATAGGCCGCCGTGTTCAGCGACGGATCCTTGACCGTGTAGGAAAGCAGGGCGAGGAAGACCAGGGCGGCCAGCAGGAAAAAGCCGAGCCCGACGATCTCGTTTAGGTTGCGCTTGATCTTGCCGCCTTCCTGCCGCTCGCGTGCCTTCAACTACACCTCCATGATGACCGGGATGACGATCGGCCGCCGCCCGATGCGCTTGTTGAACAGCCGCCGAATCGCGCGGGTTATTTCCCACTTGGCGGTGTTGATGTCAAAGCCGTTGTCGCCCTTGAGTTCGGCCAGGGTGTCGAGCACGACGCTGCGCGCCTCGTCAAGCAGGTCCTTGTGATCGGGCTCGTAGACCAGGCCTTTGCTTTTGAAGTGCGGGCCCGAAACGATCACGCCGTCGCGGTGGGCGATGGCGCAGGTGATCGTGCCGTCTTCCGAAAGGATGCGGCGGTCGGTGAGCACGATGTTGCCCACGTCGCCCACGCCGTGTCCGTCGACGTACACCCGGCCGCTGGCGATGCGCGAGATCTTTTCGGCCGGGCCGCCGTTGACCTCGGCCACGTCGCCGTTTTCCATCACCAGGGTGTTGGTCACGCCCATCGACCGGGCCAGCTTGGCGTGCTGCACCAGGTGGCGGTATTCGCCGTGCACCGGAATGAAATTCGCCGGCCGCGTCAGTTGCAGCAACAGCTTGAGTTCCTCGCGGTGCGCGTGCCCGCTGGTGTGGATGCGGCTGATGCCCTCGTAGACCACCTCGGCGCCCTGGCGGTACAGCTCGTTGATCACGCTGGTGATCGCCCGTTCGTTGCCGGGGATCGTCTTGGACGAGAGCACGACCGTGTCGCCCTTGAGCACCTTGATGTGTTTGTGGTTGCCCGCCGCGATGCGCGCCAGCACGCTCATCGGCTCGCCCTGGCTGCCGGTGCACAGGATCACCGTTTTTTCCTTGGCCATGCGCGGCAGTTCGTGCACCTGCAGCAGCAGGCGGTTTTCCACGTGCAGCACGCCCAGCTTGCGCGCGATGGCCACGTTGTCGGCGATCGACTTGCCCGACAGCAGCACCTTGCGCCCGAAGCGCTGGGCGAGGGTGAACACCTGTTGGATGCGGTGGATGTTGCTGGCGAAGCTGGTGATCAGAATGCGTCCCGGCGCGTGGCGGAACAGCGTTTCCATTTCGGTGCCGATTTCCCGCTCGCTGGCCGTGTAGCCCTCGCGCTCGATGTTCGTCGAATCGCTCATCAACAACAGCACGCCGCGCTCGCCGAATTCGGCGAATTTTTTCAAGTCGGTCGTTTCGCCGTCGAGGGGCGAAAAATCGAGTTTGTAATCGCCGCTGTGCACGACCAGCCCGGCGGGCGTGGCGATGCCCAGGCCGTAACCACCGACCATCGAGTGGTTCACGTTCACGAACTCGACGCTGAACGGCCCGAACTGCCGCACGTCACGCGGATTGACGACCTCGGTACGCACCTCGCCGTCGAGCTTGTGCTCCTCCAGCGAGTTCTGCAGAAAGGCCAACGTGACCTTCGAGCCGACCAGCAACGGCTGGTGGTGGCGCAGGAAATAGGGCACCGCGCCGATGTGATCCTCGTGACCATGGGTCAGGATCAGCGCCTCGATGTCCGCGCCGCGTCCTTCGAGGTAGGAAAAATCCGGAATGACGATATCGACCCCGAGCATGTCGTCCTCGGGGAACATCAGCCCGCAATCGATCAGCAACAGGCGATTTTGGTATTCGAATACCATCATGTTCAGGCCGATCTCGCCCAAACCGCCCAGGGGGATGATTTTCAGCGCTTGCCCGTTTTCAGTCATCGACGATCAGCTCCTCAACTTCCGCGCGCGCCATCTGCAACAACCGATCGCGATCCTCGTATGTCATGCCCAACGTCGATATCGGCCGGCCAATACGTATGGTGATCAACCCGGGGCGCGGCAACACATCACCCACGCCGTGAGCGCGGGCCGCCCCGGATATACCAACGGGGATAATAGGAATTTGCGCGCGAATTGCCAAGACAAAAGCGCCTTTTTTCCACGGACCGATGCGCCGGTTGCGCGCGCGGCCGCCGCCGGGGTAGATGGCCAGGAAATGCCCGGCCTCGGCCAGGCGTCGCATCTGGTCGATTTGCCGGTGCTGATTTTCCGGCGAATCCTTCTGATCGACCAGGATATGCCCCAGGGCGTACAGCGAGATGCCGAAGATCGGCACCCACAGCAGCGACTTCATCGCCAGGAAGCGTACGGGCCGCGGCAGATGGCTGTACAGCGCCGGCACGTCGAAGTAGCTGGTGTGATTGGCGACGAAGATCCCGGTGCCCTCGGCCGGCACATGGGCGGCGCCCTCGACGGCGAAGCGTACGCCGAAAAGCTTCACCCACAGCCACAGCCAGGCGCGCCCGAAGTGGTAGACGACCTCGCGGCGCGGGTCGAACGGAGCGACGATTAAAACGCAACTATACAAAATAATCGCGGAAATGAACTGGATCGGCAGGGCGGCCACCGCCCGCAACAAGCGCATGCATCGCTCCTTCTCCCCCCTGATGCGCAGTTGTACCGCGAAGCGTCCGCGCCGGTCAATGGTCGGGTGTTGAATGATTATTCGAATGGATATCGCGACAATAGGGCAAAAGGCTTTAAAAATTATTCGGTCTTCTTCATTTCCGTTGCCGATAGACCACCGAACCAAAATCGTGTACCTTTACGCCTTGACACGAAAACCGAAGAGACTAAACTGGACTGACCGGTCGAGTAAGGACAGCCGACGAATGAAACGAGCCACCGGCGACGATCTGACGCATCGAGGGATCAAGCGCAAGCGCGAATTGCTGGCCAGCGCGTTGAAATTGTTCAGCCAGAACGGCTACGCGGCCACGACAATCGACGAGATCGTCAAAGCGTGCGGAACGGGCAAAGGCACGTTCTATTGGTATTGGAAAAGCAAGGAAGACCTGTTCAAGGAACTGGTGCACGAGAAGTACGAGGTCTTTCTGCAATCGCTGCAAGAGGTGGCGCACAATGATCACCCCGTGCGCGAGCGCATGCTGGAACTGGCCCCGAAATTCGCCGGGTTGTTCGTCAAGTACCGGCAGATTTGCCGGCTGATTCACGTGCTGATCGCCGAAGGGCGCAAGTCGTTCGAGAAGGACATTCTCGATATGACCAACAGCTACTACCGGCAGTGCATCGATGTGCTGGCGGCCCTGTTCGAAGAGGGAAAGCGCGAGGGCGTTGTGCAAGACGATCTGGACGCGGAACGCATCGCCGTGTTGCTGGTGGCCCTGTTCGACGGCCTGGTGGCGCAAGGAGCGGTTTTGGGTATTCAAAAGGCGACCGCCGATATGGAAAAGACCATCGCCAAGATTTTCCAGCACGGCGTTTTCTGCTGACAAAATTTTTTGGACGAAAACTGGACTGGCGAGTCTAGTGGTGTCGGCGGCGCCGTTTTGGAAAAGGGCAGGTAGGGCATTGGTCGGTCCTGGCTTTCCGCCTTCGTTAATACTTCGGCGGACAGGCCCGCCTTTGTGGGAATGATGGAAGGGTTTGTCATCCTCGGGTTTGACCCGGGGATCCAGGATTCCTTTAACGCCGTGCGCGGCGCGGCCTACCTTTTCATAAGGTCAGGAAGGAAGGATTTGTCATCCTCGGGCTTGACCCGAGGATCTGGTGACGACCGGCAGGAGGCGTTGAAGAATAAACGTCAGCGCGTGACCAACAATCATTTTCCCATGGAAGCTATTCATGGGCGGAGCCAGATCCTGAAACAAGTTCAGGATGACATTGCCCTTTAACGCCGTGCGCAGCGCGGCTTACCTTTTCAAAAGGTCAGGAAGGGTAATTGCTGGTCCTGGATTCCCGCCTTCGCGGGAATGACAAAGACCGAACACAGCCATGCCCGGCGGGCATACGAGCAAGTCACCCTGAGCGCAGCGAAGGATCTTTCGTTGGCGGACATAGATTCTTCGTCGCGCCGTTGAATGACTGGCAATCATTTTTTTTGTCCACAAACTCGACCGGGAGGTCTAGTGGAGTCGACGGTTCGTACAATGGATCGCGAAGCACAAGCACATTTTTTTTGGCCACAAACTGGACCGGTCGGTCCAGAGGTAAAAATTTTTCCCGACAAACTAGACTGACCAGTCTAGTGCTATTTGGAGGAATCATGAGCACGCTGGAGAAGAAGATCAACGCCCCGGAAATCGTCGTTAAAAGTCCGTTGAACGCCGAGGTGATCGGCACCGCGCCCGCGTTTTCGCTCGATGAGGCGATGGAGGCTCTCGCCAGGGCGCGTGCGGCGCAAGTCAAATGGGCGGCGCAAAGCCACCAACAACGGCGGCGCGTGATGGTCCGGTTTTTGGAGGCGCTGCATCGCCGGGCCGACGAGCTGGCCGAGTTGTTGTCGCGCGAAGCGGGCAAGACACTGTACGAATCGTACTTGTTCGAGGTCGTTTCGCTGATTCATCTGACCGCGTATTTCGTCCGGCGCGCCGAGCGGATTTTGCAGCCGAAGCGGCTTTCCATTTCGCTCTTTCGTGACCGGCGCAGCTATTTGCATTATCGGCCGCGCGGCGTGGTGTTCGTCATCGCGCCGTGGAATTTCCCGTTGGGGATCCCGGGCGGCGAGGTGATCATGTCGCTGCTGGCCGGCAACGCGGTGCTGCTCAAACCGGCTTCGCTGACGCCGCTGATCGCGTTGAAACTGCGCGAGCTGTTCGACGACGCCGGACTCGATCCCGATTTGTTCCAGGTCATCACCTGCGCGGGATCGACGGCCTCGCAGTTGATCGAAGCGGGCGTGGATTACGTCAACTTCACCGGCTCGACCGACACCGGGCGCAAGGTCGCCGCGTTGTGCGGCAGCAAGATGATTCCGCATTCGATGGAACTGGGCGGCAAGGCCCCGGCGCTCGTGTTGGCCGACGCCGATCTCAAGCGCGCGGTGCGCAGCGTCGTCTGGGGGGCGTTCGCCAATAGCGGGCAAATTTGCGCGTCGGTCGAACGCGTGTTCGTGCACGAGTCGATCTACGAGCAGTTCGTCGCCGAGGCGCTGCAACTGACCGAAGCGCTGCGCCAGGGCGACCCGTTCATCGACGGCGACATCGACATCGGCGCAATGACCGACGAACACCAGATCAAGATCGTCGAGGACCTGCTCGCCGACGCGCAAACCAAGGGCGCGCGCATCCTGACCGGCGGCCGGCGGCTGATTCCGCGCATGCAGTTTTTCATGCCCACCATTGTGGTCGACGTGACCACCGACATGAGGATCATGCGCGAGGAAAGCTTCGGACCGCTGATGCCGATCATGCCCTTCGCCGACGAGGACGAAGCGGTGCGCCTGGCCAACGACAGCGATTTCGGCCTGCTGGCGTATGTCTTCTCGCGCGATCATGACCGCGCCAAAAAGATCGCCGAGCGCGTCGAGGCCGGCACGGTGATGATCAACGAGGTGCTCATGTCGCACGCTTTCCCGGAAACGCCCTGGGGCGGCGTCAAGCAAAGCGGCATCGGCTTCGTGCATTCCGACGACGGCCTGCGGGCGCTGTGCCACGCCGCGCACGTCAATTACGACGCACTGCCCATGCCCAACCCGGTGCCGTATCCGTACGATAGCCGAAAACTCAAGATGCTGTTCAAGGGCTTGTCGTGGATGAACCTTTCGCTGGTGTGCCGGGAAAAGGCGCGAAAGATGGGCCAACGCGTGTTTTCACCAAAACAAATTGCGGGGAAGAGGGATCATAGCCATTTCGGGCGGCGTTGATACGTTGGGTGGTATTGTTGTTCGAGCGTATTTTTTCAGATGACCAGGCGCCGTCTTCGGCGAATCGGATTCGCTCGCTTCCTTCCAACCTTACGCCTTTCTTCTTGACATTTTGGTGAGGAAAGGTTGTAATTTCGTAAACCTGTTTTTGGCGCATTGTAAGATTGTAACATTACAACTTCGCTCGTGAGGTCGGCACTATGGCCCCAATGGGAGAACCTCCGGTCATTATCGGCCGGTCGAAGAAAATCCGCGATCTGCTCACTATGATCGAGCGCGTCGCGCCGTTCAAATCCACCGTGCTCATCAGCGGCGAAAGCGGCACGGGCAAGGAGTTGTTCGCCCGCGCCATCCACTTCGGGAGCACGCGCGCCGACAAGCCGTTCGTCGCGGTCAACTGCGGCGCGATTCCGGAAAATCTGATCGAGGCCGAGTTGTTCGGCCACGTGAAGGGCGCGTACACCGGCGCGGTGTCGTCGGAGGAAGGCTACTTCGAGAAGGCCCAGCGCGGCACGCTGTTGCTGGATGAAATCGGCGATCTGCCTTTAAATCTGCAGGTCAAGATTCTGCGCGCGATTCAGGAGGAGGAGATCCAGCGGGTCGGCGGTCGCGAGCCGATCAAGCTGGACATCCGTCTGATCGCCGCCACCAACCGCGACCTGGAGAAGGACGTCTCCGAGGGCCGGTTCCGCGCCGATCTGTATTACCGCCTGAACGTCGTTCATTTGCTGGTGCCGCCGTTGCGCGATCACATCGACGATCTGCCGCTGCTGGTGCAGCATTTCGTCGAGAGCATCAGCAAGCGTATCGGCAAGACCGTCGGCGATCTAAGCCCCGAATCGATGGGCATGATGCGTAACTACGAATGGCCCGGCAACGTGCGCGAGTTGGAAAACGTGCTGGAACAGACGCTGATCATGATCGACCCCGACCAACTCATCGAGCCCGAACACCTGCCGTTGTTCATGGAACGCCGCGGGGCCGAGCGCCGGCGCCGCTTCCGCGAGGAGGCGATGGACCGCAAATTGTCGCTGGACGAGTACGCCCGCGAGTTCATCATGCGCTTCCAGGACAGCCACACCGAAAAGCAGCTGGCGCAGTTTTTGGGCATCACCCCCAAGACGCTGTGGGAAAAACGCAAACGTTGGAACCTCTCCCGCAAACGCGGATGAGTCGCCGATGAACGATCGCCGCAACGTCCTGATCACCTGCGCCGCCCAAAATGCCGCGCTGGCCTGCGCCCGCAGCCTGCATCGCGCCGGTTGGCGGGTGAGCCTGGTCGATCACGACGTGCGCGCCAAGGGCTTCGCCTCGCGCGCCTGCGATCATTACGAAGTGCTGCCGTCGCCGCTGGAGGAGCCGGAGCGCTACGCACAGCAGATCATCGCCTATCTCAACCGCAACACGGTCGAGTTGTTGATCCCCGTGACCGACGCGGCGATCTTCGCGCTGCTGCCGTTCAAAAAGACGCTCGAACGACTGACGAAAATTCCCTGGCCGTCGCCCGAGGCGCTGCACGCCGCCGTCGACAAGGTGCAAACCTTTAACCTGGCCGAGCGGCTGGGCTTTCCGTTGCCGGCCGGGGTGACGATTGACGATCCGCAAGCCGCGCTGCCGGCGCTGCCTTACCCGGTGGCGATCAAGCCGCAGCAGTTGGGCGAGGGCGGCAAGCTGGCGGTGCGCTACGCCGACGACGAGGACGCGTTGCGCGCGGTGTTCGCGTCCTGGCCCGGCGACGCCTTTCCGGCGCTGGTGCAGGAACGGATCGTCGGTCCGGGCGAAGGCTACTTCGGCGTCTGGCGTCATGGCGAACCGGTCGTCGAATGCGCCCATCGCCGCCTGCGCGAAAATCCGCCCTCGGGCGGGGTGAGCACGTTGCGCGAGGCGATCGAGTTGCCCGACGACATGCGCGAACTGGCGCGCAAGCTGCTGGGCGAATGGCGATGGCACGGCCCGGCGATGGTCGAATTCAAGCGCAGCCGCCGCGACGGCAAGCCGTATCTGATCGAGGTCAACGGCCGCTTGTGGGGCAGCCTCCAACTGGCGATCGACGCGGGCATCGATATTCCCGTCGCCGCCGCCGCGGTCGCGCTGGGTGAGGACGTGCCGCCGATGCACTACACGCCGGGCGTGCGCACGCGCTGGCTCAAAGGCGACCTGGACGCGCTGTTGTCGCGTTGGCGCAAAACGGCCGATCTGCCGCCCGACGCACCCAGCCGCGGCGCGTGGACGCGCGCGTTCCTCTTGGATTTCCTCAATCCGAACATTTATTACGACTCCTGGCGTTGGCGCGATTTACGACCGTTCTTCCGCGAAATCGTCGCCTGGCAAAAGAACATCCTGCGGTTGCTTTTGCGCAAAATCGGCAACCGGCGCAGTCCGGCGCTGATGATGCACGTGCATTCCACCTACAGTTACGACGGCGAATTGTCGGTGCGTGAGATCGCGCGCATCTGTCGGAAAAAGGGCGTGCGCGTATGTTGTCTGACCGAACACTCCGACCGGCTGACGCAGGAACAGGTCGACCAACTGGCCGCCGAATGCGCCGAGATCAGCGACGATTCGCTGCTGCTGGTGCCGGGCATCGAATTTTCCATGCCCGGCGGCCTGCATCTGATCGGCTACGGCGTCACCGATTTGCTGACGACCTCCGATCCGCGCACGCTGTGCCGCGAGATTCGCGAACGCGGCGGTCTGGCCGTGCTGGCGCATCCGGAATCCGGCATGCCCGGCGCCGATCCGGCCCTGGCGCTGGATCTGGACGGCATGGAGGTGTGGAACACCGGTCGCGACGGCACGTTCGTGCCCAGTCCGCGCCGGTTGAATGACCATCGCACGGCGCGGTTGCACAATCCGTCGCTGCTGGCGTTTCACGGCGACGATTTTCACCGCCCCGCCAACCTGCGCCGCGTGCGTACCCGGCTGACGCAACGCGACCTTGCCGCACCGCTAACCTGGACCGTCGTGCGCGAAGCCCTGCGCGCCGGCCGTTTCCGTTTCGGCAACGGCTTGGTGCGGGTGAAACCCGGCGGCGCCTCGCGCTGGCGCACCGCCGCGTATCGTCTGTTCGTCTCGCTGGTCGACACGGTGCGGCCGTGGCGGCAGCGCTGGCGCAACCGCTGGCGCGTTTCGCATTGGGATTTCATGGGCTGCCCGCATGTCGATTGCCCGGCGCGCACGGAGCCCGACGGCGAATATTTCTGCTGGCGCGCGGTCGGCTCCTTCGCCGGCCACGATTGCCGTCACCGGCCCGGATGCCCGGCCGATTGCCGCGAGTGCGACTATTACCGCTACGCCAACCAAAAGACGCTCGGCGAAAAAAGGCTGCGCATTCTGCACTTGATCGAAACGGGCAATCCCGGCGGCGCGGAGCACTTGATGATCAACCTGATCCGCCACCTCGACCCGGAGCGTTTCTCCAGTCAGGTGGTGCTGATCAAGGAAGGCTGGCTGGCCGAGCAGTTCCGCGCCTTGGGCGTGCAGGTGACCGTGTTGCCGCTGGCCCGGCGCTTCAACTGGCGTTTCGTGCTCAGCCTGCTGCGCCTGGTGCGACGGCGGAAAATCGATCTGCTGCACAGTCATGAATTCACGATGAACGTGTACAGCTTCTTTGTGCGTCTGCTCATCGGCAAGCCGACCGTGGCCACGGTGCACGGCAATTTGTCGTACATCGCCGCGCGCTACCGGCGCCGCTTCGCTTACCGCTCCGTCGCGCAACTGGCCGGACCGCTGCTGGTGGTCAGCGAGGAGATGAAAGAGCAGGTCGGTCGCCTGTTCGATCTGGAAGAAAAACATCTGCGCGTTATCCACAACGGCGCGGAAGTGCCCGCGCGCCTGGCCGACAAGCGCAAGCGGGCGATCTGGCGCAAGGAACTGGGGCTGCCCGCCGACGGATTTTTGGTCGGCGTAATCGGCAGTCTGTATCCGGTCAAAGGGCAGGGGACGCTGCTGCGCGCGATGCCGCGGTTGATCGCCGCGGTGCCCGATATTCACTTGGCGGTCGTCGGGCGCGGCGACATGCGCGCGGCGCTGGAGCGGCAGGCGGCGGACCTGGGCATCGCCGAGTACGTCACCTTTACCGGTTATCGCGAGGACGCGCGCGAGAAGCTCGCCTGCTTCGACTTGATCGTCGTGCCCAGCAAGTACGAGGGATTGTCGTTGCTGGTCGTCGAATCGATGGCCGCCGGCCGCCCGGTGATCGCCACGCACGTGGGCGGCAATCCCGAGGCGATCGAGGACGGCGTGTCCGGCCTGCTGGTGCCGCCCGACGATCCCGAGGTGCTGGCCGACGCGTGCCTGCACGTGATCGGTGATCCGGCGTTGGCCAAGCGGTTGGGCCGTGAAGCGCGCCGGCGCGTGGCCGAACGGTTCAGCCTCCGGCGCATGGTGGAGCAGTATCAGAACCTTTATTTGCGGACGCTCGGGAGAGATCGATGAATTGGTTGTGGTTGTTCATGGCGCTGTTGGTGTCGGCGCTGTTCGTGTTTCCCTACCTGGGCTATCCGCTGTTGCTGCGCCTGAAAAAGCGCCGCTACGATCTGGAGCCGACGCCCGAGCCCGCCGCCTGGCCGCGCGTATCGGTGATCGTCGCCGCGTACAATTGCGCCGCGCGCATCGCCGACAAGGTGCGCGAATTGCGTGAACTGGACTATCCGGGCGAGGTGCAGGTCATCATCGTGGACGATTGTTCCAGCGACGACACGGCCGCGCAGGCCGAGGGCGCGGGCGCCGATCTGGTGCTGCGTTTGGGCGAGCGGCGCGGCAAGAGCGAGGCGCAGAACGTCGGGGCGATCGAGGCCGAGGGCGAGGTGCTGCTGCTCACCGACGCGACGGTGACCGTCAAGCCCGACGCGTTGCAGTTGCTGGTCGCCAAGCTGCTGGAACCGGGCGTGGGCTGCGTGACCGGCGTGGATCGTTCGGTCGCCGCCGACGAGCGCGACGTGAACAAGGGCGCGGGGCTGTACACGCGTTTTGAAATCGGCCTGCGCAATCGCGAGGCGCAAACCGCCACGCTGCTGGGCGTCAACGGCTGCCTGTACGCCCTGCGCACCGATCATCGCCCGCCGGTGCCGCCCGAGTGCGTCGACGATCTGTACGTGCCGCTGGCCGTGGTCGATCGCGGCTTGCGCGTTACCGTCGTCCCCGAAGCGGTGGCGATCGTGCGCCGTGCGGCCAATCAACGCGAGGAATTCCGCCGCAAGGTGCGCACCTTCACCGGCGGTCTGTTCACGCTGGCCGTCGCCCGGCACGATCTGCCCCGCGCCATGGCGCGCCTGTACTGGTCGTTGATCGGCCACAAGTGGCTGCGCTGGGGCGGACCGTTTCTGGCGCTCGCCGCGCTGTATTTCAGTATGGGTTTCGCGCTGCGCAATCCCTGGGGCTATCTTCTGTTTGCGCCGCAGGCGCTGGCCTGGAGCCTGTCGCTGGTCGGTGCGCTGCTGAGCGGCCTGGGCCTCAAGGCGCCCTCCCCCTTGCGTCTGGCGATGTTCTTCGGCATGGTGCAACTCGCTTTGTTGCGCGCCTGGTTCCGTTACGTGACCGATCGACCGATCGCCGCCTGGGAGCCGACGCGAAGGGAGAACTAGATGCCGACGGTGCTGCTGACGACCGAAGGGACGAGATTCGCCGGTATCGAAGCCCATCTGATCAACCTGCTTGACGGATGCCGCGACGAGAACCAATGCCGTTTTCACCTGGCCGTGTTCGACAACGGCCCGCTGGCCGAGCGGGCGCGCGAGCGCGGCATTTTGGTGCACCACATCAACCGCCGCCGCAAATACGACACCGCGGCGATCCGCGAACTGGCGTCGATCCAACGCGAGGCCCGCATCGAGGTCGTGCACACGCACGGCTATCTGGCCAACGTCGTGGCGGCCAAGGCCTGCGCCGAAACCGGCGTGCCGCTGGTGACCACCGTGCATGGCGCGCCCGAGGCGTTCACCGGTCTGGCCGGGCTGAAAATGCGCCTCAACCTGCGGCTGGATCGCCGCGCGATGCGCAAGCAGGCCGCGCGGGTGATCACCGTCGCTTCGTTTCTGAAAGACTTGCTGGTCGCCCATCACGTGCCCGGCGAAAAGATCGAGGTTGTCGCCAACGGCATCCCCGATCGCGCGCCCGATGCGCGTGAACGTTTCGACAACCGTACGCGGCTGGAACTGCCGCCGGACGCGCCGACCGTCGCGTTCATCGGCCGGCTCGAACCGGTGAAGGACCCGCTGGCGTTCGTCGAGCTGGCCAAACACATCGTGGCGCAACGGCCGCAGGCGCGGTTTGTCGTCGCCGGCGACGGGCCGCTGATGGGCGAGATGCGCGAGCGCGTGCTGGCCGAGCACCTGCTGCCCGCCTTTCGTTTTCTGGGTTTCGTCGAAAACGTCGAGCCGCTGCTGGCCGCCTGCGACCTGGTGGCCGTCACCAGCCGTAGCGAGGGCGTGCCCTTCGTCATTCTCGAAGCGTTGCGCGCCGGCCGCCCGGTGGTCGCCCCGCCGGTCGGCGGGCTGCCGGAAATGCTCGGCGGACTGCCCGGCATGCTCGCCGAGGATCGCAGCGTCGAGGCGCTGGCCGCCAAGGTGCTCGCGATGCTCGACGACGCCCCGCAGCGGCACGCTCTGGGCGAGATGGCGCGGCAACGATTTTTGGCCCGCTTTACCGCCCGGCAGATGGCCGAGCGCACGCTCGCCCTGTATCGCACGGCGATCGAGGAGCGCCCATGAGCTTTGTCGCGGCGGTGATGATCGGCGCGGCGCTGGCGATGCTGGCGGTGGCCGTGCGCTTTGCGTTTTTCGCGATCGTTTCCGCGCTTGCTCCGCTCGGCGAACCGCCGGCGCACGAGGCGACCACGCGCTTTTGCGTGCTGGTGCCCGCACACAACGAGGGCCGCAACCTGCTGCCGACGCTGGCCGCCGCGCGGGCGTTGGATTATCCGGCCGAGCTTTTCCGCGTGGTGGTGCTGGCCGACAACTGCACCGACGACACCGCCGCGCTCGCGCGCGAAGCGGGCGTGCCGGTCGTCGAGCGTAACGACCAGGTGCTGACCGGCAAGGGCGAGGCGCTGCGCTGGTTCATCGTCAACCATCGCGCTCCCGACGAGGCGGTGATGTGCTGCGACGCCGATTCGCGTCCGGCGTCCGATTACCTGCGCTGGATGGACCGCGCGCTGGCGCAGGGGTGGGGCGGCGCGCAGGGCTTTAACGGCACGGCGAATCCGGAGGCGTCGGGGCTGGCCGCGCTGGCCGCGATCACCGGCGGGATGAAAAACGCCTTCCACTACGGCGGCAAGGCGGCGGTGGGGTTGTCGTGCCCGCTGATGAACGGTTGGACGCTCGCGGCGACGACGCTGCGGGAGCAGCCGTGGCGCGCCTTCGGCGTGGCCGAGGACTTCGAACAAACCCTGCGCCTGGTCGACGCGGGTGTGCGCATCCGTTTTGTGCCGCAGGCGAAGATTCTTTCGCACAAGGTCGGTTCGTTGCGGGCGGCCGCGGCGCAGAAGGAACGCTGGAGCGGCGGGCAAAGCCAGGTGGCCGGGCAGGTCGCCAAACCGCTGCTGTGGCGCGCGCTACGCGAATGTTCGCTCGCCAAGGCCGACGCCGCGCTCGACCTGCTGCTGCCCGGTTACGCGCCGACGACCGCCGCGCTGGCGCTGATCGCGTTGGCCGGGTGGCTGCTGTTTTCCCCGGCGCACGCGGCGACCGGGCTGGCGCTGGCCGGCCTGCTGCTGATGGCGGCGCAGTTCGCGGCGGGGCTGACGCAAATCCGCTGGACGGCCAAAACCGCCGCGGCCGTGGCGCTCGCTCCCTTCTACGTTTTCTGGAAATTGTCGCTGGCGCTCAAGGCCGCGGTGATCAAGCCGACGCGCTGGCGGCGCGCACAACGCGATTAATCGCCGTCTTCCTCGACATCGTCGGGCACGATCGTTCTCTCGCGCGCGAGGTAGGATTCGCGCTGGGGAAACCGCTCTTCGTACAAGGCGCGATCGAAAACGAACCGCGCTTTGTCCATCGCCTGCTTCACCCGTTTATCGTAAGCGTCCGATTTGAAATACGCCTTGATGCGCCGCCGGCGCGGCAGGCACATTTCGTTGTGGAACCAGCGGAAGATTTCGCCGGTCATCTCGTTGGTGACGCAACCCATTTCCGCGCCCCAGGCCGCTTCCGCCAACGAGACATCGGCCAGGTCGCGCCGCAACGCGAGCATCTGCCCCTGGCTGTCGGGATTCACGAACTTGAACAGCGGCATGTACATCAGCGCGTTGTGGCCGAATTCGGGCGTGACCAGAATGCCGTCGTATTCGAGCCGCTCGACCATCGCCTGCAGCGCAGCGACGACCTCGCGCCCGACGCGCAGGCCGGGGAAATGCTGGCCGGGCAGTTGCGGCCGGTCGGCGGTGAATTTGCGGAAGGGATTTTGCAACAGCATCCACTGGATGTAGAGCATGCGGAAGCGATAGCCGTGCAGCAGTTTGGCGAAGGGCGCGCGGGTGCGAAATTCGCCGGGATGATAAATGGCCTCGCACAGCAGGTGCTCGTCGTCGTCGACGGTGGAAAACACGCGCATGAGCTGATGCTCGGGATCGTTGGTGGCCAGTTGCAGCCGGATGTCGGTCAGCCCCTTGGCGCGCAGCTTGGGCAGCAGGCCGAGGATTTCGAGGCGTTCGGCGAGCGATTCCTCGGTGTAGATGCCCAGGAACAGACGCTCGGGACGGCCGCCGACCAGTTCGTCGAGTTCGCCGTCGCCGACGGTGCGGATCGACGGACCGAGAATCAGCCGCTCGAAGTACGCCAGGTTGCCCAGCACGCGTTCGATCAATCGGGGGGGCATGAAACCACCTTTTTTTACGGTTGTCGTTCTTGAACTTTTTCACAGTGCGCCGGGCCACGCAAGAAAAAAACCGGCCGCCAGTGATAATCCCTGGCCCCATGATTTTTTCATTGTGTGGAGCCTTGGCCGGCGCTGACGCGCAAAAAAAACCGGCCGAGTCGCCCCGGCCGGTTTGCCCGTTGGAGGAGGGACGGATCAAGTGCGGAACTGGCCGACAACCGCGTTGAGTTGTTCGGACAGGTCGGCGATCGTCTTGGACATGTGATCGGTGTTCGCCGCCGCTTTGGCCGTTTCCTGCGCCGCTTCGTTGACGCCCTGGATGTTGCGCGAAACTTCGTTGACGCCGGTGGCCGCTTCCTTCACGCCGCGCACGACCTCTTTGTTGATCTGCGTGTGCAGTTCCTGAATGCTGCGCGCGGAGTCGTTGGCGCCGCTGGCCACGTTGGCGACCGACCGCGAAATTTCGTTGGTCGTCGAGGTCTGCTCTTCGACCGAGGTGGCGATCAGATGGTTGATGTCGTTGATCTCGCCGATCACCTGGGTGATCTGGCGGATGGAATCGACCGCTTCGTTGGTGTGCGACTGCATGTTCTTGATCTGCTCGGAGATGCTGTCGGTGGCCGACGCGGTCTGCTTGGCCAGTTCCTTGACCTCGTTGGCGACGACGGCGAAGCCTTTGCCCGCCTCGCCGGCGCTGGCCGCTTCGATCGTCGCGTTGAGCGCCAGCAGGTTGGTCTGGTCGGCGATGTCGTTGATCAACTCGACGACCTTGCCGATCTCGTTGGCCGCCGCTTCCAGCACGCCGATCAGCTTCTGGGCGCTCTGGGCGCTATCCACCGCGTCGTTGGTGATCTGCGAGGCGCGGTTGGTGTTCTTGGACACTTCCATCAACGCCGCGTTCATTTCCTCGACGGCCGTGGCCACGGTGTTGATGCCCGAGGAGATCTGCTCGCTGGCCGAGGCGATCGTGTTGGCCTGCGCGGACATTTTTTCCGTCGCGCCGGTGACCACGTTGACGTTGACCGAAATTTCCTCGGCCGACGAGGCCACGACGGCCGCCTGGTTGGTCGTCTGCTCGCTGTAGCTGGCCAACTGCGACGCCACGTCCGACAGTGAACCGACGGTGTCGTTGAGCGTGAACGAATTCTGCGCCACCTGCTGAATCGAATTGCGCAGCTTCTTGACGAACTGGTTGAAGTACTCGGATAGCTTGCCGATTTCGTCGTCGCTGGTCACGTCCAGTTGCACGGTCAGATCGCCTTCACCCTCGGAAATGTCGCGCAGCATATCGGCGGTCTGGTTGATCGGATTCGAGATGCTGCGGGTGATGATCAGGACCATGGCCACGATCAACACAATCAAGGCGATCGAGCCGACCAGCAACAGCGACATGGCGATGGAATTGATCGGTGCGACGATTTCCGGCCGGTCCTGCGTCACGGCCATCAACCAGCCGCGGTCGTTGTTGGTGGTGAACGAGGCGATCTTTTTGATGCCGGTAAATGTGTAGGTCATGCTGCCGTTGGCCTGCTGCAACATCGGCGCGCCGAAGTCGTATTCTTTGATGCTCTTGTTCAGGATCATCTCGGTTTTCGGGTGCGACAGGAACGGGCCTTCGGTGCTGACCATGAAGAAGTAACCGGTGTTGCCGATTTTGAAATTGAAAAATTCCTTGGTCAGGTATTCATTGTCGACCGACGCGCCCATGATCCCCACCACAACGCCTTTGGACATGACCGGCGCGGTGATCAAAGCGATGACCTTGCCCGATGAAAACGATTTGTTGAATTTGCTCAGGTAAACCTTTCCGGCCAGCGAATTGCTGATGTTGCTGCCGAAGTCGTTCGATTGGGCCAGATTCACGCCGGTGCTCTGACCGCCGATGGAGTCGGCGATGATTTTGCCGTTCGTGTCGGCCAGGAAAATATTTTCATAATAAGCGGCCTTCGTACCGTATATTTTTAACCGTGGAGCGACTTCGTCGAGCCGTTCACCCTGACTGGCGGAGATAAAAACGCCGGTTGAGGCGAAGATTTCCACCTCCATCTCGCGCTCTTTGAACCAGTTCAGGTAATCATCCATCGTTTTTTTAAGTAGACGTTCGTTGTCCTCATTGTGCTTGTCCAGCATTTTGCTTGAGGCCAGGCTGTAGGAGACATAGGTCATCAAGCCAATGGTCAACACGATAATGGGGACAACCAGGGCCAGGAACTTCCCGCGGATGGTTTTCATGACTACACTCCCTCGATGTTTTAGCGAAAAGATAAAGATATCCTACTGTTATCAGATCTTATTCCCCAAATCGGGAAACGAGAATGATCACAAAATAAATCATTACGACTCAACCATATTTTTCTTGATCCGCCTGCTCATCAACGAATCATTTGCTGAATCACGTTTCCTTTTATCGAGAGGCCGCAGTAAGACCATAAACATAATTTTTTCATATGACAATTTTGTGGCGGAAAATATATTTCAGGCTTTTCAAGAGATCGGCCCCACCGTACACTGCTGCTTCGATGTTCGCCGGAGGAAAACGAATGCGTAGAGTTTTCTGTTTATTGATTTTTTTGGGGATTGTGCTGACCGCCATGCCCGCCGCGGCGGTGCGCATGGAAGAACAACCCGATTATTGGGGTGCTTTCGGCACCGGCCCGGTGTGGTTCGAGCATGCCGGCTGGGGATTGTACGCGCAGGGGGGCTATTATTTCACGTCCTGGATCGGCGTGGGGCTGGCGGTGGACTGGTCGATGGACACCTCGGTCTCGGAGGACGAGTACACGCGGCAATTCGACAGTCTGTACGGCTGGACCTACAAGCATTGGGAATACAGCCAGCGGCGGCAGTGGTTCCCCGCCTTCGACCTGCGCATTCGCCTGCCGCTTCACGAAAACGTGCAATTGTGCTGGGACCTCGGTCTGGGCGCGATGATCGACGATACCCTAACTTATGAAAAAGACAGGGTCTATCGTAACGACCAAACCAGCGAACGCGAAACGGACACCAGCGAGGCGGCCGATGACGGCGCGTTTTTGTTCCGGCCGACGTTCGTGGTTAAGCTGTGGAACGTGGGCATCGGGTACCGCTTCTTCCTGGTCGCCGACGGCAGCGATTACGGACACATGGCCACCATCGGCCTGGATTGGGATATTTAATCGACGCAGAACCGCGAGGACACCATGGGCCGCGTTCGCGAGAAAACAATTCGTATCATCCCGGCCATTTTAACAATAGTGGTGCTGACGATCTGGCTGGCCTGGCCCGGCTGGTCGCAGGAAAGCGCGCCCGCGCCGCAACCGACCGCCGCCGGTGAGTTTCGCGCCGGATTGGCCAGGGTCGACATCACGCCCGATCCGACCGCCTTTGCCATCCCCATGGCCGGCTATTACGAACGACGCGGACAAGCGGCGACCGGCGTGCTCGATCCGCTGTACGCCAAAGCGCTGGTCATGGCCGACGAACGCGGGCGGACGTTCGCGCTGGTCGTGGCCGATCTGACCTATCTGCACAGCGAGGTCCGCGACGCCGTGGTCGAGCGCCTGGCCGCCGAGGGCTTTACCGAACACAACGTGATGCTCGCCGCCACGCACACGCACGGCGCGCCGGCGGGCTACGATCACCGCTGGCTGGGCCGTACGTTGTTCGGCGACTTCGACCAGCGTATTTTCGATCTGGTGGTCGACGGCATGGTCGAGGCCGTCGTGCGCGCCAAGGCGGCCATGCGGCCGGCGACGCCGGCTTACGCCGAAGCGAAGATCGCGACGCTCACGCGCAGCCGGCAGGATCCGGCGTTCAACGTCGAGCCGGGCGATCCGCCGTTGGCGTTCGATCGCGAGACGTATCCGGTCGACGAACGCATGACCGTCGTGCGGCTCGATGCCCGCGACGGCCGGACGCTGGGCGTGCTGGTGCACTTCGCCAGTCATCCCACGGTGCTTTCGCCGGCCAATACGCAATTCAGCGCCGACTGGCCCGGCGTGATGTGCCGCGAGTTGGAGCGCGAGTTGCCCGCCGACGCCGTGGCGATGTTCGTCAACGGGGCCGAGGGCGACGTGGCCCCGCAGCCCGATTGGTCGACGCTCGAACAGGAGCTGGCCGACAAGGAAACCTACGGGCTGGCCGTGGCCGCCGAGGCCAAGAAGATTCTCGCCGCCGTGCAGCCGCAATCCTACACGCTGATCGACGCCTACACCGCGCGCCGCGATTTTTCGCGCGTGCGCCTGCGGCCGTTGGGCAAACTGCCGCTGCCCAATTTCATGGCCGACGGCATGTTCTATCTGCGCCCCGACCGGCCGCTACAGGCCGCGCGGGTGGGCAAGCTGATGTTCCTGGGCGTGCCCGGCGAGCCGTCGACCGGCGTGGGCGCGATGCTGGAAAAAGTCTGCCCGGCCGGCGAGCGCTGCTTGGTCGTCTCCAACGCCAACGGCCACCTGGGCTATCTGGTTACGCCGCGGGAATACGACGAGGCCACCTACGCCTCGATGATGTGTTTTTACGGACGGGATTCGGCGACCGGCTTGTGCGACACGATGTCGCTGGCCGTGCGTCAGGTGCAATACGGTCGGTAATTACTTGCCCTTCGCCGCCAGGAACTGCTCCACCGCGCGATTGATCTTGAGCATGTTGGGTTTGACCGCCGCCAGGGCCATCTTCTGGATCGCGGGCACGATGCCGCGCAGCACGATGTTGGGCACGGGGATTTTGTCGTAATCGATGTTGATCGTGCCCGAGATTTTCAGCCGCGTGGTCCGGCCCTCGGCGAGGAAATAATTGGTGCCGTGCACGTCCAGCGCCTTGGGCAGGGCGGGGATGTTGAAGGTCCAGTCGACGCAGTTGCGTTCGTTGTGCCAGACGGCGATGTCGCGCCAGCCTTGCTCGTCGCCGCCGATCAGTTTGCGCGCGGCGGCGGGCAGTTGGATTTTCGATTTCCACCAGTTGGTGATGTAAATCGTATCGCCATCCTCGCGCCGCTCTTCGACGGTGATCGAGTCCACGTTGGGCAGGTACTCGGTCATTTCGTGGATGTGGTCGCGGTACAACGGAAAGACGGTCTCCACCGGATACTTGATAACGTCGACGAACTCAAAATCCATGCCCGGCTCCCTTAAAAAAAGGTTATCGGCGAGGCGCCGTCGGCTCAGTAAGGCAGCGGCATGCCCGGCAGGTCGAACGTTTTGACCGCCACGAGACCGCGTTTGGCGTTGAACAACGTCAAACCGTGTTCCGCGGAGTAATCCATCGACTTGATGCCCGAGCCGATCGCCACCCGGCTGAGAATCTTTTTGGTTTCCATATTGTAAATAACGAAACGACCCGTGTACGAGCTGGCGGCCAGCAATAGCCGCCGGCGGTTGTCGATGGTGATGAAATCCACGCCCGGTTCGAGCGGAATCGTTTCCTGCAAGGCGAGTTTATCGGAAAACCGCACTTCGATCGTGCCCGTTTCCGGCCGGGCGAAATAGATCATGCCCATCAGCTCGTCGTAGGCCATCTGGCCCAGGCCCCGGCCCAAATCGGCGGAATAGAGCACGCGCCCGCCGTTAAGCTCGATGACCATCGCCTGGTATCCCCGGGCGAAATCCTTTTTTCCTTCGGTGAGCACCGCCAGGTTGCGCGACGAAAGAAGCAGTACGTTGCCCACGCGTTTGATCGGCAAGAGCAGTTCGCGGCAGCTTTGCGCGATCGGCCAATCGTCGCCCCCGCGGCCGTCCAGCACGCGGCAGATGCGGAAGTTGGCGTTGGCGCCTTCGCCGCCGACGACCAGGTAATTGCCTTCCACCGCCGCGGTCAACGCCGTGAACGATTCGCCGCCCTGATAGCGGCCGCGCGGAATAAAGGGCGTGGCGGTAAACAGATACATGCGCTTTTCGAACATCTTTTTGGTCGGCGCGAGGATCAGTTCGCGTTTGGGGTCAAGCGTGAAGAATTCGAAGTGCGCCTGCGTGGAGTTGAAAATCGCCTGCCGGTGCCCGCTTTCCAGATCGACGAAGAACAGCTTGCGCGGCGTGCGGTCGAACAGGACGAACGCCCGCGTGCCGTCTTGCTCGAGGGCCGCGCCGTTGATTTGCTCGTTGAGATCGCCGACCTCGAAAATCGTCTGTCCGTTGAGCTTGAGACGATCGGCCGCGAGCGCCGGCGTCAGCACGAAGGACGAGCCGAAAAACAAAACCATCACCAGCAGCGCCCAGCGCGTTTTCACGTGCGCCTGACCGAGCGCGGCCAGACTGAAGATGACCGTCAGGTGCAGGATCAGCGCGAAGGCGCCGAGCGTGATGAAATTCAGCGAGTATTCGGTGCCGATCACGCGCCAGTAAATGAGCAGCAGCGCCAGCACGTCGGCCAGCGCCAGGTTGATCATCCGCACCAGGCGGGCGGATTTCTTTTGCGCCGGAATCAGCAGCGCCGGCAGCAGCGCCGCCGCCCACAATGCGCCGATCAACAACGAGGGCAGTTGGTCGATGAACTGATCGGTCAGGCGCAGGCGGTTGATCAGCAAAAACGGAACCAGTCCCCACACGACACGTTTGATCGCCTCGATTCCCGCTTCCCGTCGCGTTTGCGGCGCGTCTTCCCGCGGACCAAGAATCACGCGCCACAGCGCCTTGCCGGCCCAGACCAGCGAAACCAGCGCCCAGGCCAACGCGGCGAAAAAGGCGATGTTGACGATCGAGGAAACATACCCTTCCGCCTCGTGCCGCCACGTTTGGGCGTGAACCGCCACCGGCGCCAGAGTGAGCGAAAGGACGAACAGACCGCTGAGTTTTTTACGCATGGACAAATTATAAAGAGGCCGCGAGGCGGGCACAACTAGCTCTTTTTACGCCGGCTCGCCGGACGGCCGTTGTCGGGCATGACCTGGCGCAGGTACTGGCCGGTGTAGCTCTTCCCGTTGGCGATCACCTCTTCGGGCGTGCCGGTCGCGACGATCCACCCGCCCAGGTCGCCGCCTTCCGGACCCAGGTCGACCAGGTAGTCGGCGGTTTTGATCACGTCGAGGTTGTGCTCGATGACGATCACCGTGTTGCCCGCGTCCACCAGGCGGTTGAGCACCTCCAGCAGCTTGGCGATGTCGGCGAAGTGCAACCCGGTGGTCGGTTCGTCCAGGATGTACAGCGTGCGGCCGGTGGCGCGCTTGGACAATTCGCGCGAGAGTTTCACGCGCTGCGCCTCGCCGCCCGAGAGCGTCGTCGCCTGCTGGCCCAGGTGAATGTAGCCCAGGCCCACATCCTGCAGCGTGTGGAGCTTGTTGACGATCTGCGGATGGTTGGCCAGAAAATCGGCCGCCTGGTTGATCGTCATTTCCAGCACGTCGGCGATCGACGCGCCCTTGTAGGTCACCTCGAGCGTGTCGCGGTTGTAGCGCCGCCCGCCGCACTGCTCGCAGACGATGTAGACGTCGGGCAGAAAATGCATTTCGACCTTGATGATCCCGTCGCCCTTGCACGCCTCGCAGCGTCCGCCTTTGACGTTGAAAGAAAAGCGGCCCGATTTGTACCCGCGCACCTTGGCCTCGGGCAGCGAGGCGAACAGGTCGCGGATGTGCGTGAACACGCCGGTGTAGGTCGCCGGGTTCGAACGCGGCGTGCGCCCGATGGGGCTCTGGTCGATGTCGATGACCTTGTCCACGTACTGCAGGCCCTTGATTTCCCGATGCGCGCCGGAACGCAGCTTGCTGTGATGCAGCCGCTGCATCAGCGCCTTGTAGAGCGTGTCGAGCACCAGCGTGCTTTTGCCCGAGCCCGACACGCCGGTCACGCAAGTCAGGCAGCCCAGCGGAAAGCGCACGTTCAGATCGCGCAGGTTGTTCTCCTGTGCGCCGACGATCTCGATCCACTTTTTGCCCGGCGATCGCCGTTGCGCCGGCACGGTGATCTCCTTGACGCCCGCCAGGTACTGACCGGTGAGGCTGTCGGGCGAATTCATGATCTCCTGCGGCGTGCCCTGGGCGACGATCCGGCCGCCGTGCACGCCCGCGCCGGGGCCCAGGTCGATGACGTGGTCGGCCGAGAGAATCGTGTCGCGGTCGTGCTCGACGACCAGCACGGTGTTGCCCAGGTCGCGCAACTGCCGCAGCATGTCCAGCAGCCGGTTGTTGTCGCGCTGGTGCAGGCCGATGGACGGTTCGTCGAGAATGTAGAGCACGCCGACCAGGCTCGAGCCGATCTGCGTGGCCAGCCGAATGCGCTGGCCTTCGCCGCCCGACAGCGTGCCGCTGGTGCGGTCCAGCGACAGGTAATCGAGCCCGACGGCCTCGAGGAAGTTCAGCCGCTCGCGAACCTCCTTGAGCACGCGCTTGGCGATTTCCATCTGGCGTTCGTCCAGCGCGATGTCGGTGAAGAAACGCACGGCCTCGCGCACGCTGAGCGCGGTGACCTCGGCGATGTTCTTGCCGCCCACGCGCACGTGCAGGGCCTCGTTGCGCAGCCGCGTGCCCGCGCAGGAGGGGCAGGGCATGATGTTCATGAAGCGCCGCATTTCCTCGCGGATCGCCTCGCTGTCGGTTTCGTGGTAGCGGCGTTCGAGGTTGCCGATAACGCCCTCGAAAACCTGCGTGAATTCGTAGCGCCGGTCGCCCTGGTCGTAGTGGAAGACCAGTTCCTCGTCGCCGCTGCCGTACAGCACGACCTGCCGCACCCGCTCGGTCAGTTTTTCCCACGGGGTGTAAATCGAGAACTTGTAGTGCTTCTCCAGCGCTTCGAGCGTCTGGTAGAAGTACACCGAGTTGCGTTTTTCCCACGGCAGGATCGCGCCCTCGCGGATCGAGATCGTCGGGTTGGGCACGACCAGGTCGGGGTCGAAAAACATCTTGCTGCCCAGGCCGTCGCAGGTCGGGCAGGCGCCGTGCGGATTGTTGAAACTGAAGGTGCGCGGACTGATTTCCGGGAAGCTCACGCCGCACTCGATGCAGGCGAAGCGCTCGGAGAACATGTGCGTCGGGCCGTCGAGTTCCTCGATCTTCACCAGCCCGTCGGCCAGGTGCAGCGCGGTTTCCAGCGAGTCGGTCAGGCGCCGGCCGATGTCGGCTTTGATCATCAGCCGGTCGACGTAAATGTCGATGTCGTGCTTCTTGTTTTTGTCGAGTTTGAGGTCCTCTTCCAGGTCGTGCAACGTGCCGTCGATCTTGGCGCGCGCGAAACCGTCCTTGCGGTACTTTTTCAATTCCTTGCGGTACTCGCCCTTGCGTCCGCGCACCACCGGGGCCAGCACGCTGATTTTCTTCCCCTCGCCCAGGGCCATGGTCTGATCGACGATCTGCTGCACCGTCTGCGCACTGATCGGCTTGCCGCACGACCAGCAATAGGCCTGGCCGACGCGCGCGAACAATACGCGCAGGTAGTCGTAGATTTCCGTGACCGTGCCGACCGTCGAACGCGGATTGCGGCTGGTTGTTTTCTGCTCGATGGAAATCGCGGGCGACAGGCCCTCGATGCTGTCCACGTCGGGCTTGCCCAGTTGCTCGAGGAACTGCCGCGCGTAGGCCGAGAGGCTTTCGACGTAGCGCCGCTGGCCCTCGGCGTAGATCGTGTCGAAGGCCAGCGAGCTTTTGCCCGAGCCCGACAGACCGGTGATGACCGTGAACTGGTCGCGCGGGATTTCGACGTTGATGTCGGCGAGGTTATGCTCGCGCGCGCCCTTGACGATGATTTTATCCGCGCCCATCAGCCGGCGATCCTTTCGGAGAATTCGATGGCGGCGGCAATGGCCGCGGCGGCGCTGGTCGGATCGGCCTGGCCGGTCCAGGCGATGTCGCGCGCCGTGCCGTGATCGGGGCTGGTGCGCACGATCGGCAAACCCAACGTCGTGTTCACGCCGCAATCGAAGTGCAGTTGTTTCAGGGGAATCAGCGCCTGGTCGTGCGTCGGGCAGACGATGGCGTCGTACCGACCGCGCTGGGCGAACGCCGTGTCGGCCGGCAGCGGGCCCTCGACGTGCAGACCGTCTTGGCGCGCCGCTTCGATCGCCGGGCGCAAGGCCGTTTGCTCTTCGTCGCCGAACAAGCCGCCTTCGCCGGCGTGCGGATTGAGCGCGCACAGGCCCAGACGCGGCTGCGCGATGCCGAACAGCCGCCGTAGGTCGACCGCGACGATCTCCAGCGTGTGGCGGACCAGCTCGACGGTCAGCAGGTCGGGCACGCGACGCAGCGCCACGTGGGTGGTGATCGGCGCCACGCGCAGTTGCGGTCCGAAGAGCATCATCACCGGCTGGGTTACGCCGCACAGATCGGCGATCAACTCGGTGTGGCCCGGATGCGGATCGCCGTAGGCCGCCAGCGCGCGCTTGTCGATGGGCATGGTCACCACCGCCGCCGCGCGTCCTTCCAGGCAGGCCGTCACCGCCGCTTTGATCGCCACGGTCAGCACGCGGCCGCGCTCGGCCAGGTGCTCGTCGCCGTGATCGGCCGCGTCGGGCATCTTGATCATGCGCCCGTCGGCCGGCGTGTACACGCCCCATTTGTCGTCGGCGGCCGGATGATCGATCAGCGGCACCGCCGCCACCTGGGCGCCGATCAGTTCCGCCGCGCGCTTCCACGCGCCCAGGTCGCCCACCAGCGTGATCGGCCGGTCACCACCGACGCCTTGCGAGAGCGCCTTGAGCGCCACTTCCGGCCCGACGCCCGCCGGGTCGCCGCAGGTGATGAGAATCGGTTGCTTCATACCTTTCCTTTGACGCAGTGCGTAAAATTCAAGAGAAGGATTATAGCACCAACCGGGGACAGCGGCGAGAAATTTCCCGGAAGGGAAAATCGGTGCGGATTACGGAGTCTCGGATTCGGGCGGCAGATTCGCCAGCATCTTGCGCGCCTGCTCATCCTCGGGGCGCAGCGACAGGTATTGCGTCAGCGCCTCGCGTGCGGCGGCCTTTTGCCCGTCGTCGAGGTAAGCCATGGCCAGCGCCCGCAGCAGGCGCGGCTCACGTACACCCTTGGCGATCAGCGGTTCGAGTTCGGCGATCACCGCCTGGGAATGACCGTAGGCGATGCCGATCAGCGCCCGGCGCAACCGCGTTTGCTCGTCTTGCGGAATCAGCTTCAGATAGCGCCCGTAAGCCCAAAAGGCGTCGTCGGGCCGCTCGAGTTTTTCGAAGCAGCGTCCCAGGTTGCGCAACGGGATTTCAAAGCGCGGATCCAACCCGGCCGCCCGGTCGAGAAAGGGAATCGCCGCGACATAGTCGCCCCGCTGCATGTAGGCGGTGCCGAGGTTGTTTTGCGCGCCGGCGTGCCAGGGCGCGACGAGGGCAGTGCGCAACCAGAGCGTAAAATCGTCGGCGAAGGCCTTGGTGTACACGGCGGTGTATGAGGCGAGCATCGCCAGATAGGCCGCGCCGATCAGTGCGGCCGCGAGGCGCGTTTTCCGCGCTTTAAGCGTACGCGCCAGCGCGTCGGCGATCGCGGCGACGATCAACGCATAACCGGCCAGCGGCAGGTAGGCGTAGCGTTCCTGAAAATACGGCACGGTCGGCAGAATCTGCGCCAGCGGCAACAGCGTGGCGAAAAACCACAGGATGCCCAGCGACGCCCACGGCCATCGTTTACGCCCGAGCACGGCGATCAGCGCCAGTTGCGCCATGATCGCCAACGCCATCCAGCCGACGGCGTCGCGGCCCGGCCCGGCGACGGGGACGTTGTGGAAATAGGCCATCTGCCAATGCGCCACGAACAGCTTGAGGTAGTACAGCCAGGTCGTCATCACCGTCAGCAGGTTGTACAGGAAACCCTCGGCCGGACGCGGTACGGCGCGATCGAGCGTCCCCAGCACGCTCAGGCGCACCAGGAAGTAAAACCCGACGACCGCCGCCGCGGCGAGGTAGTGTTTCCAATAGCGCCAGGTGAACAGATCCGGCACGCGTTTGGCGGTGACAAAGTCGACGGCCGCGATCAGCGGCAGGAACGTCACGCCCATTTCCGACGAGAAGACCGACAACGTCAGCGGCGATAAATACAGGTAATTGCGCCAGGACGGACGATCGTCGCGAAAACGCCCGGCGTACATGAACAGGGCGATCAACAGCAGGCCGTCGCCGAGCGAATCGTAACTGGCCGTCACCCAGGCGACGCGTTCCACGTGGACGGGGTGCACCGCGAAGAGCAAAGCGGCCACGCCGGCGATGAGGTTGTTTTTCGTCAGGCGATAAACCAACAGACACACGAACACGGCGCACAACGCGTGCAACAGCAAGCCGACGACATGATAGGGCAGCGCATGCTCGCCGAAGCCCAGCAGGTCGTAGCTGAGTGAATAGAGCGTCGTGCGCAGCGGCCGGTACAGCCCGTCCATACCGGTCGTAAAAAACTGCGGCAGATTGGCGAAATCGTGGATCAGTTCGCGCTGGTGAATGAACCGCTTGTCGTCCCACAGCAAAAAGCCGTTGGTCAGCTTGCCCAGGTACGCGACGACGGCGCACAGACCGACCAGCATCGGCCACAAACGGCGCAACGGGGCGGGCGGATTGTCCGGCGAATGAGTCATGCGGCAACCGAAATTGAAATTCAGCGCACCTTAGCACGAACCGTCACGGCGACAAAATCCCGGCACGGCTCAGTCGCCGCCGACCACTTCCTGCACCTTGCGCACGAGGCTTTCCACGGAGAACGGCTTTTGGATGAAGTTCATGCCTTCCTCCAGCACGCCGTGGTGGGCGATGGTGTTTTCCGTGTAGCCGGACATGAACAGAACGCGGATGGCCGGTTGGACGGCGCGCAGATGCTCGAACAATTGCCGGCCGTTCATGCCCGGCATGATCACGTCGGTCAACAGCAGGTCGAAGGGCGTGTTCGACTGTTGGGCCACAAACAACGCCTGTTCGCCGTTTTCGACCGTCGTCACGCGGTATCCGTGCCGTTCCAGGATCCGCTTGGCGAGCTTGCGCACCGTTTCCTCGTCCTCGACCAGCAGGATGGACTCGTTGCCCAGCGGCAGCGTGTCGGTCATCTTCGGCCGCGCCGTATCGACTTCCCCCTGCACACGCGGCAGGTACACTTTGATGACCGTTCCCGTATCCACTTCCGAGTACACGGTGATGAAGCCTTCGTTTTGCCGGACGATGCCGTAGATCATCGAAAGTCCGAGCCCGGTGCCTTTGCCTTTTTCCTTGGTGGTGAAAAACGGCTCGAACAGGTGCGCCAGCACTTCCGGCGGCATGCCGCACCCGTTGTCGCTGACGCTGAGCATCACGTATTCGCCGATTTTCGCGTCCACGTGCTGTTGGGCGTATTCGCCATCCACCGACACGTTGGCGGTTTCGACGGTCAACTCGCCGCCGTTTTCCATGGCGTCGCGCGCATTGACCGCCAGATTGACCAACACCTGCTCGATCTGATGGGAATCGACTTTGACCCGGCCCAGGTTTTGGCCCTTGATGAACCGCAGTTCGACGTCCTCGCCGATGAGCCGTTTGAGCATTTTAGCGGAATCGTTCACCAGTTCGTTCAAATCGACGATCTTCGGGTTGATGATCTGCTTGCGGCTGAAGGCCAGCAACTGGGTGGTCAACGCCGCCGCCCGATCGCCGGCTTTTTTGATTTCCAGCAAGGTGCCGACGATCGGATCGTTGTCGTTCAAGGTGGACAGCAGCAGCTCCGTGTAGCCGGTGATGCCCGTCAGCAGGTTGTTGAAGTCGTGCGCCACGCCGCCCGCCAGGCGGCCGACCGCCTCCATTTTCATGGCCTGTTGCAGTTGCGCTTCGAGCTTTTCCCGTTCTTTTTCGGCGCTGCGCAGGTCGGTGACGTCGGTGGCCAGTTCGAAGCGCACGTTGCGCCCGTCGGGCCATTTGATGACGCGGTCGATGAGCACGTAATGACGGTCCAGATGCTTGTTGTGGTGTTCCCAGCGATAAGGCTGCCCGTTCAGCTTTTTGATGATCTCGTTGGTGCAAAACGTACACGGCTTGTCAAAATCCTGAAATTCCCGGTAGCACAACTTGCCGATGATCGGACCGTTGAACGCCTGTTGGGCGACTTTGTTCACGAAGAGAATTTCATAGGTGTCCATGTCGGCCACGTAAATGATTTCGTCCAGGCTGTTGAGCAGCGACAGCAGTTGGTCGTGCGCGCTACGCAGGGCGTCCTCGGAGTTTTTCCGTCCGGTGATGTCGCGGATGGATTCGATGGCGCCGACGATCTCCCCCGATTCGTTGCGCAGAGCCGAGGCCGTGGCAAAGACATAGGCGCCTTTGCCGCCGAAAAGCTTCGGGGCGTATACCTCGCCATAGAGGATCGTGCCGGCGGTGGTGACATTGTCGTACAATTCCCGGTCATGGTCGCTTTCTTTGGCCATCGCCAGGTCCATCAAAACGGGCCGGCGTTCTCCATAAAACGGCAAGGAATATTCGTAATCGCCTTTGCCGAGTATGTCATTTTTGGCGATGCCGGTCATTTCCTCTATGGCCTTGTTCCAGGCGATCACCCGTTTGTCGCGATCGATAACGACGGTGGCGTCGGGCAGAAATTCAATGATGTCGTTGAGGCGTTTGTTGAATTCGCGCAGTTGCTCCTCGGCGCGTTTGCGTTCGGTGATGTCGCTGGAAACGATAAGCACGGCAGTTGGTTTGCCGTTTTCGTCGCGCAGGAATGACATCCTGTTGGACAGCCAGACGATCGAGCCGTCCTTGCGGTATTCCTCCAACTCCAACGTGCGGGTGCGATTGGGATCGGCCGTGCCGCCGGCTTCCAGGGCCATTTCTTCTTGCAAGGTTTGGATCGCCAGGGTCAGCGCATGCGGCGGCATGATCTCGTCGATCGATTGTCCCAAAGCCTCTTCCACGGTGAGACCGCGCAAGCGGAAAATGGAGGGGCTGACGTAGGTGAAGCGGAAATTCAGATCCATCAACGAAATCGTATCGGCCATATTGTCGGCGATCAGGCGATATTTTTCTTCGCTTTCCCGCAGGGTGATTTCGGTTTGATGGCGATCGGTGACGTTGCGCTGCACGCCCCAGACCCGCAAGAGTTTTCCGTTTTCGACGACGCCGTGATAGCTCTCAACGATGTGAATCGAGCTGCCGTCGGCGGCCACCTCGGTTTCTATGCGTTCGGCGATGCGGTACCCCTCGTTTTTGGTCAGATCGGCCATCTGCTCGCCGCAATTGGGCGCGAATTCCGTAACGGGACGACCGACCATCTGCTCGGGAGTAAGGCCGTACATTTTAGCCAGCGCCTCGTTCACTTCGCCCACGACCGCCCGCCGGGCGATCTGTTCGACCAGCTTGTCGTAGGGCTCGTCGAGGCGGACCGGCGGTTCCAGATCGATGCGGAAAATTCCCTCGCTGGCGTTGGTGATGAAGTTGCTGTAGCGATCCTCCCCGTACCGGATGGTCGCTTTCTGCCGGCGCAAAGCCCGGTTGGAACGAATCAACCAGGTGAGGATAAACAAAAACAACAGGACCAGCAGCACCAACGACGTCGGCAGCGCCGCGCGGTTGAAAATGCGCCACTTCCAGGTCGACGTTTCAATGTCGATGCCCAGCACCATTAAAAGTTCGCCGGTGGCCGGATCGATCACCGGCGCGAACATGCTGACGAAGGATCCGTGTTCATCCTTATACGGTCCGATGAATTTTTCCTGTCGGCGATTAAACACGTCGTGCAATTCCCGGGGCGCCTGTTGGTACACCGTGCCGGGCGGCGAGGCGTAACGGTCCGTTTCGGCGAGGTTTTCCGGCCCGAAAACGAGTTGATCGCCACGCCGGGCCAGGGTGTAGATCATGCGGCAGCCGATGGTTGCGTTCGCCTGCCTCATTTGTTTTTCCAGGCGTTGGAAGGCCGCGGACGATTTATCCGCATCGCTGAAGGTCAACCGGCGAATATCCTGAATGTCGAGGGACTGGATGGTCAATCGGGCTTGTTGCTGCAAGGTTTCGCGCATCTGGCGGTCGGCGTAATTGACGATCCGCCAGGTAAAGACGATAAAAACGATGATGGTGACGACCGATAAAAAGAAGTAATGAGATTTTCTGGGGATCATCACCTTACCCTGATCGTTTTCATTAACTTCACCTTAACGGTGAAAGCAATATTTCTCCGCATGAATGTTATTGAAATGATGCGCAACCATTCCTGCATAAGACACAATCAATATAATCCGACCGTTCTTCGGGGTCAATAACTGCCGAAAATTAGAATATTTTCCAATACAGTGTCGCTAACGATTCCGCAGGCGTTCGATCGCGCCGTGGCGCCAGGCGCGCAGAGCGTCGAGGCGCTGTGGATGAACCGGCGGCGGATCGAGCCAGGCCGGCGAAGCGGCCGCCGGCGAAGCGATCAGCCGGGCGCCGGTCGCGGCGATATCCGGCCCGGAATGCTCGGCGGGCCAAAGCACGTGCTGCTGATTTTCGTTGAAGGTGATCAACACGCCGCCGTCGATGTCGAAGGGCTCGGTGGCGTCGATGTTGTCCTCGTCGTCGATGCCGAAATAAACGATATGGCTGCCTTGGGTGCCGGGGTAGGAGACGGACGTTTCACCAAGCGTGAACAGCGCGCCGGTGAACGGCTCGAGGTTGACCGAGGTCGTGCCCGCGGCGACGTGCGGCGCGGTGTGCGGCGACCAGTTCATCATGCCCCGGTAACCGGTGTCGCCGGCGGCGGCCATGATCCAGTTGGCCGCGTACCATTGGCCCTGCGCGGTGGGAAAATCGATGCCCAGTTGGGCGGTCAGCCAGGCGCCGACTTCGTCGGGATTGCCGGTGTCCAGGTCGAAGATTTCACCGTAGGCGGCCACGCCGTCCAGGCGCGAGGCGAGGTAGGTCCACCACAGGTAGGCCTGTACGTAGTTGTCGTACACCCCCCACGACCAGTGCACCAGTGACAGCCCCTGAGCCACCGCGCTGGAATTGAAGAAGTAGTCGACCGCGCCCTGTTTGACGCCGAAGACCGCGTGGCAGGCGCACTCGGCCAGCCCTTCGTCGTGGTAGTCCCAGTATTCGCCGTAGGTGCCGTGCCGGTGGTTGTACAGCAGGTGCTGGAACTCATGCGGCACGACGTTGACTTCGTCGAGCGTGCCGCCCTCGACGTTGATGTAGATCATCTCTTTTTCGTTGGAGTGACTGCCCCATTGCGACCAGGCGGTTTCCTCGGGGAAGGTGTCCACCGGGCTGAAGTAGCCGCCGTAGTAACCGTATCCGTTCAGACCGAAAATCAGAATGCGCCCGTTGTCGTCCTGGTCGGGCGGATCGACAAACAAGCCGGTAAGCGTCGGGAAAATCTGCTCGTCGAACTTGGTCACCACGTCGTCGGTGTTGTCGATGTTCATCCCCTCTTCGAGGTAAACCGTGCAGGAGTCGCCGACGGCGGCGCGGTAGGCGGTCACTTCATATTGACCGAAATATGGATCGCTGAAATCGATCGCCCACAATTTCGCCGTGTCGGCGGCGGGAAAATCGGCGGTGAGCGCCTCTTTGGCGTCCGCCGGCTCGATGGTCAGCGTGTAGGTCAGCCCCAGAGCCTGTTTGGCCGTGGTCAGCGTTACCTCCCGTGATACGGCGTTGTAATCGACCGCGGAAATTTCCAGGTCGTGTTTGGGACTGGTCAGCGAGTAAATGCCGGCCTGCTCGGCCTGTTCGTCGCCCGGATCGCCGCTGAGCGTCACGCGGACCGTCGTTTCATCCGGCGCGGCGATTTCACTGATTGTGATGTCGTCCCAGCCCGTCGGCGTGGGCGTCGTGTCGTCATCGTCGTCACCGGTATCGTTATCGTCGTCGTCGGCGCTATCGTCGTCATCGCCGTCATGGGAGTCGTTGTCATCGTCATCGTCGCCGCAGGCGAAGCAGAACAAGAGCGAGAGAATCAGCAAAAGAAGAGCCAGTCGTTTCATGGTCGGGTCCTTTCCCTTTAAAACACCATCGCCACCCGCGGGACGGCGAACATAATAACCGCATCGGTTCCGCGCGGAAAGAGGCCCGATTCGCCGATGAAATATTTGTTTCCTCGCTTGACTTTAGCCCTTGTTGGCGCGTATCTTTTCGCCCCTATGATCCGTACACGATCACAAAGGAGTATTATCGTGTCTTTTGATTTTCCCAAGCGTTACGAGCCCTCGGAAGCCGAGCCCCGGTTGCAGAATCTGTGGCATGAGTGGGGTATCTACAAGTTCAATCCCGACGATCCGCGTCCGGTTTATTCGGTCGACACCCCGCCGCCGTACGTCAGTTCGGCGCATTTGCACGTCGGCCACGCGATGAGCTACAGCCAGGCCGAGTTCGTCGTGCGTTTCAAGCGCATGCGCGGCTTCAGCGTCTTTTACCCGATGGGCTTTGACGACAACGGCCTGCCCACCGAGCGTTACGTCGAAACCAAGTACAAAATCAACAAGAGCAAAACCAACCGCTCCGACTTTGTCGATCTGTGCCTGAAGGAAACGAAGATCGGCGCGCAGACCTACCGCGAACTGTGGGAAGCGCTGGCCATCTCCGTCGACTGGGATCTGCTGTACTCGACGATCGATCCGCGCAGCCGCCGCACGAGCCAGAACAGCTTCGTCGACCTTTATGAGAAGGGGTTGATCGAGCGCCGCGACGAGCCGATCCAGTGGTGCTTCCACTGCCAGACCAGCCTGGCGCAGGCCGACGTCGAGATCGAAGAGCAGAACTCGATGCTCAACGACATCGTCTTCAAGGGCGAGGACGGCACGGACCTGATCATCTCGACCAGCCGCCCCGAGCTGATTCCGGCCTGCGTGGCGTTGTACGTCAATCCCGACGACGAGCGCTACACGCACCTGATCGGCAAAAAGGCGATCGTGCCGCTGTTCGATTACGCGGTGGACATCAAGACCAGTCCGGCCGTCGACATCACCTTCGGCACCGGCCTGATGATGGTCTGCACCTGGGGCGACAACGAAGACGTAATGAAGTGGAAGGAAGATCAGCTCGACACGCGGGTGGTCTTCGACGAACACGGCCGCCTCAACGAACTGGCGGGCGAATTCGCCGGCCTGAACATGAAGGACGGCCGCAAGGCGATCATCGCCGCGCTCAAGGAAAAGGGCTTCCTGATCAAAGCCGAACAGTTGGTCCACAACGTCGGCGTGCACGAACGTTGCGGCCACACCGTCGAGTTCAACCATAGCCCGCAGTGGTTCATCAAGCTGCTGGGCCAGAAGGACGAATACCTGCAGCGCGCGACGGAACTCGAATGGTTCCCCCAGCACATGAAGGTCCGCTACGACGATTGGGTCAAGGGCCTCAAGTGGGACTGGTGCATCAGCCGCCAGCGGTTCTACGGCGTGCCGTTCCCGCTGTGGTATTGCGCCGAGTGTCACGAACCGCTGATCGCTCCGCGCGAGGTTCTGCCGGTCGATCCGACGCAAACCCCGCCGCCCGCCGGCAGCAAATGCGCCAAATGCGGCGGCGAGAAGTTCATCGGCGAGCAGGACGTCATGGACACCTGGATGACCAGTTCGCTGACCCCGCTGATCAACTCGCGCTGGGCCTTCGACGATGCGCTGCACGAGCGCATCTACCCGATGGACGTGCGCGTGCAGGCCTTCGAGATCATCCGCACCTGGCTGTTCTACACCGTCGCCAAGAGCCATCACCACACCGGCACGCTGCCGTGGAAACAGGTGATGATCAGCGGCTGGGGGTTGGACGAAAAGGGTAAGAAGATGTCCAAGCGGGCCGGCAATTTCGTCGATCCGATGATGGTGATTAAAAAATACAGCGCCGACGCGCTGCGGTACTGGTCGGCCGGCGCGACGCTGGGCAACGACCTGCGCTACACCGAGCGCGACGTGGCCGACGGCAAGCGCTTGATGACCAAACTGTGGAACGCGATTCGCTTTATCACCACCTACCTGCAGGACGAAGAGGGCAACCGTCGCCCGCTGTCGTCCGGCGAGCCGACCGTGGTCGACAAGTGGATCCTCTCGCGTTTCGCGCGCATGGTGCGGCAGACGACCGACGCGCTGGACCGCTACGAATACAACCAGGCGCTCAAGGGCGCGGAGCGGTTCTTCTTCGCCGAGTTTTGCGACAATTACCTGGAGATCGTCAAGGATCGGTTCTGGAATCCGGACCGCTTCACGACCGGGCAGGTCGAGGCCGCGCGGCACACGCTGTTTTCCATCGGCTACGGGGTGCTCAAGTTGTTCGCGCCGTTCATCCCCTACATCACCGACGAGATCTACCAGATCGTCTTCAAGCAGTACGGCGGACCGGTGTCGATTCACATCGACCAGTGGCCCACGATCGACGAGGCGCAGTTCGACGACAAGGCCGAGGACCTGGGCAAGCTGCTGGTGGCGATCCTCACCGGCGCGCGTCGCTGGAAGACCGACCAGGCCGTGCATCAGGGGCACCCGCTGGCCTCGCTGGAGGTGACCTGCTCCGAGAAGATGCGCGCCGACCTGGAGCCGGTGCTCGAGGATTTGCGCGCCGCCGCCCGTGCCGACGCCATCGGCTTTGCGACCGACGGCGACGTGGCCACCGAGGTGGAAGGCGTGACCCTCAAGCTCGTGCTGGGTGAGAAGAAAAAGAAAGAAGAATAAGCGCTCGCATTACGGCATCCGCAAAGCCCGCTCCCTCACCGGGGCGGGCTTTTTGTTTGAAAAGGATAGTTGTTTCCTTCAAGCCCAACCCTTGAAAGGGGTGCAGGAAAGATCGTCGATACGAATTATCAAAGATTCCTCCACCCCTTGTCAGGGGTTGAATGGTCTGAATGGACCGCGATTTCCAGGGCTGCCGCCCTTCGCTACTGACCATCCGCCCCTCCGGGGCTTGTCGGTTCCGGGCGGGCTTAGCTTTCCAGGGCTGTCGCCCTTCGCTACTGACCTGCGCCCCACCGGGGCTTGTCGGCTCTCGGCGGCTCAATTCGGACGAGAAAACGCTGGGTGTAAATAACTTGTATGGACATTCCCTCACCCCGGGCTGACGCCCGATCCTCTCCCAAATGGGAGAGGGTAAAAAGCGGCCGCCGTGGACTCCCTTCTCCCCGTGGGAGAAGGGTCGGGGATGAGGGCGCTACACACTTCGCGACGAACACCCAAGCCCGCCCCCTCGCCGGAGCGGCTTTTTGTTTGAAAAGGATATTTGTTTATGGTGTAATGCGCGCGGGGGCAAAAGAAGCGACCATGGAAATGTGGTTATGGAGGCATGGATGTTTCGTTTCATCATTTCCATTCTGTTGGTTTTTCTATCCGCTACGCCGGCCGCGGCGAATTTTGTCGATTTCGACGCCGAAGCCTTTGCCAAAAAGTTCGACGATCAGGGTGCGGTATCCTGGGAGAACGCGTTTTTTCTGGAAAGCTGCTACCTGTACGGCAGCGAAATCGATGCGGCGGGCGGCGTCACGCTGATTCTCTTGAACGACTATATCACTTACGCCGGCGACAATAAGCTGGTGCGTTTTTCGCCGACGGGCCAGGTGTTGTGGAACGTCAACCTCGGCGGCCGGACATGGGAAATGTGGGAGCTGTCGTTGGACGGGCTGGGGAACGCCTTTGTTACCGGTTATGCCCCGGACCATCCGTTCCTGCTGCGAAAGGTAGGGCCCGACGGCGACCTATTATGGCAGACCGACTATCCGCTGACCGGGTATTCCGGCAGCCAAACGAACCAGGTGCTGGCGGATGGGCAGGACGGCGTTTACCTGGTCGGTTCCGTCCGGTCCGAAGGGCATGCCAAAGCCGCGTTGATGAAATACCACAACGAGGGAATCCCCCAATGGTTGCAGGCCAGCGAGGTTCGCGGCTGGAAAAGTTCCCACGGGACCAGGTTGCTGCTGGACGGCGAGAACAATCCCATTTTGATCGGCGAGGTTTACAACTCGGGATTCGAACACCGGCTGCTGCTGGAGAAATTCTCGCCGACCGGCGAGCGGCTTTGGCGCGCGGTCGAAGGGTACGATTACTGTCGGACCGTCGGCGATCACACCTGCTATCTCGCGGCGGTCGACGCGGTTCTGGACAGCCGGGAAAACATCATCGTCGTCGGTTATACCGCCATCAGTCTGCATGATTATCGAACGGTCACCTTGAAGTTCGACGCGCAAGGCGATCTTTTATGGCAGGTGTTTTCCGATTTGAGCGATGAGGAAAGACCTTCAGCGGTGGCCGTCGACGATCAGGACAACGTGCTGCTCGCCAGTTATCGCTCCGGAGAAAATTCGTATCTCAGCAAATACAGTTCCGATGGCGAGGTGCTCTGGACGCTGTCCTCGGCCACGGAAAATTCGACGCGTTTTTGCGACGTCATTGCCGGTGAGGCGGGGCGGGTCGTCGTCACCGGCCGGGAGTGTGCGACCGATTGCAGCGCGATCCTCAACACCTACACCAGCGCGGGCGCGCCGCTTCAATCGTATTCGTGGGCGCCGACCGGCAACTACGATAAAAGCAGCGGCTATCGCCTGGGGCGCCTGGCCGACGATTCGTTCGTGATGGTCGGCCATGCCTATGAATATCAGGTACAGGAATTGGTTCTCGACAGCCTCGAATCCGGAACGACCGCGCCGGATGAACCTGTCAATGAGATCGACTTTTTGCTCGATGACGACGATCTCGGCAATTACGGCTGCGGCAATTGATTCCGTGGAGAGCAAGCGATGCATCGGCCTCACGAATGTGGCGATCATTTCCCCATGAGTAACGCATAATTAGAACTTACGAGTTCCCGAAAATTGCCGAACCCTCCGTTTTTCCTCAAATTCCTGGATTGTCTTGCCGAAAGGTTAATCAAACCCATGGGGAGGACACGGTGATGAAACGTTGGGGACTCTTGTCGATATTTTTAATGCTGTCGGCAATTCTCGCCTTGCTGCCGGCGTGCGATTGCGGCGGCGGTGACGACGACGACAACGACGATCACGGCGACGATGACGACGACGAGCACGGGGAAGAGGGCGTCGGCGAGTTGGAGTTTCCCTATCCGATCGAATTCGGCAGTGACGGGAAAATGTATACGATGATCGAGGGCAAATCGTTCCTCGTCGAGTTCACCGCCTGGGGCGCGCACGGCGGCGGCCACACGGGCCACACCGAGGGCGATCCCAAATCCAGCGCCGCGCATTACATCCAGCCGGCGGGCGAGTTGATCGAATTCGACAGCGCGGAGATCGATCCCGACGGCAATCATGACGGCGTGTGCGACGACGGGGAAATCTGCGGGGTGACCTACGACACGGCGGTCAAATACGCGCTGTGGTATTCCGCGCGCAACGAGGGCATGGAGTTGATGGAGATCAACTTCACCGCCAAGGACACCGGCGACACTTACGTGACCGGCGACAACGGCAATTACATTCTGAAGATCCTGTTCAAGGACGTCGTGCTGGTGCTCGATCACGTGCGCATTCTCTCCGACGATCTGACCGCCATGTTGGCCGAGCGCGCCGGGTATGACGTCACCGCTTCGCCCGCCGAAGTGGATTGGGACAAGTTCAGCTACGGCGAAGGCGGCCTGGGCGACGAACCGCTGGCGCTGCCCAAGGATATGGCGTTGGGCCAGGCGCAGATTTTGAAGTACCACGAGGGGCAGGGCGCCGGGCAGACGATCTACTTCGCGCTGGGCCAGGTCGAATGGACCGCGTACGTCTGGGCCGATCATAACGATCCGACCTATGCCGCTTGTCAATATACGATGGTGTCCGCCGCGGTGCGGACGCAATTGCAGACGGCGTTGGACGTCAATCTGACCGACCCCGCGCCCTACAGCCGCTTCACCAGCGTCGATACGCTGACCGACGAACTGCAGTTGCTCGGCGCGGCCACCGGCCTGATCTGCCAGACCGATTATTTCGACGCGACCAACTTCGATCAACTCAACAGTTCCCACGGTTATGGTTGGATCGACAATCCGATGGACCAGCCGCAATCCGAGTTACTGGCGATTTCCGAGGTACACAAGGGCACGGCGGCCTACAACGCCAACGCCGATCGTTTTTACAGCGCGGCCACCGAGATGATTCTGCGGCGCGACAGCTACGGCAATTCGTTGCCGGCGACCATCGAGGGCGAAGAGCGGCTGATTTCCGGTTACGACGCCGAGGTGCTCGACCTGACCTTGACCGGCGACACGGCGCAAAACGATGTGCTCACGCTCAAGGTGATTCCCGGCACGATGGGCGCGTATCACCCGAACGAGCCGCCCGATTCCACCTCGCTCTTCCAGGCCGTGCGCTACAAGCTGGAAAGCGACCGGCTGGTGGTGCACTGGGGCGAATTTTTCACCGAGCAAAGCGCCGTGGTCGCGCCGGCGACGATTCCCGACAACGCCGCCTGCGACGGCGAGCCGTATTTCTGCTACGACCATACGCGGCCGGGCGGGGTTCTCTAGGCGACGCTTCTTCACGCGATCAAGGGCGGTTTCGACCGCCCTTTTTTCATTGAGATAATTGTCGAGTTGTGTTTTAGTTGCGTGGGGGTCGAGTGCCGATTCGAGGAGAGCGGTCAAACGGAGGCCATGATGGTTCGGTTGATCGCTTTTTTGTTTTAATCTTCTCGGATGAGACAATTGCGTCGACGGGAAAAAAGGGAGGGACCGATGCGGTGGTTGAAATGGATACTGTTGTTGCTTTGCTGTCTGGCGCTGTTTGCCTGCGGTGACGATGACGACCCTTCGACAAGCTCAGGGCAGGCTGACGACGACAACGACGATGCGGGCGACGATGACGGCGATGACGACGATGACGATGAGAGCGACGACGACACGACCGATGACGACGACGCCACGCCGCTCGTCTACGGCGATGATCTGGTCTATAGCGGCGACGACGGCTTGCGCGCACTGCTCAACGACGGAAAAGGGTACGGCGAGCCGGTTGTGCTCGATGCCGACATCCGTGCGGACGACATCGCCGTCGCCGATTTCGACGACGACGGACACACCGATATCGTTCTTTCGTCTTTCCAGGGCATCGACGTGCTGTTCAATCAAGGCAACGGCGTACAATACAAAAAGGTCAACAACATCAATCTGCATTTTCCGGACGGCTTTGTCGCCGCCGATTTTACCGGTGACGGCATCCTCGATCTGGCGGGGTATTCGTTCTACCACAAGAAAGTGTATCTCTATGCCCACGATGGGGCGGGGCACTTCACGGAAACGGAAATCGTCGACCTGAGCGAGTACTCGGTCGTGAGTATGATCGCCGCCGATTTCAACAACGACGGACGGCCGGACCTGGCGCTCGGAGCGAAAAAATATCTGTACATCTACACCAACAACGGCGACGGCACGTTCGAGCGCAGCGAGCGCTTTTCCGGTTATTACGTCAGTTTTTGGTTTGAAAGTCTGGCCGCCCACGACCTCAACGGCGACGGCAACCTCGATGTGATCGCCACGTTTTCCCACGGTGAGTTGTACATTCTGCACGGCAACGGCGACGGCACGCTGACCGAAGCGGAGGCGATGGAGATCGAGACCGATTACTTGAATTTGCTGGTCGCCGCCGACTACGACCGGGACGGCAATCTCGATCTCGTGATCGGCTATGGCTATGGCAGCGTGGGGATTCTCCACGGCCGGTCCGACGGCACGTTCCGCCAGCCCGATTTTCTTTTCGGCTCGGAGGGCAATCTCTTCCTCGCCGTGGCGCAGATCAACAACGACGATTATCCCGACCTGATCGTCGCCTACGAGGATTGGGAAACGAAGGGTCCGTCGCCGTATCAACACATGGGCGTGCTGCCCGGCAAGGGCGAGCTTGGTTTCGGCCCGCTGACGCGCCTGGACGAAAACGTGGAGTTGATTCGCGTCGCCGACCTCGACGGACAATAAAACAAGCCATCCTGGCTTCCGTGGCACTGATACACGAATGAACGAAGTGAGCGAGTTTATCAGTGTTTTAAATATACACTGATAAGCCTCACTGTGTTCGGCGGATCAGTGCCACCATTTTTGACGGGCAATAAAAAAGCCCGCCCCGTGACGGAGCGGGCTTGAATTTTTTCCCTTACCCCGGGCGGTTGCCCGATCTCCCTTCTCCCGGTGGGAGAAGGGCCGGGGATGAGGGCGCGCGTAGAGCCGAAAGTCCCTCACCCCGGGCTGTCGCCCGACCCTCTCCCCAAAGGAGAGGGTGAAGCGGTTGCCCGATCTTACCAGAAGGCCACACCGCCCGGGTTGGGCAACGCGACGTTGAACACGTCGCTGTAGTCGTCGCCCGCCAGCACGTACACCTTGCCGTTGCCCTGGTCACAGACGTACGCGTCGCCCGTTTCCGGGAGCACGCCCAGACCCTGCACCCAAAACGCGTCGGGGATGGTCAGCGGATCGGCGTCGCCGTGAATGATCGAGTTGTCGGCTGTGTCGAAGACGTAGACGTTGCCGGCCATGCCTTCGCCGACGAAGGCGATGCCCTCGGCGCTGATGCCGATCGGGCCGGGCGCCACGCCCAGGTCGAAACTGGATTTCACCACGTTCTCATGCGTGCAGATCTTGACGATCTTGCCGGTCTGATCGCTGTAGTTGCCGGTGCAGACCACGAACAGGTCGCTGCAATCGGCGGAAGCGGCCACGGCCAGTCCGTTCGGATTGACCTGCGGCAGCGCGATGCGGCTGAGGATCGTGCCGGTCGTCGGATTGATCACCAGCACCTGACCGTCGGCGTAGGCCATCGTGCCCCAATCGAAGCCGGAGCAGGCGACGTACAGGCTCGTGCCCACGCCCAGCACGGCGGTCGGCGCGCAGCCTTCATCCAGATCGAAGTACTCGACGGACGCTTTCTCGCCGTCGACGGTCACCTTGGCCAGCGTATCGTCGAGGTTGCCGGTCACCCACACCGCGTCGAAGAAAACGGTCGCGGCCCACGGGCTGTCCTGGTTGAGGGAAATGTCGGTGGTCGCGTATTCGTCGAGCAGATCGACCATGATCAGCTTTTCGTTGCCGGTCACGCCCGCCGCATAGTCCGCCGAATCGACGTAGTAGAGCAGGCCGTTTTCCGTATCGACCGTCGCGCTCTGCAACACCGTGCCGATGCTGCCGCCGGCGAGGTCGGCGATGGCGCTTTCGTCGCCGCGGTTGATCGCCGTGGCCACGCCGTTGAGGTTGTCGAAGGAGTAAACGTCCGGACCGACCGCGATCAACGCCTGCGCGCTGGCTTCGCCCGCCGTGACCGTCAACGTCGCCTGACCGGCGGCCACCGCCGTCACTACGCCGTCGGCCACCGTGGCCACGTCGTCTTCGTCGATCGACCAGGTGAAGGACGTCGCCGCGACGCCGTCCACTTCGCCCTCGGCGGTGAAGGTGCAGGTCGTGCCGACGGGGATCATCTGCGCGCCGGGCGTGATTTCCACCCAGTCGTCGTCATCGTCGCCGGTGTCGTCGTCGGTTGTGTCATCATCGCCGGTGTCGTCATCGTCGCCGGTGTCGTCGTCGCCGGTATCGTCGTCGTCGGCGACATCATCGTCGTCATCGTCGTCATCGTCATCGTCGCCGCAGCCGATCATCGGCGTTACCGTCAGGGCCAGGACGGCAAACACGGCGACCAGAAAGGCCCATCGATCCACATGTTTCATCGGTTCCTCCTTAAATGTGGAAAGTGGCGCCTTACCGGTTCGAAGGATGTGGGGAAGGTGAGATCGCAATCGATTCACCACCACTCTCAAACCCTCGAAGAGCGGTAGGCAGTTCGGCGTTTCGCTGCGGTCTCCTGGCTCGGAGCTGCTGGCGCCCGTCGCCGCCTTCCCAGGCTCGCGCCCAGTGGCTTGTGGCGATTGGCTCGCCCCTCACAGTGGCGGGTCCGCGCCGGATTCGCACCGGCTTCCCGTCAGCGAAGCGCATTCCTCTACAAACGCAGTAGGCATAGCAGATCACCGCCGGGCTGGCAAGGCAGCATCGCGGCGCGGAAATGAACCGCGAATAATCGGTTGCCGTCGCCGGCCGCGCTTGGTATCATTACCTTACCTGCCGTTCACCGCCATCCAAAAAACCGAAGAATGTGTGTGGAGGTTTGCCATGAAAATGACCGGCATGGCATGGCTGGCGGCGGTATTGGCCCTTTTTGGTTTCATGCTCGCGGCATCCTGCGACGACGATGACGACGATGATAACAACGACGATGCGGCCGTCGATGACGACGCAATCGACGACGACGCTGTGGACGACGACAGCGGCGATGACGATACGCTCGATGATGATACAACCGACGATGATACGCTCGATGACGACACCACCGACGATGATACGCTCGATGACGACACCACCGACGATGATACGACCGATGACGACACCACCGACGACGACACCGCTGACGATGACACGGCCGATGACGATGCTCCCGAAATCAGCATCAAAACCTACAACCACGCGGCCGTGCTGCCGTACCTGAACGAATTCGCCGCGCGCGGTTTCCGCCTTTACCTGGGGGCGGGCATCGGCGACGTCGGTTCGGCGAATCTGGCCGCGATCCTCACCCAGACCGAGGCACTGGGCGTGCCGGTCACGATCTGCCCCTACGTCAGCGAGGGCGGTTTCCCCAGCGAGGAGAACATCGATCTGTTCGAGGAGGAGGCGCACGCGCTCGTCGACTGGATCGAAACGGTGAGCTCGGCCGTGGACACCATCTCGGTCAACATGGAACTGGGCCACCCGTTGGATCAGCAGATCCAACAGGCGTGGAACGACCGCGACTTCGCGCTGCTGTGGACCCTGCTCGAAGGGACGATGGACCGCGAACGGTTTGTCGGTTCGGTGAAGCGCTACGCGCAGATCGTTTCCGATTTTCAGGACCTCGGTTATGAGATGCAGATCACCACGTATCCGTTCATGCTCGACGATCTGGTCGACGGCGACACCGACATTCAGGATTCCTGCAACATTCCCATGAGCGGCATCGGGTGGGATCGCATCGCGCCGTGCGCCTATTCCACCGAGTACGCGCACATGGTCGGGCTCTTCGAGGCGTCGGCCTACTTCGTGACCACCTACGCGCAATCGGCGCTGGAACTGTACGGCGACGCCGCAGTGGTCGATGTGGGGCTGGTGCGTCACAACGGCCTACCGGGATACGCGACGCCGGCGGAACTGTCGGCCGACGTGGCCGCGGCCAAGGCGGTCGGCGTGCGGCGCATCGAGGTGTTTTACTTCAGCGGCTTTTTGCAGTATTCCGAGTACACCTTCGCCGACTGGGCCGACGCCATCGACGTCGAGCCGGCCGTGCCCGCGACGGACCCGATCATCGATCTCGTCCGCTTCGGCGCCCGGGTCGTCGATTTCATCATGAACTTTATGGAGTAGATCCTCTTCCCTTGTCACTGACCGCGCCATGCGCTACAACGGGGCGACTTTCCCGAGGAGATCGCCCGTGACCAGGTACACCTTCGACGAATGCGTCGCCATCATGCGCCGCCTGCGCAGCCCCGACGGTTGCCCGTGGGACAACGAACAAACCCTCGAATCGGTGCTCAAGTACTTCCTGGAAGAGGCCTACGAAGCGCTCGACGCCGCCGACAAACGCGACTGGCCCGGCCTGGCTGAAGAGTTGGGCGACACGCTGTGGGAGATTCTCTTCCTCGCGCGCATCGCCGAGCAGGACGGCCTGTTTTCCATCGACGACGTGCTGCAGTTGCTGGGCGAAAAGATGGTCCGGCGGCACCCGCACATTTTCGGCGAGGCGAAGATCGAAAATTCGCAGCAGGTCGTCGCGCAGTGGTCGGCGATCAAAAAACAGGAGAAGAACACGACCACGCACGCGGGCGTCATGCACAAGGTGCCCACGTCGCTGCCCGCGCTGTTGTACGCCTACCGCATCAGCGAGCGCGCGGCGAAGGTCGGCTTCGACTGGGAAAACGCCGGGCAGGTGTGGGACAAGCTGGTCGAGGAAAAAGGCGAATTGGCCGAGGCGATCGCTTCCGGCGACAAGGCGCACATCGAGCACGAGCTGGGCGACGCGATTTTCGCCCTGGTGAACCTTGGACGGCATCTGGGGGTCAATGCGGAAGACGCCGTGCGCCGTTGCACCAACCGGTTCATCGCGCGCTTCGAGAAAGTCGAAGAGGCCGTCGCCGCCGAAGGGACGGATTTCAAAGACAAATCCATCGACGAACTCGAGGCGCTGTGGCAGCGCGCGAAAAAGGACCTTGGCTGAGCCCTCATTCACTCTGTCCACAGGATCTGCGCATAACCCTGTGGATAACCGTGTGGACGGACGCGGCGAAGGGCCGTGAACACGAAGCGCGCCTTATTTTGCACCAAATTTGTGCAACCGCCGGCGAAGGATTATAGTGTGGGAAACCCCACGAAAGGAGATCCCTTGCTCGGTCGTTTGTTTCTCGCCTTTACGCTGATTCCGCTGGTCGAATTCTATCTGTTGGTCAAGGTCGGCGAGCACATCGGCCTTGTCTGGACGGTTCTGGTCGTCCTTTTCACCGGCTGGCTCGGCGCGCTGCTCGCGCGCCGCGAAGGCCTACGCGTATTCATTCAGTTCCAGAAGGAAATTCAATCCGGCAAGCTGCCCGGCGACACGATCCTCGAAGGCGTGCTCGTGCTGGCCAGCGGCATTTTGTTGATCACCCCGGGATTTCTCACCGACATCACCGGCCTGACGCTGCTTATTCCACCCGCGCGGCAGTGGTTCGCCCGCTGGCTCAAGGAGCGGTACCGCCGCAAGCTGCGCATGGACCGGGGGATCATCGACGTCGAGGTCATTGACGAGGAGCCGCGCGCATGAGCAAGCGCAAGCTGCGCCACGATCCGCTGTGGAGTCCGGTGATTTATTCCATCGCCGTTATGCCCGGCCTGGGGCAGTATCGCCTCGGCTATCGCTATCGCGGGCTGATCTTCGTCGTGCTGACGCTGGCGTGTCTGGCCGGTTTCGTCGTGCAGTTCACCGGTCCGTTTCAGGCCGTGGTGATGGCGCACCTGGACATCACCGGCGATGCGACGCACAACGCGCCGCGTCTGCTGCCGATCGTCGGGCGCTGGGTGGTCATGCTGCTGCTCGTCTGGGCCGGCTCGGGCGTCGACGCATATTTTCTCTCGGCCAAACTGCTGCGTGAGAATCGTCATCCGGTACGTTACGAAGCGGCCAAAATCGCCGCGCGAAAAAAAGCGCCGGGCGATCTGCCGTCGCCGCCGACGCCGAAATTGGGAGCGTAAACCATGGGTTGGTTCAGCAAAAAGGAAAAGAAACCGGAGGCGTCTTTCACGCAGATTGCCGACGAGGACTTCGCCGAAAAAGTGTTGCAGGCCGACAAGCCGGTGATGCTTTTTCTGTGGTCCGACACGTGCCCGTTCTGCAAGAAAATGGCGCCCAACGCGCTCGAATTGCTCCGCCGTCATCCCGACGATCTGCTGGGCTATCACGCCCGCGCGACCGATGCGCCCCGCATCGCGCAGGCGGTGCAGTTGCGCGGCGTGCCGGCGACCGCGTTTTTCCTCAAGGGGAAAATGGTCGCCTTCGCCCCCGGCTTTCAACTGGTCGACGCGCTCGACGAAGTCGTGCAAAAAATCCTCGGAGCCGCGCGGTGAAGATCGCCCACCTGTCCGACACGCACCTGGGCTACGCCGATTTGAACGTCATCGGCGACGACGGCGTGCCGCTGCGCGAACATGACATTTACGACGCGTTCGACAAAGCGATCGAGGCGATCATCGCCGCGGACGTCGACGCGGTGGTGCACGCGGGCGATCTGTTCCACCGCGCCAGCCCGACCAATCGCGCGCTCACCCACGGCCTGGCCGGTTTGAAACGCCTGACCGACGCGGGGCTGCCCGTGGTCGTGCTCGCGGGCAATCACGACGCGCCGCGCACCGCGTTCACCGGGCCGATTCTCGCCGCGCTGGAAAACATTCCCGGCGTGCATCCGCTTTATCGCCCGGCGGCGCAGTCGGTGCGCCTGGGCGAATTGGTCGTGCACGGCGTGCCGCACCTGCTGGACATCGACGAGTTCTTCGCCGCCTTCGATGCGCTCGCGCCCGTGCCCGGCGCGATCAACGTGCTCGCGCTACACGCGTCGGTCGGCGCGAAGTTCATGATGGAAGAGTTCGGCGAGCAGGTGATCGAGGGCGCGCGCCGCGAAAAATTCGCCGCCTTCGCCTACACCGCGTTGGGCCACTGGCACGGCCACCGCGTGCTGAGCGGGCCGGGGCTGGCCGCGTACAGCGGCTCGACCGAGCACGTCGGCGAGCGTGAACTCGACAAGCAAAAGGGCTGGATGCTGGTCGATCTGGCCGATCCGACGCATCCGCAGGCGACCTTTCAGCCGTTGGCCATTCGCCCCCAGTACAAGCTGACCGTCGAGGATTGCCGCGCGAAAACCGATGCGGAAATTCTTGCGGCGATTGCGCAACAGGCCGAGCCGCTGGCGCTCGACGGCGCGATCGTGCGTCTGCATCTGGCCGGGCTCGATCCGGCGCAGGCGGCGGGGCTGACCAATCGCCGTTTGAGCGAACCGTTCACCGCCGCGCTGGCCACGCTGATCACGCGATCGTTCGTCGGCGGCGCGAGCAAACTCGAGGTCGTCGAACTGGCGACCGTTTCGCTGCCCGATCTGTTCGCCGATCATCTCGCGCAAACGCTGACCGATCCCGAGCGCCGCGCCCGCGTGCTCGCGCTGGGCCGCAAATACCTCGCGGAGGCCGAGCGATGATTCTCCACCGCCTGGCCCTGCGCAATTTCAAAAGCTACCGCGCGGCGGACATCGAGTTTCCCACGCAGGGACTGATCGGCGTGATCGGCGCGAACGGCGCGGGCAAATCGTCGCTCTTCGACGCGCTGCTGTTTGCGCTGTACGGCAAAATGCCCTTCGACAAGGAGATGATCCGCACCGCCGGCGCGACGGCCAAGGAGCCGGTCGAGGTCGAGACGGAATTTTCCGTGCGCGGCGAGCGCTACCGCGTGCGGCGCGAACTGCGCGGCAAGGCGCTCACGCACAAGGCGACGTTGCTTGACGAAAGCGATCGCGTGTTGGCCGAGCAGGACAAGCCGGTTGGCGAGCAGGTCGCGCGGCTGCTGGGCTTGGACGAAACCGCCTTCGTGCGCTCGGTGTTCGCGCGGCAAAAAGAACTGGCCGTGCTCAGCAGCGATCAGGGCGAGGTGCGCAAAGGTCACGTACGGCGCATGCTCGGCCTGGACCGCATCGACGAGGCGCACAAGGCGGCGAAGGCCGATCTGAACGATCTGCACAAGATCATCGAGGGCATGCAAAGCGCGCTGCTCGACGAGCCGACGCGAACACGTTTGGGCGAGGAAATCGCCGTTGCACAGGAAGGCGCGCGCGAGCTCGACGAGAAAATCGCGCGGGCCGACGCAGCGGCAACGCAAACGCGCGAGGCCTATCAACACGCGGAGAAAAAACGCGACGCCCTGCAAACACGCAAGGACGAGCGCGAGAAAATCGAGCGGGAAAAATCGTCGACGCAAGCACGGGCGGAAGCCAACGACGCCGCGCTGGCCAAACTGCAAGAGGAATTGGCCGACCTGCGGAAAATGAACGCGGAGAGTGCGCAACTCGCCGCCGATGAAAAGGCTTATCAGGCGGCGGTCAAGGAAAAGGAAATGCTGATCGCCGCGCGCGAGCGCTTCAACGAGCGACAGGCGTTGCTCGCCAAACGGACCGAGCGCGAAAAAAATCTTACCCAAGCCAACGAGGAGTTGACGCGGCGCAAAGCCGCGCGCGAAGCCTTGGGCGAGGTCGACGCGGCGCTGGCCGACGCGCAAACGAAAAACGAAAAAGCGACGGCGGATTTTAAAAAGGCGCAAAAGGATGAGCGCGATGTGAGCAAGACGATTACCGCGATTCAGGAGCGCATCGACGAACGAGAACGCAAACGGACGTTGATTGAAACCCTCGGCGAACAGGCGAATTGTCCGACCTGCGATCGTCCGTTGACCGGCGACTATCAACACATCCTCGACGAGATGGCCGACGAACTGCGCGCCTTGCAGGAAAAGGAATTGCGTCGCGCGCGAGACGAACACGACGAAACGCAGGCGGCCGTGCAACAGGCCGAAGACGATAAGAAAAAGACCGACGACGCGCTGGCGCAGGCGAAGCAGCAAACGCAACTGGCGCAGGCCGCCGACAAGGAGATTGCCAGGGCGCAACGCGCAGCGGACAAGGCAGCGAACGATTTTCAGGCGGCCGACCGGGCGTTGCGCGACTTCGGCGAAGCGCCTTTCGCGGCGGCGGCGTTGACGGCCGCGCAAGCCCAGGTGAGCACACTACAACCGGTGCACGAGCGTTTTACCGCGTTGACCGCCAAGCTCGAACGTCGCGAATCCGTCGAGCGCGATCTGGCCGGCAAGGAAAAACTGCGCGAGGAATTGCGCGTCGCCTTGACGGATCTCACGGAAAAACTGAACGCGCTGCCCTTCGACGAAAACGAACTGCGCGCGGCGGCGGATGCGTCGCAGATGGCCGCGCGGGCGATGAACGACGCGGTGCGAATTCTGGGCGAACACAAAAACGAGCGCGGCAAAATCGACGCGACGATCAACGAGCGTCGACAACAACTGGCGCGCGACGACAAGCAGCGACAGGCCGTCGCCGAACGGCTGGCGCGACTGGAGGATCTGGCCGCCTGCGTCGAGGCGTTGCGCACCTTCCGCACCGCCGCGCTCGCGCACGTCACGCCGGAAATCGACCGGCTCGCCTCGGCGTTGTTCGCCCGCGTGACGCGCGGCCGTTATCCGCGCATCCACGTCACCGACGACTTCGAATTCGTGATCACCGACGACGGCGCGGCGTATCCGATCAAACGTTTTTCCGGCGGCGAAATCGACCTGGCCAACCTTTGTTTGCGCGTGGCCGTCGGCCGCGTGGTTGCGCACCTGCACGGCCAGAGCGCGCCGGGCCTGCTGGCCTTCGACGAAATCTTCGGCAGCCAGGACGACGACCGCCGCACGCAACTGCTCGAAGCGCTGCTGCAACTGGAAGGGCAGGTGCTGGTCATCAGCCACCAGGACGCGGTGAAGGACGATTTCCTGCATGCGCTGCTGGTGCGGCGCGACGGCGACGGCTCGACCGCCGCGTGGCTTTAAACTCCCAAACGAGTTATCCTTGATGATCGAACGCGGGAGGGGCCATGCGTCGGTTGTCGTTTTTACTCATTCCATTGCTGTTGTTGATCGCCTGCGGCGAAGCGCCCGACGAACAATCCGTCGACGAATTCAACGCGGCGCTCGACGCCTCGTTGCGTCCGCCGCTACAGGACGCCGCGACGGCCATGCGCGAGATCATCCGCGATCCGCAGATGGATCTGGCGAGCAAACATCGTGAATTGCATCGCGTGTTGCGCGAAGTGGGACCGACGATCCGCGAGCGCGCCGCGTCGGCATTGGCCGCGTGCGAGGGGCGCGACCTGGGCCCGCATGGCGCGCAGATCCGACAATTGCTGCACATCGCGCAAACGCTCGGCGACGGCGCAACCAAACTCGGCGCGCAGGAACCGTCCTGGCGGCGCTTCGAGGGTCCGTTCGCGTATTACGAGGATCCCTGGTCGCCCGCGTTGCCCGCAGCGGTGCAAGACAAATTCTGGCTTTTCTACCACTGGACGGAAATTCTCGGCGGTCTGTACGACGACGCCGACTACGCGTGGGTGTTCGCCGATTCGGGCCGCACCAGCTTCATCGCGCAGGAGGCCGGCGCAAGCGGCATCGAGCAGTTCCACGATTGGTGGCAGGCGCCGCGCACGGTGTGGGACGATCCGTCGTTGTTGGACAACGAAAGGCTGATGGCCGCCAAGTACACCATGTGGCAAAACGACGATTGGGGCGGCGGCAATCATTACATCAACGAATGGTGGTCGTGGGAGGCGGCGTACAAGGAAGAGGATTGCGCGCTGTTCACCGGCAACAACATGGCCGCGTTGGCCGCGCTGTACGAGCTGACGCGAGACGCGCGCACGCTGGCGCGGTTGCGGGCGATGCTTGCGGCGATCAAGCACTACGACCGCTTCACCGTGGACGATCCGGACCCGCTGGCGTTGGAGGAGCCCGACGGGCGCATCACGCGCGGCACGAAAACGCGCAACCTGTACCTCGAAGACGAGATGAACATCTTCGACATCGAGATCACGCCGAGCGGCATCGTCACGCATCACAACAATTCGTGGCCCGACCACTTCACCGGCCGCGAGCGCAAGAACGTCAGCCGCGATCAATACTACGGCGTGCTGCTGGGCTATCGCACGCTGTGGGAGGTGCTCACCGGTCTGGACGAGCGCACCGCCGCCGAACAGGCGCTGCTGGACGAGCTGGTCGCGCACACGCGGTTGATCACCGACTACATCTTCGGGCAGTCGAACCTCCATTGGGACTGGGGTTGGGAGTACATGCTCTACGCGTTGTTCGAGGGCTCGTGCGCCAACCCGCCGAATTTCACCTTCATGATGTTCTTCGGTCACGTCGGCCTGGAGGAGATGACCGGCGAGCAGTTCACGCAGTTCGATACGCTGCAAGACCTGGGCGAATCCGTTTTCGAATTCGGCCGCGGCCTCGGTTTGGTGGCGATCAGCGAGGCGTTGTTCGAGCCGGCGCACACCGGCCTGACCGCGCTGAACCAATATTTGTCGGGCTTTTACCTGAGCGACATCGACGAGGCCGACTGGCTGTTCCTCTGGCCGCCCGAGCTGCTGCGCGACGCGAACGCCGGCCAGCGCCGGTTGTGGCGGCGGGTGGTGGCCGCATTTTATCGCAAGTACGGCGTGCTGGGTTCGCCCGAATACAAGTCGGTGGCGGCGGAGTTGTTCGACGAAACGCTCAACGAGCGTCCGACCGTGCAACGCTTGTTCAACAGCTACCAGGGCGATTACGCCAAGCTCGAACCGCAGGGCGTGGGGCTGGAGGATTTCATGCTGCCGCTGGCGTTTCTCGCCTCACGCACGGCCAACCGCGACGAACTGGCCGCGCTGCTGACCTCGCGCTATGCCGCATTAATTGACGACGGCTCAATCGACTTCGCCGACACCGATCTGCCGTACGCGGCGAGGTGAGCCACCGCCTTCGGTCAATTTCAGGGAAGGGAAAGGTGCACGACCGCATCGTGTACGACAACGAATATATGCGGTGTGCCGTCCTCGTCGATCGCCAGGTCGTAGGCGTCGTTTTCCAGATCGAGAGCGAAAAACGTGTAGGACCAATCGCCATCGGCGTTGGTGACGTAGAGCAAGCCATCGGTCGTGCGACAGAGAATGTGCGCGTTCTGCTCCGCCGTAACGTAGATGCGGGGAGCGCGGCATTCCTCAGGTGGATCGAGATGCGCCAACGTCCAGGCTCCCGTCGCGCCGTATAGGTAACCCGGTCGATCGACGGCGGTATCGTCAAACACGAGATGAATCGTGCCGTCGTCGGTCCGGAACATGTCCAGGCTCAGCGTTTCATTGGGGTAGAGTTGCGCATCGGCGAGCAGAATTTCTTCCGTCCAATCGCCGGAAGCATTGGTCAAATAACGCACTTCGTTGTGTTGGCGGTACACCAGATGATCGTCACCCAGATCGTCGGTCAGCAAATGCATCACCGGTCGCATCACGTCTTCGACCAGCAAATCATTTTGATAGGAACCGGCATTGTCGAATACATAGTACAAATCGAAGGTGTTTTGGTTGTAATAAACCGCGCGCACATTCTGCCCGGCCATGTCGGCGGCGAGAACGTCCAGCGACTCGATGGTGTCGTCATCGTCGGTATCGTCGTCCACAGGCGAATCATCCGACGATGCAAAAACGTTGAGAACTTGTTCCTCGTTCCATTGGTCATCGCCCCGATAGGCGTGAACAATACTATTGTAGTGAGCAAAGACAATATGCGGCTGGTTGTCGGCGTCGAGCATGAAATTTAAATAATGCGAAATGTTGCTGTCGGAGGGTACATCTTCGACGGTCCAGGTCGTCGATTCGCGCGCGCCGTAAATCGGATGGTAGGTGAAACCGAACAGGTGGATTTTTCCGGCCGAATCGTACTCGATGGACAACGGAGACGTGTACTCATGTCGCCCGACTCCCATGTCGATCGGCGCCTGCCATTGGCCGTTTTCGCGGCTTGTGTAGCGCAAACCACCCGCCAAAAGGGAAATGTTGTCCCAATATCCGGCCACATGAATCGACCGGCGGTTGTCCACAGCCAACGAAAACTGTCTGTCGCCGATATTGAGCGGGATGTTCTCGTCCCATTGATCCGCCTGACGCAACACCATCCGCTGGTACACATCCCACAGCAGGATCACCGGTTGATCGTCGCGGTCGACGGCCAATTGTTGATGAATCAGGCGTGCCGAGTCGTTGGCGTAGACGATATCCGTTTGCCACGAGCCCGCTTGGCGTTCGGCGAACCATAACCGGGAAAAGTGATCGGCCGCGCCGTTGGTACCCCCGTAAATGAATGAAACGAACGGTCGGCCGTCCGAGGTCAACGCGATTTTCGGATCGAAAAAGTCGGTGTCGTAACCGGTTGTCGCGTAGGCCGGCTTGAGGTACGTGGTGATCCAACCTTCGCCGTCGTCGGTGCTGTAATAAATTCCCGGGTTGTCGCCGGTATCCTGCCAAACGATATGGCTTTTGCCCTGATTGTCGACCACAGCGTCGAACGCGACGATTTGCCCGCTGGTGACCGGTTCGAGTTCCCAACCTTTGCCCGAGCGGCGGGTATGCTTCAACTGCGTCTCGCTCGATCCCTCGGTCGTCAGCAGATAATAAACGTGCGGCATTCGATTGCCGTCCACGCTGATGCGCGGAAGAGTCGGCATTCCGGCTTTGGGCGTGAGAAGAATTTCCTGGAGCCACTCGCCCGTGGCGTTGCCCGCGTAGACAAGACGTTGGTGCAGTACATCGCGATACACAAGATAGATGTGATCGTCGGCGTCCACGCAGCCGTGCGGATCCGCCGCGGGACCAAAGCTTTTCTCACGCAGCGCTTCGGCCGCGTCCGATTCCAGCAAGAGCAGCACATTGTCGGCTTTTCCCGGCACGCCGCCATCCACTTGCTCGAAAACGAAATCCTCATCCTGGGCGATCAACTGCGTGGGAGCGAAAGATGAATCTTCCGGTTGGTAGAAAACCAGGAACGAACCCTGGATCGTCGCGATCACCGGGATTCGCTGATCCTCGTATGTGTCATCGTCGTCCGTATCGTCGTCCGTATCGTCGTCCGTGTCGTCGTCGCTATCGTCGTCGGTGTTGTCATTGTCATCGTCATCCGTATCGTCATCGTCGTCGGCGGACGCGTCGTTATCGTCGTTGTCGTCATCGTCGGACTGACAGGCGGGCGACAGGCAAAGCAGCAGCGTGAACAGGCAGCAAAGAATTCGTTCCATGGACATCCTCGCTTTCCGATGAATGGGCGTGGTCAATGGTTACTTGAATTCTAAACCACTTGGACGATGTGATTCAACGGCAGCGCAAAACGCCTACTCCACCAGGCGGCAGGCCATTTCTTCATGGCAATAGATACAGGTGGCGCTGAAGGCGGAGCCGTCCGTGGGGAGGTTGGGCGTCACGTACAGCTTCAGCCCTTTGCCGCAATGGGGGCAGACAAAATCGATGCGCGGGCCGAAGCGTTGATCGAGACGGAACATCAGATAGATGCCCAAAATGAAGCACAGGGCGGCGAAAAACCAATTGCCGGTAATCGCCATGAGCACACAGGCGACGACGGTCACCAGCAAGAACAGACCGAAGAGGAATTTCAGGATGATCTTGTTTTGCCGGATGTTCCGCCGCGACAGCTCGAGCACCGGCGATTCGCCGTCGTTGTTTTTCCGAAAAGGAACGACATTGTTCAGGGAGTACTTCGCATCGTCACTCATGCGCGATGCTCCTTGTTTTAAAGAATGTTAGTTTATCTCCAACTCGCCGATGTCCATTTTCACCGGCGGGGTGATATCCAACTTGCCGAAACGGTCTTCGTAAATTTTCACCTGCTGCTGCAACAGCATCATCAAACGCTTGGCGTTTTTCGGCGCCATGACCAGCCGGCTGGCGACCTTCGATTTCTTGCGCGCCGGCTGAATGAACACGAAATCGAAAATGAACTCGGCGTCGCTATGGTTGATCAGACACAGGTTGGCGTAAATGCCGCGCGCGATCTCGTCGTCGATTTTGATTTCCATGCGCATCGTTTTCTTCGGAGCTTCTTTCGGCTCGGACATTCTCTACTCCTTTGACATGTACATTCAGGATGCTACCGCGACGCCCGACTGTCAACCGGTTGAACGCCGCGCGGGGCGGTGGTAGCCTAGCGCCGATCAACGCACAGACATTGAGAAGGAGAGCGTCATGCGCGATTTGGTGATGGCCATCGACCAGGGAACCACCGGCTCGACGGTGATGATTTTCGACAGCGAATTGAACGTGCTGGGCAAGGGCTATGCCGAGTACGAACAGCATTTCCCCAAGCCCGGCTGGGTGGAGCACAACTCCGACCAGATCTGGGAGAGCGTGGAAAAGACGATTGCCATGGCGCTGGAGAAAGCGGGCATCGGCGGCGAGCGCATCGCGGCCATCGGCATCACCAACCAGCGCGAAACGGTCGTCGCCTGGGAACGCGCGACCGGCCGGCCGTACCACAACGCGATCGTCTGGCAGTGCCGCCGCACGGCCGACATGTGCGCGGCGATGCGCCAACGCGGCCTCGAGGACATCTTCCGTCAATCCACCGGCCTGCTGCTGGACCCGTATTTCTCGGGCACGAAAGTCGCCTGGTTGCTGCAGAACGTGCCGGCCTTCGCCGCGGCGGCGGCCAAGGGCGAGGCGGCCATCGGCACCATCGACACCTTCCTGACCTGGAAACTCACCGGCGGCGTCGCGCACGTCACCGACGTCTCCAACGCCAGCCGCACGCTATTGATGAACCTGAAAACGCTCGCCTGGGACGACGAACTGCTCGACATTCTTGAAGTGCCCGCCTCGGTGCTGCCGTCAATTCGCAGCAGCAGCGAGGTGTACGGCACGACCAAGGGCCTGTCGATGCTGCCCGACGGCATTCCCGTCGCGGGCATCGCCGGCGACCAGCAGGCCGCGTTGTTCGGCCAGGCGTGCTTCGAACCGGGCATGGCCAAGTGCACCTACGGCACCGGCAGCTTCCTGCTGTGGAACACCGGCGAGAAGATCGTGCGCAGCAACAACCGCCTGCTGACCACCGTGGCCTGGAAACTGGGCGACGAGGTCAACTACGCGCTGGAAGGCTCGTGCTTCATCGCCGGCGCGGCCGTGCAGTGGCTGCGTGACGGCCTGAAGATGTTCTCGTCCAGCCCCGAGGTCGAGCAGCTCGCCGCCACGGTGCCCGACACCGGCGGCGTGGTCTTCGTACCCGCGCTGGTCGGCCTGGGCGCGCCGCACTGGAACGCGCAGGCCAAGGGCGTCATCTGGGGCATCACCCGCGGCACGACCCGCGCGCACATCGCCCGCGCCACGCTCGAGGGCATCGCGCTGCAGAACTACGACGTGCTCAAGGCGATGGAGAAGGACGCCGGGGTGAAGCTCGAACTGCTGCGCGTGGACGGCGGCGCGAGCGCGAACAACCTGCTGATTCAGTTCCAATCCGATATTCTCGATTGCGCGATCAGCCGCCCGACGATGGTCGAAACCACCGCCCTGGGCGCGGCGCTGCTGGCCGGACTCGCGGTGGGCGTTTGGAAAAACAAAGCCGAGGTCACCGCGCGCTGGAAAGAGGATCGCCGCTTCGCGCCGGCCATGGCGCCGGAGAGGATCGAGGAGCACCTCACGTTGTGGAACGAGGCGCTCGGGCGCGTGTAAGGGTTGGCACTGTTTTGCGAACGAACAAAGTGAGTGAGCATAACAGTGAATAATTAGTTGGTCGATACGCCCCGCTTCGCTCGCTCGTGCATTGGCGTTTTCATTCGTTAAAAAAGAAAGGGCGGCGCGCTCGGCCGCCCTCATTCCGCATTCCGCGTTCGTTATTCCAAATAATCAGCATCCGCACCCGTCATCATCGTCATCGTCATCGTCGCCGCCGCCGGTAGCGTCATCGTCATCGTCATCGTCGTCAGTGGCATCATCGTCATCGTCGTCGGCGTCGTCATCGGTAGCGTCATCATCGTCATCGTCGACGGTGTCGTCGTCAGTCGTGTCGTCATCGTCGACCGTGTCGTCATCGACGGTGTCGTCATCGACCGTGTCGTCATCGACGGTGTCGTCATCAACGGTATCGTCGTCAACGGTGTCGTCATCGACCGTGTCGTCATCGACCGTGTCGTCATCAACGGTATCGTCGTCGGCGGGCGTGAGCACCTGGAAGCCGTTGTTGAGTTGGCCGGAACCGTTGGTGGTGGTGATCACCACGTGGTAATCGCCGATGGCCGCGTCGGTCAGATCGAAGTCGGCGGTGATTTCATCCGCATCAACGACCACGACGTTCGTCGCGGCGATTTCGGCTTTGTCGGGTCCGTTGAGCACCACGTCGGGCGTGCCGAAGAAATGGTTGCCGGTGACGGTCACGCTGACCTGCTCATCCTGTTCGCCGTAGGCCGGATCGATTACGGATACCAACGGCATCGGCGCGGTGACCGTCAGGCAGTCTTCGCAATACTCGGGCGCCGTGCCCAGGTGGTCGGTCCAATAGGTGTCGGCGTAAATCGAATACGTGCCGGTGGACAGTGAGGAGGGCACCGTCGCGGTGATGGTTTTCGCATCGACGACGGTCCACGAATCGAAATTGATGCCCGGCGCCTTCTTACTGGAAGCCAGGTAATAGGTGCTGCCGGTCTCGTCGTCGAAGTGCAAACCGGTGATGGTGATTTCGGTCGCCCGGTAGTTGACCACCTCCGTCTGTGTCATCGTCGGAGAGATGTAGGGCAGGCAATAGCGGAACACCTGCACGGTGTCGGTGGCGACGCTGTTGCCCGTCGCGCCGCCGGCGATGATGAACACCGCGTCGTGGAAGTTGTCCGCGCCCGAAGCGAAGACCGGCGTGGGCATCGTGCCGAACGCAGTGGCTTCGTACCAGGTGGATGTGGTGATGTTGTATCCGCGAATGACGTCGTCGGGATTCCACTGATTGCCCAGGCCGAAGGTCCAGAAGTAATAGGATTGCGTATACTCGGGGGCGATCAGGTTGGCGTCGTTGGCGTTGGACGGCATCGCCGTTCCGGTCGCCCAGGTGTTGGCGTTGGGATCGTAGGAATAGGTGGTGCTGTTGTTCCAACCGCCGACGGCAAAGAAATATCCGTAGTAGGCCACGCCCTTGCCGAAGTATTTGCCGGCCGGCATGTCGGCCATGGCGCTCCAGGAGTCCAGCAGCGGATCGTAGGCGTAGGTGGAAGCCAGCACGGTGTCATCGCTGCGCCGGCCGCCGGCTACGTACAGCAAGCCGTCGATCGACGCGGCCATGCAGCCGCTCATGAATTCCGGATGCGAGCTGCCGGTTTCCCAGGTGTCGGTTTCGGTATCGTAGATATAAAGGGTACTCGAGAAATCGCCGGCGACGACGTAGATCTTGCCGTCGATCGCCGCGCCGCAGGCCCCGCCGCGCGCGCCCGGCATACTGGTTTTGGTTTCCCAGGTATCGGTTAATGGCGAGTAGGCGTACACGTCATCGGAAGCGACGCCTGCGGCATATCCGCCGATGAAGTAGAAATAGTCGCCGACCGTGGCGGCCACCGGACGATAGGCGGCGTTGGGCAGGCTCGCCGGCGAGGTTTCAAAATCCCAGGAGCAGGCGGGCGTTTGGGCAAAGGCCGGGTTGATGAAAACGAGCACTACCAGAGATGCAATCACCAATGCCATGGATCTAATCATTAGTACACTCCGTGTTTTCAGATAGTTCGGGGATTCCATTTTTCACCGTTTCGGCATTTTCGAATCCAAAGATGAACACTTAATTGGTTGGGATTGTAAAAAAAGTATGAAATCCCGAAGGGTTTGACGATTCGGGACCAAGCGAAAACGAGTTGACAGGACCACCCGACTGTCAATACAATTTTCCCGATAAGGGTAGGGCCAATGCCGGTCCATAGCCGACATCACCGCTGGGAATGATAATGAAACATCAATTAAATCGATATCTTTTGTCACTGAGTCTCATGACGCTGTTTTGCCTGATTGTAGCGCTCGGCCTGGGTTGTTCGTCGCCGTCGCAGCCCAATTACACGACGGCTGTAGCGCGGGCGGGAGGTACGCCCATCGATTTCAACGAGGCGAAACAGATGGAAAAGGCCGCCGGGCAAACGCTATATGTCCCTGTGTATTCGCATATTTACCACCGGGATGATATGGTCATCGATCTGACGGCCACCCTGAGCATTCGCAACACCGACATCAACCGCTCGATCATTATTCAATCGGTAAAATATTACGACACGGCCGGGAAACTCGTGCGCGGTTACACCGAAACGCCGCTGATTTTACCGGCGATGGCGACCCTGGAATTCGTCGTCGGCGAGACGGATAGATCCGGCGGTTCGGGCGCCAATTTCGTCGTCGAGTGGTTCGCGTCCGAACCCGCCTCCGCGCCGATCGTCGAGGCGGTGATGATCGGAACGCACGGCCAACAGGGTATATCCTTTCTCAGCACGGGCCGGGTGATCGCCGACAACGGAGCAAAATAAGCGCGCATTGCCCAGCGATGACCAATTCATAAGTCCTTTTCTCGTTGACCTTATGGTTAAAAACTGACGATCGATCATTTTGTTATTTGCAGAATTTGTGTAATTTTCTGTCCGCTATTCTTGACAAAAATCGGAAAAATTGGTAGGCAATGACCATCATTGAAAACCACTGGAGGGCAAAGCCTCATGGCCGGTGAAGAACTTTTCCTAACATTAGAGAATATCGCGGAACGACTCAAAGTTTCGGTCAGTACTGTGCGGCGCTGGGTAAAATCCGGCGATCTTAAGGCGATCAAAGTGGGCAATCGTGGCCAGTACCGGATCAGCTCCGAGGACCTCGACGACTTCCTGGTCGAAAACGAGGCGTCCACCGATCGCGAAACGCCCATCACTTTGCGGCGGACGAAAAACTGGAAGCAGGCGGTCGAATACGCGAAAAAGAACACCAAGTACATCATCGTCATCGGCGGCGTGCTCTCCGGCCTGGGCAAAGGCATCGCGGCCGCGTCGATCGGCAAGCTTCTTTCCTCGCGCCTCAACATCGTGCCGATCAAATGCGACGGTTATTTGAATACCGATCCCGGCACGATGAATCCCATCGAGCACGGCGAGGTGTTCGTTCTGGACGATGGCGGCGAAGTCGACATGGACTTCGGTCACTACGAGCGCTTCTTGGGCGTGACCACGCGCTTCGACTGGAACCTGACGATGGGCAAGGTCTACAAGACCATCCTCGAGCGCGAGCGCGAGGGCGAGTACCTCGGGCGCACGGTGCAGCTCATCCCGCACGTGACCGACGTGATCAAGGAATGGCTCTACGGCATCCCCGGTCAGATGCAGGCGGACATCGGCCTGATCGAGATCGGCGGCACGATCGGCGACATGGAAAACGAGCTGTACATCGAGGCGGCGCGGCAGTTGCGCCAGGACATCGGCGACGAAAACGTGATGTACGTGCTGCTGACTTACGTGCCGATTCCCACCGGCGTCGACGAGCAAAAGTCCAAGCCGACGCAGCAGGCGGTGAAGCTGCTCAACGAGCGCGGCATCCGGCCCGACGTGATCGTCGGCCGCTGCTCGGAATTTCTCACCGACAAGATCAAGGCGAAGATCGCGCTGTTCTGCAACATCCAGAAGGACGCGGTGGTCACCGCGGTGGACGTCGATTCGGTTTACAAGATCCCGCTCGTGTTCGAGGAGGAAGGGCTGACCGAGATCCTGCACAAGCGGTTGAAGATCTACTCGCCGCCGGAGCTCAGCGAGTGGCGCTGCCTGGTCGAGCGGCTGCTCGAGCCGTCCGGGCCGGTGCTCAAGGTGGCCATCTGCGGCAAGTACACCGATTTGCACGACAGCTACGCGAGCGTCATCGAGGCCATCCGCCATTGCGCGGCGCACATGCCGGCGCAGGTGCAGATCGACTGGCTCGACACCGCCGAGCTCGAACGCACCCACGGCGATCCGGGCGACTACCTCAAGGGCATCGACGCGGTGATCGTCCCCGGCGGCTTCGGCACACGGGGCATCGAGGGCAAGATCGAGGTCATCCGCTGGTGCCGCGAAAACGGCCTGCCGTTCCTGGGCATCTGCTACGGCATGCAACTGGCGGTGGTCGAGTACGCGCGCAACGTGCTGGGGCTGACCGGCGCGAACACGGTCGAGGTGGTCGAGGACGGCGTCGAGGTCGAGCATCCGGTGGTCTGCATTTTGCCCGAGCAGATCGGCATCACGGCCAAGGGCGGCACGATGCGCCTGGGCGGTCACGACATCATCATCAAGGAAAAAACACGCGCGCAGGAGATCTACGGGAAAAATAAAATCCGCGAACGCTTCCGGCACCGCTATGAGATCAACCCCGACTACGTGCCCCAACTGGAAAAAGCGGGACTCGTCTTTTCCGGAAACAATCCTGATGGTAGTATCATGCAGGTCATGGAGCTGCCGGACCATCCGTACTTCATGGGCTGCCAGTTCCATCCGGAATTGACCTCGAAGCTAGAAGCACCGGCTCCACTATTTCGCGAATTGATCCAAGCCGCGTTCCGGCGGGAGCGCGAAAGGGGATAGTAAAACCGAATGAACGAAGTGAAAAAGAAGGCCTGGCTGGTCTTGGCCGACGGGCGCGCCTTCGCCGGCCACCCGCTGGGCGCGCCGGGCGAAACGTTGGGCGAGGTTGTGTTCAACACCTCGCTGATGGGCTATCAGGAAATCATCTCCGATCCGTCCTACCACGGGCAGATCGTCACCATGACCTATCCGCTGATCGGCAATTATGGTTTCAACGACGAGGACCACGAGGCGCAACGCGACTACCTGGCCGGCTTCGTCGTGCGCGAGGGCTGCGCGTGGCCCAGCAACTGGCGCAGCCGCGACGACCTGGACGGCTATTTGAAAAAGCGCGGCATCGTGGGCATCGCCGGTATCGACACGCGGGCGCTGACCAAGCACATTCGCGACGTGGGCGCGCAAACGGGCATCATCTCCACGGTCGATCACAACCGCGCTTCGCTCACGCGCAAGGCGGCCGAATACCCGACGCTCGACGGGCGCGACCTGGTGCGCAACGTCACCTGCGAAAAATCCTACGCCTGGAAAGAGGGCGTATGGACGCGCGAGGGCGGCTACCCCAATCCGGCCGCGAAAAAAGCGAACTTCACCGTGGTCGCTTTCGACTACGGCATCAAGCACAACATCCTGCGCAACCTGGCGTCATGCGGCTGCAAGGTCGAGGTCGTCCCGGCGCAGACGAGCGCGGCCGAGGTGCTGGCGAAAAATCCGGACGGCATCTTCCTGAGCAACGGCCCGGGCGATCCCGCCGCGGTGACCTACGCGGTGGATACGGCGCGCGAGCTGATCGGCAAGAAGCCGATTTTCGGCATCTGCCTCGGGCATCAGATTTTGTGCCTGGCGCTGGGCGGCACGACCTACAAACTCAAGTACGGCCATCACGGCGGCAATCAGCCGGTGATGGATCTGACCACCGGCAAGGTGGAAATCACTGCGCAGAACCACGGGTTCGCGGTGGACATCGATTCGCTGGGCGGAGACGTCGAGTGTACGCACGTGAATCTGAACGACCGGACCGTCGAAGGCATGGCGCATAAAAAGTTGCCGGTTTTCTCCGTGCAGTATCATCCGGAAGCGTCGCCGGGGCCGCACGACGCGAACTACCTGTTCGCGCGCTTCTGCCGCCTGATGAGTGAAAACAAACGCGCCTGACGCGGCGCACCCTCGATAAGACGGAGCGAAAGTTGCCCAAGAGAACGGACATCAGCAGCATCCTGATCCTCGGCAGCGGACCGATCGTCATCGGTCAGGCATGCGAATTCGATTATTCCGGCACGCAAGCCTGCCGCGTGCTCAAGTCGCTGGGCTACCGCATCGTGCTGGTCAATTCCAATCCGGCGACGATCATGACCGATCCCGAGTTGGCCGACGCGACCTACGTCGAGCCGCTCACGCCCGAGGTCGTCGAGCAGATCATCGAGAAGGAACGGCCCGACGCGCTGTTGCCCACCATGGGCGGTCAGACCAGCCTCAACCTCGCCTTCGATTTGCACAAGCTCGGCATCCTGGAACGCCACGGCGTCAAGCTGATCGGCGCGCAGATCGACGCGATCGAAAAGGCCGAAAGCCGCGAACGCTTCGAGCAGGCGATGCGCAACATCGGCCTGGAAATGCCGCGCGGCAAGTTCGTGCGCACCGTCGACGAGGCGATGGCGCTGCTCGACGAAATCGACTTCCCGGTCATCCTCCGCCCCGCGTTCACGTTGGGCGGCACCGGCGGCGGCACGGCCTTCAAGCGCAGCGAATACCGCGCCAAGGTGACCAAGGCGCTGACCCTTTCGCCGGTGCACGAGGTGCTGGTCGAGGAATCGATCATCGGCTGGAAGGAATACGAGCTCGAGGTGATGCGCGACTGCAAAGACAACTTCGTGGTCATCTGCTCGATCGAGAACCTCGACCCGATGGGCGTGCACACCGGCGATTCGATCACCGTCGCCCCGGCGCAGACGCTGACCGACAAAGAATACCAGATCATGCGCGACGCGGCCCGCAAGGTGATCACCGAGATCGGCGTGGAAACCGGCGGCTCGAACGTGCAGTTCGCCGTCAATCCCGTCGACGGGCGCATGGTCATCATCGAGATGAACCCGCGCGTGTCGCGCAGTTCGGCGCTGGCCTCGAAGGCCACGGGCTTTCCCATCGCCAAGATCGCCGCGATGCTCGCGGTCGGCCTGACCCTCGACGAGATCCCCAACGACATCACCAAAAAAACGCCGGCCTGCTTTGAGCCGTCGATCGACTACGTGGTGACCAAGGTGCCGCGCTGGGACTTCGAAAAATTCCCCGACAGCGAAGACGTGCTGGGCGTGCAGATGAAATCGGTCGGCGAGGCCATGGCCATCGGCCGCTGCTTCCCCGAGTCGCTGCAGAAGGCGCTGCGCTCGCTGGAGATCGGTCACTACGGCCTGGGCGCCGACGGCAAAGATTATCTCGATGTATACGATCCGAAAGCGGACGTGAAGGAACTGCGCAAGATCGTCCGCCATCGCCTGAGTAAGCCGCACCCGAACAACGTGTTCTTTCTCAAGTACGGCCTGCAACTGGGCATGACGGTCAAGGAGCTGTACCGCATCACCGGCGTGGACCCGTGGTTCATTAACGAGATCGGCCGCGTCGCCGAAATGGAGCGGCGCCTGCGCGGGCAGGACATGCTCAACGGCTCGCGCGACATGCTCGAAGAGGCCAAGCGCCTGGGCTATAGCGACCGCCAGCTCGCCTTCCTGGGCAACTGCGGCGAGGACGAAGTGCGCCGCCGGCGCAAGCGCGTGCACCTCAAGCCGGTCTTCAAAACGGTGGACACCTGCGCGGCGGAGTTCGTCGCCGAAACGCCCTACTACTACTCGACCTACGAGGAGGAAAACGAGGCGCTGCCGAGCAAGGACAAAAAGATCATCATTCTCGGCGGCGGGCCCAACCGCATCGGACAGGGCATCGAGTTCGACTACTGCTGCGTGCACGGCGTCTTCGCGCTCAAGGAACTGGGCTACGAAGTGCAGATGATCAACTGCAACCCCGAGACGGTCTCGACCGACTACGACATCACCGACCGCCTGTTCTTCGAGCCGCTGACCTTCGAAGACGTGATCGCGATCATCGAAAACGAAAAGCCGCTGGGCGTGATCGTGCAGTTCGGCGGCCAGACGCCGCTCAAGCTGGCCATCCCGCTGGAAAACGCGGGCGTGCACATCCTGGGCACGTCGCCCGACAGCATCGACCTGGCCGAGGACCGCAAACGCTTCGGCGCGCTGCTCAACAAGTTCGACATTCCGCATCCGCCCTACGGCACCGCCGTGTCGATCGCCGAGGCCAAGGAGATCGCCCGGACGATCGGTTACCCGGTGCTCGTGCGGCCTTCCTACGTGCTGGGCGGCCGCGCGATGCGCATCGTCTACGACGACAAGTCGATGTCCCAGTACATGCGCGAGGCGGTCGACGTGTCGCCGGCGCACCCGGTGCTGATCGACAAGTTCCTTGAAGACGCCTTCGAGTTCGACGTCGACGCCATCTACGACGGCAAGCGGCTGTTTATCGGCGGCGTCATGCAGCACATCGAAGAGGCGGGCATCCACAGCGGCGACAGCGCCTGCGTGCTGCCGCCGTACCTGATCACCAGCACGCAACTGGAAAACATCGAGCGCTACACGCACATCCTCGCGCGCGAACTGAAAGTCAAAGGCCTGATCAACATCCAGTTCGCCATGGCCAACGACGTGATGTACGTGCTCGAGGTCAACCCGCGCGCCTCACGCACCGTGCCCTTCGTCTCCAAGGCGACCGGCGTGCCGCTGGCGAAAATCGCCGCGAAGGTCATGGCCGGCAAAACGCTCAAGGAACTGGGCTTGAACGAGCGCCGCGTGCCCACGCACATTTCGGTGAAGGAAGCGGTGCTGCCCTTCAACAAGTTCGCCGAATCCAAAGTCGTGCTCGGGCCGGAAATGAAATCGACCGGCGAAGTCATGGGCATCTCGCACAGCTTCGGCAACGCCTTCGCCAAAGCGCAGATCAGCGCCGGCGGCGAACTGCCGACCAAAGGCACGGTGTTCATTTCGGTCAACCAGAACGACCGTTTCCGCATCATCCCCATCGCGCGCGACTTCCAGGAACTGGGCTTCGACATCGTCGCCACCGAAGGCACCGGGGCGTCGTTGCGCGCCTGCGGCATCGGCTGCGGCACCGTGCACAAGGTAGGCACGGGCGAGCCGACCTCGCTCGATTTTATCCGCCAGGGGAAAATCCAACTGGTGATCAACACCCCGTTGGGCAAGGTGTCGCGCAGCCACGAATACGAGATCGGCCGCGTGGCCATCGCGCACAACGTGCCGTACATCACCACGCTCTCGGGCGCCTCGGCCGCCGTACGCGCGATCATGGCGATTCAGAACAACCGCCTGCGCACCAAGAGCCTGCAGGAATACCACAAGAACATTAAATAATTTCGAATTGCGAATACGGAATGAAGTGGGCGTCCTTCCCTCCTGTGTTATATTATTATGATAATTGGTGGCACTGATTCACCGAACGCAGTGAGGTGTATCAGTGTTTTCGTTGCACACTGTTATGCTCGCTCATTTCATTCGCTCGCAAAACAGCGCCACCCGCCGAGTAAACAGTTATGAGTGATGAATGAAAAGTTATAAATTGATGTAATACCTATAATTTATCACTTGTCACTCATCATTTATCACTAGTCACCCTCCCGCCGCTTGCACACAAGCCGGCGTTGCGTTACTTTTGTCCTGCACTGCCGGGTGCCCCATGGTGGGGATAATAGGGAAGCCGGTGAAAAACCGGCGCGGTCCCGCCACTGTGAGGAGGAACGCAGCGCGCCCACAAGCCACTGTCATTCGTGATGGGAAGGCGGCGCGCGGCACTCGACCTCCGAGCCAGGAAACCTGCCCGGTACGACAGGCTCGCGCCGACGCGGGCCGACACCCGCGGAGGTGGTTATGCGTTCTTCCTTTTCTTTCCTGAGTGTTTTGCTTGTGTTGGCTGTCGCCGGACTCGTTTGGGCCGGGCCTTACGACGAAGAAGGTCTGGACAAAGACGATCCGAGCATCGTCGGTTGGGCGACAGGGTACCTCGACTATTTGCCGGGCGACGGCGTTGATGCAACCTGGCAGGATCCGACCAAGGCGCTGGGACCGGCGACGGGCAGCAGCACGGACATCGTCAGTCTGGGCGAGCGCACGCTGGACTCGACGGACCCGCCGGGTGAAATCACGCTGACCTTCGACGTGGCGGTGCGCAACCGCGCGGGCTACGACTTGGTGGTGTTTGAAAACGGATTCATTTCCAACGGCGAGTTGTTTGCCGAGCTGGCGTACGTCGAGGTCAGCAGCGACGGCGAGACCTGGGCGCGCATTCCCGGCGTATCGCTGACGCCCGCGGCGGTCGGCGCCTACGGTCTGATCGATCCGACCGACGTGTTCAATCTGGGCGGCAAGCATCCCAACGCCTACGACGAATCGACCGGCACGCCGTTCGACTTCGACGATCTGCTCGGCGAACAGGCGGTCGTCGACGGCGAGGTCGACCTGGACGACATCGCCTTCGTGAAGATCGTCGATGTGCCCGGCGGCGGTAATTATTACGATAATGCCGTCGCGCTGGGCTACGCGGAAAATAATCCAATCTACGACGCTTATCCCACCACCGGTTCGGGCGGTTTCGATCTGGAGGCGGTCGGCGTGGTCAACGAAACCGGCGCCGACGACGACACGGTCGACGATGACGACGACACGGTCGACGATGACGACGATACGGTCGACGATGACGATACGGTCGACGACGACGACGATGACGATGACGACGACGCCACGCCGGACTGGCACGGCGACGATGACGACGATGACGCCGCCGCCGATGACGATTCGCTCGACGACGACGCGGCGTCGGCGGACGACGATGACGACGACAACGACAGCGGCTGCGGCTCCTGAACGGCCGGCGCGAGCATCATCATGAAGTGCGTCAACTTATTTCTCGTATTGGTCCTGGCGATCGGCTGGCTCGCGTGCGGCTGCGACGACACGGAAGAGGGCATCGATTCCGATCAGAATTTCCATGACGACAGCGACCACGACAGCGCCGCGTATCCGTATTTTCTGGTGATCGGCGGCGGGCTGTCGGAAACGCTCAGCGTGTTGCGCGTCGAGGAAAATCGCGGCTACACAATGTACGACGATCTGGTCGCCACCGGCAGCGCCATCAATCAAACCCTTACCGACGGCGAGGATTTCTTCGCCGTGTGTTCGCTGTCCAATTCCGTCGTGGTCTACGACCTGGATCTGAACGTCAAGCGCGAGGTGTCGGTGGGCGAGGGCGTCAACCCGATGTCCATGGTCTTGGCCGACGACGAACTGGCCTGGGTCAGCGGTTTCGTTTCCAACGACGTGCGTCTGGTCGATTTGTCCGCCGGTGCGGACGAGCGCGTGCTCGAAATTATCCCCATGCCCGCGGGCGACGATCTGCCGCGCGATCCGGGCGTCGAACACAGTTGGACCCGCCCGGGCGGCATGGCGCGCGTCGGCGAGCGAGTGTTTATGGCGTTGAGCCACCTGGAGGAAACCTACGTCGCCGCCGGCCCGGGGCTGGTCGCGGTGATCGACGAACAGCAGGGCGAATTGGAAACGGTGCTCGAACTGACCGGCCGCGACACGATGAGCCTGACCTACGATGCGCAACGCGGGGTTGTCTGGGCCGTGTCGGCGGGCGATTACGTCGTGCAACAGGGCTTTACCGGCAACGGGCTGCTGGAGGCGATCGATCCGCAGACGCTGGAGATCGTCGCGCGCGTCGACATCGACGGCGCGCCCTTTGAGCTGCTGACCGCGGACGCTTTCGGTTATTTGTGCAACGGCAGGGACGGCAACCTGCTGGTCGTCGATCTGGACGACGGCGCGCAACGGCAGTCAATCGACCTGCGCCGGCACGAAGGTGACGCGGGCTTGTCGTTCGTCTCGGCCCTGGCGCTCGACCCGGCGGGCTTCGTGTACGCCGCCGAGTTCAACAGCGATTATCTGTATGTGCTGGATCCGGCGCGGGACCACGAGATCGTCGCCGAGTTCGCCGTCAACGACGGACCCGACACGCTGACGTTCATTCCGTAAACGTCACCACCGATACACGTGGCGCTCGTAAGGCTTGAACGAGTCGCTGAGCGAACCGTTGTTTTTCGCGGTCAGCGAGCGGTTCTCGAACATCACCTGCACGCCGGTCAGCACGGGCAGATCGCCGATGACGAACTCGGCGTCCTTCGCGTGGCGCGAGGTGTTGACCGCGACCAGCAGCGAGCGGTTGTCCTTGTCGCGCTTGTAGATGAAGTGAATCGCCGACTCGTCGACCGCGATGCGTTTGGCCTCCCAGCCGGTGCGCGCCAGCGTGGTCGAGCCGGGCAGGAACCAATGCGCGATGCCGCCGGGGCCGTTGACCTCGGCGAAGAACTGTTTCATCCCCGCCCACGGGCCGGGCATTTCGGCCACGTCGATGTACGCCGCCTCGTTGCCGATGTAGTAGTACACGCCGTGAATGTCATGCGTCAGGCACAGGTAGCCCTGCACCAGCGTTTCGTCCTTGGTCAGCTGCCGTCCCTGGGCGCGTACGTGCTCGCCCTCGTGCGCTTCGATCACCGCCCACAGCGCCTTTTGCGGACCGACCTCGGCGCGCATGCGCTCGATGCGGTCGCTGATTTCGGTCACCGCGCGGCCCGCGCCGACCGGGTACACGTCGAAGGCGGCGATGTCCATCATCTCCTTGTACGCGGCGAACGCGCCGGGCTTCCAACCCTGGAAGAGGATCGCGGCCGGGCGCTTGGGATCGTTCTTTTTCTGCAGGTTCCACAGTTGCAGCAGAAATTCCGGCGGCGAGCCCCACGATTCGTCGTTGTGGTCAGCCTCGTCCTTGAGGTACCAGCACAGGTTGCCCGCGGCGTCGGCGTTGAAGCTCATCACTTCGCCGAGGGTGTCGAGCACCTCGTACTCGTTGCCGTACTGACGCTCGATAAAGTAGCTGCGCGTGTCGGTGAAAAACTGGCTGGTGCACAGCAGCTTGTTTTTCGCGCATTCCTCCATCCAGTCGGGGAAACCGGCGCGCACGCGATCCTGGTATTTGCCGGAGCCGTAGATTTCCCAGAGGCGCTTCCACTTGGTTTCCCAGCCCTGGTAGATGATCGCGTTGGCGTGGGCGTCGGCGAAAGTCTTCCACGAACCGGCGCGCATGCCTTTGACCAGCACGCCGGCGATGTACACCGGCGGCTGCCCCGGCGCGTAGGACATCGTCTGCGCCAGGTTGGAGAATTTGCTGGACGCGGCCGCCGGCCAGAAACCCGGCACGGGGCCGGGGACGGTCGGCGTTTTCAGCGCGAGGCCGATCCAGTCGACGGGCAGGTCGCCGCGCAGATCGCCGTAGGCGCCGCTGCCGATCTGCACCAGCCAGGTGCCGCTTTCCACCGCCGCCGCGCCGAAGTCGAAGGGCAGCGTCGCGACCTTCCAGGCGTGGTCGAACGCGCCGCCCAACGCGCCGATCTGCGTCCAGCCCTTGCTCGTGTGCAGATGCACCGACACGGGCGCGAGCAGGTTGTCTTTGTAGCGGATCGCCAGCGCGCCTTTGCCGCGCGCATTGGCCACCGGCGCCAGGCGCACCTTGGCCGCGTAGTAACTTTTGATCACCCGCGCGGTCGTGTACGCGCCGGGATTGGACGGCTTGGTCACCCAGTAAAAACGCTTGGGATTCTCATAGCGGATGTACGCGGCGTCCTTCATGCCCCACAGCTCGTAATTTTCCGGCGGCTTGGGGAAGTAGACCGGCATGTTCGCCTCGAAATCGGTGGTCGCGCCAAAGTCGTTGAAGCGCACGAACTGCGCGCGATCTACTCCGCCGTCGACCGCGTAATCGGCCGCCACGGCCACCAAAGGCAATAACAACAACACCAGCCACAACCGGCGCATGGGATCCTCCGCTCAGGTTAGGTTGTGCACACAGTAACAAGGCGCGCCCGTGAAACGCAACGGGGCGTTTAAATGAAAGACCCGGGGATGCGACGCAAGGTTGCTTCCCCGGGACGATTTTCGGAGATGATTAACGCAAGCGAATCTGATTGAGGGTCACCGCACCCTGGTCGCCGTCGTCGAATTTGATGGTGTACGAGCCGCCGGCAATGGCCGTCACGCGGCCCGGATAGTAGCGGCCGTTGCTCCACTGGGCGAGGACCTTCTTGCCGACCTTCACCTTGTTCGCGGCGGGTATGACGTCCTTGACGATCTGGGTGAGCGAGCAGCATTTCTGGTCGCCGTCGTCGAAGGCGATGTGCCAGCCGGAATTGCAGGTCTTGGCGATTTTGCCGTGATACCAACCGTTGGCCGTCCACTCGGCGAAGACCGCGTCGCCGACCTTGTATCCCCCGCCCCCGGCGGCAAACGCGTAGGCGACCGTCAAGCCGATCAGCACCGCCAACGTAAGCAGAACGATTCGTTTCATGTTCTCCCCCTGGTTTGGTTTTTTGGTTGCGTTGTTTGCTTGTATGAACAAAGCCTAACACTGAATTTGAGGCAGGGGAAATTGTTTTTTCGTGGTCCCGGCGCGGTCCGCTTCGTACACCAATCACCGCCTGCCGGCCGGATCGAAAACGAGGGACGGCGGGAAATGGATAATTATTCCAATGGCAATTCTCACTCAGGCGGCTTGCCGGGCGGCCGACCGCATCTCAATCGGGCACGCGGCCGAATCCCAACAGATTTTCTTCCCGGGAGACGACGTACTCGAAGCCGCAAACCGGCGCCGGGAACGGTCCCCGATTTCCTTCAATCGTGTTGACCACGCCATTTTGATAGGAGTGAACGATGCCGATGTGCCCCAAGCCGCTTTGCATGCTTCCCCGATACCAGACGATAATGTCTCCCGGAGCCGGCTGAACGTCGTCTTTCGCGCTGAACGCCCATTTCTTCTTTTTGAATTGGTTGAGGATATTCCGCGCGCCGACGTTGTATTGGAACGGAATGCCTTGCGGTATTTGCGAAAAGCACCAGCTCACAAAACCCGCGCACCATGGATTGCCTTCGGGGACAATGCCGTTCAGATATTTTTTTACCCAACGGCCTTTGTTGTTGCCGCCGATTTCCCGGGCTCCGGCCTGCATTTCGGCCAAGGCGACCATGAGGGCGGCTTTGCCTTGTTTGCTTCCGCCTTTGGGGATTTTCGACAGATCAAACGGATCGACATGCGGCGTTTTCTTGTTTGGATTCTGCAACCGCCACATGGTCAAAGGCCCGACTACTCCGTCACAAATCAATGGATAGCCGCGATTATCGACGTTGTGGATCTGAAAATCCATGACCGCCGCTCTTGTCACCGGGCCGAAGATGCCGTCGACCTTCAACGAGTAGCCAACGGCCTGTAAAAGACGTTGAAGTACTTTGACTTCATTTCCCTTTGCCCCGATTTTTAAAGCCATTTCCCCCTCCCTTCTTATTCAGACGATGTGTGGATGTGATTGTTCTTATATATCATTAAAGTTAAATGAAAAAATAGGTAATTGTTGTCATAAATAATGATGACATCAACCATCGACAAAAATCGGCGCGAGCAAGGGGAACCGGCAATTGAATTGGCATTAATCAGTGTTTTCGCAGCCTACTGTTGTGCTTGCTCATTTCATTCGCTCGCCAAACAGCGCCACCCGTCGAATGCGGAGGTAAGTTAAATTATAATTTGATATAATACCGCTTACTTATCACTTGCGGTTCATCATTTATCGCTCGTCACTTCCCTGCCGGGGAAGTGACGATGTCTTTGGCCTTGTCGATGTGCGCGATTTTTGCGTCGGCGAGGCGGGTTGTGTTGGACAGAAAATAGTAGCCCCAAATCATGCCGGTCACGGTGACGTAATCGCCCACGGCCAGCGTTTCGAGCTTGTCGTTGTACAGCGGATCGAAGTAGGCGGTGACGTCATAGAGTTTCGTGTCCTCGGGCTTGAGCTTGAGGTTGCTGGCGATCGATTCGTAGATGTAAATCTCATGGACCTTGGCCCGCCAGGTAACCCACTTGCCGGCGTAATCGTCGAAGAACCGCTTTTTGCGCTCGTCCACGGAAAGTTCCGGCGTTTTCCGCAGCACTTTGTAGATATCCACCGGGGCGACGTCCAGGGTCGGTTCGTGTTTAACCAATTGCTGGGTATCGGTAAACTTGGGCGAGTCCAGGTGCGTGCTGTAGTAAGTCTCGTTGAGCAGGCCGAACACGAGAAAGAGCATGACCGGCAGCAATAAGATGAACGTGAGCGTGGTTTTCGTCTTGCGCGACCAGGGCAGGCCGAGCCACAGATAAATGATCGCCGTGAGCGGGCAGAAAAACAAAAGCACGAAAAAGATGATTGTGCGGCCGGCCGAGGAAACCGGGCGGGTCTCGCCGGGGCGCAGCAACGGCGGGGCGATGGCTGGGCCGCCGCCGGGCGTGATGGGTTGCACGGGCGTCCAGTCGGTGCCGCAGTATTCGCAATAGTAGGTGCCGCCTTGCAGAGTGGCGCCGCAGTTGGGGCATTTGCGTTGGCTCATCGCTTCTCCCGATGCTGATTTTTTGAAGGTAACAGAAAGCGGTACGGGGCTCAATCGGCGTGAAATGGAAACCACTTTTCATCGGTAATGGTTTTGTGGTAGGGAAGGGTAAGATCTACCCGCGGCGTTCGTCCGCGATGATGGGGAGGAGTTATCATGCGTAAAGTATCCTTCATGTTTGTTCTGCTGTTAATGGCGCTGGCGCTGTGCGCTCCGGCATGGGCCGAGTACGGCGAATGGGAAGACCTGGGCGGTCTCAATCCGCCGGGGTTGAGCAACGCCTCATACATGGATATTTCAGCGGCAAGCGAGACCGAGTTGTATACGGTCGGCATGTGGCAGACCGGCCCGCTGGACGTCGCCTACGCCTGGCGTAGCGAAGACGGCGGCGAAACCTATCGTTCGATCTATTCGCTCAGTCTGGGCAGCGACGTGTGCCAGGCGCTGCAGATCATGAATTTCTTCCTGCAGGTGCAGGCCCTGGGTCCGGACGAGGCGATTCTGATGGGCTTCGGCGTCAATCCGGATTGCCTGGAGAAGGTCGAGGAGCCCTGGTGCATGTTCGTGTGTATGTTCACTCTGTCGCCGATGATCATGAAAACGACCGACGGCGGCGAGAGCTACACGCGCGTATCGGTGCCCTTCGGCTTCATGCGGGTGTCGGAGACGATGGACCGCGCCGATGACGGCACGTTGTTTATCGGCGGCGGCCCGAACCTGCTGCTCAAGTCGGTCAACGACGGCGACGCGTGGACCGAGGTGCCCACGCCCACCGACACCGGCGAAGATGACTTTTACGTCAACGGCATCCAGTTCATCGACGAGGACTACGGCTTTATCATCAGCGGCAATATCGATCCGGAACCGGCGGCCAAAACGGGCAACGAGGCGCTGGACTTCTATCAGAAGATCGTGCACCGCGTGCGCTTCCGCACCGATCCGGCCTATCGCATCGAGTATTGGCAGAACCACAAGGGCAACATGACCAAGGGCCTCAACGGCCGGCTGTACCGCACCACCGACGGCGGCCAGACGTGGGAACTGCTGTACCGCGAACCGCAGGAATCGTTCCTTTATCTGTTGATGACCAGCGAAACGGAAGGCTGGATGATTTCCGAACCGTACGGCGGCGGTTTCGTCTTCTACAAAACCGAAGACGCCGGCGAAAACTGGACCAACGTGACCAACACCGTGCCCTTCAGCGCGCTGGGCTCGATGCCCTTCGCGATCAGTGCGATGACCTTCAATGAATCGGGCAACGTCGGCTTCCTGGGCGGCGGCGGCCAGCAGTTCATCAGTTACACCTCGGTGCTGTTCTACACGCTGGACGGCGGCAAGACGTGGAACCACGACCCCGCGCTGCTGCCGTGGGGTCACCCGATCATCAGCTTCGACTGGTGGGGCCCGCGCAAGGCGTGGCAGGGCGGCTTCGACCTGAGCACCTATCGTTACACGCAGACGAACGTCGCGCCGATCGCCGATGCGGGCGTCGATCAGGAAGTGCCGGTGAGCACGATCGTCACGCTGGACGGCTCGGCATCCTATGATCCGGACGGCGATGCGATCACCTACGAATGGTCGCAGATCTCCGGCGAAACCGTGACGCTCACCAGCACCGACGAGGCGATGCCGTCGTTCACCGCGGCCGAGGAAGGCATGTTGGTGTTCTCCTTGACCGTCAACGACGGCGAGGAAACCGACACCGACGACGTGACGATCATCGTGACCGCGACCGGCGACGATGACGACGACGATGACGACGAGGTCGACGACGACGATGACGACGACGATGACGATGATGACGATGACAACGGCAACGATAACGATGACGACGATGATGACGACGACGGGTGCGGTTGTTAACGGCGATTGAAACGCGTTACCGAGAAGGCCGGGGCAAAACGCTCCGGCCTTTTTTATTTTCTCGGTGGCACTGATACGCCGAACGGTGTGAGGCTTATCAGTGTTTGGAAATAACACTGATAAACGCGCTCGCCTTGCTTGCTCGTGTATCAGTGCCACCGAAAAACGATTCACCGAAAAATGATTTTATGCTCGCTCAAATGCTTCGCTCGCAAAACGGTGCCGCCCGCCGGCCTTTTTTTGTGACAATCCCCGATCTGTGATACACTGCAAACAAGAACGAGCGACATGTTGAAAATTAGGTAAATTCACTCGGACAACCAGTCAATCGAATGCGGAGCGCCGGCTGAACGGTCGCGCGCATAGCTCTCCCGCCCCGGTTCAATTCTCGCCGGAAAGGAGCCCGTCATGTCTTCATCCAAACCGGAGAAAACCGGCCGGGCGCACCTGCGCGCCATCTCGACGAAGATCGTCACCGACGACGTTATCGCCGACGTGCTGGAGTTGGAAAAACCGAAACTGGAGCTGGATTACGACCGCTACCTGCAGCGGTTGTGGGACGCCAATCCGGAACTGACCGACATTCTGCGCGCCGGCGTTTCGCTGGAGGAGGTGCGCGAGCAGGTGTACGACTACCTGCACCGCGCCGAACGGGAGATTTTCGCGCGCGACAACGACATGCACATTTTGGAGAAGGCGGTGGTGCGCGACGCGGTGCGCGTGTTCTGCTCGATCATCGGGCCGGTCAACGAAATGCGCACCGAGGTCAGCGCGCTGGAATGCCTGTGGTTGCTGGCCCAGGAGCGGCGCGGGGAACTTCGTTGGGAGGTGTCGGTCGGCTTCATCCTCGAGTTTATCCACCTGTTTCGCGGCGTGGCCGGACGCTCGAACATCTACAAGGAAGACGAAAGCGTGCGCAAGGGGATTCCCGCGTACCTCATGCGGGAGGGGCGCGAGGCGGCGCTGGAGCGCAGCGACGAACTCGACGAAATCGCCGGTTACGTGCGCAAGTATTTCCGGCGCTATCCGTCGGGCTTGGAGGACGAGGTCGTCGCCTGGCGCAAGCAGAACCGCGCGCGCATTTTGCGTTACTTCGGGGCGAGCGAGGAGGACTGGGACGATTACCGTTGGCACCTGCAACACGTGATCAAGGATCCGGAGACGATCATCCATCTGATCGAGGTGGACAATGAGCAACAGGCGGCGCTACGCAAATCGTTCAAGAGCCGGCTGCCGATGGGCGTGACGCCCTACTACCTGAGCCTGATGGACCGCAACCCGGCGATCGGCTACGACCACGCGGTGCGCGCGCAGGTGTTGCCGCCGCCGGAGTACGTCGACTCGATGAGCCGCCATCGCGCCGATCGCGACGTGTACTTCGATTTCATGGGCGAGCACGACACCTCGCCGATCGACCTGGTCACCCGCCGCTATCCGATCGTGTGCATCTTCAAACCGTACAACACCTGTTCGCAGATTTGCGTTTACTGCCAACGCAACTGGGAGATCGACGAATGCCTGGCGGCCGACGCGTTGGCGCCGGAGGAGAAAATCGACCAGGCCGTGGCGTGGATCCGCGATCATCCGGGTTTGGGCGACGTGCTGATCACCGGCGGCGATCCGGCGGTGATGGACGACGAGCACGTCGAGCGCACGCTGGCCGCGGTGGCGTCGATCAACCACGTCTACCGCATCCGGCTGGGCACGCGCACGCCGGTGGTGCTGCCGATGCGCTGGACGAAGACGCTGGTCGATTTGCTCGACAAACACCGCGTGCCGGGCCGGCGGGAGATCGCCGTGGTCACGCACTTCGAGCATCCGTACGAAATCACGCCCGAGGCGATGGCGGCGGTGCAGCGGCTGCGGCTGCGCGGCATCGGCGTGTACAACCAGCAGGTGTTCACCATGGAAAATTCGCGGCGCTTCGAGACGGCCAAGCTGCGGCTGGACCTGCGGGCGATCGGGGTGGATCCGTATTACACCTTCAACGCCAAGGGCAAGGCGGAGACGCGGCGGTACATGGCGCCCATCGCGCGGATTCTGCAGGAGCGCAAGGAGGAGGCGCGGTTGCTGCCCGGCCTGGACCGCACCGACGAGCCGGTGTTCAACGTGCCCAAGCTCGGCAAGAATCATCTGCGCGCGCTGCAGGATCACCGCCTGGTGATGGTGCGGCCCGACGGCTGCCGCGTGTACGAGTTTCATCCGTGGGAAAAGAACCTCAAGGCCGCGCCGCCGTACAATTACGTCGACGTGTCGATCTACGATTATCTCAACCAACTGGCCGCGCGCGGCGAGGACATCCGCGACTACCGGACGATCTGGTACTACTACTGATTCGCGTTTGTCGCCGCCGGTCCTTTAATGTTATAAGCACAAGGAATAAGCATTCGGATGATCTTGTCACGAGAAATAGGGAGGACTCATGCGCCGCACGATCACGATCGTTTTTCTATTGGTTGTCACGATGACGTTCGCCTGCGTGTCGGCGAGAAAACCCGACGTGCCGCAGGGGCCGTTGACCCGGGCCGATCTGGAGCGGCTGGCCGCTTCCGACGACCTGGAGGCCAAGCGCGACCTGCTGCCGCAACTGGTCAATGCGTTGCTGCTGTCCAATGACAAAGAGGAACGCTTTCTCGCGTTTCAGGCGATGCAGGGAGCGAGCGATACGACCGTTTCGCCGCTGTTCACCATGGCCCTGGCGGACCCGGAATTGTGTCAACGCCTGGTGACGGGCCTGCAGGAATTGTGGAAGCGTGAATGCAAGGATATGCGATTTGCTTTCCATTTGGAGGAGGATGAGGCCCGGCGTCTGAAATACATGAACGGCAAGAAGTCGCTGATCATCGATCTGATCAACGGTCAGTCGTGCCTGGATACCTACGAGTGGATGTGGCAAATGTGCGCCGAGTACACATATGGCGACTGGACCGTCTGCAAGCAATGGGCGGCCGCGCATGCGAGTGAAGAGGATACCGAGAGGTTGTTGCGGCTGCTCAACTCCGACCTGGAGTCGGAAGAGCGGCGGTTCTATTACGCCACCGTTTTGGTCGAACGTCCGCTGACGCCCGAACAACGCCGACGCACGTTGCAGGGGGGGCATGATCTGCGTTTCGAAGGAGAGATCATCTATCGTCTGCTGACCGAGGAGCCGCGCTTTACCGACGAGGAAATCATCGAATTATTGAGCGGCGAATATTATTGCGGGCGGAACAAAGCGGCGATGCTGCCGGCGCTGTCGGCGGAATGCACGAACGAAACCAAGTGGCGGTTGATTCTTCTGCCGCACCAGGATCCCGCCCTGCAGGCTGAGTTATTGAAAGAGGTTTATTCCGGCTGGAACGCGGAACGGGAGAAGTTCATCATCGAACAATGCCCGGAAAGCACGTTCAACGACTTTTGTTGGAACGCGGCCAACCTCGCGCTGGCGCACGATCTGGCGATCGATGTGCCGGCCTTCCAGCGCATCCTGGTGGTCAATCTGTATCGGGATTTTCATGGACCGGGCAGTTATCTATATAGCGAGATGTCGGCGCGGGCTTTCGCCAAATTGCCCCGGGAACGGCGGCTGTTGATCAACGCCGAGTATCAAATGCATCAGGCGGAACATTTGGTGAATATCCTGGATAAAGATTATACGATCCACCGATTGGAGTCGGCGGAGGAACATCTGGCTTGGATACGAAAGAACGACTACTTGGCCTCCGAACTACCAAAAGCCGAGGAGGAGCGAGAGCAATTATTGGTCAAGGCGAACGAAATACTGGAAGAGAAGCGCGACGAAATCCGCCAGTACGTCCAACAAGCGGTGGCGTACGGCTACTCGCTGACCGATCCCGAACTGCAACGCGCTTTCGAGCAATTCCTGGCCGATAAACGTCGGGCAAACAAGGTGATCGTTCGGCCGATGTTCGAAGAGGCGAAGAAAAATCTGGCGGAATTGAAGCGCACGTACGCGCAGGAAATCAAAAATCCATCGTATATCGGATGGGGAGGAAGCGAATGGTGGTGATCGATATCGGCAAGGGGAGATTCATGATTCGCTATCGCACATTGATGTTGTTGTCGGTCGTTTTGTTGCTGTTCGCCTGCGTGTCGGCGACCAGGCCCGACGCGCCGCGGCCGCCGTTGACTCCCGACGAACTGACGCGTCTGGCCCAATCGAACGACGAAGCCGCCAAACGCGAGGCGCTCGAACAGTTGGTCAATGCGCTGCTGTCGCCCAATAGGAAGGAACGCGAGTTGGCCTTTGAGGCGCTTACCGGGGAAGAAACAAGCGGTTCGACGCTGCTGGGCGAAGCCGTGGCGCATCCGCAGTTGTGTCCGCGCCTGGTGATGGGCCTGCAGGAATTATTGGTCCGCGAGTATAACAGGCCGAAGGAAACGAAGCCCTGGGATGACGAACCGGACAACTCGCCCGAGCAAAAAAACCGGCAGCTGATATTCGAGCTGCTTGATCGTCAATCCTGCATGGACGTCACCGCCTGGCAGTGGCGGGTCTGCGCCGGGTATGCCGATTACACCGAGGACGTCTGCGGAAAATGGGTCGCTGAACATGTGAGCGACGAAGACAATGAACAACTGTTGCGCCTGGCCGAATCGAGTTTCGAGAAAAATGACGTAAGAAGCGGTTTTGTGGAAGTGTTGAGCAAGCGTCCGTTGACCGTCGAGCAGCGTCTGCGCGCGGTGAAGGCGGTGAAGCAGATCTACATTTCCAAGGAAGATCTACTGGCGCTGGTGAGCGCCGAGCCGCGAATTTCCGACGAGGAGCTTGTTCGCTTAATCAATGACAATACGACGATCGAGTCGAACAAAGCGGTCTTGGCGAAGGCGTTGTCGCCGGAGTGCCCGATCGAGGTGAAATGGGACTTGTTCCGTCAACTGCAACGGGAGCCAAGGGTGCGGGCGCAACTGGTGGAAGACATTCTGGCGCATTGGGATGCGGAGATGGAGGCGGTATTTCTGCAGGAGTGCACCGAATCCAGGTTGGATCCGATTTGTTGGTCGGCGGCGAAACATGCCTTGGCTGAAAATACGACGCAAAATCGTCAGAAGTTTGTCGAGATAATGTTGACCGTTCTTTTCGACGAACAAACCTTGGGATTTTATATAATTAAGTATAATGAAATAACGCTTGCCGTCTTCGAGAACCTGCCCAGGGAAACGCGTATGTTGCTCAATGCGATCCAACGCCTGCAACAGGTCGACTTTATTGCGTATCAAAAATCCGAGGGGCTCGTTTCCCAATTACGAGATAATGAAAATAAATTGGAACGGATAAACCAAAGGAACAACGACGATGATACTAACGCGGACCGCCGGGAACTGGAGGAGCGACAAAAACGGCTGATTACTAAATTGGAAAGGGTATTGCAGCCGCACATGGACGAACTTCGTGAGTACATCCGCCAGGCCGCGGCCTACCGCTCGGCGCTGACCGATCCGAAGCTGCAGGGACTTTTCAACAAGGCGCTGGAAAGCAGATCTTTCGAGCTGGCAAGCTTTCTGCGTCCGATGCTGGATGAGGAACTGAAACACCCGGCGCAACTGCGACGCAAATACGGCAAGTTGCTCAAGGATCCGCCCTATTTAATCGAACAGCCGGAAGAATGGTACTAATGACAAACGTCGCCGGGAGGGGATGATTCATGGTGCGTAACGGCCTCGCGATTCTGCTGATCGGTTTCTTGCTTTTCGCTTGCGTGTCGGCGACCAGACCCGAAGTGCCGCCCCCGCCGCTGACCATGGAGGAACTACAGCGGCTCGCCGCTTCCGACGATGACGCCGCCAAGCGCGTGGCGTTGCCGTCGCTGGTCGAGGCGCTGTCGTCAACGAACAGAATGGAGCGCTTGTTGGCTTTCATGGCGCTGGCCGGTCCGGAAGGCGCGACCGGCTCGGTGTTGCTCGACGAACCGCTGTCGGATCGGCAATTGTGCCCGAGCCTGGTGGCGGGTTTGCAAAACGTATGGTCGCCGGAAGATCAGTACGTTCTCGACGATCTGGACGAATACGATTATTATCTGGAAAATAAAGAACAACTGATTTTCGCTCTGTTCGATCGTCAATCCTGCGTGAATATTTCCGATTGGTTGTGGCGCCAGTGCATCAACCGCGCGGAGGAGGACGGCGACGTCTGCACGACGTGGATTGCCGCGCACGCGAGCGCCGAGGACAACGAGCAACTTTTGCGCCTGGCCGGTACGGACAGTGAGCCCGAATACCTGCGGGTGAAAATGATCGATCTGCTGAGTAAACGTCCGTTGAGTCTCGACCAGCGCCGGCAGGCGTTATCGTATTTGAAAGAACTTTCCCTCGACGAGAAAACGGTTAAGGCGCTGGTGAACGCCGAGCCGAATCTGCCGGATGAAACGATCCTCCAATTCTTGCACGACGAAACGCTGGGGTACGATATCCAGATGGTGATGGCGCGGGAGCTGTCGTCGACGTGCCCGATCGAGGCGCGGTGGGAGTTGGTTTGCAAGTCGGGAGGGTACGATAAGGTGCGGGCCGAGTTGGTGATCGAAGTTCTGCCGTACTGGGATACGGACAAGGAAGCGTTTTTCATCAACGATTGCCGGGAGCAGGCCGATTGGTTTTGCTGGGACGTGGCCCGCTACGGTTTGGTCAAGCAGGTGGCGCAAAACCGCCAGGCCTTTATGGATATTTTGTATAACGTCATGTCCGATCGGCACATGATTCAATCCATCGGCTTCTTATACAGCGATCTGGCGGCCGAGGGTTTCGCCCAAATGCCGCTTGAAACGCGCTTGATGCTCAATGGGATTTATTCGTTCTATCTGGCGGAATACATCGCGTTGGTGATTCCGCATCAAGAAATGATCGATTACATAGTGGCCAATTCGAATTTGGGCAACATGAAAAAGCGGGAGGGGGACGAGGACTACGAAAACAAACGCCGGCAATTGGAAGAGGAACTGGCCAAGGCGGAAGAGCGATGGTTTGATAAACTGAAACCGTATCGGGAGGTAATTCGTGAACACCTGAGCCGGGCGGCGGTTTACCGCTTGGCGCTGAAGGACCGGAAATCGAAGGACGTGTTCAATGGTTATCTCGACCGTACGACCTATACCCGCACGAAGATTCTCTTCCCGGTCCTGGAAGAGGAAATGAAACACGGCGCGCAGCTGCGACGCAAATACGGCAAGTTGCTCAAGAATCCGCCCTATATCGCCCAATCGGGCATCATCACAGGCGACCACGCGCAAAAGTGACGAGTCCCCATTTATCCGACCGGCCGTGCATGACGGGGCGGCAATGTCATCCTGAACTTGTTTCAGGATCTGGCTCCGCCCACAAGACGCTTCCATGGGAAAATGATTCTTGGTCACGCGCTGACGTTTATTCTTCAACGCCTCGTGCCGGTCGTCACGGTCTTGCCCGCATGGCATGGCCGTGCTGAATGTTGTCTCGCGCGCGTCGGGAGAATAATTTCTGCCGCCCTAAAGGGCTTGTTGAAAATGGGCTCTTCTCTCCTGGGGCTTACGAGACTGTCGATAAATGCGCATTTGAGAGTCGAACTG
>DAIMDW010000007.1:0-187323 GCA_036725605.1 bacterium
CAGCGATTTCGCCGTGCGCGCCCGCGATCGTCTCGACACCGCGCTGGCCACCGGCAGCCGGCCGTTGACGCAGCCGGCGGCGAACGGCGAGGGCAATTTCGCCGTCTCGCTGGGCGTGTACGAGAGCATGGCCGAGGCCGAGCAGGCGGCGCAGAAGTACATGGCGGCCGGGCATAAAATCAATTACATTTTGCAGGGAACCCGTTGCGAACTTTTGGTGGGAAGATTCGACTCCGAGCCGGCGGCTCGGCTTTTCGCGCAGGAATTGGCGAAGAAATACAATGTTTCCGCGGTGCCCAAACGCATCCCGTAGTCGGTTGTGTGGAGCGTCACGAGTGTGGAGGAGGTAGCGATGCAACAACTGGTTGAATGCGTACCCAATATCAGCGAAGGCCGCGACAAGGAGAAAATCAATCACGTCGCCGAGGCGATCAAACGCACCGGCGTGACCTTGCTTAGCGTGGAGCCCGAAGCCACGTACAACCGCACGGTGATCACGATGGTCGGTTCATCCGAGGCGGTCGTCGACGGCGCGTTCGCCTGCGTGCGCGCGGCCTGCGCGGTCATCGACATGCGCCACCACGAGGGCGAGCATCCGCGCATGGGCGCGGCGGACGTCGTGCCGTTCATTCCGGTGTCGGGCGTGACCATGGCCGATTGCGCCCAGTTGGCGCGCAAGCTGGGCCGGCGCGTGGGCGATCAGATCGGCATTCCGGTCTATCTGTACGGCGAGGCGGCGCGCAAAGCGGACCGGCAGAACCTCGCCGAGGTGCGCAAGGGACAGTACGAAAAACTGTCCGAGAAACTGGAGGACCGCAATTGGGCGCCCGACTTCGGCCCGGCGAAATTCGTGCCCGAGTCCGGCGCGTGCATCATCGGCGCGCGGCAGTTTTTGATCGCCTACAACGTCAACCTGGACAGCGAGGATGTGGGGCTGGCCAACCGGATCGCCAAGACGATTCGCACCAGCGGCTACAAGGACGGCGACAAGAAAATCCCCGGCCTGTTTCCGGCGGTCAAAGGCATGGGCTTCGCGCTGGAAACCGAAACGCGCAAGCTGGCGCAGGTGAGCATGAACCTGGTCGATTTCACGCAGACCAACATGCACGCGGTGTACGACAAGGTGGTCGAGATGGCCGCCGAGCAGGGCGTCAAGGTGACCGGTTCGGAGATCGTCGGGCTGGTGCCGCTCGCGGCGTTCCTCGCGGCCGGACGGCATTACGGCGGCGCGGACCTCGACGACAAAGCGGCGGTGGCCGCGGCGGTGGAGGGCCTCGGCCTGGCCGATCTGGCGCCCTTCGAGCCGACGGACAAAATCCTGGAATATCTAATCGAGAAGAACAAGAACGGATGAAACCATGGCGGAAAAACTCATTGCGATGAAGGTGAATGAATTTGTCGATCTGCTCGCGTCCGACGCGCCCGCGCCGGGCGGGGGATCGGTGGCCGCGCTGGCCGGCGCGCAGGCGGCGGGCCTGATGTCCATGGTCTGTCGCTTGACGGTCGGCAAAAAGAAATACGCCGAGGTCGAAGAGCAGATCAACGCCGGCTTGACCGAATTGGAAAAACTGCGTGCGCAACTGACCGAGCTGGTCGACGCCGACACCGAAGCCTACAACGCCTTCGGCGCGGCGATGGCGCTGCCCAAGGAGACCGACGAGGAAAAAGCCGCTCGCAAGCAGGCCATGCGCGAAGCTTCCAAGCTCGCCACGCAAGTGCCCGCCAAGACGATGGCCGCCGCGTTGGCCGTCGCGCGGCTGATCCGTCGCCTGCATCCGATCGCCAATAAAAACTGCCTGTCGGACATGGGCACGGCGATGATGATGGCCCAGTGCGCGGTGATGGGCGCGGCGATGAACGTGTTGATCAACCTGCCGGGCACCGGCGACGAATCGTTCAACGGAAAATTCGCCGCCCAGGCGGCCGCCGCGCGCGAGGAGATCGCCAAGATCGCCGACGACACAGTCGGTCAAATTATGGTTGCGCTGGCCGAATGAGGCGTCCCTTTCGGCTTTTCTTGACCGATGCACTCTGCTACTGTGAATCAAACCAGTTGAGCGGGTGAAAAACGTGCGCGTAAAATCGATTTGGGCGACCGTCCTGGATTACTTTACCGATCCGCAGGGCCGGATGTCGTTCATCATTTCCTACGGCATTCGCGTGGTGACGTTCTTTGTCGTCGTCGCGATCCTGCTGTTCATGCATCATCCGAGCTGGAAAATCGTCCATTATTGGTTCTTTATTCCGGTGCTGGCCGCCATCGCCGCCGCCTACGTCATCCTGCTGTTGCTGTACATTCTGTGGAAAGATCCGCGGCAGACGGCGTTGGCCATGTCGGTTTTCGACATCATCGCGCTGACGTTTCTGGTGACCTTCACCGGCGGCATGTTCAGCCCGTTCATCGTGTTGTTTCTGTTTCACCTGTCGGGCACGACGCTCTTCGGCAGCCTGCGCCGCATTTTGGCGATCGTGGTCGGCGGCTTTTTCATGGTGCTGCTGCAACTCACCTTGTGGCTGACCGGCGCGGCCAAGTGGCTGCCGGTTTTCGAAGGCAACTTCGTTTACGACGTCACCCACGGCCGGCAAATGGCCGTGTTGATGGTGATTCTGCTGTTCTTCATCGTCTACACGCTGATCGTCAACCTGCGCCTGAGCCGGCAGATGCACGATTACGACGAGTTTCTGCAGGAACGCGACAACCGGCTGCTGGCCGCCAATCGCGAACTGACGCGCTCGTTTTACGACCTCGAGTCGCTGACCGACCGCGTGCGCGCCACCGGTGATTCCGAGCGCGCGTCGATGCAGCGCCTGATGCTCGCCGAACGCGCCGCTCGCGCCGGCAAGCTGACCGCGGGCATCATCAACGACATGACCGATCCGATAACGTCGATTCTGACCGAAGCGGAAATGTACATCATCAAACCCGACAGCCGTCCCGAGCGCATCCGCGAGATCATGCAGCGCATCCTGGGCAACGCGCAGATGCTCGGCAAGCTGATGGAAAACCTGCGGCTGCTCACGCGGCAGCCGACCGAGAAAATTTACAGCGGCGTGGACATTGCCGATGTGGTGCACCGCTGCCTGTCGTTGCTCGAGCCCGAGCGCAAGCGCCTGGGCGTGATCGTCAACGCCTACCTGGAAAAGGACGCGCCCAAGGTGCAGGGCGTGCAAAGCCAGCTTGAACAACTGGTGATCAACCTGCTGACCAATTCTTTCAACGCGTGCAAATCGCCGGGCGGACACGTCACCGTCCGCTCGACGCGCAAGAAGGAAATGATGGTGCTGGAATTCGAGGACGACGGCGTCGGCATCGCGCCGGAAAATCTGGAGCGCGTGTTCGAGCCGTTTTTCTCGACGCAAAAGGAACGCAACGCGGCCGGCCTGGGCTTGTTCACCGCCCAGACGATCGTCGACGAACACGGCGGGAAAATCTCCATTCGCTCCGAACCCGGCGTGCTGACGATCTTCACCGTCGAACTGCCGATCGCCGCCTGACGAACCCGGCGACCGTCGCGATCGCCGCAACCCGAACCCGGATTTTCACATGGCCAAACTGACGCTCGACGAGAAACTGACGCGTTTGCAAAACGACAATCGCTTCATGGAAAACGTGCGCGCGCTGAAAAAAATTCCCGCCGCGCCCGGCGAGTTCGCGCCGTTCCCCGCATGGCTTCGCCCGGAACTGCAACGCGTGCTGAGCGCGCGGGGCATCACGCAACTCTACAGCCACCAGGCGCGGGCGGTCGACGCGGTGCGCGCCGGTCGCGATGTGGTGCTCATGACGCCCACCGCCAGCGGCAAAACGCTGTGCTACAACCTGCCGGTGCTCCAGCGCATTCTGGAGGAGCCCGACACGCGCGCGCTGTACATGTTTCCCACCAAGGCGCTGGCGCAGGATCAGATGCACGAGGTGCACGGCCTGATCGGCGACCTGGGCGCGGATGTGAAAACCTTTACCTACGACGGCGACACCCCGCAGGACGCGCGGCAGGCAATCCGCAAGCAGGGCCACGTGGTGGTGACCAATCCGGACATGCTGCACGCGGGCATTTTGCCGCACCACACCAAGTGGCAGAAGCTGTTCGCCAACCTGCGTTTCGTGGTGATCGACGAACTGCACGTCTACCGCGGCGTGTTCGGCTCGCACCTGACCAACGTGCTGCGCCGCCTGGTGCGCGTGTGCCGCTTCTACAACGCCGATCCGGTGTTCGTCTGCTGCTCGGCGACGGTGGCCAATCCGCGGGAGCACGCCGAGCGCCTGCTGGAGCGACCGGTGGAGCTGATCGACAAAAGCGGCGCGCCGACGGCGAAGAAAACGTTCATCCTCTACAACCCGCCGATCGTCAACCGCGAGCTGGGCATCCGCCAGTCGGCGATGACGCCCGCGCGGCACCTGGCCAGCGATCTGATCGCCAACCAGATTCAGACCATCGTGTTCACCACCAGCCGACTGAACGTCGAAATTCTAACAAAATATCTTAAGGATCGCTTCCGCAAAGGCAAGCCGGTCGACACGCAATACGTGACCGGCTATCGCGGCGGCTACCTGCCCAAGCTGCGGCGGCAGATCGAACGCGGCCTGCGCGAGCGCGAGGTGATGGGCGTGGTTTCGACCAACGCGCTGGAGTTGGGCATCGACATCGGCGACCTGTCGGCGTGCATCATGGTCGGCTATCCGGGGTCGATCGCCAGCACGTGGCAGCAGGCCGGACGCGCGGGGCGGCGCAGCGGGCACAGCCTGGCGATGCTCGTCGCGCGCAGCAATCCGATGGACCAGTTCCTGGTTGAAAACCCGGAGTACTTTTTCTCGCGCTCGCCCGAGCACTGCCGCGTCAATCCGGACAACCTGCTGATCCTGCTGCACCACATCAAAAGCGCGGCCTTCGAGCTTCCTTTCGAGAAAGGCGAAAAATTCGGCGGCGAGGATCTCGTCGAGCTGCTCAACTACCTCGAGGAAAAAGGCGTGCTGCACCGGGTCGAGGATCGTTGGCATTGGGCGGCGGAAAGCTACCCGGCCGACGAGGTCAGCCTGCGCACGATCAACCCCGAGAACATCGTGGTCGTCGACACGACCGACGCGGGCGACCACAAGGTCATCGCCGAGGTCGACTGGGACAGCGCCTTCACCACCGTGCACGACGACGCGATCTACATGGTCGAATCGCAGCAGTACCACGTCGACAAGCTCGACCTCGAACGCCAGAAGGCCTACGTGCGCAAGGTCGACGTCGATTACTACACCGACGCGATGACCTATACGAATGTGCGCGTCATCGACAATTTCGCCGAGCGCCGCACCGGCAAAATCATCGTCGAGCACGGCGAGGTGCAGGTCGTGCGCAAGGTCGTCGGCTACAAAAAGATCAAATTCTACACGGTCGAGAACATCGGCTTCGGCGAGGTGAACCTGCCGGAAAAGGACATGCACACCACCAGCTACTGGTTCACCGTGCCCAAGGATCGGCTCGAAACGCTGCCCTACACGCAGGCCGAGATCATCGACGGCCTCAGCGGCCTGGGGTATATTCTGCATCACTTGGCGGCGATGCTGCTCATGGCCGACCAGCGCGACGTCGATCGCGCCCTGGGCGACAAGAGCGGCGAATGGTTCGTGCATCACGGCATCGGCGGCCGCAAGATCGTCTCGGGCAATGCCGAGGAAAGCGAGACGGTCAAGGTCGACGCCTTCGACCCGACGCTGTTCATCTTCGACGCCTACCCGGGCGGCATCGGCTTTTCCGATCTGCTGTTCACGATGCACGATACGTTGCTGGCCCGCGCGCGCGATTTGATCCGCGCCTGCCCGTGCCAACACGGCTGTCCCAGTTGCGTCGGGCCGACGCTGGAGGTCGGCGCCAAGGCCAAAGAAGTCGCCGCCGCGATGATCGATCTGATTGCGGGTTGAAGGTGAGCGTAACCGACCGACTCAAACGCCTGACCGGCGAGACCAAACCGCAAGCGTCCGCCGAGGACCAAAAGCGCGCGCAACTCGACGATCTGCGCCGCCGCATCGAATCGATCCTCGAGCGCCGTCCCGGCCAAACGACCCCGCCGTCATCCGAACCGCGCCGCCAGCCGATCGAGCTGATGGCCGTGGCGCGCGGCGAGGAGATCGTCAACCGTTTCGGCAAATTTTTCGTCGCCCACGATTGCGTCGAGCAGGGCGCGTTTTACGGCCGCAACCGCGTTCGCGAACTGGCCGCGTTGAACATGGACGCGGCGGCGGTGCTCGCCGGCGATCCGCGCCTGGCCGCGTTGGCCCACGGCGACGCGCTGTACCTGGACACCGAAACGACCGGCCTGGCCGGCGGTACGGGCACGTTGGCGTTTCTGGTCGGCGTGGGGTGGTACGACGAAACGGGCTTCGTCACGCAACGCCTGTTCGCGCGTGATTTCACCGAGGAACCCGCGATGCTCGCGCACCTGGCCGAACTCGCCCGCGCGAAGAAATGGCTGGTCACCTTCAACGGCAAAACCTTCGACGTGGGCCTGCTGGCCGCGCGCTTCACGATGAACCGGATGGACGATCCGCTCAGCGCGCTGCCGCATCTGGACCTGCTGCATCCGGCGCGGCGGCTGCTGGGTCATCGACTGGAAAACGCGCGGCTGGTCACGCTCGAAGAACAGACGCTGGGTCTGCGCCGCGAGGGCGACATCCCCGGCAGCGAGATTCCGCAACGCTACTTCGACTGGCTGCGCTATCGCGACGCGCGGCTGGTCGCCGACATCCTCGAGCACAACCGGCTGGACGTGATATCCATGGCGATGCTCGCGCTGCACATGACGCGGCTGCTGGCCGAGGGCGCGCAGGCGCAGGACGCGGAACCGGCCGACGTGCTGGCCGCCGCGCGCTTGCATGTCGAGCGCGGCGACGCCGAACAGGCACGGTGTCTGCTCGAGGCCCTGGCCGCCGGCGAGAACGCGCACGTGGCCGGGCACGCCCGCCGTTTGCTCTCGCTCGTCCACAAGCGCGCCGAGCGTTGGGACGAGGCCGTGCAACTGTGGGAGGCGCTGCTGGCCGCCGACGCGGGCGATTTGTTCGCGGGCGTCGAACTGGCCAAGTTTTGCGAGCACCGGGCGAAGGATCATGCGCGCGCCGCCGCGCTGGTCGAGCGGTTGCTTGACGATCCGCGCCACGACGAGCCGGAAACACGCGCCGCCTTGCGCCATCGCCTCGACCGCCTGCGCCGCCGGGGCGCCGACAAATGAAATAATCCGATCTTGCCCCCATCGGGCCAAGCCTGTTAGAGTGCTTGGCGCATATCAGACGATAAAGGAATCGGCTCATGTTGGATCTTAATTTCGTGTTGCAGAACCTGGACGAAGTAGCCAAAAACGCCGCCGACCGCAACGTCGCCATCGATTTGAGCGACCTGCGGGAGTTGGCCGAAACGCGCCGCGCGAAGGTCACCGAGGCCGACGATCTGCGCCGCCGCGCCAATGAAATCGCCAACTCGATGAAGGGCAAGATGGAGCCCGACCAGCGGCAGGAACTGATCGCCGAGGGGCGCGAGCTCAAGGGGCGCATCGCCGCGGCCGAAGCGGCGACCAAGGACGTGGAAAGCGCGCTCAACGACGTGCTGCGCACGATCCCCAACATGACGCATCCGGATTCGCCGATCGGCAAGACCGAGGAAGAAAACCGCGAACTGCGCCGGGTGGGCGAGCCGCGCCAGTTCGATTTCACGCCGAAGGATCACGTCGAGCTCGGCCAGGCCCTGGACATCATCGACTTCGAAAAGGGCACCAAGGTTGCCGGCGCGAATTTCTATTTCCTCAAGGGTGACGCGGTGCTGCTGGAAATGGCCATGGTGCGCTACGCGCTGGAAGTGCTGATGGGCGAGGGTTTCGTGCCGCACATCACGCCCGATCTGGCGCGCCCGGCGATTTTAGAGGGCATCGGCTTCAATCCGCGCGGCGAGGAAACGCAGATCTACTCGATCGCCAACCAGGATCTCGCGCTGATCGCCACGGCGGAAATCACGCTGGGCGGCATGCTGGCCAACGAGATGATCGACGAGAAGGAACTGCCGATGCTGCTGGGCGGCGTCAGTCACTGCTTCCGCACCGAAGCGGGCGCCTACGGTCGCACCAGCCGCGGGTTGTACCGCGTGCATCAGTTCACCAAGGTCGAGATGTTCGCCTACACGACGCCCGAGCAGTCCGCGGCGATCCACGACAAGATGCTCGCCGTCGAGGAGCGGCTGTTCAGCGACTTCGAAGTGCCCTACCGCGTGGTGGATATCTGCACCGGCGATCTGGGCGCGCCGGCCTATCGCAAGTTCGACATCGAAGCCTGGATGCCCGGGCGCGGCGAATGCGGCGAGTACGGCGAGGTGACCTCGACCAGCAACTGCACCGATTATCAGGCGCGGCGCTTGAACATCCGCACCAAGATCGGCGGCGGTAAACCGGTGTTCGTGCACACGCTCAACGGCACGGCGGTCGCGGTCAGCCGGGCGATCATCGCCGTGCTGGAAAACCATCAGCAGGCCGACGGCACGGTGCGCGTGCCGGCCAAGCTCGTTCCTTACATGGGCAAAGAGGTGATCGCGCGGCGTTAGCATGAAGAAACTGAAGCTCATTATCAGCGATCTGCATCTGAGCGCCGGGGCGCACATGGCCGACGGCAGTCGCAACCTGTTGGAAGATTTCTTCGACGACGACATCCTCATCGAGTTCATCGAACATCACGGCGGACCGGTCTACGCCGACCATCAGGTCGAACTGGTGGTCAACGGCGATTTTTTCAACCTACTGCTGGACGTGGAAGACGGCCCGCACGAGCGCATCACCGAAGAAGTGGCCGTGCGGCAGATGCGGCGCATTATCGAAGGCCACGCGGCGGTGTTCGACGCGCTCAAGGCTTTTTGCGCGCAGGCGAAAAACCGGTTGATCCTGATCGTGGGCAACCACGACGCCGCGCTGCTGTTCCCCCGCGTGCAGGAGGAAATCCACCGCCGGCTCGACAAGCCGATCCGCTTCGAGCAGGCGTACGTGATCGACGACATCTTCGTCACCCACGGGCATCAGTACGAGTTCATCCACAGCTTCGACATGAACAACTTCACGCGGCGCGACAACGACGGCGTGCCCATGCTCAAACTGCCGTGGGGCAGTCTGTTCATCATTCAGTTTCTCAATCCGATGAAGCTGCACCGGCATTACATCGACAAGGTGATGCCGTTCCGCTACTACCTGCGCTGGGCGTTCTGGAACGACAACCGCTTTTTCTGGCGGCTGGCCGGCGGGATTTTCCGGTTCTGGATGGGCAACCGCCTTTCGCGCGACCGTTACCGGCGGCGGGAGTTCCGCCTGTCGCCGCAGCGCATCGCCAACGCGATGAACCACAAGCCGCTGTTCAAAACCGCGTCGGACATTCTGTCGAAAACGCGCTACCGCTCGGTCGTGTTCAGCCACAGCCACAAGATCGATTACCGCAAGGTGGGCGAGCACGGCGAGTATTACAACACCGGTTCGTGGTCGAACATCGTCAGCCTCGACGTGGCCAACCTCGGCAAGTCGCACCTGCGGCCGTACATTCAGATTCGCTATGAAAACGAGACGCCGCACATGAGCCTGCAGAACTGGATCGGCTCGTACAAGCTGCACCGCGAGATTATTCCGTAAAGACGATTTTTCCTCGGCGGAAGGGCAGATGCAGGCGCAAGGCCGTCGGCGCGTTCGTGCGCGCCCAGCGCGGATCGACCGCCAACGGCAGCGCGTAGTCGTGCGGGCGGTCGTCGTCGAGCACGTCGAACATGGCGCGGTGCTCGCGCCCCTCGTCGTCGCGCCAAACCAGCGCGGCTTCCTTGAACGCGGCCGGATCCTCGGTCGTCAGCCGGAAACGCAAACGCGGCGTGTTGGGCGGCTCAGCGGGCGCGATCAGCTCCGCGTCGATCGGACCGTCCGTCCATTGCAAACCGCCGGATACGCTTTGTACGTGCGGCGGCACGCGGCCGGAAAACGCAAGCGCGGTCGGATCGTCGGTCAGTGACGAACGTTGCTCCCACGCACCGCGCGTGAGGTCGGTCGCGTCGCTCAGCGCGGCGGACGGCTGCCAACGCGCCACGCGCACGCCCGCGCGCCAGGTCGCATCGCGCCACGGCAGATTTTCTCCCTCGGTGCGCCAGAAGTTGTCGCCGACCAGCAGCAGACGTTTATCGGCGAAGGCGCGTTGCGGCAGGAAGAGTTGATCGACGTGGTCGTAATACAAACGAATGCCGCGCGCCTGCGTGGGCAGGTCTTCGAAGAGAATCGTGTGCGCGCGGGCGGGGTCGATGTCGCGCGTGGCGGCGCGGACGATTTTTTCCACCGTTTGCGAGGCGCCGTGATGCGCGGCGAGGTTGACGAGCAACAGCGGCGCGCCCAGGGCCAGGAAAACGCCGACGGCCGCGAATTTCAACCGCCGCCAAAGCGGCGTGACCGGTGTGTGTCCTTCGCCGAAGGTCGATTCGCCGAGCCACCAGGCGAAGCCCACCGAGGGCAGGTAGAGCATGTAGCCGGCGTTCAGGTGCGGGCCGAGGTAGAGAAACGGGGCCATCGGCAGCGCGGCCAGCACGCCGAAGACGACGCCCCGCCAGGCATCGAGGCGGCCGCGACGCAAAAACAGGTAGAACAAAAACACGCCGGCGGCGATCAGCAGCGGCACTTGCAGCGCGTCGGCCCAACCGGCGGGCAGGGCGGCGCGGTTGAGCGGCGCGAACAACGTGCGCGGCACGTGGCGAAACAGGTTGCCCACAATCACGCCGGGCAGCGGATCGTGCAGGCGCGCGGGGCCGCCCAGGCCGCCCAGGAGCATCATTCGCGCGACGAGCACGGCGGCGACCGGCGAGCCGGTGGCCAGCAGGCCGACGATCGTTCGTTTCAGCGGCGGACGTTGCGCGGAAAAAAATATCAGGGTCGCGTAGAGCGGCGGCGCGACGAAGGCGATCTCCTTGCTCAGACAGGCCGCGAGCGTCCAGAGCGTCGCCCAGACGAGCGACCGGCCGCGTCCTTCCCGCACATAGCGCGCGAAGCTCAACGCGCCGCCGAGCACAAACACCGTGGCGACCAGATCGAAGCGCGCGCTGAGCCAATGCAGCGTGCCCGCGTGCGCCGGGTGCACAAAGAAAAGCAGCGCGGTCAGCAGCGCCGCGCGTTGGTTGATCAGCCGCCGCGCGAGCGCGAACAGCAGGGTCGTGGCCAGCGCGTGCAGCAGCAGGATCGTCAGCCGGTGCGGCCACGTCGCGTAGCCGAAGAGCGTCGCCGCCGGCACGACGGTCAGTTTGCCCAGCGGCCGCCAGTAGACGCCGACGTCGGGCATGAGCAGGAATTTCAGCTTGGCGGTCGAGTCGAGTTGCGCGGCGAACAGCAGCGGATTGTCGTCGACGATCGGCCCGTCGGCGAGCGTCCAGCCCAACAGCGGCAGGGTCAGCAGAAACGCGAACAGGAAAAAAAGCGGCCAGGCGATCTCGCGCCGGCGGGCGGTCATCGCACCAGCGAGCCGATCCGGGTGAGCTGTCCCGGCGGCCAGGAGAAGTAGATGACCATCGCCTTGCCCTTGATCAGCTCGAAGGGCACAAAGCCCCAGTAGCGGCTGTCGTTGGAATGATCGCGGTTGTCGCCCATGCAGAAGTAATGGCCGGGCGGCACCTTCTTGGCGGTGTCGCCGAAGCGCAGCGTGTCTTTGTCGTAAAGCACCTGGTGCTTGTTGCCGCCGATGTCCTCGATGAACAGTTCGCTGGTCTGGTTGAAGCGCGCCGGATCCTCATAACGGTACAGCCCCGCCTTTTCCTTGGGCACCGGCTCGCCGTTGATGAACAGTTCGTTGCCGCGCGCCTCGATCGTGTCGCCGGGCAGGCCGATCACCCGCTTGATGTAATCCTTGGACGTGTCCTTCGGAAACTTGAAGACGATCACGTCGCCGCGTTGCGGTTTGCCGAAGATGTCGATTTTCTTGTCGGAGAAGGGGATCGGCAGGCCGAAGACGAACTTGTTGACCAGGATGTGGTCGCCGACGTACAGCGTGGGGATCATGCTGCCCGAGGGAATTTTGAACGCCTGCACGATGAAAGTGCGGATGAACATCGCCAGCACCAGCGCGACGAGAATGGCCTCGGTGTATTCGAGCACCACGCTGTGCCGCCAGATGGGCACGTGCTGATCGACGTTGTGTTTGACCGCGCGCGTATGCTTGAGAATTTTATCGAAATCGTCGCCGGCCATCGCTTCGCGCAGGTGCGCCAGGTGCTCTTCCAGCTTCCCCCGCTCCATGGCCTGCGGATGCCGACTCAATTCCTTTTCGGCGCGCCGGAGCTGCTTGGCGGCTTCTTTGCGCAGTTTGGCGAGTTTGCGCGCAACGAACATTCTCTCATATCCTCCCGCGACGGTGCGGTTGAAGGATTACCGGAATCGCTAGGGAGCAAAGCGGATCCCGCGTGGCGAAGTGCTGACACTATTGGTTCTTTCGCCCGGGTTGTCAACCGAGAGCGGCCGGACGATTTGCGCATTCGCCGTCGCTGTGTACAATGTCTGCCTGACATTGAAGGCGCATAAAACGGGCGGCCGATGAAAACACTTTCGATTTACATTAAAATGATCGTCTACTTTCTGGCGATCAGTCTGTTGCCTATGGTGGCGCTCAGTTTTCTGGCTTATTACCAGGTCAACGAGGTCATCCGCAACGACAACCGCGGCATGCTGCGCATGGTGGCCGTGGACAGCGCCTACAAAATCGAAAGCGAACTCTACCAGCGCATGGTGGAGGTCAATGCCTGGTCGTTGCTGCCGCAAACCGGCCGATCGTTACGCACCGGCCACGCCACGCCGACCAACGAACTGTTCGACAGCCTCATCGCCGCCTACCCGATGTACGATCTGCTGGTGCTCGTCGACGCGCGCCGGCGTGTCGTTGCGGTCAATCAACGGTCGCATGCGGGCCGCAAACTGCCGCTGGAAAAGCTGATCGGCACCACGTTGTCGGACGGTCCCTGGTTCGCCAAGGCGGCCGAGAAGGGCATTTACCTGTCCGGCTTTTTGCACAGCCCGGAAATTCAACAATTCTACGGCACCAAAGGGGAAACACAGAACATCTCGGTGCCGGTCAAAAACGCGGACGGACGCGTTCAGGGCTATCTGATCGCCTACCTCAATTGGGCGTACATGCAGGATATGCTCGATGTCGTCCAGGCTTCGTTGACCGACCTTTACGCCGCCATGGTGTTCATGATCGAGTACGACACGCACAAGCTCATCGGCCATCGCGACGTCAATTTGTACGGCGAGCAGTACATTTATGAAATCGATCTGGCCAGCCAGGTGGAAAAGGCCCACGCCGGCACCTTCGAATACAACTGGCCGGTGCTCAAGACGATCGGTTACGCCCACGTGCGTTTGCGCGACCAACGCATCTCGTTGCCCTGGCTGGTGTGCGTCGAAGTGCCCAACGACGTGATCTACGTGCAGTCGAAGTTCATGCGCGACGTCTATCTGTTCATGACGCTGGGCGCGGCGTTTTTAATCGTGATCATCGTGTACTTCATCGCCCGGCGTTTTTCCGAGCCGATCCTCAAGCTGGTCGAGGGCGCGCAGCAGATCGCCGCGGGCAACATCGACATCGAGATGACCGTGGACAGCGTCGACGAAATCGGCATTCTGGCCAACGCCTTCAACCAGATGCTCGACGCCCTGCGCGAGCGCGACGAGCGGTTGCAGACGACCAACCTCAAGCTCGAGGAGGCCAACCGCCTCAAGAGCGAATTTCTGGCCAACATGAGCCACGAGCTGCGCACGCCGATGAACTCGATCATCGGCTTCACCTCGCTGGTGCTGCAACGCGCCGGCGACAAGCTGCCCGAGCTGCATCAGCAGAACCTGGCGAAGGTGCGCAAAAACGCGCTGCATCTGCTCAAGTTGCTCAACTCGATTCTCGACCTGTCCAAAATCGAGGCCGGCGGAATGGACGTGACGGTCGATCATTTTTCCCTGCGCGCGATGATCGAAAACTGCGTGTCGACCATCGCGCCGCTGGCCGAGGAACGCCGCCTGGAAACGACCGTCGACGTTCCGCCCGACGATCTGAAGCTGTTCCAGGATATGCAGAAGCTGCAACAGATCCTGCTCAATTTGCTGGGCAACGCGGTGAAGTTCACCGAGAAGGGGTACATCCGCGTCGGTTTCGTGCGCTCCGAGGACAGCGGGTTGGGCCAGCTGGCGCACGAAAGCAAAGGCGGCTGGGTGCGCATCTGGGTGGAGGACTCGGGCATCGGCCTGGAGGACAAGGATCTGGAGACGATCTTCTCCGAATTCCGGCAGGTGGACGGATCGCCGACCCGGCGCTACGGCGGCAGCGGTTTAGGCTTGGCTATTTCCAAGAAGTTGGTAAAGTTGCTGGGTGGTGATATTACCGTGAAGAGCGAACCGGGATTTGGTTCCACGTTTACCATTGTGATTCCGGTGCGTCATGAGTCGGCTACCCCGCTGGTGCGGGAGGAGACCGGACACGAATTGCCCGGCTTCAAAGGTGCGGCAAAGGAGGCGGGGTCTATCCGCACGTCCGGCGGATCCGAGGACGGAGAGGGAGAAAAGCGATGATGCGCAAGATCCTGGTGATCGAAGACGTGGAAGACAATCGCGAGTTGCTGGTGCAGTATTTCGAGGATCGCTTCGAAATCTACGAAGCCGAAGACGGTCGCCAGGGGTTGGAAATGGCCGAACGCATCCGCCCCGATCTGATTCTGCTCGATCTGTCGCTGCCCGTGCTCGACGGCTGGCAGACCGCCGCGGCGATGAAGGCCGATGCGCGCCTGCGCGATATTCCGGTGATCGCCATCACCGCCCACGCGATGGTCGGCGACGAGGAGCGGGCGCTGGAAGCGGGTTGCGACGCGTATCTGAGCAAGCCGATCGATTTTTCGGAACTGGAAAAAACCGTAAGTAAGGTGTTGGGTGAATAGTGAGAGCTGAGGCAAAAGTACACAAGATTCTGGTCGTCGACGACAATCCCGACAATGTGGACCTGCTGACGCAGTATTTGTCCGGCCTGGATTACGAAATCATTCCGGCCTACGACGGGCAGGAAGCGCTGCTGAGCGTCGAACGCGAAGACGTCGATCTGATCCTGCTGGACGTCATGCTGCCCGGCATGAGCGGCTTCGAAGTCTGCCGTCGGCTCAAGGCGAACGAGGGCACCGATTTCATTCCCATCGTGCTGGTCACGGTACGCGACGATACGCGCTCCAAGCTCGAGGGATTCGCCGCCGGGGCCGACGATTACATCACCAAACCCTTCGATATCGAGGAACTTTCCGCGCGCGTCAAAAGCCTGCTGCGCATCAAAACGCTGCAGGACCAACTGCGCGAAGCCAACGCGAATCTTGCCGAAATGTCGGTGACCGACGGGCTGACCGGCATTTACAATCACCGGCATTTCATCGAGCGGCTGGAGGGCGAAACGGCCCGCGCCATGCGCCATCAGCGGCCGCTGGCGGTGATCATGCTCGATGTCGATCACTTCAAACAGGTCAACGACCGGCACGGGCATTTGTTCGGCGATTTCGTGCTGGTCAAACTGGGCAAGCTGATGAGTTCCATCGCCCGGGCGGGCGATCTGGTGGCGCGCTACGGCGGCGAGGAGTTCGTCGTACTGGTCACCGAGACCGACGGCGCGGCGATGCTCGCCGAGCGCATTCGCCAGGGCGTGGAGCAAGCCGAATTCGAAAACGACGGCCACCGGGCCGATATCCGCATTTCCGCCGGTGTTTGTCAGGCGCTGCCGGGCTCGGTGGAAAACGGCAATGAACTGCTACGCATTGCCGATGAAGCGTTGTACGAAGCCAAGCAATCGGGCCGCAACCGCGTGGTCGTGCGGATCAAGCAAATAAACGAGTAGGCGTAGGTTTGGGGGAAAGATGAGCGCCAGTCCCACGGTGTTGGTGGTGGAAGACAATCAGGATGTGCGCGAGATCATCACCGAGTTTCTCAGCGCTTATGGATTTACCGTTATCAGTGCGGACGACGGCAAGGAAGGGCTCGACCTGTTCAACAAAAAGAGCCCCGATTTCGTCCTGGCCGACGTGCTGCTGCCGCGCACCAACGGTTTTCAGTTGTGCCAGACGATCAAGACCGGTCCGCGTCCGGTGCCGGTGATCCTGATGAGCGCGTTGTACAAAAGCCGCAACCTGCAACAGGAAGGCAAGGTCAAATACGGCGCGGACGATTACCTGATCAAACCGCTGGATCTGATGGACCTCGCGCGGCGCATTTGCAGGCTGCTGGGTATCGAGCGCCCCGAACCGCCGGACATGCCGCCGCCCGAGCCGGTGGTCACCGAAACCGACGTGCAGCCCGACGTGGGCCTGGCCGTCGACGACGAGGGCGACCTGGAGCGCACGCCCGTCGAGCAGGTGATCGGTTGGCTGTTCCAGCAGCAAAGCACCGGCCGTCTGGCGATCGACTCCTACGGCATCGTGCGCACGATGTACATCAAAGAGGGGTTGCCGATCTTCGTGCAATCGGCCGTGCGCGAGGAGGGCTTCGCGCATTTGCTGCTCGACGACGGGAAGGTGACCGCCGAACAACTGGCCGAGGCGGAACTCAAGGCGCGCACGACCAAGGCCATGCTCGGCAAGGTGCTGGTCGACAACCAAGCGATCGGCAAAGCCGATTTGGCGCAGTATCTGATCAAGGAGGTCGACACGCGCTTGATGCACATTCTGCAATTGCCCGCCGGCAAATACACGTTCACCGAGGATACGTCGTTCCTCGAAAAAATCCGCCGTCCCGAGCTGGATATCTTCAACCACGTTTATCACGCCATCCGGCTCTACGCGCCCGACGAACGCCTGCGCGAACGCTTCGCCCCGCGGTTGAACCGCCGCGTGCTCAAAAACGAGGAACTGCTGGCCTACGCCGGTCGCTTCAACTGGGAAGATGACCACCTGGACGCGTTCATTCTCATCGACGGCGCGCGGACCATCGCCAAATTGATCGAGGAAACCGGGCAAACGGCCGAGGTTATCCGGCAACTTCTGTATACGCTTGAGGTTTTCGGCATCGTTCGTTTTCAATGACGCTTGACGAACCTCCGATTCGTGCACTATTGTCTTTTTTACTTTCATCTAGGCGTATACTCACATTTTTCTGAAGTTCAATTATCCTTTTGCCGCTAGAGGAGCGTGCCATGACTGACAATCCCTATTATGTGGACGAATCACGCCCGTGGTTCTCGAAAGAAGCTGGCTGGCCGGATGAAGTGCCCAAGAATCACGTCTTTGAAAAAGTGACCCTCGGTCAGATGCTGGAGAAATCCGCCAAGGAATTTCCCTCCCTCAATGCGATTTGGTTCCTCGACAGTTACATGACGTTTGCCGAACTCGACGACAAGGTGAATCGGCTGGCGACGGCGCTGGCCAAGCTCGGCATGAAGAAGGGCGACGTGCTCGCGCTGCTGTTGCCCAACAGTTTTCAGTATGTCATCGGTTATTACGCCTGCATGAAATTGGGATTGATCCTCACCGGCGTCAATCCGACCTACAAACCCGGCGAGGTCAAGCATCAGCTCAAACTGACCGGCGCCAAGGCGATCATCGTGCTGGACGTGCTCTACGAGCCGACCGTCGCGCCGATCGTCAACGACACCGACCTCAAACACGTCATCGTCACCAACGTCACCGACCTCAAGGCCCTCTCGGGCTTCAAACGCTGGCTGGGCAAGAAAATGGGCAAGATCCCCTTCGCGCCCGCGCCGGCCGGTTCGTTGAATTTCATGGATCTGCTCAAGACCGAACCGAACGTGCCCCAGGTCGATCTGTCGGCCGACGATATCGCCGTGTACATCATGACCGGCGGCACCACCGGCGTGCCCAAGGCGGCGGTGTTGTCGCATTTCAATTGCGTGTCCAACGCGACGCAAAGCCGCCTGTGGCTCTGGAAAACCGAGCCGGGCGCGATGGCCATCGGCGTGCTGCCGTTGTTCCACAGCTTTGCGATGACTTGCGTGATGAACATCTGCGTCAACTTCGGCGGCACGATGATGCTCTTCCCGCGGCCGCCGGCGACCAAGGAACTGGTCGAGACGATCATGAACATCACGCCGCCGCAGGGCAGCATGTACGTGGGCGCTGAGGTGCTCTTCAAGCGTCTGGCCGAGTGGCCGGAAGTCAACAACTACGACCTGGCCGGCAAGATCGTGCTGTGCGTGTCCGGCGCGGGCCCGCTGCACCGGCCGGTGCAGGAAGCGTTCGAGAAGGTCACCGGCGCGCGGTTGGTCGAAGGGTACGGCTTGTCCGAATCCTCGCCGGTCGTTTCCGCCGGGCCGTTCTGGGGCAACCGCAAGATCGGCACGATCGGTCTGCCGTTCCCGGGCACCGAGTGGAAGATCGTCGATCCGGTCGATCCGGCGAAAGAATTGCCGCAGGGCGAAGCAGGCGAACTGGCCGTGGCCGGTCCGCAGGTGATGATGTGCTATCTGAACAACGAAGAGGAATCGGCCGAGACGGTCGTTGCGCTGCCCGACGGCAAGAAGTGGCTGCTGACCGGCGACATCGGCCGGATGGACGAGCACGGCCGCGTGAACATCGAGGACCGCAAGAAGCAGCTCATCAAGTACAAGGGCTACAGCGTGTTCCCGACCGAGATCGAAACGATGATGATGCAGCACGAGGCGGTCAACGAAGCGGCCGTCGCCGGTCTGCCCGATCCGGATTCCGGCGAGATCATCAAAGCCTGGTGCGTGATCAACGAATCGTTCAAGAGCAAGATCACCGAGCAGGAACTGATGGAGTGGGCGAAGAACAACTTCACCCATTACAAGGTGCCGCGTTACATCGAGTTCATCGACGAACTGCCCAAGACGATCGTCGGCAAGGTCATGCGCCGCACGCTGCAGGAAGCCGATCCCATTTACAAGAAATACAAGGGCGCGTAACGCCCGTTGTTGACGGACCGAAAGGGGCTCCGGCGAAAGTCGGAGCCTTTTTTATTGTTGAAAATCCACGGCACACGTCTGTTTTGTCATCTCGACCGGAGCGTCCCTGTCCGCCAAAGCCCAAATTCTACGAAGCTTTAGCGAAGTAGAATGGCGAAGGCGGAAGCGGAGTGGAGAGATCCCGCTCAATGAAAAGGGATTCCTCCAATCGACATGCCGGTGGCATGTCTCCGTCGGAATGACACATTTCGTGTGAATCGGTTTTATTGCTCTTCGAGAATCCGCGCGGCGACCAGCAGGCCGGAAATGTTGTGCTGGTTGTAGTCGATGCGGATGCGGTTGGATACCGGCGAGTGACGGAAGGCGCCCAGGCCGCGCTCGACGTTCGGATACAGGTGCGCGAACTCGGGTCGGATGATCCGCTCGACCTGGAACCGCGCGGCCAGCGCGATCGTGCGCTTGATCGCCGTCGTGTCGCGCCCGGCGCGTTGGGCCAGCAGATAGGCCGAGGTCAGCCCTTCCATGCGCGCGCCGGCCGGGGTTACCGCCGGCGGGTAGGGGAAGTAGCCGCCGCGATAATCGGGGTAGAGAATTTCCCAGTCCTTGTCGAACTGATCGTTGACCATGCTGTCGGCCAGCTTCAGGCAATAGTCGGCGTAGTCCTTCTGCGGGCGCACACGGTGCAGTTCGTCCAGCGCGATCATCAACCACGCGTCGGGTGGAATGGTCAGCTCCAGGCCGATGATCCGCCAGCGTTCGTGAATCAGGTATTGCGCCGACTTGGCGACGCACTCGACGTAGCGCGGATCGGGGTTGTGCGCGTAGAAACGCATCAGGCCGAGCATCGCCTCGCCCGGGTAATAAATGCTGCGCCGCCGTTTGGCCTTCTTGCCCTTGTGCGGCCAGTAACTGAGGAACGAGCCGTCTTCCTGCAGGCTGCGCATGATGTGATTGGCCAGGTTCTTGCCCAGGCGCAGGTCGTCCTCGCTGTGGCTGATCGTCAGTCGCTCGGACAAGGCGATGAGCATCAGGCCCGTGCCGCCGAGTTTGATCACTTTGTTTTCCACCGGGTAGGCGTAGATCGTGTCGCCGTCGCGCTCGAACTCCAGTTGCTTGCGCAGCCAGATCCACGCCCGGTCGGAGACGTCGCGATAGCGATCGACGCCGGTGGCCAGGTGCAGTTGGTACAGCGAGTAACAGGTGCCCGCGTGGCGCAGCAGGTTGTAGTTTTTGTTGTACTTGTCGCGGCCGACGTTGCCCTCGTACAAAAATTTGTTGTTGTCTTGCAGCAGCGCGCACAGGTAATCGCCGCCGAGTTTGCAGCCTTCGCGGATGGCCTCCGAGTCGATGTCCGGGAGGATCGTCGAGGCGCGGTAGAGGCGCACGACCGTGTTGTTTTCGCCCTCGGTGAACGACTCGGTCGGGGCGAGGAATGCGCCGCCCTTGGGCGACTTGCCGAGCATCCGTACGCCCTTCTTGCGCTTGAGCGCCTTCACCACGCTTTTGAGCGGCAGGCCGTTCACGTGCATGGCGATGTCGGAAAAGGCGTAGCCTTTGCCTTCGTCGGCCACGACCACCGCGTACAGTCCGCGCGCGTAGCCCAGACCTTTTTCGCGCAGGCCGGTCGACCACATCCGTTTGGGTTCGCGCAGCAGGGAGACCGAAAGCTTGCAAGATTGTTCGCCGATCTGCTTGCCGTAACGGGAAGCCATTTCCTCGGCCGCGCGTTGCACGGCGTTGGCCGCGTCGTTATCGAAAACGCCGGTGGAGTATTTATTGCCGTCGGCCATGTGCGCGGTGACGATCGCGCCCGCGACCTTCACTTGCGGCGCCTGCAAATGAAAATAACCGGTCAACGGCCCGCGGGCGATTTGCAGCAGGCGCAGCGCCTGATCGTCGTCGACCAGCCGCGGCAAATCCGGATCGCCGCACGCCGTCAGCGACGCCGTGAGCAACAGCAACAAAACCAGGCGAATTACAACAGACCGCCAAGCGTGATGCGCCAATGCAAACCTCCCGAATCGTCTCGATCGCGGAACCCATAACCGAACCCGGCATTGAAGCGGACAGAATAATAATAGGACAGCACGGTGTCCAGCGAGAAGTCGACGCCGGCGGAGGGGTACAGCTCGTCCTCGGTCAGCCGCTCGTCGCGGTTGACGGCAAAGCCGACGTCGTAAAACGGACCGGCGTTGATCGTCTGCAAAAACAACGGCCAGGTCCACAAGCCGCGATTGACGCGGGCCAGCGGAAAATTCCATTCCAGGCTGCCGGTGGCGGCCAGATCGCCCCGCGCGGCGATCGAATAACCACGTAGCGACAACAGATCGCCGAAGGTGCCGCCGTCGAGCAGATCGCCCGACTGGAAGGTGCCGATGCGGAAGCTGCGCTGGCCCCAGACGTCGCCGAAGCCCGCGCCGCCGTTGACCCGCAACGCCAGCGAATGGTTGTCCAACGGCAGCGGGACGAACTGCGTGGCGCTCGCGGTGAGAAGCTGCTGCCGGATGGCGCTGCCCAACAGCGGATCGAAAAAGATGACCTGTGCGCCCATGCGCGCGCCTTCGATGCCGCTGATCGAATGCAGGAAGCTGCGCACGTCGTCGTAGCTCCAACCCAGGCGCACGCCCGACCAATACCCGGTGAACGGGATATCGTCGTTGCCCTCCGGCACGTCCGTCCAATCCATGCGTTGGATGCCCAGGTAGCCCATGTACGCGCCGTTGCGCAGCGTGAGCGGCAGGCTCACGGTCAGCGAACCGCCGATGCGCCGCTCGTAATAGCGCATCGGATCGCCGTCCTCGTCATCGATGATCTTGCCGTGGCCGTGCACGCTGTGCGCCACGCCGAAATAGAAGTTCGGCGTCAGCGCCGTGTAGCCGTAACTGACGCCGGCGTTGACGAAATGCTTGTTCACCGCGTAATTCGCGCCCGCCGCCCAGCCGTGGTTGCCCAACACGTCCGAACCGCCGGTGCTTGCCCCCAGCCAGATTTCATCGCTGCCGAAGCCCAGGTCGGGCATCCAGTAGTGCGGCCAGATGGTGCGCCAGGGCGAATAATCGTCGGTCGGCGGATCGAGTTGTCGCGCCAGATCGTGCAGTCGGCGCGAAATCGACCCCATGACGATCCCCGGTGCGGCGATGGACTCGCGCTCCACGGGCACGAACGACGCGGGATCCAGCGGCGTCCAATACACGTCGAAACCGCCGCCGTTGTAATCGATGTACGCCAGGCGCGTACCGCTGGGGTCGATCGCCGCTTGAAACGCACCGCCCAAAACGTTGGTCACGCGGTAAAGCTTGTCGGTCTGCAGATCCAGCGCGTAGATGTTGTAAATGCCCGTGCGCCCCGAGGTGAAATACAAATAGCGGCCGGTGGGATCGAAGGCCGGATCGATGTCGCGTTCGGGATCGGCGGTGAGACGGCGGAACGTTTTGCTCGTCAGGTCGAAGGCGAAAATGTCGCGGTTGCCGTCGTCGTGCCAGACCGACACGGCCAGCCATTTGCCGCCGGGATGCACGGCCAGCCGCGCGAAATTCACGTAATCGTCGAAGTCGCCGAAGTCGGTCAGGTGCGTGAACGTATTGTCGGCGGCGTGGTAGTAACTCAACCGGCTGCGTCCGCCCTCGTGCGTGACGCAAACGACGTCCTCGCTGCCGGGCGCCGCGGCCACCTCGTTGGCGCGCGCGAAACGCGTCAGGCGCTTGCCGCGCCAATCGCCGGGATGGTAGCGCCACAGGTCATTGAAGCCCAGCCAGCGGTTGGCCGGTTCGTTGTTGGCGTAGACGATATCGCCGCCGGCGGTGACCGCGTAGCCGCGAATGCCGCGCGTTTTGACCACCGTGCGGCTGCGTCGCGCTTTGTTGCGGATGTCCAGGCGGCGGATTTGCGGACTGCGCGTGCCGATCGACTCGGCGAACAACAGCGTGTGTTCGTCCAGCCACGTCGGTTGGCTGTGATCGTAGCCCTCGTCGGTCAGCCGGATGGACGCGGTCAGTCCCTCCTTGGCCAGTTCGTCGCGTTGAGCCTCGAAGGCGCGTTTGAGGTTGATCGTCCAGGCGTCGTACAGGTCGGTCAGTTGGTAGCCGAAGATCACCCGCGAATCGTGGTTGTGCAGGTACGGCCAGATCTGGCCGCTGTGTTTGATGTTGTAATCGGCCAGCGCCTCTTCGCCGAAGCGTTGGGCGAGGTGCTCGTGGAACATGCCGCCGAAGATGTACGAACCGCCGCCGGACGGCCAATCGGTGTTGCGCGAGGCGATCTTGTCGATCGTCGGCCAGTTGTCGTCAAGCGCGGCCATGCGCAGCATCATCCACGAGAACGGCGAGCGCCCGCGTCCGCGCGTACCCAGCGCGGTTTCCTCGTGCACGGCGATGCCCTCGATCATGAAGAAGGGATACACGTGCCCGAGGTTCTGCACGCGCCCGAAGACGGTGCGGATCGCCGCGGGAATGGCCCGGTTGGCGTCGGTGTGCACCGCGTGCGTCATTTCGTGGGTGATGAGCATGCGCAGGTAATCGTCGTAATAGTCCAGGCGATCTTCCGGATGCGGCGGGGCGAGGTACAGGACCATCAACTGCATCGGTTCGATGCTCGAATAGCCGTTGGCGTCGTCGGTGCGGTCGAGCAGGACGATGTCGAAGGGCGTGTCCGGCGTCCATTTCAGGCGTTTGGTCAGCGTGGCGAAAGCCTCTTCGGCGATCACCGCCGTTTTCAGCGCCTCGAAGCGCCGTTCCTGTGGATAGGTGATGCGGAAATGATCGGTGTGCAGCGTGAGAAACGTTTCATCCGGGTGAATTTGCCACGCGAAAGCGCCGGTCGACGCCGTCAGCGTCACCGCCGCGCAAATCAGAAAGAGCAGCCACTTTTTAATAATTTGCATCCGATCCATTGTTCATAAGATTTAACATTGATGACTTATTCAAGCAAGAAAGGATACCAAAAAGGCAAGAAGATCCTGTCGATTTTTTGACGAAATGTATCTTTTGTCCCATTGCGCCTGGGGGTGAGCGTGGCATAATACGGAGGCAAATAGCGTAAAAACAGGGAGTTGGTGTGTTTCGGGACGCCGTGGCACACGGTTTGCTTACTCATTTCGCCGGATTGGTGGGCGCGGACGATACGGTCGGCGATCCGGCGGCTTCCGGAAAGGATGTTCGATGAGCCAGGATGCGCTGCGCTTCAAGGTTCGTTGTCCGCATTGCGACAAGGTGTTTATCGTAACCGCCCCCGGTTCTTTGACAACCAAAGAGGCTCCGCAAGCGCCCGCACCGCCGCCGATCGAGGAGAAACCGCAGTTGGCGCCGCCGCCTCCGCCGCCCGAAGAGATCGAACTGGAAGAGGATTTCGACATGACGCCGGAGGAGGAGAATTTCCGGGAGCGCATCGTCAATTTGATCCTCGACAAGAAGTTCGAATTGCCGATGCTGCCGCACGTGGCCTTGAAGGTCATCCGGCTCACCGGCGACACGAACACCAACATGCAGGATCTGGCCAAGGTGATTTTGACCGACCAGACGATCGTGACCAAGATCATCCAGATTTCCAACAGCCCGGTGTACGCCGGCACGGTGGAAATCAAGAACATCAACCAGGCCCTGGTGCGACTGGGACAGACCGAAATCAAGAACATGATGCTGGCCATCAGCCTGCAAACGAAGATCTTCAAGAGCAAGATGTACGGCAATCTGGCCAGGAAATTCTGGGAGCGGTCGGTCGGCGTCGCCTTCGCCTCGCGCGTGATCGCCGGGGAACTCAAGGCGGACAAAGACGAAGCGTTCCTGTGCGGCCTGATGCACAACCTGGGCAAGATGATCACCGTCACCGTAATCGAAAACGCCCAACGCAAAATGGAGACGGACTTCAAGCCCTCGCGGTTGCTGGTGCTGAGCATTCTCAAGCAATTCCACAAGGATGTCGGCGAGCTGACCATCGACAAATGGTCGTTGCCGGCGACGGTGGCCAACACGATTCACTACATCGACCGCCTGGATGAAATCGAGGAAAACATGGTCGATGTGCCCATCGTGGCCCTGGCCGAAACGTTCTGCCGCGTGGCCGGCATCGGCGGCGAACATCCGGAGGATATCGACCTGTCGATGCTGCCGGCGACGCATTTGTTGAATTTGGGAGCGGATGCCTCTTTGGATTTGTACGATCGCTTTATCATGGTGTTTGAAAACGCCAGGAATGAATTCATTTACTAACGCGGCCGACGGGTCGCCTAAAGCGTAGGTAACAATCATGAAGAGGCTCGTGGGCCTGACGGCCCTGGCGCTCGTGCTGTTGATCGGCCTGGCCGGTTGTTCCAACCAGGTGATCCGCGTGCCGATCGATCCTTACGTCACCAGCGATTTTGCCAGCCGTCATATCCAGCGCGTGGCCGTGTTGCCGGTGGTCGTGCCCGACTATCTGCTCGGGCAAAGCGGCGAGACGATCAGCGTGGATCTGACCAACCAGTTCATGGTCGAAATGGCCAACCGGCGCTTGTACAGCCTGGTCGGCGGCGACGTGGTGCGCGACATTTTGGTCGACCAGTACAACAGTCCGCGCAACTGGCTGGAGACCGGCAACGTCGCCGGGGCGATCCGCATCGGGCGCGAATTGAAGGTCGAGGGCGTGATCTTCGGCCGCATCGTGCGCTACGTGCAATCCAACCTGACGCAGAGCGAGGTGGAAGTCGAATTCCAGCTCGTCGAGATCAGCTCGCTGGAAACCGTGTGGTCGGTGCGCGAGCAGATGATCGGCAAGGGCGGTTCGCCGACCTTCAGCGACACGGTCACCACGCCCACCAACCGCCGCCTATCGCAATCGGCGATCATCGGGGCCGCTGAGCGCATCGGGGAAATCCACAAGGCCGGCGGGCCGATCGAGGTGTCCACCATTTCCACCCGCCGCATCGCCGGTTACAGCCTGTTGTCGGTCGGCACGGTTACGGCGGTGACCGCCGGGTACTACTTCACCATGAGCCTGAACGCCTACAAGGATTACCAAAAGGCGGACTCCGCCGCGGACCTGAACCGGTACCAGAACGATACCGAGGAATACGATCGCATGTGGATGATTTTCGGCGGCGTCGGCGCGGCCTGTTTGGGCACGGGCGCGTATCTGCTGCTGACCGATCCCTCGCGGCAGTTCACCGCGGGCAACGAAAACAATGATAAAATGCAAGTGGCCGTTTGGCCGGCGGTAACGCCCGACGCGTACCTGCTGGGTCTTTCGGGCCGCTTCGAATAGGGGGAGCGACGATGCGCAGGATGGTCATCGTTTCGTTCATGGTGTTGCTGGCCGTGGTGTTGCTGGTGCAATGCGGACGCGATTTCACGCGCTATCCGTCGGGCAGCGGGGCGTCGGTGTCGCTGACGTCCGTCGAGCCGACCTCCGGCGCGAACGACCAGGAAATCAACATCGCCTTGCGGGGGACGAATTTTCGCGGCTCGCCGCGCATTCTGTTGGGCGCGGTGGATTGCACGAGCATCCAGATCGTTTCGGATAAACTGCTGACCGCGGTCATTCCGGCCGACACGCCGGCGAACGTGTACGACATCACCTATCTCACCGAAGCGCTGGAATCGGTGGTGTTGCCCGACTCGTTCACCGTGGTCGATCCGGGCGACATTTCCATTTTGTCGATCGACCCCAACGTCGGCCTGGACAACGACACGACCGCGGTGACCATCACCGGCGCCAATTTCCTCGACGGCGCAACGGTGGCGATCGGCGCGACGACGCTGGAATCGGTGACCGTCTCCAGCGTGACCACGATCAACGCGACGGTGCCTTCCGGTCTGACGCCGGGCACCTTCGACGTGGTGGTGACCAATTCCTCGGGCGGCAGCGCGACGCTGGTGGAAGGCTTCACCGTGCTCAGCTCGGCGCAATTGCAGATCACCGGGATCAATCCCAATCACGGTTCGACCGATGTGGACGTCGACGTGGCCATTACCGGCGCCAACTTCGACGATTCGATGACCGTGTTGATCGGTTACACCCTCGCCGATGACGTCGAGAGGATCACCTCGGATCTGCTGTATGCGACCGTGCCGGCGGGCATCACGCCGGGCGTGTACACCGTGCGGGTCATCAACAGCGACGACGAGTACGCGGAACTGACCGACGCCTATACGGTGGATGAAGCCGCCGACGATGACACGTCCGACGACGACACGACCGATGACGACACGTCCGACGACGATACGACCGATGACGATACGACCGACGATGACACGACCGACGACGACACGACCGACGACGATACGACCGACGACGACACTGTATAAAAACCGGTTCCTCGTCGTATGGGTAGCGACACTAATTAAAGAAAAGTATTAATTCTTTCCCGATAATTCTTTGAATTGTCTGGAAATTATATTTATTGACTTATGCCAAATTCTCGATGTAAGATTATCCTAAGATAATTCCGCTCCGGTAGCGAGGAGCGGGGTGTATCTGTGCAATGTTTGGTCGAATACGGAAATTAGACAAGAAGTTGACGATTTTTGCCGATAGAGGGTTGAGCGATCAGTCGCTGAGTGTCAAAATTTCGACAAGACCTCGCCGCTTTTGACGAGGTGCACGGCACAACCGGGCGAGGATCGCGGAGTGAAGGAACCGGAACTTCCGCCGATTGTCTCAAAATTGGGAGGAAAACAAGGAGTTTCAGGTTCCCGGCGCCGATTTCCGATGCGGAACCATCGTAAAATCGACAGGTTGTCGGTTGGCATACGCCTTGCTCTGGTAAGGACGGATTAACAGACAATCGATCTACAAAGGGGCTGTCTGTGGATATAGCAACTGTTATCGGCTTGTTGGCGGCTTTCGGTCTGGTTATCGGCTCGCTGGTCATCGGTGGAAACCCGGGCGCTTTCATCAATGTTCCCAGCATATTGATCGTTATCGGCGGCACCTTCGGCATTTTGTTCATCAACTGGCCGTTGAGCAACATTCTGAAAATAGGCGGCGTTATTCGCAACGCCTTTTTCTCCAGCCCGACCGATTACTCCGGCTTGACCGGCCGCTTGGTCGATTATTCGACCAAAGCCCGCAAAGAGGGCATTCTGGCCCTGGAAAGCGCCAGCGAAGGCGAATCCGACCAGTTCCTGCGCAAGGGCATTCAGATGGCCGTCGACGGCCTGGAGCCGCAGGTCATTCAATCGTTGCTGGACAAGGAAATCGAAAAACTCGAATCGCGTCACAAAGGCGGCGCCGATTTGTTTCAGGCGGCGGGCACGTTCGCCCCGGCCATGGGTCTGATCGGCACCCTGATCGGTCTGGTGCAGATGCTCCAGTCGATGGACGATCCGTCGTCGATCGGCCCCGCCATGGCCGTCGCGCTGCTGACTACCTTCTACGGCGCGATTATGGCGAACATCATCTTTTTGCCGATCGCCGGTAAACTGCGGACGCGCTCCGAGGAAGAGGTTGTATCCAAAGAGCTGATGCTGGAAGGCATTTTGTCGATCTCCGCGGGCGACAATCCGCGTATTCTGGAAGCGAAACTGCATGCGTTCCTCGAACCGAAGATGCGCAAGAGCAGCTTCAACTAATTCGGGGGAAGACCGGTGGCGAGGAAGAGCAAAGGAGAAGAGGCAAAAGGTGACGCCTTTACGGTAATGTTCACCTCTCTCTCCATGATTTTGCTGGCCTTCTTCATTTTGCTCAATTCCATGGCCACCATCGACAGCAAGAAAATCCGCAAAGCCCTGGGCAGTTTGACCTCGGTTTTTTCCGGCAGCGGGTCCGGCCCGTTGGTGCAGTTCGGCGACGACATCATAACCATCGGCGAGGAATTGGGGCTGCGGGCGGACGGCCCGGGCAAACTGGCCAAGAAGATCATCGACAAGCAACTGTCGGACGAGGGCGTTACCGAACAAGTGGTGTACGAAATCGACGGCGACGACGTGTTGCTCGTCTTTTCCGATCACATCTGCTTCGATTCGGGACAGGCGCATCTCAAGCCCATCATGGATAAAATTCTGGAAACGATCGCCGGCGTGATCGTGCATACGCGGGCGCCCACGGTCGTCGAGGGCCACACCGACAGCAATCCGATCAGCACGGCGATTTTTCCCAGCAACTGGGAGCTGTCCACCGCGCGGGCCGGCGCCGTGGCGCGGCATTTGATCGAAAAACTCAACATTGATCCCGACGAAATCAGTTGCGAAGGGCACGGCGAATTCAAGCCGGTCGCCGACAATGCCACGCCCGAGGGGCGGGCGGCGAACCGGCGCGTGGTCATTCGCTTCAAAGGCCTGGCCGCAGAGGAAAAGGGCAAGAAGAAAGACGACAAGAAAAACCCCGATCCGTTCAAGGATCTCGGATTGTAAAAGGCACACGAACGATGGCGCGCAAAAAAGCACAAGGCGGCGGAAGCGATCCCAACGCGTGGATGGTCACGTTTTCGGATCTGCTCACGCTGATGCTGACCTTTTTCGTGTTGTTGCTGACCATGTCCAGCCTCGATACGAAAAAGCTGAAGGAAGCCTTCGATTCGTTTCTGCAAATGGCGGGCACCGAGTCGATCACCGGTCCGCCGTCGCTGGCCAGCGACCAGGCGTCTCCGTACAACTTGTTGCGCAAGACGTTTATCAAAACCCTCGCCAGTTCCGGCAAGCTGGGCTCCGATCTCGTGGCGGTGCCGGACATGTCGAAAACGGGCGGTTTTCCGGGGATGAAACCGGTGGAGCAAACGCCGGAGGAAGCCTCGGAGGAAGAGGACAAAAACAAGGACGTCAATGAGGAGCCTCCGCCCGAGGAAATGCCGGGCATGGAGTTCATCGTTCAGGACAACCGATTGATCGTGCGTTTTCCGGCCAGCATCACCTTCGCTTCCGGTCGCGCGGACCTGCTGCCCAAGTTTAAGGAAGTGTTGGGCATCCTGGCCGATTCCATTGAAAAGAATAAAATGAAAGTGTTGGTCGAGGGGCATACGGACAATGTGCCGATCAACACGCTGCAATTCCCCAGCAACTGGGAATTGAGTCTGGCGCGCGGGGCGCGGGTGGCGCGGTTTTTGGTGGACGAATGCGGCATGCCGGCGGGGGATGTCGCCGCCGCGGGTTATGCGGACCGCCGTGCGATCGCGACCAACAAGACGCCGGAAGGGCGCGAAAAAAATCGTCGGGTGGATGTCATTCTGTCCGTGCCCGAGGAAAAGAAGCCCGACAAGAAGAAACCATAAACGTACAGGAGTGCAACGCCCATGACTGAACAGGAAACCAACGGACAGGTAGTGGAGAAGAAATCAAGTAAAAAAATGATCTTCATCATTGTCGGCGCCGTGGTCGTGATCGGGGCGGTGATCGGCATTCTATTTGCAACGGGTATTATCGGTGGCGGCGGCGATGAGGAAATCGATCCCAACGCCGCGGATCCGAACCAGGCGATCAAGCCGGCAAAACCCGTAAAAGCCATGCCGGCAGTGGCACTTGAGCCATTCGTGGTCAACCTGGCCGACACGGATCAAACGCGTTTTTTGAAAGTGACGATCGTCATTGAATTGACGGATGAGAAGTTGGTGGAGCAAGTGGAGCTGGTCAAGAACAACATCCGCGACGCGATCATCAACCTGTTGTCGAGCAAGACCTACATCCAGATTCGCAACAGCAAGGGCAAACTTCGCTTGAAACAGGAACTGACGCAACGGCTCAACGAGATCTTCCAAACCAACGCGGTCAATGACGTGCTGTTCACCGATTTCATCGTTTCATAAACGAGAGAGGCCATGGGTCAGGTACTTAGCCAAGACGAAGTGGATGCCCTGCTTAGTGCGGTAAGCACCGGGGAGTTGGAGTCCGCGATCGAGGACCGGGAGGCCGCGGGCGCGGCCGAGCAGGCGGTCAGCGAAATGCAGACGTCCGTCGAGGTCCGTCCCTACGACCTGACCAGTCAGGATCGCATCTTCCGCGGCAAGATGCCGATGCTCGAAGTGATTCACGAAAAGTTCTGCCGCGATTTTCGCAGTGCGCTTTCGATCGAATTGCGCCGCGTGGTCGATGTGGAAGTCGGCGATATCCGCCTGATCAAATTCAGCGAATTTCTCAACAGCCTGCCGCTGCCCACCTCGATCAACCTGTTCAAGATGGAGCCCTTCCGCGGCATGGGCGCGATGATCATCGAAAGCAACTTCACCTTCGTGTTGGTCAACATCTATCTGGGCGGTTCGGGCAAGGTGCGCTTCCGCGTGGAAGGACGCGACTTCACGTCGATCGAATTGAACATCGTGCGCAAGGTCGTCCTGCTGGCGTTGCAGGAGTTCCAAAAAGCGTGGGATCCGGTCGAGCCGGTGAACATCGGTTTTCAACGCACCGAGATCAACCCGCAGTTCGTGTCCATCGCGCACCCGACCGAGATCGTGCTGATCGTCGAGAGCAGCGTCGATGTCGAAGGCAACTCGGGCTTGATTCAGATCGTGTTGCCCTACGCGATGATCGAGCCGATCAAGGAAAAGTTGTCGTCCGGTTTCCTGGGCGAAGGCTCGTCGTACGACGACAAGCTGTGGCGCAATGTGTTCGAAGGCGCGGTGCGCGAGGCCGATATCGAATTGGTCATGCGCTACGGACAGGCGCAACTGACCATCGGCGAGTTGATCAGTCTGGAAGAGGGACAGGTACTGCAACTGGAAAAATTCAGCGACGAACCCATGGAGATCTTGGTGGAGGACGTGCTCAAGTACACGGCGGTTCCCGGTGTCGAGCGCGGATACAAAGCCGCGAAGATCCTCAAATCCGAATAAACAAGGGGAAGACCTATGTCGGATGATGACAACATCGTCACTCAAGATGAAATCGACAATTTGCTGGCCGAGATGAGCGAAGAGAGCGGCGAGCAAAAGAAGGTCAAAGAAAAAGAGGAAGAGCAAAAGGATCCCGCGATGGATCCCGCTGCCTGGGGTCTGTCCGAAGACGATTTGCAGGCCGAGCAGGAAGCGCCGGCCGCGCCGGCCGCAAAGACTCCGCCGCCGCCGAAAACGAAAGACGTCGAACTGCAGCAATTCGACCGCCAGGCGCCCAAGGTGCAGACGCCGCGGGCGTTGGATTTCGTGCTCGATATCCCCTTGATGATCACGGTGGAAGTGGGCCGCAACAAAATGACCATCGGTGATCTGCTCAACCTCGGCCCGGGCAGCATCGTCGAGTTGACCAAGATGGCCGGCGAACCGCTGGAAATCTTCGTCAACAACAAGTTGGTGGCGCGCGGCGAGGCGGTGATCGTCAATGAAAAGTTCGGTGTGCGTCTGACCGACGTTATCAGCAAAACCGAACGCATCGAGTCGCTCAAGTAGCGGGGGAGGCGAAGGATGCGCTGGCGTTTGACGATTCTTTTCCTGTTGGCCGGCCTGTTGGCGGCGGCGACGGTGTGGGCCGCCGAGCCGGTCATGCTCAAGAGCATGAACTTCATCGAGAACGTCGCGGCGTTGCCCGATCAACCCTGCGCCTTCATCGTGCAGGCGCAAAACCGCGCCGGGTACGACAGCGCGAAGGTGTATCGCAAGGGCGACGAAGTGCACGTCAATTTGTACAACACCTATGTGCACCCGCCGGTGCGCATTTTCAAAAAACTCGACAACGCCTGCGCCAAGCAGGTGGCGGTGCACCAGATCAACAAGCAGTTCGTGAAGATGATCATCACCCTCACGCCCGGTTACGACGGAACCAAGGCGCCGTCGTTCACCGAAACGGCGTCGGGGTTGGAAGTTTACGTCGGCGACAAACCGACGCCGGTCGCCGCGCCGGGCGAAGCGGCCGTGGGCCAACTGCCCGCGCCGATTCCGGAAGAAGCGCGCATCGATCTGGCCGCGCTGCTCAATCCCGAAGCGAACGCCGATAAGCAAGAGGCGAAAACCGAGGACGCGGCTCCGACCGCGACCGCCGCGCCGCTTGCCGGCGGGGGCGGCGTCGATTGGTCCGACGCGATCGTCAAGGTGATCGTCGCGCTGAGCGTGACGCTGGCGCTGGTGTTCATCCTGTTCGGTCTGGCCAAGCGGTTCCGTTTGCCGGCCCGCATCGGCGGCGGCAAGCAGGGGCTGATTCGCGTGGTGCAGACCGCGATGATCGATCTGAAGCATCGCATCGCGGTGGTCGACGTCGCCGGCGAATTGATCGTCGTGGCGCTGGCCGGCAACGAAATGAAGATGCTCACCAAGATCGAATCGCCGGAAGCGCGCGAACGGCTGCTGGGCACGATCCCGGTCGAGCCGGCGCCCAAAAGCGAGCCGGCCTTTGTCGCCGCGCCGAATACGTCCTTCGCCGAGGAAGTCGCCGCGCCGGAACCGGAGAACGTCGAGCCGGTCGCCGCGGCGGAAAACTTCGACCGGCATTTGCAGAATTATGTACGGCACAACCCGTCTGAGCATACGGTGGTTGAACACCGAACGCTGCGATCGATCAGCGAGCGCGTCAAGGAACTGAAGCGACTGTAACGAAAACGAAAGAAGAAGTTTAAAAAACGATGAGAGTTATCGGCATCATCGTCCTAGGGGTAGTTTTGCTCGGCGTCGCCGCTCCGGCGCTGGCGCAGCAGCAAAGCGCGCCCCTGGTCGTTCCGCAGGTGACCATCGGAGTCGGCCAGCCCGACTCGCCCGAGCAGGTCTCCACCGCGGTAAAAATTCTATTGCTGATAACCGTCCTGGCCCTGGTTCCCTCCTTTTTGGTGATGCTCACCAGCTTCACGCGCATCGTCGTCGTGCTCGGTTTCCTGCGCCAGGCGCTGGGCACCAACCAGACGCCGACCAACCAGATCGTCCTGGGCCTCGCGCTGTTTCTGACCGTCTTCATCATGGCGCCGGTGTGGACGCAGATTCACGAAAAGGCCGTCAAGCCGTACATGGCCGAGCAGATCGGCTACGAGGAAGCGTTCACCGAAGCGCTCGCACCGCTGCGTTCGTTCATGCTCAAGCAGACGCGCGAAAAGGACCTCGCGCTGTTCATGAAGGTCGCGCAACGGCCCAAGCCGCAGACCATTCAGGACGTGCCGACCTGGGTGATCGTGCCGGCGTTCGTGATCAGCGAACTGAAAACCGCCTTCATGATCGGCTTCATGATCTGGCTGCCGTTTTTGATCGTGGACATGGTCATCGCCTCGGTGCTCATGAGCATGGGCATGATGATGCTGCCGCCGATCATGATTTCGCTGCCGTTCAAACTGTTGATTTTCGTGCTCGCCGACGGCTGGTACCTGCTGATCGGCAGCCTGATCAAAAGTTTCTCGGTGTAGCAAGGAGGCAAGCGACCGCATGAACATGGAAATTGTCGCCAACATCGCCCAGCAGGCATTGATGACGGCCTGGAAGGTTTCCTTTCCGGTGTTGTTGTCGGGCCTGGTGGTCGGTTTGTTGGTCAGTATTTTTCAGGCGGTGACGCAGATCCACGAGATGACCCTCACGTTCATCCCGAAGATTCTGGTTGCCGTCGCCACCGTGGCCGTCTATTGGGACGACATGCTGCAAGCGATCGTCAGTTTCACCGTGCACATGTTTTCGCAATGGAACTCATTTTTGCCGTAGGACGAAAATGGCTTTGATCAACGTGCCACTTGATGCCGTGCAGCTTTACTTGCTGATCCTCATGCGCATCACCGGTTTGTTCATGACGCTGCCGGTGTTCGGCGCGGGGGGCATCAACCGCCTGGTGAAGGCGGGGTTGATCGCTTCGTTCACGCTGGCGGTGTTCACCACGATGACGCACAAGCCGGTCGAGCTGCCGAACTCGGGCCTGGGCTATCTGCTGTGGGCAACGAGTGAACTGATGTTCGGCATGGTCGCGGGTTTTCTGTCCCGCTGGGTGCTCGAGGCGGTGATCATCGGCGCGCAGCTCGTCGGTTTTCAGATGGGCTTCGCCATCGCCAACGTGGTCGATCCGGCGACGGGCACGTCGGTCAGCATGATCGCTTCGTTCGAATCGCAGGTCGCGTTGCTCGTGTTTCTGGCCAGCGGCGTGTACCGCCTGTTTCTGGAGGCGATCGCGGTCAGCTACCAGGTGGCGCCGTTGGGCGTATTCACCATTCAGGCCGGGTACTCGCAGTCGATCGTCGAGGTGATGGGCCAGGCGCTGAAAATGTCGATCACCTTCGCGGGCGCGCCGATCGTCGCGTTGCTGATCACCAAACTGGTGCTGGGCATCATGGCGCGCACGGTGCCGCAGATGAACGTGTTTATCGTCGGTTTCCCGCTGACCATCGGTGTGGGTTTTCTCGCCCTGGCGGCGATGACGCCCTACATGGTGCGCCAGGTGGAAATCGGTTTCGGCGAAGGCTTGCGCCAGATGATGGCGTTTATCAAAGCCGTGGGACCCTAACGAGGGAGTAACCGGTGGCGGAAGGCTCCGATCAGGAAAAAACCGAACCCGCAACTCCACGGAAGCGGGAGAAGGTTCGTGAGCAGGGGAACGTGGCGCAAAGCCGCGAGATCCCCAGCGCCGTCGTGTTGGCGGTGGCCATGATGGTCTTCACCATGGGCGCCGACTGGCACTGGCAGCGGATACTGGAACTGTTTCAGTATCCGTTCACGCTGATCGGCCAGTTCGAGGTCAACGCCGAAACCCTGCGCCCGGTGGTGGTCGAAATCGTCTTCCGCATGTTCCTGTTCATGATGCCGCTGATGATCGCGGTGCTGGTGATGGGCGTCACGTCCAACCTTGTGCAGGTGGGCATTCTCTACGCGCGCGAGGCGATGACCCCGCAGCTCAGCCGCCTCAATCCGATCAGCGGCGCGAAGAACATGATCTCGATCAAGAGCCTGGGCGAAGCGATCAAAAATATGTTCAAGGTCCTGATCCTCAGCGTCGTGGTCTGGACGGTCATGGACGATCGCTTCGAGGAACTGCTGAGCATGAACCGCCTCGACGCCCGGGATATCTTCGCCTACCTGATGTACCTGATGTACCAGATCATGCTGCGCACGACCATTTTGCTGGTCGTGTTGGGCATTCTCGATTACGCCTTTCAGCGCTGGCAATGGGAGCGACGCAACCGTATGACCAAGGACGAGGTCAAGGACGAATACAAACAGATGGAAGGCGATCCGAAAATCAAGGCGCGCATCCGGTCGATCCAGCGCGAGATCGCCATGCGCCGCATGATGGCCGAAGTGCCCAAGGCCGACGTGGTGATCACCAACCCCACGCACGTGGCGGTGGCGTTGCGCTACGACCGTTCGGCGTATCCGGCTCCGCGCGTGGTGGCCAAGGGGCGCGGGGTGATCGCCGCGAAGATCCGCGAGATCGCCTCGCTCAACGGCGTGCCGATCCTCGAACGCCCCGCCCTGGCGCGCGAACTGTATCGCCTGGTCAAACTCGAACAGGAAATTCCGCGCGCGTTGTATCAGGCGGTGGCCGAGATCCTGGCCTACGTCTACAACCTGAAAGAGAAACGGAGCGGATGAGATGGCGGAAATGTCGTCCAATCGTGTGCTGCCGGGCTTTTTGAAGAATACCGACATGGTGCTGGCCATCGGGCTGGTGGCCGTGCTGATCGTGATGATCGTGCCCATTCCGACCTTCATGATGGACATTTTGCTGACCATCTCCATCTTCCTGGGCTTGCTGATTCTGATGGTCGGCCTGTACATCGACCGGCCGCTGGATTTCTCGTCGTTTCCCTCGGTGCTGCTGATCGCCACGTTGTTCCGCCTGTCGCTGAACGTCGCGACCACGCGGTTGATTTTGCTGCACGGCAACGAGGGCACCGACGCGGCCGGGCGCGTCATCCAGGCGTTCGGACAGTTCGTGGTCGGCGGCAGCTACGTGGTCGGCCTGATCATCTTCATCGTGCTGGTGATCATCAACTTCCTGGTCATCACCAAGGGCGCCACGCGCATCGCCGAAGTCACCGCGCGCTTCACCCTGGACGCCATGCCCGGCAAGCAGATGGCCATTGACGCGGACCTCAACTCCGGCCTGATCGACGAGGACGGCGCGCGCGAACGCCGTTCGGCGATCGAACAGCAGGCCGACTTTTACGGCGCGATGGACGGCGCCGCCAAGTTCGTCCGCGGCGACGCGATCGCCGGCATCATCATCACGCTGGTCAACATCATCGGCGGTCTGACCATCGGCATCGCGCAAAAGGGCATGGACGCGGCCAACGCGGCCAGCACCTACACGCTGTTGTCGGTCGGCGACGGTCTGGTCAGCCAGATTCCCGCGCTGATCATTTCGACCTCCGCCGGTATCATCGTCACGCGCGCCAGCAGTCGCGCCGACCTGGCCGGCGAAATCGGCTGGCAGTTGCTGGGCAAAACCAAGGTCCTGTTCATCACCGCCAGCCTGTTGGCTTTCTTTGCGTTCATCCCCGGCCTGCCGTTCGCCCCGTTCATTCTGCTGGCCATCGTGGTCGCCTTCATCGGCATCCAGACCCGTAGCGCGCAGCAGAAGGCCGAAGAGGAACTGCCGGTGATCGAGGAAGCGCCGCCGGCGCCCGAATTGATCGAGGATTTCCTGACCATCGACCTGATCGAACTGGAGGTCGGTTACGGTCTGATCAACCTGGTCGACGCGGAGCAGGGCGGCGAGCTGCTCGACAAGATCCGCGCCTTGCGCAAACAGTACGCGCAACGCATGGGTGTGATCATTCCGCCGATCCACATTCGCGACAACCTGCAGCTCAAACCGGGTCAGTACAAGATCATGATCAAGGGCATCGAGGTCGGCGCGGGCGATCTGATGCCCGATCGCTTGCTGGCCATGGACCCGGGTACTGTTGACAAGCAGATCGACGGAATTCCGACGGTCGAGCCCGCTTTCGGCCTGCCGGCGGTCTGGATCCGGCGCCGCGAGCGCGAGCAGGCGCAGTTCGCCGGCTACACGGTCGTCGATCTGTCGACGGTCATAACGACGCATCTATCGGAAATCTTTAGACTTCATTCCTTCGAGCTGCTCGGCCGGCAGGAGGTCAGCCACCTGCTGGACAACCTCAAGAAAGAATATCCGAAGGTGGTGGAAGAGTTGGTCCCCAATTTGCTTAGCCTTGGTGTGGTGCAAAAAGTGCTGCGCAATTTGCTGCGCGAGGAGGTGGGCATCCGCGACCTGCTGACCGTGGTGGAAACCCTGGCCGATTACGCGACCATGACGCGCGATCCGGACGTACTGACCGAATACGTGCGCCAGGCGCTGGCCCGCAACATCACCTCGCACTTCATGGGCGAGGACAGTTCGATTCCGCTGATGACCCTCGACGGGCGGGTCGAGCAGAAGCTGGCCGATTCGGTGCAGCACACCGAGCAGGGATCGTATCTGGCGATCGACCCGGAACTGGCGCAGAAGATCGTCTCGTCGGCCGAGAAGATCGTCTCGCGGTTTAACGAGGCGGGGGCGCGGCCGGTGCTGCTGACCTCGCCGATCGTGCGCGGGCACCTGAAGCGGTTCCTCGATAAATTCGTGCCGGGCATCGCGGTGCTCAGCCATAACGAAATCGATCCGAGAGCGAAAATTTACTCTCTTGGCGCCTTAGGAGTGTAACCGATGCAAACCCGTAAGTTTGTCGTGGGCAACGTCAGCCAGGCCATCCAGGTGGTGAAAAAGGAAATGGGCGCGGACGCGATCATCCTCTCGATGCGCACGGTGCGTCAGCCCAACGGACCGTTCGGCACGCGCCAGATGCTGGAAGTCACCGCCTCGCTCGATCGCCCGATCGCCAAGCCGGAGAAAACCCTGCGCGCGGTGGTCGACGACAAGGCGCCGCCCGCCGGCGAGGCGCGCGAGGTCGAGCTGTCGCTGGCCGACGTGATGCGCGAGATGGGCGTGTTGCGGCGCCGGCTGGAGATCATGGAAGAGACGCTGGCGGAAAACTCGCTCGAACAGAAATTGTCGCAGGTGGCGACGAACATCGACGAGTTACAGCTTTCGATGCGCGAGGTGCTGTTGTCGCAGGATCGCCGCGAGCAAAACGACGAGTTGCTCTACAACGGCGATCTGGGCCGGCTGGTGCACGACCTGCGCCTGTCGGGCATCGGCGACGACCTGGTGCGCGATCTGCTCAAGGACACCATGCAGCGCCTGGGCAAGCGCAGCCTGTCGCCGGACGTCTACGGCGTCGATTACCTGGCGCAGTCGGTGATGGACCACGTGCGCATCGCTTCGCCCTTCGCGCCGGACGACGAACAGCGGATTCACATGATCGTCGGGCCGACCGGCGTGGGCAAAACCACGACCATCGCCAAGCTGGCCGCGCAGCAGGTGTTCGGCCTGGAGCGTTCGGCGGCGTTTCTGACCGTCGACACCTTCCGCGTCGGCGCGATCGACCAGTTGCGCACCTACGCGCGTATCCTGGACGTGCCGCTGGAGGTGTGCCTGAGCGACGTCGAGGTGGTCGAGGCCGTGCGCCGGCACGCCGACAAGGACGTGCTGTTTATCGACACCGCCGGCTCGAGCCAGAAGGACGCGGCGATGATCGGCGAACTGGCCAAGGTCTATCGCGCGGGCGTGCCGATGAACGTGCATTTGATCGTCTCGGCCGCCACCGACGGCCAGAACCTGCGCGACATCGTCGACCGCTACGGCGTCATGCCGTTGACCAGCCTGATCGTCTCCAAATTGGATGAGGCAACCCATTTCGGCAGCGTGTATAATCTGATGCACAACGCGCGGCTGCCGTACTCCTGCTTCACCGTGGGACAAAACGTGCCCGACGATATCGAGGACGCCACGCCCGAGCGGGTGGCCGATCTGCTGTTGTCAATTGCCGCCAAATGAACTAGAGAAGGGCGTAGATAAGTGGACCAGGCCGAATCCCTGCGCAAGAAGGCGAAAGAGCGTAAAAGCCAAATGGAACTGCAAGAAGAGCGCGTGAAATACGTCGAAGGCAACCCGGTGCTGGTGCTGGCGGTCACCTCCGGCAAAGGCGGCGTGGGCAAGACCAACGTTTGCGCCAACCTGGGCATCGCCTTGTCGCGCCTGGGTAAACGGGTGCTGATTTTCGATACCGATCTGGGTCTGGCCAACATCGACATCCTGCTGGGGCTCAAACCCGAGTTCAACATCAGCCATGTATTCAGCGGCGAAAAGCGGCTGGACGAGGTGATCGTCGAAGGTCCGGAAGGCTTGCTGATTCTGCCGGCCAGCAACGGCATCGAGGAAGTCACCACGCTCAGCGAAGCCACGCGCATGGATTTGCTGGCTCAGTTCGAGAACCTCGACCGGCAGATCGACATCATGTTGCTGGATACGGGCGCGGGCATCGGGACGAACGTGATGTACTTCAACGTGTCGGCCCAGTACATCCTGATCATCACCACCGCCGAACCGACCGCGATTACCGACGCTTATGCGATGATGAAAATATTGTCGACCAAGTACCAGGAAAAGCGCTTCCAATTGCTGGTCAATATGGTCGCCGATGAAAAAGAAGCGATGGGCGTGTATCGCCATCTCGCCCAGGTCGCCAACCGGTTCCTGGATATTTCCATCGATTTCTTTGGATTTATCCCCCGGGACCCGCACATTCCCGCTTCGGTTCGGCAGCAAAAAGCGGTTTTAACGGCTTTTCCGAATGCCCCATCTTCTAAGTTGTTTGAATCGCTCGCAAGCAGTATATTGTCTATGGAGATCCCCCGATCGCCGAAGGGGAATATCCAGTTTCTTTGGAGGCATGTACTGCGGGTAGGCTGAGGAGCGTTCGCTGCGCACCAGTACTAAAAAAGTTATCGCGGGTGTGGCCCTGTTGGCTTGTTTCCTGGCCGTGGTGTCGGGAATCGCCATGCAGGTGCCGCCGATTACCGTTTTCAAGCGCACGCTGATCGCGACCGGCTCATTCGCTGTGGCCGCTTTTCTGGGCGGCCTCATTTATGAGAAAATGTGGCGTAGATGACGGTTCCGGATATCAAAGACTACAAAGAGGCCAACGACAACGGCCGCACACAAATGCGGGATGATCTCATCCGGCATTACATGCCTTTGGTTAAACTGGTCGCCAACCGCATCATCCGCAAGCTGCCGCCGCAAATCGAACTCAACGATCTGATCAACGCCGGCGTCCTGGGCCTGATCGACGCGATCGACAAATTCGATCCCGCGCGCGACATCAAATTCGAAACCTATGCCGAGTTCCGCATCCGCGGCTCGATCCTCGACGAACTGCGCAGCCTCGACTGGGTGCCGCGCTCGGTGCGCCAGAAGATCCACGAGCTGCAAAAGGCCATCGATAAAATCGAGGGCCGTCACAAGCGCGAGGCTTCCGACCAGGAGCTGGCCGACGAACTGGGCGTACCGATTCAGGATTTCCACGAACTGGTGCAGCAAGCCAGCGGCGTGTCGCTGTTGTCCTTCGAAGACCTGGGCTACAACAAGGAGACCGGCCAGCGGCGCAACACGCTGGAATACTTCAAAGAGCCGCACAGCGAGAACATGATCACGCTGCTCAACCTCAAGGATGTGCGCGATATCATGGCGCAAAACATCGAAGCGCTGCCGAAAAACGAGCGTTTCGTGATCTCCATGTACTACTTCGACGAATTGACGATGAAGGAAATCGGTCTGGTGTTGGGCATTACTGAAAGCCGCGTGTCGCAAATTCATAACAAGGCGATATTACGGCTGAAAGCCAAGCTTCGTCGCCAGTTGCGCGAAGATGCCGAAGATTTGCTATAAACTATTCGTTCAGTTCTTCCGATGCAGTTAATGAAAGAGTTAATCTCTTTGGAATCGAGGCGTATATGCCCGAATTGAAAGCCGATGATACAATTTTGCTGGTAGACGATTTCACTACCATGCGCCGGATCATTCGGATACTATTGACTAAGAACGGTTTCGAAAACGTGATCGAAGCCGACGACGGGCATTCGGCGCTCGAGCGATTGAAAACCGGAGAGGTCAGGCTGGTCATCGCCGACCTTACCATGCCGCGGATGTCCGGGGCGGAGTTACTGGCGACGGTCAGGGAAAACGAACAATGGTCTTCCCTGCCGTTCCTGTTGATGATGACCGAGCAGGAGCGAACCGACGGCGGCGATCACTATGCGGATGCGCAAACGGGGGTGATCGTCAAACCGTTTACCAAAGAGATCCTGGCCCAACGGATCTCGACGTTATACGCCTGACGAACACGGAAGTTCGTAACGAAGGCAGGCCAGGGAAGGAGGGAGTCTCATGAGCCCGATTGGTGTCGCGAACACGATTGTCGGCGCCAGTGTCGTGGACAAAGTCCAGAACGCACAGCAATTGCAGGTCGACATTCAGCAGAAGCAGGCGGAAGCGGCGGCCGTGCGCGAGCAAAACCGCCAGCGCAATACGGTCAAGCAGACGCCCGACGGCGAAAAGGTGAAGATGCGCGAGCGCAACGATGAGCGCCGGCAGCGTCGTCGCAATCGGAAAGATGAAAACGAAGAACAGCAGGACGATCTGTTCGAGGAAGGCTCCGAAGTAAAACATATCAATATCAAGGTGTAGATGCCGGAGAAGATCACCTTCAAGGCCGGGACGCCTCAAGTCGCCGCCCGGCAATCCACACTTGTTCTCATCCCTCGTCGCGCACAAGTGTTGGCCAACCTGCAACAAGGCGAAAAGCTTTCCGTGCAGGTGCTGGAGAAGTTTGCCGACGGCAAGGTCATGCTCAAGATCAAGGGCGCGGCCGTCACCGCGCAGGCCAAAGGCGATTTCGCCGTGGGCGAGCAGGCGGAGGTGATGGTCGAGCGCAAGGGCAACGCGTTTGTTTTGCAGCGCGTCGACAAGCCGCAGGCCGAGTTGGAAGAAGCGTTGGTGCGCGTCGTGCGCGCGCGCCTGAGCGGCTTCGAAGATCGCTCGTTGGATATCCTCAACGTGCTCGACGGCAAGGCGGCCTCCGCGCTCAGCGAGGCCAAAGGCGGACTGGCCGGCCTGATCGCGCGCATGAACCTGCTGGCCAAACACCTGTTCGAGGCCGAGGGCGATTTTTCCAAAACGCTGGCCAATCTGTCGGTGCTGCTGGGCCTGTCGCCGGCGAGCGCGACCGACCGCATCAGCGAAGCGCTGGGGCGCAACCTGCCGGGTTTGTTGCAGCGCATTCTCGCGGCGGACAAGGGCGAATGGTCGCAACTGGTGCAGCAGTTCCCGCAATTGTCGACCGAGGATCTGGAGGCGCTCAACGCGCAGGCCGGCAAACTCAAGGAGCAGATCGGCCTGTTCCGCGCGCTCAACGGCCTGTTCGAATCGCGCAACCTGCCGCTGCATCTGAACGCACCGTTCGTCTTCCAGGGGCGGCCGATGCCCACCGAGTTGTGGGTGTACAAGCGCTACGACGCGCAAAAGCAGCGCAACGACGACAAGACGACCAGCGCGTACATCAAGGTGCGCATGTCGAACCTGGGCGAGGTCAAAGCGTTGATTATGGTCAGCGGCAAAAACGTGCGCGCTTCGATCTACACCGAGCGCACCGAAGTGGCCGACACCATTCAGGGCGCGCTGCCCGAGTTGGTCGAGCACCTCGAGGCCGGCGGGCTCAAGCCGCAGGTCGCCGTGGTCGACAACCTCGACGAAGCGCCGAAACAAAACCTGCATGAATTGCTCTACGGAACCGGCGAGCAGCATGCGTTGAATGTGAAGGCATGAAGGACGACACGCCGAAAAAAGACCGCAAGGTCGCCGCGGCCATCACCTACGACACCAAGAAGGATCGTGCGCCGCGCCTGACCGCCAAGGGCATGGGCGTGATCGCCGAGAAGATCATCGAAAAGGCGATCGCCGCCAACGTGCCGCTACGCGAGGATCCCGACCTGGCCAGCGCGTTGGCCAAGCTGCCGCTGGGCGACGAAATCCCGCCCGAGTTGTACCAGGCCGTCGCCGAGGTCCTGGCCTTCCTCTACAAACTCAACGGACGGATGAAAAATTAACGGTGCCGTTTGGCCTGAATTCGTTGGCAGGCGAAAATGTACTGATTGAGTTTCTGCTGTTCTTCCGAATTCATTTCCATCCAGCGCAGGCCGAGGTGAAACCGCTCGCCCTTGCCGCGGCGGATCGAACAGACCACGCCGGTCAACACCAGTTCGCCGAAGTTTTGCAACTCCAGATGAATGTTGCGGATCGTCGCGCCGATGCGGATGCCCGCCTCGCGGGGGAAGGACAGGTTCACACCTTCCTGGCTGATGTCCTCGACGCGCACCTTGCCGCCGGTGCGGTTCATGCCGATCATCGTGCAGTCGGCGCTGAGGGTGTCCATGGGCCGCACGCGGTAGGTGCGCCGGCGCTGATACAGCACGAGTTCGTCGGGCATCTCCACGACGAACTGGTCGCCCACCGTGCCTTTGCGGCCTTTGAATTGCGTGTGGAAGGAAAACTGGCCCTGTTGCCGCGTCAGCGTGAAGCAGATGTTCATCGCGGCCTGCTCGGGCAGGGCTTTCCAGTCGTTCGTTTCCTTGTAACCGGAAAGGAGCACTTCGGTGGTGAACACGTGCACGAAGTTGACAACCAGGTCGGTTTCGACGTCGCCCGAGCAAATCACCGCCTGGGTGCGTTCGTCGCAGGCGGTGCGCAACAGATCGAGCATCGCCGCGCCACGGTATAACGTTTCGGCTTGATCTTTAAAGTTGCTCATGACTCACTGAATAATTGATGAAAATTTTTCCATTAAGATACGTATCGGTCCGTTGCCCGCGACAAACAAGGGTTATTCGTGCCGCCGGCGCACCTTTTGCCACGATTCGGTGCCCAGGAAGCTTTCGTCGATGTCCCCGGCCATCTCGGTGAACATGCGCGTGGGCACGGTCAGGGTCAGCAGATTGGCCGGCACGTGGGGCCGCGCCGAAACGTCGAACATCCCCAGAATGGCGCGCTGGCGCTCGGCGGCGCCTTCGACCAGCGGTTCGGCCACCATCTGTCCGCAGCCGGCGGCGAAGCGGATGATCACGTTGCTGTCCTCGAGTTCGTTGCCGAAGTCGGCCAGAATCACCAGCGCGGAAAGGTGATCCGGCGGCGCGAAGAAAATCACCAGTTCCGGCTCGATGCCCTCGGGCAGCTCGGGCAGCGGCACGAAGCAGCAATAGCGCGCCGGCGCTTCGCGCAGAGGCTGGCGGCCGATTTTCACCCGCGCCAGGGCCGGCGTTTTGATGTACCGCTCGCCTTCCACCACGCCCTCGATGCCACAGGAAAGAAACTCGGCGAAATGCGGCATCGTCTGAAAGTTGAAACCCAGATAGCGTCCGGCGCCCGGGCAGCCGTAGGTCTCCGCGTCGAAGGCGACGCTCTTGCCTTGCGACGCCTGGTAGATCAGCCCCACGACGCACATGCCGCGCCCCACGCCCTTGTGTGTCAGCGCCCCGGCCGGCTTTTCGTCGGCGTAGTAGACGCCGATGGGTACGTTTTTCAAACCGATCGTTTCGATGAACTTTTGGGCCATGTCACCGTACGTGCGCATTTCGTTTTCCTTTCCACGCTCTATGGAAACAGTGAACGAGAGGCGGGGGCGTTTGTCAAACGGCTACTGCGTGCCGATCTGCCCCAGGTAGGCCGCGATCTCCTTGGCCTCGGCGTCGGAGATGATCGTCGTCTTCGCCTGCATCCGCGCGACGACCGGCAGCCAATCCTGTTCGGTTTTGTAGCGATCCAGCGACCGCATCACCGGGCCGATGGGATGACACGCGCCGCATTTTTGCACGAACGTGCGCTCGATGGGCGGCAGGTTTTCCGGCCAATCGCCGGCCGACGCCGTGGGGGCGGCGACCGTTTCCTTCACCGTCGCCGGGCGATCGTCGTCGTCCATTCCCAGTTCCTTACCGCCGATCATCGCGACCGTGACGAAGGCGACGACCAGCAACAACGTGCCCAGGAAAAACAAGTTGCCGGCAAATTTCTTATAACGATGAGCGATGATGATTTTTATGGCCAGCAACGCCGCGGCGGCCAGCGCCAGGGTCGCGTGCAACCAGGCGGCAATGCCGAACAGGTTCGCATGGGCGAAGCGTCCCAACATGCCGAAAAAGAGCAGCGCAAAAAGCAACGCGAACAAATAGCCGAACAGGCGATGCAGCCACAGCACGCGTTTTTTGTTTTCCGGTCCCTTCGGATTGCCGAGCACTTCGTACGCCAACAGCACCGCGATCAGCGCGAACACTACCATCGTTATTGCCAGAATCATGGTCACCATGCGGGGGATCCTCCTTTATTTTTTCACGAATCGGCGCTCAGTCGGGAAACGACATGCTGCCGCCGAAGTAACCCATGGCCATCACCAGCACCGGCGTGACGGCATAGAGCGCGACGAAGGCCACCGTCGCCGCGCCGCCGCCGGTCAGCACCTGCGGTTGCAGGAAATGCCACACCGATAAAACGGCGCCGATGGCGATCAAGACAAGTGCGCCGAAAATTTTAAACAGAATCGGCCCGGTCCGTTTCAGATCGTAGTACAGCCACCACGATTGAAAACCGGTGAGCACCGAGAACGGCGCGGTCACCGTGCCCAGCACCGCCAGGAAAAACGCGGTTTGCTCGAAGGCCGGATTTTTGAAAATCAGGTACAACAGCACGAAGAGAAAACCGCCCGTGAAAAAGGCGATCGGAAAATGCACCGCCACCGGGTGCGCGTGCCGTTTGACGATCGGGAATTTCGCGTACACCCAACTCAGCGGCCACGGATACGCGCGCTCCTCGACCTCCTGGTGGTACTCGCCGATCGGCTGAAATTTTTCGAACACTTCCGGCCCGTGCGGCGCGGCCTTCAACTCGACGGTCAGATCGTGGCCCGCTTCGTGGCGCATCATGTGCTTGCCGTTTTTCCAGCGCTTCGAGTCGCTCAGGTCGTAGACGCGTCCGTCGTGGGCGACGTAGGTTTTCTTGCCGTCCCGGCCGTTGTGCTCGGCGAGCTTTTCCCGATCGAACGAATCCATCTGTCCTCCGGCGGGTGTTCTTTTTCTTTATGTTTCTTGAAGATAATTACGGGGCTTTACCAAAGTCAAGCGATACGGGGAAAAACAGGTTTTTCCTTTACCGGTTTATCGCGGCAGCCCTCATCCCCAACCGTTCTGCCGTAAGGAGAAGGGAGCCAAGGTTGTCATTAATGTCGTCCTTGGTGGCACTGATACGCCGAACGCAGTGAGGCTTATCAGTGTTCTGCATGATTTTGAAAATCTCTCCACACAGCTTTCGCCAAGCGGCGAAAAGTGTGTGTGAGACTTATCAGTATTTGTTAAAACACTGATAAACTAGCTCGTTTCACTAGCTCGCGTATCAGTGCCACCAAACATGGGTCATTTTCGGTGGACACTCAACCAGCCCGGGGTGAGGGAAAAAGATGACGATATGCATAAGAAAAAAAATGATATTTGCCAATCCGCTCACGGCCAGGTCATTTTCACTTTGTCGGCCATGGCCTCGAACTGATACAGCAGCTTACGGTCGATCGCGCCGCCGGCGCGCCGGAAGCGCCGCCACTGCCAGTAAATGCGCGGCAGCGAGAGCATCAGCTTGCTCAGCAGCCACGGGTAGGACGGCAGGTTCCACACGAAGTCGATCATCGTTTTATGGAAGGTCGGGCAGACGGTCATTTGTGTGAACAGACGGTCGATGTTGCGCGGCGAGTACAGATACTTCGCGGCCCACGCGCCCCAACGCAGATGGCGGCCGAAGGCCTTGCGCCACGCCTGATCGTACTGCGCGCGCCGCTCGGCGAGAAACGCCTCGGCCAGCAACTCCGCCGACCAGACCGCATAAAGGATTCCCTCGCCGGTCAGCGTGTCGCAGAAACCGGCCGCGTCGCCGATCAACGCCCAATTCGGCCCGATGCGCGGCTCGCGATAGGCCGCCTTGTCCTTCATGTACGGCAGCAGCGCGCCTTGCATTGTGTTGTAGGGCCGCCGGCCCGGATAGTAGCGCGCGAGGAATCGCTCCAACGCCGGTTTGATCTGATGCCCGCGCTCCATCGCCCCGGCGCCGACGCACAAATATTTCCTTCGCGGGAAACTCCACACGTAGCCGGGGAAGGGCGTCACTTCCATCAGCACCGGATCGGCCGGGCCGCCTTCGTAGAACTGGACGATCGAGGTCAGCGTACGCTCGGCCGGCAGCGGTCCGAGAAAATACCGCCGCACCAGGCTGTGCACGCCGTCGGCGCCGACCACGAAGCTCGTGTAGAAATCCTCGTTGGCCGTCGCCAACCGCAGCTTGGAGCCCCAGGTTTCGACCTTTTCCACCGCGAGCGGATAGTGCACCGCGCCCGCCTCGACGGCCTTGGCGAGCATCAGCGCGGAAAGGTCCTTGCGGTCCACGATGTACAGCGGGTGCCCTTCGCTGACCACCCAGAAATGATTGCCCGGCGAAATCTGCAGACTGTGGCTGACCTCGTTGCGCGCCAGCGCGGCGTCGGTCAGCAGCGGAAAACGCGACCAGGCCTTGTGCGTGATGCCGCCGCCGCAGGGCTTTTCCCACGGGGCTTTGGGGTCGAACAAGGCGACCTTCACGCCCGCCGCAGCCAGACGGTACGCCAGGTAGGCGCCGGCCGGACCGGCCCCGATGATCGCCAGGTCGAATGGTTTGGTCGGTGACTGCATTGGGACTTGATGTAGCCTATCCCGCGGCAATAGACAAGACGATAACGCCGGGAACGAAGTCAAAAAACGCTAAAAGCGGATCCAATCGGGGCGCGGCGTGGTCAGCGCTACGCGCAACGTGACGCGATGGGCGTACAAATCCTGGGTGCCGCCGTCGGCCGTTTCGCCTTGTTGCTGCAGGTAGGAATAGGCCACGCCGGTGCCCAGCCAGTTGAAAACGAAGTAGTTGATGCCCGCGCCGGCGCGCCAGGCGTCGATGTCGGCGGCGGGCTGCAGGTAGTTGGTGTAACCGCCTTCCTGGACCGTCTGAAAGCGGCGCGTCCAGTTTTCTTCCACGTGCCCGGCGACGGTCTGGGTCAGCACCGCGCCGGCCAGCCCGTGCGCCGGGGCGACCGTGCGGTTGTAGGTCAGCGTCGAGCGCACGCGCCAGAAGAGCTTGGTCAGGTCGACGCGCTGGTACCAGTCGGGTTCGGTCAGTTGGTACACGTGGTTGATGTCCTGGCAGGGCATGATCACGCCGGAGCGGAACTCGAACGACAGCGAGGGCGTCGCTTGGTAGAACAAGCCCGCGCCGTAGATGTGCGTGTCGAAGTCGTTCTCGCCGTCCAGGTTCATGGGGAAGGACGGGTCCATCGCGTATTCGTCGTCCCACATGCTGCGCAGGAAATCGTAGTGCGGCGAAAACAGCGCGCGGTTGTAGTTGTAAAACACGAGGAAGCGATAGGCCGGCGACAACTGCCGGTTCCAGGTCAGGGCGAACTGATGCTCGACCGTATCGTTGAGGTTGTCCTCGCGGTATTCCGTGGTGCGGAAGCCGTAACCGGTTTCCAGGTTGGAGATGCGCGAGAAGACGATCTGCGAGCCGATGCCGATACGGTTGGCGATCGACTCGGTGCGCAGCGATTCGATGTCCTGCTGTTGCGCGCCGCCGAAGGGTCGGTCGCGCGGATCGGTGAAGAAGGTCAGTTCGTCCAGCAGCATCAGCCGCCAGCGCGGATTGACCCAGAACGCCCAGCCCAACCCGGCCTCGTAGTATTCAGGCATGCCGTCGTGTTCGTCGTATTCGAAATAGTGACGAAACGCGGCCGACGCGCCGATGAACGCCTCGGTGCGGTAGCTGTCGTAGCGCAGACGCAGACCGGGAATCGCCGTAATCGAGTAATCGGCGATTTTGTCTTCTTCGGCGTCCTCGGGGGTGAGCAGCAGGTTGTCGGTCCATTCGCCCATGAACACGAACGACGGCAGCAACGTAAAGCGGTTGGCCGCCTGCGCCGGGGCGACCGACGCGAGCAACACGGCGAACAAAAACGCGGCGAGGATCCGCTTGGTCACCGTTTCTCCTACGGAATGACGATGGTGTCGCCCGGCTGCAACGGCACGTCGGGCTGATCGCCGTCCACGATGTCGTTGTAATTCACTTTGATGCGCTGCGAGCCGCCCGCGACGTTGCGCAGGATGATGATCGCGCCGCGGTCGGCGAACTCGGTGAAGCCGCCGGCGAGGCTGATCGCCTGCACGAGCGTCGTGCGGCCGCTGATCGGGTAGGTTCCGGGATTGGTCACCATGCCCTGCACGAAGATCTTATAGCTGTTGACCTGCGCCACGATCACGGTCACTTCCGGATTGGAGATGTATTTGACGAACGCTTTTTCCAGCACGCCTTTCAGTTCGTCGGCGGTCATGCCCGCGGCGGGAATGTCGCCCAGCAGCGGCAACGTGATGCGCCCGTCGGGCCGCACCGGCACCTCGCGGGTCAGTTCGCTGTTTTTCCAGACGTTGATGCTCAGCACGTCACCCGGGCCGATGATGAATTCCTGACCGGACGCCTGCTGGTGCATCGGATAGCTGCTGACGTAGGGCGCCAGCGTGCCGCCGCGTTCCACCCAAACGCTGACCGCGGTCGGCGTCGCGGTGGATTCTCCGGGCTGCCAACTGACCGTGCCGTCCGGCGCGACAAACAACGTTTTGACCAATTCGTCGCCGGCGAAGTATTTGATCACCATGCGGTCGCCCACCGCGATGCGGCCGGAGACCGTCTGCTGGTCGGGCACGACCGTCGTACTCACGCCGCTGCACGCGGCGAACAATAGACTGATGCCGATCAGGATCAACAATGACTTACGCATCGAAGCGAACCCTCCCTAGGATTGGGGATTGGCCGGAGTCACCACCGAACGCGGCTTGGTCGGCTTGCCGTAATGGCCATAGCCGTATCCGTAACCGTAGCCGTAACCGTACTTGCCGCCGCGCGCGATCGCCAACCGCCCATCGATATCGTTAAGCACGATGCCCAACACCGGTTTTTGATACAGGTCGTTCAAGGCGCGCGCCACCACCTCGCGTGGCGTGGCGCGGGCTTTGATCGCCAAAATGACGCCGTCGACCATGTTGGCCAATTGCACCGTATCGGGAATCGGAATAATCGGCGGAGAATCGATGATCACGTAGTGGAACATGCCCCGGGCCTGATCGAGCATCGCTTCCATCTTCGGCCCGGTCAAAAGCGCGATGGGGTCCATGGGAATCTCGCCGGCCGGCATGACGTACAACCGCTCGAGCTCGTAGTGAAAAAACGCCTTGTTGAAGGGGCACTTGCCCTCCAGCACCTGGGCGAGACCGAGGTCCTTTTCAATGCCCAGCACCTTGTCGACCTTCGGCTGACGCAGGTCGGCGTCGATCAGCAGCACGCGCACGCCCGGTTCCTGAGCGATGGTCGCGGCCAGGTTGATGCTGGTGATCGTCTTGCCTTCCTGCGGCAGGCTGCTGGTCACGATCATCTGGCGCACGGAGTTGGCCTCGGCGATGCCGACCAGCTTGTTCCACATTACGTGGTAGTGGCGCACCGCGGCCGGATCGTCGCCGAGAATCGCCGGGATCATCTCTTTGTCGGTCTTGTGCGAAATGCGCACGATCTCGACGCGGTCGGGAAGGTCGACCACGGCGGGCAACGGCCGGCGCGACGCCGACAGCTTGCGCTTTTTGATCTTGCGCACCTTGCGGACCTTCTGCTCGACCTGCCGCCCGTCGGGCAACTGCACCAAACGCCGGACGATGCGCACTTCCTGGCGCTCCTCCGGCTCGTCGGGTTCGTATTCCCGCTCGACCGGAGCCGGTGCGGGCACGGCCGCCATCGGTTGCGCCGCGATCGGTTGCGCCGGCGCGGTGGCGGGCTGATAGGCGGCGGGCTGATAGGCGGCGGGCGCCGGGACCTCGTCGGGGATATCCTCGACCATCTCGTCGGTCGGGATCTCCATCAGGTCCTCGTAGGTCTCGCGGATGATTTCCTCGTCGATCGTCCGTTTCTTGCGCGACAGGCCGATGAGCATCGCGTTGTCGCAGATCGTGTTGATCAGACGCGGCAGGCCTTTCGAATAGCGGTAGATCAGGTCGATCGCTTCTTCACTGAAGATGTCCTGCCGATCGGCGCCGGCCTGCGTCAGGCGGTGATTGATGTAAGACTTGGTGTCTTTGTAGCTCAGCGCCTGGATTTCGGTGCGCAGGTTGATGCGCTGCTTGAGCTGCCGGAACTTGTGGCTGTTGAGAATGTGCTTCAACTCGGGCTGACCGACGAGGATGATCTGCAGCAGCTTGCTGGTGCGCGTTTCGAAGTTGGTCAGAAACACGACCTCGTTGAAGATCTCCTCGGTCAGGTTGTGCGCCTCGTCGAGAATCACGATCGTCTTTTTGCCTTCGTCCAGCCGCTTTTCGAGGTACTTGCGCAGCACCAGGGCCGTTTCGGCGCGGTCGGACGGTTTTTCCTCGATGCCGTAATCGGCGAACATGTAGCGATACAGGCTGATCGAATCGACGTGGGTGTCGAAAAGAATCGATATTTTCGCGTCTTCTTCCACCTGTGAGAGCAGGGTGTAGATCATCGTCGTTTTACCGACGCCGACCTCGCCGGTCACCACCATCAGGCATTTGCGCTCCTGGATGCCGTAGAGCATCTGCGCCAACGCCTCGTGGTGGCTGCTGGACATGAAGACGAATTCGGGGTCCGGCGTAATTGAAAAAGGAAGCTTTTTTAATCCGTAAAAATCCGTGTACAAGCGCGTCTCCCTACTCACCTGAAAAAGTACGTCGGTGGTACCATGCGCCCTATTGGATGTCAAGCATTCGGGGCGCAGAGACCGGACAAACAAAAAGTTCTTTTGTGTGTTATCGGTCAAACCCAATGAATTCATTATAGTTTACCATATTTTGCCGAAGAATGCACCATCGGATACAACATCTTGCCGAAAAAGTCTTTATGACACGGTAGCTTGTCGTTCGTGCTTCAAGCGATCCGTCAAGTTACGATCCTCAACTGCACTTATAGCCAATATAATTGATTTAATTGATTTTTCTCTTGCAAATTGCCTATGGATCGGCTAACAAATCACCAGTTGAGAGGTCTTGTTTAGCGGCGAACACACCTTGATCGATCTACCGATCGGGTCGGCTATTAGAGGACGTTGCATGATCAATCATGGCCGGGGGATTCTTGTTTGGTTGGGTGTGAGTGATCTGGCCAAAACGTGCGATTTCTACGCCGAGACGCTTGGCCTGGAAATGATGCACATGGACATGCAATCGGGCTGGGCCGAGTTCGTTCATCCCAACTGCCAAACCCGCATCGCCTTCGTGGAAACCGATCCCGATGAAATTCAGCCCTCCGGCGGCGCCTCGCTGGTCTTCGACGTGCCCGACCTCGAAGAGAGCATGAAGAAGCTGGAGAAGGCCGGCGTGCCGTTCCTCACCGGCATCATCAGCATGAACGGCCACTCCTTCGCCACCTTCATCGATCCGGACGGCAACAACCTCCAGTTGCGCGAATACCAGGACGAGTAAGCCGGGAGTTACGCGCCCGCCTTCTCTTTGAATAATCCTTTTCTCCTTGCAGTTGCCGCCCAAGAGCGATACGATTATTTCCCGAATCGGATTGTGGAGGTCGGCTGATGAAATCGAAATGGCTGGTGATTCTGTTTGTCCTTCTGTGTTGTCTGGCGGTCCCGTTTTTCGCTTGCGACGACGACGATGACGACAACGACGATTCCGTTGATGACGATCAAGCTGATGACGACGACGATGATACAGGCGATGACGACACGAGCGTTGACGATGACACTTCCGACGATGATACGGGAGACGATGACAGCATCGACGATGACACGGACGTCGATCATGCGCCGGTCATTACCGAGTACTACTGTGATCCGGACCCGCCCATATATAGCGAAGTCGAAGGCTACGGGATGGTTTGGCATACCAACGAGACTTTTTATCTATGTGATGAAGACAATGATTTGCTGCCGGACGGCAATCTTGTCCATGATATTGAGCAACCCTTCGAAGACGTTTTTTACCCGCTGACGATTTTTCACGATCCGCCGGAAACCGATCTGGCCAATGCCGGCGACTGTACGCAACCGGTTAAAATATTTCTTATCTTTTACACGCCGGAGGAACCGCCGAGCGGCGAACATTGCGCGGATTTCTACGTGGAGGACAGCGCCGGCAACCGGTCGGAAAAGGTTTCGCTGTGCTTCACCATGCCCTGAGTTCGGCAATAGATTCTCCGGACGCCGATCGAACGGAAGGAACGATCAGCCGACGTCCATGAAATACAAGGTGGATGCGGTGCGTAGGAAATTGGGCGACTAACGGTCGGTGCGTTTGGTCAGCGCGGCGAAAAACGGCAGCAGGCTCTTGCCGCGCTCGGTCCAGGTGTGCGTGGCGGCGAAGGCGGCCAGTTCCTTTTCCTTGGCGAGACGATACTCGCGATCCTCAACCAAGCGGCGCAACGCGGCGGCGAAGGATGCGGCCGACGGTTCGTGCACCAGCACCGCGCCGCGATCGTCGGGGAACAACTCGGTAAACACCGGCAGGCGCGGCACGACCGGAACGACGCCGGCGCGCGCATAATCGAACAGCTTCATCGGGCTGGTCACGTGGCGGTTGTAAAAACAATCCTCCAGCGGCACCGCCGCCGCGAAACAGTTCGCCAACGCGGCGGGCAGTTCGTTCGGTTCGCGCCAGCCGTCGAGCATGAGGCGTTCGCCGACGCCCATTTGCGAGGCCATCTGCGCCAGCGGCTCGTGATGTTGCCCCTGGCCGATCAACCGCAGACGCACCTCGGGCGGCAGCATGGTCAGCGCCTCGACGATCACCCCCACGCCCTTGTGCGGATGCAGACTGCCGATGTAGGCGATGTCGGTGGGGCGCTCGTTTTTCGCCGGCGCGTCGAGCGGATGCAGCGCGCTGCCCGCGGCGGCCACGCGCCCGTCGAGCCCGAACAACGGCGTGAGCATGTCGCTCAGCCCGGCGGTTAGGGCGATCGCGCCGTCGACGGCCATGAGCGTTTCGGCCTCGAGCGCCACGCGGCCTTCGTGCATCTTCAATTTTTTCGCGGGAAACAGCTTCAGCGCCTGCGGATCGTCCTGCCCGAGGGTGTAGACGTTGTGCAACTCGTAAACGATCTTCGCCTTGGTTTTGGCGAAGGCGAGGGCATGGGCGAGGCGCAGGTCGCGCACGAGCACCGCGTCGAAATTCCCCCCGCGCACCGCTTTGATCGCCTGCCGCCGAAAGCGCGCCGACCAGGTGCCGTGCAGCGGCCCGAGGCGGTATTCGCTGGGCGGCAGATACTGCAAACGAAAGGCCGGCGGCGCGGGTACGCCTAGATGGCGCAGGCGTTCGAACACGTCGCCCGAGCCGCGCGGCACGAGCAGCGTCACGTCGGCCCCCGCGCGCCCGAGGCCGTCGGCGGCCCCGCTGGTGAAGGCCACGCCGGCTTCATGCGCGAACAACGGTTGCGTGTGAATCAGCGCAAGGCGCAAACGTCTTTCCTTTCTTGATCGGAAAAGGATATCCTAGGCGACTGAATCGAATGGAGCAAGGATGAACGGACCGGTTACGTGTCACCTCGATCTGGCGCACGAATGGCGCGGCGGACAGCGACAGGTGTATTGGCTCGCCGCCGGGCTGGCCGAACGCGGTCTGCGCACGCTGGTGATCACCGGGCGCGATACGCCGCTCGCGCAGCGCCTGGCCGGCAAGGGCGTCCAGGTGCATCAAATCGGCTGGTGGGGCGAGTGGGATATTCTCGCCGCGCGCCGCATCGCCGCCATCGCGCAAAACGCCGGGGCGCGGATCCTCGCCGCGCACGCCAGTCATCCGCTGACGCTTGCGCTGTTGGCGAAAAAATTCGGCGCGCCGGTGAAGGTCGTCGGGCATCGGCGGGTCGACGTGCCGATCAAGCCGCACCGCTGGAAATACACCGCGCCCGACGCGATGATCGCGATCAGCGAGGTGATTCGCGACCTGCTGCGCCAGGCGGGCGTGGCCGAGGAAAAGCTGCACGTCGTCTCCAGCGGCGTGCCGGCGCACGCGGCCGACCCCGACGCCAAGGCGCGATTGGCCGCCGAGTTTGCTCTTCCCGTCGACGCGCCGTGGGTGGGCAACGTCGCCGATCTGGTCGAGCACAAAGGGCAGACGCACCTGTTGGCCGCGTGGCCGCAGGTCGTCGCGCGCCATCCGCGGGCGCGGTTGATCGTCATCGGCGAAGGGCCGCTGCGCGCTTCGTTGCGAAGCCGGGCCGAAGCATCGGGCGTCGCCGACAGCGTGCGGTTGATCGGCCGGCGCGACGACATCGCCGCGTGGTTCTCGTCCTTCGACGCCTTCGCCATGACCAGCGTCAGCGAGGGCCTGTGCACCTCGATTCTCGACGCGATGGCCGCGCGCGTGCCGGTGGTCGCCACCGCCGCCGGCGGCATTCCCGAACTGGTGCGCGACGGGGAAACCGGCCGTCTCGCGCCGTCGGGCGACAGCGAGGCGATCGCCCGCCACCTATTGGCCGTGCTGGACGATCCGTCCGCGCAAAAAGAAACGATCGAGCGCGCCTTCGCCATGGTGCGCGATCAACGCTCGGTGACCGCGATGATCGAAGGCACGTTGGCGGTGTACCGCGATTTGCTCAGGTGAGGTCGGAAGATTCGATGCGCATCTGCTTTCTTCAGGACAACGGCATCAACGAGTCGCTGGCGCTGTGCGACCTGTCGGCCTACCTGCGCGCGCTGGGACACGACACGCAACTGTTCATCGAGCGCGAGGAGCCGCGTTTGCTCGACGCCGTGCGCGCCTATGCGCCCTCGCTGATTCTCATAACGGCGAATATCTTGAATTCGGCCTGGACGCTGCCGATGGCCCGGCGCATCAAGCAGGCGTTTCCCGAGACCGTGCTGGCGCTGGCCGGCACGGCGGCCACGTTTTTGACCGAAGACCTGAGCCGCCAGGCGGCGGCCGACGTGCTGGTGTTGGGCGAGGCGGAGTATCCGCTCGACGCGATCACGGCCGACATTCAAGAGCACGGCCGGGTGTGCGTGCACGACAACCTCTGGGTGCGCGACGGCGACGACTGGGCGCGCGGCCGCTTCTTCAATCGCCTGACCGATCTGGACGCGTTGCCGCCCGCGCATCGGCAGTTGTATTACAAGTACGAGTTTATCCGCCGCATGCCGGCCAAGCGGTTTTTGTCGGGACGCGGCTGTCTGCACCAATGCGCCTACTGCTTCAACCCGGTGCTGCGCGCCAACAGCGACACGGGCGCGGGGCGGCCTTTCGTGCGCATGCGCCGGCCGGAATCGGTGCTCGCGGAAATCGACGACGTGCGTGCGCAGTCCGTGCTGCGCCACGTGCATTTTTCCGACGATCTGTTCCTGGCCTTTCCCGAATGGGTGGCCCGCTTCACCGAGTTGTATCGCCGCGAATGCCGCCTGCCGTTCACCATCAACTCCAGCGCCGATCTGATTACCGACGAAACGCTCGATCGTCTGGCCGCGGCCAACTGCCGGGCCGTGTGCATGGGGGTGGAGACCGGCGACGAACAAATCCGGACACGCCTGCTGCACAAGACGATCACCGACCGGCAACTCATCGAGGCGGCGCGGCGCATTCATCGCCACGGCATGAAGGTGGTGACCTACAACATGATCGCCTTGCCCGACGAGACGCCGGAGCAGGCGCTGAAAACCGCGGAAATGAACCACCGCATCCACGCCGATCTGACGCACGTCTACTTCGCTTTTCCCGTGCCCAAGACGCGCATGTATGAGGATGCCGTGCGGACGGGGCACTTGCGCGCCGACGAATCGACGTTGGCGCTGGAAAAGCGTTTCGTCAACGAACCGGGGCCGGCGTTCGCCTCGCCCCATAATGAAGAATTGTTGAAGGTGTACGATCTGTTTCTGGCCGTCGCGCGCTTCGGCCCGGCCCGACGCCTGGCGCGCCGTTTGCGCAAGCGATTGCCCGCGCCGTTGCGGCGGATCATCCGCGCCTGGTACATGATCAAGGCCGCGCGCATTTTCGGCATGCCGCTGTGGAGCGGTTATCTTTACTATCGGCACGTGGGCGACATCGGCCGGCGCACGACGATCTACCACACGCTGGTGTGATTATCCTGCCGGGCCGCGCCGGCGGACGAGGGCGGGACAAGACCGCGACGACAATTAAAATTCCGCGCGAAATATTAATACAAAAATAATACTTGAGAATGGGTGTCAATAAAAAGCTGACTCAGGGCGACGCCAATCCTTCATTAGGGATTTTTAAGCATATTGAACGGCTTCGATTTTTGCGAGAAAGCAAAAAATTTTTTTGTCACAGGGAAAACGATTTTTAACCGGGATTGTTAACTGCTGATAATACAACATATTTTTGCGTTATGATAACGAATCTCAATAAGGTTCCGCCCTTGAACATCCAGGCGGCCGGTGCTAAAAAACAATCACGTCAAAAAAGGGGGGAATTCCATGCCGCATATGGGCGCCAACGAACTCAAGCAATTGGGGATCGGCAAGAAGATTCGCGCCCTGCGCGAAGGCAAGGGATTGATGCTGGACGATCTGGCCGCGCGCGCCGGTTTGACCAAGGTGCTGCTGGGACAGATCGAGGAAGACGTGGTGCCGCCGACGGTGGCGACGCTGCTGAACCTGTCCAAGCTGCTGGACGTATCCATCGACTATTTCTTTACCGAGGATGAACATATCGGTCGCGTCGAGGTCACGCGGATCGACGAGCGCCTGACGGTGCATCATGATGATTTGCCCGACGCCGGGCAGGTGACCTACAACTACGAAAGCCTGGCCTATCGGCTGGCGAAAAAGCACATGGAGCCGTTCTACGTCGAGTTCGACTCGACCGAAGAGCCCTCGTCGCCCTTCACCCACGACGGCGAAGAGTTCATCTTCGTTATGGACGGGGAAATCGAAGTGGCGATCAACGGCGACACGTTTACCCTGCACAAAGGCGATTCGATTTATTTCTTCGCCAACGTGCCCCATACGATACGCGGCATTGGGCCGAACAAGCCCAAGGCGCTAATTGTACTGTATCCCTATAATCAGTAATCAGGCGGGGCCATCGGGCCCCGTAATTTTTTAAGCTCAACCACCACGGACACGAGACTGGAGGAACCATGCTGGAATTCAGGTTCCATGGCCGAGGAGGCCAAGGCGCGGTGATTGCAAGCAAGGTCATGGCTTGCGCGGTTTTCAAAGAAGGACGCTACGTGCAGAGTTTCCCCAAGTTCGGCGTCGAACGCCGGGGAGCTCCGGTCGAGGCGTTTCTCCGGATTGACGAAAACAAGATTCTGCTGCGCAACAACATCTACGAACCGGATCACATCATCGTCCTGGATCCGACGCTCATGGAGGCGATCGATCCGACCGCCGGCCTGCGTCCGGGCGGTTGGGTGCTGATCAACACCACCAAGAAACCGGCGGAGTTCACCGCGTTGAAGAATTTCAAGGTGGCGTGCGTCGACGCCTCGTCGATTGCGATCAAAAACCGGCTGGGCAGCGCGTCCAGCCCGATCGTCAATACGGCGATTCTCGGTGCGATGGCCAAGGTGATCGGTCTGGCCAAGATCGAATCGGTCTGCGAAGCGATCATGGAAGAAGCGCCGATCAAGCCCGAGGCCAATGCGCAGGCGGCCCGTGAAGCTTACGAACAAGTCGTTTTCGAAAAGGATTGAAGCGATGGCAGAGCACAAACCCATTGTCTTTTCCGGGGCCGGCGAGATGCCCGAACTGGTGGTGTCCGTCTCCACCATGTTGTGGAACAAGACCGGCAGTTGGCGTTACCTAAAACCCGCATACCTCGACAGTGTTCCGCCGTGCAACGAAGCCTGCCCGGCCGGCAACGACGTCGAAGGATTCATCCGGCTGATCGACGAAGGAAAAATCGCCGAAGCCTGGCGGTTGCTCAAACAGGAAAATCCGTTGCCGGCCGTGACCGGCCGCGTGTGTTTCCACCCCTGCGAGCAGGCGTGCAACCGCTGTCATTTGGATAAACCCACGGCCATTCAGGCGCTGGAGCGCTTCGCCGCCGACCACGCGCCGGCCGAGGAAGTCAAAGCGCTGCGGCCCAAATCGGGCAAGACCGTCGCGGTCATCGGCGCCGGTCCGGCGGGCCTGGCCGCGGCCTATCACCTGACCCGCATGGGCCACCAAGTGGAAATTTTCGACGCGCTGCCCAAGGCCGGCGGCCTGCTGCGCGTGGGCATTCCGGCCTACCGGCTGCCCGACGACGTGCTGGACAAGGAAATCGCGGCCATCGAGTCGATGGGCGTGAAAATCCACCTGGGCGCCAAGGTCGGGCAGGACGTGCCCTTTGCCAAGATGCTCGACTTCGACGCGGTGTTCGTCGCCACCGGCGTGCACGCCAACCGCGCGCTGGACATTCCCGGCGAAGACGCGCAGGGCGTCGTGCCCGGGCTGGCGCTGTTGACCAAGGTGGCGCTGGGCCAACCGGTCGAGGTCGGCATGCGCGTGGCGGTGATCGGCGGCGGCAACAGCGCGGTCGACGCGGCGCGCACGGCGATGCGCCTGGGCGCGGAAGTGACCATCTACTACCGTCGCACGCAGGTGGAAATGCCCGCCTTCGAGGAAGAGGTCGAGGACGCCGAAACCGAAGGCGTGAAGATGGAAATGCTCGTCGCGCCGGTGCGCATCCTGACCGAAGAGGGCAAGGTGTCGGGCATCGAGCTGCAGAAGATGGAATTGGGCGAGCCCGATGAATCGGGCCGTCGCCGTCCGGTGCCGGTCGCGGGCAGCGAGTTCATCGTGCCCTGCGACATGGTTTTGCCGGCCATCGGCGAAGTGGGCGATCTGTCGTTCCTGCCCGAGGACGTCAAACGCGAATGGGGCAAGATCAAGATCGACGATTTCGGTCTGACCAATCACCCGGGCGTGTTCGCCGGCGGTGACATCGCCAGCGCGCAGCAGAACGTGGCGCGGGCGATCGGCGACGGCAAACGCGGCGCGATCGCCATCGACCGCTACCTGCACGGCGAGACGGTCGAGGAAGTCGGCGGACGCGTGATCATCGGACAGCGCGGCAGCGTTTCGGTGGCGCAGTACCTGAAAGAGAAGGGCGCGCACGCCAAGAACATCGCCGCCGAAAAGGTGATCGCCTTCGAAGACCTGAACATGTGGCACTTCGACCCGATCGAGCGCGAGCCCATGCCGCGCCTCGGGCTGGAGCAGCGCCGGGCGACCTTCGCCGAAATCAACCTTGGGCTCAATGCCGAGCTGGCGCACGCCGCCGCCGAACGCTGCTTCCACTGCGGCGTGTGCACGATGTGCGACAACTGCTTCATGTTCTGCCCCGACGTTGCGGTCAGCCATCGCACCGACGGCGGCTACGGCTATGACATCGACTTCGATTATTGCAAAGGCTGCGGCATCTGCGTCAAAGAGTGCCCGCGCTCGGCAATGAAGATGGAAGAGGAGTAAATCATGAAGAAAGTCCTCATGGGAAATCATGCGGCGAGCTACGCGGCCATGCGCTGCAAGGTGAAAGTCGTCGCCGCATATCCGATTACTCCGCAGACGCAGATTGTCGAGGAACTCAGCGAGATGTGCGCCGACGGGCGGCTGGACGCGAAGTTCCTGAAAGTCGAATCCGAGCACTCCGCGCTGGCCAGCATCATCGCCGCGTCCAGTGCCGGCGTGCGCACCTTCACCGCGACCTCGGCCAACGGCCTGGCGCTGATGCACGAACTGCTGCACTGGGCGGCGGGCGCGCGTTTGCCGATCGTCATGGTCAACGTCAACCGCGCCATGGCGCCGGGTTGGTCGATCTGGTCGGACCAGACCGACTCGCTGTCGCAGCGCGACACCGGCTGGATTCAGATTTACGCCGAGGACAACCAGGAAGTGTTCGACTCGGTGGTGCAGGCCTTCAAGCTCGCCGAGCAGATCCGCCTGCCGGTGATGGTCTGCTACGACGCGTTCTTCCTGAGCCACACCTACGAGCCGGTGGACATTCCGGACGTCGATCTGGTCGACAAGTACCTACCGTCGTACGACCCGGAAATCTATCTGAATCCGAGCGACCCGCGCAGCTTCAACGCATTGGTCATGCCCGACCTGTACATGGAAATGCGCTACAAGATGCAGGAGGCGATGGATAAATCCAAAGACGTGGCGCGGGAAGTCGGGCGCGAGTACGGCGAGGTCTTCGGCCGCAGTTACGATCTGGTTGAGGCCGTCGATTGCGACGACGCCGAAACGGTGCTGATCACCACGTCGACCACCAGCAGCCCGGGCCGCGTCATCGTCAAGAAGCTGCGCGAGCAGGGCCGCAAGGTGGGCTTGCTCAAGCTGCGCTACTTCCGCCCGTTCCCGAACGAGGACATCTGCCGCGTGCTGGCGGGCAAGAAGCGCGCGGTGGTTATCGACCGCAACATCAGCTTCGGCAAGGGCGGCATCTGGGCCGATGAGATCCGCGGCGCGCTGACGCTCATCGAGGATCGTCCGGATGTGTACTGCTACATCACCGGCCTGGGCGGCCGCGACATCACGCCGCAGGTGATCGAGGAGATCATCGCGGACGCCGAGTCCAAAGAGAAGCCCGAGAGCCTGTTCTACTGGAAGGGGTTGAAGCCATGAGGGAAAATTATCCGCGTGAAGAACTCATGATGAGCGGCCATCTGGCCTGCCAGGGCTGCGGTGGTTCGGCCGCGATGAGACACGTGCTCAAGGCCATGGGCCCGGACACGGTCTGCATCGTTCCGGCCTGTTGCTGGACGATCATCAGCGGCAACTTTCCCTACAACACGCTGAAGGTGCCCATTTTGCACACGGCCTTCGAGACCGCCGGCGCGGCGGCTTCGGGCGTGCGCGCGGCGCTGGATATGAAGGGGCAGACCGAAACGCAGGTTATGGCGTTCGCCGGCGACGGCGGCACCTTCGACATCGGCCTGCAGAGCCTGTCGGGCGCGGCCGAGCGCAACGAGAACATCATCTATTTCTGCTACGACAACGAAGCGTACATGAACACCGGCATTCAGCGGTCGGGCGCGACGCCGGAAGGCGCCTGGACGACCACCACGCCGGAAAAGCATCCCAAGCGCGGGCCGAAAAAGAACATGGTGCAGATCCTCGCCGGGCATAAGGTGCCCTACGTGGCCACGGCCAACGTCGCTTTCCCGGAGGACCTGATCCGCAAGGTGCAGACGGCGAAGAAAATCTACGGCACCAAGTTCATCCACATTCTGTCGCCGTGTCCCCCGGGCTGGCGCATCAGCTCGGAGCAGTCGATCGAAGTGGCGCGCCTGGCGACCTACACCAAGGTCTTCCCGGTCTACGAGGTGTTCAACGGCGAGGAGTACCACATCAACGTGGATCCCAAGGAGATCCCGGTGGTCGAGTACCTCAAGTACCAGGGACGTTTCCGCCACCTGAAGCAGGACGAAGTGGACGAGATCCAAAAGCGCGTCGATTACGAATGGCGCATCCTGCTGGCCAAGTCGATGGAAGAGCGCTTCCGCGTGTAAAGCGAGTTAAATGAAAAACGGGTCGTCGGCATGTACCGGCGGCCCGTTTCGTTTAAGCGTCGCTTAGAATTTCGGATCGGCGAACAGTGCGGTGTAGGCGTCGATCATCCCCTGCGCGGTCTGGCCGCTGGGGCAGACCATCGAGTATTCGAAATACACGAACAGGTTGTTGAACATCTCCGGATACATCAGGTACCCCACCCAGTCCTGGCCGAGGTTGACGATCATCTTGTAATCGCCGGTCATCACGTCGCGCAGTTCCAGGCCGAGCTTGGGCACCACTTCGCCCGGCGCGGTGGCCAGCGTGAACGGTCCCATCCGCCAGGCGGAGATGATCGTGTCGGCGTACTCGCCCATTGCGGGCACATCGCGCGGAATCAGCCCCAGTTTGCCGACCAGCGTGAAGAACGGGTTCATGAACAGGAAGCTGCCGGTCTGATGCTTGATGCGGATCATCGGATTTTCGATTTCCACCCCGTCGTCCAGCAGCAGTTGCGCCGTGTCGGCCAGACCGCGCCCGACGCGCCAGGCGTCTTCCCACGTGCCCCACGCTTGACCGTCCGGACTGGGCTCGAAGGGCTGGTAGGTGTTTTGCGAGCGCACCGACGCGCCGATGTTGCCCTGCAGGAACATATTCACGCCGCCCAGGTCGCCGTCCATCGCTTCGTAATAACCGCCGACAAAATCGGCCGAAAGCAGCGTGTTTTCCGGCGGCAGAATCGTCGGGTGGCTGCCCCAGTTCATCATCGTGGCGATAACCTTGCCGGTCGTTTCCTCGTAAAGCCCCAGCACGGTCATCGTCGAATCGGTGATCGCATCGTCGTCCTTGTCCCACAGGAAGTTGAAGTGATAATTCGGCTCGAAGCCGGAGTTGGCCACCGCGAAGGCCGGGCGCAGATCGTCATAGGCCATCACGCCCGCGTCAACCGCGCCGCCCAGCAGCAGCTCCATGTACTCGGGCATGCGGCCCGAAATGGGCGGAATGATCACGCCCCACAACCCGACGGTGTCGGGCGTCTGGTGGCTGTGGCTGGCGCTGACGAACACCTGCTCGACCGCGAGGCCGGTTTGCGCGGCCACCTGATCGCGAATGCTCTGCACGTCGTCTTTGAGCAGGCCGACCGAATCCACCGCGATCTGGATGACCGTCTGGCCCACCGCGTCTTTGAGGGCGACGGCCGTGGCGTACAGCGGATCGTGCACGCCGGTCGACCAGCGGCACCAGCTCTGCAGCAGGAAGTACGTGCCGTAGCCGCCGAGCATCGTGTCGAAATCGGGCGTCACGTCGACTTTCGCGGCGCCGGCGTAAAGGGTGGGCGCGGTGTTGTCGTCATCGTCATCGTCGTCGATCGCGGTGTCGTCGTCGATCGCGTCGTCGTCGAGCGTATCGTCGTCGGCGGGCGCGCCATCGTCGTTGTCGTCGTCGTCATCGCCGCCGCACGCAAAAAATCCCACGGCCACCACCAACAGGAAAAAGCCGATCAACAATTGTGTTTTCATAAATTGCCGCCCTCTATGAATTCGGGACATCGTGTCTGGGGCGGGATTTTACCGATTTTCCGTTACCCTGTCCAACCTTGGATAGGAAGATAGGCTAACGGTCAAGTTATCCGCGATCCGGTTGCCTTTTATTGCGCGCACCCCGGGCTGCGTCCGACCCTCTCCCCCAGGAGAGGGGAAGAAACGGCAATCAAATCTCCCTTCTCCCCGTGGGAGAAGGGGCGGGGATGAGGGCTGCCGTTATGAAAACGCCACTTCCTCAAAAGAAAGTGGCGTTCGGTTTTCGAAAAGGATTGCGTTTAGTGCACGCCGTGCATCCACTTTTTGAGTTTCGGCGACAGCAACAACAACACGAACGCCGCGCCGCCGGCCGTGATGACCGGAATCGAGAAGAAGTACGCTTTGGTCATCGTGTCGTAGTTGCCGGCGAACAGGCCGCCGAACAGGTTGGCCAGGAAGTTCGCGCCGAACCAGGTGCCCATCATCAGCGAGGCGAACCGCGCCGGCGACAGCTTGGTGACCATCGACAGGCCGATCGGCGACAAGCACAGCTCGCCGGCCGTGTGCAGGAAGTACGCGGCCATCAGCCAGATCAACCCCACCTTGGCGTTGGTCTTGTCCACGATGCCGCCGGCCACGATCATCACCACGAAGCCGAAGGCCAACAGGCTCAGGCCGAGCACGAATTTGTGCGGTGTCGACAGGTCGCGATCCTTGCGCGCCAGGCGCGACCACACGCCCGAGAACATCGGAGCCAGCACCAGAATCAGGAACGGATTGACCGCCTGGAACCAACTGGTCGGGAATTCCCAATTCAGGAAGTGAATCATGCGATCGGTCGAGTGTTCGGCGAACAAGGTCAGCGAACTGCCCGCCTGCTCGAAGGACGCCCAGAAGAAAATCACGAAGAACGCCATGATGAAGATCACCGCGATGCGGTGTTTCTCTTCGGTGGTCAGCGGTTCCTGGTGATGGGCCTCGCCGCCGGATTTCGGTGCGTTCGCCGGATACAGGCCGGCGTCGCCGAGGAATTTCTTCTGCCCCCACATGTACATCAACAGGCCGGCGACCATGCCCACGCCGGCGGCGGCGAAGCCGTAATGCCAGCCGATTTTCTCGCCCAACGTGCCGCAAACCAGCGGCGAGAACATCGCGCCCAGGTTGATGCCCATGTAGAAAATGGTGAAACCGCCGTCGCGCCGCGAATCATTCTCATGGTAAAGCTGGCCGACGGTCGTGGAGATGTTCGGTTTGAAAAAGCCGTTGCCCAGGATCAGCAAAAGCAGCGCCGAATAGAAGAAAGGCAGCGGCTCGAAGGCCATCGTGAAATGCCCCAGCGCCATGAGCGTTCCGCCGATCAGGATGCACTTGCGCGCCCCCAGGTAGCGGTCAGCGAGGTAGCCGCCCAGCAGCGGCGTCAGGTAAACCAATCCAGTGTACCAGCCGTAGACCGATCCCGATTTTTCCGTGGAAAACAAAAGCTGCTTGGTCATATACAACACCAGCAGCGAGCGCATCCCGTAGTAGGAGAAGCGCTCCCACATTTCCACGCCGAACAGCAGGTACAATCCGCGCGGATGCCTTTTTTCGTTTACGATCGCTTCGGCCATGTGAGCCCCTTTCGCTCCGAGAGGATCGGATGTGCAAGTCCGCACTTTCTAAAATACGGGGGCGGCCCCGTCAACCGACAATCGAAATTAGTTTGTTATCCGTGTAGTTGCCGATCGCCGGCGTGTTTGGTTTATTCGCCGAACACGCGCCGGAAAATATGGTCCACGTGCCGCAACTGCACCTTGAAATCGAAGGCGTCGCGCACGGTTTGTTCGTCCAGTCGCTCCATGAGTTCCGCGTCGGCCAGCAGCGTCTGCAGAAAATCCGCGCCGTGCTCCCACACCTGCATCGCGTTGCGCTGCACCATTTTGTAAGCGTCCTCGCGCGACACGCCGCGGCGCGCCAGCGCCAGCAGCAGCGTCTGGCTGGCGTAGAGTCCGCCGGTTTTTTCCAGGTTCTTCATCATGTTGTCGGGGTAGACCAGCAGCTTGTCGACCACGCCGGTCAGGCGGCTGAGCGCGAAGTCGGCGGTGATCGTCGCGTCCGGACCGATCACGCGCTCGACCGAACTGTGACTGATGTCGCGCTCGTGCCACAGCGGCTGGTTTTCCAGCGCGGCCAACGCGTAGGAGCGCAGCAGGCGGCACAGCCCGCTGACGTTCTCCGACAGCACCGGGTTGCGCTTGTGCGGCATCGCCGACGAGCCCTTCTGCCCTTGGTGGAAGAACTCCTCGGCCTCGTACACCTCGGTGCGTTGCAGGTGACGGATTTCGACCGCGATCTTCTCCAACGTGCCGCCGAGCACGGCCAGCGCGGTGAAGAACGCGGCGTGACGGTCGCGCTGCACGATCTGGCTGGACGCCGGCGCCGGGGCGAGTCCCAAGGCGGCCAGGGCGTTTTCCTCGATCTGCGGCGGCAGATGGGCGAAGGTGCCGACCGCGCCGCTGATTTTGCCCACGCGTACGTCTTCGAGCGCGGCGAGCAGCCGGTTTTTGTTGCGCTGCATTTCATCGTACCAGATCGCCAGCTTGAGCCCGAAGGTGATCGGCTCGGCGTGGATGCCGTGGCTGCGGCCCATCTGCACGGTGTCTTTGTGTTCGTAGGCGCGGCGTTTGAGCACATCGAGCATTTTATCGATGTCGGCCAGCAGAATCGAACCCGCCTCGAGCAGTTGCATGTTGTACGCGGTGTCCAGCACATCGGAGCTGGTCATGCCCATGTGAATGAAGCGACTGGGCTCGCCCACGTATTCGGCGACGTTGGTCAGAAAGGCAATCACGTCGTGGCGCGTGACCGCTTCGATTTCCTCGACCCGCTTGGCGTCGAAGTCGGCCTTGGCCTTGATCGTCGCGACCGCTTCGGCGGGCACCAGCCCGGCTTCGGCCATCGCCTCCACCGCGGCCAACTCGACGTTGAGCCAGCAACGGTAGCGGTTGTTGTCGCTCCAGATGTCGGTCATTATTTTTCGCGAATACCGTGGAATCATGCCTCACTCCTCGTCCAGGTCGATCCAGTTGCCGATGCGGTGCTGCATGCCGACGCGCAAGTCGGTGGCGGCGCCCAGTTCGTCGAGCGTCGTGCGCATCAGCGAATAAGCCCGTTGCGGCGAATTGTTGTTTTCCGACAAATGCGCCAACAGAAGGTAGCGCAAGCCGCCGTGATGCACGTGGCGCACGACCTCGTTGGCCTCTTCATTTGACAAATGCCCCTGCGTGCCGCGAATGCGCCGCTGCAGCCACAACGGATAATGTCCGTTGCGCAGCATTTCGGGGCAATGGTTGCTTTCCAGAATCAGCGCGTCCACGTCGGTCATGCGCTGGATGACCAGCCGCGTGGCCTGTCCCAGGTCGGCCGCGAGGGCCAGACGATGCCCGTTGGCGCGAAAAACATAGCCCACCGGGTCGCTCGCGTCGTGGCTGATCGAAAACGAAGTGATGGTCAACGTGCCGATCGTCAAGGTGTCGCCGGCGGGGAAAACCTGCGCCAGATGGGCGTTTTCGCCGACGGGCTTGAGCTGCCCGCAGGGAGTGAACAGCGTGCCTTCGGTGGCGTAAACCGGCCAGTTGAAGCGTCGCGAAAGAATGCCCGCGCCGCGGATATGGTCGGAGTGTTCGTGGGTCAAAAGCAGCAGGTCGATGTCGGACGGATTGAGTCCGGCCTCCTGGATACGGCGTTCCATTTCGCGGCCGGACAGCCCGGCGTCGACCAGCACGGTCGTGTCGCCGGCGCGAACCAGATACCCGTTGCCTTTGCTGCCGCTGGCCAGTGAAACAAACTGCAATACACGCTCCTGTCGGTGGTGAACAACGCTAGCCGATTCGCCATTTTTCGTCCAGCCCGGCGCGGTTGCCGACAGGCGATTTTTACCGCCGGTTACGGTTTGGCGTATACGTATTCCAGCGCCATGGTCACCGCGTGCATCTGGTGCTGCGTAACGTCGATGCGCAGTTCGTGCTTGGTGTCGCCCGGGCGGAACGAACCGCTGCGTTTGGCGTTCATCACGCCGCCGACGGCCAGCGGATCGTCGGTCGGATTCTCCACCAGGAACCTGCACTGGTCGGCCAGCGGACCGCCGATCTGCCAGGCCGTCAGCTTGTACAGCGAACGGTCGATGACGTAGAGCAGGTCGACCATCGCCGCGACGTCGCCGCGATCCTGCGCGATGCGGTAGGAGCTGATCAGCCCTTCGAGCGCGTAGGCGTGGTTGCGGCCTTTGCGCAACGTCTTGTGCACGTGGATCATCCAGTTGCCCAGCGCCATCGTGATGTCGCCGTACAATTGGTAGTCCTTCCACTTGGCAAAATAATATTCGGTGAAGGCCATCGAGCCCCATTGGTAAAAGCCCTTGGTCCGCGCCGAGTCGCGGTCCTTGCGCCAGGCCCGCACGGTGTAGGTTTCCGCCATGTTCCGCGCCGCGCGTTCGATGGTCGGCACCAGCTTATCCATCTGCAGCAGCCGCGCCGCCTTGCACCAGGCCAGCAGCGTTTCCCCGTCGTAATAGGGGCTGGACGTGCTCGACTTACCCTGCGAGCCGACGAAGTACTCCTTGGCCACGTGGCCGTTGTCCAGTTGCATCCATTGCAGGAAAGCCAGATAGCCGTCGAGCTTTTCGCGCAACCGGGTCTCGTATTCCGGCTCGATCGGCTGCCCGGCGGTCAGGTACTCGACGATCGACAGCGCCACCAGCGCCACGGTGCCCGCGGCCGTTTTGCGGTCGCTTTTGTATTGCGGAAACAGCGTGTTGTCCGGCCCCGGCACGGTCGCGTCGAACCAGAATTTCAAGCCTTTGTCCAACGAATCCCTCAATTGCGCGGTCGGCCGATACTTGTAGCACAGCGCCACGCCCCACAGCGCGCCGGCCTGCCGCACCTGGCTGTCGCCCGGGAAGTACTTTTTTTCGATCCAATCGTACATGTAATTGAAGTTGCCCTCGGGCGTCTGGTTGATCACCAGGAAGTTTGCGCCCAGCTCGTAACTGTTTTCGAGAATCCCGCTGTTCATGCGCAGATCGACGTATTCGCTCGGGTCGGCCGGCAACCGCGTGCCGATCTCCTTGCGGATCGCCTTTTTACGCGGCGACCATTTCTGCTGCGCGCGGATCTTCTTGATGTCCTTGTCCAGGTTCACTTTCTTGTCCGTGCCCGCTTTGTCCTTTTTCTTCTCACATCCGCCGCAAACGAACGCGAACGCGAGGGTAAGCAGCAACACCCAAATCAAGGTCGTGCCGAGCAACCGTTTTTTCATCGTCGAACCCTTCCTGGTAAGGTGGAATTTGCCCGAGGAGCGGCAGCCACATTTGTTTTCATAGAACCTCGGGCAATGCAACCCCGCCCGCGAATGGCGATTGCGCTCCGCGAAGGTTCGGGGTAGTGTTGCGCTTCCGGTCGCTTGTGCGGAGCGAGAAATGTCCATTCGAATTCGACTGTTGTTATTGCTGCTGTTGCTGCTGGGGGCGGTGGGGTGCGACCGTTCGGAACCGATCAATGCGGCGACATGCCAGGCGTCACAAACCGACGCTTCGCCCCAATTCACTTCTTACGAAATTCTTCCCTATCGCGTGGAGGACGATCGCGACCTGGACGGCATCGTCGACAAGCGTGAGGAGATCGACGGCACCGACCCGGACGATCCGGCCAGCGCCCGCGCGTGGCACCCCGATGAAATCGGACCGTTCCCGCGCCTGGTCGCCGAAGCGGAACGTTGGGCGTTCGCGCGCGAGCAGGTGCAAAATTCCGTCGAGCCCTATCGCACCTATTTTGTGCGGGCGACCTCCGGGGCCGACGCCGTGCCGGCCGAGCCGAACGTCAGCGATTACGATCCGGACGCTTGCCTGTACAACGCGCGTTTGGCACGCAAGGCGGCGGTGCGCTTTTGGGCGCAGGGCAACGCCGCCGACGCGGCGAAGGCTTCGTCGCTGATTCGCAACACCGATCCCAACTTCGAAGTGTGGACCTACGACACGATGGATCACGGCGGCATCCTGGTCAGTCAGGCGCTGATCCTGTTGTGCCAGACCTACGAGATTCTCGCGGTGACCGACGGCTTTGGCGACGGCGAGGCCGAGCAGGCCGCCGCGACGATCAAGCAGCTCGCCGCGAGCATGTATCATTTTTACGTCGAGTTCATGCCGCTGTGGCTGATGGCCACGCGCAACAATCATACGATCAAGTTCTGGGCCGGCCTCGGTTACGTCGCGCTGACCTTCAACGACTGGGACCGCGCCGCCGAGTTGATCAACGGCGGGCTGACCGAAACGGTGTACTGGCAACTGGAAATTCAGAATTGCCCCGGCGTCGGTTGCTGCCCGGAAGGACCGAATTACCTGGCCTACAGCGCGATCAACTACCTGCCGTTTTTCCTGGCCTACAGCCGCTTCGCCGCCGGGCGCGTTTATCCGTACAAGACCTCCTGTGCGCATCACCTTTGGCCGTGGTGCGAACCGGAGATCGTCGAGATGGGCGATCCGCTCGACGATACGCGGTTTGTCGATCTGCACGAGTGGTGGCGGCGTCTGCGTCTGCCCGGCGGTTACGGACCGCCGCTGGACGATGCCAACCTGCATTGCTTCCCCCTGGGTGTAATTGCCGCGATGACCGGCGACGGACGCTACCAATGGGCGCACGAAAACGGCGCGCAGTGCGTGAATTTCACCGGCGACCTGAGTTGGGAGCAAATGCTGCTTGCGCCGGATGCGCCTGTCGCGCAGGAGCCCCCGGACGACGAATTGTTCTGGTCGTCGCCCGAAGCGGGGCAGGCCGTCGCCCGCAGCGGGTGGGAAGACGACGCGCGCTATCTGCTCGTCAACGCCGAGCACGGCAAGGCGCGCGTGCAGGGCATGGGCCACGAGCAGCCCGACGCGACCTCGTTTCAGTTGATCGCGCTGGGTGAGATGTTCCTGATCGACTCGGGGTACATCAGTTACGACGAACGGCATTACGTGGCCGGGCCGGAAAACCACAACCTGATTCTGGTCGACGGGCAGGGGCCGCCGCGCGGCTTTCAGGGGCTGGGCGCCGATGTCGACGCCTATCTGACCGAGGCGGAGCAGGACGGCGACGTGGCCTATTTCGTCGCGCAATCCGCCTGGGCCGGGGCGAGCTTCACGCGCTGGACGGGGCTGATCGCCGACGATTATTTCGTCGTCGCCGATTGGGTCGACGGCAACGGCGCGCACACCTACGACTGGCTCGGCCATACGCAGGCCGGCGGCACGACCAACGGTGAATTTCTCCCCGCCGACAACGGCGCGACGCTTATCCGTCCCAACGGCGACATGACCTTGGCGGTGGCCGCCGCGCCCGGCGGCGCCGTGTTGTCCGACTACGAGGACGAGCACGGCTACAGCCACGGCGGCATCCAGTTGCACCGCGTGTTGCGGGCACGGGCCGCGGCCGACGATCCGACGTTCCTGGCCGTGTTCGCGCCGCATTGGCCCGATGAACCGCAACCCGTGTTGCGCTCGCCGGACTGCGGCGACAGCGTGGCCGTGCATATCCTGGAAAAGAACGAGGTGATCGACGTGTGGGCGTCGGCGTTGCCGGGCGCCGACAACGAACTTTCACCCTCGGCCACCAACCTGCCGCGCATCGCCAGCGACGCCCAATTGTTCTGGGTGCGCCTGGACGCGGCGACGCTGACCGTGCTGCAAACGTGGCGGCGCGGCGGCACGTATCTCACCGTCGGCGATTGAACCGGAAAGGAAGAACGATGATCGATATCCGCTCCCTGACGCTCGCCCAGGTCGCCGCCGTTTGCGACCATACGTTTTTACAGCGCCCCGAATGCCTGCGCGGCACGGCAACCGATCCGTTGGCGGCGTACGAGCAAGCCATCGCCGCGTTCATCGAGGGCTTGCTGGCGCTGGATCCCGCGCCCTACGCGGTGTGCGTGCGCGCCGAGGAAGTCGCCCGGTTGCGTGCGGCTCTGAGCGCGGCCGGCAAGGAGCGGATCGTCATCGCCGCGGTCGTCGGCTTTCCGCTGGGTGATCAGGCGCCGCGCTATTTGAAGGTGTTGGAAACGCAGTTCGCGCTCTCGCAAGGCGCGCGGGAGATCGACACCGTGCTGCGTTGGCGCGCGCTGCAAAACGGCGAGGATGAAATCGTGCGTGCCGATATCGCCGCGGTGGTCGAGGTCGCGCATGCGCAGGACGCGCCGGTGAAGATCATTTTGGAAACCTGTGAATTGGACGACGAGCAAATCCGCCGCGCCTGCGCCATTTGCACGAAGGCGGGCGCGGATTTCGTCAAAACCAGCACCGGCTTCGGCAAGGGCGGGGCGACGGTTGCGGCGCTGACGGCGATGCGCGAATCCTTCGCCGGCGGCATCAAGATTTCCGGCGGCGTCAACGCGGACAATCTGCACGAGCTGTTGACCGCCGCGTACGGCGCGCAAATCGAAGCGCTCGATCCGCGCCGGATGCGCATCGGCGAAAGCTCGTTGCTCAAGTAGATCTACCAGGTCACTTCGTCGACAATTTGCTCCCACAACGCCCACGGCCAGCCCGAGGTCATCAGCGACGGATGATTGTGCCCCCAGGCAATGCCGCCGGTGCAGAAAAATGAGGCGTTGAGCAGGCCGGTCACGTGCGGAATGACCGTCGAGTTGCGGCAGATCGACATGTCGGCCATCGCGCGTTTGATCAGCAGGTCGAAGCCGTGCGTGACGGTCTCGCTTTTGAAAACGAACTCGATGCCCCGCGCGAAGCCCGGCACGCGTTTCAGGTAAAAGAGCGTTTGGTTGACCGGCTGCACCAGGCGATAGCGCCAGCCGCGATTTCCTTCCCGCAGCAGCCGGAGCGCGCTTTTCTCCACGCGCTCTTCCTCGACGTGCTCCCAGGCCGCGCAGTCCCAGCCGATGCGGTCGATCACCCGGCGCAGCGTTTCCGCCCCGGCGCGCACGATCGTCACGTCGGGCACGACGCCCTCGCGCAACGTATTGAGCGTGGTCAGGTAAATTCCCGCGATGGGATGTTCCAGGCGCGGCTCGATGCTTTGCCCGAATTCGCCGGTCGCCGGCTTCAAGCCCAGCGCCACCGGCGCCCAACCGCAGGTGGTCAGCGACGATGCGTCGAGCCAGCATTCGCCCAGACGCGGCGTTTCGTGGATCGCGCGGCAATAGCTGACGCCGCGATACGGTTGCAGCGAGTCGACCCAGGCCGGAGTTTCGGAAAAGATTTTCACCCCGATCGGCGCGATCGGCAGACGGATCGGTTCCATGCCGTTTCCTCCCAAGAGTCCGAGTAGGATAACCAAATTCCGGGCGCGGCGCAAAAGCGGTCGTTGACGCGGGAAAAGGCGGGATGTACCGTATCCGGGACAGAGCGTCTCTCGTCAACCAAGTGGGAATAATCAATCATGATCGTGATCGCCGACCGCATCAACGCGACAGCCCGGCCCGTGGCGCGAGCGCTGGCGGATCGTGAGGAAGAATTTCTGCGCCGCTTGATCAGGCGGCAGGTCGACGCCGGCTGCGATTATCTCGACCTGAACGTCGGTCGCCCGGGTGCGTCGGTCGAGACGATGATCGAGGACATGCAATGGCTGATCGACCTCGCGTTGGACGCGTGCATCAAACCCCTGTGCCTGGACAGCGGCTCGTGGCGCGTGCTGGCGGCGGGCGCGGCGCACCTGGCCGACCGGCGACCGCTGCTGCTCAATTCGATCAACGCGACCGCGCAGAGCCTCGCCAACGTGCTGCCGTTGGCCGTCGAGCATCAAGCTTCGTTAATCGCCATGGCCTGGAACGAACACGGCGTGCCCCCCACCGCGCGCGAACGGACCAAGGTGTGCGGACGCCTTGTCGATGCGCTGCTGAACGCGGGCGTGACCGCCCAACGCATGTTCATCGACGCGGTGGTGTTGCCGATCGCCTACGAGCCGCGGGCCGCGCGCGTGACGCTCGATACGCTGGAGTTGCTCAAGGAGGAATTTCCCGGCGTGCGCACGTTGATCGGCCTGGGCAACATCAGCTACGGACTGGCCGAACGTACGCCCATCGAGCAGGCGTTCGCCGCGGCCTGCGTGCAATGCGGCGTGGACGCCATGCTGCTGGATCCGCGCAACCGCGCGGTGCGCGACGTGATCGCGGCGGCCGAAACGCTCGCCGATTATCCGCAAAGTTTCTGATTCGTCACTTATCGCAGATCGCTTCGAGGGTGAGCGGCACGAGCAGGTCGCGCGTGGTGAGCGTCCATTCGGCCTTGTTGCCGTTGATCACCGTCGCGTTGCTCGTGTGAATGTCCTGGGGCATGGTTACGGTCACCTTCACCGCCACCGTGCCGGCCGCTTCGGGCGGACGATGCTCGGCGAACGCCAACTGCGGCAGGTTCATGCGAAACACGTAACGATCGCTTTCGCGTCCGGCGAACAGGTGCGGGCTTTCGGTCTTGTCCAGCCGCAGCGGTTCCTTGGTCGACAGGCGGTAGAGCAGCCGGCCGCGTTCGTCGCGTTGCGTTTCGACCGTCCAGTCCGGCGCGACGGTCGGCAGCGTCACCAGCGGCAGCGTGAGCAGGCTTTCCAACGGACGGTCGATGCGCTGATCGACGCGGTAGGTGACGGTCATGCGCGAACGCTTGGCGACGTCCACTTCGATCTCCAGCCGCACCAGATCGCCGAGGCTGTCCAGCGCGCGCCAGACGTCGCCGATGGTCGCGTGCGGACCGGCGGTCAGCGGCGTGGACGGCGTGGGGAACGACTCGTTGGCCGTGGCCGGTCGCGCCTGTTGATCCGGCGTCGCGCGCACGATGGAGGTCGCCGAGGCGGTCATTCCGTACAAATACAGATCGAGCAACCGCGCCTGCCAGATCGGAAACTCGCCGGTATCGACCTGCGAAGCGTCGGTCGCGCCGGTCTTGCCCGGCAGCGCTAGGCGCAGGCGGAAGCTGCCTTTGTAGTATTCCTCGACGACCTGCCGGCGCACGTGCAGAGGCTGGTTGGCGAAGATCGTGCCGGTCAGCGCGTAGATTTCCGTGGCCGGCTGCGCGGGAAAGACGAGCCTGGCCTCGTAGCGCGCCTGGTTGTCGTCGCCGGTCTTGTTCACCGTCAGTTGCGCGTTGCGCAGCGTAACTTCCTGGTCGCGGTTTTGCGCGACGGCCCAAAATTCGTTCAACTGTCGCGCGCTGTCGAAGGCGTAGCGGTAGCGCAGCACTTCCTGGTCGGCCTCGGTGAACGTCAAACGCTCGACCAGTTGAATGCCGTCGCGCTCGGCGAACAACTCGTCGAGATTCAAAAGAAGATCGCGGCGGGCGTCGGCCAGCGACTGGTTGCCCATCGCCGTGCCGATCACCGCGATGCGCGTGGGCACACGCGCCCAGACCGTGACGAAACCCGAGCCGTCTTCGAGGATCTTCACCTCGGCTTCCAGGTCGAAACAGCCGGCGCACAGCAGCGCGGCCAGCGCGATCAATAAATAAGCGAAGCGATGATATTTCATGCGCTCCAGCCTACTCGCGCCCGGAAAACGAGGCAAGTCTGTTGCCGTCGGGCGAGGCGATGTCTAGAATCCAAAGGATGAGCAACGAACCCACGACCAAACCGCAGCCCGGCGAGATCGGCGAGATCGTCGTCGAGTCGCTGGCGCCCAACGGCAAGGGGCAGGGGCGCGGCGAACGCGGCGAATGGAAGAAGTTCTCGTTTTTCGTCGACGGCGCCGCGCCGGGCGACCGTTTGCGCGTGCGCGTGACCAACGTGCGCAAGCGGTACGTCGAAGCCGACCTGGTGCAGATTCTCCTGGCGTCGCCGCAACGGGTCGTGCCGGTGTGTCCGTATTACGAGGAGTGCGGCGGCTGCCAGTTGATGCACCTGAACTATACCGCGCAGTTGCACGCCAAAACCGACAACCTGCGCTACATCCTGCGGCGCAACGGCTTCGACGGCGATTTGCCGACGGAGACGATCGGCTCGCCGCTCACCTTGCGCTATCGCCTGCGCGCGAAAATGTCGATCGCCGACGATCTGTCGCCCGCCTGGCAGCAACGGCGCTCGCACGCGCTGATCGCCGTGCAGATCTGTCCGCAGTTGCGCGACGAACTGGCCCGCGAGTTGTTCGCCGCCTGGCCGCGGCTCGTGGCCAATTTGCCGCCCAAACAGGCGCGCGAGCATCAGGTGAGCGCCGTGCTCGATCCGTCCGGCGAGACCGTCTTCATGAGCCTGCACCGGCGCGATGACGAGGCGTTCGGTCCGTGGTTCAAAGCGCGCGACAGCATCCTGACTCCGGTGGAAAATCCCGTCTGTACGATGACCGTGGGCGAGACGTTGCTGCACTTCGCGCCCGATTGTTTCGTGCAGGCCAACGAGGCGATCAACGCGCTGCTGGCGCCTCATGCGGTCGACGCGCTGGCGCCCGAGGCGGAAGACCGCGTGTTGGAGTTGTATGCGGGCGTCGGCAATTTTACGATGCCGCTGGCCGCGCGGGCCGCGTCGGTGACGGCGGTCGAATTTCCGCGCGCGGCGAATTTCGCCCGGCGCAACGCGAAGGGCGCCGAGTTGAATAACATCGAGTGGCTGCCGATGGACGCCACGCGGGCGTTGAAGACGCTCGACAAGGATCGCCAACGTTTCGACCTGGCGCTGGTCGATCCGCCGCGCACCGGCATGGGCGAGGCCAACGCGCGCCGGCTGGGTTCGCTGGGCGCGCGCCGCATCGTTTATGTTTCCTGCGAGCCGACCGCGTTGGTTAATGAAATGAAGGAGCTGGCGCAGTTCGGCTACCGGCTGACGGCGATCGCCGCGTTCGACATGTTTCCGCAAACGCCGCATGTCGAGGCGTGCGCGGTGTTGGAGTTGGGTTGATGTTCGGTCGTCTGCGCGATTTGCTGATCGAAGCGATCATTATTTTCGCGACGCTGCTGTGCGGCTCGATCGCCATCGTCGCTTCGTTTTTCGAAACGCGCGGTCGTGTCGCCGATGCGATGACCCGTCTGTTCGCGCGCACGGTCGCCATTGCCTGCGGGATGAAAATCGTGGCCGAGGGCGTCGAGCACATCGATCCGCAACAATCCTACGTGGTGGTCGCCAATCATCGCAGTCACCTGGATTCGGTGGCGTTGACGCTGACCTGTCCGGCGCCGTTGCGCATGCTGGCCAAGGAAGTTTTGTTTCGCGTGCCGCTGTTCGGCACGGCCATTCGCCGCATCGGGCACATTCCGGTGTATCGCGGCGAAAACGGCAACGACATGAACCAACTCGTGCTGGCTACGCGCGAACTGGTGCAGCGCAAGCACAGCCTGTGCGTGTACGCCGAAGGGGCGCGGCAGAAAACGCGGCGCATCGCCGAATTCAAGCGCGGCGCGTTCATCATCGCCCGGGCGAGCGGCCTGCCGATTCTGCCGGTGTCGATCACCGGGACCGAAGCTATCCTGCCGACCAAAACGCTGCACTTCACGCCGGGCACGGCGCACGTGCGTTTCCATCCGCCGATGCAGACCGAAACCAAGGACGTCGAAAAACTGCGCGCCAAGGCGCAAAAAACGATTACCGCGGGCTGTCGGGAATTGGATAAGCGCTAGAATTCGAAGTCGATCGAGCCTTTGCCTTCGCGCACAACTTCGGGTCGGCCGCTGGTGAAATCGAGGATCGTGCTCGGTTCGGGATAGATGTACCCGGCGTCGATGACGATATCCAGTTGGTGCCCGAAGATGTCCATGATGTCCTGCGGATCGGCCAGCAGTTCGCCGTCGGGCGTGGCGCAACTGGTCGAGACCATCGGCACGCCCAGTTCGTCGATGATCGCGCGGATGATGTTGTCGTCGGGGCAACGCAGACCGACTTCCTTGCGCGGCGTCTGCGTAATGCGCGGGGCGTTTTTCGTCGCCGGCAGAATGAACGTGTAAGGCCCGGGCAACAGCCGGCGCATGATGCGATAGGCGCGATCGTCCACCTGCGCGTATTCGGAAATCAGCGACAGGTCGGCGCACAGCAGCGACAGCGGGCGGTTGATCGCCTTGCGCTTCATGCGATAGAGCTGCTCGATGCCCTGCTTGTTGGTCAGATGCGCGCCCAGCGCGTAGGTCGTGTCGGTGGGGTGGGCGATGATCCCGCCTTTATGCAACACCTCGACCACGCGCGAAATCATTCGCTGCTGCGGATTTTCCGGGTGGATGCGCAATAACGTCGCCTGGGTCATGCTCCTCGCCTCGCTTCGACGGCAGAAGCTTAGTGAATGCGCCGGTATGCGTCAATCAAGAAAATAAGAATGGCGGACGATCAAACGTCGTCGTCGTCGGTCGCGTCGTCGTCGGTAATGTCGTCGTCGTCGGACGTATCGTCGTCGGACGTGTCATCGTCGGCAGTGTCGTCGTCGACGGTGTCGTCATCGACCGGCGGACCGTCCTGACCGAGGTAAATCTGGCACACGGGCAGGTTGATCGCTTTTTCGGCATCCCAGATGTTGAGCGTGATTTCCGTCGGCTTGTCGACGATGTCACAATCGGAGACCGAAATGCGGGTTTTGAATTCGCCGGATTTTTCGTTGAACGGCCACGAGCATTTATTGTACGTCGAACCACCCGGGCAGGTGATCACCGGTTCGATCTTGCCGCTGGTGATGTTCTGGAAGATGAAGTCGCCCTGGACTTCGAAGCGCTCGCCGTTCTGGATTTCCAGATCCGTGCCGCGCACCAACGATACGGCGATCAGATTGCCTTCGTCGGTCGGATCGTAACAGTTGGCGTAGTACACCAGCTCGTCCAGCCCTTCGTCGGAAATGGGGCAGTTCCACTCGCCGGGATCGGCTGCATCGTCATCGGTGCCCGGCGGATCGATGTCGTCTTCCTCGGAATCTTCGCACGCGCCGATGATCACTAAAATGCCGGCGACGGCCAACAATAAAGTAAATACGAAAAATAACTTCAACTTCATGGCCCCGAAACCTCCGCGGGTGGCTGAACTCCTCCCCAGTAGACGCTAAGGATAGACAAAGGCGGGAGCAAGAGCAAGGGTTAATCGGAGCGGGGAGACGATCGCGGCAACTTCCTCGCGCCGAATTCGGCACGGTCAATGTCGCCGGCTTCGTAACTGGAGAATATCAGGTGCAAAAACTTCGCCGGTAAGAAGCCGAATCGACGGAACGACGGCGGCGTCGGGGCGTTGTCGACGGCGCGATGGAAAAAAACGGAAAAAAGTTAAAAAAGTTCCTTGCAAATCCCGGCGAGTTCTGGTTGAATGAGTGCTCATTCAGCTACCCTTTTGTGTTGATGGGGGTGCTTTGCCTATCACAGTTAGTTGTATACACCGGTCGATAAGACTGCCGGGACTGAGCGATGTCTCGCGCGGGTCGTTCTATAAAGTTATTTCCACACATAATGTTTTCACTCGAATTGTGAGTCTTGTTATCCACTTTCAAGGAGGAGTCAGCTGATGACTAGAACCATTAAGAAGGCTGCGGTGCTTGGCTCCGGAGTCATGGGGAGCGCCATTGCCGCTCATCTCGCCGGGTGCGGCATCCCGGTCGTGATGTTGGACATCGTGCCCTTCCCGAACATGCTGAGCGACGCAGAAAAAGAGAAGGTGGCCACGGACAAAAAAGTCCGCAATAAGCTGGCTGCCCAGAGCCTGCAGGCGGCGATGAAGTCGAAGATCCCGACCTTCTACAGCAAGAAGGATGCGGACCTGATCGAAATCGGCAACTTCGATGACGATTTCGAGAAGATCGGCGATGCGGACTGGATCATCGAAGTCGTCGTCGAACGCATGGACATCAAGAAGGCGATCCTGGCCAGAGTCGACAAGAACCGTAAGGCCGGCTCGCTGGTGACCACCAACACCTCCGGTTTGTCGGTGGTGGAGATGACCGAGGACTGCTCGGACGAAATGAAAGAGCACTTCATGGGCACGCACTTCTTCAACCCGGTGCGCTTCATGAAACTGCTGGAAGTCATTCCGCATCCGCAGACCAAGCCCGAACTGCTCACCTTCATGCGCGACTTCTGCTCGGAAACCCTGGGCAAGGGCGTGATCTTCGCCAAAGACACCCCGAACTTCGTCGCCAACCGCATCGGTGTGCACGGCATGATGTCGATCATGAACGCGATGGTCGAACTCGACTACACCATCGAAGAGATCGACGCGATCACCGGTCCGGCCATCGGCCACCCGAAGAGCGCTTCGTACAAGACCGCCGACCTGGTCGGTCTGGACACGCTGCATCACGTGGCGATGACGGTGTACAACCTGTGCGCCGACGACCCGTGCCGTGAGCAGTTCAAACCGCCCGAAATGCTCGACAAAATGATCGAGAACAAATGGCTTGGCAACAAGACCAGGGGCGGCTTCTACAAGAAAGAAGGCAAAAAGCGCCTCGTCCTCGACTGGAAGACCATGGAATACGTCGAGGTGCAGCGGCCGAAATTCGATTCCATCGAAAAGGCCAAGGGCGAAAAGGGCCTGGGCAACAAGATCAAAGCCCTGATCGCCGGCGACGACCGCGGCGCCAAGTTCGCCTGGAAACTGACGGCCGAAGGTCTGATCTACGCGGCCGGTCGCGTGCCGGAAATCTCCGACACGATCCTCGAAATCGACCACGGCATGCAGTGGGGCTTCAACTGGAAGCTCGGCCCGTTCCAGACCTGGGACGCGATCGGCGTGAAGGAAAGCGTCGAGCGCATGAAGGCCGACGGCTACGAAGTTCCGGCCCACGTGCTCAAAATGCTCGAGGGCGGCAACGAGACCTTCTACAAGAAGGAAGGCGGCAAGGAATATCAGTACGACCTGGTCAACCAGAAGTACATCGAGATTCCGAAAGACATGAAGGTCGTCATCCTGGCCGAAGACGCCAAGGGCGAGGTCTGGAAGAACGACGGCGCGACCATTTGGGACATCGGCGACGGCGCGATCTGCCTCGAGTTCCACACCAAGATGAACGCAATCGACAATGACGTCATCGACGGCGTCCACAAAATGGTGGATCTGCTCGAAGAAGGTCAGTTCGAAGCGGGCGTCGTGTCCAACCACGCCGACAATTTCTCGGTCGGCGCCAACGTGTTCATGATTCTGATGGCCATGAACAACGGTCAGGCCGAGATGGTCGAAAAACTGGCCTACGAGCTGCAGCGCGCCAACATGCGCATGAAGTATTGCTCGCGGCCGATCGTTACCGCTCCGGCCGGCATGGCGTTGGGCGGCGGTTGCGAAATCACCCTGCACGGCCAGAAGGTCGTCGCCGCGGCCGAAACCTACATCGGTTTGGTCGAAGTCGGCGTCGGCGTCATCCCGGCCGGCGGCGGCACCAAGGAAATGGTCCTGCGCACCACCGAAGGCATCGGACCGGCGACTCCGCCGATCCTGCCCTTCGCGCAGAAGGCGTTCGAGAACATCGCGATGGCCAAAGTCGCGGTGGGCATGAAGGACGCGGTGGACAACGGCATTCTGCGCAAGACCGACATCATGTGCCCCAATCGCGATCTGCTCATTTACCGCGCGAAAGAAGTGGCTTTGGGTATGCGCAAAGCCGGCTTCGATCCCGGCAAAGAGCGCACCGACATTCCGGTCGGCGGCGAAGCGACCAAAGCGGCCTTCATCGTCGCGGCCAAGGGTATGCGGGATTCCGGTTGGATCAGCGACCACGATGTGCTCATCGCCAGCAAAGTGGCGCACATCGTCGCCGGTGGCGATCGCTGGGAAGGCCAGACGATCAGCGAGTGGGAACTGCTCGACATGGAGCGCGAAGCGTTTATGAGCCTGCTGGGCGAGGAAAAGACCAAGGCCCGCATCGCCTACATGCTCCAGAACAACAAGCCGCTGCGTAACTAAGCCTTACAGGAGGATATAGAGATGAGAGAAGTTGTCATTGTTTCCGCTTGCCGGACTGCTGTAGGCAAGGCCAAGCGGGGCAGCTTGATTCATACGCGGCCTGACGACATGGCGGGCGTGGTTCTTGCCGAGGCGATTAAACGCGCCGGCATCGATCCGCTCGAAGTGCAGGACGTGATCATGGGTTGCGCGATGCCGGAAGGCGAGCAGGGCATGAACGTGGCGCGCCAGGCGGTTCATTGCGCCGACCTGCCGGATGAAATCCCGGCCATCACCATCAACCGGTACTGCTGCTCGGGCATGCAGTCGATGTGGATGCTCCAGTGCGACATCGCCTCGGGCATGATCGATTGCGGCGTGGCCGGCGGCACCGAGACCATGACCATGATCCCGATGGGCGGCAACAAAATCGTGCCGAACATCCGCATGGCCGAAAAGTATCACAAAGCCTATGTCGGCATGGGCCAGACCGCGGAAAACGTGGCCAAGAAGTACGGCGTCAACCGTGAAGACCAGGACAAATTCGGCCTCGAGTCGAACCTGAAAGCGGCCAAAGCCAATGCCGACGGCGTCTTCAAGTCGCAGATCGTTCCGCTGAACGCGAAAATCTACGACGGCAAAGGCAAAAAGAAAGAATTCGTTTTTGACGTCGACGAAGGCCCCCGCGGCGATTCGACCATCGAAGGCCTGAACAAATTGAGGCCCGCCTTCGCCAACCCGAAATCCACCTATCCCGGCACCGAGGGCATGGGCTCCGTCACCGCCGGCAACGCCTCGCAGATGAGCGACGGCGCCGCCGCGTTGGTGCTGATGACCAAGGAAAAGGCCGACGCCAAGGGCCTCAAGCCGATGGCGAAGATGCTCGGCTATCGCGTGGTCGGCTTCGATCCCGATTACATGGGCATCGGACCGGCGCTGGCGATTCCCGCGCTGATGGATTCGGTCAACAAGCTGCGCAAGGCCGACGGCGAAGCCGAACTGTCGCTCGACGACATCGGCGTCTTCGAACTCAACGAAGCCTTCGCCAGCCAGGCCATTTACTGCTGCCGCGAGCTCGGCATCGAAAATGACCCGCGCGTGAACCCCACCGGCGGCGCGATCGCCCTGGGCCACCCGCTGGGCTGCACCGGCGCCAAACTGTCCACGCAGATCATCTACTACATGATCGAAAACAACCTGAAATACGGTGTCGTTTCGATGTGTATCGGTGGCGGCATGGGCGCGGCCGGTCTGTTCGAGAACCTGCAGTACAAAGGCTGATTCAATAGCCGATCCGCAAGGCCGGGGCCGTAAGGCTCCGGCCTTTTTTTTTCGCGCGATTCCGCTACACTGCCGCCTATGAAAAATCGGCCGCTCGTCACCCACCGCGACCTGATGGATTTCGCCCGGACCCTCGGCCCGGACGAGTACGCCAACCGTCTCAATTATTTTCGCATTATGGAATACCCGCTGGCGCTGAACATGCTCGCCCTCGAACCGGGGCTCGACGTGCTCGAGGTCGGCGCGGGCTTCATTTCGCTGCCGCCGGTGTGGATGGCGGCGCGCGAGCGATGCAACGTCACCGCGGTGGATCGCAAACCGTTGACGACCGAGGCGATCGAGTACGTCAACGGCTTGTTGGCGCGCACCGACACGCCGGTCGAGCGGCTCAAACTCGTGTCGGCCGATGCGCAAAAGCTGCCCCTTGCCGACGATTCCTTCGATCGCATCGTGGCCATCAGCGCGCTGGAGCACCTCGATCCGTTCACCGACGCCCACGTCATGCGCGAATTGGGGCGGGTGCTCAAGCCCGGCGGTCTGCTCGTGTTTTCCGTGCCTTTCAACCTGGGCCGGCACGTGGAGTTGGAAACCTGGGGCGGCGAGGAGTACGAGCAGCGCCATTACACCGACGCCACCTTGCGCGAGCGGATGATTCACCCCAGCGGCTTGCATTTCGTGCAGGGCGTCGCCTTCGGCGAGATCGATCCGCAGGTCGGCTTCGATTACATCAAAGGCGACGCGGAGGAAAGACGCCGCCTGACCGAAATGGCCGGCGTGCAACCGGACAGATATTGGAGCGAACATTATCGGATCGAAAACGAAGAACAGTTCGTCGTTCACCGCGATTCGCTGCACCCCGGGGTGGTCAACGCGTGCGGCCTGATCGCCGTCAAGTTGCAAAAACGCGACCAGCCGTTGCCCACCAGCTATTTTCTTTACGATCCGGTGAAAAACTGGTTCGCCAACGATGAACTGACGCGCAATGAAAAAAATTCGCCCTATTGGCTGACCATTGATCGGGTGCGTGTGGAAAATTTCCTGGAAGCCCTGGCCGACACCTTCGATTCCGGCGAGTTCATGCGGGTGGTGATCGATTTCACCTGTCACGGCGAGGTGGTCGATCCCGCGTTTCGCATTCTGATTCACGATCAGTCCGACGAGATCGTCGCCGGGCTGCATCTGGCCCGCAGCGATTTGAAACTGGGCACGCTGACCGGCAACCATCGGTTGGCCGTGCGTTTCGGCATGCTCAATCTGGCGCGGGGAACTTACTACATTACCGTCGGCGCGTGGGATCGCGACCGACCCGATCCGATCCCGCCGGTGCCCTATGACCTGCATTACAAACGGTATAAAATCGACGTGCACGAGCACAAAAAGGGCATGGCCGGCGTGGCCTATCTGCCCTATGACATTCAATGGACGAAGCCGAAAGAAAACGAGTGAACGCCAACGCAAAAAGCGCAGAAAATCCAAAGAATACAGCGGATTTACGCTTTACCGCCGTCGGGGAATCGCGTAAAATTATAAGATTATGAGAAAGCGTATCCTCATCGTGACCTGTGAGCTGCTGCCCGTGCCGGGACAACCGGTGCGCGGCGGTGGTTTGCGCGTGTGGGGCTTGGGCGAGGGGTTGCGGGCGCACGGCCACGAAGTCATGTACGCGCTGCCCAAGGCGTCGGTAACCGACGATGTCAAGCTGCCCGACGCGTTGAAACATTATTTGTATGTGCCCGAGGGTCTCAACGAGCTCATTCTCGAAGTGATGCCCGATCTGCTGATCGTCGAGCAATGGGGCGTGGCCACGTTCATCGACGATCTGAAGATCCCGCTGATCATCGATCTGCACGGGCCGCTCTCGCTGGAAAACGCGTTCAAGCAAAGCGCCAATTTCCTCTCCGACGCGCTGACCAAAATCGAGGCGCTGGGCAAAGCCGATCTGCTGGTCTGCCCCGGCCAGTATCAGCGCAACTATTTTCTCACCTGGTTTTTGATGGCCGGCGCCGATCCGCTGCACGCGCCGATCGAGGTCGTGCCGGTCTCGCTCGACAAGAATCTGCCCGCGCATGAGTGGCCCGCCGCGCCGCGCTTCGTCTTCGGCGGCGTCACCTGGCCGTGGATCGATCCGTTCCCCGGTCTGGAAATGCTCGCCGAGCGCGTGGCCAAGGAAAAGGACGCCTCGCTGGAATTGTTCGTCGGCGCGCCCAAGCAGCGCTTCGATCACGCGCTGGATACGATCAACGTCGGCATCTTCCGCGACTACCGCGAACGGCTGAAGGACTACGCGAATACGCGGGTGCGCGAACTGATTCCCCGCGACGAACTGCTGGCCGCCTACGCGCGCGCCTCGGTCGCCTACGATCTGTACCAGCCCAATTCCGAGCGCCAGTTGGCTTTCACCACGCGCACGATCGAGTACCTGTGGTGCGGCCTGCCGGTGGTCTACGGCGATTACGGCGAACTGGCCAAACCGATCCGCGATTACGACGCCGGTTGGGTTGTCGCGCCCGACGACGAAAAAGCCGTCGCCGCGGCGCTCGACGAAATCTTCGGCGATCCGCAAGCCGTGCGGCGCAAGGGCGAGAACGCGCAGCGCCTGGCGCGCGAGCAATACACATGGGAACAGGCGATCAAACCGCTGCTGGCGTTCGTCGCCAATCCCGTGCTGCGCGACAAGAAAAGCTCGGTGCTCTCGGGTTTCCGCAATTACTTCCGCAAAGAAAGCCTGGTGCTGATCAACCAGGCCAAGGACGAAATCGAAAAGCTCAACAGAGAGTTGCGCCAGGCCATCGCCCGCGGCGACCAGGAACGGCGCGAGCGCGACAAGAAGATCGACGAGCTCTCCGAGGAAATCAAGGACCTCACGCGCCAGAACGATCAGGAACTGCGCAAGCAGGCCGAGCAGAACCGGCGCGAACTCGAAGGTAAGGAAAACGACCTGCGGCGCATGCAGGAAAAAATCGACTACGAGATCAAGGCGCGCGACGAGGAAATCAAACGCCTGCACACCGAGCGGCAACTCGCCGAGCAAAAGGCGCTCGAGGAAATCAAGCGCCTGACGCAGGATCGCGAGAAACTGCGCGAAACCCTCAGCGCCGACCTCAAGTCCGTTACCGAAAAGAAGGACGAGGAACTCAAGGAGCTCAAGCGCGAGCGCGAAAAGGAGCGCGACCGTCTGCAGGCGCGCGTCGATCAGTTGGTCGCCGAGTCGGAGGAGGAGAAGAAAAAATCCTCCGACGAAATCAAGACGCTCAACCGCGAAAAAGAGCAACTGCGCGAAACGCTCTCGGCGCAGATGAAAGCGGCCGTCGAGAAAAAGGACGACGAGCAGCGCCTGGCCAAAGAGGAGAGCGTCAAGGAACGCGACCGCCTCCAGGCGCGCGTCGACCAGTTGATCGCCGAGTTGGAGGACGAGAAGAAAAAGACCTCCGACGAGATCAAGACGCTCAACCGCGAAAAGGAGCAACTGCGCGAAACGCTCTCCGCCGAAACGCGCCACGCCGTCGAGAAAAAGGACGAGGAGTTCAAGGATCTCAAAAAGGAACAGCAGACCGAGCGCGACAAACTGCAAACGCGCATCGATGAACTCACGCGCCTGCTCGACGAGGAAAAGAAAAGCGCCTCCGAGGAAATTAAAACGCTCAACCGCGAGAAGGAAACCACGCGGCGCGAGCACGAGGAGCAGGTGCGGCTGCTCGTCGAAAAACACGAGCGCGAGCAGGAGAAGGCCACCGCCAAGGCCGAAACGGCGACCAAGGAACAGCAAACGAATTATCAGCGCGAACTGGACACCCGCGCCGCCGCCGAGCGCGAGTTGAATCAGGAATTGCGCCTGCTCAAACAGAAACTCGAAACCGCACAAACGTCGCATCAGGGCGTGCTCGACAAGCTGCGGGAAAAACACGAGGCCGCGCTCAAAGAGGCGCAAACCGAAACGCGCACGCAATTGGCCAAGCGCGACGAGCGCATCGAAACGCTGGCCGCCGCCGCCGACGAGGCGCGCGAAAAACTGCGCGAAGTGCAATCCGGTCAGGATGACAAGCTCGCCGCGATGGCCGCGCAGGTCGACGAGGCGCGCGAGGAAATGCGCAAACAGGTCGCCCAACGCGACGAGGAACTGGTCGAAGCCCGCCGCGCGCTCGCCGACGAAACCGAAAAGAGCGAATCGCAGTTGGCGCAAATGCGCGACCTGTTGTCGCAGCGACAAACGGCGCTCGCCGACCAAGAGCGCGACAAGGAAAAACTCGCCGCCGAATTGGCGCGCCTGGAAAATCAGATCGGCGACAAGCTCGCCGCGCTCGAAGCCCTCATCGGCGAGAAGGAACAGTACATCGCCCAGGCCGAACGACGCTTGGGGGAAATGGCCGACAAGACCGCCAAGCAGGCGCAACGCAATACGCATCTCGAACGGCAGTTGCAGCAGGCGCAAATCGACCTGGGCCGCACGACCCAGGCGCTGGGCGATCGCGTCGCCCAGGCCGACATGCTCTTGGGCGACCTCGACAAAATGCGTCCGGCGTTGCGCGACCTCGAAGGCGAAGTCGATTCCCTGCGCAAGCAAACCTCGTTGCAGCAGCGCCTGTTGGCCGATTTCGAAACCGACGAAAACTTGAAAGCCAAGCGCCGGCGCGGCAGACGTTCGTACCGCTGGCTGGTGCAGCTACCCCGTCTGGCCTATCTGTTCACCGTGAATCTGGCGACCAACGCCTACATCGAGAAGTGGCAGCACCGGACGGGCAAAAAAATATTTCCGGGGACGTAGATGAACATTCTGATGCTCCATCCGCACGACATCTACTCCAATTCGGAGCCATGGACCGTCCGCGTCACGTACCTGGCCTCCGAGTTTGTCAAACGCGGCCACAACGTGCGGCTGATTTATCATTTGCTCGATCCGCGCACCAACCTCGAAGAGGCCACCGCGCGCCAGGAATATCCGTTCACGACCATCCCCGTGCATCGCTACCAGTTCGCGCTGGTCGCCAAGATGCGCAGCACCGCGCAGTTCGCCGAATGGGCCGACGTCATCCATTTCCAGAAGTGTTTCCCGCAGGTGAGCGTGCCGGCGATCTGGGCCGCGTACCGCCTGGGCAAGCCGGTGCACTACGACTGGGACGACTGGGAATACGGCATTTACAATTACAATCCGATGAACAAGGTCGTCGGCTGGTCGATCAGAACGTTCGAGAAGTTGCTGCCCCGGCTGGTCGACACCGTCAGCGTCGCCTCCGAGGCGCTGCGCGAAATGGCGTTGAACCTGGGCGTGCCCGACCATCGCATTTTCGAAGCGCACGTCGGCGGCGACCTCGAGCGGTTCCGGCCCGACATCGACGGCGGCCGCGTGCGCCAACTGCACAACATCGACGGCCCGATGGTTTTGTACCTCGGCCAGTTGCACGGCGCGCAGTACCTCGAGCTGTTTTTGCAATCGGCCAAACGGCTGATCGACGAGGGCTCGCCCGCGACCTTCGTGGTGGTCGGCGGCGGCGAGCGCTTCGGCGAGCTGTTCCAGTTGACCGAGCACCTGGGCATCAGCCACCGCGTCGTATTCACCGGCGCGATCGACCATCACGAAATTCCGCAGTACATCAACGCCGCCGACGTGGCCGTCGCCTGTTTCGAGGACACGCCGCAAACGCGTTGCAAAAGCCCGCTGAAAATTTGCGAATACATGGCCAGCGGCGCGGCGATCGTTGCCAGCAACATGGGTGAGGTGCCGCGAATGATCGGCGACGCGGGCGTGATCGTCGCGCCGGGCAACGCCGAACAACTGGCCGCCGGCGTGGGCAAGCTGCTTGCCGACGACGACCTGCGCCGCCGTCTGGGCGCCAAAGCCCGCCTGCGCGCGGAAACAAAATACAACTGGGGCGTCACCGCCGAGAACCTGCTGGAGGCCTATGAACTGGGCCTGCATGAGCGCCGGTGGCTGTTCTGGCAGACCGATCCGAAAAAAAAAACGATCCCGCTGACCACGCCGCTGCCCCAACCCCGCGCGCTGCCGGTCGCTGAACCCAAGACCGAAGAACCTCCCGCGCCGCCGCCCGCCGCCCCGGAACCTCCGGCGGAAAAAGACGCGCCCGCGGTGCCGACCTACGCGGCGATGCCCGGCGAGCAAAAATCCTCCGCCGGCGACAACGGCGGACCCGGCTCGCGTTTGCGCGCCCCGGCGTTTCTCACCCGCGTGCGTTCGTTCATCGAGGGCAACCTCGACATCGTCGGCGTACTCGACGGCCGCGAAAGCTTCGTCGGTCCGCACACGGTGCAGATCGACCCGACGAACGTGTGCAACAACGATTGTCTCGCCTGCTGGTGCAACAGCCCGTTGCTGCTCGACAAGGCGCTGCCGTCGCCCAAGCGCGACGCCGTGCTGCCGCTGCCGATCATCATCCGGCTGCTCGACGACATGATCGAAATGGGCAGCAAGGAAGTGTACATCGCCGGCGGCGGCGAGCCCTTCTGCCATCCGGACATCCTGACGATCATCGCCGAGATCAAAAAACGCGGGCTGGTGTGCAACGTGAACACCAACTTCACGCTGATCGACGACGAGGTCGTGAAGTTCCTTGCCGACCAACGCGTCGACTACATGACCGTCTCGGTGTGGTCGGGCACGCCGGACGTGTACAGCCTGCTGCATCCGAACAAGACCGAGGAAACCTACGAGCAGATCAAGCGCAACCTGATGCGCCTCAACGAGATCAAGCACATGGTGCCGTTCATCAAGGTTTACCATGTGATCAACAATCTCAATTTTCACGAAATCAAAGAGATGGTCGATTTCGCGCTCGACACGAAAAGCGAATCGGTCGAGTTTACCGTGCTCGACACCATCCCCGGCCGCACCGACGTGCTGCTGATGAACGAAGAGCAACGCGCCTGGCTGCATCGCGAAGCGTTGCGCATCCGCGAGTGGATCGACAACGAGCATCCGCCGCGCCTGCACCTGTTCAAATACGATCAGTTCCTGCGGCGCATCGGCGGCAGCCACACGACCACCGGCGAGCACGACATGACGATCATCGATTCGATGCCCTGCACGGTTGGCTGGCAGTTCGCGCGCATCATGGCCGACGGCGACGTCAACGGCTGCCTCAAGGCGCACCGCATCCCGCTGGGCAACTTGCACGAAACGACGTTCAAGGAACTGTGGACCAGCGACATCCAGCGCGATTGGCGCGACAAAACCAACGTGCTGGCCAAGGAAGATCCGTGGTTTGCCAACATCGGCAACGATCCGCACGCGAAGATCGGCTGTTATAAATCCTGCGACGACCTGGGCCGCATCGAGCACCTGGTCGGCCGCTACCGCGCGATGTCCCCCACCGAACGCGCCGTGCTCAAGGGCGCGGCCTGGTGGCTTAAGTTCCGCGAAAAACAACTCGAAATGGGCGATTCGTGAACAAGTTCGTCTACCCCGACGATCGCGCCGGCCGCCGCTGGTCGGTGACGAATATTCCGCTCGTCGTCGAGCGTCCGCCCGATCTGTGCGCCGCCGTCGCCCGCCTGCTGACCGAGGGGCGCATCGTCGGTTGGTTTCAGGGCGGATCGGAATTCGGCCCGCGCGCGTTGGGGCAGCGCAGCATCCTGGCCGATCCGCGCGATCCGCGGATGCACCATCGCCTTAACGAGCAGGTCAAGCACCGGCAATGGTTTCGCCCTTACGCGCCGGCGGTGTTGCTCGAACATCTGAGCGAATGGTTCGACCTGGATGTGCCCAGCCCGCACATGCTGCTGGTCGCGCCGGTGCGCCCCGAGAAGGTGGATCTCATTCCGGCCATCGTGCACGTCGACGGCACCGCGCGCGTGCAGACCGTCGCGCCGGGTGACGGGCCGTACCGCGAGATCATCGAGCGTTTCCACGAACTGACCGGCGTGCCGGTGATTCTCAACACGAGCTTCAACGATCACGGCGAACCGATCGTCGAGACGCCGCTGGACGCGTATCAATGCTTCGCCACGACCGCGCTCGACGCGTTGGCCATCGGCCCGCTGCTGGTGCGCAAGGCGGTGGCCGATGCCTAAACCGTTGATCGTCATCGGGGCGGTGGTCAGCGATCACGACAGCAGCGTCGCCTTGCTGCGCGACGGCAAGCTGGTCGCGGCGATCAACGAGGAACGGTTGTGCCGCGCGCGCCGGGGCGATCCGCGCAACAGCGTGCGCCGCGCGCTCAACTACGTGCTGGCCGCGGCGGGCGTCACGCTGCACGACGTCGACCTGCTGGCCTGCGACACCACGTACTACTATCCGCCCGCCGGCCATCCGCCGATCGCGGTGTTCCCCGATTTCCCGTACCCGGAAAAAATCATTCAGTTCGATCATCACCTCGGCCACGTCGCCAGCGCGTTTTTGCCCAGTCCCTTCGACGAGGCGGCCGTGCTGTCGGTCGACGCTTCCGGCGGCATCGCGCCGCTCACGCGCGATCGCAGCCGCTGGGGCGTGATGGCGCACGAGGTCGCCTTTCGCGATCGCGGCTTCCTCGTCGCGCATCGTCACCCGACGGTCGAGGAACTGCTGCGCCAGGCGCCCGACGCCGAGGCGCGCAACTATCCGGCCGAAAGCCTAAGCCTCGCGCATTGCGTGCGCGGCGAGGTGCTCGTCGAGGTCGAAAACCTGATGGCCTCCGGATCGCTCGGTTATTTTTATGCGCTGTGCGGCCATTTTCTCGGCATGGAAGAAGGCAGCTTCATGGGTCTGTCCAGCCACGGCGGCCCCAGTGAGTTCGTGGGGCTCTTCGAACAGATTCTTCGCCTGGAAGACAACGGACGTTTGGCGATCGACCCGGAGTGGCTGCTGTTTTGGGCGGGCGATCGCGTGCTGGACGATCCGGTGTCGTTCCGGCGCATGTCGCCGCGCTGGTTTGAAGCTTTCGGGCAGCCGCGCGATCCGCACGGCGAGATCACGCAACGCGACAAGGATTTCGCCTGGGCCGCGCAGAAACGGCTGGAACAGGCGATGGTGCACGTCGGCCGTCATCTCTACGAAGTCACGCAAAGCCCGAATTTGTGCATTGCCGGCGGCGTCGGTCTCAACAGCGTCGCCAACCAGGTGGTGCTGCGCGAAACGCCGTTCGAGAACGTTTTCATTCAGCCCGCCGCCAGCGACGACGGCCTGGCGCTGGGTTACGCGTTGTTCGCCGATTACGTGCTGGCCGAGTTGCCGGCGCAAAAACGTTGGACGATGACCAGCGCCGCCACCGGCCGCGCCTACGACGAGCAAGAGATCGCCTCTTTCTTCGCTCATCTGCAGCGCGGCGAACTGGCGTTGGAATACTTCGCGGCGATTCCGTTCACCGAGGCGGTCGCGGCGATCTGGTCGGTCGACGGCGGGCCCGAACAACGCACACCGCTGCATTATGATGACGCCGCGCGCCGTTGGCGTTGCGTGTTGCCGGCGCCGGTGGGCGCGCGCGTCGAGTATCGTTTCGAGAGCGTCGGCGCGCCGATCGAAACCTATTGCTGGCGACCCGCGCCCGAGCAGCCGCGTTGCGACGTGCGGGCAACGCCGCCGCCGGAACAACCGCCGGTCGATCCGTTCAAAAAATTCCTCGACGATCACCGCGATCTGGCCGGCATCCTCGACGGCGAGCGCGCGTTCGTCGGTCCCGAGCACGTGGTCATCGATCCGACCAACCGCTGCAACAACAACTGTCTGCCCTGTTGGACGAAAAGTCCGCTGTTGGGCGAGGCCGGGCCGGAGCCCGAATGGCACCGCCAGCAGATGCCCGACGATATGCTGCTGGGTCTGATCGACGAACTGGCCGCGATGGGCGCCAAACGCGTGCGCTTCACCGGCGGCGGCGAGCCGCTGCTGCATCCGGCGATCTACGAGGCGGTCGAGGCGGTCAAGCGCCACGGCATGATCTGCGCCATGACCACCAATTTCGCGGCGATCAACGAACAGGGCGTGCGGCGGCTGGCGGCGCTGGGCGTCGACGAACTGACCGTCTCACTGTGGGCGGGCACGCCGACGACTTACAGCCGCGCGCATCCGAACAAAACCGAGGCGACCTTCGAGCGCATCGAGGCGCACCTGCGTTTGTTCAATTCGATAAAACCGCCGACCAGCGAGGTCATTCTGGCCAACGTGCTGTTCGCGATGAACTTCATGGAAACGCGCGAGATGCTCGACTTCGCGTTGCGCGCGGGTGCCGACGGCATGTACTTTACGCTGGTCGATTCGGTGCACCTTCGCCTCGACAGCCTGCTGATCACGCCGCCGCACCTGACGATCATGCGCGATCATCTCCAGCAGGTCGGCGAGCGCGTCGAAGGCCTGCGCGGGCAGGGGCGCGCCTTCCGCATCGACAACTGGGACGGCTTTTTGCGGCGGCTGGACTCGGTCGGCTTCGAACGCGGCGATTACGACATCGAGGCGGTCGAGGCGATCCCTTGCTACATGGGCTGGCATTTCATCCGCGTGCTGCCCGACGGCGACATCGCGCCGTGCTGTCGCGGCGTGGACAAGCCGATGGGCAACCTGCACCGCGCGTCGTTCAAGGAAATCTGGCACAGCGACAAATACCGCGAATTTCGCCGGTTGGCGCTCAACGAGTCGAAACGGCATCCGTACTTCCGGCCGATCGCCTGCCACCGCACCTGCGACAACCTGATGCACAACGAGATGATGCACGCGCGCCTGGCGCGGCTCACCGACGCCGAACGCAAACAGCTATTGCGCTACATCGTCGGCAAAAAGATCTGACCCTTATTTCTTTTTCTCTTGATAATCGCGAACGAAGCCGCAGTCGGGGTCCGGCGCACAGGCGTCGCCGGTTACGTGCTCGGCCACCACGTGGCAGCCGCCGTGACAGAGCTTAAGATAATCGCACGAGCGGCACGGTTCGGGCGCTTGCTCGTTCCAACGGCGGAAGACGCGAAAAACGTCGTCGTCGCTCCACCATTGGCCGACCGTGGAAGCATCGCGCTTATCGCCGCGCGCGAAACTGCACGGCGCGGGCACGCCGTCGGGCGTGACCGACATCAGCATGTTGCCGCCCAGGCAGCCGGTGACGCCGAGCAGATCGAGCTTTTGCGGATCGGGGCGATGCAGATAGATCATCGGGGCGAGCGAGCAATCGGCCAGCAAACGCACCTTGTGCTTTTTCATCAACTTCACGAGTCGCGGATAGAGGCTGTCGAGTTGTTCGTGCGTCGGCTTCATCTCGTCGTAATGTTCGCGCGCGCGGCCGGCCGGTTTGAAGCGCAGCAGCTCGATCTGTTTGACCTGGCGGCGCGCGGCGTAGGCGACCAGATCGTCGAGCCCGTCGGCGCTCTGGCGGCACACGACCGTGTTGAGTCCGACCTGACAACCCGCTTGCCGCAGCAGTTGCACGGCGTGATCCGCTTCGGCGAAACGATCGTAGCCGCGCACGGCTTTGTACAACTCGCCCACGCCGTCGATGGACACGTGCACCGCCGAAAAAATCCGGCAGCGCTTGGCGATGGCGGGCGTCAGATCGAAACCGTTGGTCGTCAAACTCGGCAGCAGACCGCGTGCGCGCGCGTACTCGGCGAGCTCGAAAAAGCCCTCCAGACCGAGGCTTTCGCCGCCGCCCAGGGCGAGATGAAACACGCGCATGTCGGCCAGCGCGTCGACGATCTCCCGCAGCTTTGTCGGCGACAGTTCGTCTTCCGGTTTGATCGTCGGCCCGTCCGCATCGGTGTAGCAGGCGCGACAGCCCGCGCCGCAGCGGTTGGTCGGTTGCAGGTGCACCTCGGTCGGCGCGCTGAGCAAATCGGTCTCGCGCGTCCACAACTCGCTGTCGGCGTAGCCGAGCGAACGCATGTAATCGCGATCGACCCAGACCAACGCCTGCGGACGCTCGAGCTGAAGGATGCCGCCGAAGGATTCGTAACGATAGCGGTGGGGCCTGGCCGGTTTCAGTTTTTCGGTTCCTGCTTGTTGCGTCGCAGCAGGCGCACCAGGGCGCTGATCGCCACGGTCAGCATGCTGATCGCCGCCGAAGCATAGATGATCACCTGCAGGTCGGCCCCGATCGACGAGGAGTTCGGGTTGACCCCCATGCGGATGCGCAGAATCTTGCCGCGTTTCTTCATGTTCACCTCACCCCCGACTATATATTGAAAGTCGCCTTGAGGGAATCGAGTAACACATTGAGCAAGTCGGTCAGGTAGAAAATCACGTACGTCAGCGTCAGTCCGACCAAGGCGCTGAAGGCGGAAAAGCGCTTCGCGTTAATCGTGCCGGGTTGCCGCGCGTAAATGTGCGCGGTGTTGCCCAGCAGCATCAGCGTCGCGCCGACCATCAGCCACAGCAGGCTTTGCCGCATGTACAGCGAGCGTTCCCAGACGTAGATCACACCGCCGGTCATCGGCACGAGCAACGCCAGCAATTCGGGCCACACGCGCAGCAGAACGCGCGGCGGCAGATTGCGCCAGGGCGTGAACACGGCGACGCGTACGATCCACGCGCCGACGATGATCAGCGAGAGCCAAAAGATGATCCACAGCGCCATGAATTGGTAGGTGATGCCCACGTAATAGTCGCTGATTTTTTTCGCTTCCTTATACCCCTTCATCGTCGCCAAGGCTTTGAACGCATCCGACGCCTGATGAAATTGGCGCAGCTCGATGAACGCATTGCCCAAACCCACCTGCGCCAGGAAGCCGTAACGCCCGTCGGGGAAGCGCTTGACCACGTCGCGGTAATAGGGCAGCGCCTCTTCGTTGATGTCCAGGCGCGCGTATTCCTCGGCGATCCAATACCCGACGCGATCGGCCAGGCGAAAATCCGGATACTGTTGGTAAAGATCCTTCATGCGCTTGAGCGCTTCATCGCTGCCGATTTGCGCGTACTGCCGCAGCACCTGCGTGTAGAGAAAATAGGGTTTGTCGCCCGTTTCGCGCCCGCGCGCCAACCGCCGCAGCGCGCCTTTGGCCCGCAGGGCGTTGCGCGAATCGGGAAAGCGTTCGATGACCTGCTCGTACATTTCCTGTGCGAGGTTGTATTCGCCCAGATAGCGCTCGGCGACTTCGCCCGCCTGATACAGCGCGTCGTCGGCCAGTTTGTCGTCCGGATGATTCTCGGCGAGGTCGCGCAGTTTATCGAAGGCCTGCCGCGCTTTCGTTGCGTCGCCCGAACGCGCGTCGCGCATTGCCTGGCTGTACTGCGACAACAGACTTTGCGCCGCCGCGGTTATCGGCAGCAACAGGAGCAGAATCAAAAATGCACGCCACGTTTTCATCGGCGTCGAGCGTAGAGCACCGGCGCCGGACGGTCAAGCAGCGCGGTTGATTTTCCGCCGCGATCTGTCGACGATAGGCGCATGTCCACGCCACGCCATCCATTGCCGGAAGCCCTGGGCGCTTGTTTGTCGCTTATCGTGCTGATCGCCGCGCTCAGCGCGTGGGGTGCGTCTTCGCCCGGCGGGCAAACGATCGCCGGGACGATCTTGCCGTTGGCGTTTTTCTGGCTGCCGATCGGCGTGACGTTCATGCGCGGACGCGACTTCGCCGCCTATGGTCTGACCTTGCGCGACTGGCCGCGCGGCCTGCGTTGGGCGTTGCTGACCGCATTGATCGTTTTGCCGCTGTACGCCGTCGGGCATGTCCTGTGGCAAAAGCACTTCGGGCATGCGCCGCACCTGCATCTGGGACGCGCGTTGATCGCCGTGTTTTTCCGGCACCTGTTGGTGGTGGCGTTGCCCGAGGAGCTTTTCTTTCGCGGCTACGTGCAAACCCTGCTGGGGCAGCGCCTGCGACGGCCGGCCCCGCGGTGGCTCGGCGAGCAATGGCCGGCGATCGTGGCGACCTCCTTGCTCTTCGCGCTGGCCCACCTGGCGGTCGATGGACAGCCGGCGCGCCTGGCCGTGTTTTTCCCCGCCTTATTGTTCGGCTGGTTGCGCGAGCGCACCGGTTCGCTGCTGGCCCCCGTGCTCGTGCACACCCTGGCCAATCTGACCGTTTTCGTTTTGGCGGGAAGCGTGTAGGCGCTCTAGCCGCGGAAGCCCTTCATGCGCAGGAAAACTTCCACGATGTCCGGATCGAACTGCGTGCTGGCGTTGCGCTTGATGATGTGCAGCGCGCGCGTTTCCTCCAGCGCGGTACGGTAGGAGCGGTCGGAGGTCATCGCGTCGTAGGCGTCGCACACGGTCATGATCCGCGAGCCGATCGGGATCTTCGTGCCGGCGATGTTGTCCGGATACCCACTGCCGTCGAAGAATTCGTGGTGATGGCGCACGATGCGCGAGATGCGCTTGAATTGCGGAATCTGCTCGACGATCTTCTGGCTGATCAGCGGGTGCGTTTTGATCAGTTCATATTCCTCGGCCGTAAGCTGGCCCTTCTTGTTGAGCACCGCCTCGGTGATGCCGATCTTGCCGATGTCGTGGAAGAGTCCGGCCAGCGAAATCTCCTCGCAGTCGGCGGCGGAAAAGCCCATCATTTGCGCCATGGCCACGGCGTTGTCAGCCACGCGGCGGCTATGGCCCTCGGTGTATTTGTCCTTGGCTTCCAGCGCGCTGACCAGCGAACGGATCGTCGAAATCAAGAGCTGCTGTTTTTCCTGGTTGCGCAAGTGCAGCGAAAGCGTCTGCTCTTTGATTTTCTTTTCCATGTTCATCTGCAACTCGCGGCTGCGTAGCGTCAGCTTGCGTTTCTCCAGCGCGCGACGCACCGACAGCAGCAGGTCGAAGGCGTGGAAGGGTTTGTAGATGAAATCGTAAACGCCGTTTTGCACGGCCTTGTTGGCCAGATCGGTATCGGTGCTCGTGGAAAGCAGAATGACGTCAATGCCGAATTCGGCGTTGTTGACGTAGCTGAGCAGCCCCAGGCCGGAGGAGCCGTTGATGTTCACGTCGCTGATGACCAGATCGATATTTTCCGTATCGAGAACTCGGATCGCCTGCTCGGTCGTGTAGGCCTCGAAGGGTACGCATCCGTCGACACCCAGGATGCTTTTAATGCTTTCGAGGATGTTTTTTTCGTCGTTGACGATCAGTATGTTGCACGCGGCCATGACGCTCCTTCGCCAATTCCCTCAACGTGAATTATAATCCGCCAATTCGATTATGCAACTTGAGCGGTTCCTCCGCAAGAAAATCCTCTAGTTACGGCATGTTGGCCTATCTGCCCAAATTCGCCCCGTCGATGGTTCAGCCCTCGATGCGACGAGACGACAACGCCATTCTATCGGCAGGTTGCGCCGAAATCGTGAATTTTTTTACGGAATTAATTTTTTGTGCGAGTACGTCGTTCGGTTCTTTCGGCTTGCCGTAGCTGACGATGCATGCCGCGGCGAACTCGACGTCGCCCGGTTCGTCGCCGCCCACGATCAACGCGGTCGGGCCCGGCCAGTCGGCCGGTTCCAGCAACCAGGCGCCGGTATGACTCAACTGCTCCAGTAGATGATTCTCCGCCTCGTTGCGGCTGACGATCACCTTGGCGCGCCCGTCGATGTCGATGTGCCGACCGACGGTCAGCAGTTCCAGATCGTCGTGCGCGACGACCGGTTTGATCGCCAGCAGGTGACGCAGGCGCGCGGCGTAGTTGGCGTCGGTCAGCAGACAGCCCCCGGCCGCGCCCGGCGGATCGACGATGTGCCACCGCCGCGCCAGCTCCTGTTGCGGTTTGCGACTGCGCCCGGTAATGGCCAGCAGCTTCTCGCGGTCGATCAGCCCCTCCTCCTCGGGGATCGTCGGAGGCAGCAGTTGCGCCGACAGCGGCCGCAGCAACCGGCCCTTGAGGCCGGAGTTGGTTTCGATGATCGCCAGCGTGTCGCGTCGTTGACTCATCGGCCGCTGACCGAGCACCTCGCCGGTGAACACGAAATCGTAGCCTTCGCTTTCCATGATCTCCCGCGCGAGCGCGAGCATGTGGATCTTGCAGTCGACGCACGGATTGAGTTGCTTGCCGTGGCCGTAGCGCGGCTGGCGGATCACCTCGACGAACGCGTCGCCCATCGGCACTTCGCGCAGCGGCACGTCGAGCACCTGCGCCCAGTGCGTCGCCGCGCCCGCCGCCGGTCCGGCCGTCATTGGACGAATGAACGGTGCGGTGAATTTCAGCGCCAGCACCTCGACGCCCAGTTCGAGCATCAACCGGGCCGCGAGAATCGAATCGAGTCCGCCCGACAACATGCCCAGCGCGCGCGCCCGTCGCGGTTCGTTCATCGTGCCTCCATCCGCACCACGTGCGCCGCCGCGATCAGGTCCGCGTCCCAGTTTGTGTGCGGGCTGCAAAGAACGATCTGCCGCGTTTGCGCCGCGGCGAGCATCAACTCGAGAAACCGTCGCCGGCGCGCGGCGTCGTAGCCGACCGCCGCGTCGTCGATCCACAGCGGCAGCGGATTGTCCGGGGCCAGCAGATCCAGCAACGCCAACCGTCCGGCGACCAGCAATTGATCGCCCGTGGCGGTCGAAAGCAATTCCAGCGGCAGCGCGCCGTCGGCGTCGGCCAGCGAAGGAGCCAAGTGCGCGTCGAGTTGCACCGCGCGCCGTTGCTCGCCGATCAGGTTGTCGAAGTGCGCCTGCGTGGCGTCGGTCAGGCGCGCCAGATCGTCGCCGAGGTAATTGTCCACCGCCGCTTCCAGCGTTTCGACGGCCGTCCACAACGCCTGCGCCTCGAGCTTCTTTTCGGTCAGTTCCTCCTCGACTTCCAACAAACGCTCGCGCATCGCCGTCGGATTTTCGATCGTCGCCCGGCGCTGCGCCAGTTGCTGATAGGCGAGGTCGCGTTCGCGCGCCGCGTTTTCCGCCGCCGACTCCAGCGCGTTGATGCGCGCGGCGAGGGTGCTGATGCGCTCGGACGTACTGTCGGCCAGATGCGGCGATTGCGCCAGCAATTCGTCCCGGTACAGGTGCAGCTCGGCGAGGTGACGATCCAGATGCCGCAACGTGTCGTTGAGATCGACCTCGGGCGGCAGCATGTCGATTTGCGCGTCGACGCGCTCGCTCTCCTTGCGCAACTCGCTCAGTTGCCGGGCCTCTTGCAGCACCTTCTCCAACTCTTCGCGCGTCAACCGGTCGAAACCGCTGCCCACGGTCAGTCGTTCGGCCTCGGCCAGCGCCTCGTCGCGGTCCGCCTCCAGGTCCTGCACGCGCCCTTGCAGAATCTTTTTGGTCGTCAGCACCCGTAGCAGCGATCGCAGCGCCAGCCCGAGCGGAATGCCGACCAGCGCGGCGGTCACGGTAATGATCGTCATCAAGTACCGCGGATACAGCCGGGCCAGCAGCGAACCGGTGGCGAGCATCGCCAGGCCGATGAGTATCATGCCCAGCCAAACGTAGGTCGACTTGCCGCGCGCTTGCGTTTGCATCAGGCGCAGCTTGGCGGCGCGGTCCTCCGCGATCACCAGCAGCGCCAGCCGTCGATGCAGCTTGGACAATCCTTCCTGGTCGATCGCCGCGAGCGTCGAATAGGCTTTGGCGTCCACCGTCAGCCCCGCCTTGTGCGCCTGCAATTTGAAGAGACGGTCGCGGTCGGCCTCGATGCGCTCGCGCTTTTCGGTCGCGTCGTCGATCCGCTGTTGCGCGTCGAGCCACAGACCGAGTTGATCGAGCTCGGCGTTGGCCTTGGTCAGTTCCTCTTCCACCGCCGCATATCGCTGAACGGCGGCGGCGTGCGCGTGCTCGGCCTGCGCCAGCAACGTGTGGGCCTGACCGGCGCGATCGAGCCGGTTTTTGAGTTCTTCGCTTTCCTGCGTGAGAATCTCGATCGGCCGTGCCTTGGTGCGCTTACGGCCCAGCGGATTTTCGCTGGTCAACGTGAAGTAGTGTTCCAGCAGATCGTCGCGCACCGCCTGATGGTCGTGCAGCACCTGGCCGTTGAGAATCTGGCGCACGCGCGCGGCCGTGTCGCCGCCCAGCAAGCGGCGCCCGCCGCCGTCGACCGCCAGCTCGAGCAATTCGAGGTCGGGCAGGCCGAACAGATCGCCGATCAGCTTGTGATAGGTCAGCACGTTCGCGCCGCGTCCGCGCGGACTGACTTTCGCCCCGAAGCGCTCGACCTTCGCGCCGTCTTCCAGGCGATAGACGCGCACCTGGTGCGAGGAGAAATCGCGGTCGATCAGCCACGAATCGCCGCCGCTGTCCACGCGCACCGCGGCGCCGAACACGCCGTGGTGCCCGCGCCGGTGCAGACGTTCGACGTCCGCGTCGCCCAACAGCGCGGCCAGTAACGCCCGCGTCAGCGTCGACTTGCCCGCCTCGTTGGGGCCCAGCAGCAGGTTGAGCCCCGGCGCGAACCGCACGCTGGCGGTCGTGAACGGACCGAGGTTTTCCACCGTGATGCCGCCGATGACGCTCATGTCCGTCGCTCCAGCGGATGACGATCGAAGGCGGCGAGCAGCGCCTGCAGCGCGCGCTTGAGCAACCGTCGCTCGTTGCCTTCGGGCGCCGCGTCCAGGCGCGCCAGCAACGCGCCGACCGCATGCCCGCGCACGGTCGGTTCGCCGGCGACCTGCCGCAACCACTCGCTGTGGCTCAGGTCGGTTTCGTCGACGAGCACCAAGTACGCGAATTTCGACGCGAGCCGCGCGGCCAGTTCCTCGCCGGCCAGCGGCTTGTCGAGCAGACCGCTCAGACGAAAGCGCGCGTACACGTCTTCGCCCGCGTGCGCCGCCAGCAGACGCACGATCGCTTCGTCATCCTCGGCCGCCGAAACGTCCAGGCGCAGATCGAGGCACTGACCGGCACCCAGGTCCAGCGGCGTGAGCTTCGTTTCGCCGTCGTCGATTTCCGCCAGATACGCCGTGCGCGGCCCCATCTCGCCGAAGCGCAACGCGGCGGGCGTGCCCGCGTAAGCGCCGATCAACCGCCCCTCGTATTGGATCGGTGCGGCGCCGTGGTAATGGCCCAGGGCGAGGTAATCCAACCGCAGCCGCGCCAGGTCGGCCGCGCGCACCGGAATGTCCTTGTGCGCGGCGGAAAAATAACTGCCGTGGATCAACGTCGCGTGCAACAGACCGACGTGCACGCCCTCGTGCTCGCGCCGGCGCAGGCTGTCGAGTTCCGCGCGCCGGCCCGGCACGGCGGTCAGCCCGTACAGCCACAGCGGTTCGTCTTCGGTTTCGACCAGCCGCGGCTCGTCGCACTGCGCCCGGTTGAACCACACGAGGTTGTCGTGCTCCCAGCAAACCGCACCGCCGCCGTGCGCCGTGTGATCGTGCGTGCCCGGCAGCGTGAACGCCGGAATGCCTTCGAGCTCGAGCGCGTCGAAAAGATCCTTGGCGGTTTCGCGCGCCTGCTCGTCGGGCCGCGTCGAATCGAACAGATCCCCCGCGATGAGCACCGCGTCGACCGACTGCTCGTCGGCGTGCTTGACGATCCGCTCCAACGCTCCGCGCTGATCCTCGCGCCGGCGCGCGGCCGCCTCGCCGAACGCGGCGAATGACGCGCCCAGGTGCCAGTCGGCGGTATGCAGCACGCGCACGGTCATGGTTCATCCTTGTGCAGCAGCACGAACACTTCGCGGTTGCCCTTCGCGCCGGTCACCGGCGAGGGGATCTGCCCCCGCGCGCTCAGCCCGGCCTCGCGGGCGTAGCCGAAGACGTTGTCCACGCACGCGGCGATCACCGCATCGTCTTTGACCAGTCCGCCTTTGCCCACCTGTTCGCGCCCGGCCTCGAACTGCGGCTTGACCAGCGCGACGACCGACGCCCCGGCGCGCAGGTGTTTGGCGACGACGGGCAGGATGAACTTGAGCGAAATGAAACTCACGTCGATCACCGCGCCGTCGAACAGCTCTCCATTGAAGAAGTCGTCGGGCAGATGCCGCACGTTGACGCGCTCACGGCAGGTCACGCGCGGATCGTTGCGCAGGCGCAGATCGAGCTGGCCGTAACCCACGTCCAGGCCGGTGACGTGCGCGGCGTCGCGCTGCAGCAGCAGGTCGGTGAAGCCGCCGGTCGACTGGCCGACGTCCAGCCACCGTTGTCCCGCCGGATCGACCGCGAACGCCTCCAGCGCGCCCAGCAGCTTGTCGCCGCCGCGGCTGGCGAAGCGGCGCTCGTCGCGCCTGAGACGGATCGCCGCGTCGACCGCCACCGCCGTGCCCGCCTTGGTGACCGGCCGGTCGTCGACGAGCACCTCGCCGGCCATGATCATCGCTTTGGCTTTCTCACGGCTGGGGGCGAGGTCGCGGGCGACCAGCAACATATCGAGGCGTTCTTTGCTCGGCATGGCGACTCAGCGGCGGTCCAGCAGGTCGCGCGCGACGGCGAGAATCCCTTCCCAATCGATGCCCACGCGGTGGCGCAACGTTTCCTGCGGACCATGTTCGATAAACCGGTCGGGCAAGCCGACCAGTCGCGTTTTCACTTCATCCAACCCTTTGTCGGCGAACAGTTCGAGCACCGCCGCGCCGAAGCCGCCCTGGCGCGCGTTTTCCTCGACGGTGATCACGCGCCCGGTTTTGCGCGCCCAGTGCACGAGCAGTTGCTCGTCCAGCGGCTTGACGAACCGCGCGTTGATCACGGCCGCCTCGATGCCCTCGTCGGCCAACGCCTGGGCCGCGCGCAGCGCCGGGACCACGCGGTTGCCGATGGCGATCAGCGTCAGGTCGTCGCCCTCGCGCACGACCACGCCGCGCCCGCGTTCGAGGATCGTCGGCGTCGCCGGCAGCGGCACGCCTTCGCCGTTGCCGCGCGGATAGCGCACCGCCACGGGCAGATCGTAGGCAAAGGCGCTGGCCAGCATGTCGACCAACTCGGCCTCGTTCGCCGGGGCCATGATCGTCAGGCGCGGAATGTGCCGCAGGTAACTGAGGTCGAACACGCCGTGGTGCGTCGGCCCGTCGTCGCCGACCAGCCCGCCGCGATCCAGCGCGAACACGACCGGCAGATTCTGCAGGCACACGTCGTGGACGATTTGGTCGTACGCGCGCTGCATGAACGTCGAGTAGATCGCCGCGATCGGCTTGTAGCCCGCGCGGGCCAGGCCCGAGGCGAAGGTGATCGCGTGCTGCTCGCTGATGCCCACGTCGTAGGAGCGGTCGGGAAATTCCGCCATGAACGCTTCCAGCCCGGTGCCGCCGGGCATGGCCGCGGTGATGCCCACGATGCGTTCGTCGTGCCGGGCGAGCTGGGTCAGTGCGTCGCCGAAGACCTTGGTGTACGACGGCGGCGCGCCGGTCGATTTTTTCGGCTCGCCGGTGGCCACGTCGAACTTGCCGATGCCGTGAAACGCCGACGGGTTGAACTCCGCCGGCCCGTAGCCCTTGCCCTTTTGCGTGATCAGGTGCACGAGCACCGGGTTGTCGCGCCGCATCACCGTGCGGAAGGCGTCGATCACCGCGTCGATGTCGTGACCGTCGATCGGCCCGATGTACTCGAAGCCCAACGCCTCGAACAAGAAGCCCGGCGCGAGGAAGCTCTTGACCGAATCCTCCATCCGCTTGCTGGCGCGGTAGGGATCCTCGCCGACGTTGGGCATCGTTTTGAGGAAGCCCTTGAGCCGTTTGCGGATTGCCTGGCCGGTCTGGCCGGCGAACTTGCGGCTGAGGTAGCCCGACATCGCGCCGACGTTGGGCGAAATCGACATTTCGTTGTCGTTGAGCACGATGATGAAATTGCGGTCCAGCCGCCCGGCCTGGTTGAGCCCCTCGTAGGCCAGCCCGGCGGTCATCGAGCCGTCGCCGATCACCGCGATCACCCGGCTGTCGGCGTCGCCGGCGAGGCGCTGCGCTTCGACCAGGCCCAGCGCGGAACTGATCGACGTGCCCGCGTGGCCGACGAAAAAATGGTCGTGCTCGCTTTCGTCGCAGCAGGGGAAGCCGCTCATCCCGTCGATCTGCCGCAGCGTCTTGAAGGCGTCGCGGCGCCCGGTCAGCAGCTTGTGCGCGTAAGCCTGATGCCCCACGTCCCAGACGATCTTGTCGCGCGGGCTTTCGAACACGTAGTGCAGCGCGATCGACAGTTCGACCGCCCCCAGGTTGCTGGCGAGGTGGCCGCCGGTTTGGCTGACGGTCTGCACGATTTCCGCGCGCAACTCCTCGGCCAGGCGGGGCAGGTCGTCGATGGAAAGTCGTTTCAGATCGGCGGGTGAGTCGATCGTCTCCAGCAGGCGGCTCAAATCTCCTCCTCGTCGGGTTCTCCCAGGTCGGCGGCGAAGGGCTTGCGCACCGGCGCTTCGCCCTCTTTGGCCAGGAGCACTTCGATTTTGCGTTCGGCGGCGTCGAGCACTTCCTGCAGTTGCTTGGACAAGGTTACGCCCTCCTCGAACGTGGCGACCGCTTCCTCCAGGGGCAGCTCGCCGGATTCGAGTTTGTCCACCAACTCTTCGAGCCGCGCCATGCGCGCTTCGAAGGATTCATCCGACTTCTTCACTTTTGTTTTCCCGGCCATGATTCTCCTCACCCGGCTCCCAACGAAAGAATCATTGTGACACCGCCGCCTTGCGCGGTCAACGATAGCGTGTTGACAGCGTCGCGACAGTCGGTTATATACAGCCTTCCGGAAAGCCGGTCAAAGGTTATCACAGGCCAGGAGAGAGAAAGATGGCTTCGAATACGAAAAAAACCGAAATGCGTCGTTTGCGGAAAACTCGCGCCTCCGGCAAAGCGCGCAAGCGGATCGCCCGCCGGGGCAGCACCCCCGCGTTCCCGATCCACAAAGACGCGGCCAAAGAAGCGTAAGCGCTCCGCCTTCGAGCGAAATTGTGAACCAGCCGTCCCGGTCCGTGCGGTCGGGGCGGTTTCGTTTAATTTAACGGAAGCAGCCGAGCTGACAGGCGGCGATTTTGATGTTCGCCCGCGTGGCCACATCGCCGATTTTCATCGTCGGTACGCCTAACTCTTCAGCCAGAGCCAACGCGACCTTGCAGGCGATGCGCCCGTCCTTCGCTTTCTCCAGAATCTTTTCTTTTATTTGTTCATCGCTCATCGTTGTCCTCCGCCAGAATCCGATAGAGTGATTTTTTATCCGCGCCGGTCAGCAACGCCGCCGCCGTGGCCGCTTGTTTGGTCTTGAGTCCCAACTCGCGCATCAGCGCCCGCGCGCCTTCGACCGCCGCCGCCTCGTCGGCCGCCCGCTCCTGGGGCAGACGCACGACCACGGTCACTTCGCCCTTGATGTCGCGCCCGGTGAAATGGTCGATGGCGTAAGAAAGAGGCCCGCGCACGGCCTCTTCATGCAGCTTGGTCATTTCGCGCAGCACGGCGCAGGGACGATCACCCAGTTCGGTGAGCAGTTCTTCGAGCGTCGCCAGCAGGCGGTTGGGCGATTCGTAGAGCACCAGCGTGCCGCCCAGGTAGCGCCAGGCGGCGAAACGCTCGCGGCGCGCGCCTTCTTTGCGCGGCAGGAAGCCCTCGAAGATGAACCGATCCGGCGGCAGGCCCGATAGCTGCAGGGCGAGCACGGCGGCGCAGGGGCCGGGCAGGGCCTCGACGGCCAGGTCGCGCTCCAGGCAGGCGTAGACCAGCTCGTAGCCCGGGTCGCTGACCAGCGGGCTGCCCGCGTCGCTGACCAGGCAGACGGTCTGTCCTTGCTCGATACGCTCGATGATCTGGCCGATGCGCTGCTTGATGTTGCCTTCGAAGAAGCTCAACTGCGGTTTGGATAAACCCAGGTGTTGCAGCAACCGGCCGGTGCGCCGGGTGTCCTCGGCCACGACCAGATCGGCCGCGCCCAGCGCCTCTTCGGCCCGATGCGTCAGATCGCCGAGGTTGCCGATCGGCGTGGCGGTTAGAATCAATTTTCCCGTTTTGCTCATGGGCCGGACGATAGCAGAACTTTGCGCGTTCGCAAAACGCAGAAAGACCCCGCCGACACGATGCGCAGCGGGGTCTTGAATGACGTGCTTATTCGACCGGGTAATCCAGGGTTCTCACGGCCCATTCGTCTTCGTAGAAGCTGGGTGTGATGAAGTGCATCGCGGTGCTGCCCAAGACGCCGAAATCGATTTCGACCGGAATCTGGCAATTCGGGTCGGGCGTGCCGGGATTGTCCAGATCGTACCAGTCGTAAGAAACGACCGTCGTATTGCCGTCCCATTCGCGGGAATAGAACTGCTGATCGGCCAGGTTGTACAGATCGCAGGCGCCGTAGCGGATGATCACGTTGTCGGTCGGTCCCGGCGGCAGTTCGTCGTCGCCGTACACCTTGAAGGCGAAAACGTTGACGTGCGGCACGTACCAGGCTTTGTTGCCGCCGCTGAGGTTCAACGTCATTTCGACGATCGTCTCGACCGCTTTGGCCCCTTCGTCGCGCTTTACGACCAGCGCGTACTGTCCTTCGCTCAGCCCTTCGATCTGATAGGTCAGGTCCTTCACGCAATTGCTGTCGCCGCCGCCGACGGTGTCCAGCTCGGTCACGGTGATCGTGCTGCCCGACACCGAAACCTCGCCGCCCAGGGTGAAGCCGGCGTTGACGTAAGCGAACAGGTCGCTGATCGACAGCACGCCGTTCTGCCAGGTCACTTCGACGATATCGGCCGGACTGGCGGTCGGGTCGTAACTGCCGTCATCGCTGCCGGCGATGCACCCGGTCTGATCCGGGTTGGTCAGCGTAACGTCGTCATCGTCGTCGTCATCATCATCGGTGGTGTCGTCGTCGCCGGTATCGTCATCGTCGTCATCGTCGGCGTCGTTGTCGTCGTCGTCATCGTCATCGTCGCCGCAGGCGAGGGCCAGGGAAAGCGTCAGCGCCAGCGCCAGCATGATCAACAGCCATTTGTATTTCATCGTGGATTTTCCTTTCCGTTGCATCCGCAAACAGCCTAAGGAGAATCGCCCGCGAAAGTCAAGCAGCGCGCACGGCTTGCTTTATCGCCGCGAAACGTCGTGCTACACTGCGCCCATGCGAAACACTATGTTGCGGTTTTGGTTCGGGATTTTTTGCCTGGTCGCGCTGGCGGGCTGCGGCTCGTCCAAGGCGCCGGCACCCTCGTTCGATTGGCGCGCGGCGGTGACCACCCTCAATTACAACGACGACGACCGCGACGAGGATCGCCGGCTGGCCGCCGTCATGCTCGGTGTGCACCGTCAAAGCGAAGCGACCGCCATGCTCATCGAGCATCTCGAACGCGATGCGGACCCGAAAGTCCGCGCCGCCTGCGCCTTCGCCCTGGGACGCATCGGCGGCGAGCAGGCCGTCGAGGCGCTGTTCAAATCGTTGCCCAATCCGTCTCCATTGGTACGGGGAGAAATCGTGCGCGCGCTGGACGGCCGCCTCAACGCCGAACGCGCCGCGCGTTTACTGGCCTTCGCGGAGAATTCCGACGGTGACACCCAGTTGCTGACCGCGCGCGTGCTGGCCGGAGCGGGTTTTGCCAAGGAAGCGAAAAGTCTGAAAGTCGATCCGGTCCGCATGGCCGTGGAAAACGAACCGCGCCGGTTGTACGTCGATGCAACGGCCGGCAACGACGCCGCGCCGGGCACCAGCGAGCAGCCGGTCGCGACGATCAAACAGGGGCTGGAGTTGCTCGGCCCGGGCGACACCTTGTACGTCGCCGGCAAGGCGAAAGAACCGTTGCGCGAAACGGTCGTCATCCCGGCGCGCCTGTCCGGTCTGCCGCAGCAACCCACGCGCCTGCTGGCCTGGCCCGGCAAGCCGCGGCCGGTGATTCAACCCACGCGCGAGTATGACGCTGCCGCGTTTCGCGCCGACGAAGAAGGCGGCTATCGTTTGACCGTCGACGAAACGGTGTACGGCGTGGCGATCATTCAAGGATCGCAGGTGCTCTCGCTGACCATGCCGGAGTTGGATGACGAGTACGCCGACGGCGTGTTCACCTATGACGAGCAAAGCAAGGAGTTGCGGCTGACCGTCAAACCCGATCGCGGCAAGTTCGCCGGCAAGGTGGAGGTCGCCTTCGCGCCCGACGGGATCGTGGTTGAGGGCGCGAACGACGTGCTGATCAGCGGTTTCGACGTGCTGTACGCCCCCGACTCGGGGTTGGACGCCGAGCACGCCTACCGCGTTTCGTTCATCGACTGTTCGGCGACGCACTGCCTGCGCCACGGCATCTTCACCTATTACGCGCCGCTGGCGACCATCGATTCGTGCCGCGCCGATTACTGCGTCTACCAGGGCATCAGCGTGCGCACCAGTCCGCAGACCGTCATCAGCCGCTGCCGCGCGACGCACAACCGTACGCACGGCATTTTGCTGCTCTACGACACCGACGACGCGGTGGTGCTCGCTTGCGAATCGCGGTTGAACTTCCGCCAACTGTCCTTCATTCAGGGCTCCGACTTCGGCCGGGTGATCAAGTGCCGTTTCGACCAGCCGGCCGCCGAAACGATCCATTACGAAACCGGCTCCCTTCCCGGATTGGTGGTGGAATGAGCCCGGGCCGGCGCGTCGCCGTTGCACTGGCGTTTTGCTTGTTGCTGGCCGGCGCGCTGTTCGTCTCGCGCTTTGCGCTGATGCTCACCAGCCCGCATGTGTACGACGACGAAGAAATCAAAACCGGTTCGATCGCCTACGCGATCATGCACGAACGCGTGCTGCCGCTGTGGGATTATCAGCCGGGCGATTACGAGGGCGGCACGTTCCTTTACGGTTTGTTGGCCGTGCCGTTCATGAAAATTTTCGGCGAGACGCGCCTGGCGCTCAAAATGCTGGCGCTGCTCACCGTGTTGCTCACGGCCTGCGCGGCGGTGGCGTATGCGCGCCGGTGCGCCGGATGGCCGGGCGCGGCGGCCGTCGCGGCGTTGTTCGTATTGCCCGCGCCGTACCTGGTGCAGATCGGGCTGATCCCCTGGGGCAACTACGCGGAAAACGCCATGCTGACGATGCTCGCGTTTTTCGTTACCGCGAAAATTCTCACCGCTGAAAGGACGCGTGCCTGGGCATTGTTGCTGTGGGGCGCGCTGTGCGGCCTGGGCGTGTACGTGCATTACGGTTTTCTGGTCACCGTCGCTTACCTTTTGTTTCTCTGGCTGTTGACGCGGCCGCATCTGCTGTTTTCCGCCCGCGGCGCGTGGTGGCTCGGCGGATTCGTCGCCGGCTTCGGTCCCTGGCTGGCGTACAACGCCACGCACCATTGGCGCGGCTTGATGCGTTTCGGGCAGGGCATGGCCGCGTCGTTGGATTTTGAGGAACGCCTTGCCTTGTCCGTCCGCAATTTTTTTCACCTCTGGACGATCGATGTGCCGGCCGGTCTGCATTTTTCGTTTTTTTCGCCGGGCTTCGTGCTCCCGCTGTCGTACGCGTATTATCTGTTGTTGTTCGGTTTGATCGTCGCGTTGATCGTTCTGCGCCGTCAGGACGCCCGCCGCATCGTTTCTACCCTGTGGCCGTGGGACGAGCGACCGCGCCCGGACGCCTCGTTCTGGCTGCTCGCGCCGTTGGGCTACGTCGTGTTGTACGCCGTCGTGTTCAGTTTTTCCGATTACGGTTTGTTTGCGCCGAACTGGGGCGTGAAGGATCCGGAAAGCCACGCGCACATTTTCGCCGTGTATCCGCTGTTGACGCTGACGGCGGGCCTGACCGTGGGCGCGGCGTGGACCACCTCATGGCGCAAGGCGACGATCGCGGCGGCGGGGGCGTTGGCGTTGCTGGGCGCGGCGGGGATGATCGCGCTGGCCGATAGTCCCGCCAAGGCGCGTGAACGCATGCGCGCCCCGGCCTATTCGATGATGGGTATGTATGCCGAAATGGGCTTCAAGTATTCCAACAATGAGGATGATCTGCTTCGCGTCAGCGAACGGATATCCGAAGCCAATCGTTATCATTTGCTGTTTGGCGCCGGGGCGCACCAAGGCGCCGGTGCGGTGAACGATCCGCAGGCGGCGGTGGCCAAGGGCTTCACGCAATCGGCGCGGTTAAGGCCGGCGTTCTGGATGGGCGCGGGGGCCGCGTACTATGCCGCTTTGACGATTCCCATGGAAACGAAAAACCGGGCGCTGGCCAAGATTGAAGAGCCGGCCGCCGCGTGGTTTTCCTTTGGCGCCTGTCTGGGAAGTTTGTGGGTCGGGTTGGATCATCCCGCCTGTCGCAACATCGATGAGCGGGCTGCCGGCTTGATGCTCATGGCCGGAGATCGGCCGGAACTGCGCGCACTGATCCAAAGCCGCCTGACCGAAATCCATCAGTTGAAGTAGTTAAACGAAGGGTTAGTCGACCGTATCGTCGTCGGTGGTGTCATCGTCGGTCGTGTCGTCGTCGGTGGCGTCGTCGTCGGCCGTGTCATCGTCGGCCGTATCGTCGTCGGCGGTGTCGTCATCGTCGTCGTCATCACCGCCGAATCCCTGGTAGGTGACATTCAGCGTCGCCGACTCGCTCAACGCCCCGCACACGTCCTCGATCGCGAACTGCAACGCATACGTGCCGTCGGCCATCGTCGGCAACGCGAGTTGCGTATTGGGCAGCGCGCAGCCGCTCGCCGCGGGCAGATGCGCCGACAACGGCCGCCAGTTCTGCCCCTCGATCGTCCACAGCGCGACGCCGTAGGCGAGGTTGCAATCCGCGTCCTGCATGGACAGTTGCACCTGCGCCTCGACCCCGGGCGTGACGACCGGCGTGGCGGTCTGCTCGCCGTTGATCACCCCCTGCACCAGCAGCGTCGGCGCGGCGTTGGCGTCCGGGCAATAGGATTCGCGCACCCAATCGAAGGTCAGCATGCCGCCGTCGGCGTCGGGAACAACCTTCAACGGCGCGTTGCTTTCCAGCGACACCAAATGCCCGCTGGTTTCGCCGGTTTCGTTCTGCCGGATGAAGCCGATCAGCGTGCCGTCGTCGTTGAGCCGGTGATCGTAGTTGAGCGTGTCGCCGCCGCCGGCGATCAGCGTGTTGGTTTCCTCGTCCAGATCCCACACGTAAATCTGGTTGTTGGAATTGTAATAGACGCGCCGCCCGTCGGCGCTCCAGCGCGGCTGCGTGCCGTTGGCGATGTAGGTCACCGGCTCGCCGTCGGCCTCGACGATCACCAGCAGGTTGTGCCGGTAGCCGTTGGCGTACTGCTCCAAGGTAATCGAAGCGGCCACCAGCGATCCGTCGGGCGTCCAGCGCGGGAAGAAATCGCCTTCCTCGGGCAGAGCGAAGTATTCCTCGGTGTCCTTGAACGGCGGATATTCCACCCAGACCTGGTTCGTGTCGTCCGCGTCGGCGACGACCAGCCCGTCGGCGGTCAGATAGGCCACCCGCGACAAATCGGGCGAATGCGCGCCGTAGCGGGCGATGTTGCTGAACAACACGCCGCCTTCGCCGGCGACCGTCGCTTCGTACAACAGCCCGTCGGCCGGATCGTTGTAGAAAAGCTTGCGCCCGTTGGCGGCCAGCAGGGCGTAGCGCGCCTCGACGATCGTCCGTGTGGCGTTGCCGTCGAACTCGCCGATCAGCACCTGCGCGCCCTGGTTGATGAACAGATATTCGTCGGTGTAGCCGGAGGTCTGCAACTCCAGCATCAGGTCGTTGTTCAGGTAGGTGACGTCGTTTTCCTTGATGTCCAGCAGGTAGGTGCCCGCGATGCCCTGCCACTTGCCGGAAAAGATCATCTTGGCGTCGATCACCGGCGCGGGCGAATCGTCGTCGTCGTCATCGTCGCCGTTGCCGCCGCGATCACAGTCGACGAGCAGGAGAAACGTCAGCGACAAAAGCAAGAAATACAGCAGCATCATCGTGGGGCGTCGAGACATTTTCCCTCCAGATAAACCTTGCCCGATTGTCGGGGCGTCGCGCGACGCTGTCAAGATTCGCCGCGATTTTACGCGTTGCGCGGATTAGGGCTCGGGTTTGTCGAGTACGTAATACCGCGGGCGCCGGTCGGCAAACAGATGATTGCGGTCGGTCATTTGTTTGTTCAGCGCGCGCTGCGGATCGATCTCGGCGACCAGAATTTCGTCGGCGTCGTCGGGCAGCCGCCGAAAGTCGCCGTTGGGCCAGACGATCTGACTGCGACCGGTGAACGTCAGCGGTTTGTCGCGCCGATTCTCCACCCCGCCGCGGTTGGTCGTGATCGCAAAGACCTTGTTTTCCAGGCACCGCGTGATCATCGCGTCCTGGCAAAACGGCAAAATCAAATTGGCCGGATGCAGCAGAATTTGCGCGCCCTGCAACGCCAGCGAACGCGCCGCCTCGGGGAACACCCAGTCGAAGCAGATCATCATGCCCACCTTCACGCCGCCGAGGTCGACGACGAAAAAGGGTTGCTCGCCCGGGTCCAGCACGTCCAGTTCGTCTTTGAACAGATGCACCTTGCGATACACCGCCAGCACCCCGTCGGGCCCGACCAGCGCGGCGGCGTTGTAGATCTTCTCGCCCGCGCGCTCGGGGAAGCCGTAGCAGATGATCGTCCCCGTTTCGCGCGCCAATTGCTGCAAATAGTGCGCGCTGGGACCGTCGGCCGGCTCGGACAATTCGCGCAGCTCGTCGCGATTGATGAACACGTAGCCGGTAAAGGCCAGCTCCGGCAGCACGGCCAGATCGACCTGGGCCCGGCGGATCATCCGCGCGGCGCGCTCCAGGTTGGTCTCGACGCGGCCGAACTCCGGCGTGAGTTGTATGGCGGCGACTTTCATGCCGAGCATGATGACCCGCCCGCCAATCTTGTGCAAGAGCCGAAACCAGGGATAATCCCTGGACCTATGTTTCACTCATTGCGTGAAGCCTCGGCCGGCGCTGACGCGCGTGGAATAAAGTCATTCTGAGGAGCGTTCCAACGCGACGAAGAATCTACGAATGCGTACGAGAGATCCTTGCCCATGTGCCACATCTTTGGCAAAGCCAAAGGTGTGTTGGTTCGACCTAGTGAAAAATCGGGTGCCGCGGTCTTGTCCCGTAGGAACATGGCTATGTTTGAATGTTGACGAACACAGCTTTCAAAACTGCGGCGCCCGGCCGGAGATAATCCCAGTCTTGTAACTGCAAATTTATTTTCCACAACTTATAACTTTGAACTTGTAACTCATAACTGTCCCTTGGCCTGTTGACCGCTGCACGGATGTTTGGCACCTTGCTGGAATGAAGAAAACATTTTTCGTCTTTTTAATATGTTCCATCCTCGCGACGGTCGCCGGCGTCGCCTGGTCGTGGAGTGCGGACAACGAATCCTGGCGCGCCGCTTTCCTGCAGGCCGAACGGGCCGCGGCGGATAAAAAATTCGATGCGGCGGCCCAGGAGTATGCGCGGGTGGCCGCCTCGTCCTGGCCCGCGGCCGATCTGGCCGCCGAACGCGCCCGGCAATTGGCGGAAAGCAAAAAGGACGCCGAGGGCGCGCTGGGGTGGGACAAATTCATCATCCGGCACTTCCCGCATAGTTGCTTTCGCCCGGCGGCGCTGTTGTCGGCCGCGCAAGAGCATCTGAAGCGCAACGATCCGCTGCCCGCCGTGCAGTGGCTCGATCAATTGCGGCGCGAGTATCCGACCTACAAGGAAAGCGAAACGCGCTACAAGCTCGGTGAGGCCTACGAGGCGGCCGGGCAGAAGAAAAAGGCGGTCGCCGCCTTCGCCGAGGTCGGCCTATGGCACATCGACAATTACGCCAACAAGGCCAACGCCAAGCTCGCGGCCTATCGCACGGCCGGTTGGACGATCAATCCGCCGCCGCCCGCCGCGATGTGGGCGAAGATTCTGACCAACATCGAGGAAAACAAACACTACACCGCCGGCGTGCTGGCCACCCGGTTCGCGCGGCTGTATCCGCAGTCGCCCGACGCCTTCCGCGCCAAGCTGGTGTACGCCGACACGCTCCGTGAACGCCGCAAACACAAGGATGCCAAGAATTATCTCGCGACGCTGGCCAAGGCGGCGCGCACCAAGGACGAACAACTGAGCGTTTCCCTGCGCCAGTTGCGCTACGGGAAAAACGTCACCTCCGCGAAAAAGCGCCAGGTGTACATGCAGGCGGTGAAATGGTCCGCCAAGCACGGCGTGCACGCCGACGGCGTCATGGGCATGCACAACCTCGAATGGGACGAGCGCAACTACGAGCAGGCCGCGTCCTGGGCGGAAAAGGCGCTGACCGAAAGCGCGCGGTTCCTGCTCGCGCCGGCGCAGGTGCGCTGGCGGGCCGGCTTCGCGCGGTATCTGGCGGGCGATTACGTCGCGGCCATAAAGCATTTCCAGGAATTTCTGCGCGAGCACCCGGATCATTCGCGCGCCGACGCCGCGTTGTACTGGCAGGGCCGGGCGCTGCTGGCGCTGCAAAAATCGGCCGACGCCAAGACGATTTTCACCCAGTGCGAGGCCAAGTGGCGCGGCACCTATTACGGCCTGCTGGCCGAGGTGCGTCTGCTGGACCTGGGCGTGCCGCCCTCGAAGTTCATGGTGTTTTCCGCCGACCTGGAAAACGACAAGGTGGTCGCCGAGACGATCGGCGTGCCGGTCATCCAGGCCGCGTGGCAGCAGGAAGGCGGCACCGGGCCGCACTTGGACAAAGGCGCGCGGGCGGCGATCGACCATTACGCGGAGAAGGGGCCCGACGCCGTGCGCGAAGTGTTTCGTTCCGTGCGCGAGATGATCGCGGTGGATTGCGGCGACGACGCGCTGACCGCGCTGGATTTCATTCGTGAGCGCGCCTACGCCACCGCCGACGGCGCGTATTTTCTCAGCGTGGCCTACGCGCTGGCGGGCGACAACCTGCGTTCGATCCGCGCGGCCAACGAAGCCTATTTCCATACGCTCGAAGGGCGCGTTCTCGATCCGGACAACCTGGTGCTGCAGCGCCGCTTTCCGATCGCCTACCGCGAGTTGATTTTCGCCACGGCGAAAAAGCACGGCCTTGATCCGTATTTCGTGCTGGCCGTGATCAAACAGGAGAGCGCGTTTCAGATCGCCGCGAAATCCTGGGTTGGCGCGCGCGGCCTGATGCAGGTCATGCCCGGCACCGGCGCGTACATCGCGCGCAAGCGCAAGATCAAAGGCTTCAGCACCAAGTCGTTGTTCAAGCCGGAGGTGTCGGTCGATTTCGGCTGCTGGCTGCTGGCCGACCTCAAGCAAAAAACCGACGGCGATCTGCCCGCGATGCTTTCGGGCTACAACGCCGGTTACGGGCGGCCGCTGCGTTGGTGGCCGCTGCACGACGGACGCTCCTACGACGAGTTGGTCGAGCTGATTCCCTTCGCCGAAACCGAGGGGTATGTGAAGGCGATCATGCGCAATTACGAGATGTACCTGCGCCTGTACAACGACCGCCGCGATCATCCGCCGCGGCCGAGTCTCTTTTATGGTTTGACCAAGCCGGTTAAACAGTTTACGGAGTGAACGGTTGTCAAACGAGCCGGCAAGCGTTATGTTCGGCAACCTGTTTTGTTGTTCACAGGGGTGAAAGATGTCCGAATCGGTACCGATGACCAAAGGCAGTTACGAAAAACTCAAGGCCCAATTGCAGCAGATGAAGACCGTCGAGCGCTATAAAATCTCCAAGGCGATCGAAGAGGCGCGCGGCCACGGCGACCTGTCGGAAAACGCCGAGTACGACGCCGCCAAGGACAAGCAGGGCATTCTCGAAGCGCGCATCAACATCCTGGAAGACAAGCTGGCCAACGCCGTGGTGATCGAACCGGCGTCGATCGACGACGACAAGGTCCGCTTCGGCGCGACCGTCACGCTGGTCAACATGGATACCGACGAGGAAAAAACCTACCAGATCGTCGGCGAGGACGAAGCCGACCTGAAGACCAGTAAAATCAGCATCAAATCGCCGCTGGCCCGCGTGCTGATCGGCAAGGGCGAAGAGGACTACGTCGAATTCGAAGCCCCGGGCGGCCGGCGCGAATTCGAGATCATCAAGGTCGAATACAAATAAGATCTAGCGGAACAGCCCCGGTTTCAATTCCTTCAATTTTTCCAGGTTGATGCGCGCCGGCTGAAAGGTGGGGTCGATGCGCAACGCCGCTTCGTACGCGTCCTTGGCCTCTTTGTACTTTTTCTGCGCCTTGTACAGCAGGCCGATGTTGTTGTAGGCGTCGCGGGCGGTCGGGGCGGACGGATCGATGTTGATCGTCTGTTTGTAGGCGTTGAGCGCTTCCTCGTCCTGGCCCAGGTTGTCCAGGCTCGTGGCCAGCAGCAACCACGCGCTGGAATTGGTCGGTTCCAGGCGGATGGTGATCTGAAATTGCGTGACCGCTTCCTGCAGTTCGGTCTGTCCCTCTTTCCAGGCGTTGTCGGCGGGCAGGACGCTGCTGCCGGCGCCGCGATTTTCAATCAGCAAACGGTTCTTTTGCGCCGCTTTGTACAGCAGGATGCGCCCGAGCAGGTATTGCGCTTCGGCGTTGCGGTTCTCCAGCGCGATCACCGTGCGCGCATGCCGCTCGGCGGCGGCCAGATCGCCCGCCTTGAAACGCTCGACGGCCAGATCGAAAAATTCCTTGGCGCTTTGCGGCTGATCGCCCGCCGGGGTCGCTTCGCCCGTTTGCGCGAAAGCCCACACGCAGGTAACCAGCACCAAAACGATCGTCCACAGAATGGTTCTCATCATCATGTCTCCACCGTCCGGACGCTAACAGGCCCGGCTATACGCGTCAATAACCGTGGCTTGGACACGCGCCCGGCTCGTGTCGTTCAAAAGATCCACGCGCCCAGGACCAGGAAAATCACGGCCAGCGAGGCGGCCGATCCGGCCAGCGACAGGCGGAACAACCGCGCGGCGCTGCGCAGTTCGCGAGGGTCGAGTTCCCCGGCGCACACCGCGTGCACGCTGGCGGCCATGTCGCGCGCGCTGGCTTCCAACAACGCCCGCCCTTCGGCTTCGCTCGCCAGCGCCGGACGGCCCACGTAGCCTTCGCGGCGTCCGCGCACGATCCACGCCAGGTCGTGCGCCCCGATGCCCAGCGAGCCCAGCAGCAACTCGCGGCGTTCGCCCGCGTCGGTGAAGCGGACGATCATCCGCCGCAAACCGCCGTGCAGCGCCTTGAGCCACCACGGCCAAACGGGCCGGATCTCCGGCAGCGTGCGGTAACACTCGCGCACCTGCGCCGGGTCGATCGCCAGCATCATCGAGGTTTCCATGCGTCCGGCGTGCAGGTCCCACATCAGGTCGGCGATGTCCTCGCCGGTCAGCGACACGCCCTCGCGCCGCACCTGTTCGGCATAACCGCCGAAGTACGCACGGCCGCACACGCGCGCGGCGGGCGCGACGGCCTGCACCGGCATCCCGGCCACGCGCCGTTTGTTCAGCCAGGCGCACACGTCGTCGAGCGCGCCGGTATGCGGCACCGCGCCGTGCACGGTCATCAGCGCGAAGCGGCGAAAGCCCTGTTTGAGGAACCGTTTCAAATACGCCTTGAGCGCGCGTCGCAATAGGGAGGAGGGCACCTTCACCGAACCGACGCCGCGGATCGTCGCGCCGCCCAGGTGCCAGGTGTCGTGCAGCCAGACGCGCACCTCGGGCATTTGCGCGGCCAAAAATTCCGCCACGCGCTCGGCTTGCACGCGGCTGATGACCGCGTCGGTGTCCAGCGGCAGGTGCGGACCGTGATTTTCCGGCGCGGCGATCGGCAGCAGCAGAATGTCGTCGCGTACCGCCGCTCCGCCCAGTTCCGCGCTCGTCGCGCGCCCGTAATGGTAATAGCCCCGGTTCATGCGCTGAAAGTAACCGCCTTCGTCCGCGTTGACAATACCCGCGCGCTTGGTCACCCTCGCAGGTGGAGGCGCCATGAGGAAACTTCACCTGCTGTGGTTGATCGTGTTGACGCTTTGGGCGACGGGTGCGGCCGCGTCCGTTCACGAAGCGCAGTACCGCGCGCACCCGCCGACGCTCCGTGCGCCGGCAGCGGCGTCGCCCGCGTCCTTCACGCCCGCCGCGAACGGCGACCGTTACGTGGTCGGCTACTATCCGCATTGGGCCGACGATTTCGCCGACATCCCCTTCGATCTGCTCGACGAGGTGATCTACTTCGGCGCGCAGGTCGAGCTCGACGGTTCGCTGAGCGAAATGAACGGCTGGCCGCCGGCCGATTTGATCGCCGCCGCGCACGACGAGGGCTGCCGGGTGACGCTGTGCCTGATCGACTTCTCCCCGAGCGAGCAGCGCGATCTGCTCAACAGCGCGAGCCGCCGCGCCGCGTTGATCGACAATCTCGTCGACGCCGTCGTCGAGGCCGGGGCGGACGGCGTGAACTTCGATTTCGAGGCGCTGCCGGTCGACGTGAAAAGCCAATTCGTCGCCCTGGTGCAGGATGCGGCGACGGCGCTGGCCGAACAGATCGACGCGCCCGCCGTTAGCGTCGCCACCCCGGCGATCGACTGGGCCGGCGCTTACGACTTCGACCAGCTAGCCGCGGCCGGGCGGTTGTTCGTCATGGCCTACGACTACCATTGGAGTTCCAGCGACCCGGGGCCGATCGCGCCGCTGTATGGCTCGGACCGCTGGGGCGACTACGCCTACGACTGGACGATCGACGATTACCGCGCCTACATCGCGCCCTACGGAACCGACCGCGTGATGCTCGGCTTGCCGCTGTACGGTTACGACTGGCCGTCGCTCGACGCTTCCGTGCCCGGCGAGGCGACCGGCGCGGCCGACGCCTGGACCATAGTCGGCGCGTGGGACTTTGCGGCGCAGCAGGGCGGCGGCGACTGGGACGATGCGTCGTCCACGCCGTACCTGATTTACCAGGACGGAGCGCAAACGCGGCAGTTGTGGTACGAGGACCTCGACTCGCTGGCCTTGAAAATCCAGTTCGCTATCGACGAGGAAGTGGGCGGCATCGGTTTTTGGGCGTTGACCTACGAGCGCGGCGACGAGGATTTCTGGCAGCTCATCGCCGACTATCGCGCCGGCGGCGACGTGGGCGACGACGATTTCTTTGACGACGACGATGACGACGATGGGTGCGGCTGTTAGTTCAGCGGATACCTGGCCGCGTACGCATTGAAACCTTCCGCGACGCGGTAGATGAATCCGTAGCCGTTGTCGGCCAGAATGTTCGCCGCCTTTACCGTCGTTTTCGGATCGTTGGACAGAATGTAGATGTTCGCGTCCTTGCGCACCTTCTCCAGATTGGTCGCCAGAATGTTCAGCGGCAGGTGCACCGCGCCCTCGATGAACTTCAGATCGTCCTGCATCGTCGACGCCTTGCGCACGTCGAGAATCACCGTGTCGGGCTTGCCGCGCGCGGCGTGAAATTCCTCCAGCGTGCAATCGCGAATCTGCGACGATTTGGCGCAGGCCGTCAGCATCAACAGCAACGACAAGCAGATGAGCGACACCGTGAGTTTCTTCATCGCTTTCCTCGTCAGGGCAGATCGACCGGCGCGAGCGTCATCACGCCGGCCACGTTGTCTTGGATGTCTTCGCGGTTTAAATAACCGGGGATCAGCTTGTTGGCGAGCCACAGCTCGTGCAGGTCGTGGTAATGCTCGGTCAGCGGCTGGCCCCAGTTGCCGCTGTCGAGCACAAACCACCCGTGGTGCGGCCGCGCCATGTCCACGACGTGCCGGAACACCGGGCCGCAGTTCGTGTCGTAATTGTTCGCGCCGATCGAGTAGAACGACGCCCACACCGTGTCGGTCCCGCCGCCGTGCGGATGCGGGCCGAGGTTCAGATCGCCCGCCAGCCGCGTATCGCCGCCCAGCGGATGACGGGCCGTCATCGTGTGCAGCGCGCCCCATTGCCACAGCGACGGGTCGGGCCCCAGCCGGCGCTGCAACTCGGCGTAGGCGGCCGACAATGCGCGGCGGTACGACAGTTCCCACGTTTCCTTTTGCTTGCTCTTCACCGAATCGTGCAGCGGGCTTTTCTTGTTCATCACGATCTCGGTGAGGATTCCGTGCGAAAATTGCGAGTGCGTCAGTTGGAAGAACAGGTCCTCGCCCATTTCGTCGGCCAGGACCACGCGTGTGAGATGATCCAACGCCACGTAGAACAACGCCGCGCCCGCGCTGTCGGCGTCGGCGACGTCGTTCCAACGCTCGAGCACCAACCGTGCGTCGGTCAGCGCCTCGTCGCCCTTGGCCGCCGCGATGAACAGCGGCTTGAGCCGCTTCGCCTGGCCGCTGAGCCGGTCGCCCTGAATGCGCGAAAAGTCGGCCACGTCCAGCCGCGCGCGCTCCTCGATCATCTCGCCGATGCGCGTGGCGCGGTCGCCGGGCACGAAGGAATCCGACCAGGGGTACGCATAAGCGCGCATGTCCATCGTCTCGTTGTTGGCCGTGACGATGAAGCCGCGTTTCGGGTTGCGCGCCTGCGGCAGGTCGGCGAACGGAATGAAGCCGATCCACCGCCCCTCGTCTTTCCAGGCGCGGGCGACGCGCGTGCCGTCGCCGCTGTTGCGCACCGGAATCAGTCCGGCCGCCACGTAGCCGATGTTGCCCGCGGTGTCGGCGCAGATCCAGTTCTGTCGCGGCGAACCCAGGTAGGACAGAGCCTGGAAAAACTCGTCGCAGGACCGCCCGCGGTTGAGTTGCCGCAGGGCGGTGATGTCGTCGCCGCGTCGGCCGGCGTACTCGCGGGCCAGTTCCTTGCGTTCTTTGAACGAGCCGGCCTGTTCCAGCCGCCAGAACAGATCGGGATCGTCGGCGAAGTCCATGCCCACCCAGCGCAGGCTCAGCACGTCGCGCGAACGGTCCGGGTTCACCAGGTCCGTCACCACCGGCCCGAAGCGGCTGACGCGCACGTTGATCTTCTCGGGCCGCAGGTGCGTGCCTTCCTTGACCTGCACGGTCTCTTCGCGGACGATGAAATCCTCCCACGTATCCTTATACAAATAACGTTCCGGGTGCAGCGGATCGACCTTGTGCAGGTACATGTCTTGCACGTCGGCCTGGCAGTTGGTCACCGCCCAGGCCACGCCGCGGTTGTGGCCGAGGATGACGAAGGGCACGCCGGGGAAGCTCGCGCCGATCGTGTCGTAGCCCGCGCCGGCCATGTGAATCAGATGGAAAAACGACGGCGCCAGGTGCGTCAGGTGCGGATCGTTGGCCAACAGCGGCTTGCCCGACAACGACCGCGAACCGTCGACCGTCCAGTTGTTGCTGGCCTCGATCGTGCTGCCGCCCCGGTTGCGCAGCAGCGCGTAGATCGTCTCGTTGCTTAGCTCCCCGTCCGCCAAGGGGGCCAGCGGCGCGCGGTTGAAACGCAGAGGAAACGTTTTGCGCTTCAACTTGTAGGCGGGCAGGATACGCGTGGATTGCATCGAGAACGGCGGCAGCAGCTTGTCGCCGCCGCCCGCGCCGGCCGTGTTGTCGGCCGCCGCGCGCATCAGTTCGAGCGGATAATTCGACGCCAGCCCCCACGAAATGAGCCGCGCCATGGCGATCGAATCCTTCACCTCCCACGGCGCCGGTTCGTAACCGAGCAGGCCGAATTCCACCGGCAGCGTGTCGGCGTGCTGCGCGATGTACGCGTTCACGCCCTGGGCGTACGCCTCGAATAGCGCCCGTTCCGCCGGCGGCAGCATCTCGGCGAAAATCTCCGCGTTGTGTTCGATGCCCAGGATGCGCATGCCCATGTCCTGCTCGACGCTCGTCTTGCCGCCCAGCGACATCACCGACTCTAGCGGAATGTCGCCGAGCACCTCGGCCAGCTTGCCTTCGATCAGCCGCCGGAACACGTCCATCTGGAAGAGACGATCCTGCGCGTGAATGTAGCCCATGGCGCGCATCAAGTCGGTTTCCGCGTTGGCGAAAATATGCGGAATCGCCCAACGATCGCGGATGACCTCCACCGGCTCGGTCAGGCCGGGCAGTTCGAACGCGCCGGCGATTTGCGGGCCTTGCGGATCGTGCCGGTAAGCCACCCAGGTCAACACGCCGGCGCAGGAGGTCAGCATGACGGTCAGCAGCGCCGCGGCGAAAAAACGCAACAGGTTCTTGCGCATGACAGGCTCCTCACGTGGGATAAATCGCCTCATGAAACCACAGCTTCCCGCGCCTGCCAACCCGTCCCGGGCTTGGTTTAATTTCACCCTCACCCCGGGCTTCGCCCGACCCTCTCCCCCGGGAGAGGGCAAGAGTGGACAACTCAGGCTCCCTTCTCCCTGTGGGAAAAGGGGCGCGGTTGAGGGCTGTCTTTTCCTATGCTCGTCGCTGTCACCTCCAGCCCCGCTTCCGCTGTTGCCGCCATGAAATGTGCGTGTTAGGATGCGCGCCCTGGACGAAATTCGGAGGAAATCATGATTCCGATGATCATCGATGCGGAAGAAAAGCAGGCGCGCGCATACGATATTTTCTCGCTGCTGCTCAAGGATCGCACGATCTTTCTGACCGGCGAGATCGACGATAAAAAGGCCGATCTGGTGGTCGCCCAGTTGCTGTTCCTGGAAACCCAGGACAAGCAAGCCGACATCTGGTTGTACATCAACAGCCCCGGCGGCGTGGTCACCGGCGGTCTGGCCATTTACGACACCATTCAGTACATCCAGCCCGACGTGGTCACCTGTTGCATCGGCCAGGCGGCGAGCATGGGCGCGCTGCTGCTGGCCGCCGGTACGGCGAAAAAGCGCTACGCGCTGCCCAACGCGCGCATCATGATCCATCAGCCGATGGGCGGCGCTTTCGGTCCGGCCAAGGAAATCGAAATTCAAACGCAGGAAATTCTGCGCCTGAAAAAGCGGCTGAACGAAATTCTCGTCCAGCACACCGGCAAGGACTACGACCAGATCGCCAAGGATACCGACCGCGACTTTTATTTGAGCGCGCCGGAAGCCAAAAAATATGGTTTAATCGACCGCGTGATTACCAAGCGGCCCCGCTGACGCCGCCGCAACGGTCGTCGGGCCGCAACGTCGCCCTACCAAACCACAAGAAGGAAGCCGGTCATGCCGCTGTTTGCCGAAGCGCGTCAACGTGTGTTGGCCCTGGACTATCAAGTCGAAACCGAAACGGTGCCGTCCTTCGCCGCCATGGGGCGCGCGCTGGGCAAGGCCGTCGCCGGTCTGCGCGTCGGGGCGCGGCTCAACGCCTCGAAGATGGGCCTGCTCGCCGCCGCGTGGGAGGATGAGCAGTACGTCGTTTGCAAGCAGACGACCGTCGGACTGGTGACTTTGGAAAGCGAAGATCCGGCCTTCGACGACGCGATGGAAAACGCGCTGCTCGCCGCGCATGGCCTGACCGTGGCGCGTTGCCAGTGCGCCGGACAACTGCCGTTGGACATGGGCGTGGTTCCCAGCGACGAGGAACTGCTGCGCGCCGCGTTCAACCGCGTCTTCACCGAAGCCGACGTGGTCGTCACGCTGGTTCCGTCAATCGAAAAATCCTGGCGCACGGCCAAGGACGTGTTCGCTGAAATGGGCGGCGAGATCATCTTCGATCAGGTGGCGCAGACGCCCGGCGGCGAGATGTGCTTCGGCCAATGCGACGACGGTTGGTGGTTCGCCATTCCCGCCGAGCCCGCCGCCGCGACCGTCTGCCTGGCGTTGTACGTGCTGCCGCTGGCTTGCAAGATGGCCGGGCATGTCGAATACGATCCGCCGCTGGTGCACGGTGCGTTTGCGGAGGATCGTCCACGCGAAGCCAAGGCGGCGCGCTTTGAGTTGGTCAAGGCGGTCTGGGAAGGCAGCCACTATCGTTGCGAACCGTTGACCTGGGCCGAGATGGCGGGCGATTCGCGCCCCGGCTGGCATGAGGGACTGGCCTTCCTGCCGCCCGGCGACGAACCGTTGCCCGCCGGCCAATCCACCCTGGTGTTTCTGCTGGAGTAGGCTGTGGCGCGCCTGATCATCATCGGTCTGGACGGTGCGGAACCCTCGCTGGCGTTCCCCTGGGCTCGCGCGGGGCTTCTACCCAATCTGCAATGGATGATCGAGCGCGGCGCGTGGGGTGACCTGCGCTCGACGCTGCATCCGCTGACGCCCCAGGCGTGGACGAGCCTGATCACCGGGGTGAATCCGGGCCGGCACGGCATCTTCGATTTCGGCAAACGCGCGACCGGCGGCTACGAGGTCGAGCTGACCACCTCGGCCGATCGGGCCGCGCCCGCGTTCTGGCAGTTCGCGCCGGAGGGCGCGCGCCTGGGCGTGGCCAACGTGCCGCTGAGCTGGCCGCCCGCGCCGCTGCCGGGCTTCATCGTCACCGGCATGCACACGCCGCGCATCGAGCAGGGTGTCTGGCCGCCGGAAATTTTAAGCGACCTGGGCGGCGATTATCCGATCGACGTGATGGCCCATTGGTACGACACGCCCGAGGAATTTCTCGCCCGCGTCTTCGCCATGCACGACGCGCACCACGGCGCGTTCCTGCGCCTGTTCGATCATCAGGCCCCCGATCTTTCCCTGTTCGTCTACGTGCTGGCCGATCGCCTGCAGCATGCGTTGTGGCGCGAAATGACCGCCGAGCATCGCGCGGATCCGACGGCGCATGACGATCTGGGCGGCGCGATTTTCGCGGGCTACCGCGCGTTGGACGACGCGCTGGGCGCCTGGCGCGAACGCTTGGAGCCCGACGATCATCTGCTGGTGGTCAGCGATCACGGCTTTGGCGAACTGCGCCGCGACGTGTATCTCAACCGTGTGCTGCTCGACGCCGGGCTGCTGCGTTTCGATCCGGCGAAGGTGCGCGCCTTCGTGCCGCCCGCGCCGCCGAGCGACGGCGATCCGCGCCATAGCTGGATGCACCGCCGTCTGCCCGCGGTCGAGGAACTGCCCGCCAACGACGAACTGCTCGCGCGCGGTCTGTGCGATCCGCGCCGGCTGACCTTCGCGACCGTCGATTGGCGCAAAACGATGGCCTATTCGCGCGGCCTGTTCGGCAACGTCTGGCTCAACCGCGCCGGCCGCGAACCGGACGGCATCGTCATCGGCCATCAAATCACCGAAGTGACCGCCTGGGTGAAAGAGGCGCTGCTGGCCGTGACCGATCCCGACGACGGCCGGCCGGTGGTCGATGCGGTCGTGCGCAAGGAGGAGATCTACCACGGTGATTGTCTGCCGCAGGCGCCGGACCTGCTGGTGATCATGCGCGACTATGCGTACATCACGCGCGGCGCGACCGAGTTCTGGGGCCGTCAACCGGTCGGACCGCCCGCCGTCAATCACAGCGGCAACCACCGCCTGCACGGCGTGCTGCTGGCGGCGGGACCGAAAATCCAGCCCGGGGAAATCGCCGGGGCGAACATCATGGACGTCGTGCCGTCCGCGTTTCATCTGCTGAATTGGCCGGTGCCCAACGACCTGGACGGTCACGTTTTAACCGCGATGTGCGCGGCCGATTATCGGGCCGTGGCCTTCGGGCCGCCCGCGCCCGCGCTCGTGCGCGATCCGCGCGCGTACGCCGACGCCGAGCGGGGCAAGGTGATCGAGCGGCTCAAGGCGTTGGGGTATCTGGGATAGGCGGATGGATCTGCCGCGCGCCCGCCGGCGGCACGGCTTGCGGATCGGGCTTCAGGTTGCTGTTCACCCAATACCAACCGTCGCGATTGATCAGTTGGCTGAGATTCTGCCAATGACCATCCCGCAATAGCCCCAGTGTGACGAACTGCGCCGGTCGTTGTGGATAATCCGGCAGGTGCAGCAACAGCAGATCGGGCCAGCCGAGCACGGCGTCGGCCTGTTGCAGCGCCTCGTCGCCGTCGACCGTGTAGGTCATCTTCAGCACGGTGATGTTCCAATCGCGCTTGGCCAATTCCACCGCCAGGCCCGCATCCATGGGCGCCATGCCTTCGGCTTCGAGAAGCAAAACGCGTTGCGTCTTTCGGGCTTCGGTTTCAAAACTGCTGGCCAGGAGGTTGGCGGTAAACCAGCCGCTGACGCCGAGGCGGTTTAGCTGCATGACGCCGCGCTCCGACAGCGACCAATGGTGCAACGGCTGGAACGGCAGCGCGAGCAGGTTGTCCAGCGTGGACGGCTTGCGGTCGAAATGCGCGGGCGTGAAACTCAGATAGCCGTAACTGAACAGACAGAACGCGACGATGAACGTCAGCAAGCCGTTCGCGGCCCAACGGCCGGTGCGCGCAAGGCTTTGCCGTTCGCCGAACAGACCCACCGCGGCGACGATCGGCGCGAGCGGCGCCCACGGCAGCGTCAGGCGGGAGATCTGCGGCTCGGCCGAGGAAAAATAGAGATAAGCGAGACAGAAGCAGCCGGCGAAGGCGAGCAGCATCATGCCGTACCGCCGGCGCAAGTGAGTGCGAATGATCGTCCGCAGCAAGCCGGCCGCCGCCAGCAGCAAGGGAATGGCCCCGATCTGCTTGTGCCACATGATGCGCAGGTAATTGCCGGTCAGGCGCAGGTCGGTGAAGGATTCGGGCAGCTCGTTCGCCTGGCGATTGAGCGCGTAACTGCGGACAAAAAAGAACAGGTACCACGGCGCGGCGAAAATCAGCACCGGCAGCGCGGCGACCAGCAGATTGATCAGCATCCGTTTGTGCTGGCGGTTTTTGCGCCAGGCGACCGCCAGTGCGATCGCCGTCGGCGCGGCCATGAACACCACGAACGCTTGTTTGCTCAGCAGACCGAAGGCGCAGGCGAAACCGAAGGCGAGGCTCATGCCGCGTCGTTGAAAATGGTCGGTGTGCACCAGCGCGGCCAGCGACAGCCAGACGGCCGCCGTCAACGGCATCGCGTGCATGAAAGCCCGCGCCTGGCCGAACACGCCGGGCAGGGCGGCGGTCATCAGCACGGCCAGCAGCGGTACGATGTCGCTTTCGCCCGACGCCGTCCGGCGCACGAATTGAAAAACGCCAAGCAGCAAGAGCACAAAATACAGTTGGTGCAACACGAGCACGATGTCCGGATCCGGCCAGAGTGGATACGCCGTGAGCAGCCAGCCGGCGAGCATGCGCATCAGCGGCGGACGAAACGCGTGGTTGGGCAGGACGAACGGATGGAATCCGTCTTCGGCAAACAGCGCGTTGCGATAGTCCACGGCGTTGCCGTAATACCCCGCCGCGTCCATGACGATCGGCGAGCGATCGACGGCCAGCACCGCGAGATTCGCCGTGACAAAACCCGTCGCGATCAGAATGAAAATCGCGATGGTCGATCGGGAAAGCGGGTGGTCCTTGCTTTTCATGCTCACATCGTCGGTTGCGGAATCGACCAATTATGAGCGGTTGCGCGGATAAAAAAAAGGGCGCGAATGAACGCGCCCTTGTTGGTGCGGATTAGCGGAGATCAGCAACCGCAGCCGTCATCGTCATCGTCATCGTCGTCATCGTCATCGTCGTCGGTGAGGTCGTCGTCGTCGCCGGTGTCGTCGTCGCCGGTGTCGTCATCGTCGCCGGTGTCGTCGTCATCGGCGCCGGTGTCGTCGTCATCGTCGTCGCCGCCGCCGTCGGTGAAGGTGATCGCGCCGATGAACGGTTTCACGTTGTGGCCCGTGACGGTCAGGGTCAAGGTCAGCCCTTCGCTGACCGGCTCGATCAGGTCGATGCTGATCTTGCCGTCGGCGCCGGTGTAGCCCGAGCCGTACAGCACGTCGTCTTTCGCCAGACCGATCATCAGGTATTCCTGACCCGGTACGGTGACGCTCACCGCGGAGGTCGAGGTCGGCAGTTCGCTTTCATAGACCGGCGCGATCGTCGCCGCCTGCGCGGTGTAAACGAACGATTCGGGGTCGCCGAACAGGTTGTACATTTCGTAGTACAGTTTGGTCCGGCCGCCGCCCGCGTAGTGTTCGTACAGCTTGAGCAGACCGAAGTCGGTGATGCCCGACACCCAGGGAATCGCCGGGCGCGTTTCGTCGTCGCCGCGGGTCAGGCCGTAGAACTCGCCTTTTTCCAGAATGTCATCCTCGTCCCAATAGGTCGACTCGGAAGCGCCCCAGAACGCCAGCGCGCCGTTGGGCACGCGCTGCCAGGTTTCGGCGAAGCATTCGGGCAGCGTGTAGGTGCCGGTGACGCAGGCGTGCGAGAAGACCAGCGGATAGGTCGTGTTGGTCAGGGCGCGCACCTGCGCCTGGCTGACCGGCGGACCGTCGGCCCAACTGGTGTTCGAGCCATGGCCCGAGTAAGCGTGAACGGTCGGGCCGGTGTTGATCGCATCCAGCGCCTGCTGCGTCGTGCCGCCGTGCATGTAGTAGACCTTGGTGCAGGTGAAGCCCAGCGGCTCGAGCAGGTTGGCGCACACCGCGTTGTGCGTACCTTCGGAAATGTTGAAGTTGTCGCGGCTGGCCATGAAGGTCGCGTGGGTCATCCAGGAGTTGTCCGCGACGTTCCACTCGTTTTTCTCATGGGTCAGCAACTTGCCGATGATCGTGTTGAGGTGATCCTCGTTGCGCACCGACAGACGGCCGACGCCCAGGTCGGGCATGTAGTCGGCGCCGCTGACCGCGCCGTAGTACAGGTCGGTGGCCGCGCCGGTCGTGCCGCTGCCGTGCGTGACCAGGTTGGTGTCGCCGATCAGCAGCACGTAGCTGGGCGGAATGGCCCAGTTGTTGTACGCGTCGGTGATGTAGTTGATGATCGCCTGCGAGGTCGCGCCGGTCTCGTCGGTGCCCGCCGTGACCACGTTCCAGCCGCGCTGCGTTTTCCACTCGACCAGTTCCTGCACCGCCGCCATGTTGAACGCTTCGGGGCGGCTGATGATCAGGTAGGTCGAGGGCACGAAGTGCGGATAGATCTTCTCGCCGAAGGTGCCGGCGTTGAGCGCAATGTTGTTGACCATCGCGTAGCTGCGCGGGTCGACGTAACGCTCTTCCATGGCCAGCGTTTCGGCCATGTCGCCGTCGACGAATTCGACGTCGATGTTCAGGTGGCGGGCCACCAGCAGCGTTTCCTCGGCCGGCACGTAGTTGACCGGGCGAAGCTGCAGCGTGACCAGGCGGTAGCCGCGCAGCATGCCGTCGCCGACCACCTGCGCCGCTTCAGCGAACATCGGACGATCCACGGTGTAGGCGGCCGCGTCGACGGTGAAGATCGCCGCTTCGCGCGCGCCGGGGATCTTGGGAACCGACGGCTGAATCGGCATCACCCGCGCCGCGCCGGTGAACGTCGAAACCGGCAGTTGTTCGTATTCGCCGCTCACGGTCAGACGCACGTCGGCGCCCAACGGCACGCGCACCATCCGGTTGATCACCGGCAGCGCCGGCTGACCGATTTCCCCGGAGACTCCCTCTTCGGGCAGGGCGATTTTAACGTAGCCCGGTTCGGGCTCGGTGAATTCGAAGCCGGACAGATCGACCTGAATGGTCAGCCCGTTTTCGTCGGCCTGACCGACCGTCAACGCCACCGGATTGATCTCGGCCGTTTCGATGCCGAACCAAGCCGCGTGGGCGGAACATACGCCCAACAGCAGAATGGTCAGGGTGAGTAAAATTGTGCGACGCATGCGGTTCTCCTTCCAGTAGGGCCTGCGGTGTTTATCTGGTAACGAACGATTCAATCGAATCAATTACATTTTAAAGCGACGTATTATAGGGAGCGATGAAAACAATAGTCAAGGAAGCGAAAAATGTGCCGATACAATTAAATACAAGCGGCGTTACTGCGGCGTTGGTGAGTCGAGGGAAGACTTGGAAGCTCAATCTCCTTTGGAGCATCACTTCCGGTTCCTTGCCACGGCGTCGGCGGTTGCCGCTGTCTTTTTATCCCTTCCGTAATCCTTCCATTATATGCAGTATAGGGTTGAGCCGATCCGCGGTTTCATGTTTACTTACGGCCAACGGGTAAAGTGGAGGTTTTTCGGTGAAAAGGTACGGAACAAGTTTCCTGGTGATAATTCTGGCGGTTACTTTCCTGTGGACGGGATGCGCCAAGCAAACGGCGAACCAAATGCCGGTCGACGAAGCCGGTTCGCCGATTCTCGTCGATCTGGCCGGTCAATTTCAGATCAGCAAGGCCTACTTCGATATGGCGCTGGACCGCGTGCCGATCATCTTCCAAGGCCAATTTCAGGACGCCGCCGGCAAGCGCGAATACCTGGAGCGCCTGGTGGTCGAGGGGGTTTTCTACCTCGAAGGCAAACGCCGCAAGTTCTACCGTAAAAAGGAATACCAGCACACGCTGGATCTGCGCCTGTACGCCGGCGTGCTCGACGAGCTGCGCAAGGATATGGAAAGCAAGATCACGGTCACCGAAGAAGAAGTGCGGGCCGAGTACGAACATTCGATCCGTAAAGATCGCGAAAAGCGCACCTACGAAAACTTCCACGACGCCATCGAACGCGGGCTGGTGCAAAAGCGCCTGAAACAGCAGTACGAAGACAAAAAAGAGGAACTGCTCAAGGAATGGAAGGTCGTCTTCCATTACGATCTGCTCGAGCGCATGGATCCGGCGACCACTCCGCAGGATCAACTGCCCAAGCTCGAAGACGTGCTGGCCGACGGCGAAAATTACCGCTATACGGTCGGGCAGTTGCTCAAGCGCATCGACCAGGCTCCCGAGGAGGCCAAAGAAAAGCTGCGCCAGAACAAGAATCCCAACAAGATGCTCGATTTCGTCGTTCGTGAGGACGTGCTGTTCACCTACGCCGTGCGCCAGGGATTGGACAAAACCGCTTCCTACGCCATGCGCAAGCAGATCATGGAAGTAGCCACCCTGAGCCTGATCACCCGCCACGAGGTCATCAGCAACGACATCGTCGCGACCATCGAAGAGGGTAAAAAGGTGTACGAGGAGAATCCGGCCCTGTTCACGCGCGGCACTTCGTCGATCCCCTGGGAAGAGGCGAAGGATCGGGCGATGGCCGAGGCGACCGCGCGCAAAAAGCTCGAAGCGGGACGCACGTTGGCCAAATCGCTGATGCGTCACCGTTACCCGACCACCTATTACGAGGCGAATATCGAAAAGTACTTCAACTAAAGGACGGCCATGAACGCGGTTTCCATCCTGATGCTGCTGGCCGGGCTGGCGGCGCTCAACATTGTGATGTGGATCGTGATCATGTCCGTCATCCGCAAACGGCATCCGCTGCCGCCGGCGATGGCCGACCCGGATCCGTCAGCGCGGGCCGATGAGGTTTTTCCCGGCTATTATCTGGAAACGCACAACCTCGACAACGACGCGGAAAGCGGCCGTTTTCGCGGGTGGGGCTTGCTGGCGCGAGGCAACGGCGGCCTGTATTTCACCGCCAAGGGATTGCATTTTCAGCGGCGCGGCACGAAGCGCCCCTTGCTGATTCCCACCCGGGGATTGCGGGCGGTGAACGTGGTGGTGTCCACCCGGATGCGCATTCGCGGCAAGCTGTCGTGCGAGGTCGATTGGGAATTGGCCGGGCGGCGCCTGCGGTCGATTTTCGTGATCGTCGGCGGGGTCAGCTACACCCGGCGCGCGGCCAAGTGGATTCAGGATCATCTGACCGACGTGCGCGTCTCGCTGCCGCCCTCGCTGCCTAACGCGTAGCCTGCGCCAGCAGCGCCCAGGTCAGCGCCAGCGCCCGTCGCAGCGCGTCGGTCGTCAGGCGCAGGAACTCGCGTCCCTCGTCGGTGTCCGCCATCATCGCCAACGTCCGGCGGTATTGCTCTTCCCGATAAATCACCGTTTCGCGCGCCTGCAACTCGGGGCCGAGCAGCGGCTTGGTCAATGCGAAAAAATCGCCCTGGCGGCGGATCGTCTCACGCGCGACGCCGCGCAGGTCCAGCACGACCGCGCCGGCTTCCCGCTCGTTGGGCAGCAGCTTGTCGGCGGTCAGCAAACGCGCGGCCGGTTCCTCTGCGCGCCGCCATTGGGCCAGCAGATTGGCCGCGAGGCTTTCGAAAGCGAAGTGGTAATTGGTGGTCGTTTCGGTCGTCCCGTTGATCGGCGAGCCCCAATCGTAATAGCTCCATGGCGCCTGGGTCGTGTGGAACGGCTGCGCCAGATCCTGCAGATAGTGCAGGGCGCGCGCCAGGTGCCGCCAGCCCCAATAGGCGTCGCCGCGCGCAAAGGCCCGGCGGGAACGCTCGATGAAGTGCGCGAAACGCGTCGGCGCCTCGCCCTGGTCCAGGAACGGCTTGGGCGCGTGCCAGGTGCCGCGCGGATAAAACATGTGGCGCATGCCCTGCGTGCCGCCCATCAGCCTGGCGATGATCCCGCCGTTGAGGTTGCGGTCCATGCCCCAGTCGGGCTCGTCGCTGTACCAGGCGAGAATTTCCGCCGCGCCGGCCGTCGCGCCGATCGCCGCTCCGCGATAGCCCAGGCGCGGGCTTTCCAGGTCGTAAAAAACGTACCGTCCGTCCGGCTCGGCCTGCGTGGGATCGGGATTGACGTAGTCCGGGCGATACTCCGGATTGAGCGAATCGTCGCTTTCGCCGTACGCCGTGACGACCACCGGCAAGTCGCGCAAGCCGGCGGCCAACTCCCGCGCGGCCGGGGAGTCCGCCTGCGCCATGGCTGCCAACGCCAGACGGGTCAGCGTCTCATGCCGCGCCCAGGCATGGGCGGTGGACGTACTCACGAGCAGAGCAAGAATAGCGACGGTCGAAAAAAGGGCGATTTTTTTCATGGAATCATCATACCCGGCGAGCGCCGGACGGCAAAGGGCGATCACTGCGGCGGTGGCACGACGGGGATGCCGATCACGCCCGCGTCCAGAATTTCCACGCGGTATCCGGCTTGTTTCAGCCCGAAGGCGATCGTTTGCAGGTGCCGCCCGTGTTGACGTTCGGCCTCGAACGCCTTGCCGGCGTACCAGGCACGTCCCACGGGCGGGGCGGCGTCGGCCACTTCCACGAAGACGGCCTCGCCCGGCGTCGGCGGTTTGCCGTGAAAATATGGCTCCACCGAAACGGGCACGCCGACCATCCGCCAGTCGTACTCCCATGCCGTTAATGTTGCGGGATTTTTTAATACCAAACGAATCTTCCGCACCGCTTCGGATGGCGGCGCCGAGTCGATGAACCGCTTGGCTTGCGTCAGGCAGAAATGCGGCGGATTGGCCTGCAACAGCACGAACTGGCCGATCATGAGTCTGACCTGCACAACCGTCACCAGGAGCGGGAGCAAAATCAGGAAAATCACCCACGGCAAACGATGCAGCCACGCCGGACCAAGCAGCACGGCGAGCCAGACGGCGATGAACAGCGCCCAACCGATGGCAAGACTGTGCGCGAAATACGCGATGGCCTTGAACAACGGGGTGTTGGTTTGGATGGTGAATCGGTCATTCCAGAAGTACCCGAACCAGTCGAAGTCGACCAGGTGGGGAATCGTCGCATCCGGATCCGCAAAGGCCGGATGGCCGCGGTCGATATGGTAGAGAATAAATCGTTGCCCGCGCACCAACGGCGTCAGATACGGCAGCCTGGGCAGCCGGTCTCCCGGCCAGAACCATTCGAACAGCATGTAATCGGCGCGGTATTGTTGCGCGGCGTCGCGAAAATCGTGCTGATCGCCCAACGGCAGCAGCGCGGTTTTTCGATGCATCAGGTAGTGCGGCGACCAAAAGGGCACCGTCAGCAACGTGGCGTCCGGCGGCGTGTTGCGGCGCACCCAATGGCTGATTTCGGCCAATTCCGCGAAGTCGTGGCGCGCGGAAGATCCGGCCAGTCGCATCGTATTCATCGCCAGATTCGGGCCGGCCTCCAGAAGCAGGAACACCAAAAACAGCCGCCCCGGGGAGATCAGCCGCCAACGTTTGGCGCACGTGTCCGCCCCGAAAAAGGCGAGCATCGCGGCCATCGCGGCCTGCGGAAACAGGTACCGGTCCTCGTAGGCGATACGCAGCGAAAATACCGCCACGCCGACCAGAATGATCAGCAACATCAACCGGATGCGGCGGTCCCACAATCCGCGGATAAAGCCGAGAATCGCAAAGGGAAGCAGAGAAAAGGTGATGATTCCCGCCAAGCCGGGGTATGAACTGATCTTCGAATTGAATCCGAATAGGGTAATGATGCCGACGTTGCGCGCGATCAATTTCGCCCGTCGTCTCCAGACCGGCGTTGTGTTGTCGGCCGGCGGGGACGGTTTCCGGTTGTACTCCAGATGGGTCAGGGTGCCCACTTGATGGACGTGCTCCATCATATCCGGATCGGCCGTTAAAATGGACGATTGCGGCAACGAGCCCAGACCGAATTCGGATAACGCCGAGGCCCGCGCGATAAAAAACGGCGCGACGACGGTTGCGGTCAGCAACAGAAACAACCAGAAGCGCGAGCGCCGAAGTTGGTCTCGCTCGCTCAGGCAAACCCAGAGCAACACGGCGACGACGGCGACCATGCCGGTGAGCCGGGTAGCGGTCATCAGACCGGCGAACAATCCGACGCTCAGCCACCGATGCCGCAAGGCCATGGACAGCGTCACCAGCATCAGGTCGAAAAACAGGAAATTCGGCTGGCCGGCGTCTTCGACGAAGGCGATGTAGACAATGCGCGGCAACAGCATGACCGCCAGCGCGGCGAAAAAGGCCGCCCGCTTGTCGAATAGCGCCACGGCGAAAAGATACGCCAGCGGGCCGAGGAAAAAGAACGACAGCAAGCCGGGAAGGAGGAAAACCCACACCGAATCGCCGAGCAGCGCCTGCACGGGGATCATCAGCGCCGTCCAGAGCGTGACGCGATCCGCCGCCGGTTGCGGCACGTTGCGATTGGTCGACAGATAGCCGGGCGAGGGGAGCATCTCATGCTCGAGCCGGCCGGTTTCCAGATAGGTCCGCGCCAGTCCCGCATACTCGTAGGCGTCGGCGTCGGTGGGTGGCGCAAGGAGTAAATTGAACGCGCCGAAGATCGTCAGGAGCAGCGAAACGACGATCACGATCGACAGGTTCCGGTCGTGCTCGCGCAACGGAGCCAGGAACGGCGGGAGCGGTTCCATGTCGATTTCTTTGACCAGGTTTCTAAGCATCCCGCTTCCCAGCATCAGTCGAAGGGTGTTGGAATATCGGAAAAATCCCATCGTACTAGACATTTATGGGATGTCAAGTTTTGCCGGGGCGTGCGCAAACAACAAGGGCTTGCCCTGCCGGCAAGGACAAGCCCCCGTGCTTGCATAAAGGGCGAACTTCGCATTCACTCCTTGCCGTTACCGCCCAGCGTGCTGGCGAGGAACGCATCATAAGCGCCCATGTCGAAATTGCCGTGGCCCGAAAGGTTGAACAAAATCACCTTTGCTTGACCTTCCTCGCGGGCGCGTTCGGCTTCGACGATCGCCGCTTTGATCGCATGGGCCGACTCCGGCGCGGGGATGATGCCCTCGGTGCGCGCGAACAGCATCGCGGCGGGGAAGATGTCGTCCTGCCCGTAAGCGACGGCCTCGATCAGCTTCTCGTGCAGCAGTTGGCTGACCAGCGGGGCCGCGCCGTGGTAGCGCAATCCGCCCGCGTGGATCGCCGGCGGCACGAAATCGTGGCCGAGGGTGTACATCTTCATCAGCGGCGTGAAGCCGGCCGTGTCGCCCAGGTCATAGCGGTACTCGCCCTTGGTCAGCGTGGGGCAGGACACCGGCTCGGCCGCGACGGCCCGCACCGGTTTGCCCGCGGCCTTGTCGCGCAGGAAGGGGAAAGCCAGACCCGCGAAGTTCGAGCCGCCGCCGTGACAGCCGATGACCACGTCCGGATACTCGCCCGCCATTTTCATCTGCCGCAGCGCTTCCTGCCCGATGACCGTCTGGTGCAGCAGCACGTGGTTGAGCACCGAACCCAGCGCGTACTTGGCCTTGTTGTCGTGCAGCGCCTCTTCGACCGCCTCGGAGATGGCGATGCCCAGGCTGCCCGGCGAATCGGGCGTCTTGGCCAGAATCGCCCGGCCCGACTCCGTGCGCTCCGACGGACTGGGATGGATCGTCGCCCCGTAGGTCTGCACCATCGACTTGCGATAGGGTTTCTGCTGATAGCTGATTTTCACCATATACACGAGCACTTCGATATCGAAAAACGTGCCGGCCAGCGACAACGCCGATCCCCATTGGCCCGCGCCGGTTTCGGTCACCAGCTTGTGGATGCCCTCGCGCACGTTGAAATACGCCTGGGCGATGGCCGTGTTGGGCTTGTGGCTGCCGGCGGGCGACACGCCCTCGTTTTTGTAATAGATATGCGCCGGAGTGTTCAGCGCCCGCTCCAGTCGGTGGGCGCGGATCAGCGGCGTCGGCCGAAACAGGCTGTAGGCCTCGCGCACCGGCTCGGGAATGGGAATTTCGCTTTGCCCGCTCACTTCCTGCTCGATCAAGCCCATGGGGAAGATCGCCGCGAGCTTGCCGGGGTCCAGCGGCTCGCGCGTGGCCGGATCCAGCGGCGGCGGCGGGGGCGAAGGCAGGTCGGGGATGATGTTGTAGTAGTTTTTCGGCAGTTGACTTTCGTCCAGTAGGTATTTGGTTTGTTTCATTGTGTCTTTCTCCAAAAAAAAAGCCCCCCGCTTTCACGGGGGGCGCTGTTTGGTTCGATTGTCCGGTCGAGATTACATCAGTTCCACCCGCCTATATGGAGGTGTGGCGCCACCAATTGCCGTTGGCGGAAAAAGAAAGCGAGCAGTGACGTTCGATGCAATCCATACGTTAATGGATAACAGATTTTTCTCCGGATGCAAGCAAAAACATTTTCACCTTTGCAATCAACTGGTTGGGAGTGAAAATGGCGGATCGATTGCTCGCCGGACTCCAATTTTCGAGGGGAAAATCGCTAAAATCGGCGTTCGGAAAATGTGAAGGCGACGCTTGGGAATGGTGCTTGTCGTTGACTTATCGCCCGCGTCGTATATTCTCTGCTTTATGATTTCGTACAGGATGTTGTGGCTGCTTGGCGCAGCTTGCACCATAATATTGTTGTTGTACCCAGCCGCCGGATGGGCCGGGCCGAACCAGGTGTTCGAGGAATACGGGGTCGGGCCGCGCGACAAGGCGATGGGCAACGCGTTCACCGGTCTGGCCGACGATTATTCGGCGGCGTTTTACAATCCGGCGGGCTATGCCTTTACCGACGGGCACCATTTCCATTTCGGCTATCACGGCATGTACCCGAACACCTACATCAAGTTCGATCCGGACAACGGATACAATCTGGGCAAAGGGCCGAGCACCGATCTGTTCCTCTTCGGTTTGTCGTCGGACCTGGATTTCTCCACGTTGCTCAATCCGTGGATCTCCGAGCATTTCGGACTGGGCATGGCCCTGGGCGTGGGCAAATACTTCAAATCCTTCACGCTCTACACCGATCCCAACGCGCCGTACATGTTCCGCTATTCCGACCGACCGGTGTCGCTGCTGAGCTTGTACGCGGGCTTCGGCCTGAAGATGTTCGAGTGGTTCAGCGTCGGCGGCAGCATGGTCGCCGCGCCGTCGGAAACCTACACCGACGTCATCGCCCGCACGAAAATCTACGTGCCCTCGATGAAAAGTGAAACCAAGCAGGGCATGGGTACGCGCGCCTGGAGCAAACTCGAGCCGGCGCTGGGCGTGCTGTTTCGCCTGCCGTTTTTCGAGCGGATCGACACGTTGCAGATCGGCCTGAGCTGGCGCGACGAGGTGATCACCTTCGACGGTTCGGGCGAGGTGACCACGGTCACGCAGATCGTTTTCGAGGAATCCGGTCAGACGCTCAACGTGCCGATGACCACTATGGAGCTGCACCAGTTGACCGGATATTCGCCGATGTGCACGACCCTGGGCGTGGCCTGGAAGCCGACGCCCGACATCGCCGTGGTCGTCGACGGCATCTGGAAAAAGTGGTCGGACTGGCTCGACGGCGACGAGAACATTCCGCATCCGCGCTTCAAGGACACCTACCAGGTGCGCACCGGCTACGAGCAGCGCTTCGACATCGAATGGGCCTTCGTCGAAGAGGTGGCCGCGCGCGGCGGGTATTACTACGAGCCGTCGCCCGTGCCGGACATGAACGGTCCGATGAACATCCTGGATCCGAACAAGCACGTGACCAGCGTGGGCACGGGTTTCACCTTCCACGATCCGATCAACCTGGTGCTGTCGCCGATTTCCTTCGACATGGCTTACCAGGTGCATTGGCTGGTGCGGCAGCATTTGGAAAACGATGACGATCCGGTGTATCCGCCGTTGGATGCGGGTGGCCAAGTGCACACCTTCGCGGCTACACTGGAGTTTCAGTTGTAGGAGGATTCGCATGCGATGGGTTACCCTGACCGTATCGCTGTTGATGATGGTCGCGCTGCTCGGTTGCGGCGCGGGCGAAAAACCGGAGTACGTCGAAGTGCCCTCGGGCGACCCGATGCCGCCGGCGGGCACCGGCGAACCGATTCAGGATGCGCCGGAGGACGATGACGCCCAAGGGTGCGGCGAGATGCCGCCGTTGCCCGCGCAGTTGAAGTCGCGCGAGTTGCTCGACGAAGAGCCCCAGGGCGACGATCCGCCGCATCCCTTCGAATGGGCGCCGCTGGAGGACGGTCCGCCGCCCGCCGAGAGCAAAGACGTGCCGTTGGGCGCGGCGTTGCTCGCTCCGTTGTTTTTGGCCATCGCGTTGCGACGTAAGGATTGATCGTCATCGTTTGAACCGGTGGAGGGAGCGGTGCGTCGACGACTTCCCCTGCTCATCTTGCTGCTCTTGCTGACGCCGCTGACGGCGTGGGCGGGCACGATTGCCGGCACGGTGATCGGCGAAGATGCCGGTCCGGTGGGCTTCGTCAAGGTCGAGGTCGCCGGCACGGACCGTCAAGCCGTCACCGGGGAGGACGGTCGCTTTAACATCGCCGATCTGCCCGCCGGCAAGTACACGTTGCGCATCAACACCGAGGGCTTCCAAACGAGCAACACGCCGGTGACCGTGCCGGCCGACGGCGAGGTTGCGGTGACGATCACCCTCAAGTTCGAGGTGTTTTACGAGGGCGACGAACTGGTCGTTACCGACCGTGCGCCGGTCGACGAATCGACGCAGACCAGCGCGCATCATTTCACCCGCGACGAAATCGCCGACAACGCCGGCGCCTTCGAGGACATCACCAAGGCGATTCAAACACTGCCGGGCATCGTTTCGAACACCGACTTCACCAGCGACATGTACGTGCGCGGCTCGAATCCGTGGGAAAACCTGATCGTCATCGACAATCAACTGCTGGCCAATCCGTATCACTTCGGCGTCGGCTTGTCGGTGGTCAACACCGAGTTGATCGATAGCTTCACCTTTTATGCGGCGGGCTTCCCGGCGCAGTACCCCTTCGCCACCGGCAGCGTGCTCGACGTCAAATACAAAGACGGCAACCGCGACCACTCCGACGGCGAAATCAGCCTCTCGATGCTTTCCGGCTCGATGCGCGGCAGCGGCCCGCTGGGCAAAAAAGCCACCTGGGTCTTTTCCGCGCGGCGCAGCTATTACGATTACATGCTGCGGCTGCTCGACTGGACCGACGTGCCCATTCCCGTGTTTTCCGACGTGTTCGGCCGCCTGAGCTTCGAGCCCGACAGCAAGCATCGCTTTCTCGCCTTTCTCATGCGCAGCGAGGACGGCGCCAAGGCCGCGCTCGAGGAAAACCCGAGCAACGTCGACGAAGGCGACGCCTTCTATCGGCAGATCACCCAGGTATACGGCCTGGATTGGTCGTTCATGCCGCTGGAATGGTTGCTGCTCAATACCGTCGTCAGCTACCAGATTCTCAACGTCGACGCCACGCTGACCTCGGCCACCGAAAACATGTACGGCCACGCGCAGGCGAACGGGTTTTACGTCAACGAGGACGTGATGTTCGACCTCGGGCGCAACGTGTTCAAGATCGGCGGCGTGTACTCGCGCATCGACATGACGTTGCGCAGCGCCTTCCCGATTTCGCAGTACGTGGCCGGCGCGCGTTTCGCCAACGAGCAGGACACCTTCGATATCGAGTTCGACGAGATCGATCCCATCGAGGTCTACGGCTTCTACGCGCAGCACGAGGCGGAAATCATTCCCAACCGTCTGCGCTCGAACGTCGGCGCGCGCCTCGACCATTACATGGCCACCGCCGACGGCTGGGTGGCCAGTCCGCGCGTGAGCATGGCGACGAACCTGGCCAAGGAAACGATCCTCAAACTGGCCTGGGGCCTGTACTACATTCCGCCGTTCAACTTCCTGGCCACCGACGAGGAACTGGGCAATCCGCGCCTGCGCCCCGAGCGCCAGACGCACTACGTGATCGGCCTGGAGCAGGGCCTCGGCGAGCACATGATGTTGCGCGTCGAGTCGTTCTACAAGGAGTTCGACGACCTGCAGGTGATGAAGCTCCAGGGGCGGGAACTGAGCCTTACCGAAACCTTCAACCTGCTGTTGCAGGACGAGCTGCCCGACATCAACTACACCAACAGCGGCTACGGCAAGGCCTACGGGCTCGAAGTGTTCTTCCAGAAGAAAATGGCCGACTGGTGGGACGGCTGGCTGGCCTACACGCTTTCCGAGGTGCAGTACAACGACGGCCTGGGCATGTACGGTTGGTATTATCCGGCGCAGGATCAGCGGCACACGCTCTCGCTGGTCGCCAACTTCCGGCCGCTGGACGATTGGGTGTTTTCCTCCAGCTTCCGCCTGGCTTCAGGCAAGCCCTATACGCCGGTCAACGATTGGATCGAGCGAAACCCCGGCACCTTCCTGCGTTACTGGGAAGCGCAGGCGGGACGCCTGAACTCCGCGCGCTATCCGCTGTACCACAAGCTCGACGTACGCGTGGAACGCACGTGGCATCCGCACCAGCGCATCGACCTGGTGGGCTTCTTCGAAATCTACAACGTTTACAACGCGCGCAATCTTTACGGCTACTGGTACGAGAATGAAGAGGGGTTGGACAAGCCCAAGCGCCAGACGATCTACCAGTTGCCGTTCCTGCCGTACCTGGGCATCAAGGCTCAGTTCTTGTAACGCTCGCCTTGGGCGCGCACGGCCGCGGCCCGCTCGGTCTTCCCGGCCGCTTCCAGGATGATCGCCAGATTGTGGTAGTGCCGCCAGTCGCTCGGCGCGACTTTGATCGCGCGTTCGTAAAGCTCGGTCGCGGTCTTGAAGTTGCCGCCGGCGGCCAGTTGGTTGGCCCAATGCACCATCGCCACGTCGTCACGCGGATTGGCCAGCAGCGCGCGTCGGTAGGCGTACGTCGCCCCGGCGAAGTCCGCGCGCCGGCCCAGCGCCTGCGCCAGGTTATCGAAGTATACGCTGTAGTCCTCGGCCACGATCCGCGTGTGATGATCGCGCGCCAGCGTGGCGTCGGTGATCGACGCGGTCTGGTAATAGCGCCAGACCCGTGCGGGATCGAAATCGACGTCGTCCGTCGCCCGCCACCAGGTGAGTGCGCCCTCGTGCCGCGTGCGTGTTTGCGCCTTGAGCGTGGCGAAGCGCTGTTGCGTGGCCTCCGGCGTAACGGTGTCGAAAACGAAAGCCGGCGGCGGCCCGGGTTTTTCCAGCAGATTGGCCAGGGTCGAAAGAAACAGCGCATCAGCCTCGGGCAGGTCGGTGTATTCCGGCCGCACACCGATCGCGGCGAAGGGCAACCGCGGACCGAACATGCGCACCACCCAGTCGCTCGCGAAGCCGCCGCGCGGAATGACGATCACGTCGGGGCGGCGCTTCTCGACCATCTGCAGGTACCACAGCGGAAAGAGGTTGTTGTCGCCGCCCACGAACAGCGCGTAACCGCTCGTGGGATGACTCAGCGTGTTTTGCCACGCCTCGTAGGCGACCCAGTTGCCGCTTTGGTCGTTGGCCCGCGCGTGGCGCATAACCGGCCACGCGGCGAGAATCGCCAGGCCGAGAAACGCGAGCTGCCGTCCCCACACGGGCGACAGGTGCGCGACGACCTTGTTCTGCACTTCGCTCAGCAGCCAGGCAAAACCGACGATCAGCACCAGGTACGAGGAAATCAGATAGCGCCGCACCTGATATTGCTCGTCGACGCCGATGTAATTGATGCGCAGCGCGACGTTCACGACGATCAGCAGCAGCAGGCCGATCAGCAGCGACGGACGCCGGTAGCCCAGCAGCGCCAGACCGGCCAGCGCCAACGCGAAAATCACCGGCCCGGCCTCGTCGATCATGCTCCAACCGATGATGCCCAGCATGTTCACCTTCGCGCCCCAGTCCGGGTTGAGCATCTTGCCGCTGTATTGTTTTTGCAGCAGCGCGTCCAGCAGGCGCGGCAGCGTGTTCGGCTCGCCCCAGTTGAGCACCGGGTCGGTCGCCGCGCGCAGCGGAATGTACAGGTACGCCGACACGCCCAGGCCGATCATCGTCACGGCCAGCACGATGTCGCGCCGACTCACGTGCTCGCGATTGGCGACCATCAGCGCCAGCGGCGCCGCGCCCACGACCAGCAGAATCTCGTGGTTGGCCATACCCAGGCCGTAGAGGAAAAACGCGCTGAGCAGAAAACGGCGGTCGTTGGTCGCCTGCCAGCGCAGCGCAAGGTAGACGATCAGCGCGGCGAAAAACGTGTTGAGCGGATAGGCGCGGATCTTCAGCGACTGCTCCCACAGCGTGTAGGTGCCGGCGAAGGCCAGCGCGGCGACCACGGCGATCAACCGTTTGCCGGTCAGCTCCACCAGCATCCGGTAGGTCATCCACACCGCCAGCGCGCCGAAAAAAGCGCTCAACAGATTGCCGCGCCACGCGGCGTTGGCCAGCGGCAGTTGCGCAAAGAGGTGTCCGAGCATCGCCAGCAGCGGATACCCCGGCACGTGCGGCACCGCGAACATCGTCGCGCCGACGGTCAGTTCGCCCGAATCGCCCAGGTGCAGCGTGGGCAGCATCGTCGCCAGATACAACGCGAAGGGCCCGGCGAAAACCAGTAGATCGGGCAGGCGGCGCTTCAATCGTCTCTCCGAATCTGAAGCGCGACCCAGGCCCAGATGCCGAAGATGATCAGCGCGAAAATCGAGACCAGCTTGGCGAAGGTGCGCAGCAGCGTGTCTTTGAAGCGGATGTCGATCGCGTGCCGGCCCGGGCCGACGACCAGCACCATGCGGCCCGTTTCCGGCTCCGCGAGCAGCTCGGTGGGAATGCCGTCGACCGTCGCCTGCCAGCCGGGGAAATAGAATTGGTTGAAGACCAGCTTTTCAGTGTAGATGGTTTTTACCTCGGCACGAATGTAGGGATAACCATAAGCGGCCGAGAGGATGGTCGTTTGTGAATCTTCGGTCACCAGCGGCTGCTCGGGCATGCGCTGCGGCGGTTTGGTGCAGCCGATGGGCAGGTAATCGTCACGCGCCGTGCTGGTCACGCCCAGTTGCCGCATCAGGCCGGGGCTGAGGAAAAGGTCCGGGCGCACCAGGCGCTTGTCGTGCTGCGCCAGCGCCGCCTGATCGCGGTTGGTGAAAACCATCGCGTTGTGTTGCGTATCGTGAAACACGTAGCGGACCGTCAGGTAGCCCGCCGACGACGCCAGCGCCGCCAAGGCGATGCCCACCGCGATCCACGGCCGCACGCGTTCGTTGAACACCGCCGGCAGCACGGCGATCAGCACCGCGCCGAAGGCCGTCGCCGGCAGCAGAAAACGCCAGGGGAACTGCACGAAGGGCAGCAGCGGCAGATGTTCCCACAGTAGGCGCGTCAGCGGCTGGGTCATCAGCAGGAAGATCGCCGTCGCCCCGAAGAAAAACCACGTCGCGCGAAACCGCACCGCGTCGTTACGCAACTTGGTGAACATCAGCGCCGCCGGCGCGAGCACCACGCCCAACCACAGCAACTCGCCGAACATGAAGCCCATCTCGTCGTTCGGGCCCGGCGCGCTGCCGCCGAAGCCCCATTTGCGTAAAAACAACTGCGCCGGATACAGGAAGTGATTGTGGAAATCGAAAAATCCGCCGGTCAGGTTTTCCAGCGAGCCGACCGTGTTTTTCTCGGCAATGGCCGGCAGCCAGAAAAACGCGGCCAGCGCCATGCCCAGCGCCAGCGCGCCCCAGGTGCGGATCAGCGCGCGCGAGTTTTCCGCGACCAGCAATGCGAGCAGAAAATAAAACGGCGCGGTGACCAGCGCGGTGATGTTGTGCGCGCAGGTCAGCCCCGCCAGTCCCAGCGCGGCCAGCAGCGGTCCGAAGCTCGAGGTGTCGCGCGCCGAACGCCACACGCCCAGCAGCGTCAGCGGCACGAAGGCGAAGCAGGAAAACTCGGCGATGCCCGCGCGCACGTACACGTCCACCAGCAGGTAGGGTGCGACGCTGTAGACGGCCGCGGCGGCCAGCGCGCCGTCGGGATCGATCACCTCGCTGACCAGCCGGAACATCGCCCACGCGGCCAGCAGCCAGAACAGCAGGTACGTCAGCTTGAGCGCCCACAACGCGTCCAGGCCGATCAGGCGGAACATCTCGATCGCGTAGTAGGTGAGCGGCGCGTAAAAATTGAAAATCGGACTGCCGTATCCGAAATAGAAATCCATGATCCAGCGCGGCGTGAAATCGCCGTGCACCACCGCTTGATGAAAGGCCTGCGCGCGCGAAAGATCCACGTAGGCGCTGTGTCCCGCGTGTTGGTAGGGGGCCAGCAGCGGCTGCGCGGCGATGAGCAGAATCATCGCGATCAGCAGGACGAACAGCACGCGCTTCATGGCTCGTCGCCTTTTTGGAAGGTCGGGTCGATGGCCAGCATGCGTTGCAGCGCCGCGTCGCCCTCGGCCTCGCGGCCCGACAGATAATACGCGCGGGCGAGGTAATACAGCGTCCAGGGATCGGCGTGCACGGCCGCCGACCGTGCGAACTCGTCCGCGGCCCGCGGGTAGGCTTGCTGCGCCATGAAGTACTCGCCTTTCACTCGATGCAACACGCTCTCTTCCGTCGTCGCCAGCAAGGGCGAAGCCCCCGCGTAAAACACGCAGGCCAGGGCGAGGGTCGCCCCCAGGCCGCGATGAAACCGCCGGTCGGGTTTTTCGTGGTTCTTTTCAGCATACCATAAAATGACCAGCCACAACGCGACGACCAGCGCGAGCATCAGCCAAAATCCACCGCGCACCGACAAACCGAAGGCCTGCGCCGCGCCGATATTCTCACGCAGCAGCGGCAGCGCGAATTCCCACAGCGGGTTGGCGATGCGGCCGGGCATCGCCGGCGCGACGGTCACGCCGATCGCCGCCAGCAGGCTCGAGCCGACGGCCAGCCCGGCGAAAATGCCGCGCCCGTAAGCGCCGGTCAGCGACGCCAGCCACGCCGCCGCGACGATCAGCGGTCCGATCAGCAACGCCAGCCGTTGCGGCCCGAAACCCGCTTCGTCGACCACCCCCGCGCGCCCGGCGACGACCGTCGTCAGCGCCAGGAACATCCCCGCCAACAGCAATCCCTCGCGCCGCCGGTGACGAATCATCAGGATCATGCCGATCAGCCCGACGTGCAGCACGGGGCTCCAAAAGAACATACCCTTGGCCGGGCGGATCAACAGTTGTTCGAACGTCGCCGCCGTCGGTGCGCTCCAGGCGAACAGGCCGGCGGGCAGCGGCTCGCCGAAGACGATCAGGTTGTGCGGCGCGACGATTGCGGCGGGCAGCAGCAAACTTGTCGCGACGAACGTCGAGACGCGCACGGCGTGTCGTTCGACGGAAACGAAGTACGCCAGCGCCGGCAGCGCGAGCGCGACGACGGCATAATCGAAGACGATCGCCAGGCCGAAACACAGCCCGCTTTGCGCCGCCGTTTTCAACGACGGTTGCCGCCGGTAATCGATCAGCAGCAGCACGCCGATGAGCACCAGCGCGGCGGCGAAACCGGGGCCGCTGAGCGAGGTGAACGACGCCCAGGCGAAGGTGCTCACGCAAAACGCGCCCACGGCGATCAACCGCAGGCCGTCGTTGACGCCCCAGGCGGGCAGCAGGCGAAAGAGCATCACGCCCGCGATCAGCACCAGCAAGGTGAGGGTGAGCATCCGCGCCAGATGACGTTGGCGCACCGCATCGGCCGTGAGCAATCGCGCCACGGCGATCACCGGCATCGTCGTGAGCGTGACGCCCGGCGCCTGATCGACGCATACGTTGAAACTGGTGTTGGACGCGGAAGTGAAAGGCGCGCCCGGATCGTCGGCGGCCGGCAGGACCAGCAGAAAAAACAAGAGCGCGAGAATCGGGATGGACAGCACCGCTTCCCGTTCGGCCATCGATTCCTCCCCCTGATCGTCGACGGTTTCCAGCGAACCCTGTTATTGCTTGTGTGTCAAGATGATTACGTGCATGATTTTACCATGCTTTACACATTCGTCCATTTGGCCCGCGCCGGGCTGATTATCGCGCCGGTTGTCGTCGCCGCCGTGGCCATCGCGCGCTTGACGATCGCCCGCCGCGATCCGGTGCTGCGCGCGACGACGGGCTTGCTGGGCGCGTTCGTTTTCGTCGCGTTGATCGTCGGCGCGTTGGGCTTGGCCGGATGGATGAATTTCGCGGCGCTGACCGTCGCCTTGTGGATCGCGGCGTCGGCGCTTGTCGCCGTGGTGAAAATTTTCGCGCCCGCTACGCAGGACGGCGAGCCGTGGCCCGCCGCGCCCCGTGGCCTGCTTGCCTTCACGTTGTTCGCGACGACGATCGCGGTGGGGATGTTCGCGGCGCGCGCGGCGTATCCGGCGCTGGACTACGACGCGCTGACCTATCATCTGCATTTTCCGGCCCAGTGGCTGCGCGCGGGGCGCATCTTCTTAATGGATACGCCTTTCGGCGACGCCGCGCCCGCGTACGCGCCGGCGCACGGCGAGTTGTGGTACGCGTGGCTGATGGCCCCGTTCGTCGGCGCGACGCCCGGCGAGTTCGCCTTCAAGCTGGCGGGGCTGGATGCGCTGGCCAAGATCGGCCAGTTTCCGTTCCTGGTGTTGGCGGCGTTGAGCCTGCTGCTGTTGTCGCGGCGGTTGGGACGCGGCGAATGGACGACCTACCTGCCGGCGCTGACCTTCGCGCTCGTGCCCTGGGCCTTCGTGCAGGCGGCGGGGGCGAACGTCGATTTGATGTTGGCCGCGTGTCTGCTGGCGGCGCTGGCCTTGGCGATCGAATACGCGCACGAACCGCGCTTTTCCTACGCGGCGCTGGCCGGCGCGGCGTTGGGGATGGCGGCGGGCGTGAAGTTTCTGGCGCTGGCCTACGCGCCGTTGATCGCGCTGCCGTCGCTGGCGCTGTTGTGGAAACACGGACGCGCGCGGGCGGTGCTCGCCTGGGCGCTGCCGCTGCTGGCGTGCGGCGCGCCGTGGTACTTGCGCAACTGGATCGTCGCGGGCAATCCGCTGTTTCCGGCGGAATTTTTGTGGTTTGCCGGAGCCTACGGACGCGCGGCGATGCTGGCCAGCCCGTTTCACGCGCCGAACCTGCCCGCCGCATTGGCGGTGACGATGCAGGCCTACGGCGTGTGGTTCGTGCCGTTGGGCGTGGGCGGGATGATCGTCGGATTGTCGTTCCTGCGTCGGCGGGGGGCGTGGCGCGCGGTGGGTTGGATCGCCCCGGCGGCGTTGCTGTGGCATTTCCTGTTCGTTCCCTACAGCTCGCAGGATCGGTTTTTGCTCTGGGTCGTCGGTCTGTCATTGCTGCCGTTGGCCCGCTGGCCGATCGGCCGCCGCAACGCGGGCCTGCTCGTTGCGCTGCTCACACCGGTGATCGGCCTGATGCTCGTCGGGCCGGGCCGCGCGTTTCACATCGGCCTGCTGCCGGTGGCCGCGTCGGGCTGGCTGCAGCCGGCGGGCTGGATGGCGTTGCTCGTCGTGTTGCTGGGCATGGGCGTGCCCGCGTTTTTACTGCGCCGCTATTCCGCGCGCGGCTGGTATTGGGCGGCCCTGTTGCTGTTGGGCGCGACGATCGCCCTGTGGCCCGCGCAGATCGACCGGGGCGCGTACATGCGCGCGGGCGGCGGCGTGCTGCGCGAGATGCCGCTGACCGGCTACGCGCATTTGTGGCGGCTGCGACCCAAGGCGGTCGCCTACGCCGGGCGCAACCGGCCGTACTACCTGGCCGGGCGGGGCGGCGTCACGCGCGTGACCTACGTGAACGTTGACGGTCGCCGCGCGGCGCGCCTGCACGATTACGTGCGCGAGGCGGCGGCGCGGAGCGAGCTTGATCCGATGCGGGAAAAGGACAATTGGCGGCGGCGCGCACCGGATTACGCGGCCTGGCGCAACGCCCTGCTGGCGGAAAAAATCGAGTACCTCGTCGTCGAACGGCTGGCGCGCGAGGAGCGCGATTACCTGCGCCACGACGAGGGTGGTTTCCCGCTCGAACGCATCTGGGCCCGCGCGCATCCGGAGGATTTCCAGTTGATCGAATTGGACCCCCAGGGCCTGGAATTGTATCTGGTTATCGCGGTAAAACCTTAAGTTGCATCCCCCGCCACGTTTGTTATCATCCATCACCCTTTGACGGGTGATTTTGTCAGCGGCGGAAAGGTAAATGAGCGGAGGAACGAAGCCAAAATTCCGGACGCCCATGCGCGTTCTGTTGATCGTCGCGGTGTTGGTCAACGCCGTTTACGGTGTGCTGCGCCTGCTCGGCGCGCCCAGTCTGGTGCTGGAGTACCTGGGCTTTTTCCTCGTCGTGGCCTGGGTGATGGGCTTGCTGCTGCGCCGATGGAAAACCGCCTGGCCGGCCTACGTCACCGCCGCGTTGTACGTGTTCATGTTTCCGCATCTGGGGCTGGGCTTTTTGGGCTTCGTATGTTTCGTGCCGCTGCTGGACGCGGTGCTGGCCACCGACGACCGCAAGCGCGTGATGCGCCTGGGGTGGGTCGCCGGGCTGGTCGGGCTGACCGGCAAGCTGTACTGGATCGTCTATACGATCTCCTATTTCTCGCCGATCCCCGCGGCGGCCGCCGTGCTGATCCTGCTGCTGATGACCTCGTTCATCGCGCTGTCGTGGCTGGCCGCGTTCGTCACGACGCACTGGGCGGTGAAAACGCGCGGTTTGCCGCTGTGGTTGGTCTTCCCGGTGGCCTGGACCTTCTGGGACTGGAGCTGGACCTGGATCCTCGGCGGATTTCCCTGGGAACTTTTGGGCTGCGCCGCGTTTCATATTCCATTGTTGAATCAGACATTCGATCTGGTGGGCGAACACGGCCTGGGCTGGCTGCTGGCCTTCGGCAACGTTGTGTTTTTCCACTTGTGGCAATTTGCACGCAAGAAAGCGCCGTTCCCCAAGTGGCGGACGGCCGTGCTGGTCGCGCTGGTCGCGGCGGGGATGATCTACGGCGCGGTGCGCACCGGGCAGATCGAGCGGATCATGGCCCGGGGCGAAACGGTGACCGTCGGTCTGTTGCAGGGCAACGTCGACCAGTCGATCAAGTGGAAGCCCGACCATCGGGAACGGATCATGGACGAATACGAGGACATGGCGGTGCACGTGGCCGAGCAGGGCGCGGAGTTGATCGTCTTCCCGGAAACGGCGATCGCTCGGCGGCAGCGGCGCTGGCTGCATCTGCACCCGGAGATCGCGCGTTATGCCGAGGTGACCGAGCACTATGTGCTGGCCGGCGTGCCGGTGAAGGATAAGCGCAAGAATCGCGAAGATCCGCGCGGACCCTATACGAGCCACAACAGCGCGGTGCTCGTTTCGCCCGAGGGCGAGGACATCGCCTGGTACGACAAAAACCGCCTGGTGCCCTTCGGCGAGTACATCCCGAAAAAGCACTGGCTGCAGCGGCTGGCCGGGCAGGAGATTCGCGGGACGCTCAATTTCGAGCCGAGCGGCATCTACAAATTGATGCCGCTGCCCAAGGCGCCGTTCTCGGTGTTCATCTGCTACGAGGCGGTGTACCCGACGACGGTCCGGCGCCTGACGAACCTCGGGGCGAAGTTCCTGGTGACGATCACCAACGACGCCTGGTTCGGCAAAACGTCGGCGCCTTATCAGCACTGGGACCAGGTGGCCATGCGCGCGATCGAGAACCGGCGCTACGTGGCCCGCGCGGCGAACACGGGCATCAGCGGCATCATCGATCCGCTGGGCCGGACGATAAAAGCGACCGATATCTACGTGCCCGCGACGTACGTGGGGACGGTCAAAACGCTGGACATCCGCACGGTATATGCCACAATCGGCGATGTCGCCGCGTACGTGGCTGCGGTGATTTACGCGGGAATTCTGGTGTTTCTCGCGATCGGCAACGTGCGACGACGTAAGGAAAAAACCAAATGATCGAAGACCACAAAGAACACGTCACCCAGGCTCGGAAATTGTTCGACGAGCTGCGGGGGTATCTTTGATTTAGCCGAAAAGCAGGCGCGACTGGCCGAGTTGGAGGCGCAGATCGCGGTCGACGGCTTCTGGAACGACAACGAAGCGGCCAAACCGATCCTCAAGGAAAAAAGCGACGTCGAGGGCGAGCTGGAAACCTGGCGCGTGCTCGAAGACATGGTCGAGGACGTCGAGGTGACCCTCGAACTCGCCCTGGAAAGCCAGGACGAGGAGCTGGCCGCCGAACTGCCGCCCAAACTCAAGGCGCTGGAAGCCAAACTGCAGGATCAACGCCTGGAAATGCTGTTTTCCGACGAGGCCGATCCCGCCGACGCGATTCTGGAAATTCACTCCGGCGCGGGCGGCACCGAGGCGTCGGACTGGGCCGATATTCTGCTGCGCATGTACCTGCGCTGGGCCGAGCGGCGCGGCTTCGAAACCGAGTTGATCGACCATCAGCCCGGCGAGGAAGCGGGCATCAAAGGCGCGACGGTGGAGATTCACGGCAAGAACGCCTTCGGCATGCTCAAGGCCGAAAGCGGCATCCACCGCCTGGTGCGCATCAGCCCCTTCGATGCGGCCAAGCGCCGGCACACCAGCTTCGCCAGCGTGTTCGTCTATCCGGACATCGAGGACACCATCGAGATCGAGATCGACGAAAAGGACATCCGGGTGGACACGTTCCGCTCCAGCGGCGCGGGCGGCCAGCACGTCAACAAGACCAGCAGCGCGATTCGCATCACGCACTTCCCGACCGGCATCGTCGTGCAGTGCCAGAACGAACGCAGCCAGCACCGCAACAAGGATACGGCGTTCAAGGTCCTGCGCGCCCGGTTGTACCAACTGAAGTTGCAGGAGAAGGAAGCCGAACGGCAGGCGGTCAACGCGCAGAAGAAGGACATCGCCTGGGGCAGCCAGATCCGGTCCTACGTGCTGCAGCCGTACCGGCTGGTCAAGGATCTGCGCACCGGCGTGGAAATGGGCAACGTGGACGCGGTGCTCGACGGGGATTTGGACCGTTTTATCGAGGCTTATCTGCTTTCCCGGGTGGAATCTTAAACGGCGGCGCGGCTTGACAGAATGGCCCGACTAACTCTAGGGTAACGCGGATTTTTACCCTCTAAGGTTAAGGTAATGAACGAGGACACCAATCGACTGATCGAACTGCGGCGGGAAAAAGCGCAGGCCTTGCGCGAACAGGGCGTCAACCCGTTCCCGACGACGGTTTCGGTAACCCATACGACGCAGCAACTACGCGATATGTATGGGGAAAAAGAGGCTGAGGCGATCGAGCAGGTTCCCGATCGTTTCGCGATCGCCGGACGCGTGAAAGGCCAGCGCGACTTCGGCAACGTCATTTTTCTGGATATATACGACCGCACCGGCCGCCTGCAGGTGCTGCTGTCCAAGAAGCTGATCGGCCCGGAGAACTTCAAGTCCTTCAAAAAAATGGCCGACATCGGCGACATTTACGCCTTCGCCGGCAAGCTGATGAAGACCCGCACCGGCGAGTTGTCGCTGGCCGCCGACGAACTGACCCTGCAATGCAAATCGATGCGGCCGCTGCCGGAAAAATTCCACGGTCTGGTCGACGTCGAGACGCGCTATCGCCAGCGGTATCTCGATTTGATCATGAATCCCGACGTGGTCGACGTGTTCCGCACCCGCAGCGAAATCATCCGCCTGATGCGCGTGTTTTTCTCCGAACGCGACTTTCTCGAGGTCGAAACGCCGATGATGCACCCCATCGCCGGCGGGGCCACGGCGCGGCCGTTCGTCACGCATCACAACACGCTGGACATGGATCTGTTCCTGCGCATCGCGCCGGAGCTGTACCTCAAGCGGCTGATCGTCGGCGGGCTCGAGCGCGTGTTCGAAGTCAACCGCAACTTCCGCAACGAGGGCATCAGCACGCAGCACAATCCCGAATTCACGATGCTCGAATTCTACTGGGCCTACGCGACCTACGAGCAGTTGATGGAGCTGACCGAGGAACTGTGCTGCTTCCTGGCGCACAGCCTGTTCGGCAAGCTGAGCTTCGCCTACCAGGAACAGGAAATCGATTTCGCCCGGCCGTGGAAGCGCCTGCGCATGGCCGACGCGGTGGCCGAATACACCGACCTGTCGGTCGAGGATCTGGCCGATGCGGCGACGCTCAAAGCGTTTTGCGCCAAGCACGGCATCGAGATCATCGGCGAGGCGACGCCCGGCCGGCTGACGGTGCTGATTTTCGAGGAACTGGTCGAGTCCAAGCTGGTGCAGCCGACGTTCATTTACCATTTCCCCACGGAAGTCAGCCCGCTGGCCCGGCGCAACGACGAGAATCCCGAGGTGGTCGACCGTTTCGAGCTCTACATCAACGGCAACGAGATCGCCAACGCCTTCAACGAGCTGGCCGACCCGGACGATCAGCGCGGCCGGTTCGTCGAGCAGGTCGAGGCGAAAAAGGCCGGCGACGAGGAAGCGCACGAATACGACGCCGATTACATCCGCGCCCTGGAATACGGCCTGCCGCCGACGGCGGGCGAGGGCATCGGCATCGACCGGCTGGTGATGCTGTTGACCAACAGCGCCAGCATCCGCGACGTGATTCTCTTTCCGCAGATGCGAAAGGAACAAAGCTAAACGATGGGTTTCGCGCGGTTCGTCGGTCTCCGCTTTTTACGCCCGAAGCGACGGAGCTTGTTTCTGTCGGTGATCAGCATCATTGCGATCACGGGCGTCGCGGTCGGCGTGGCCACGCTCATCGTCGTGCTCGCGGTCATCACCGGTTTCCAGGAGGATATGACCAACAAGATCCTGGGCGCCTACAGCCATATGCTGGTGCTTTCCCACCACAGCCGCATCGAGAATTGGCCGGAGGTGGTCGAGACGATCCAGGGCACGCCGGACGTGCTGGCGGCCAGCCCCTTCGTCTATGGCGAGGGCATGGCCTCGACCGGCAACCACGCGGCGGGGGTGATCGTCCGCGGCATCGATCCGAACACCGCCGGCAACGTCACGAGCATCGGCGACTCGATCGACCGCGGCTCGCTGGACATGCTCAGCGGACCGCAGGAGGTGATTGCGCCGCTGGGCGAGAACACGGAAAAGGAAACGCTGCCCGGCGTGATTCTGGGGCGCGAACTGGCCGCGAGCCTGCGCGTGTTCGTCGGCGAGAAAATCCAGTTGATCAACCCGATGGGCGAGATCGGGCCGATGGGCGTGCTGCCCAAGGCGCAGCCGTTCGTCGTGGTCGGTCTGTTCAAAAGCGGCCTGTACGAATTCGACGCGAAATTCGCGTTCATCCACCTCGAGCAGGCGCAGTCGTTTTTCGGCACGGGCGATTCGATCAGCGGCCTCGAAGTGAAAATCGCCGACATCTGGAAATCCGATGAGGTGGCCCGCAAGGTGGAAGAGCGGCTCAAGTGGCCGTTTTACGCCAAGGACTGGATGCAGATGAACCGCAACCTGTTCTCGGCGATCAAGTTGGAAAAACTGGTGATGTACATCATTTTGTGCATCATCATTTTCGTGGCGTCGTTGAACATCTTCACCGGCCTGTACATGGCGGTGATGGACAAGAAGAAGTCGATCGCCATGCTGCGTTCGATGGGCGCGTCGGCCCGGCGCGTCGAGCACATCGTGTTGATTCAGGGGATGTTCATCGGCATTCTCGGGACGATCATCGGCGCGACGCTGGGCGTGGGGATTTGTCTGATTCAGATCAAGTACAACCTCATTCCGCTCGATCCCCGCGTGTATTACATCGACACGCTGCCGATGAAATTCAAGGTGTTGGATTTCGTGATCATCTTCCTCGCCTCGCTGGGGCTGAGCCTGGTGGCCACGCTCGCGCCGGCCCGCATTGCGGGACGGCTTGATGTCGTCAAAACGTTGCGGTACGAGTAAGCATTTATGGCGTTGATCGAAGTACACGATCTGGTCAAGATCTACCTGGAGGCGGCAAGCCCGGTGACCGTCCTGGAAGACGTGAACATGCAGGTGGACAGCGGCCGGATGGTGGGCATCACCGGCGAATCGGGCGCGGGCAAGACGACGCTGCTGTATTTGCTGGGCGCGCTGGAGCGGCCGACGAGCGGCAACGTGCTGTTCGACGGACGCGAAGTGTTTCCGCCGGGCATCGACGACCGCGAACTGGCGCAGTTCCGCAACCGGCGCATCGGCTTCGTGTTTCAGTTCCACGGACTGATTCCGGAGTTCGACGTGCTGGAAAACACGATGATGCCCGCGCTGATCGCCGGGCATACGCATGACGAGGCCGCGCGGATGGCCCGGCGCTCGCTGGAGGAACTGGGCCTGGGCGAGCGGCTCGATCACAAGCCGGGCGAGATCAGCGGCGGCGAGCAGCAGCGCGTGGCTTTCGCGCGGGCGATGATCATGCAGCCCGAGGTCGTGCTGGCCGACGAACCGACCGGCAACCTCGACGAGGAAACGAGCGAAAAATTGTGGCAGGTCATGTTTGACATCAACCAAAGCAAGGGCACGACGTTCGTCGTGGTCACGCATAACGAACGATTGGCCAAGCGGATGGACTGCATCTATCGCCTGAGCCTGGGTCACGTGGAGCGGATAGCATGAAGCGATGGGCGGTCCTGACGGCGATGGTCGTGGCGTTGACGGTGCTCTTGCCGGCGATGGCGGCGGCGCGCGATCTGGTCGCCGACGTGCGCATCGAAGGCACCTTGCGCATCGAGGACGACGTGGTCTTCGGCGCGATCGAAACGCGGCGCGGCGATCTGTACGACGCCGAACGACTCAACAACGATCTGCGCGCGTTGTTCAAGCTCGGCTATTTCGCCGACGTACGCATCAAGGTCGAGGACAGCGCGGCCGGCAAGATCGTCACCTTCCTGCTCGAGGAAAAACCCGCGGTCAAAGAGTTCGTCATCGAGGGCAACAAGAAGATCAAGGACGACAAGATCAACGAGGCGATCGACCTCAAGCCCAACACGATTCTGTCCATCGCCAAGATCAAGGAGAACATCGAGAAGATCCGTCAGCTCTACGAGGCCGACGGCTTTTTCATGGTCGATATCCACCACGAAATCGAGCCGCTCGAAAACAACCGCGTCCGGGTGATCATCCGCATCACCGAGTACCGCAAGATCTACATCAAGCGCATCGACTTCGTGGGCAACCGGGCCTTCGACGAGGAAACCCTACGCAAGCAGTTGCAGACCAAGGCCGGCCACGTGATGAGCTTCATGGGCCAGTCGGGCGTCTACCGCGAAACGATGTTCGCGCAGGACCTGCAAATGCTACGCATGTTCTACGCCAACCACGGCTACTTCGTGCAGATCGGCCGCCCGGTCGTGACCCTCAGCGCCGACAAACGCTGGATGTACATCTCCGTGTCGGTCAACGAGGGTCCGCAGTACTTCATCGAAAGCATCGACATCGAAGGCGACCTGCTCTTTAAAAAGGAAGACCTGATGAAGCTGCTCACCATCCAGGTGGGCGAGGTCTTCTCGCGCGGCAAGTTCGAGCAGTCGCTGAACGAATTGAAAAACCGCTACACCGACGTCGGTTACGCCTTCGCCGAGGTCGAGCCCGACGTTACGCCCAATCCGGAAACGCGCCGGGTGAAGATCAAATTCAACATCAACAAGGGCAAGCTGGCCTACATCGAGCGCATCGAGATCGTCGGCAACGACCGTACGCGCGACAAGGTCGTGCGCCGCGAGTTGTACATCCGCGAGGGCGACCTGTTCTCCGGCCCGGGCATCCGCCAGTCGAAGGAACGCCTGATGCGCATGGGCTACTTCGACGAGGTGTCGATCAAGTGGCGGCGCGGCGGCGCGGACGACCTGGTGATCGTGGACATCGAAGTCAAAGAGCGGATGCAGGGCAACTTCATCATCGGCGTGGGTTTCTCGAGCCTGGAAAACTTCTTCGGCACCGCGCAGGTCAGCCACAACAACCTGTTCGGCTACGGCTGGAAACTCTCGTTGATGGCCGAGGTCGGCGCGTACCGCAAGAACTTCCAGTTGCAGTTCCGCGAGCCGTACCTGTTCGATTCGCGGTGGATCTTCGGCACGACCCTCAACAACACCGAGCGCGACTACTTCTCGTTCCAGCGCAAGGATCGCGGCGCGTACGTCAGCCTGGGCCGGCCGCTGTACTGGGACGTCGAGGCGCACCTGGGTTATCAGTACCAGCAGGTGGAAATCACCGACGTCGACAACCGCGCGGCGCTGTTCCTCACCTTGCAGGAAGGGCAGAAGATCACCACCAGCACGCGCTTCACCTTGCAGCGCGACACGGTCAATCATCCCTTCGATCCGACCGCGGGCGCCAAGGTTTCGGCCTCGACCGAATGGGCCAGCGAGAACTTCGGCGGCGACCTGAACTTCCTCAAGTACACGGTCATGGCCCGCCGCTACTTCCCGGTCTACTGGGGCATTTCGTTGATGGTCAACGGCGAGGCCGGCTACGCCGACAACCTCGATGAGGGCCGGCTGCCGATCACCGAACGCTACTTCCTGGGCGGCCTCAACAGCGTGCGCGGCTTCTACTCGCGCAGCCTGGGACCGACCGAAACCAGTTTCATTCCCTACAACTACCAGGATCCGACCTCGACCATGGCCGAGGTGGAAAGCGTGATCGGCGGCAACAAATATTTACAGGGCAACGTCGAATTGCTGATTCCGATCGTCAAACAGCTCGGCCTCAAGGGGCTGCTGTTTTACGACGCGGGCAATGCGTTCATCGAAGAAGATTGGTATAATCTGCGCGAACTTCGCCAAAGCTGGGGATTCGGCATTCGCTGGATCAGCCCGATCGGACCGCTGCGGTTCGAATGGGGCTTCCCGCTGTATCGTCAGGAAGGCGAGGACAAACAGGTCTTCGAATTCGGTATCGGGACCTTCTTCTAAGGGGTAAGGAAAGGAGCGTTCAAATATGCGTAAACTGATGCTGGCGGTGATCGTCGGTTTGATCGTCGCGTTGACGGCGGGTCCGGCGCTGGCCGGGAAAGTCGGCTTCGTCGACCTGCAAAAGGTGCTGGAACTGACCAAAATGGGCAAGGACATCAACCAGAAAATGGCCACCCGCACCGACGAACTGAAGATCAAGGTGAAAAAGGCCGAGCTCAAGGTCATCACCCTGCGCGACGAAGTGCAAAAGACCGCCTCGGCGCTCAGCGACGAAGCCAAGCGCGAAAAATACGAGGAACTCAACAAGCTGATGGGCGAGTACCAGCAGGTCTATCAGCAGTCGGCCATGGAAATCGAACAGTACAAACTCGAACTGTTCAAGGCGTTGATCGCCCAGATCAAAACGATCACCGCGAAGATCGCCTCCGCCGAAGGCTACGACGTCGTCCTGCTCAAAGTCGACGACGTGATGACCGAAGGCGGCGTGGTGTTGTACGGCTCCTCGTCCGTCGACCTGACCGACAAAGTCATTCGCCAGATGAACGCGCAGTAAGCGGCGCCGGCCGAAGGGAGGGACCGGCCGGTCGCGGGGGCGTTACGCGCGAGGAGAGGAGACCGGTTTGGATCTGCATTCGATTGCGAACATCGTCGGCGGCCGCGTGGTCGGCGACTCCGACCGCGAGATCAACGGCGTGGCCCAGGTCGACGCCGTCCGGTCCGACGAAGTCACCTTCATCACCGAGGAAAAATACCTGCGCCTGCTGGCCGACAAGGATCCGGCCGCGGTGCTGGTCAAAAGCGAATTCGCCGAACTGACCGCCCCGCAGATCGTCGTGGGCGATCCCTACCTGGCGGCGCTGCAACTGGCGCAAGCGTTCTTTCCCGAACCGCATTACGAACCCGGCGTCGATCCGGCCGCCTCGGTGGCCGCCGACGCGACGGTCGATCCCACCGCGACGGTCATGGCGCACGCCGTGGTCGGCCCCGGTGCGACGGTCGGGGCGCGCACCGTGCTCATGCCGCAGACCTACGTCGGCGCGCAGGCGCGCGTGGGCAAAAATTGCCTGCTGCATCCGGGCGCGAAAGTGGGCGCGCGTTGCACGCTGGGCGATCGGGTGATCTTGCACCACAACGTGTCGATCGGCGCGGACGGCTACGGCTACGAGCGCATGGGCGACACGCAGGTGAAGATCCCGCAGCGCGGCATCGTCGTGATCGAGGACGACGTGGAAATCGGCGCCTGCTCGTGCGTGGATCGCGCGACCTTCGGCCGCACGGTGATCGGGGCGGGCACCAAGATCGACAACCAGGTGCAGGTGGCGCACAACTGCCTGATCGGCAAACGCTGCCTGCTGGTGTCGCAGACGGGTCTGGCCGGCTCGGTGGTCGTCGGCGACGACTGCATCCTGGCCGCGCGGGCCGGCGCGGTGCCGCACGTGCGCATCGGCGCGGGGGCGATCCTCGCGGCGGGCGCGGCGGTCATGCGCGACGTGGAACCGGGCCAGGTGATCGCCGGTATCCCCGGCAAGGATCACATGGACTGGAAACGCGAATTGGTGGCAATCAGAAACCTTCCGCAAGCGTTGAAGGATTTGCAGCGACTCGGCAAACGAGTCGACGCGCTGGAAACCAAATAAGGAGAGAAAGCCGTGGCTACGATACATCCATCCGCGATTGTGCACCCGAACGCCGTGTTGGGCGAAGGAGTCGTAATCGGACCGTTTTGCATCGTCGAAGAAGACGTGACCATCGGCGAAGGAACCGAGCTGCTGGCCAACGTCATCGTGCATCGCTGGACGAGCCTGGGACGCAACAACCGCGTACGGCCCGGGGTCGTGCTCGGCGGCGCCGCCCAGGACTTCAAGTACCAAGGCGAGGAAACCTGGTTGCGCATCGGCGACAACAACATGATCGGCGAAAGCGTGACCATGCACCGGGGCAGCCGGGAAGGTTCGGCAACGACCGTCGGCGACAACAATTTCTTCATGGGCTACACCCACGTCGCCCACGATTGTCATGTGGCCAACCATGTGGTGATGACCAATTACTCCGGTCTGGCCGGTCACTGCACGGTCGACGACGGCGCGATCATCGCGGCCTATGCGGGCACCCATCAGGGCGTGCGCGTGGGCACGCTGGCGATGCTCGGCGCGGGCGCGCTGACCTCGCAGGACATTACGCCGTTCACCACCGCGGTGGGCGTGCCGGCGCGGCCGGTCGGTCTGAATTCGATCGGCATGCAGCGCGCGGGCATTCCGGATGAACACCGCCAGTTGGTGCAGCAGGCGTGGCAGATTCTCTTCACGCGGCAGTTGACGGTGGAAAACGCCGTCGCGGCGATCAAGGACGAAGTGGCTGAAAGCCCGGCGGTGCAGATGTTCCTCACGTTCATCGAAGGAACCAAACGCGGCATCGCCATGGCGAGGAGGAAGAACGGTGAGTGAGTCCAACACCTTGCGCGCGGGCATCGTGGGCGTGGGCCACATGGGCCGTTACCACGTCGGCGCGTACAGCGAACTGCTCAACGTGGAAATCGTCGGCGTGTCCGACGTCAACGTCGAGCGCGCCAAGCAGGTGACCGAGCCGTTCGGCCTGCCGTACTTCAGCGATTATCGCGAGCTGTTCGGCAAAGTCGACGTGGTCAGCGTCGCCGTGCCCACCGCGTTGCATTTTCCGGTGGCCAAGGAATTTCTGGAAAACGGTATTCACGTGCTGCTGGAAAAACCGATCGCTCCGACCCTGGCCGAGGCCGAGGAGCTCTTCGCCGTCGCGGCGAAAAACAACCTCGTGCTGCACATCGGCCACGTCGAGCGCTTCAACGGCGCGGTGCAGGAAGTCAAGAAGATCGTCGACAATCCCTTCATCGTCGAAAGCAAGCGCATCGGACCGTGGACCGGCCGCATCACCGACGCGGGCGTCGTGCTCGATATTCTCATCCACGACATCGACATCGTGCTGAACATGATCGACCAGCCGATCGCCAAGCTCGACGTGCAGGGCCGCAAGATCATGTCCGATTACGAGGATCTGGTCACCGTGCAGATCACCTTCACCAACGGTACGCTGGCCACCTTCCTGGCCAGCCGCGTCAGCGAGGAGAAGATTCGCACCCTGACGGTCCACCAGAAGGGCGCGTACATCAATTTGGATTATTCCTACCAGGAAATACATATTCATCGCAGTTCGCAAAGCAGCTACACGCTCACGGTCGCCGACGAGGCCCTCAAGTATCGGCAGGAGTCGATCGTCGAGCGGTTGTTCGTGCACAAGGGCAATCCGCTGAAGTTCGAGATTCAGCATTTCCTCAATTGTGTGCAGGGCAACGGCGACCGGATGATCAGCGTGGAAAACGAACTGCGTTCGCTCAAGGTTTCGCTGGAAGTGCTCGAACGCCTCAAGGCGGTCGAATAATGAGCGCTGCCCCGCTGGGCTTGGTCGCCGGGGCGGGCCGTCTGCCGTGGCTGGCGGCCCGGTCCCTGCGCCGGGCGGGCCGCGAGGTCGTGTCGGCGCAACTGGCCGAAACCGGTCAGGACGCGCTCGGCCCGGTCAGCGTCGCCTGCGCCTCGTTCAGCCTGGGGCAGGTGGGCACGATCATCGCGTACATGAAGGATCACGGCGTGCGCGAACTGCTCTACCTGGGCAAGGTGGAGAAGGGCCTTAACTTCGCGAATATCCAGTTCGACGAAGTGGCCATGGCCATGCTCATGCGCCTGCCGGATCGCAAGGACAATTCGCTGTTCGGCGTGCTGGCCGACGAGATGGAAGCGCACGGCTTCACCATCGTCGCCCAGACCGCGACCTTGCCCGAGCTGGTCACCCCCGCCGGGCACCTGGGCGGCCCGGAACCCAACGCGGCGATGCGGCAGGACATCGAGCGCGGCATGGCCGTCGCCCGCGCCGTCGCCGCTCAGCACGTCGGCCAGACCGTGGTCGTCAAGCAGGGCGCGGTGGCCGCCGTCGAGGCTTTCGAGCATACCGACGCGACCATCCGCCGCGCGGGCAAGCTCGCCGGCGAAAACACGGTGGTCGCCAAAGTCGCCTGGCCCGACCAGGATCCGCGTTTCGACGTTCCGGCCTGGGGCACGCAGACGCTGGCGGTCATGCGCCGCGCCGGCGCGTCCTGCCTGGCGGTCGAAGCGGGCACGAGTCTGATGATTGAATCCGAACGCGTGCGCAGCTATGCCGCGCGTTATCGAATCACACTGATGGGTATCTGAAGCGATTGCGGAGTATGAAGATGTGGCGTCAAGGATTATCGCTGTTGGTGTTGGTGAGCGTGGTGCTGGCGTCGTGCGCCCTGGTTTGGGCGGCCGACGATCAAGAGGATAACGACGACGATCAGCCGACCGCCGAGGAACTGCAAAAGCAGATCGCCGAGTTGGAAAAACGGTTGGCCGAAGTCGAGAAAAAGGCGTCGGGCAAAAACGACGTGCTGCCGTTGCTGCCCTGGGACGCCGATCGCGACGCGATCACCTTCAGCAACGGCTGGTCGGTGTCGTTTCACGGCGAGTTCCGTTCGCGCGCACTGGTCGAGGCCAACACGATCAACAACTACACGAACTTCGCCGGCGACCGCGTATACGCTTATCACCCCAAGTCGACGTTCAGCAACGATTACGGCTGGTGGGATCAGCGCTTCCAGTTCCGCACGATCTTCAATTTCGGCAACTACGCCGACTTGATCATCCGCATGCAACTGGGCGACATCGTCTGGGGCAGCCAGGCCCCGGTGATGGGCGGGCGCGGCGATCAGAAGTTCGACATGGAGGCGTTGTACTTCCGCGAGTTGTACACGCGCATGGACATCTATCCGATCCCGTTGTACCTCGTCTTCGGCCGCATGCCCGTCGAGCTGGGCAACCGGCTGATCATGGGCAACGAGCATGACGGCGCGTACACCTATTACAAGCATCGCTATTTCGAAATCGCCGCCGGCGCCGTGCGCCAGTACGAGGGCGAGAACTACGAAATGAAGATGAAGTGGAACGACGACGAGGACACCTTCTTCGTCTGGGCCAACGCGACGCCCACGCCCAAGCAGAAACTCTCGCTGTTCGGTTGGGTCAATGACTTCAAGGTCACGCAGTATCCCAACCGCGTCGCCCCCAACAGCCCGATGTGGCTGCTGCCCGCCTTCACGCAGGAGGAATACACCGGGCAGGAAAGCCAGATGTGGAACCTCGGCGCCAACTATGTCGGCGACTTCGGCCCGGTGACGATCAACGCCGAGTACGATCAGCAGTTCGGCACGTTGTTCGCCAACGAGGACGTCGAGGGCGCCGAAGACCTGCACTGGCGCGGCCGCGCGGCGTTGTTGAAAACCGACTACCGCATCACCAACGTCGACACCGTCGCCCTGACCATGGGCTACGGCAGCGGCGACGATCCGGACACCGTCAACTACGAAGGCTTCTTCGCGCCGGACAACGACTTCGGCATCAGCGAAGAAACGATGGACGAGTACATCAAGCGCGGCTACTTCTCGGTCTACGAAAATCTGTCCCCCGGCGCGGGCGTGCCCGGCGGCCTGTTTGACGGCTACGGCAGCGGCGGCGTGGAAAACACGATGTTCGCCAACCTCGGCCTCGACCTGAATTTCCAGGCGAACCATCACTACTACGTCAGCTACGGTTACATTCGCGCCACCGAGCCCAATCCGGTCACCGACGACGCGGAAATCGGCTGGGAAATGGACGCGCGCGTCGACTATATCTTTTCGCCCAACGTCCTGTTCGCCATCTACGGCGGTCACCTGTTCATGACCGGCGATTACTTCCGCAAGGACGCCCACGACGCCGCGCAGGTTTACTTCGAATGGAAGTTGCAGTGGTGAGATGTTGGATGCGCTGGCCGGCTTCGATCGAACGATTTTCCTGGCGATCAACGCCGGCTGGTCTTCCCCCGCGCTCGACGTCTTTTTCGGCCTGATCACCAACCTCGGCCACGGCCTGTCGCTCACGCTGTTGGGCGCGCTGGGCCTGTACCTGGGCGACCGCAAGAATTTTCCGCGCAACCTGATTTACCTCGCGCTGGCCGTCGGGCTGAGCGGCTTGCTTGTGCAAATCGTCAAAAGCTTCGTAGGCCGTCCGCGTCCGCTGAAAGACATTGCGTTCGGCGCGCTGACCGCGCAGGCGGTGAAAACGCAGGTTCTCGGCTGGATCGACAAACTGACCATTCCGCTGAGCGACTCGGCGCAGTCGCTGCACATCATCGGCCCGAAGCTCGGTTCGCGCTCGTTCCCCAGCGGGCACGCGGCCGGCGTGTTCGGCACGGCCACGGCGCTGCTGTACGCCTACCGCCGCTGGTGGCTGTGGCTGACGGTCGTGCCGCTCGCCGCGCTGGTGGCGATCAGCCGCGTGTACGTCGGCGTGCATTTTCCGCTCGACATTCTGACCGGCGCGCTGCTGGGCGTCGCCTGTTCCTGGGCGTTTCTCGCGGCGATCCGCAAGTACACCGGCATGGGCCTGACACGGCCGAAAACCTTCGCGCCGTCGGTCTCGCCGCCGGGAGAACCGTTGATCATGTTCGTCGCCGGCGAAACCAGCGCCGACACCTACGCGGCGAATCTGATGCGGGCGCTGCGCGAAAGCACGCCGGGCGCGCGGTTCGTCGGCATCGGCGGCGAGCAGGCGCTGGCGGCGGGATTGGAGGCGGTCGGCCGCGCCGAGGACATCGCCATCGTCGGCTTCACCGGCGTGCTCAGCGGCCTGCGCAAACTGCGCCGCACCTACCTGGCCGCGTTGCGCACGCTCAAAACGCGCCGCCCCGACGTGCTGATTTGCCTCGACCTGCCGGACTTCAACCTGGCGCTGGCCAACCAGGCCAAGGCCCTGGGCATTCCGGTGCTGTATTACATCAGTCCGCAAATCTGGGCCTGGCGCACCGGGCGCGTGCGGGTGATCGCCGACCGCATCGACCACATGGTCGTCGCGCTGCCCTTCGAGCGTGAGTTTTACGAAAAACAAGGCGCGGCCTGTACCTTCGTCGGGCACCCGATTCTCGAAACGCTGCCCACGCATGAAATCGACCGCGCGGACCTGCGCGCCCGGTTCGGGCTGGCGGCGGACAAGAAGATCGTCGTGCTCGCCCCGGGCAGTCGCGGGCATGAGATCAAGCACAACACCGCCGCCTTGGCCGGCTCGGGACGGTTGCTGGCCGCGCAACGCGACGATGTGCAGTTCGTCGTGCCGCTCGCGCCGTCGGTGACGCCCGAACGCCTCGCGCCTTATTTCGCGGCGGCGGGCATTACGCCGGTGTACGTGCGCGGGAGCTTTTACGAGCTGCTTTCGTGCGCCGACGCCGGGGCGATCACCAGCGGCACCGCGACGCTCGAAGCGGCTCTGGCCCGGCTGCCGCACGTCATCTGCTATCGCAGCAACGCGCTGAACATCCTGCTCGCCCGCTGGTTGATCAAAGTTGACATGATCGGTTTACCGAATATCATCCTGGGGCGGGCGGCGTTCACCGAGTTGATTCAACAGGAGTGCTCGCCGGCGATCGTCGCGGGGCATTTGCAAACCCTGTTGAGCGACGAAGGCCGGGCGAAGGCGCTGGCCGACTGCGACGAACTGTGGCGTACGCTGGACGGCGGCGAGGTGAGCAAGGCCGTGGCCGGGCGCGTGTTGGCGCTGGCGGCGCGGCGAAAGGATTGAAGATCGACATGGCGAAGTGGACCGAAAAACTGAAGTTCTGGCACACGCAGGATTGGGCCGAGTTCAAGCGCTTCATGATTTACTTCAAGCCCTACGCCTTCTGGGTGGGTCTGGCGTTCACTTGCGCGCTGCTGGTCGCCGCGACCACGGCGGCGACGGCCTACCTCGTGCAGCCGGCCATGGACAAGGTGTTCACCGAGGCGGACAAAGACGTCGCGATGTTCTGGCTCAAGCTGATCCCCGTCGCGGTGGTGCTCATCTACATTCTCAAGGGCGTGTTCCGCTTCGCGCAAAACTACATTTTGCTGGTCGTCGGGCAACGCGTCATCCGCCTGCTGCGCAACCAGCTCTACGATCATTTCCAGGACCTGTCGATCGACTATTATTCGGACACCAACACCGGCGTGATGATGAGCCGCATCACCAACGACGTGAACATGATGGAACGCGCCGTGCCGTCGATCACCAACCTGTTTCGCGAGCCGATCACGCTCATCAGCCTCGCGGTGCTCGCGTTTTATCAATGGTGGCAGTTGGCGCTCATCATTTTGGTGCTGTTTCCCGCCACGGCGTACCCGATCGTCCGCTTCGGCAAGAAGATCCGCAAATACACCAAGCGCGGGCAGGAGCGCATGGGCGAACTCACCGGCATCCTCAAGGAGAACTTCACCGGCATCCGCGTGATCAAGGCCTTCGGCATGGAGGATTACGAGCGCGCGCGGTTCCAGGTCGAGAACCGGAAGGTCTACGACGCCAACGTGAAGCGCTCGAAGTGGGACGAACTGTCCAGCCCGGTCATCGAAGTGCTCGGCGCGCTGGCCGCGGCGGTGGTGATTTTGTACGGCGGTTCGCTGGTCATCCAGGGCGGTTTGACCACCGGTAAATTCTTCAGCTTCATGGCCTCGCTGGGCCTGATGTACGAACCGCTCAAGCGCGTGAACAAAATGAACGCGGCGTTCCAGAGCGCGCTGGCCGCGGCGGCGCGCGTGTTCGAGGTCTTCGATACGCCCCCGAGCGTGAGCGATGGCCCCGACGCGGTCGAGCTGCCGGCGCTGCGCGACACGGTGACCTTCGAGAAGGTGCATTTCGCCTACAACGACGCCGACGGCGAGGTGCTCAAGGGCATCGCCTTCCAATCGCACGTGGGTCAGATGATCGCCTTCGTCGGCTCCAGCGGTTCAGGCAAAACGACGCTGATCAACCTCATCCCGCGTTTTTACGATCCGGTCGGCGGACGCATTCTGATCGACGATCGCGACATCTCGCAAGCGACGATCCGCAGCCTGCGAACGCAGATCGCCATGGTCACGCAGGATACCTTCCTGTTCGCCGATTCGATCCGCAACAACATCGCCTACGGCCAGGCCGACGCGACGATGGAGAAGATCGTCGAGGCGGCCAAACGCGCCAACGCGCACGAGTTCATCGAGCACACGCCCAAGAAGTACGACACGCAGATCGGCGAACTGGGCGTCAAGCTTTCCGGCGGGCAGCGGCAGCGTCTGGCCATCGCGCGGGCGCTGTTCAAGAACGCGCCGATCCTGATCCTCGACGAGGCGACCAGCAGCCTGGACACCGAGGCGGAAGCCGAAGTGCAGGAAGCGCTGGAGAACCTGATGGAAGGGCGCACGACCTTCGTCATCGCGCACCGCCTCTCGACCATCCGCCGCGCCGATCGCATCCTCGTGCTCAAAGACGGGGTGATCGTCGAGGACGGCCGTCACGAAGAACTGATCGCGCACGACGGCGAATACGCCCGGCTGTACAAGATGCAGTTCCGGGACGAGTAGCCGACGGTGCGCCGCCCGCTCGCCAGCCTGCTGCTGATTCTGCTGCTGCTTTCCGTGTTGCGCCTGGCGCTGGGCGCGCGGGTGGGCGTCATTCCCGACGAGGCCTATTACTGGACGTGGTCGCTGCAACCCGACTGGTGTTACTGGGATCAACCCGGCGGCATCGCCTGGGCGCACTGGCTGTGGGATCAGGCGTTCGGCGCATCGCGCCTGTCGTTGCGCGCGCTGGCCGTGTTTCTGGCGCTGGTCGCCTCGTTGCTGATCTACGGCCTGTTGCGGCGCGTGATGGACAAAACCGCCGCCGCGCTCGGCGTGCTGCTGTTGCAGATCACCCCGTTGTTCGCGGCGGGCGCGGTGTTGATCCTGCACGATAGCCTGCTGCTGGCGATCGCCGCCGGCGCGTGGTGGCTGTTCGCGAAAATCGTGCTGGACGATCGTCCGCGTTGGTGGCCGCTGCTGGGCGTGTTGTGCGCGTGCGGGCTCTACGCCAAGTTCAGCATGGTCATCGTCGCCTTCGGCTTTTTCCTGGCCTTGCTCACGCAACCGCGCGGCCGCGCGCACTTGCGCACGCCGTGGCCGTACCTGGGCGCGCTGGCGACCGCCGTGCTCTTCGCGCCGGTCGTGTTGTGGAACCTGAAACACGACTGGATCGCCCGGCGCGCGGTGAGCAAGCTGGCCTTCGATCCGGATGTCGTCGGCGCGGCGCGGCTGGCTTCGTTCTTCGATTTTATCGGCGGCCAGATCGGCGTGATCACCCCCGTGCTCGCCGTGGTGGGGATCATCGCCGCGATCGCCGCCTGGCGCGAACGGCGCGACGACGAGGGCAAGCGACTGTTGCTGGCCGTGCCCGCGTTGACGATCCTGGCGTACTTCGCGGTCAATGCGTGGCGGGCGAAGATTCAGGCGAACTGGCCGGCCGTCGCGTGGCTGGCGCTGACGCCGCTGGCGGTCGATTGGATCATGCGCCGCATCGACGCCGGACGCACGCACGCGCCGCGGTGGCTCGTCGCCGTCGCGTTGACCGTGCTGCTGCCGACGATCGCGCTGCACGCGCACGTCTTTCATCCGTTGGTGACGATCAAGACCGACATCACCGCGCAGTTCTACGGTTACGACGGCCTGGCCGAGCACGTGAATGCGTTTCGCGAAAGGTATCCGCAGGCGGCGTTGATGACCAAGCGCTATCAAACGGCGAGCGAATTGGTTTATCATCTGGTTGATCGACCGAGCGTGTACACGGCCGACTTCGCGCATCGCGGCAGCCAGTTCACGCTGGACAACGATTGGGCGAAGTTGATCGGCCGCGACGTGCTGTACGTCGACGAGCAGACGATGCCCGGCAAGTTGCAGCGGCATTTTGCCTCGGTGGTCGAGCTCGCGCCGTATGTGCACCAACGAGGTGACGCGCCGGCGCGACGGATGCGCGTTTATCTGGCGCAAAACATGCGCTGGTCAGGGCCGCTGGAGAGCTACTTCGAAGATCCCGTCGGGCATCAGATCGAACGCATGGAACGCCGCAAACATAAGGGCGACTGAGCGCATGTTGTTTTTGACCGTCTACATTTTGCTGGGCCTGATCGCCTTTCCGCTGGCGATCGTGGTCGTCGCCGTCGGCGGCGTTTTCAAGCGCGACTGGTGGGACAATGCGCTGGCCCGCTTCGGCCGCGTCCCGGCGCTGGCGGCCGACCGGCCGATCGTCGTGTGGTGCGCGTCGGTCGGCGAGGTCAACACGGCGCAACGGCTGATCGCCCGCTTGATCGAGGCGAACAAAGCGCCGGTGGTCGTGGTCGCCTACACGCCCAGCGGTCTGCGGCGCGCGCGCGAACTGTTCGCCGGCAAAGCGACGATCACCCTCGCGCCGCTGGATTGCCTCAACTGCGCCGCGCGGTGGGTGACGCGTTTGCGGCCGAGCCTGCTGCTGTTGCTGGAAACCGAACTGTGGCCGCTGACCCTGCGCATCGCCGCCGACAACGGCGCGCGACTGGTGATGGTCAATGGGCGGCTTTCCGACCGCAGCTTCCCGCGTTATCGATTTTTAAAGTTCGCCGTGCGCCGGACGCTCGCCCGCTTCGACCTGCTGTGCGTGCAGACCGAGCAGTTCCGGCAGCGCTTCGTGCAACTGGGCGCGCCCGCCGACCAGACGATCGTCACCGGCAGTTTGAAGTTCGATATTTCGCCAAGCGCAACGCCCGCCGACGACGTGGCGGCGCTGTATCGCGCGTTTTGCGCCGACCGGCCGGTGATCGTCGCCGGCTCCACGCACGAGGGCGAGGAGCGCACGATCGGCGAAGCGCTGGTCGCGTTGCGCAAGGAATTTCCCGACCTCGCGGCGATCGTCGCGCCCCGGCACGTCAAGCGGGCGGGGCAGGCGTTGGACGATTTGACCGCCGCCGGGTGTCGCGTCGAGTTGCGTTCACAGGCGACGGCGGCGACGGTGCGCGCGGCCGACGTGCTGCTGATCGACCGCATCGGCGAGTTGGGGTGGGCTTTCGGCTTGGGGCGGGCGGCGTTCGTCGGCGGATCGTTCGCGCCGGTCGGCGGGCACAACGTGCTCGAGCCCGCCGCCTGGGGCGTGCCCGTGCTCGCCGGGCCGCTGACGCCCAATTTTCTTGCCGAGGTCGACGCCCTGCGCGCGGCCGGCGGAATCGCCGTGGTCGCCGACGGCCCGGCCCTGATCGCGAAACTGCGTGAATTGCTGGCCGATGAGGATCTGCGTACGCGCATGGGCGAGGCGGGGCGGCGGGCGTTGGAGACACATCGCGGCGCGACGGCGCGCACGCTCGAACAAATATGGGCTTTGCCGATGGAGCGGCCGCCGGCGGCTAGCTGATCTTCTTGAGGGCCGCCTGCGCGACGCGGGCGATTTCCGGTTTGTTGCTGCGCACGAACTTCTGCACGATGTCCTTGGCTTCCTCGCCGCCCAGGTCGCCCAGGGCGCGGATGGTCGCCTCGGTGATCTTGTCGCTGACCTTCGGGCCGAACAGGCTGCTGAGTTTTCCCGGCCGGATGATTTTCTTGAAAAGGGGCAGCGCCTCTTCGCCGCCGATTTTACCCAGCGCGGTGATCAGGTCGATGGCCAGCGGTTCGTTCTTTTCCGGCAGCGTCGGATCGAGCTGCTGCAGCATGAACTCCAGCCCGGCCTTCGAACGCGCGTTGCCCAGGTGCGTGTACAACATGCGCTGGCTGGACAGGTCGAGGTTGGGCAGCGCCTGCGCCATCATCTGGTTGGCGCGCTCGTTGTTGATTTTGATCAACGAGGACAGACACGCCTTGCGCACCTGCTCGTGCTGGCTGGTCATCTGCTTGGCGATCAGCACGATCGCCTGATCGTCTTTCATGTCGCCGGCCAGCACCACCAGGTTGCGGATGAAGTACCAGGGTTGTTCGGGCTTTTCCAGATACTCGCGCACCAACGGCTTGGCCGATTCGGGGAACCGCTCCAGACCGGTGATGACCTTTTTGCGCACACGCATTTCCTCGCTGTCGCGCAGAATCTCGATCAGCTTGCCGACCAGCCGCGAGGTGTCCATGGTGAACAGCACCTTGAGCGCCATTTCGGCTTGCTTTTCATCCTCGGCGGTGAAGCGGTCGATGAGGTAGTCGAACAGTTCCTTGTGCTCGAGGATCTTCGCCTCGCACATGGTGAGGAACTTGATTTTCACCTGGTCGTTTTCCATCTCGCGCAGGTTGTTGACCGCTTTGAAAATCTGCATGACAAACTGCAGGTTGCCCGCTTCGATCAGCTTGCCCAGGTCGCCGATGAGCACGGCGAGGAACGCGGCGTACACGCGCTGTTCCTTTTCCTGGCGGAACGCGCGCAGGTTCCAGTTGTACAGGTGGCTGTGGTACGTCGTGTTTTTCACTTCCAGCAGGCTTTGGCTGATGCGCACGATGGCCGCGGCCAGGCGCAGGCGCACGTTGGGATCCTCGTCGTTGATGTTCTGATAGATCTTGTCGAGGATCTTCTTGGCCACGTCCGGACGGTTCATGTCGGTCAGACGCACGAGCAGATCGGGGATGTTCGGCTGGATCTTGTCGTCCAGGAAATAATCCGGGTCCTTGGTGATCAGCCGGCGCACCTTGAGAATCAGCAGCTTGTTCGGATCGGTCGCCTCTTTCTTGACGGCGCGCGCCATGCCCAGGGCCTTTTGCGCTTTCTCCACCAGGTCGGGCGATTGCTGGCGCGTTTTGAGATCCTGAATCAGCCGGTTGAGCACCTTCTCGGATTCGTCGATCTGCGAGGGATTGAATTCGAAGTCGGCCGGGTTGAGTCCTTCGATGACCCGGTGGTACTTGCGCAGGAACATGTCGATGATCGTCGATTTCTTTTTCATCGACAGGGTCGAGAGAATGCGCCCCTTCAGGTCGGCTTTTTCCTCGAGGTCCTCGTTGAAGCGCGTCGAGAGGATGCGCGCCAGCGTAAACGATTTGAAGTTGGTGACGATCTTGAGAAAGTCGTCCAGCAGCTTGGCGCGGATTTGCGGCTGGTTGAACGAGTAGATGACCCGGCTGATGCTCTCGAAGGTGCCGGTCAGTTTTTCCACGCGTTCGTCGCGCGAGGTTTCGTTGGCCTCGGTAGTCGCCGCGGCCTGCATGGTGGCCATCTGTTTGAGCAACTCGGGGCTGATGCTCGAGATCATCTCGCTGGTCACCGCCGATTGCTGGTACGCCGGCTGCGGGGCGGTGATGTCGGCTTCCATCGCCTCGGCGTCGTTGCTCCAGCGATCCAGCGCGGCGGCCAACACCGGGGCCAGTTGTTCGAAATCGACGCTCTTGGCGTTTTTCACCTTGTCGAAATCGATCTGCTGCTTGAGCTGGTCCAACTTGTCGTCGGAGATGTTCAGGTCCTCCAGCGGCAGCTTGCTCACCAGGTATTGAACGAAAACGCCTTCCTTGAAATTCTCGTCGTTGAGCTGGCCGCTGGGTACGTTGGCCAGCTTTTCCAGCTCGGCGATGTCGGCCACGGTCTGGCCGCGTTCGATCGCGACGAAAACCTTGGTGTCGATTTCGATGTGCGTGACGCCTTTGGCTTCCAGGTGCTTGTTGATGTCCTCGATCTGGCGCAATTCATCCGGTTGTTGGCCGAGAATGTCGACGAACACTTCCAGCTCACCGCTGTTCAGGCCCTTCTTGTACGTCAGGCTTTTGATGTTGCGATCGCCCATCGTCTGGATGAACTTGGTCACGTAGCCGCGCTTCTGGATGCGGTCGGGCTGCAGTTCCTCGTTGATCAGCAACTGGCGCTCATTTTCGGAGAGCGTGAACGAATTCAACTCGGCGAAGATGTTGTCGAAGTGGCCGATGCCGCGTTCCAGGGCGATCTTGATGATGGACGATCCGGGCGGGTACCGCTTGATGTTGACGATCGTACCGCCCAACGATTGGATGGTTTCCAGAATCTGGTCGCGTTGGTTGTCGGTTAGGCGCGTGTCACTCATTGCGGTTGATCAACCTATATAGCTTGAGTATCGAAAAAGCCACCAAAGTTTAGAGAAAGCCGCGATTTATGTCAACGCGCCCGGTCGCGATGCGTCAGCATGGTCTCGTATTTTTTCATCGCGGTGATGACCCGGCGGACGTACCGATTGGTTTCGAGGTAAGGGATCTCGGCGATGAAGTACGCCTGTTCTATTTTTTGTTTGTTGCGCAGCCATTTGGCGACGGCCTTGGGGCCGGCGTTGTAGGCAGCCACGGCGTAGGCCGGGTCGTCGCCCAGCGTATCCAACAGATGGCGCAGGTACCAGCAACCGTAGCGGACGTTGGTTTCCGGATCGTACAGGCTGTCTTCGTGATAATCCTCGCCCAGCGCGGCGGCGATCTCCTGTCCGGTCTGCGGCATGACCTGCATCAGGCCCACCGCATAGGCGGGCGACTCGACCGTCGGCCGGTAGTTGGACTCGTTGAGGATGATCGCGTACACCAGCGCCGGCGGCAGGCGGAACTGTTTGGCGTAGCGTTCGACATTCTCGGCGTAGCCCAGCGGCAGATACAGCGGATAGTACGTGTCCAGCAGCGAATCGCGGTGTCCCTTCAGGTATTGGTACACGCCGCCGCCGTACACCAGTTTGCGCGCCAGCGGATACGCCTTGGCGTCGTGCGCGACGCGGGCGAGGGCGAAACGTTGCGGTGCTTTGATCTTCTTGGGGATCTCCAGCGACACCATCTCGCGGTTGGCCGCGCGCCAGAAGCCCAGTTCGGTCGTCTGTTGCAGGCGGGGGAAGTTTTTGAGCTCGTCGAATTCCGCCCACCACGCGCTGTTGATCGGCGTGAGTTTCGGCCCCCGCGTGTTGTGCCGGTTCATGCCCTGGGCGATGGTCACCGCCGGCCGTTTGTGCGCCTGCAGGATTTCCGCGCTACGCCAGCCGTAATAGCCGGTCGGATCGTTTTTGTTCAGCCGGGTGAGAATGGCCATCGCCTCGGTGACGCGCTTCTGCTTGAGCAGCACCTGTGCGCGCCAGAAGCTCGCGCGTTCCTTTTCCTCGCCGCGCCGATCGTTGAGGATCGCGGCAAAGTGCCCGTCGGCGGTTTTCAGATTGCCGGCCATCATCGCCGTCCAGCCGGCCTTCCAATGCAGGAACGAATTGGCGCTGCGTTTTTCTTTCAAACGTCGCGAGTAATACCCGTAGGCGTCGGTGTATTTGTTGTCCTCGATGTTCAACAGGCTCAGTTGATACCAGCCGGTGCGCCGGGCGCCGTAGCCCGCGCCGTGCTTGGTCAGCAGTTGGTAGTTTTCGCGCGCCTTGGGCGCGTCGCCCAAACGCGTGTACAGCCGCGCGAGCTGGTAGAGAATGTCGCCGTACTTGGCGTCCTGGCGCGTTTTGAGCAATTCGAAGTACGCGGCCGCCTGATCGTTGTGGTGCGTGCGGAAGAACGAATCGGCCGCCTTGTCGACCAGCTCGGGCATCGCCGTCCACGGCTCGCCGCGTTCGCGCCGCAGGCGGATGGCGCGATCCAGCGCCGGGCCCGCCTGCTGATACGCGCCGCCGGTGTACATGCGCAAACCGAACTTCGCCGCGTGGTCGATCTGCGCGGGCACGTCCCCGGCGAAGGCCGTGCGGTGCAGGCCCTCCAACGCGCGGATGCTGTAACGGTGCGGATCGGTCTTTTCCAGCAATTGCCGATACAACGCGGCCGCGTCGGCGGTTTGCTTTTGCTCTTCAAGCAGCTCGGCCGCGCGCACCAGGTAATAAGCGCGCAGCGTCGCGCCGGCGGCCGCGGCGGCGGCCTGACGATACGCGGCGACCGCTTCGTCCTTTTTATCCAGATCGACGTAGGACTGCGCGATGCGCCCCGCCGTGTTTCGCGTCAGCGGCGATTGCGGATACTGCGTGCGCAGGGTTTGCAGCATGGTCAGGGCGGCGGCGTGATCGTGGGCGGCCGACGCGTTGCGCGCCGCCTCGTCCAGCGCGGCGGCCCGGTAAGCGGGCAGCAGGTCGCCCGTCTCGGCGAACAACCGCGACGCCTGCTGGTAGCGCCCGGCCTGCTCGTGCTCGCGGGCCAGACGCACCAACTCGCGTCCCTGCGCCATGGGGGGCAATTTCCGCGCGGCCGTTTCCTTTTCCGCCAGCGGATTGGGCGGCGGCGCGGAGGCGCTGATGCTGTCGTCGGCCGTGCCCACGGCGCACGACGAGCACAGCAAAAGCGATAGGGAAAGGAGGATCGTCAGGGAAAACAAACGCAACGTCGAGCGCGGAGCGGTCATCGTGCGGTCAATTATCCTCGCATCTGGTTAAAGGGGAATGCGGCGGCTTTTCGCGAAGCCCATGATGATGTTGCGCGCCTTTTGCAGATTCGACAACCGGTGGTGTTTTTTGCGGTTCCCGTCGAAATCGTCTTCGGCGATGATCTCGTTGCGGAACTCGCGCTCGAATTGGGCGACGTATTGCAGCAGTGTGCGCAGTTGTTCGCTCGTGCCGAATTTACGCAAGCTGACCACCGTCATCATCGCGTAACCGTCCGCCACGGCTTTGATGTATTCTTTCGGACTGCTGCCAACACCCATTATGGCCTCCACGGTTGCGTATCTTTTTTCCAACCATAAAGGACTCACCGTCAAAGTACAACCCGATGAGCCAATCCAATGCGGAATGACGAAAGCGGAAAGCGGAATTTTACAATGCGGAATGTCGAGTTTATTAAACAAAACGGGGACGGAAAAATTCCATCCCCGCATGCGTTGTAGTGCGTTCTTTTTCACCCCGGGCCGCGCCCGACCCTCTCCCTGGTGGAGAGGGCAAAAGCCGGTAACCAAGGACTCCCTTCTCCCACCGGGAGAAGGGGCGGGGATGAGGGGCGTCTGCCACAAATCCCCAAATTACTCGCCGAGGACCTCGATGATCACCCGGTTGTTCTGCGCCCGGCCGCTGCGCGTGCTGTTGCTGGCGACCGGCGCGGCGTCGCCCATGCCGAAGGGCTGGATGCGGCCGGGTTCGATGCCGCGCTGCACGAGGTAATCCTTGATCTTCTCGGCGCGGCGTTGGGTCAGGCGCGAATTGTTGCGGTGCTGCACGCTGTCGGTGTAGACGCGCACGGCCACGCGCACTTCTTTCCAGTTCTTGAGTTTCTCGACGAGGCTTTCCAGGATCGGGATGCTTTGCATGGTGTATTCATCGCGATACACCTTGAATTGGATGGCCAACGGATGCAGCTTCTGCAGCGGCGGATCGTCGGGGCAACCGTCCTTGTCCTGGAAGGCGTTGTAGGTTTCGGGCTCGTTGGGGCACTGATCGTCTTTGTCGGCGATGTTGTCGTTGTCGTTGTCGGGATCGGGGCAGCCGTCGTTGTCCTGGAAGCCGTCGTTGTCTTCCAGCTTGTCGGGGCACTGATCCTCCGCGTCGAGCACGCCGTCGTTGTCGTTGTCGGTGTCGGGACAGCCGTCCTCATCCTCGAAGCCGTCGATGTCCTCGGCCTCTTTCGGGCACTGGTCCTTGACGTTGATGATGCCGTCGCCGTCGATGTCGGGCGGGATCGGCACGAAGCCGGCCGGCTTGAGCCGCCAGATGTCCCAGTTGCCGTTATCGTTGGAATGGAAATAGATGTAGCCGTCGTTGCCCCACATCGCGCCGCCCTCGAATTTCTCGTGGGTGGTCAGCGGAGCCAGGCCGGTGCCGTCGGATTTGATGATCCACAGATTCCAGTTTTTGTTTTCGTTCGAGGTGAACACGATGTAGCGGCCGCCGGGCGACCAGGCCGGTTCGATGTCCTCGGCCTCGCGCGAGGTGAGGCGGGTCAGGTCCGAGCCGTCGGGGCGGATCGTGTAGATTTCGAAGTTGCCCGAGGCGTTGCTGGAAAAGACGATCCGCGTGCCGTCGGGACTCCACTTCGGAAAGAGGCCCTGGGTGTTGAGGTCCAGCAGGTTCGAGCCGTCGGCGTTGATGATGTAGATGTTGGGCATCTTGCTGCGCCAGCGTTTCCAGAACATGCCGTTGCGGTTGATGCCCACGTCCTTGCCTTTGTCATAGGCGTTGAAGACGATCTTTACGTTGTCGTAGTGGCAATCGGCGCCGAAGGCCAGCTTGGGAATGTTGGTCACCTTCGAGATGGTGCCGCCGCCGACGTTCTTTTTCCAGATCGCGCGCATGTCGACGCGACGGTAGGAATCGAAGAGGAGGGTGTGGTCGTCGGCCATCCAGGACGGAAACGCGTCGTCGGCTTCGTCGACGTCCAGCCGCTGCACCGAGCCCGAGGCCGTGTCCTTGATGAAAATATCGAAGTTTTTACCGGCCGAATCGCTCTTTTGGTAGCTCATGTAGGCCACCCGTTTGGCGTCGGGCGACACGTCGGGATAAAAATCGTCGAAGTCGTCGTTGGTCACCTGCGCCAGATCGACATAAGCTCCACCCTGGGCCTGCGGTTTGTCGTTGACGAAAATAAGAAGCGATAAAGTAATAATCGTCGCTGCTATCAGCAGATAGCGAACACGCATGGGCCTGCCTCCCTACATGATTTTCATGGTAAATGAATAACTCTCACCACAACGATTACATATCGCCTGCCCGGTGGCTTGTCAAGACTTTGGGATTTAACTACAGAAAAATGCACACGTTTTTTGCAGCCTCAATTTCCGTTTATCCGCTTGCGTATTTGCGGTGTCTTTTGTAGTGTACCGAGTCATGGTTCGCGGTGCGAACGTCTCGACATTTAGCAGAGAGGAACGGTGCGGATGAAACGACACAAGACGGTGGTCGTGGTTCTTTTGGCCACTTTAATCGCCGCCTCGGCGGCCGCGGCCGGCAGCATGATCGGCAAGTTGTACGTCAAGCAAAGCGAGGTGCTGCTGACCGAACGATCCGGCCAGACGTGCCTGAACGAAGTGGAAAATTATTGCGAACGCTCGTACATGTGCCCGGAAGGCAAGGTGGCCCACGCGCTGGTGTACAACATCAAGGAAGACCAGGGCGACAAGATCCTTTCCGGCCTGAGCCTGGTGTGCGCCGATCCGAACGCGTTCCAGCAGCCGGAAACGGTGGGTGCGTCGGGCGAGACGTTCACCGGCCAGGTGATCACCGATTATTGCCCGGTCGGCTACCTGCTGGCGGGCTCGGAATTCTATACGAACGAAAAGCGCCTCAATCTGACCGGCGCGCGCCGGGTCTGCCGTCGTTACGAGCCGTACGACGAACTGCGCGGCAAGGACGTTTTCGGCAACGGCGTGGACAACATGGACAACGTCTGCCCGGAAAAGCATTGGGTGTCGGGCTTGAAAATGAGCTTCCACCGCGAAGTGACCGACGGCCGGGTGGATACGCAGTTGATCAACGTGCGCTACTATTGCAGCGAGGTTCGCCACTGGCTGGTCGAACCGGATCCGGAAGATATTCCCGGCCGCTGAACGAGATATGGACCGAATCGACGGCGTTCGCGTGACCTCATGCGAGCGCCGTTTTTGTTGAACCCCATGGGGGATGATACACATCGCCTGTTGCGCGGCGCGAAACGATCGGGCATAGTTTGAACTGATTTTTTCCGTGTTTTCAGGACGGTAGTGGAAGAAAGACGATGCCATTTCAATTTCACTTCAACGGGAATCCGCTCATCGGGCTCGCGCTCGCGCTGGTGCTGAGCCTGCTGGCCTGGAAACTTAAATGGACGACCAAGGCGGGCGCCTGGAGCCTGACGGTGGTGATGGCCGCGGTCTATCTGGCGTTCGGCTGGTCGGGCTTCGTGCTGCTTTGCCTGTTTTTCCTGTCGGCCGGTGCGGCCCGGTGGCACGCGGTGCAGGTGATGATTCGGCGTAAAATCGCCGTGGGCGAGGAAAAAACGAGCCTGCACAATTTCGCGATGATCTTCGTGCGCGGCTTCATTCCGTTCCTGTGCGCCGTGGTGCTGGTGCTCTCGGGCGAACCGGAAACGCGCTTTTTGTGCGTGGTCGCTTTTCTGGCGGCGATGGCCTCGGCGTTGGGCGACATCCTAAGCACCGATTTGGGACAAGCCTACGGGCGGCGCGTTTACCGGTTGATCACCCTGGAGCGGGTGCGCGCCGGCACGCGCGGCGGGGTGAGCGTCGAGGGCAGCCTGATCGGCGCGGGGGCGGTCGTCGTGTTCGCGATCCTGTCGATGATCCTGCTGCGCGTGGGCGGTTTTTCGATTCAGTATTTCGAAATCGGCCTGCGGGAAATCGTGGTCATGACCTTCGCCGCGATCATCGCCAACCACATCGAAAGCACGATGGGCGGCATCTTCGGTCAGTTCCAGAAAAAACCGAACAAGCAACTGCTCAATTTCATCGGCAGCGCGATCGGCGCGATGCTGGCCGTCTTTTTCACCAACCTGCCGGAGGGATGATGGACGAGCAACGGCGCCCCATTCGCGTGGTGGAAACCATGGACGTCACCGCCGAAACGCTGGAGAAAATCATCAACGAGATGCACGGCGAGGGCTACACGCTCGATACGATCCGCTTTGCGATGAGCGACGCGTCGCGCCGGCCGGCGATGGCGTTTTTGATTTTCTGCGATCCGAAGGCGATTACAGTTTCAGAATCTTGCGCAGCGTCGTAGCCAGTTCATCCACCTTGAAGGGCTTCTTGAAAAAGTCCGTGGCCCCGTAGGTCATGGCCATTTCCTTTTCGCGATTCAACTGCAACGTTGCATAGGCGGTGACGACGATCACCGGCACGAACAGGGTGCGGTTGTCGCTTTTCAATTCACGCAGCACGTCCAGGCCGTGCATGTCGGGCAGCATGATGTCCAGCAGGATGGCGTCGGGCGGATCCTCCTTCGCCTTGGCCAGCGCGGAGGGCCCTTCGGTGTACCAATCGACGTGGAAGCCGCGTTTGCTCAGCCCCTTTTGAATGTAGAACGCGTGATCGGGATTGTCTTCGACCAGCATAATGCGCGGGGATGATTCGCTCATGGGGCGTTGCCTCCGGAGTGTTCGCCAAACAGGGGTATATCATCGTTATCCGACGGCGGGGGCGCAAGGGGCAAGGTGAGGGTGAAGGTCGAGCCGACGCCGGGAGTGCTCAGCACGCGAATGACGCCGCCGAGCATGTTCGCCAGGCTTTGCGCGATGGTCAGGCCCAGACCGGTGCCTTCCTGCGCCTCGTGCAGCGGGCCGCGCACGCGGTGAAACTGCTCGAAGATGCGGGTCAGTTGATCTTTGGCGATGCCGATGCCGGTGTCGGTGACGTGAAACTGGATCGTCTCTTTCTGGCGGTTGACCAGCATCAGCACCTTGCCGGCGGGCGTGAACTTGATCGCGTTGCTGAGCAGATTGATCAAAATGCGGTAGAGTTTTTCGCGGTCGGTGGCGACGGTTTTCAGGTCGTCGTCGATCTCCAGCGCCAGCGCGAGACCTTTCACCTCGGCCAGGTCGCGCACGTTGTTGAGCATCTCGTGCAGAAACGGCCGCAGGGCGAAGGATTCGGCGAAGACCTCGACGCGATCGCTAAGAATCTGGCTGTAGTCGAGCAGATCGTTGACCGTTTCCAGCAGCCGGCGGGCGTTGACGTTGATGCGTCCGGCCATCCGCGACAGTTCGTCGGCGTCGTCGGCTTCGACGAGCAGTTCGGTCAGGCCGAGGATCGAATGCAGCGGCGTCTTCAACTCGTGGCTGGTGTTGGCGATGAAATTCGTTTTCATCCGGTTGGCCGTGAGCAGCTCGCGGTTTTTGAGGATGATCTTCTGCGACTGTTGTTCGAGCCGTTCGAACAACCGCGCGTTGGCCAACGCCGAGGTGATCAGGTTGGCGGCCAGGTCGAACAGCTTGCCGTCGTAGGCGGCGAAGGGCAGATCGCCGGTGCGGAACATCGCGAACACCGAACGCTGCGTGCCGACGCGGCTGATCAGGTGGTGCGCGATGCGTTCGGCGGGCGGCTCGCGATGCACCGGATCGAATTCGTGGCGCTGCGACATCGCCGGCAACGGCGGCAGGTCCGGTTGGCGCGCGACGAACTGCCGCGCCTGTTTGGTCACCGCGTCGACCTGCGGACGGCTCCACATGTAGGGCAGAAACAGGCGCAGATCCTTTTCGGTGATGTCCCACAGCAGCAGCACGTCGAAGGGCAGCAGGCTTTGCAGCAGGCTGGGGATGCGTTCGAGCAGCGCGCCCGGACTTTCCACCAACGAAAGCTGACGCCCGAATTGATCGATGCGCGCCAACGCGGCCTGCAGGTGATCACGCTCGCGCAACATCGCGGCGAAGCGGCGCGCGGCCTGGGCGATCGATCGCAGATCCAGCGCGGCCAACGAACGCGCGGAAACGATCTGCGCGCCCTTGTTCCACAACTCGCGGTCGATGTCGGGCGTGCCCGGCGTGGCGAAGACGATCAGGGCGACGCGCTTGGTCCAACTCGGCAGAATGTCGACGCCGGCGAGCAGGCGATAGGGCACGAGCACCGCGCTGATGTCGGCCGGCAGTTGCGCCACCGGCAACGCGGCGACGCTGACGACCGGCACGCCTTCGGCGCCGAGCAGCGCGGTTTCCAGCTCGGCGTCATCCGGATCGACGATCATCAGGCGGTATTGGCTCAACATGGTTTCTCGATTTCAACCGATGACCCACAATCAGTCAACCACCAGGAATAATTCCTGGACCTATGATTTGCTGTCATTGTGTGGACCCTCGGCCGGCGTGTGTGCCACACTTTTGGCGAAGCCAAAGGTGTGCCGTTTAGGAAAGGGGCGCCATGGTCTTGTTCCACAGGAACATGGCCGTGTTTGGTTGTTGACCGACACAGCTTTCGCCAAGGCGAAAACTGTGGCACACAAAAAAGCGTTCTTCTTTCGAGGGGCACACTTCACACCGCCCTTGTTGTCCGCGCGCGGCGCTGTTAAATTGCGCGGCATGAAACACTTCATCATTTTCATTAGTTTGTTGTTGGCGTGCGCCGGTTGCGTGGAAAGCAACGGCATCGAGGAAGAACCCGGCGCGCAGACGCCGCCGGAGACGCTGCCCGTCGCGTGCGCGAGCGAACTGGTCTTCGCCGCCGACGGCGCGAGCTTTTCGCTGACCGGCGACGAATGCGCGATCGGCCTGCTCGACGCCACCGCGCGCCTGGCATGGCGCGACGCGGACGGTGCGCTGCACGTCGTCGCGGCCAAGGAGTATCCGCAGCGGGAGGTCGTGGAGACGGCGAACGGTTGGCAATGGTCGCTGCGTGGCCATGCGCAGGCGCCGGAGTTGAGCGTGGCGATCGCCTTCGACGCGGCGGCGGGCACGGCCGTGCTGCGTCCGAGTATCACATGGCCGCAGCGGTTGGGCGAGGGCGCGCGTCTGGTGTATCTGGATCTGCCCAGCGCCGGCGGGCAAGGCACGGGCGTGCAATTGCCGGCGAATATCGGGCGCGCGGCATGGGTGCAAAACGGCCACGACGCCTGGACTTTCACCGGCGTCGAGAATCTGTTGTCGGACGATCCGCCGCCGGCGAACGTCGACGGTGCGCCGGTGCCGTGCGCGGAGAATTACGAGTATCTGGCCACCTGCCACGGCGTTTCGTGGTGGATGGGCGCGGTCGCCGACGCGGAGCGCGGGCCCGGCCTGCTGTGGGGCGCGCTGGCGGCGCGGCATTGGAAAACCTACGCGGGCGGCTCGCTGACGCATGCGGACGACCTGGTGCGTTTGCAGATCGTCCAGGGCACGCCCGGCGACGAACGCGCGCTGGTTCCGGGCGAAACGCTGGAGATGGAGCCGATCTGGCTCAAGCTCGCCGCGCGCCCGGCGTACGATCTGTACGAATACGCGCAGGCCGCCGCGGCCGAAACGCCGCCGCTGGAGCCGGAACGCGCCGCGCCCTTCGGGTGGGCGACCTGGTACGATTACTTCACCGAAATCGACCGGGACATCGTGCTGGACAATTGCGCGGCGATGCGCGCGCTGTATCCGGACGAGGAGGCGCTGCTGTGCCAGATCGACGACGGCTACGAAACGCTCTTTGGCGAATGGGACAGCTACACGGCGGGCTTCCCCGAGGGGTTGGCGCCGGTGGCGCAGGGCATTCGCGAGTTGGGCATGACGCCCGGGCTGTGGATGGCCCCGCTGATGGTCGACGTGCGCAGCGATCTGTTCGACGATCATCCCCAGTGGTTTTTGTACGACGCCGACGGGCGGCCGGTGAAGTTCGACGACCTGCTCAACACCCACAAATTCTACGTGTTGGACATCACCGTGCCCGAGGCCGAGGCGTATGTGCGCGAGGCGATCGCGGCGAAGGTCGCCGACGGGTTCGAGTATTTCAAGTTCGACTTTCTGTTCGTCGGCGCCTACGAGGGCGTGCATGCGGACGGTTCGACGACGATGGAGGCCTATCATCGCGCAATGCGGGCGTTGCGCGAAGCGGCCGGCGGCGCGTTTCTGCTGGCCAGCGGGCAGGTGTGGCTGCCGAGCCTGGGCTATTTCCACGCGGCGCGCGATTCGTCGGACGTGACCGGGACGTTCCCCGGCGTGCCGCTGCACACGCTGACGGCCAATCTGGCGCGCTACCACAGCGTGCGCGCGACGGTCGACGGCGTGTGGTACGCGGTCGATCCGGACAACCTGTGCGTGCGTTGGCCGCTGATGGACTCGCACGCGGAGGCGGCGGTGGCGGCCAATTACCTGGGCGGGTCGAGCAACCTGCTGGGCGACAGCCTGTTGACGCTCAACGACGCGCGCAAGCAACTGCTGACCTCGGAGGCGGCGGAAAATTTGCGTGGTTGGGGCGGGCGCTTCTGGGCGATCGATCTGATGGAGCGCGCGGTGCTGTGGCCGATCGCCGTGCCTGGTTTCGACGTGGCGATGGTGGCGTCGAATCCGGCGCGCGTCTGGGTGCGGGCGAACGGTGACGAACGGATCGTCGCGTTGTTTGCATGGGATCTGATGACCGCGACGCTGCGTTTCACCGATTATGAGCTGGCCGCGGAATTCGACGGGAACGTCGTCATCGAACAGATTTTCGGCGCGCCGGCCGAGCTGGAACGCGACGCCCTGGGCCGCTGGACGGCGCATGTGCCGGCGCAAAGCGCGGCCGTATTTCGTCTGACGCCCTAATGAAAACGGCAGCCCGGGGCAGGGCTGCCGTATGCGTTCTTCATTAGCGGATGAAAACGGACTATTTTATTGCGCCGCGCCCAGGGAAGTAACCAGGATGGTCACCACGCCCTTGTCGTAGCCCAGCGCCTGAATCTTGACCACGTTGTTCTGATCGGTGACGAAGTTGCCCAGGTTGATCGGACGCAGTTTCGCCGCCGAATCGACCAGCTTCCGCAAGTCACTCATATTGAAATAAACGTTGCCGAAGTCGGTTTTCATCGCGTAATTTTTGAGGATTTTGCTGATCAAAATATTGATTGTCTGGGTGCTGCTATCCGCCACGGCCCCCGCCGCAATAGACAACACCAACACGACCGCGACCAACAAAGCGACTTTCTTCATTAGCTCCCTCCGGAAAGGCCTATCGACCTTTCCTACGGCTACCAGATAACGCCCCGTTTCGTCAAGTCTTTTCTCGTTTTTTACTGAACGACGCGTCCGGTGACCTTAACTTTGGGTATCTGAATGATCAAACCGATGACCGTGGCCCAGGGGTTGGCGGGGGCCACCATGATCGGCGAGAACAGCTCACTCATCTCGACATCCAGATCGGTGATCCCCTTGGCGTTGTTGGTGCGCACCAGTTCGTCGACCATCTCGTTGGGCTGGGGGACGGTCAGCGGAATGGTGAACAGCCGCACGCCGTAACGGGTGGACGTGACGACCTGGCCCGCCTGCGCGCCTTCGCGCTGCATGTCCGCCCGGGTGTACAGAGAAGTGGGCACGGCTTCCTTCGAGATATAGGCGCAGCCGCCCAGCATGAACAACGCGACGATCAGCAGCGGAATCGATTTACGCATGATCGCCTCCTACTTTACGATGTCGCCTTCGACGCGGATTTTAGGGATCTGGAAAATCAGGATATTGAACTCGGAGAATTCGACGTCGAGGTTGGTGATGCCCTTGCCCTGATTGTCCTGAATCGCCGTGTTGATCATCGTGTTGGGCTGCGGCAGGCTGATGGGAATGGTAAACAGCCGGAAACCGTAGCGGGTGAGGATCACGTGATCGCCGCGTTCAAGCTGATCGGCCTTCATCTGCGGGGCGGTGTACAGACCTTCGGGGATGGCTTCTTTTTGTATGTACGAGCAGGCGCTGAACAAAAGCATCATCGCCACCAGGACCAACAGAACTCGTTTCATTGTTGCACTCCCTTATCCTTTTGTTGGTTTAATGGGAAACGACTTGATATGTTTTCAAGCATCGTTATCATTTCACGAACCATAAAAATTTCAACCACCATCGAGGGCTGATGCGGAACTGGATCGTCACGTTGTTGCTGCTTGTCGCGACCACGGCGCTGTTTAGCGTCCCGGCGGTCTACTATTTCGATTCGGTGGCCGTGGGCGAGGTAAACGGACCCGCTTTCGCGAATTTGTGGCGGATGTGGGCCGCGCCGACGGCGTTGAGCGGCGACCGGACGCTGGATTTGCCGTCTCGGCAATTGTTCTCGATGAAGGCCAACAAACAACATGTCATTCCCTCGGTTTTGCTTCCATTGGTATTAACACCGGTAACGCGCCTTTTCGGTCCCACGGCGGCGGTGAATTTAATTCTGTTGTTGACGCTGTTTTTCAACGGACTGTGCGCCTATCTGTTTTTACGCGCGGTGGTCGGCGATCACGGGCCGGCGCTGGCGGCGGGAATGGCCTTCGCGTTTTCCACGTATGTTTTGTCACGCGTGGCGGCGGGCGAATTGGAAATGGCGGGGGTGTTCGTGCTGCCGCTGGGCGCGTGGGCGATCGTGCGTCTGTGCGATCGGCCGTCGAACAAAACGGAATGGACCGCCTTCGCGGCGTTGTTGTTCGCGTTTTTGTGGCACGTCTCTTTCGGCTGGGCGCTGTTGATTTTCGCCCTGGCCGCCGCGATCTGGACGCGCTGGGTGGACAAGCAACGCGAAGCGACGCACACGTTCCTGCGCGTCATCGGCGCGCTGGCGCTCGTCGGCTTTTTCAATTTCATACTGATGATGGAGCGCTATACGTTCCGCGAATCCGCCGCTGGACTGGACGTGCTCGAGCTCGTTTTTCTGCCGCGCACCTACGCGGACACCGTGCCGTATTTTTTGCTGATCGTCGCCGCGTACGCTCTGGTGCGCCGTCCGAAGGACGCGGCGTTCTGGTGGGCGAGCGCGCTGGTGTTGTTCGCCTTTTCATGGGGCGAGCGTCTGACCGTCTGGGGCCGCGCCACGACGATCCCCGGACCGTTTGCCTTGCTGCCGGCGGGCGATCCGCTGCCGTTTGCCGCGATGGCGCAACTGTGCCTGGCCGTGCCGGCGGCGCAGACGATCCGCGCGGCGGCGGAGTACATCGAGAAACTGCGGCCCAACGACGAGGGCAAGCTGATCAGCATTTGCGTGCTGCTGGGGCTGGCCGTGTCGTTTTTCCATCTGCCCAATCCGGCCTTCAAGACGTCCGTGCCCGACGCCTACGGCGCGTTGTTTGAGATCGAGGACGGCGCGGTGCTGGAGCTGCCGTTTTCGTGCACGACCTCGGTCAATGCGCGCTATCGCTATTACCAGACGGTCCACCGGCATCGGGTGGTGAGCGGCAATCCCGAGCCCGGCGTGCCGCACGGTTTGCGGGGTGAGGTTTTGCAGGTCGCGCCGTCGCTGACGCCGCTCAACGGCGAGCCGATCAACTGGGTCGGCCTGGCGGATGTGGTTCCGGCGGAATTGAAAACGCAATTGCGCGAACTGGGAGTCGCCGCGGTGGCGCTGCATCCGCTCGACGTGCCCAGCGGTCAGCGCGATCTGCTCGAAACGTGGTGTGAGCAGGTCTTCGGCGCGCCGCAACGCCGCGACGAATCGACGATCATTTTCCGCGTCGGAAAATGACAGTTATGAGTTATGAGGTGCGAGTGAAAAGTTGCGGTAGGGAAATTGATTAGGACAAGATCGGAGTTCGCTCCTTTGTCACCCCGGACTTGAGAGACTGTCGATAAATGCGCCGACGGGCGACAAACAGCCCCGTCAGGGGCGATAGAGGGTAGCCCGGTGCGTGAGCGCCGGGAAATTGGAAAATGCAACCTCCGCCTCTGCCGCCCTAAAGGGCTGATGAAGATTGATCGATTTCTTCCTGGGGCTTACGAGACTGTCGATTTTCTCGATGGTAATTTTTTAATTGTGTT
>DAIMDW010000008.1:0-167819 GCA_036725605.1 bacterium
TGGTGCTCGACTGCTTCAGCCGCAAGATCGTCGGCTGGACGCTGGATCGCCGCTGCCGCGCCGGCGAGTGGGTCAGCGCGCTGCGGCAAGCGCTGGACACGCAGGGGATCGTCTCCCAGGAGAGGGCGGCGGGGCTGACGCTACGCAGCGACAACGGCGCGCAGCCGTGCTCGAAGCGCTTCGTGGAATTCCTGGCGCAGGCCGGCGTGCGCGGCCAGTACACCGGCTACAACGCGCCCGACGATAACGCCTATGTCGAGCGGGTCATCCGCACAATCAAGGAGGAGGAAATCTGGCCCAACAGTTACGACACCTGGGCCGAGGCGCACGAGGCGATCGACCACTACGTGCATTGGTACAACGAACAACGGATCCACTCGGCGATCGACTACCGGACGCCGTGCGAGGTCGAAGCGGCGCACCTCTCCCTAAAAGCCGCCTAATTCTGTCTTGCTAAAAGGGGGACAGTACGCGACCACGACCACGGGCATCATCGTGCCGATGGCGATTTTGGTGATGATCTTCCAACGGAAGAGCAGATAAAAGACGAAGACGACGAAAGCTGCGCCGAAAACGCAGATCGTTCCCATGATTAAAAACAGATTTCCATCGGCGGAGGTCATATTTTCTCCAACGAGTCGTTATTTTCTATTTGGTTGTTTGCTGCGGATGCAATCCTGCTCGTTTCATCTACCAATTTGCATCGGCGCGATTTAAATGCAAGTTAAGAAGAACTTTTTTTTGATTCAAATCGGCGTGTTCACGGGCACAACAGCACGCCCTTGGCCCACAGGCAATCGCCGCAGGTGGGGAAGGGGTTGCCGAAGCAGTCTTCCTCGTTGGCTTCGGCCATCTCGCAGCCGCCGCAACTGACGCAGGGCGAGAACTCGAAATCGAGCACCCGCCGGCGGAAGGCGACGAACCCCGGATCGTTCCAGATGTCGCTCAGGTCCCGCTCGGCGATGTTGCCGACCGCGTAGCGGCGGATCGATTTTTTCCGATCGAGCACGTAGCAGGTGTGCGAGTGCATCAGCGCGATGCACGGGCCGACCGCGCCGTCCCAACCGATCGTCGCCGCGCCCTCCTCGACGAAGGGGCAACTGCCGGCCAGCCCGTTGTCCATCGACGGCGGCCAGGGGCGACCGGAGACGTCCGGGGCGACCGCGCGGATCGGCTCGGCCTGATCAGGCCGGGTGTCGATGGCCGCGAGGCGGATTTCCGGATTCGCGCCGTGGCGGGTGCTCGGCGACAGGCTCTGCGACGCCAGCCAGTAGAGGATTTCGTTTTTCATTTCGGCGGTGGGCGGCAGCAGGTTCGACACGATGATGAACTCGGCGCCCCAGCGCCGCGCCAATTCCGGCAGGTGCGGCAGCTCGGCGAGATTGCGCCGCATGGCGACGAACTCGAGGCCCAGCTTCGGCCGGCGCGGCAACGACATGAGCCGCATGACGTTGCGGTCGATGGCTCCCAGGTCGGCCCCGGGCCGGATCTCGCCGAGCATCGCGCCCTGTGCGCCGTCGACGGAAACGACCAGGGTGTCCAGCCCCGCTTCGGTCAGCGCCGTCGCGCGCGCTTCGTCCAGCAGCAAGCCGTTGGTGATCATCTCGGTGTTCAGGCCCAGTTGCCTGACCGCCGCGACCATCTCGGCGATGCGCGGATGCAGCAGCGGCTCGCCGAAGCCCCAGAAAGCGACCGTGTGCAGCGTCGACGCGCGGCGCATGCCGTCCAGCAGGTTCGCGAACACGGCCATGTCCATTTCGCCGGGCGGTTCGGTCCAACTGTTGCGGATGCAGGTGCGGCAGGTGAGGTTACAGTGCGCCGTCGGCTCGACGTACAGCTTGCTCAGCGGCGGCATGGCTGGCTTGGCGGCGATCAGCTTGTCGATGGCGCGACGCCTCTGGACCAACGGAACGTCCTCCGAAATTGCGGCGTCTATCATTACGGGATTTTTCGCGCGGGGCAAACCACAAAGATCGAGCGCTCAACCGTTGACTACGTACTCGGCCTTTTTGCGGTCGTTGTGATCGAGGATGCGTTTGCGCAGGCGGATCGATTGCGGCGTGAATTCGACCAGCTCGTCGTCGTTGATGAACTCGATCGCCTCTTCGATGGTCAGCACGCGATGCGGTTTGAGGAAGTTCTTTTCGTCGCTGCCCGCCGCGCGGATGTTGGTCAGTTTCTTGGCGCGACCCGGGTTGATCACCAGATCGTTGCCGCGCGTGTGCGCGCCGATGACCTGCCCGGCGTAGACCTTCTCGCCCGGCCCGACGAAAAACACGCCGCGGTCTTCGAGCTTCCACAAGGCGAAGGTGACCGTCGTGCACGGTTCGAGGACGATCAGCGCGCCGTTCGTCCGGTCTTTGATTTCCCCGGCCCAGGCGGCGTATTCGTGGAAGACCGCGTTGAGCACGCCGGTGCCGTGGGTCAGGGTGAGGAATTTGGCGCGGTAGCCGATCAGTCCGCGCGTGGGGATGACGAACTCGATGCGCGAGCGGCCCATGCCCACCTCGCGCAGGTTGGTGATGCGCCCGAAGCGTTGGCCCAGCGACTCGATGACCGGCCCGGCGTGCGGCGTTTCGACGTCGACGATGACGATCTCGTAGGGTTCGAGCGACCGGCCGTTTTCCTCGCGCAGCACGACCTTGGGGCGCGAGACCATGAACTCGTAGCCCTCGCGGCGCATCGTTTCGATCAGCACCGACAGATGCAGCTCGCCGCGTCCGCTGACGACGAAGGCGTCGGTCGTGTCGGTCGGCGCAATGCGCAGTGAGACGTTGGATTTCATTTCGCGCTCCAGCCGCTCGCGCAGCTTGGCGCTGGTGACGAACTTGCCTTCCTTGCCCACGGTGGGCGAGGTGTTGGCCATGAAGGTCATGCTGACCGTCGGGGCGTCGACCTCCAGCAGCGGCAGCACCTTGGGATTGTCGACCGAGGTGATCGTCTCGCCGACGTTCAACTCGGCCATGCCGGTCAGCGCGACGATATCGCCGGCGACGGCCTTGTCCATCTCGAAGCGGTGCAGCCCGCGAAAGCCCAGGACGTTGGCGATGCGAAACACGTCGCGCCCGCCGTCGCGGTGCACCAGCAACGCGCGGTCGCCGGGGCAGAAGACGCCCGATTCCACGCGGCCGATGGCCATGCTGCCCAGGTATTCGTCGTGGTTGAAGGTGATCACCTGCAGCGCGGGCACGTCGTCGCGGTCGACCACCGGCGGCGGCGCATGGTCGCGGATGGCGGCGAACAGCGGCGCGAGGTCGACCGGCTCGTCGCGCAGATCGTTCACCGCGTAGCCCAGCTTGGCCGAGGCGTAGACGAGAGGAAAATCGCACTGCTCCTCGGTGGCGTCCAGCGAGATGAACAGGTCGAGCACCGCGTCGGCGGCGGCGTGCGGATCGCAGCCGGGGCGGTCGATCTTGTTGATCACCACGATCGGTCGTAGGCCGCGCGCCAGCGCCTTTTTGGTGACGAACCGCGTTTGCGGCATCGGCCCCTCGAAGGCGTCGACCAGCAGCAGCACGGAATCGACCATGCGCATCACGCGCTCGACCTCGCCGCCGAAATCGGCGTGGCCGGGGGTGTCCACCACGTTGATGTGCAACTCGTCGTAATCCAGCGAGGTGCACTTGGACAAAATGGTGATGCCGCGCTCGCGTTCGAGTTCGCCCGAATCCAGCGCCTGTTCGATGTTGCCCTCGCCGCGCCGGAAGCTGCCGGACTGCGCGAGCATTTTATCCACCAACGTGGTCTTGCCGTGATCCACGTGGGCGATGATGGCGATGTTGCGGATTTTTTCGGGCATCCGCGCGGGCTGATCGGCGCTCATGGTCGTCCTTTCCCAATTGGACGCGTAATCTGAACGCACGAGCGCCTTTGGTCAAGGACAAAATGCAGACATCTTTATTTAAGGGACACCATACTTAATTATTTACGAAATATATAAATATGTCATTATATAATAAAAATAATCACTTATGCTTTAAGAGCAGCATTTCTCGCTTTTTAAGGATTATCCTCACTTGTTTGTCACAGCGCGATACGTGGAATTCAGTTCGGTTCGCGCCGGTTTGGTGCTAATGCCTCAGCATGCCGCCGGGATAGCGCCTTCGCGTATATCGACGTACTAGGCGACCGTCCGGTTAGCGTCAAGCCATTGTTTGACCTTGCTCAGTTTATCATCGGACCATTAATAGTGAGTAAAGTTGGCTAGTTTTATAAACACAAACGTGCTGGGCGGCAAATCGGCAGCGAACGATTCGTCCATTTTATCAGGAAAAGTTCGGACGGTGCCTTACGGCAAAAAACAGGGGCGAGAGTAAAATAAGTGCAAAATAATTAAGTATGGTGTCCCTTAATTAGAGAAGATAATTAAGTATGGTGTCCCTTAATTAGATTGGTGGCCCATCAGGGCTTGGGCAGCGCCGCCAGCACGTCGGCGAGCGTTTGCGTGTCGCGGCCGAGCAGGTCGTGCAGGTCGCGCCGGTCGCTGTCGAGTTCGCCCTTGGCGACGCCGGCGCTCGCGTCGACCAGAATGGCCGCGAACGGCTCGGGCAGCCCGGCCCCGACGAGCATCTGCTTGTAAACCTCCGGCGGCAGCTCCTGATAGACAATCGGTTTGCCGGCCCAGGCCGACACCGCCGCGACGAATTCGCTCATCGAGAATCCCTGGTCGCCGGCGAGTTCGTAGATTTTATTCTCGTGATTCTCGCCGGTGAGCACGGCGACCGCCGCCGCGGCGAAATCGGCGCGGGTAGCCGCCGCAACGCGTCCGTCACCCGATGCGCCCGGCAGCGCGCCATGCGTCAACACGGGCGCCAGGTTTTCGGTGTAATTCTCGATGTACCAGCCGTTGCGCAAAAACGCGAAGGGCAGTCCGGTCGCGCGAATCATCTTTTCGGTCGCCTTGTGCTCGCCGGCCAGCAGCAGGGCGCTGGTGTCCGCGCGCAGGATGCTCGTGTAGGCGATCAACTTGACGTTCGCCCCTTTGGCGGCGTCGACGACCGCGCCGTGTTGCGCCGCGCGCCGGCCGACTTCGCTGGAGGAAATCAGCAGCAGACGCTCGACCCCGGCCAGAGCGGGCGGCAGCGTTTCGGGCGACGAATAATCGCCGTGGCGCACCTGCACGCCGCGCGCGGCGAAGTCCTTGACCTTTTCGGGATTGCGCACGACGGCGACGATTTTTTCGGGCGCGATTTTCTCCAAGAGTCCTTCGATGACCAGGCGGCCCAGCTTTCCGGATGCTCCGGTGACGGCGATCATGGTTCCTCCCTTTTCACGGATTACGATTGTGTGATTACACCATAGTCACGATCGACCGCGAGCTCAAGGAGGAGCGGCAACGGTGCGGACGCGCTACGCGGGCAGCAGGTAGTACATGACGATCAGGTCGTCGCCGTCCTTGTAAAACGAGGGGATGCGCCCGGCGGTGGTGAACCCCTCTTTTTCGTAGAAGCGCAGCGAGCCGCGGTAGGACTCCATCGACGAGGTTTCCACGCGGATCAGGCGCGCGCCCAGGTGCGCGAGGGTTTCGTACAGCGCCTGCAGCAGGTGATGGCCGATGCCCTTGTCGCGGTGCGCGGCGTCCACGACGATCCAATACAGATCGTAAGTGCTTTCGGTCATCGGGGTCTGGCCGAAGCAGGTGTAGCCCAGCAGCGTTTCATCCTCGCCGCCCAGGCCCAGGGCGACCAGGCAGCGGTAGCCGGATTCGGGGCGGGCGATCGCCTCGTCGATCAGTTCGAGCGCGACCTCCACCTCTTCGGCGGTGAAGTTGTCAATACGCCGCAGCAAAGCGGCCAAAGGCTCGCGATCTTTTGGCAAGATAGGACGCAGATACATCGGCTTGTTTCCTTAGTGCATCGTCGGTGATTTGCAACAACAGCGTTTGATAATCCAAGCCCACCGAATTGGCGGCGACCGACAATCCGGCTTCGTGGTCCAGGTCGGGGTTGGGATTGATGTCCATGATCTTCGGGCGGCCGTCGCGGTCCAGCCGCAGATCGACGCGGCCGTAGCTGGCGCCGCCCACGACCAGGAACGCGGCGCGGGCGATGCGTAGCACGTCGCGGCGCAGTTCGGGCGCCAGTTGGTCGACGCAGGGCGTGGACCGGGCGGCGTACTCCGGGCTCTCAGGCAGCCACTTGCAGTCGTAGGTGACGATCGGGACCAGCTCCGGCGGGCACGCACTGAAATCGATGATCGTGGGCACCGCCCGTCCGGTGAACGGATTGGGGAAGATCGCCACGTTGATTTCCGGCCCCGGCAGGTACTCCTCGATGAGCATCGGCCCGGGCACGTGGCGATGCAGCCAGGTCGCCTGCCTTTTCAACTCGTCGCGGTCACGGACCAGCGATTGCTGCCCGATGCCGATCGAGGCGTCGACCCGCGCCGGTTTGATGAACAGCGGAAACGGCGGCAGGCCGGCCGCGTCGCGGGGCAGGTCGCGCGGGCTGCGCACGCAGATGCCCCGCGGCGTGGGCAGGCGATGGGCGGCCAGCAGTTGCTTGCTGCGATCCTTGGCGTGCGCCAGTTGCAGCGCCGCCGCACCGTTGCCGGTAAAGGGGATGCCCGCCGCTTCGAGCATCATGGGCAGCTCGGCCTCGCGCGCCGCTTCGCCGCCCAGCGTTTCGACGAGGTTGAACACGACGTCGATGCGCTCCTCGCGCAGGCGGGGCAGCAGGCCGGCCAGCGAATCGTTCACCTGCAGCAGGACGGTTTCCAGCCCCGCGTCTTCGAGCATGTCGGCGATGTGCCGCGCGGTGCGCGCGACCTCGGCGTCGGCGGCCAAGGAAAAAAGGCCCGGTCCGCTCGTCGGCGTTCCTTGGCCTTCGAAGTCGATGTTGTGGATGACCGCGACCCGCTTGGGTCGTCGCGATGATGGTTCGTCAAGATCCGGCAAGACCGTTTCCCTCCTCGCCTCACGGCGCATTTTGCCGCCGCAAATTGTTGGTATCGTAGATCGCCGCAAACCAAAGTCAAGAAAAATTATTTCCAGGGGGAACAAAAAAGGGATGGGCCGTCACAACCACGGTTGCGCACGGGGATCGAAGCGGTCGCGCAGGGCGTCGCCGAGGAAGTTGAAGGCCAGCACGGTCAGCATGATCGCCACCCCGGGGATCAGCGACAGGTGCGGCGCGAACAGCAGGAAATCGACGCCGCTGTTGAGCATCGCCCCCCAGGTGGGAATGTCCTGTGGGCCCAGGCCGAGAAACGACAGGCTGGCTTCGGCGAGGATCACCCCGGCCATGCCGAAGGTCGCCTGCACCACCACCGGGGCCAACACGTTGGGCAGCACGTGTTTCCACATGATGCGCGCCGGGCTCGCCCCGTAGGCCTTGGCCGCCAGCACGAACTCGCGCTCGCGCAACGAGAGCACCTGCCCGCGCACCAGGCGCGCGAAGCCGGTCCAACCCAGGATCGACAGGGCGAGGATGATGTTGAACAGGCTCGGCCCGAGGATGCCCGCGACGGCGATGGCCAGCAGGATGCCGGGGAAGGCCAGCAGGATGTCGACCACGCGCATCACCAGTTGATCGACCGCGCCGCCCAGGTAGCCGGCCAGCAGGCCGATCAGCACGCCGACGCACACCGAGATCGACACGACGATCAAACCGACCAGCGCCGACGCGCGCGCCCCGACGATCAGCCGCGAGGCCAGGTCGCGTCCCAGTTCGTCCTGCCCCAGCCAATGCGCGCCCGACGGACCGGCGCACGGATGATCCAGATCCTGCGCGTCGGGATCGTGCGGAGCCAGCCACGGACCGAAGATCGCGCATACGGCGATCAGCGCCAACAAGACCAGCCCGATGACGGCGACCGGCGACCTCATTGCGTCCCCAGGCGGATGCGCGGATCGACCGCCGCGTACAGCAGATCGACCAGCAGGTTGACCACCACGTAGCCGAGGCTGAAAAACAGCACGCAACCCTGCACGACCGGGTAGTCGCGGCTTTGCAGCGCCTCGATGAACAGCGTGCCCAGGCCCGGCCAGGCGAAGACGTTCTCGGTGATCACCGCGCCCGACAACAGCGCGCCCAGTTGCAGCCCGGCGATCGTCACCACGGGAATCAGCGCGTTGCGCAGCACGTGCTTGAACAACACCGTGCGCTCGGGCAGGCCCTTGGCGCGGGCGGTGCGCACGAAATCCTCGTTGAGAATTTCCAACACGCTGGCGCGGGTCATGCGCGAGAGGATCGCGGCCAGCGCCGTGCCCAGCGTGATCGCCGGGAGCACCAGCGAGAGCAAACCCTCCTTGCCGCCGACGGGAAACCATTCGATGTGCAGCGAGAACAGCCAAATCAGCAGCGGCCCGAGCCAGAAGTTGGGCATCGAGACGCCGACGAGCGCGACGAACATCGAGACGTTGTCGAAGGCGCCGTACTGTTTGACCGCCGCGAGCACGCCGATGGGAATGGCGATCAACAGCGCGATGAGCATCGCGGCCAGCGAGAGTTCGACGGTCGGCCCGAGGCGCTCCAGCAGCACCTCGCGCACCGGCTTGCGGTAGAAGAAACTATCGCCCAGGTTGCCGCGCGCCAGGCCGCCGAGGAAATTGCCGTACTGCGCGGGCAGTGGATCGTTGAGGCCCAGGTTGTCGCGCAGCGCTTCCTTGTCGGCGGCTTCCGCCGTTTCGCCGAGCATCACCTCGACCGGATCGCCGGGGATCAGATGGATGAAGAAAAACACGAGCGTCACCACGCCGAAGACGGTCGGCGCGAGAAACAGCAGACGGCGGGCGACGTAGCGGATCAACGCAGCTTCACCCGCGCGTCCAACAACAATGCGCGATCGGGATAGGCGCGCACCGGGTTGAGGTCGATTTCGGCGATCGCCGGATGCTGCGCCATTTGGCCCAGGCGCACAAGCAATTGCGCCAGCGCCTTGCGGTCGATGCCCGGCCGGCCGCGGAAGCCGTCGAGCAGCTTCTGGCCGGGCAGTTCGTCGATCATCTGGCGCGCCTCGGTGAGCGTCAACGGGGCCAGGCGCAGGCTGACTTTCTCCATCGCCTCGGCCGCCGTGCCGCCCCAACCCAGCAGCACGACCGGGCCGAAGCTCGGATCGCGCTTGACGCCGGCGATGAACTCGAGTCCCGGCGCGGCCATGGGCATGAGCAACGCGCCGGCAAAAGTCGCGTCGGGCATGTGCTTGGCGAGGTTTTTCTTGAGCTGCCGGAACGCCGCGCGGATTTCCTTCGCGCCGCGCTTGTTGAGCAAAATGCCCTCGACGTCGGTCTTGTGCGTCGCCTCGGGGCTTTCCACCTTCAGCGCGACCGGCGCATCGCCCCAGGCCGCGGCGGCGGCGACCGCCTGTTTTTCGTTCGCGGCGAAGGCGATCGGCGGATGCGGCATGCCGTAGCAATCGGCCAGGGCGAAGCATTCGTCCTGCCGTAAAAACGCGCCGCGCGGTTTGTCGGCCAGCAGCGCCTCGGCGGACGCGTCGAGTTTTACGCGCGGGGTGCGCTTGGGCGCGGTCTGATGGAAGCGGTGATGGTCGCGGCAGGCGGCCAGCGCGGCGACGGCTTCCTCGGCCGTTTCGAAAATCGGGAACTGCGTGTATTTCTTCATCCGCGTCAGTTCGTGCGGCCAGGTGTAGAGCACCAGGGCCATGGGCCGATCGTACTTTTCGGTCAACTGGCGCGCGCGGTCGACGATGCGCTCGGGCACGCGCGGATCGTAGGCCGACAGGTAAACGAACAGGAAGATGACCGCGTCGACCTGCGGTTGGGCCATGACCGAATCCATGATGTTCAGGTAGGCCTCGATCTCGAAGAGGTCGCCCAGGTCCAGCGGGTTGCTGAGCTTGATCACGTCGGCGCGCACGTGCCGGCGCACCTCTTCGTAAAAACTCTGCGGCAGCCGGGCGAAGCGCATGCCCGCCTCGGCGCATTTGTCGGCGGCGATGATCGCGTGGCCGCCGCTGCGGCTGACCACGACCACCTCGTTGCCGCGCATCGGCGGCAGCAGGAAGGCCTTGATCGCGTTGACCGTGTCGCCGAATTTTTCCGCCCGGACCGCGCCGGCCTGGCGCAGGGCGGCGGTGACGACCGCGTCGTCGTTCATCAGCGCGGCGGTGTGCGAACCGGCGATGCCCGCGCTGGCCGTGCTGGTGTTGGATTTGTGCACGACCACCGGCTTGGGGCAGGCGCGCAGGGTTTCGAACAGGCGGCGGCCGTCGGGGATCGACTCGAGGTAGGCCAGCGTGAGGCGCGTGGCGTCGTCGCAGGCCATTTCGGGGATCAGGTCGTTTTCGTCGACGTTGAGCTTGTTGCCCATCGAGGCGAAGCGGCTCATGCCGATGCCTTCTTCCTCGAGGTGATTGGCGTAGAGCAGGCCGACGCCGCCCGACTGCGTGATGATGCTCACCGGGCCGATCGGCGGCATGGGCATGACGGGGAAGGGCACGGCCAGGCCGGTGCGACGATCGACCACGCCGATGCCGTTGGGGCCGATGAAGCGGATGTCGTTTTCGGCCGCGATGCGCTTGATCTCCTCGGCCAGTTGCGCGCCCTGGTCGCCCAGTTCGTTGAAGCCGCCGGATTCGACGATGATCCGTTTGACGCCGTGGGCGGCGCATTCGCGGAAAATCGCGGGGATCGTCTGCGCCGGGGTGAGCACCACCGCCAGGTCGATCTGCCCCCGGCACTCAGCGAGCGAGGGGACGATCGGGTGCCCGGCGATCGCGCCGCCGCTACGGCCGATCAGGCTGATGCGTCCGCGATAGGCGAACTTCAACAGATTGTTGACGATGCGTTGGCCCAGGTTGCCTTCCCGCGTGGATACGCCGAACACCGCCACGTGGTTGGCCGCAAAAAAACCGCGCATATTCGACTCCCATGGAAGAGTATCCTCAAGCTAGCGGTCCGGCCCTTGCCCGTCAAGGCGAAGACGCGCGATGATAAAAGAAGCTGGCGGGCGGCCGCGCGGGCTTGTACAATCCGGCCCCCGACAAACGAAGGTGGAGCATGAACGAGAATCTGAGCAAACAGGATCGTCTGGCGGCGATGGCGACGGCCGCGCCGGAGGACGGCGTGCAACTGCTGGCCGGACAATCGGCCGAGGACGCGCTGGCGCTGATCCTGGAACATCCCGATCCCGCCGCGATCGTCGCGCTGCTGCCGGTGCAGGAAGCCTACCTCATGCTGCACGAAATCGGCGCGGAGGACGCGCTGGCGCTGCTGGAGCTGGCTACGCCCGAGCAGGTGCAGGGCTTCATCGACATCGACTGTTGGGACAAGGACCGGCTCAACCAATCCAAGGCGCGCACCTGGATGCTGCTGCTCAACGAGCTGGCCGACGAGGCCTTCATGCAGAACCTGCGCGCGATGGACCTGGCGACGCTGGTCGTGTTTTTCGGCGAGCACGTGGTCGTGCACAAGATCGAGAATCCGGAAGACGACATCCCGGTCGACGGCCCGGTGTTCCTCACCCCCGACCGGCGCTACCTGGTCGAGTTCACCTGCCGCGAAGAACACGGGAAGATGGTCAACGCGCTGTTGATGCGCATCTACAAACACGACTTCGATTTCTTTTACTACCTGCTCGAAGCGGTCTACTGGGAGACGGGTTCCGAGGTCGAGGAACTGGCCTACCGCCAGCGCCGCGAGCGCATGGACCTGCGCACGATTCCCGATTACTACAGCGCGCTGGAGATCATGACCACGGTCGATCTGAAGACCTTTACGCCGCCGCGCAAAACCGCGTCGCCGCCGCTGGCCGACGAGCCGGGCGGCAAGGTCGGCAGCGAACGGTTCCTCACACGCTACGAGCACACCGACAGCCTGTTGCGTCGGCTGCTGGCGGAGGATTTCCCCGAACGCGACGGCATCGCGCTGGAGGTGATGGAACTGGCCAACATGGCCGTGGTGGCGCACCAGGTGTCGTTCATCGATCTGGAAAAGGTGCGGCGGCTGGTGGCGACGACCGACGGGCTGGTGAACATCGGCCTGCAGTACCTCGCCGGCGACGACTTGCCCACCGCGCGCCTGACGCTGATCCGCCATCGCGCGCTGGACATCCATAAGATCGGCCGCACGTTGGTGGTGCAAATGGCGCGGCGCGTGCGTTCGCTGCCGAGCCGCGCGGCGGTCGACGGCCAGACGCCCGAGCAGTTGCTGCTGGACGGCCCGGAACGCGACCTCGCGCTCGGCCTGCTGCAGCCCCATCCGGCGCGGATGGTCGAGGGCAAGGAGGAGGTCTGGAACGAGCTGGCGCAGGTGCGCCGGGCCGAAACGCAACTGGACGCCGTCGAGGCGCTGGTCGAGCTGATGCACGACAAGCTGGGCTTCACGCCCGAGTTCGTCAGCCACCTGTTTTTGTCGCGCGCGAACATCGACCAGGTCGCCGAGCTGTCGTACCGCGTGCTGTTCAACACCTTCCGCTGCCACGACCTGCTGGGCCGCACGCCCGCGCCGATGCCGCTGGCGCCGGCCGACATCGCCGCGCTGGGCGCGTTGCTTGAGACCGTCGAGGGTCGCCCGAGTCTGCCCGCGGCCAAACGCGACGAACTCGAGGTTTGGGTGCGCGAAGCCGACGGCGACCGCGCCGAGCTCGTCTTGTCGATCCTCGACCGCTACCAGCGCAGCCTGGCCAAAGAGCTGGCCGACCCGGACATCAATCCGGCCTTCCGCAAGCACGTGCTGGTGAAGCTAAGAAATTAAATTAGGGACAGTATACTAATTTAATTTTGATCTTTTCTTTTTCTTCCACGTTTAAGGGGCATCAAAGGCCTGCCGGCAATGTTTTCCAATCGTTCTATGAACGCCGGTGCGCCCCAGGGATGACCCGTCATCATATGTTTTCGAATGTTTTCCATGTCGTTATTGCTTGGTTGATGCGTGATGAACTCACGCCAATCCGGCGCCAGTTCCAGGAGCGGCCGCACTTTGACCAACGCATCGTCGGTCGCCTCAAGATGAGCGCGGGCGCTGCTCCAGCGGTATTGCCACGGAGTTTCCGCCAGACCGGCGCGCACCGGATTTTGCTCGATGTATCGCGCGGCGGCGAGCAGGTGATGCTCATCCATCGGAAACGAATGGAAACGTTCCTGCCAAAGATGGCCGCGCCAACCCTCGCGGGCGTTGATTTGCAGACTGAAGCGACGATGCGCCTCACCAATGCCACGCCGCAAACTTTGCTCGTCTTGGGGTACGGCAATCAAATGAACATGGTTGGGCATCAGGCAATAGGCCCACACTTCAACGCCGGCTTTTGCGAACCAAGTAGCGGACAAGGTCAGGTAATCGAGATAATCCTGCGCGGAAAAAAACGTCGTCATCCGACGGTTTCCTCGCTGGGTGATATGATGCGGCCATCCTACGGCCACGACGCGCGCCATACGTGCCATAAGAATATTCTATAAAGAATAATGAAAATATCAAGGGGCGAAAAGAATATACTGTCCCTAATTTCTCGTCCCTAATTTCTCCCTAATTTCTTGGGTTTTTCTTGATCACCGCCAGATGGGAATAACGGAACGGCTCCAGTTCCTCGAAACGAAAATCCGTAAATTCGTTTTTCAGATCGTCGATGGTCCACCAGTGGACATAGAAGAGATGTTTTTTGGATTCGGTTCTGATCGGCGACACCAAAAACGCGCCGCCCGCGGCGAGACTGTTTTTTATATGGGCGAAGGCCTGCCGCAGTTTTTCCTGCACCACAATGTGCTGGATGACGTCGATCATGATCACCAGGTCGAACGATCCGTCCGGCGCCTGCTCGGTGATGTCCGCTTTCTCGTAGCGGAATTCCGGCCACCGCGAACGGAACTCGTCGAAGAGAACGTCGGTGATGTCCAAGCCCAAATAACTGCGCACACCGCGATCGTACAACAACCCGGAGAAGAATCCGTTGCCGCAGCCGATTTCCAGGACGCGCGCCGTCGGCAGGTCGATGCCGTTTTCGGCGATGATCGCGAAAAGACGATCGGCGGCTTCCTGGTACATCCGGCGGTTTTCTTCTTCCTTCAAGCCTTCATCTCCCGGGCCCGCCAAGGACATGCCGTGTTTGACGAAGCGGTCGCGCCAGTACATTTCGGCCTGGTAATCCTCTCCCGTCTTGTATTTGGCCGGGTCCACGATCAATTTGCGCAACGCGTTGCGCGCAAATCCGATCGGATTGGTGGCCAACTTTTTCCATACGTCTTTTTTGTTGTTTGCCATTTACTCGACAATTCTCCTCATTGAAATACCGACACCGGCACTGTGCACGTATGATTCCGGAGAGTCATATCTTCGGCTGCAAAAACCGATCATAGTTATTGAATGCAACGTTATCAAGCGCTTTCATCGTTGGAAGCCGAACGTGAAAGCGGCCGACCGCGACACCCCGACCGTTAGTGTCGCCGTTATTGCGCAATTTCTACAGCAGCGGCGCGGGGCTCGCGGCGGGCTCGCCCAGGGCGAAAATCTTCGGTTTGCCGCCGTCGCCCTTGACCACGGTCACCAGCGTACCCGAGCGCAAGTCGGCTTGGTGGTGCCCGGTGTAATACACTTTCTTCTTGATGTCCTCGGCGGCCAGCACCGTGATCTGATGCGGGAAGCCGTGTTTGGACTTGTCGGCGCACGAGGCCAGCGCGGCGCCCGGCTTGATCGTCTCCAGCACCTCCAATGAAATGCCGTGCTTGCTCATGTGGTGCGGCACCTTGAGCACCTGACAACGCAGCGGGCGATAGGTCATCGCGTCGGGATCGATCAGTTGCCCGCGATTGCTCGTCTTGACCAATTCGGGAAACTCCTCGGTCACGCGGGCCCACGCGTCGAACTGGGCATCGCCGCCCAGGATGATCGTGTTTTGCTTCAACGGGTTGTAGCCCGAGATGTTTTTCTCTTCGAGATCCTTCTGGGTCGGCTTTTTGCCGAAGGGCTCGGCGATGTCGGTGGTCGGGTACTCCAGCTTGATGACGATCGAGGCGTTGTTGATGTTGGTGCCGAAGGTGTCGTAACGATTTTTCAGCAGGATCGAGGGCGAGAGCACCTGCACGCGCACCATGTTGATGATCGTTTCGTAGCCGCTGGTCGGACGAACGAATTTGATCTCGCTGTTTTCGTTGAGCAGCTTGATCAGATCGTAGTGGATTTTGGACACGTGCCGGAAACCGCTGTCCCAGAACTGATGAATTTTCACGTTATTTTGCAGGCACCACTGGATGACGCCCTTGAGGCCGATCGTGTGATCGGCGTGCGGATGCGTGGCGCACACGAAGGCCAGCTCGTCGATTTTCAATTTCCGCAACGCGTCGATGGTCTTGTCCGCGTTGTTGCAATCGATCACCGCCCCGATGATTTTCTTGGCGCCGCCGTTTTTGCTTTCGCTGTGGGCGGGCGGGAAACGCACGACCAACGAATCGCCGTCGCCGACGTTGAGCGTGATCAGGCACAGCGCCTCGGACGTCAGACACTCCTTGATTTTGTCTTGGGTGGATTTGGCCATGACGCTACTCCTTTCTCAACCGGGAGCCGGTGAACGATCGGTCGACCAACTGGGTGATCGTCCGTTCATCGGTCTTGGTCCCGCTTTCGGCGTGTTTCACGCTGAGCATCCGTACTTCGTGTTTGATTTCCTCGCGTGCGAACTCGCGACCGGCGTCCCATTCCATCAGCAGGTGTTCCTGGTACGCCTTTTTGCGGCTGATGGGTTTGTAGTCGTCGTTCAGCACCCGGCCGTCGACCAGGTAGAACACGTCGCCCTCGCGCAGCTTGCGCGGCGCAAGAAAACCGACGAACGCTTCGACCCGCCAGGCTTCCATTACGTCGATCGTTTCATCGAGCCAATTGTCGAGAGCCAGCGATTTTTTCTTGTTCGCTTTGCGCTTGGCGCGCAACAGGCGCACCGTGCCGTCGTCGAACACCTCGTCGACGACCACCCGCTCGGAAAAAGCCGTCGGCGCGCGGTCGGCTATTTTTTTCGCACTCATGACACCCCTCCGTTTTGGTATGGTTTGACGGTTCCGTGTTCATCGACGACGAACAGTTGGATTTCGTTTCCCTCGTCGGCCCGGTCGTCGACGATGATGAAGCTGCCGTGACAATCGTCCTTGGTCAGAAAATGTCCCGTGTTCCACACGTGGATGTTCTTTTCGGGAATCAGGCGCCGGTAGTCGAATTCGGACGAGCCGGTGTCGGCGCGCCCGGGCACGTGCGTGTGGCCGAAGACGAAAACGTCCGGCTTCTTGCCGCGATAAAGATCCAGGTATTCTTCCATCGCCCGCAATTGATGGTCGTCGATCGGCCGGTCGCGCAGGCCTTCTTTGCCGGTGACGAAATCCCAGAAACTTTCGAAGCCGTTGATGACGCTGAACAGCTTCGTCCGCCATTCCTTTTGATAGGAAAAAGCGTTGGCGACGGTCTGGTAGCGGGCAGTGCTTTGGAAAAACTTGCGGCGGGCGGTTTCCGGATCGTCGTACTTGGCCTCCATCTTCGGCATGGTCGCGCCCATGGTCTGGATGCGGCACAGGTAATGCCCGTGGGTGGCCAGTACGGTTTTGCCTTTGACCTCGAATTCGATGTCGGGATACTTGATGTAAAACTTTTTGCGGAGCGTCGGCGGCACCACGCCTTCGAAGAACGAATCGTCGAAGCGATCCTCGAACAGCAAGTTCGACTTTTTGAATGCTTCACCGCCTTGGGCGAGGGGCTTCATGAAGTTCTTTTCGGTCGCCAGCAGGTCCCACACCTTGTAGTCGTGATTCCCCGGCAGGTAGGCCATCTCGGTGACGCCGATCTTCCCTTCGCCGAAAAATTCGTCGAGCCAGGCGGCGAAGGCATAGTGCGGCGTTCCCTCGTCGGAGCGACCGCCGAAGATGGCTTCGGTAAACGAAGCGTAATTGACGTCGATGAAATCGCCCAATAGAATAACTTTATCGAACGGTTCCCGATCCTTCCAGAATTGGTATACATTCCGGCGCAGGTTCGCGTCGACCAGCGAGCATTCCGGTCCGCCGAAATGCGGGTCGGATATCAATAGGTGCTTCGCCATGAATCATCCCTCCTATTATTGATGTTGGTTGCGGTGTTCCCCCCTGGATTTTATAGATCATTCAATTGGCGAAATCAACTATGGAGAGCGTTTTGCGGTTTTAATCCGCAAAAACTTGTCGCGGCAATTGGGATAATAAAATTATGGCAATAACCGGCGCCCGGCGCGACGGACGCGGTCGCTTACAGCACTTCGAGATTGAAGGTGACGGTGCGCTCGGGTTTGGTCAATTCCGTGGGGCGCACGAGGATGGCGGTGACGGTCGTTTTGCCGCTGTTGCGCGCCTTGAAGGTGTAGATACGCTTCATCGTGCCGCCCGCGAGATCGTTGCTTTCCATCTGGAGATCCTTGTCGACGACCTCGACGATCGTTTCGTCCTCGATGTCGATCTGCCAAACGAAGTCGCTGTCGGTGGACAATTCGAGGGTGAGGATCGCCTTCTGACCGTCGCGCAGAAATTGCGTCATGCCGGCGTCGGCCTCGCTGAATTGCAGCGGTTCGCCGCTGCAGGCGAGCAGGCCGAAAGCAAAGACGAGCGCAACCGAAACAAGCCAAACGCGGGCGAACCTCATGTCGTTCCTCCGAAGCAAAGTCGGCGTATGCTACCGCGCTTGGCGTACGCGCGCCAGGGCCGGGTTTTGAAAAGGTCAGGAAGGGTATTTGCTGGTCCTGGATTTCCGCCTGCGCGGAAATGACATTCTTTTCCGTCATCCTCGGGCGTGGCCCGGGGATCCAGGAATCAATTAACGTCGTGCGAAGCGCGGCTTTCCTTATTGAAAATGTCGGCCCCCTTCACTTCACCTCGATCGTATAGGTGAACTGTTTGAGCTTCTCGTCTTCCTTCCAGGGGCGCGCGAGCCAGGCGTCGAGGGTGGTTTTGCCCTTGGTTTTCGCTTTGAGGAAGAAGAGCATTTTGACCGGCCCGCCCATGAGCATCGGGTTGCCGACCTGGGTTTCCTTTTTGGTCATGGCCACGATCGACTCGTCGGCGATTTTGATCTGCCAGACGTAGCCGGTGCCGCCGGCCATCTCGAGGCTGAGAATCGCCTCCTGCCCCACGGCCAGCGATTGCGTTTTGTCGGCGTCCTGTTCGCCGAAAAACGTCGGTTCGGCGGCCGCGAGCGCAAACACCGACACCCCGACGATTGCCATCGTCAGTAAAAATAGCCTGCATTTCATTTGGTTCTCCCCGCTTGAACCCGTTTATTTTACCATGGCCGGCCGGAGAGACAACCGGATGCAATTTGCGCGGGTTTCATGCATAATGTTTCGCCTGGAGGTGCCCTATGGATCGCTGGATTAAAATCATCTTTTGCCTGCTGCTGGCGCTCTCATTAATGATCGCCTGCGGCGACGATGACGACGACAACGACGACAACGACGCGACCGACGATGACGACGATTCGGCATCGCCCGACGACGACACGTCCGACGACGACACGACGGACGACGACACGCTCGACGATGACGACGATACGCTCGACGACGATACGGTCGACGACGACTCCGACCCCGGCGACGCGATCGAGCCGACGGCGGGCTATTTGTCGCGCAAGGCGGAATACCTGCAGCATTGCATCGACAACAACACGCCCGAAAACAGCGGCTGGAACGGCCAGGTGTGTTTGCTGGTCAACGATTCGACCGAGTTCAACGAAGGGCGCATCGACGATTCCTGCGAGAAGATCAACAACCGCGAGGACTGCGCCGACTTCAATATGAACACGATGCTGCGCCTGCTCTACCTGCAGCAGGATCATCCGAACTTCAGCGCCGAAACGCTGGAGCAGATGCGCCAGGCGGTGCTCAATTTCAAGTACTGGCTCGACGAACCGGGCGAGGACGGCATGTGCTGGTGGTCGGAAAACCATCAGATCCTCTTCCACACCGCCGAATTGCTGGCCGGGCAGCTTTACCAGGGCGAAACCTTCCCCAACAGCGGCATGTCCGGTCAGGACCACATCGACCACGCGACGCCCAAGATTCTGCGCTGGCTGAATTTCCGCGGGATGTTCGGTTTTTCGGAATGGCACAGCAACGTCTATTTCAACGAGGACCTGCCGCCGCTGATCAACCTGGTCGACTTCGCCGAGAACGAGGAAATCCGCATCAAGGCCTCGATGGTGCTGGACTTCATGATCTTCGAATTCGCCAACAATTATTACAAAGGTCTGTTCGCGGTGCCGCACGGGCGCACGTATGAAAGCAAGATCCTGGAAGGGCTGAACGATTCGATCACCGAAGCGGTGTGGGTGATGACCGGCCTGGGCGAATACAGCGACCGCGACAATTTCTCCGCCGTGCACCTGGTCACCAGCAGTTACGCGCCGCCGGCGGTTCTCGAGGAGATCGCCGCCGACGCCGAGCAGGCGACCGTGCACAAACAGCGCGACTCGATCGACCTCGCCGACGGTCCGGACTACGGCATCGGCTACGAGGACTGGGACGATATCATGTTCTGGTGGGGCATGACCGGCTATGCCGCGCCGGAGGTCGCCGGAGGCACGCTGCTGATGGTCGACGAGTTCGACATGTGGGGCGGCTTCCTGTGGGAGGACATCCAATTCCTGCGCATCTTCGTGGGCAGCCCGCTGGTGCCGTTCCTCACCGGCTTGATTCCGGAAATGGCGGCGGGCCCGGCGCTGCAGTCGATGTCCACCTACACCTATCGCACGCCTCATTATCAGCTCAGCGGCGCGCAGGATTACATTTCGGGCATGTGGATGGCGCAGACGATGATGTGGCAGGCGACGATCGACGAGGACGCCTTTGTCTACACCTCGTACCCGGGCGGCTTCAACGACGATTCGATGGCCGGACCGTGGACGGGCGGTTGGTCGCCGCGCGCGACGTTCCACGAGAACGTGGGCGTCATTCAGTATGAGCGCGTGTCGATTCCGATCCTCGAAGAGTTCCTGTTGGTCGATTACACGCACGCGTACTTCCCGCGCTACGAGTTCGACGAGGCGTATCAGTCCGGCCACTGGCTGTTCGGACGCAAGGGCGAAGGCTACGTCGGCCTGTGGTCCGAAAACGAGACGACCTTCGCGGTCGATCCGCCCGAGGACGCCTACGAGGCGATCGCCGACGGGCGCGCCAACGTGTGGATCGTCGAACTGGGCGACAGCGAGCACGGCACCTTCGCCGACTTCATGACCGACCTGGAGAACGCGACGATCACCGTGGGCGATCAGGTCACCTTCGCTTCGCCGAGCCAGGGAACGGTCGTGGTGGGTATGACCGGCCCGATGACCGTCGATGGCGTGGAGGTCGACCTGGGGCCGTACAAGCGCTTCGACAACGATTACGCGCAGCAGGAATTCGGCACGAACCGGACGATCATCGAGTTCAACGGTCACCGCCTGGACCTGAATTTCGAAACCGGTCAGCGCCGCTATTGGGACGAGTTCTAGTCCACCGTTTTGTCCGCATCTTCACCGCCGGGGCCGGCAACACCCCGGCGGATTATCATCATCAAACCGTACGCACATGGTCGGCGAATCCTGGCGGGCGATGCGGGGTTTTAAGTTGACCGCGCCGCGTCGGCCCGCGTTATAAAAGAAGGGCAGCAAGAGGGGTGGGACAATGAGTGAACAACGCGACCGCTTTCCCGTCGTGACCCGGCGGAGCATGGCGTGGTTTTTTACGATGATCGCCGTGTTCGGCGTGATCTACCTCGCCTTCCTCGCCCCGGCGGTGCTGCCCGGCGTCGGTCTGCTCGACGAGGAACAAAGCGCGCGCCTCGACAAAACCTACGACGACATCCGCGCGGCGGGATGGTTCACGCCCGCGCTGTTTTTTCTGGTTGCGCTCAACTTCGTTTTCTTCTTTCGGCAGATCACGCCCCGCCGACGCGAGTTGCTGTGGACCGGCGACCGGTTCGTCATCGAGGGTCGCGAGTACACGCTGCCCGACCGGCCGGCGCGTCCGGGTAAATGGTCGCACTCGTACGCGGGCACGCTGGGCGTCGCCCTGGCGCTGAGCGACGCCGCCGGCAAGCGGTTCATCCTGGGTCTCAAAGATGTTTTGTGCGCCGAAAACCAATACGGTCCGCTGCTGGCCGAGGAGTGCGATTTTTACCTGGAGAAAAAAGCGGACGCGATGCGGTTCCTCGAGCAATTGAAGGAAGCGAAGATGCTCGAGCTGCCCGACGAACCGACCGACGCCTGGTCCGCCGGCGATCGCGCCCCCTTGCGCCTGACGCTGAACCAGTCGGTCTCCGGCTTCAAAACGTGGTGGCCGTTTTTCGTCGGTTTTTTCGTCGGCATTTACGCGCTCGTCGGGCTGGCGATGCTGCTGCGCAAATTGTCCGGCTCGGACGCGGTCGCCTACGCGGTGACGCTCATCGGCGCGTTCGCCATGATCGTCGGCGCGGTCGTCTACGGCACCAAGCGCCTGCGCCGCAGGGATCTGCGCCTGGAAATCGACCTGGATCAACTCACGCTGCAAAAAACCTCGGGCAAGGTCGTCGTCCGGCGACGCCTCGGCGAGCTGACCTTCGCCACGCCCGCCTGGACGTCCTACGCGCGGTACGCCGGCCATTTTTACGTCGGCCCGCAACTGGAGGTGCTTGTCGACGGCAAGTCGCTGTTTCGCCTGGGCACGATGGATCCGAAAATCCGCTGGGCCGCTCCCACGCGCGACCTGAACACCTGCGATTACGTGCTCGGCCCGCCCGAGTGGCGCCGGGTCGTCGAGCGCCTGGGTCTGACCGACCGCCTGCAAAATTCCGCCGCTACGCCCGACGCCTGACGGCGAAATCGTTTTTGCGGTTATTTGCCTACTGATTTTCCCCTGCTTATGATATGGTCGAGGACAAACGAGGGAGGGTTTATGGCGCGAGGCCGCATCGGCGAATTGTTCCGCGGTTCCCGGACGAACCACCGGCTGCACTTCACCAGTTTCGATCCGTGTTGCCATCCGCTCGACGCGCTGGCCGACATTGTGCTCGGCGCGGCGCACGCGGGCACCGACGGCTTTTTCCTGGGCGGTTCGACCGGCGTGGACCGCAAGATGGTCGAGCAGTTCACGCGGATCATGATCGAAACGCTCGCCGAGAATTTCACCGACGACGCGCGCCCGCCGCTGATTCTTTTCCCCTCCAGCGCCGATACGAGCATGGCGCCGCTGGCCGACGCGGTGCTGTTTTTATCGCTGCTCAACAGCAACGACGTGCGCTACCTCATTCGCGAGCAAATGCGCGCCGCGCCGTTTTTGCCCAAGCTTGGGCTCGAGCCGATCGGCTGCGGCATGATAAGCGTCGAGCCGGGCGGCACGGCCGGGCGGGTCGGCAAGGCCGAGTTGGTCAAACCGCACGACCTGTTCACCGCGTTGGGCTACGCGACGGCCGCGGCCGCCTACGGCTTCGAGACGATCTACCTCAACGCCGGCTCGGGCAGCGAACACCCGGTGCCGCCCGAGATGATCCGCACCGTGGCCGAGGCGATCGACGCGCCGTTGATCGTCGGCGGCGGATTGACCGACGCGGACAAAGTAGGCGCGGCGGTGGCGGCCGGGGCGGACATCGTGGTCACCGGTTCGGCGATCGAACATTGCGCGGACATCGCCGCGACGGTCGGCGCGTTGGCTGCGGCCGTGCACGCCGTGCCGGCGAAGGAGTCGCGGTGAAGATCACCCTCGTCGCGCCGGCCACCGACGTCTCGCGCCGTCGCGGGCGCAAGCCGGTCGGCACGCCGTTTTTCCATTATTACAAGCTGGGCCTCGCGACCATCGCGGGCGCGACGCCGGCCGACATCGAGGTCGAGGCGATCGACGAGTTCGTCGACCTGTGGGACCCGGCAACGCATCAAACCGACGCGGTGGCGATCAGCACGCTCACCGCGCTGGCGCCGCGCAGTTACGCGATCGCGCAAATCGTCCGCGAGCGCGGCATCCCGGTAATTCTCGGCGGCATGCACCCGACCTTTCTGCCCGACGAGGCGCGGCAACACGCCGACGCGATCGTCACCGGCCAGGGCGAAACCGCGTGGCCGCGGGTGTGCCGCGATCTGCAGGCCGGGCGGCTGCAACCGCAATACGACGGCGGCGAGTGCGGTGCGGAAATTCTCGTGCCGGCCGCGCGGCGCGACATCTTCACCAACCGTCGCTATCCGCCGCTGGACATGGTGCAGTTTTCGCGCGGCTGCATTCACCGCTGCCGCTTTTGTTCGGTCAACGCGTTTTTCACCGGCAAGTATCACCGGCGGCCGATCGCCGAAGTGGTCGCCGAATTCCCCACGCTGCGGCGCAAACATCTGATGGTCGCCGACGACAACCTCTACGCCGATCGCGACTATTGTTTGCAGGCCCTGCGCGCGCTCGCGCCGCTGCGCAGGTACACCGGCATTCAGGGCACGGTGGACATGGCTTTCGACGAGGAGGTGCTCGCCGCCGCGCGCGACGCGAAGGTCAGCGCGGTGTTCGTCGGCCTGGAAAGCGTGGTGGTCGATTCGCTGGCCGAGGCCGACAAGCGCCACAATCCCATCGAGCGCTACACCGAGGCGATCGAGAATTTTCACCGCTACGGCATCTTCGTCGAAGGCGGGCTGATGTTCGGTTTCGATCACGACACGCCCGACGTGTTCGCCGCGACCATCGAGGCCGCGCGCAAGATGCGGCTGGACGTCGCGCAGATCGCCGCGGTCACGCCGATGCCCGGCACCGCGTTGTTTGCGCGTCTGGAGCAAGAGGGGCGGATCATCGACCGCGACTGGGAGCACTACGACTGCAACCACGTGGTTTTTCGCCCGGCGCGTATGACGGCGCAGGAACTGGCCGACGGCCTGGATTGGTGTCGGCGTACGTTTTACTCGCGGCGCGCGATTGCCGCGCGCTCGCTGGGCAACCGGCGCTACTTCGATTTCATCACCTGGGCGACGCAAACCGCGCTGAACATCGGCTTTCGCCACAACCATCGCCTCGGCCTGGATTACCCGCCATGAGCGCCGTCACGCCACGTCCCGAACCCTGGTACTTCCGGCGGCGCGTCGAGCTGGCCTCGCTGATCGGCGGCGTCGGCTTCGTGTTTTTCCTCTTCACGCCGGTGCACGCGGTGCGCGCCTGCGCGCGGTTGGTCGGTCCCGAAGAGACGATCGTGCGCGGCGCGTACCTGCTGCTCGCCTTGCTCAATCTGCTCAGCGGCGTCCTGCGCATCTGGGCCGGCGGCATCCTGGGCGGCGCGCGGATGATGTCGGTGCACGTGCGCGACGACGAACTGCTCACCGCCGGACCTTACGGCCACGTGCGCAATCCGATCTACCTCTCGGACATCCTCACGCTGGCGGGCATGGGGCTGGTCGTGCCGTGGCCGGGGACGATCCTCGTCTGGCTGCTGCTGGCGTTGATCTATCCGCGCATCATCGCCTTCGAGCAGGAGCGGCTGCTGGCGCAACTCGGCGAGCCGTACCGGCGCTTCATCGACAACGTGCCGCGTTTGGGCTGGCGCTGCACGGCGTATCGGCCGGAACGACAAAGCGGCGCGTTCAGTTGGCGCGAGGGGCTGACGAACAATTTCATCTACCTGCCGCTCATCCCCGGTTTTGTCGTGTGCGCGTTGACCGGCGTGCTGTGGCACGGCGTGGCCGTGGGCGCGATCGGCCCGGTGGGCTGGGTGCTGCTGCATTTCTGGCGCAATTTCAAACCGGGCGGGCTGGCGCACAAGGGACGCACCGATGACTGAGCGGATGTTCGACGCCGCGATCGTCGGGGCCGGTCCGGCCGGAGCGACCGTCGCGCATCGCCTGGCGCAGGCCGGCGCGAACGTCGTTGTGTTCGATCACAGCCATCCGCGCGAAAAACCCTGCGGCGGCGGCATCAGCGCGCGCGCGCGAACGATGTTCCCCGAACTCGACGAACTGGCGGCGCTGGGGAAATCCGGCACGCGCCTGCGGCTGGTCAGTCCCGCCGGACGCGTCACGGTCGTTGAGGGCGGCGGCAACACCTTCGCCATCGACCGCGCGATTCTCGACGCGCAACTGCTGGCGCGGGCGGTGGACGCGGGCGCGCGGCACGAGGCGCAAAAGGTGTTGGCGGTCGAAAAGCAAGCCGACGGCTGGCGCGTGACGACGAGCGCGGGTGCGGTGCGGGCCAAAACGTTGATCGGCGCGGACGGCGTGTTTTCGCCGGTGCGGCGTGCACTGCTGGGACCGATCCCCCGCGCGCACCTGGCCTTCGGCGCGCATGCGTTGGTCGAGCGGCTCGATCCGCCCTCGGCGTTGCTGCAATTTTTCGGCGACCGGCGCGGCTACGCCTGGATCTTCAACCGCAAGGAAAAATCGTCGCTGGGCGTGGGCATGCCCGACGCGCGCAAGGGCGATTGGCGAGTGCTGCTGCAACGGCTGATAAACGAGCAGGCGCCGGGGCATTCGCCGTCGATTCGCGGTTGGCTGCTGCCGCAGGCGTCGAGTGAAGCGGCGTTCGCGGCGAAGCTGGGCGGCGACGATTGGTGCGTGATCGGCGACGCGGCCGGGCACGTCGATCCGTTCACCGGCGAGGGAATTTTGTACGCGATGTGGGGCGCGCGGATCGCGGCGGAGTGTCTGCAAAGCGGCGGCCTGGCGGCCTACGACGCGCGTTGGCGCGAGGAATTTCTGCCGCGTTTGTTGAAGCATCTGAAAATGTCGGCGCTGCTCGAACGCGGGTATCTGTTGGAGGCGGTGCTGGCGGCGGGCCGGCTGCCCCTGGTCGGCGCGTGGCTGTACGGCGCGCTGACCAGCGCCGATTGATCACACCTGCGGCGGCAATTGCCGGCGCACGTCGCGGCGAAACAGCAGCAGGTTGTTGGCGAAAACGAGGCTGATCGCCGTCAGGTCGGGGAAGAACGAACGGCAGCGCGGCAACGGCGGCGGCGAAAAACGGCGCAGCACCGCGGGCACGGTGGTGATCTGCCGATAGGCATCCCAGAACAATTCGGTCAGCCGCTCGGGCGTCATGTGCGCCGGGCGATACACGCAGGTGTAGCTGTCGTAGCGCGACCATTCGCGCGTAAGCAGGCGGCCTTCGGCGTCCAGCCGCGCGAACAGCGGCGTGCCGGGGAACGGCGTGAGGATGTACAACGAGATCATCGGAATTTTTTCGCGCCGCATGAACGCGACGTTCTCGGCGACGGTCGCTTCGGTGTCGGTGTCGAACCCGACGATCATCCCCGCCAGCACGAGCACGCCGGCGCGGCGGTAGCGCGCGATCAGTTCGCCGTAGCGCGCGGGCTTGTTGACGTGCGCCTTGTGCACCGAGGCCAGGTTTTGTTCGCTGACGTTCTCGATGCCGCACACGGCCATCTGAAAACCGCTGCGCGCGGCGAGGGCGAGCAGCTTTTCGTTTTCGGCGAATTGCAGATTCAACTGCGCCGACCAGGACACCTTGAGCGGAATCATCGCCTCGAACAGCGCGGCGGCGTACTCGGCGTCGGCGGCCAGGTTGTCGTCGACGAAAAACACGTAGCGGCTCGTGCGGCGAATGGCTTTGATGTCCTCGATTACTTCGGCCACCGGGCGATGGCGGTAGCTGTGCCCGTAGATGCTGGTGACCGTGCAAAAATCGCAGCGGTGCGGGCAGCCGCGCGTGGTCTGCACCGGGCGCAGCAGCGTGAAGTACTTGTTGTTGGTGATCAGATCGAAACGCGGCGCGGCGAGGTTTTCCAGGCAATGCAGCGCGTCGGCACGATAACGCGATTGCAGCACGCCGGCTTGCGCGTCGCGCAGGATTTGCGGCCACAGATCGTCGGCCTCGCCGATGACGATGGCGTCGGCGTGCGCGGCGGCTTCGGCGGGATTGAGCGTTACGTGCACGCCGCCCAGCACGACCGGCACGCCGCGCGCGCGGAAACGATCGGCCACCTGGTAGGCCCGCGGCGCGCGCTGGGTAAGCACGGTCAGCGCGACCAGGTCGGCGGCTTCTTCGCCGGTGACCGGGTGCAGCGCGTCGATCTGAATTTGCACGTCCCACTCCGGCGGCGTGAGGCCGGCCAGGTAGGGCAGGGTGAGGGTGCGCATGCCTTCGCGGGCGATGCGCACCGGTTGCTGTACGGCGTCCAGCCGCGAAGGTTCGATCAGCAGCAGTTTGGGTTTTTGATTCACGATTCGTCATCCCGCGCCAAGGTGTTTTTCACCATACGCCAAATGCCCGCCGGGCCGCCAGACGAAAATGGAAAACTAAAATAAGTAATTGACCCTTGTTGCCGGCGACATTATGATGAAAGCGCAACCGACGATGGTGGACGATCATGCAACGACACGCCTTACAGTTAATCGCGCTTCTCGTTCTGCTCACTTTTCCCGTTTGCGCCTTCGCGGTCAACGGCATGCTGTACGACGACAACGGCCAACGCGTGCTGCACGTGTGGGGCGACAACTACGAAATGGGCTACGCGCACGGTTATTTTCTCGGGCCGGAAATCATGGCGATGATGACCGTCTACACCTTCCCGCCGGAGGGCGCGGGGCCGTGGCTGTACCGCTGGGCGCGCTGGTTCATCACGACGCACTTCTATTTCGAGCCGGAACTGCTCGACGAACTGCAGGGCATGTACGACGGGATGATCGACGCGGGCGTGGATCCGTACGTCGAGGTTTTGGAACGCGATTTCGACCGCGACGATCTGCTCACCTTGTTCGGTCTGGCCGACCTCAACAGCCTGTTTTGCGCCACGGTGATCGGCTTTGACAGCGTGACCGACGACGTGCCGGAACTCAACGGCGCGCTGGTCGTCGCGCACAACACCGACTACGCCAAAGAGGAAGAGGATCCGTGGCTGGCCGGCAAAAGCTCGATCATCATCGCCTATACGCCCGACGATCCGAACCAGATGCCGTTCGTTTCGTTGTCGTTCGCGGGCTCGCCGGGCGTGGTGGCCGGAATGAACGCGGCGGGCATCGGCGTGGTGATCAACAAGGGGCGCTACATCATTCCGGTCGAGGAAATGAACCTCGATCCGCTGCCCGAGCCCGGGCCGTGGCTGGCGCGCAAGGCGCTGGCGACGCGCGATTTCAACGGCGACCAGGAAGACACGATCGACGACTACTTCGATTATTTTGTGGGAGTTAATCACTTTTCCGCGTCGATCTACCAGGTGTTCGGGCCCAGCGACCGCAGCGATCCGCCGACCGCCGCGCTGGAGATCAACAACGAAACGCGGGCCATGCGCTACGTCGAGGACGATGCGAATCTCGCGCCGGACGTGCTGGTCACGCTCAATTACGAGTACATGCTGATGCCCGCGCCGCAACCGGGCGACGCGGCGTACGAGCGGCTGGCGAAGGCGACGCAGTTGATCAACGAGGAATACGCGCGCTCGCTGAGCTTCGTCAACCTGTGGGACTACCTCGAACAACTGCAACTGGATTCGGATATCTTCACTTCGCAACAATCGTCGATCATGGCGCCCGACACCATGCGGCTGGCGCTGAAAACCGCCGACGACAGCGGCCCCGCCCCGTTGCAGACCGAGTACTGGCACGACTTCGCCGACCTGTTCGCCATGCCGCCGGTCGACGATGACACAACCGACGACGACACGACGGATGACGATACGACCGATGACGACACGACCGATGACGATACGATCGACGACGATGAAGCGGATGATGACGACGACGAGGCGGACGACGACGATGACGACGATGACGACGACGACGGCTGCGGATGTTGATAATGCGGAATGGCGATGATTCTTTGCGTATCGGAGTTTGAAAAATGAAGAAGAAGCTTCTGCTGATTCTGCCCACGCAATACGACCGCGAGGGCTTGCCGGTGCGGCGCAACAAAGCGTCGGTTTGTCTGAATCTCAATCTGCCGCTGCTGGCCGGTTACGCCAAGGAAAAGGATTGGGACGTGCGCATCGTCAACGACTACGTCGAGGCGGCCGATCCGACGCGGCTGGACGCGGATCTGGTGGCGGTGACCACGTTGATCGCGACGACGCGGCGCGCGTACGAAATCGGCGATGCGTTTCGGCGGCGCGGCACGAAGGTGGTCATGGGCGGTTTCCACGCGACGGCGATGCCCGAGGAAGTGGCGCCGCATTGCGACGCGCTGGTCATGGGCGAATCCGACGAGGTGTGGCCGCAGGTGCTCGACGATTTTCTGGCCGGTACGTTGCAGGAACGATACGTGGCCGAGCGGCATCCCGACCTGACGCAGTTGGCGCGGCCGCGCTACGATCTGATCGACCAGAAGCTGTACAAGGTCGAGGTGTATCCCATCGAGTCGTCGCGCGGTTGTCCGCATCGCTGCGACTATTGCGCGGTCACGCAGTTTCACGGCGGGCAGCATCGCCTGCGGCCGATCGGCGACGTGGTGCGCGACGCCAAGGCGACCGGCAGCCGCTACCTGGCTTTCGTCGACGACAACATCAGCGGCAACCGCGAGCATGCGCGCGAGCTGTTTACCGAGCTGTGCAAACTCGACGTGCGCTGGATGGCGCAATCGACGATGTACCTGGCGGACGATCCGGAGCTGTTGGACCTGGCGGTAAAAAGCGGACTGCGCTTCTGCTGGATCGGTGTGGAGTCGATTCACCCCGAGGCGCTGGCCGAGGTGCACCGCAACATCAACCAGGTGGCCGAGTTCGAGCGCCGCATCCGCGAGTTTCAGAAGCGCGGGGTGATGGTCGGGGCGAACATGATGTTCGGTTTCGACACGGAGACCGAGGAGCATTACGAAGAGACGGCGCGGTTTCTGGAGCGCAACAAGCTCATTCCGTTTTTGTACATCCTCACGCCGATCCCCGGCACCAAGCTCTACGACCGCATGCACGAGCAGGGGCGCATCCTCACCTACGACTGGAACCGCTACACCTCGTACGAGACGGTGTTTCAGCCGAAAAACTGGTCGCCGGAAAAACAGAACGAGTTGTACTTCAAGCTGGCGCAGCGGATGTTCAACTTCCAGAACAACTGGCGGCGGACGCTGCCGACGATGCGCTGGAGCAACTTCAAGGAAGACTTCGCGATCCGCCTCGCGGCGCTGATCGTCGGGTTGAACGTCGGGCGGGCCGTGCGCGGACGCTGGCCGACGACCTGGTGAGCGCGCCTCAATAATACGGCAGAATGCCCTTCTTCACGTTTTTGCGCACGACCAGACTGTTGATCAGCAGCGCCAGTTGCGTCATGAACTGGCCGAAGCCGAACTTGAAGCGCAGCATGTGGAAGAAGCGCTTGAGGGAATTGCCCAGCGAAAAACTGTCGCCGTAAAATTTCAAAAACAGCGCGTTCAACTGCTCGGGCGTGAAGTGCTTCGGGGCAAAGACCGTCTGGTACGACGTGTACTTCCAATAGTCGTGGTGCAACACGCGCCCGTCGGCCTTCATGCGCTCGTGCAGGCGCGTGCCGGGGTAGGGCGTGATGATGTACGGATTGGGGATGAAGCGGTTCTTCACCAGGAAGTGGTACGTTTTGTCGAAGGTCTCCGGCGTGTCGTGGTCGAAACCGAACATCAGATTGGCGCACACGGTGATGCCGTGTTTCTTGAACAGCTTGGTTTTGGCCACGTACTCTTCGACGTGGTTGACGTTCTTTTTGCCGACCTCGGCGAGGTTGCGCGGATCCAGCGTTTCCAGGCCGATGATCGCGTAGCGGAAACCGGAGCGCGCCGACAAGGCGAGTACGCGTTCGTCGTCGGCGAGGCGAATGGACACCTGGCTCATCCAGAAAATTTTCTGTGGAACAAGCGCCTCGAACAACTCGGCCGACTTGGGCAGAATGCCGGCGATGTTGTCGTCGACGAAGCCGATGAACCGTTGCTTGCTGGCCCGGATGTCGCGCACGACCTCGGCCGGCGGGCGGAAGCGGTACTTGTTGCCGTAAAATTGCGTGACCGAGCAGTACTCGCAATTGTAGGGGCAGCCGCGCGAATACTCGACCGCGAACACGTTGTTGATGTACTTGCTCTGGTCGATCAGGTCGTAGCGCGGCACCGGCTGGTCGACCAGATCGCAGAAGCGGTCGGCGCGGTAAACCTTCTGCAACCGGTCGTTCAGCGCGTCGTCGAGCACCTGTGGCCACACCAGTTCCGCCTCGCCGCAGACGATCGCGTCGCAGCGCTCCTGCGCTTCCTGCGGAAACAGCGTCGGATGAAATCCGCCCATCACCACTTTCGTGCCGCGTTGGCGGAAGCGTTCGGCGATCTCGTAGCCGCGCGCCGAATGCAGCGTGGTGGCGGTGATGCCCACCAGATCGAAATGCTCGTCGAAGGGGATGTCGTCGGTGTAGTCGTTGATCAGGCGGATGTCCCATTCGCGCGGCGTCAGGCCCGCCAGCAGGTACACCGAGAGCGGAATGAGAAAGGCCTTCTTCACGCGCAGCGGCGTGCCGTCGTTCTGTTTTTGCGCGGGGCTGACGATCAGCAGTTTCATCGCGACTCCCCATCCGTCGTTATCGCCGATAAAAATGGTGTAACACAATCTTCAAGATATCGTCAGGGGGAATCGGTACACCCGACTTCCGTGCGCCCTATTTTAATATTGATTGCGGTGTGGGATCTTCAAGCCCGTAGGGCGCAGGTCAATAGCGAAGGGCTTTTAGAGACTGTCGATTTTCTCGTTTTATATGAGAGTGCGTCCGCCGCCCCTGACGGGGCTTGGGGGAAATGGGGCCTCACGCACCGGGCTACCCTCTGTCGCCCCTGACGGGGCTGTTTGTCGCCTGTCGGCGCATTTATCGACAGTCTCTTTTAGCCCTGGCGTCAGATGGAGCAAATTTCACCAAACCCCAAAGGGGTGACGGTGATGCTCGCCGCCGGCAGAATGGCTTATCAAAGATTCCTTCACCCCTTGTCAGGGGTTTGATGATCCGGACAGGCCGCGAATTCCCGGGCTTCGCCCTTCGCTACTGACCAATCGCCCCTGCGGGGCTTGTCGGCTCCGGGTGTCCCAATTCGGATGTCAGGAAAATGGTGTAACGCAACAAGATATTGTCAGGGGGAATATGCGCGGGCGCTTAGGACGAACGATGATCGAGCACGTCGCGCACCTTGCGCGCGAGGTCTTCGCCCTGGAAGGGCTTTTGCAGGAAGTTGATGCCTTCCTCCAGCACGCCGTGCACGCCGATGGTGTCTTCGGTGTAACCGGACATGAAAATCACGTCGAGGTCCGGCAGGATTTTCTTCAAATGAACCGACAGGTCGTGCCCGTTCATTTTGGGCATAATGACGTCGGTCAGCAGTAGGTGGATTTTTTCCGGATAGCCGTTGCAGATGTACAGCGCCTCGGGGCCGTCGCTGGCCTCGAGCACGTGGTAGCCGTGCATGGTCAGCAGGCGTTTGGTCAGGCGGCGGACGATATCCTGATCTTCGACGAGCAGGATGGTTTCGTTGCCGGTGGGCGATTTGCCGTTCTCCTTTTTCTCCGGCTCGACGGCGGGCTGCTCCATTTTGGGGAAGAAGAGGCGGAAGGTCGTGCCGACGCCGAGTTGGGAGACGACTTCGATGTGCCCGCCGCATTGATGGACGATGCCGTGCACCGTGGCCAGGCCCAGGCCGGTGCCTTTTTCGATCGGCTTGGAAGTGAAAAAGGGCTCGAAAATCATCTGCACGGTTTCATCGCTCATGCCCGAACCGGTGTCGCTTACCTCGACGACGACGAAATCGCCGTTGAACACCGAGGAGCACGATTGGCAGCGCTGCTCGCCGACGGTGACGTTGTGCGAGGACAACGACAGCCGGCCGACGTCCTCCATCGCCTGTCGCGCATTGACCACCAGATTGATCAACGCCTGGTTCAATTGCCCCGGGTCGGCCTTGGTGAACCACAGATCGTTTCCCGGTTCGTAGGTGAAGTGAATGTTCTCGCCGATGATGCGCTGCAACATCTTCTGCGATCCGGCGATGACCTCGTTGAGGTTGAGCACCTTGGGGGAGATCACCTGCTTGCGCGAGAAGGCCAGCAACTGCGCGGTCAGCGAAGCGGCGGTGTCGGCCGCGTAGACGATCTGGTTGACGTCCTTGCGCAGCGGATTGCTGTCGTCCAGTTTGTACAGCAGCAGATCTGAAAATCCGCGGATGGCGGTGAGAATGTTGTTGAAGTCGTGCGCCACGCCGCCGGCCAGCCGCCCGATCGCCTCCATTTTTTGCGATTGGTAAAGCTGTTCCTGCAGGCGGCTTCTTTCCTCTTTGGCTTTTTTGCGTTCGGCGGCCAGCATCGCCTGCGCCACCTGGTCGGCCACCTGGCCGGTGAAGGCGACCTCGTCCTGCCAGAAACGCCGCGGTTCACCGATGTGCTCGTGGCAGATGACGCCCACCACGTCGCCGCGAATGCGGATGGTCGCGTCCAGCAGCGAGGTGATGCCGAAGGGGATGTAATAATGATCGGTGAATTCGTCGGTGCGCGGATCGTTGCGGCAGTCCGTGGCGTCGATCACTCGGCTTTTCACCAGCGTTTCGAAGTAGCGGGGAAAATCGGCGACCTGCTGCACGATGCCTTCCCGATGGCTGCGGTCGGCGCGGTAAAAAAGATCGTGGCAGCAAATTTCGCTGCGTTCCGGGTTGAACAGCCAGATGCCCACGCGGTCGATATGCAGCGCGTCGGCGGTGGTTTCGGTGATCGTTCGAAACGCTTCCTGCAACTCGCCGGATCCCAGCGACTCGCTGGTCGCCAGTTGCACGATGGCCGCCTGCTGTCGTTTGACCCGCTCCAACTGAGCGCTCTTTTCCCATTCGGCCTGCTTGTGCGTGTTGATGTTCTGGATGATGGCGACGATCTGATTGTTGGGCAGGGGCAGCAAGCGCGCTTCATAATGGTTGGTCTGCCCTCTCCGGGTCAACGAATATTCAATGCTGGCGATGGATTTGGTATCCAGGACCTTGGCGATGGCGTCGCGAAATTTTTGCGACACCTCGAAATCCGGCACGGCGAAAACGCTCTTGCCGATAATTTGTTTCGGTACGTTGAAAAAATCCTCGGCGCGGCCTCCTTTGAAGTCGAGAATGATCCCGTGCTCGTCCAACCGCAGCAGTAGATCGGGCATGGCCTGGAAAATCGCTCGCAGTTCCGAGTTGGCTTCCAACAATTCCTGGGAGCTCAATTCCAGCGACCGTTCGAGCATGTTGCGGTCGTCGTCGAATTGATGATACGCGTCGTTGACCGCCTGCAAAAACGAATGGCACTCGTCGGGGAGCGCAATCAAATCGGGCATGTGCCGTTTTATTTGCCGGCGCAGCAGGTTATGAAAATTGGAAACCGTCAACTACTTTTCCCCGAGAATGGTAATCGTCATCGTCTGATTGTGCAGTTCGCATTTCGCTTCCGGCGCAAACGGCGAGATTTCACCATAGGAGTAAAAGCCGGTCATTTTCACATGCTCACCCAGGATCTCCCGCACACCCTCAACTTCTTCTTCCACGCGTTGCGCCAGAACCATTTTCCGGCCGACGCAACTGATCAGGATCGCCAGTTCCGGAGAGGTGACCCCGAAATTGGACAGACTCGTTTTCGCCGCGCCCATCGCCCCGTCGATGAGCCGGTCGTAGTTGGCCTTCATGAAGCGCGCGTAAGCGCCTTCCGGCACGTCGCCGGCGAAGATCATGCTTTGGTCGTCCTCGTTGACCGAGAGGATGGTGCGCACCACGCCGCTGCCCGGCTCGCCGGTGCGGATGCTCAGCGGGAAGCGCAGGCCCGCGGCCGGCAACCCCTTGGCATGATCGCCGAGGTAGCGCTTGTACAATTCCAGCGCCGATTTCCCCCCCAGTTCGTAGAGGATGTTCCCCTTCGAACGGGTGATGATCCGCTCCGGTCCGAAGGGGTCCCAACCGCCGAGCGAACCGTAGCCGACTTCCAACCGGTCGCCGTAAAAACCCACGGCGCTGACGATGTGTTGTTCGGCCTTGGCGCCGCGCACGACCCACGTTTCCTGAAAACGCGGTCCGTCGCCGGACAAGCCGCCGGTGACGGTCACGTGGGGCGGCAGTTCCTCCACCAGACCGCCGACCAGGTCGCTGCCGTTGATCAGCAGGCCGTCGGAGAGAACAAAAACGTGGGCCAGGTCCTGATGGTCCAACAGGCGGGCCAGTTCGCTCCCGGCCTGATGGCTGCTTTCGATGTTGTGAATTTCGACAAAAGCGCTTTGCACGCGGGTGTGTTCGAAGTAAACAGCGGTGACGACCATCGAGTCGTCGTTGACCTGGGTGTTGCAGATTTCCCCGGCGGTGGAGCAACCGCCGATGATAGCGTTCGGATATCGCTCATGAATTTGCTGAATATTCGCTTCTTGTTTGATGAGTGGCGTGCCGCCGAAAACCAACACCAACTGGGCTTGCGAACCCAAAGTGTCGGTCGATTCGGGAAGCCAATGCCCCGAAGAATCGATACAAAATTGTTCGATTTTCAATATACCCTCCCCATCCGGAACCACATATTTTATCGGAACTTCTAAATGATCGCTTGATTATATTTTTTATAATATTTATTTACGAAATCGCAACCTCTCAAATGTGCGTTCTGCTATTTTTCGACGGTTTTGCCGATCATCCGTATCATTAAGAAAATAACTCTACCAGGGCAAGAAGTTCGTTCAGTCGCGGCACCGCCCCGCATCGTTTGATAACACACCTTGATATTTCGATGAAATACGCGGATAAACGTTAGCAGACCAGGCGATGGCCGATCCGCGAAACGGAGAAAAATGACTTCGTCCGATCCGAAACGAACGGTTCTGCTGTTTTCCGGCGGCGTGGATTCCACGCTGGCCGCCGTTCGTCTGGCCGCCGATTTCGCACGGGTCGACCTGCTCACCTACGGCAACGGGTACGGGCACTATCATCTGGCGCGCACGCGCCGCCGCGTCGCCGAACTGTCGCGGATGTTCCCGGGGCGCTTTTCCCACGCCATCGTTTCCGTGCGGGAACTCTTCGAAGAACTGGTGGTCGATCGGCTCGCGGATAATTACGCGCGCTATGGTTCGGGATTCGTCTGGTGCCTGGGCTGCAAGCTGGCGATGCATTTGCACACGGTGCGCTATTGCCGCGAAACGGGCGTCCGGCGCGTGGCGGACGGATCGTCGTCGGCGACCGGCGAGATGGTCGAGCAAATGCCGCTGAGCCTGGAGCGCGTGGGCGCGTTTTATCGGGAGTTCGGCATCGAATATTTTCAGCCGGTGTACGAGCAATCGCGCGCGGAGTCGATTCGCGAGTTGCGCCGCCTCGGCCTGCGCCTGGGCGTGCGCCTCGGCGATCGTTTTCTCGGCATTCAACCCAAGTGCCGGCCCGGCGAGTTGTATTATCTGCCGTTGTTGTTATGCGGCACGCCGCCCGTGCACGAGCAAGAGGCGGTCGCGCGGTTTTTCGACGAAAAACTGGCTCGGGGACGCGAATGGCTGACGCAATCCGGCGAGGGGCAGACATGAACGAACCGGACGATCGCGTGACGAAACGTCTCCCGTTGCCGCGGGCGATCGGGGCGCCGTTGTTGATCGGCGCGCACCTGTTCTTCCTTGGCTGGACCGCCCTGGCGGCGATTTTCGCCCCGCGCTACCGGCCGCTGCTGCGTTTTCAGGTGAAGTACATGGGCGACGTGCTCACCCGGGTGAGACGCACTCGTCAGTAACCGTAAATGTGATCCCAGACATCGAAGATGGGCGGCTCGCGTCGCAGCCATTCGGCGCGTAGGTCGACCTCGGGCCGGGGCAGCGGATAGTACAGGCGCGGCCAGAGCGCGCCGCCGGTGAGCTTGCGCCGTTGTTCGGCCAGTTCGGCGGCGCACTCGTCGGTGTGGAAGAACATCCACTCGCGCCGCTGCTCGTCGCTCAGGCAGCCGATCGTCGCCGCTTCGACCTTCGCCTTGGGGAAGCGCTCGTACCAGCGCTCGTCGACCGGCACGTCCAACAGCCGCGCGCTGAACACGAAACCCTCCACGATCAGCAACGCGCCGGCGAAGACGAGCCACCGGCGTTTGTCGCGCGCTCCTTCGACGAGCCACGCCACGCCCCGCACCGCCAGCACCGCCAGCGGGCCGATGACCAGCGCGGCGAAGGTGGTTTTGGGCTCCTCCCAATTCTCCTGGAACAGAAACAGGCCCAGGCCGCAGACGATCCAGCCGGTCAGCAGGCCGCTCAGGCGGCGGTCGGCGCGCCATTGGGCGATCCACCCGACGATCATCGCGGCGCTCAACGCGGCGCCGAAACAGAGGATCAGCACCAGCGGCAGCGTCCAGTACGTGGGGAACGGATAATGCGGCGTGCGCACCAGGTGATCGTGAAACGGCCAATTGAACAGCCCGTTGATTTTGAACTGCCAACCGAACAGACGATGCGCGAACTCCGGCCGGAAGCCGACGAACGAGTCGTACTGCGACGAATGAATGAGACACTTGCCGAAAGCGAATTTGTTCCACGCCAGGTAGGGCGCGATCGTCGGCACGGCGCCGGCGGCCATCAGCGCCAACCCGCGCCGCCCTTCGCGCGTGGGCAGGGCGTACAGCGCCAGCGCGGGCGCCAGCACGATCGCCTCGTTGCGGATGCCGCCCAGCGCGCCGTAGACGAGCCCGGCCAGCAACCACCGCGACGGCTTTTCCAACAGCAGCGCGAGCAGGCCCATGAGAATCGGCACGGCGATGAAGTTGGCGTTGAGCCGGTCCATCGCCAGCATCAGCGGATTGAGCGCGACGAGCAGACCCAAGCCCACCGCCGCTTCCCGGCGCGGCCACAAGCGACGGCCGACGGCGAAGGAAAGCAGGAACGTCATCGCGCCGAACCCGGCGTACAACAGGCGAAAGCCCAGCACGCCCCAGGCCAGGTAGGCGATCGCGAAGGTCACCCCCGCGCCGATGCGCTGGTCCTGCGAAACGATGCCGAAGGTCTGTTTGTCGACCAGATCGGCGGGCAGCCCGCGACGCGGCGCGGTGGCGTATTTCGCCTGGCCCCGCTGATCGACGAACACCGCCGGTTGTCCGGCGATGAAGGTGGCCGGCGCGGCGATGTAGGTGTCCCAGTAATCCACGCCGATGCCGACGAAATGGAAAAAGTAAAACACGAAAATCGCGACGGTCAGCAGCACGGGCAGCGCTTTTTTCATTGCGCCTCCCGCCCGTGTTTGACCAGACACGTCGCGCCGCCGACCAGCGCGGCCAGCGGCGTCTGCCGATACAGTTCCACCGCCGCTTCCGTGTCGGCGACGATCGGCGCGGTGTGCCGGTTGAAGCTGGTGTTGATCAACAAACCCGGCTGCACGCGCCGTCCGTACGCGCGCAGCAGACGCTCGAGTTGCGGCGCCCCTTCGGCGTCGACCGTTTGCAGGCGCATGCTGCCGTCGGCGTGCACGGCGACGGGAAAGCGCTCGGCCAGACCGGCGCGCGCGGTGACGGTCGCGGTCATGAACCGCAGCGCGGTCCACAAAGGATTCGCGGTCGTATCGCCGATCTCGGCGGCGCGCACGACCGGCGCGAAGGGCATGATCGCGGGCCGGCCCAGCATCTCGCTCACCTGTTGCGCCGTGGCCGGATGCTGCGCGGAAAACAAAATCGACCGATGGCCCAGCGCGCGCGGACCGAATTCCAGGCGGCCGTTGACCAGTCCGATCGCTTCGCCGCGTGCGAGCAACTCGGCCAGCAATTCACAAGTCGCATCATCCAACGGCAGCAGGTGCGAGTCAGATCGTTGGGCGTCGGCGGCGGTCAACTCCCGCGCGGCGGGCCCTAAAAACGGATCGAAGAGCGCCGCGTGCGGCAACGGCTCGTCCCCGGCCAGCGCCGCGCCCACGCACAGGCCGCCGTCGCCCATGTGCGCGAACACGAACAGGTCGTCGACCGCGCCGCTTTCGGCCGTGACCTGGTTGAGTTTCACGTTGGCGAACAAACCGCCGGCCAGGCACAACCGGCGCGCGCCGCTACGGGCGAGCCAGTGGGAAACGAACCGTGCGACGCGCCGTTCGAGGCATTGCTGCAAACCGGCGGCGACGTCTGCGGCGGAAAATCCGGCCAAGGCGTAGTGCAGCCGGGCGTAGGAAGGAAAGCGGCGAAAGCGGATTTCCTCGTCTGCGTCCATGAGCAGCGCGGCGAAGATCGGCTCGGTCGCTTCGGGATTTCCCAGCGCGGCCAGCCCGGCGGTTTTGCCTTCGTCGCCCTCGACGAACCCCAGGTGCGCGGTCGTCAGGCCGTACAGCAGCGCCAGGCTGTGCGGATACGCGGTCGCCCGTAGCGGCGTGAGCGCCGATTCGCGCCACTGCCACACGGTCGCGCTGCGGCCGTCGCCGAACGCGTCCATCGTGACGACCAGCGCGTCGGCGAAGCCGGAACAACAGGCCGCGCCCAGCGCGTGAGCCCGATGATGGTCGATCAATTCCGGCGCAACGAAAATGCCCGCTTCGCGCAGGCTCCGGCGCAAGGCGCAAATCGACAATCGTTGTTCCATCGCGGCCAACGGCGGCCGTTGCGCCACGGCGTTTTGCCAGATCATGCTCAGGCGATTGGCGCGGCGGTTCATCGGCAGGCACGGGTCGGTTCGGCGATAGCGGCGATCCAGCAGGCGATGCAGCGCGCGGCCGCTGCGTTCGGCGACCAACACCCGGCGCACGTCGTGCGCGTCGAGGCCCGCTTCGCGCAGGCAATAGCGAATCGCCGCGCGGGGAAAACCGGCCTGCCGTTTGCGCCCGGTCAATCGTTCCTCGCTGACGGCGGCGACGATCCGCCCGGCGTCGAGCAGGCACGCGCCGGCGTCGTGTCCGTCGTTGATCCCCAACGTTGTCATGAGTCGCGACCCGAACAGAATCGGCGCGGGCACAGCACGCCGGCCAGACCCAGTGCGGCGGCCAGCGGGTAAACCAACGCGGGGCCGACCGAAACATGCAGCGCCATCGCCAGGCCGAAGCTGAACACGGGCAGCAGCAAAACGCTGAAAAATACGGCCCAGGCGAGCGTTCGCCACGACAGGAGCCGGCCGGTCAGCACGCGCGCGGGCAGCAGTCCGGGCAGGACGAACAACAACGGCGCACTCACCGGCAACAGCCAAGACACGGGCGGTCGATCCTCCGTCTCGGCCCGGCCGCGTTCGCCGCGCCGACTTTGCTTGAATTAATTGAGTGTACCATCTACTTTGGTGCAAACATCCTAGCATAGAGTCGGGGGAGAATGAACGCGCACACCGGCGAGATTCGGGTTCTGCTTGTCGCGCCGCACTACGCGCAGCGCATCAGCCGCGTGGCGCAGACGACGATCGGCCCGCCGCTGGGCCTGGCCTATCTCGCCGCCGGTCTGGAACGATGCGGCATTGCCGTGACGATTCTCGACGCCAACGCCGAGCGCCTGAGCGACGAGCAGACCGTCGCGCGGATCGTGCACGCCGCGCCGCAGGTGGTCGGCTTGACGGCGGTGACGCCGACGGTCGATCAGGCGGGCGCGCTGTGCGAAAGCGTGCGCCGGCAATTGCCGGAAACGTTGACGATGATGGGCGGCATTCATCCGACGATCCTCCCCGCGCCGACGTTGGAGAAGTTCCCCGCGTTGGATCTCATCGTGCGCGGCGAAGCCGACCAGCGCCTGGCCGAGCTGCTCAAGGGGTGGGCGGAGGGCCGGGCGTGGCGCGATTTCCCGGGCGTTTCGTTTCGCGACGAGAACGGCCGCCCGGCGTCCACGCCCGACGCGGCCCTGGTCGAGGACCTGGACGCGCTGCCTTTGCCCGCGCGGCATCTGTTGCCCATGCACCGCTACCGCAGTCCGGACGGCGACCGGTTCACCACCATGGTCGGCACGCGCGGCTGTCCGCAAAACTGCATCTACTGCAGCGTCGGGCTCGCCTTCGGCCGCCGTCTGCGCCTGCGCGATCCGCGGAGCATCGTCGCGGAGATGGACGAATGCCGCGCCCGCTACGGCACGCGCGTGTTCGGCTTCATCGACGATACGTTCACCAGCGAGCGGGAGTGGGTGGTGCGCTTGTGCGAAGCGCTGCTCGCCGCGCCGACGCGCACGCGCTGGTTTTGCCTGACGCGCGTGGATAAAGTCGATCCGGAATTGCTGCGCCTGATGCGGCGCGCCGGTTGTTTCAAGGTCGAGTACGGCCTCGAGTCGGGCGATCCGGACGTGCTGGCGTTTTTGCAAAAGGGCATCGAGCCGCGACAGGTGCTCGACGCCTTCCGCTGGACGCGCGAGGCCAAACTTGACTCCATGGCGTTCGTTATGCTTTTTTCTCCGGCGGAAACCGAGCGCTCGCTGCAACGCACGCGGGAGTTGATCTGGCAAGCGGATCCGGATTATTTGCAGGTGTCGTTTTGCACGCCGTATCCGGGCACGCGCCTGGCACGGCTGTACGCCGAGCGGGGCGTTGAGTTGCCGGACGATTGGCGGCGGTACGTGTTTCTGGTCGATCCGCCGCCGGCGCATCCGCTCTTTTCGCGCGAGCGGATGTTGTGGTGGCAGCGAAATTTACTGCGGGCGTTTTTCTTGCGTCCGCGAACGATAGGACGCATCGTCGGCGCGGCGGTGCGCAACGGCGGTTGGCGGGGATTTTTCCGCACGGCCCGGTTGAGTCTGCGCAGTCTGCTTCGAGGTTGAGTTGAAAGTCGGAAATTCGAAAAGCGCGCCGGAAGAAACACCCGCCGCTCTGCAGGAACAATTGACGGCCGAGGCCGGTCTGTCGGCGGCGGAGGCGCGTCACCTGGCCTGGCTGTTGGCCGGGACGATCCGCACGCCCGACGGTTTGTTGTACGCCTGGCTCGACGGGGAACGCCCGGCGTTCGTCTATCCGGAAGCGTCGGGCTATTTGCTGTACCTGTTGTGCCTGTGGCGGCGCGACGAGGCGTGGACGTGGCCGGCGGCGCACGCCGAACGCATCGCCCGGGCGCTGCTGCGCACCTTGGGCGACGGCGCCGGGTTCGGGCGCGACGGGCAGACCTATTTGTTCGACACGGTGATCTGCCTGCGGGCGTTACAGGCCTGGCGGGAAACGTTCGCCGCCGACGCGCCGGCCGCGCCGCTGGAGCGGTTGAAGCGAACGGCGGTGTCCTGGTTGAAGACGCGCGCGAGCGTCTGGCCGCCGGAAGCGGCGGGCGGTCATTGGTCGGCCTCGTTCAGCCCGCACTTGCTCAAGTGTCTGGCGCCGTTGGCCGACGCGCTGGGCGATGAATTGCCGCGGTTGGTCGAATTGTTCGTCGACCGCTTTTTCCGCGACGGCTTTTTTCACGTCGATCAGGCGCGCACGAAGGTTTATCTGCACGCGCATTGCTACGCGCTCGAAGGCCTGCTGACGCTCGCGCCGGCGCAGCGCGAACCGTACGCGCCGTTGCTGATCGAGGCCGCCGACCGCCTCGCCGGGTTGCAGCAACCTGACGGAGCGCTGCCTAATTGGCGGCCGCCGTGCGGCGACTTCGATTATCCGGCCGATGCGATCGCGCAGGCGGTGCGCATCTGGCAGTGCCTCGACGATGCGCGTTATGCCGCGCCGATCGACGCCGGGCTGACGCGGTTGGCGGCGTTGGGCGACGAGGCGGGCGGCGTGCGATACTCGACGAGGCTGCCGCACCGCAATTCCTGGGCGACGATCTTTGCGCTGCAGGCGTGGCGTTGGCGGCGCGAACCCGCGCGGATGGAGATCATAATATGACGCGCTACACGGTGCTGGTTCCCTGCCACAACGAAGAGGGCGCGCTGGCAAGCGTGTTGGCCGGCGTGCGCGCCGCGTTGCCCGACGCGCAGCTCATCGTGGTCGACGACGGTTCGACCGACCGCACCGCGCAAATCGCCGCGGCGACCGAGGGCGTTCAGTTGCTGACGATGGACGTCAACGCGGGCAAGGGCGCGGCGTTGCGCAAGGCGTTTCCCGTTGCGCGCGGGGCGTCGCTGGTGTTCATCGACGGCGACGGACAGGACGATCCGGCCGACCTGGCGGCGATGTGCGCGGCGGCGGAAAACGGCGCGCGGTTCGTCAACGGCTCGAAGTTCATCGGCCGCATCGAACGCGGCGGCATCTCGCGGCCCAACTACTGGGGCAACCGCTTTATGAGCGGCCTGATCAGCCTGCTGTTCGGCGCGCGCGTCACCGATTCGCAAAGCGGCTTTCGCATCATCGAGCGGGCGGTCGTCGAGCAGATGACCCTGCGGGCCGACGAATACGAAATCGAAACGGAGATGTTGTGTCAGGCGTTGAAGGCGGGCGTGGCGGTCACGGAACTGCCGGTCACGCGCAAGGCCCGGTTGGCCGGCGCGACGGGCTTCAAACGCGTGCGCAACGGATTGCGGATTTTGGCGACGATCGTCCGACAGCGCTTCACCCGCTGAACGACGAGGCGGATGTTTCATGAGAGTGGCGCTCATCAACGGTCCGACGGCCGACGGCGCGCTGTTCGTGCGCGAAGGCCGGTGCACGCAGCGTTCGGCGATCTGGTCGACGCAGTGGCCGCCGGTCACGCTGGCGTACCTGGCCGCGATCGCCTTGCGCGACGGGCACGAGGTCGACCTGTACGATTGCCCGGTGCACGGCCTCTCGTCGAAAACGCTGCTGCGTCGCTTGACCGCGCAATCGCCGCAATTGTGCGTGCTGGCGATTTCCACGCCCACCTTCGTCGAAGATCTGCAACTGGCGCAGGCCGTCAAAACCGCGCTGCCGGCGGCGACGATCGCGCTGCTGGGCGTGCACGCCACGGTGGAGGACCTGACGATCCTCACCGCGCACCGCTGCGTCGATTGCATCATCCGCCACGAGCCGGAAGAGACGTTTCGGGAATTGCTCGCCGCGCTGTCGAGGCATGACGATTTGGCGGCGGTGGCGGGGTTGTCCTATCGCGAGGAAGCGACCGAGCGGCGCAATCCCGACCGGCCGTTCATCGACGATTTGAACGCGCTGCCGTTTCCCGCCTGGGAGAAGGTGGACGTCGCCGCGCATCGTCTGCCGTTCAGCCGCCGGCGTTTTCTGATTCTCACGCCGATGCGCGGGTGTCCCTATCGTTGTTCGTTTTGCACGGCCGGCGAATATTACGGCCACCGGTTGCGTCCGCGCGACGTGGACAACGTTATCGCCGAAATTCGACACGATCGGGCGCGGTGGGGCGTCGACGATTTTTTCATGTGGGCGGAGACCTTCACCATCAAGCGCGACTTTGTATTGGCGCTGTCCGACGCGATGATCCGCCACACGCCCGGCATCCGCTGGACGTGCAACAGCCGCACCGACACGGTCGACGAGGAAATGCTGCGCCGGATGCGCGCGGCGGGTTGTTGGATGGTGAGCTTCGGTTTGGAGTCGGGCAGTGCGCCGGTGCTGGAACGGGCCGGCAAACAGTTGCGGCAAACCGATTTTCGTCAACCGTTGGCGCAGGCGCGCCGCGCCGGCCTGACGACGCTGGGGCATTTCATTTTGGGGCTGCCCGGCGACACGGCCGAGTCGATCCGCGCGACCACCGAGCTGGCGTTGTCGTTGCAGCTCGATTTCATCCAGGTCTACGCGGCGGCGCCGTTCGTCGGTTCCACGCTGCTGGCGCAGGCGCGCGAAGAGGGTTTGCCGGTCGAGACGAAATTCGCCGCCCTTTGTCAGGACAAAGCGTCGCTGGCCTTGCCCGGTTTGTCGACCGGCGATCTCGACCGCGCGCGCCGGCGGTTGGTGCGCCGTTTTTATCTGCGACCGCACATTCTTCTGGCGCTGTTGCGCACCTTTCATCTTGGTCTGGCGTTGCAGGCGGGCCGTCTGGTTTATCGGCTGGTGCGCAAGGCGTTGGGCGATTAAATCCCATCCATCATTTCGTGCCTCAAGCCTAAAAATCGTTGGTCGGAATTTATGCGCGTCGGGCGAGGAACGGTCCGAGAATCAGGTAATCCAATTCGGCGACGACGAAGGCGCGGCAGGCGTCGCGCGCCGTGGCCACGATCGGCTCCTCATGCAGATTGAAACTCGTGTTGACCAGGCAGGGCAGGCCGGAGAGACGATGGTACCGCTCGAGCAGACAGTACAGCGGCGGATTGTCGGCGGCGCGCAAAATTTGCGGGCGCACCGTGCCGTCGAGATGAACGACGCCCGGGCAATGTTGTTTCATCCAGGCGGTGGCGTTGAGGCTGATGGTCATGAACCGCGCCGCTTCCAGCGACGGACACACGCGGTCGAAACACAATGACGCGTAGGGTTCCAGCACGACCGGCGCGAAGGGCATGTAAGCGGCGCGTCGCAGTTTGGCGTTGAGCATCGATTGCAGTTGCGGATCCTGCGGACGATACAGCACGCTGCGGTTGCCCAGGGCGCGCAGGCCGTATTCCAGCGGACCGTCGAAGCGCGCGAGAATTTTTCCGTCGTGCAACAGCGCGGCCGCCTCGGCGGCCATGTCCGCCGGCTGCGTGTACGTCAAGCGAAATTCATCCAACGCGGCGCGCATTCGTTCGGTCGTGTCTTCCGGGCCGAGAAACAAATGCTCCAGGCGGAACGGCCGCACGTTTTGCCGCGCGGCCAGATAAGCCAGCGCCGCGCCGAAGGCGATGCCCTGATCGCTCATCGCCGGGTGAATCCACACCGCGTCCACGTGCGGCAATTCGGCGATGCGCTGATTGACCCGCACGTTGGCGAAACAACCGCCGGCCAACGCGACGCGCCGATGCCCGGTTTCCGCGGCGGCGTGGTCGACGAAGGCCACCAACGCATCTTCGAACTGTTGTTGCGCGGAAGAGGCCAGGTCCGCCGCCGGCACATCGCGCAACGCGGCGAAGGGCGCGCGTTGGGACGAGCGTCGCCAGCCGAAGGTCGAGGAAAAGCCGCATTTGTCGGGCGTCAGCGCGAAAAGATTTTGCATCTCGGTCAACGCGGTCGGCCGACCGCTTGCGGCCATGCCGGTCAGCTTGCCGGCCAGCAGCGGATGGATGCCGGCCAGTTGCGCGACCTCGCCGTAAAATTGTCCGGGCGAATTTTTGGCGGAGACGCCGCGCCGAAACTCGATCGTCGCCTTGCGGCAGGAAAACACTTTCGCGGCGAAACCGTCGCCGTAGTTGTCGACGGTGACGGCGCAGGCGTCGTCCCAGCCGGAGGTGAAATAGGCGGAGGCGGCGTGCGCGAAATGATGGTCGACGATCGCCGCCGGTCGGCCCCATCGCAGGCGCAACAACAGGCGGCTGACGGCTTCCATCGCGCCGGCGAACCGCGGCGAGCGGCAACACCGATCGTGATAGGCGAGCATCAATTTGTGCGGCAGGCCGAACAGATTGTGCTCGAAGGAGGGAAACGCCCGGCCCAGCAGGCGCGGCAAAAGGTGCGTGCGGTTGCCGAACACCAACAGCGCTTGCTTGTTATGGCGCAGCCCGGACGCTTCTTCCAGCCAACGCAAAGCGGCGCGCGGAAAGCCGCCCTGAAAACGGCGGCGCGTCAGGCGCTCTTCGGCCACGGCGTAAATACGACCGGCGGGCGTGATCAACACCGCGTTGGCGTTGGTGTCTTCGTGAAACGCGAAAAGGGGAACCGGCGGTCGCCATTCCGGCGGCAGCGTCCATGCCTGGATGACCGGCGTTTGATCGTTCACCGCGTCTCCTCCCGCAGGCGGCCGTTTTCGTCGACGCGCACCGTGTCGCCCGGTTTGGTCGCGACCACGGTGAAGGGCGCGTTCGCACGGGCGGCCAGATCGGCCAGGTGCGCCGTTCGTCCCGGGTGACGCGACAGCGGCGGCACGCTCAACCACTCGCCGCCGGGATGAATGGGCACGACCGTGCTCGTTTGCAGATCGGTCGCCGCGCGCAGGGCGTCGGCCGGATCCATCACGATGCGCCGCCCGAGTATTTGCGTGCCGCCGACCGGCAGCAGCGACGCCTGCGGTCGATGATTTTGACCGATGCGCACAAAGACGTCGCTGTAGCGGGCATCGCCGGCGAACAGCAGCGACAGACCGTGGTGCGTCACGACGTACGCGTTTTCGTACCCCGAATGCTCGACGCGATAGGCGTGGATGCGCCAATCGTCGACGGCAAGCGCGTCGCCGTCGCGCATGATTCGCAGATGTTCGACGTTCAGGCCCTGGGCGCGCGCGGCGATTTGCGGCGGGCCGATCAGCCGCCGGCAGGGGAAGCGCAACCGCGTCATGGCGCGTCGATCGAAATGGTCGCTGTGCGTGTGGCTGACCAGCACCAGGTCGAGCGGCGGCAGTTGTTCCGGCGACAGGCACGGACGCACGAACACCGGCAGACCGCGCATGTGGCCGGCGAACCAGGGATCGGTCAGGATCGTTTTCCCGTCCCATTGCAGCAGGCAGGTCGAGGCGCGTAGGGTGCGAATTTCGATCATCGGTAAAACATTCCGCCGCAAGTCATTGTCGTTAGAGCGGATCGTAGCGTTTCTGCTCGGAGACCGTCAAACGAGCCGACGGGCTATCAGCGATTGTTGTGATGCGGCGGCGTCATCGCCAGCCGGCCGCGTCGATCCACCGTGCCGTCCCAGGTGTAAATGCGTCGCGGGAACGTTCGCCGCACTTCGGAGATGTCGATGAAAACCGGATAGCCGACCTGGAAGGTCACCGCCTCGTTCTCGGTGGTGAACACGTTGAATTTTGAGGCCAGAAAACGAGTCGGGTCGCGATGCTGATAAAATATGTTGAAGAAAATGAGTTGCTCCTCGGTAACGAACAAGCCGATGACCCGATAGTAGCCGTTGAAGGACGGCCGCAACGATTGAATCAGGTATCGATCGCCGGGTTTGAGGATAAGATCGACCGGCGTGTCGTCGTCGGCGCTTAGGGCGATCGGCGGTTGGTCGAACCAGTTGTTGAGCATCGGCATCTTCACCCGCGCGACGCCGAGCGACTGCATCGTCGGATCCTGCAAAAAATCGTCGGGGACATGCAAAATCGGGCAACCGCTCCGGTGCTGCATTTTAATGTAGTTGTCCTGCAGGATGATCATGCTGTTGAACGAGCGCAGAATCTCGCGATGCGGCTTGCGCCGGTGGTAACCGAAGTCGGAAAAAAGAAAATCAGTGAAAAAACCCTTGAGGTGAAAAACGTATTCCATCGCGTTGGCGGCGTTGGGAATGTGATCGAGGTTCGGCCACCAATCCACCGAGGTGATGTAGTTGCGCTCGAACCGGTGGATGTCGTCCGTTTCCTGCGTGTTGGCGAAAACGATCATCTTGTGATAGTCGGCCATGAGCTTTTTATCTTCGACCGGATCGCCGGATAAAAGCGACGGCAGATACGTTTCGGTGCGCGGATCGAGGGGAAAGTCCAGCCGCGGCAACAGATGGACGAAGGAAACGACGCCGGCCAGGAAAACCGTGAAGGCGATAAGCAGGGGTCGGCGGTCGGGCTTGTATAATACATTATTGAAAAAATATCCCAACCCAAGCACGAACAACGCGCCCATGTGCAACGATACGCCCATTTTTTTCGGCTCCATCCAATTGGCTTGAATGGCCAGGTAGGCGAAGATCGTCACGGTCATGGCCACCAACGGCAGCATTTCCCGCCAGCGACGATAAACGAGGATCGCCACGCCGGCCAAAGCGAGCGCGGCCAGGATGAAGCCGGATTCTTTGATCACAAACGCGGGGAACATCAGGAAAGTCGGAAAGGGCGTAAACGGCGTGCGCACCATTTCGGAGAAAAACGGCCAGTTAAGCAGGCCGTGGTAAGTGAATTGATGACCGAAAATGGAATGGGCTATCGGCGGAAAGTCGGCCCAGCTTTCGTGGGCGAACAACGAGCCCATGGCGAAAATATGATGGACCATGGTCGGAATGCCGAACAGGAACGCCACGATGAAGATCCGCTTGCTCTTGAGAATCGACCAGCGATAAAGACTCCAATTGACTGCGGCGTAAACGAACAACGGCAACGCGAGTTCGTGCGCTTCGGCGATCAGCCAGGAGGCGAAAATCCCGATCATCGTCAGCGACGGCTTGGGGACGTTCAACCAGTTGATAAAGGCGATCATCGTCAGCAGCACGATGACGTTTTCGTCGACGATGTGCCGCGCGAGGAGAATCGGACTGAACACGACGATCAGACCGACCAGCAACGCCGGGTAAAATTTCTCCTTTCGACGATAGATCAACGAAAACGTGGCCAAAAACAACAGCGCATGAATGACGACATACGCCAGGTTGAAACCGAACAACTCGAAGAGCGGCACGAAGGAAATGAGAAAAATGATGTTCCCTTCACGTTGCCCGCGATTGACGATCAATCCGATCAACCGGTTGTTGAGCAGACTCTTGGGCAGTTCGCTGTCGAGAGCTCCCTCGCGATCCGTTTTCGGCTGATCCTCGGTGAAGGGATTGACCAGATTGACCAGCGTGCCGTTGTAAATGCAATCCGAAAAATTGCGATCGTCGAAGTTGGCGGTGAACGCTCCGCCCACGAGCACAATTGCCGAAAGGAGCATCGCCGCTTGGCGGCGATTGAGGCAGCGGTTGGTGGTGAACAACGGAAAAATGGTTCGCTTTCGCCACAACGGAATCAGGGTGATCAGCACGATCGCCAGGGCGATCAGGATGACGTGGTAGGCGAAGAAAAACAGGTTGTTGATCAGAATGCCGAACACCATCGAAACGAAATAAAATATGGAGCCGACAATGAAGATACTGGCGAGAATGCTGTATAATATATATTCATGAGTAAATATTCTTGATTTCTGGAAACGCAGCAGCAACATTCCCGGCAGGAAAAAAACGAGCAGAAAGTAAATACAAAACGTCAATATATGTAAGGCCGACGATGCAAAAAAAGACATGTATCCACTCGTCGTTTAATGGGGAGGTGTCCGGTATATATTGCAAAAATCGGGAAATGGCAATGGCTCATTTTGTCACGCGGGGCGCCGCCGCGGTCATTCGTCGAAAACGGCGGATCAACCACCCGCCGACGACCAGATTGCCGACCCCGGCCAGCGGAAAACCGATCGCGCCCCACACCGTGACGCTTTCGCAGAAAATCAGGCAGGTGACGTCGGTCAGCGCGTCGCCGAGGCGGCACCCCGCGACGAGCACGAGCAACCACGGCGCGCGTTTCCATCTGAGCAGCGCGATCGCCTGGACGATCATGAACGCCGTCCAATTGGCGGCGCAACGGCGCAGCAGGCCTTGCGGATCGACGTACGGCGCGCCGTGAAAAAACCGGTACCAGGCTTCGGGGAAGAAAAAGCCCCAGCCACTGAGGATCAGGTCGAAGGCCACCAACGCGGCCAGCACCAGCGATACGGTGCGCGGGCGCAAGGCGGGCGGGGCATGATGGTTCATTTGGTCACCTGCAACAGTCCGGTCGTTCATCGATTCAAAAAACAATACACCGCTTTGCCGACGACGAAGCGGATGGTCAGCAGGTCGCCGAGTTTATCGGCCAGCGCGATCGCCTCCGGTGCCGTATCGGTGGCGGCGATCAGCTTGGCGATTCGCCCGCCGCGCAGGCCCTGCGGATCGGCGAGCACGAGAAACACGCCCTTGCCGGGACGCGGTCCGTCCGGCCGACGGCCCAGCGCCTTGGCGAACACCTCTTCGTCCATCACGTGCGCCGCGGTCGCCTGGGGCGATGCGTAGATTTTCTCCAGGCAGTAATTCCAGTACCCCAGGCCGCTGAAGGGCTTGGCGACGTGATAGGGGTCCAGCGCTTCGCCGCGCAGCAGCGGCGACAGGCGATTCGAGAAGAAAAAGTACCGCCCCGCCGTTTCGCCGGAGTACTCGAAGGGCGTTTCGTCGGTGAGCGTCACCTGGCTCGGATCGAACTCGTCGGCGCGAAAATAGGCGTCGCCCAAGGGCGCGGGGCCGTCCATCAAATCGGCGAGAAATTCGGGCTCGGCCGCGAGTTCCTCCAGATGGGCGGCGAGCACCTGCGCGAGGCCCTTGCGCACGGCGTGATCCTTCTCGCGCAGCAGTTCCCGCGTTTTGTCGCGAATGAGGCCCAGCAGAAACTTGATTTCCGGGTTGGCGCGCGGTTTGCGAAGCCGATCGGCGGATTTGATCATGGTTTCGTCCTTCGCTGGGGGAGATGCTTCAGCCTGCCAAGCGCGCCGCGGCCTGTCAATGCGCGGGCCGGGCGGCGCTCCGCGTCCTTGACACGTTCCGGGTGTGGTGTTACGAAAATGAAATTCGTAATACGTTCCGGTAGGCGGGAAATTGGCAACGCGATTTTCCCCGGCGACAATCTTCGAATACAGGTGGTGGCGATATGCACATGGCTGATGCTCTGATTTCCCCGGCGGTCGGCGGCGCGATGTGGGCGGCGACGGCGGGCCTGATCGCTTACAGTTCGCGCAAGCTGGCGCTGGAAGCGGACGACAAGAAAATTCCGCTGATGGGCGTGACCGCCGCGTTCGTTTTCGCGGCGCAGATGATCAACTTCACGATTCCGGCCACCGGCTCCAGCGGACACCTGGGCGGCGGCTTGATCCTCGCGGTGCTGTTGGGGCCGCACGCGGCCTTCCTGGCCATGGCCTCGGTCCTGACCGTGCAGGCGCTGTTTTTCGCCGACGGCGGCCTGCTGGCCTTGGGCTGCAACATTTTCAACCTCGGCTTTTTCTCGTGTTTCATCGCCTATCCGTTGATCTTCAAACCGTTGGCGGCCGCCACGCCCACGCGCGGGCGGATCATCGGCGGATCGTTGCTCGCGGCGATCGTCGGCCTGCAGTTGGGCGCGTTCGGCGTGGTGCTCGAAACGTTGTTGTCGGGCATCACCGCGCTGCCGTTTTCCACCTTTGTGTTGTTGATGCAGCCGATCCACCTGGCGATCGGCATCGTCGAAGGACTGGCGACGGCGGCGGTCGTGCTCTTCGTGTGGCAGGCGCGTCCGGAGATCGTCGCGGCGGCGGCGCAGGCCAAGCCCGTGGACGCGTTGTCGCAGCGCAAGGTGCTCATCGGCCTGGCCGTGGCGACGGTGTTGACCGGCGCGATTCTTTCCTGGTTCGCTTCGGGACAGCCCGACGGCCTGGAGTGGTCGATGTTCAAAACCTCGGGCCACGAGGAACTGGACGCGCCGGCCGCCGGCGTGCACGAGTCGCTGGCCGGCGTGCAGGAAAAAACCGCGCTGTTGCCCGACTACGGTTTCCCCGCGAGCGAGGAGGCGGGCGAGGCGGAAGAGGCCGAAGCCTGGCCGGCTGTGAACGCGGGCACCAGCGTCGCCGGGCTCGTCGGCAGTTTGCTGACGCTGACCCTCGCGGCGTTGATCGCGCTGGCGTTGCGGCGTCGTCGCGCGGTAGTCGTCGCCGGCTCGCGCTGAGGGCGCATGGGCGCGCTCGACTCCCGTTTTTTCGACCTGGGAGCGATGGACCGGCTGGCGCGGCAAGACACGCCGCTGCATCGCCTGGACGGCCGCGCCAAATTGCTGGCCACGCTTGCCTTCCTGGTGACGGTCGTTTCCTTCGATCGCTATGAACTTTCCGCGCTGATTCCCTTCGTCGTTTTTCCCGTCGCGTTGTGCCTGGGCGGCAACGTGCCCGGTCGCTGGCTGTGGCGCAAGATTCTGCTCGCCGCGCCCTTCGCCGTGCTGATCGGCATGTTCAATCCGCTGATCGACCGGCAGCCGCTGCTGACGATCGGTTGGTGGCAGGTTTCCGGCGGCTGGATTTCCTTCGCGTCGATTTTGCTGCGCTTCGCGCTGACGGTCGCGGCGGCGCTCGCGCTGGCGGCGGTGACCGGCTTCAACAACGTGTGCACCGCGCTGCAGCGGCTGGGCGTGCCGCGCGTGTTCGTCGTGCAGTTGCTGTTTTTGCATCGCTACCTGTTCGTGCTCGTCGAAGAAACGATGCGCCTGGTGCGCGCCCGCGCGCTGCGTTCCTTCGGCCGGGGAACGGGCCTGCGCGCGTTCGGTTCGCTGACGGGCCATTTGCTGCTGCGCACGCTCGATCGCGCGCAACGCGTGCATCAGGCGATGAGCTGCCGCGGTTTTTCCGGCGCGATGCCCGCGCTGCGGCCGGCGCGGTTCGGCGGGCGTGAAATCGTTTTCGTGTTGGGCTGGACGTCGTTGTTCGTCGCGTTGCGCTGCGTGAACGTGTCGCGGTGGCTGGGCGCGGCGGTGCTGGAGTTGTGGTCATGAGCCATCATCTGGTCGAGGCGCGCGATCTGCATTTCACCTATCCGGACGGCACGCCGGCGTTGCGCGGCGTTTCCTTTCGCATCACGCACGGCGAGGCGGTGGCGCTGGTCGGCGCGAACGGCGCGGGCAAATCGACGCTGCTGCAACACCTCACCGGCTGTCTGCTGCCCGCGTCCGGCACGCTGCTGATCGGCGACGTGTACCTGGACAAAAAAACGCTGCCGGTGATTCGCCGCACGGTGGGCATGGTGTTTCAGGATCCGGACGATCAACTGTTCATGCCCACGGTGGGCGAGGACGTCGCCTTCGGCCCGCTGAACATGGGTCTGCCGCCCGCGGAAGCGCAACGGCGTGTGCGCGAGGCGCTGGCGGCGGTCGGGGCCGAACATCTGATCGATCGTCCGCCGTACAAGTTGTCGGGCGGCGAAAAACGCGCCGCGTCGATCGCCACGGTATTGGCGATGTCGCCGAACATCCTGGTGCTCGACGAACCGTCGTCCAACCTCGATCCGCGCGGCCGCCGGCAGTTGATCGAAATGCTGAAAACCTTCACGCACACCAAGATCATCGCCACGCACGACCTGGACCTCGTGCTCGATCTGTGCCCGCGCACCATCGTGCTGCACAAGGGCGCCGTCGCGGCCGACGGTCCGACCGACGCGATCATGAACGACGAAAACCTGCTGCGCGAATGTCGTTTGGAAAAGCCGTTGCGTCTGCAATTCCGGCCGGAATGACCGGCGTAGCGGTTAATTGTCGAGCGTCCGGCGCACCTTGCGGGCCAGGGTTTCGATGGTGAAGGGTTTTTGGATGAAGTGCATGTCTTCGTCCAGCACGCCGTGGTGGGCGATGACGTCCTCGGTATAGCCGGACATGAACAGCACTTTGATGTCCGGGCGCGCCGCTTTGATGTTTTCGTACAATTGCCGGCCGTTGATCGTGGGCATGATCACGTCGGTGAGCAACAGGTCGATCGGCCCGTCGTGCGTTTTGCATTTCAGGTATGCGTCGCCGCCGCTGGACGCCGACAGCACGTGGTAGCCGTAGCGCAGCAGGATTTTCTCCGCCAGGTTGCGCACCATCTCTTCGTCTTCCACCAACAGAATCGTTTCGGCGCCGCCGGGGATTTTTTCGCTGGTGAGACTCAGCACGGAAACGGCTTTTTCCGCCACGCGCGGCAGGTAAATTTTGAAGGTCGTGCCGATGCCGAGTTCCGAGTACAGATTGATGAAGCCGCCGTTTTGCTTGACGATGCCGTAGACCATCGCCAGGCCCAGCCCGGTGCCTTTGCCTTTTTCCTTGGTGGTGAAGAACGGTTCGAAAATGTGTTCTTTGAGGTCGTCGCCGATGCCCGAGCCGGTGTCGCTGACCGCGAGCATCACGTATTCGCCGGGCGAAGCTTCGGGGTAGGCGCTACAATATTCTTTGTCGAATGCGACGTTCTCGGTTTTGATCCGCAGCAGGCCGCCGTCGGACATGGCGTCGCGGGCGTTGATCGACAGGTTCACCAGCGCCTGCTCGATCTGCGTGGGGTCCGCCTTGATGCTGCCCAGTTCGGAGGTCGGCGAAAACTTCAGGTCGATGTCCTCGCCGATCAGCCGTTTGATCATCATCAACGAATGGTCGATCACCTCGTTGAGATCGATGACCTGCGGCGCGATGATCTGCTTGCGGCTGAACGCCAGCAATTGCGCGGTCAGCCCGGCGCCGCGATCGGCGGCTTTTTTGATCTCGCGCAAATCGGCAAACAGCGGATCGCCCCGTTTGAACGAGGCCATCAGAATTTCCGCATAGCCGGCGATGCCGGTCAGCAGGTTGTTGAAGTCGTGGGCCACGCCGCCGGCCAGCCGCCCGATGGACTCCATTTTCTGCGCCTGTTGCAATTGGGTTTCCAGGCGCTTTTCCTCGGTGATGTCGAAAACGATGCCGTTGAAAATCAGATGGTCCTTCGTTACGGTGGGATTGGAGATGGCCCGCAGCCAGATGGTTTCACCGTTCGGTTTGATGAAGCGCCCTTCGTGATTCCACTTGCTGCGCTTGGCGATCGTTTCGCCGACCGACCGCATGAATTCGTCGCGATCCCGCGGATCGATCATCTCGATCACCCGTTCCCAGAAGCCCTCCAGTTTGTTGGGAATGCCCAGGACCGCCTCGGTGCGCGAACTGATATAGGATATGCCCATCTCGCCGTTTTGGTCGACTTTGAATTGATAGACGATGCCCGGCACCGCGTCGGCGATGCCGCGCAGTTGCTCGTCGCGGTGCAACAGTTCTTCCTCGACGATCTTGCGCTCGGTGATGTCGCGGGCGTTGCAGTTGATCTGGATCGCGCCGTCCTCGACGACCGGATTGCCCACGACCTCGACGGGGAACGTTTTGCCGCTTTTGGTCAGGTAGGAAAATTCCATCAGAAACGAACGATTCCGGTGAACCGCTTCCTCCAGCGTTTTGGCGGCGGTTTGTTTTTCCTGCTCCAAGCCGATGAAGTGGCTGTAATGGCGGCCGACGCATTCTTCCGGCTCGTACCCGCCGAACGCCTTGGAGGCCGGGCTGCAATAGGTGACGATGCCCGCGGCATCGACGCTGAACACCACGTCGCGCGATTCTTCGACCAGCAGGCGATAGCGCTGCTCGGAATCCCGCAGGGCTTCGCGGATGATCAGGTTCTCGTACGCCTCCTGGCTGAAGGAGGCGATGATGCGCCCGAGTATCAAATCGCTTTCGACAAACGGCGGAGTTTTTTTGTTGTGCAGCGTGATCGCCAACGCGATTTCCCCCTGCTTGTCGTGGCAGGGCAACGCCAGCAACGAGCCGTCCTTGTAGCCGTCCCAACCGGATGTTTGGAAATACGCGGAGGTGCGGATGTCCTCGACGATGAAGCCCTGTTTGTCGGTGAAGAGTCGATTGAGCACCGTGTTTTCCGGGAGCGGCAACGGGATCACGGCAACGGCGTGACCGGGATCCAACGAGGCGATTTGCTCGAGACGGTCGCCGTTGCGGCGGAAAATGCTGCCGCCTTCCGCTTGGATGTTCTGCGCGAACAGAGTGAGAATTTCGCGGCCGATTTCGTTTTCGTCCCTGGCCAGCAACAACCGTTTGGCGTTGGCGGCGATCGCCTCCAGGCGGCTGCTGTACAGTTGAATCTCCCGCGTGCGTTCGTTGACCAGGGCTTCCAGGTTTTGCTGGTATTGCCGGTTTTCGTCCTCCAGCTTTTTCAATTGCATGGCGTTGCGCACGATCTGCCGGAGTTTCGCGCCTTCGATGGGCTTGGCCAGGTAATCGAAGGCGTGATGGCGCAAGGCCTCGCTGATCGAATCGATGGTCGGTTCGCCGGTGATCACGATCACCTTGATGTCCGGGTATCGTTCCTGAATTTCGCGCAGCAGATCGATGCCGGAGGCGCGCGGCATGATGATGTCGGTCACCACCACGTCGAAGGGCTGGGCGGCCAGTTGTTCCAGGGCGGCTTCGACGGATTCGGCGGTCGTCACCTCCATCTCTTCGCGGGGGAGGAACCGCGGAATCGTCTGCCGGATGCCCGGCTCGTCGTCGACGATCAATATGCGCGCCATGTGTTTATCTTTCATTTTCTTCCGTGGCGATATGCCAGCCGTTGTCCAGCGGTAGATCGAAACTGAATTTGGTGTAACCGCCCAGTTCGCTTTCGAACCACAACAATCCCTTGTGCTCCTCGATGATGCCGTGCGTGATCGACAGGCCCAGCCCGGTGCCCTTGTCTTTGGGCTTGGTCGTGAAGAACGGATCGAACATCCGGTTGCGAATCGAGAGCGGAATGCCGACGCCGAAATCCTCGACGCTGGTGCGGATCCACCGTTTGTCGTCGTGCTCGACGGTGGCGCAGGCAATGACGATCCGCTTTTCCGGGTCGTATTGCGGGAACTTCTGGTTGAGCGCGTCGCGCGCGTTGGTCAGCAGGTTCATCAACACCTGCATGATCTGCTGGCTGCGGCATTTCAGTTTCGGCAGGTTTTCCTCGATGGTCAGTTCCACTTTGATCTGATCTTTGGCCAGCAGTTTTTGCGTCAGCGAGAGCGTGCTGTGAATGATGTCGTCCATCGACGCCGGGCTGTGCCGTTCGTTTTCCTGTCGCGAGAAGGACAGCAGGTTTTTCACGATGCCCGCGATGCGACGACTTTCGTCGGCGATGGCCTTGGCGTCCAGCGCGGTCTGACTGTTTTCCGGCGCCGCCTCGTGGAGCAGTTGCGCGTAGTTGAGGATGATGTTGATCGGGTTGTTGATTTCGTGGGCGATGCCGCCGGCCAGCGTGCCGATGGATTCGAGCTTCTGTTGATGGCGCAGCCGCGCCTCCTGCTGATGATACTCGGTTACGTCGCGGCACAGGGCCAGGATGACGATGCCTTTGTTCGTGGTGAAGGTGGTGCCGTTGACTTCGATGGTGACGATCCGCCCGTCCGCGTGAATGTAATCCACGTTGAAGTGCCGGGTATACCCTTGATCCAGGCATTGCTGCACGGCCAGGGCGTTGCGGTCCTTGTCGTAATCGGCCGTCCACTCGATGACCGAATGGCCGATGATCTCGTCGAGCGAATCCTTGCCCGCCAGGCGGCGGTAATTGTCGTTGGTCTCGATGATCCGCCCGTCCCGGCCGTCGATGATCACAAAGCCGGTGTCGGTGGTTTCCACCAGGCTGCGGTATTTCTCTTCGCTTTCGCGCAGCGATTCCTCGGCGCGCTGCCGCTTGATAATGCTCCACATGAAGTTCATCAACAGCGTAATCTGGTTGATGTCCTCCTCGTTGTACGGCTCTATTTTGTTGCCGACGCCGACGATCACGACGATTTTGTCCCGTTCGAAAATCGGCAGGTTGAGATGCCGTTTAACCGCCACGTGTCCCGGGGGATAGCCGCGCTTGTGCGGATTGGGCGCCTGGTAGTCGTTGGTCACGATCGGCCGCCGCCGGCGCACCGCTTCACCCCAGAGGCCGGTCGCTTCCAGCGGGTAAATGTGTGTACGGTCTTCGACCGCGCACAACTCCATGGCCGTTTTCGACCAGGAATACATGATCAACACGTCTTCGGTTTCGTTGAGAAAGGCGATGTACCCCAGCGCGCTGCCGGTGATGCGTACGATCGCTTCGAGCGTATAGTCGGTTATTTCATTGGGTGTATTGCCGACCATCTGGTTGAGTTGCAGCATCGCCTCCCGGCGGATTTCGTTGAGCCGACGCGTTTCCTCGTCGAGTTTTCGCTGGGTGATGTCGGTGGCGAATCCCAGGAAGCGATCGTCGGTCAACCGCACCGCGTCGACGGTCCAGTAGCGCGTCGAACCGTCTTTGCGGCGGAAGGCAAGTTCGCCGGCGGCGAAACCGGTTTCGACGACCTGCCGGTAGTGCGCCAGTCCGCGCTCCCGACTTTCGCTCGCGAGTAGGTCTTCGATGGTGAGTTGCAGCAATTCATCCTTGTCGTAACCGGACATGCGACAGGCCGCGTCGTTGATCTCCACGTAACGGCCGTGGTCATCGACGACCAGCACGCCGACCGGCGCGTGGTCGACGTAACTGCGATAACGCATTTCGCTCTGGCGCAGGGCGTCTTCGGCCGCAAGGCGTTCGGCGTTGGCGAGCGCCTGGGTCGCTTGATCGGCGACCGTGCCGGAAAAGGCGATTTCTTCCGTTTTCCATTCGCGCGGTTTACCGATGTGCTCGAGGCAGACGACGCCGACGAGCTTGCCGCCCAGGAAGATGCCGGTGTCCAGCAGTGAGGTGATTCCCTGGGGTATCAAATACGATTCGGTTAATTCGCGACTGCGCGGATCGGAGCGGGCGTGGTCGGCGTTGATGGATTTCTCGCGTTTGATCGCTTCGAAATAATTGGGATAACGATCGGCATTCAGGATCGCGCCGCTGGTGTGTTGCTTTTCATCAGCCTTGTACAAATCGAGGCACCGCATTTGATTGCCGTCTTCGGAAAACAACCAAATGCCGATTCGCGCGACGTTCATGGCGCCGGCGGCCGTTTCGGTGAGCATGCGCATCGCCTCGTCGATCCGCCCGGCGGCAATGCTTTGATCGGTGGACAGCGTTATCGTGGCCGACCGCAGGCGCTGGGCCCGCTGTTCGCTTTTCTGCAGCATGGCCTCGACGGTTTTGTGTTGGGTGATGTCGCGGGCGACGGCGTAGATCATGTTGCCGCTGGGGTAGGAGCGCCACTCCAGCCAACGATACTCACCGTTTTTGCAGCGATAGCGGTTGGTGAAATTGAGAATTTCGGTTTTATCGGAAAGCGCCGAGATGGCGTCCAGCGTGGCCGGCAGATCGTCGGGATGCACCAGGTCGAGGAACGGACGATCGACCAACTCGTCGAATTCGTAGCCCAACGTTTTTTTCCATTCCGGGTTCAGCCGGCGAAAATAGCCTTGCATATCGGCGATGCACAACAAGTCGAGGCTGGAGGTGAAGTACCGGTCCAGTTCTTCGGTCTTTTCCCGCAGCGCCTTTTCCGCCGCTTTGCGTTCGGTGATGTCGCGCACATTGGACAGAATGAGGTCCTGTTCCCCCAGCGTGATTTTCGACAGACGCACCTCCGCCGGAAAGACGGAATCATCGCCCGGACGGCGGGCGCTCCATTCGAAGATCAGCGATTCGCCCGCCATGACGCGCAACCACACTTCGCCGGAATGTTCGGGATTCCCGGGTCCGGTCAGATCTGTGAAGACGTGCATGGTCTGTGCTTGTTCGCGTGTCACGCCGTACATCTTGAGCATGGTGTCGTTGACGTTGACGACATTGCCGTCCAGGTCGTGGATGATCAGCGCGTCCTGCACGCTGTTGAAGATGTCGGTGTAGCGCTTTTCGCTTTCCTGGATGGCCAGTTCCATTTTTTTGCGCTCGGTGACGTCGCGCTGCACGCCCCACACGCGTTGGATAAAACCGTTTTCGATCACGGCCGAGAAACTTTCGACGATGTAAAGCGGTTGGCCGTCGATGGTGTATTCCAGCGATTCCAGCTCGGTTGTGCGATTATTTTCCATGGACAAAAGATCGGCCATTTGATGACCGCAATCCGGCGCGAACCGACGCACGGGCAGACCGACCATTTTCGCCGGCGTCAGGTTGTACATGCGCGACAGAGCTTCGTTGACCTCGGCGATGACGGCGTGCTCGGCAATTTGCGCGGCGATGTCCTCGTAGGGTTGGTCGATGGAAATCGGCTGCTGGAAATCGATGCGGAAGATGCCTTCGCCGGCGTTGGCGATGAAATTACGGTAACGTTCCTCGCTGCGGCGCAGTTCGTTTTCGGCTTTATTCTTTTCCGTGATGTCACGGGCGATGGTGGCGTAGCTTTCCACCTTGCCGCTCTTGTCCCGTTGCGCCGTAACGATTTGCGATAAAACGATGTTGCGCCCGTCTTTGTGGCGGATTGTCGTTTCGCCGGACCACACGCCCTTTTCGCTGGCGATCGTCAATACTTCCAGCGGCAGATCCGGCTGCATCTCGCGGATGGGCATCGGGTTGGAGAAGTATTCCTCGGCGGTGTATCCGGTCATGGCCAATCCGGCCGGATTGACGTACTGCCCGTTGCCTTGGGCATCGGCCATGCCGATGAAATCGGGACTGTTTTCGATGATCTCGACCAGTCGTTCCCGTTCCCGTTCGATGCGTTTTTGTTCGGTGACGTTGAGCAACAGGCCGTCGAAAAAGATTTCGTTTTCCAGTTTGGTCGGTTGTGAAATGGCCCTGAACCAGATCAGCGAACCGTCGTTGTGAATGAACCGTCCTTCGTATTCCCAGGGCTCGCATTGCTCGATGGCCCGATATATTGATTGGGCGAATAATTCCTGGTCTTCGGGATGTACGTGATTGACGAATTCCCCAAAGAAGTTGTTCATGTCCCAGTCGATGCCGAACATGATCTTCGCTTTTTCGCTGATGTAATACAGGCCCATGTCCCGGCTGTCGTTACGGGCGTAAAAGCGATAGACACCGCCGGGGATGTTTCGCGTTAGGCTGGAAAGCAGTTCCTCGCGCAGACGCAATTCCGTCTCGGCTATTTTTTGTTCGGTGATGTCGAGCATCAAACCGTCGAAAACGATTTCATCGTCCTGGCGAGTCGGCTGCGACATGCCGCGGAACCAAAACAACGAACCGTTCGGGTGATAATATCGTCCTTCGAACTGCCACGGTTCGCAGTGGGCGATTACCTCCTGAATCGATTGCATGAACGCCGGTTGGTCTTCGGGATGAATCCGTTGGTAAAATTCCTGGAAGAAGTCATCGACGTTCGCATCGATGCCAAACAGCGCTTTGCTGCGGCCGCTGATGTAGTACACGCCCATTTCGCCGGTCTTCGGGCGACCGTAAAAACGATACAACACGCCCGGCAGGTTTTGCGTGATGCCCGAAAGCATCTGTTCGCGCAGGCGTAATTCCGTTTCCGCCAGCCGGCGTTCGGTCACGTCGATCAGCACGACGCCCAACTGATAGCCGGTTTGCGATTTGGTCAAAAACAAATTGCGCTGCAGCGTCAGGATTTTCCCGCCGGCCGTCTGCGCCTGGTATTCGCCCGACTCGGGAATCAGCAATTGACCCAGGCGCAGCGTACCGGTAATCAACTGCCGTAGATGCGCGCGGAACGCTTCGGACCGTTGATCGCTGGGCAGCACGTCCATCACCACGTCCCAGATTTTGCGTCCCAGAATCCGGTTGGCCTTGGTGCTCATCAACTGTTCGCAGGCTTTGTTCCATTCGATGATGTGCCCTTCTTCGTCCGCAATCAGAATGCCGACCTGGGAATTGTCGATGAACGAACGCAACTGATCCTGCTTCTCCAGCAGCGCTTCCCTGATTTTTTCGTTTTCGGTGACGTCGTGAAAAAGCACGGCTATTCGGCGATGGCCGGTATAAAACGCGGTGAGCTCGAACGAACCGATGATGCCGTTTTCGTCGCGATACACCTGCTTTCCCGCATAGGTTTCCTGGTACATCGCCACCGCGCGATAAGCGGCCGGAATTTCCGTTTCCACCAGCATCGGGAAGGCTTCCTCGATCGTTAAACCCACAAAGGGCTGCATATCGATGCCCAGAATATGCTCGGCCGCCTTGTTGTAGCCGGTGAAGACCAGCTTGTTGTTCTCCCGCAGCTCATAGGTGTGCACTCCCAGGGGCGATGTCCTGATGATTTCGTTTATCCGGGGATCGTCGGACGCCTCCGGGGCCCTGGTCGGAGCGCAGACGGATCGGGCGACGGCCAGCATCGTAAGGGAGCGGAATTGGGGATCTTCGATGCGGCTGATCGTCCATTCCAGGGAGCCGTTCGGTTGCAGGGGGGAGGGCGCTTCCCCACGCCAAGCGCCTTGTTTTTTCAAGTCTTTTCGAATTTGAGAAAGCGTTTCTTTGTCGAAGGGAGCGCCGATCAGCGATTGCGCCTGTTTGTTGAGCGCTTTTTCGCGATTCAGAAGAAACAGGTCGGCCGCCGCGTCGTTGAGGTATAAAATTCGCCCACGGTTACCGATAACCAACACGGCATCCGGAAACAAAGCAAAGGCGGATAAAACGTCCGGTTTTTCTTTGTTTTCTTTGGTCATCTATGTCTCCCGACCTGCATAGAGACGAACCGGCGCCCTTGCCTTTTCTTTAATAAAAGTAATGGAATTTCAAGTTGTTATGTCCAGCGATGCGACACGTGTTTATGACTTTTTCTCCCCCGCAGGAAATGACGGAAATCCCGCTTTTTTTATACGATTTCTTCCTCAACCTCTTTTAATTATATCGTTAAACTCTTGTTTGGCCATTAGAATAAATAGTCGATTTGTGGAGACGGGGTGATTTGCCAAAAAATTGGCTATTTTCGTCAAGTTGTCTTCATCAAGAAGAGCGAGGTTGGCGCGGAATTCGCCGGCGACGACCGATTTGCCGCAATTGGTGCTGGCATCGTAAATAATTTAAGTGCATACTAACTTCATGCAGGCCTGGCGTGCGTAATATCCTAAATAACCGGGACGGCGTAACGGTTGAGAGAGAACGACCTCGCACGCAAAAGGAGCGGCTAATGTTGCACAGCAAACCTGCATGGTCCGCCGTGGTCGCACTGATCGTCGTCGGACTGGTTTCCTCCGCATTCGCCACCGATTGGCTCACCTATGACGCGCGGATTTTAATCAAACCCGAGATGGCCGGTTATCAGTCGGTTTATTACGATCCGGCGGCCGGCGAATTCCTGGCGGCGTATTACCGTCCCGGCCTGTGGCTGGCGCGATGCACGCCGGACGAATGCGTGCAGGAACCGGTCGTCGCCGACGACCTAGGGTCGGTGCACGTGTTTGTCGACGATGTGGGCATCGGCATCGCCTACAACGGCGGCGGCGGGATCAACGTGCTGCGCGAAACCGAATCGGGCTGGACCGCCGCGTCGCTCATTCCCTCCGATGTGTGCACCACCTTGGGCACGGTCACCTTCAACGAAGCGGGCGAGACGGCGTTGTTGTGCAATCTGCATGCGGTGGGCAATCGCATCGCCTGGCGGCACGAGGGTGAGTGGCTCTGGGATGATGCGCCGATGGATGTCGGCAGCCAGGCGCTGGCCTATACGTCCGACGGCACGGTCCACGGCATGCGCGTGTACCTGTACTACGAGCCGGAACAGCGGTTCGTCATTTCCCACGTGTACCGCGAGCCGGAAGGCGATTGGGTCGACGATCCGCTCGTGGACACCCTGTGGAATCCCTACCATCCGGCGCCGCAATCCTGGTCGGTGATTGCCTCGGGCGACACGGTGCATCTGTTCTATCAACGCGGCAACGAATCCTACGGTCATCTCACCGTTGACCCCGACGGCTCCGTGACGCACATGACCAACAACGGTCCCGCCGACAGCGTGGAGATCGACGAGAATTATCTTTTCAACACCGCGCCCCTGCCCGACGGCGAGGCGACCTTTGTGAGCTACCGTTATTTTTATAATCAGACCGACGCGCCGGACTGGATCTCCTGGGGGTCGGTCCTGGCCGAGGGCAATGTGTTTCTGCGCAGCATCGGCGGCAACACGAGCATGGATGACGCGGCCACCTTCCGCGGATTGGTCGCCACCCAAGCCGACGGCACGCCGCACAACATCATCTTCGCCAATGGTGATTGGTATTTGTTTCCCTGGCCCCGGGTCTCCTACAACTACAACCACGAGGAATGGATCGACGAGATCGAACTCGCCGAGCCCGCCCTGTTGTATTACGGCTCGCCGCTGCTGGTCGCGGCCGCGCCCACGGCCACCGGACTCCGGCCGTATTTGCAGACGATGCTGGTACACACCCGGGACACTTCGCGCAATTACCTGTACGGATTCCAAAACGATCAATGGCCTGCCATCCGTATTTGGAGTGAGGTGTTGGACTACAGCGCTCCGCTGGCCCTGGCGGTCACCTCGGCCGGGGTGCACGGTCTGCAGCTCGGACTCGACACGTACCTGAAATATTACCTGTACACGCTCGCCGATGCCGCCGATGCCGCCGAGCTCGTCTACGTGATGGAGCCACCGAATTACCAAAAAATGGTCTCCGCCGATCTGCTGGCCGACGGTGACGATCTGCTGCTGGCCTTCGCCCTGGAGAATTCGCCGGGGGCGATTCACTTCGCCGCTCGTCCCGCCGGCGGCCCGCTTGACGAACCGGTCGTCGTCGCCGACGCCGGCAGCCTGCCGCGTCTGGCCGTATGCAATGACGGCACGGTGTATCTCGCCTATCGCGACGGCGACGAGGTGAAGCTGGCCGTCCAGGGCGAGCCGTGGACCGCGCAGACCGTCGCCGGTCCGTACGATTCGTCCCGCGGCCTCGGCGTAACCTGCACCGACGACGAAACGCTGCACGTGATCTTCGACGACGGCGACAATGTGTACCACGCGGTCGAATCGGCCGACGGCTGGAACGTCTCGACCTTGCAGACCGGGGCTTACGTCACGGCGGTGCGTCCCGACGCGACCGGCTTGCCCTGGGTCGCCACCGTGGTGAATCCGGCGAGCGACGCGCGCGGCGCGAAACTCTTTCACTGGACCGGCGCGGCGTGGGATGCCGAATTGCTGCACGATGAATTGGATCCCGAGTTGACCTATCCCGCCTTCGGGCTCTGGGCGGGCGACGACGATCTGCTGGCGTGCTACACGTTGGCGGACAAAGTCGAATGCAAGAGCACCGCGCAGTTGGAGGAATCGTGGTTCGCCGTCGATGACGACACGGTCGATGACGACACGATCGATGACGACACGGTCGACGACGATACGGTCGATGACGACACGGTCGACGACGACACGGTCGACGATGACACGGTCGATGACGATACGGTCGACGACGACACGGTCGACGATGATACGGTCGACGACGATACGGTCGATGACGACACGGTCGATGACGACACGGTCGACGACGATACGGTCGATGACGACACGGTCGACGATGACACGGATGATGACGACTCGACTCCCGACGATGATGACTCAACGCCTGGTGACGACGATACGACGCCCGGCGATGACGACGATGATGACGACAACGACGACGGTTGTGGAAAATAGACGATAGATTCTTACGCCCGCTTCACGCGCGGACGGAATAGAAAATACAGCCCGACGCCGATCAGCAGACACACGCCCGCCAGCGGTCCGGCCAGCCGAACGGCCGTGACGCCCCAGGCGCCGTCCGACAGCGACACCAGTCCGCCGGTCAGCGCGATGGCCACGCCGTTGAGCGTTTTCGTCGTGAAGTTGTACACGCCGAAGTACACGCTCACCGCGCGCGGATCATGCCGGTAGGCGCAGGTGGCGATCGCTTCGCCCTCCAGGCCCAGCAGCACCGCGACCAGCGGTCCGCCGAGGCTGAACAAAGCCATCGCCGTGCCCATCAACGAGCCGAGCGCCACCGTGCCCAGCATCGCCGTGGCCAGGTACAGCGCGCCCAGACCCAGCGAGGCGACGACGATCGACCGCTCCCAGCCCCACTTGCGCGACAGCGCGGGCGTGAAGACGAAACTGGGAATCGCCACCGCCAGCAGCGGTCCGAGAATCAGCGCCACGTCCGCGCGCGTTCCGTGCAGCAGGTCGATCGCGATGAACGGCGCGGCGGCGGAGATGATTGCGAAGGCCATTTGCGACCCGGCGAACACGCACAGCACCGCCAGGTAGTGACGGTCGGAAAAAACCAGTTTCAGCAATGTACGATTGGGCAGGGCGGCCGTTTGGCGCGGGCGGTCGCTGATCCGGCGCGGCGCGGCAAAGTACCCGCCGGGCATCAGCAGCAGCGCCAGCGCGGCCATTGTCAGTCCGGCGGCGGCGAAGCCCCAGCGTTCGATCAGCAGCGGCGTGACGGCGAAGGCGATCACCGTGGCCAGCAACGTGCCCACGCCCAGCAGGTTCGACAGTCGGCCGCGCAGCTCCTGGCTTTGTTCGGCGTAATCCTCGACGAGGCTCCAGAAGGGAATGGCGAAGAAGGTGTAGCCGACGAAGTACAGAAACATCCCGGCCACCAGCACGCTCCAGCGCAGCGTCGGGCTCATCGCGTGGGTCGGCGCGAAGACCATCGCCAGGCCGATCGCCGGCAGGAAAAACGTGAACCACAGCAGCGTGCGCCGTTGATGCCCGTTGGCCGTCCAGCGATCGGCGGCCAGTCCGGCCAGCGGATCGGTCGCCGCGTCGAAAATGCGAAAGCCCAACAGCACCAGGCCGACCAGCGCCACCGGAAACAGCGGCGGCCCGTCGAGCCCCGCCGGCGGCGAGTGCACGAAGTCGATTATCCATTGGAAGAAAAAGCGCACCGTGCCCATCAAGCCCAGTTGACCGGCCAGAAAAAGAGCGTAGCGCTTGAGGGTCATTGTCTTCCTTGTGGCGGACGATTAAGTGTGCACCAGCCTCAGGCGTTCACGGCACTGCTCGACGGTCGCGACGGCGCGGCCCTGATCGCGCACCATGCGCGCGGCCTTGGCGACCAGGTCGCCGTTGGAGCCGGCCATCTCGCCGGGGGCGAGGTAGAAGTTGTCCTCCAGGCCCACGCGGATGTTGCCGCCGATCGAAATCGCCGCGGCGATGAGCCGCCACTGGTCGTGGCTGATCGCGATCGTCTCCCAGTCGCTGTGCGGCGGCAGCATGTCCACCATCTTGAACAGATTGGCCGTGGTCGGCGCGATGCCGCCCAGCACGCCCATGATCAGACTGAACTGATACGGCGGCTGGAGCAAGCCCATGTCGATCAACGGGTAGGCGTTGCCGATGTGCCCGGTGTCGAAACATTCCATTTCCGGCTTGGTGCCCACCTCGTTCATCGCCTTGACGATCGCCGTGATCTCCGAAAACGGATTGGAAAACACGAACTCGAACACGAAGGCTTTTTTCTTCTCGTGGTACTTCGCGTAGTTCATCGAGCCCATGTTCAGCGCGCCGATCGCCGGTTTGATCGCCTTGATGTGCGCGGTCTTCTGCTCGGTGGTGATATTGATCGCGCCGGTCGAGAAATTGATGATGATCGGACACGCCGCCGTCACCGCGTCGTAGATGTTCTGATAATCCTGCACGTTGTAGCTGGGCGCGCCGTCGGGCGTGCGCGCGTGAATGTGCACCACCGCCGCGCCGGCCTCGTAGGCGCGCCTGGCCTCGGCGGCATACTCCTCGGGGGTGTAGGGAATGGCCGGGCACTGCGCGCGGTTGGCCACCACGCCCGAGAGGGCGCAGGTGATCATGCACGGCCGCTCGTAATCCTGGTTCTCGCGGATCCACATCGACGCCATGATCGCTCTCCTTTATTGCTTGGACGGTCGCCGGCGCGTACGCCTAACGGCCTTTCCACTGCGGTTCGCGTTTTTCCATAAAGGCGCTCAGGCCCTCGGTCGCATCCTCGGTTCGCAGCACTTCGCCCAGCTTGCCGCACAGCACGTCCAGCGCTTCGTCCAACTCCAGGTCGGCCACCGCCGCGAAGGCCTGTCGGCCGATACGGATGCCCGCCGGACCCTTGGCGCTGATTTCGGTCAGCGTGCGCTCGACCTGCGCGTCGAACTCCTCGGCGGCGTACACGCGGGTGATCAGGCCCATCGCCTCGGCCTCCTCGGGCGTGTACATGCGCGCGGTGTAGACCATCTCCAGCGCCTTTTTGCGCAGCGCGTTGCGGAAGATCAACGCGCCGATCATCATCGGGAACAGCCCGACGTTCACCTCCGGCGTGCCGATCTTGATCCCCGGCCGCGCGTAGACGATGTCGGCGGCGAGCATCAGCCCCATGCCCCCGGCCAGGCAGTGGCCGTTGAGGCGGCAGACGATCGGCTTGGGATAGGCCACCAACCGCTTGAGCAACGCCGCGTACCGCCGCGCCCCGACCGTCGCGTCGCCGCCGCCCAACGTGGCCAGCAGATCGGCCCCGGCGCAAAACGCCTTGTCGCCCGCGCCGGTCAGACACAGCACGCGCACGGTTTCGTCGGCCTCGGCTCGGTCGAGGTATTGCTCGAACAGCTCGATCATCTCCAGGCTGATCGCGTTGCGGCGATACTCGCGGTTGAGCGTCAGCCACGCCGCGTGCTCCTTGACTTCGTACAGCAGTTCCTCAGCCATCGCTTTGCTCCTCCGCCGGTGCGATCTCCACCAGGATGTCGCCCGGATTGGCTTTCTCGCCGACCTTCGTGTTCACCGCCGTCACTTCGCCCGCGTAGGGCGCGGTGAGCGTGAATTCCATTTTCATCGCCGACACGACCACCAGCGCGTCGCCCTTGGCCACGCGTTGACCGACCTCGGCGGTCAGGGCGACGACGGTCGCGGGCGTGGGCGGCGTGACCTCCTTCGCGCCTCCGCCGCCGCGCCGGGACGTGCGCCGCTCGGTTCGTTCGGCGTCCTGCACCAGCCGCGCCCGGCCTTGCGTCCACACCCACAATCCTTCGGCGGATGGTGCGGTGTAAACGTCCAGCGCCGGAGCGCCGTCCAGTTGCACGTGCAGGCGGTGCGGCTGCGGCGCATGGGCTTGTCCGGCAAAGGTTTCCTCGCCGACGCGCGCGGTGAAACGCCCCTTTTCCTCCGGCGTGAATTCGAGGTCCGCGATCGACTCGCCGATTTTCAACTTGTACTGCATCGTTGTTCCCTCGCGGTTATTTGCCCAGATGCCAATGCCCCAGCGTCTGCCAGGGCGACGGTGCTTCGCGGCGCGTTTCGCCGGTTGTGATCGCTGCCGCCGGCGCGAGCGTCTCGTGCAACGCGTAGGCCAGCCGCGCGGCGTTGTCGGCGTCGACGTCCGGCCGCCAGTCGGCGAAATGCTCGGCCAGAAAATCGGTGTAGGTCTCGCCGGCGACGAAGGCCGGCGCGTTGATCACCGCGCGCAGGTATTCGATCGGCGTTTTCACGCCCAGGATCACGCATTCGCTCAGCGCCCGCGTCATGCGCGCGATCGCCGCCGGCCGATCCTCCGCCCACGTCACCAGCTTGCCGAGGATCGGGTCGTACTGCACCGGCACCTCGAAGCCCGTGTACACGCCGTTGTCCAGCCGCACGCCCGGCCCGGTCGGTTCCCGGTGAAATAGAATTTTGCCGGGCGAGGGCAGGAAATTATTTTCGGGATCCTCCGCGTAAATGCGGCATTCGATCGCGTGACCGCGCCGCGGAATGTCGTCCTGCGTAAACGATAGCGGCTCGCCGGCGGCGATGTGCAATTGTTGCCGCACCAGATCCAGCCCGGTGATCGCCTCGGTGATCGGATGCTCGACCTGCAGCCGCGTGTTGACTTCGAGAAAATAAAATTCGCCGTCGCCGTTGAGCAGAAACTCGACCGTGCCCGCGTTGACGTACCCCGCCGCCTTGGCCGCCGCCACCGCCGCCTCGCCCATGCGTGCGCGCAACGCGTCGTCCAGCGCGGGCGAGGGCGTTTCCTCGACGATCTTCTGGTGCCGCCGCTGGATCGAACACTCGCGCTCGTATAAATGCACGACGTTGCCGTGCGCGTCGGCGAGAATCTGAAACTCGACGTGACGCGGTTTGGCGAGAAATTTTTCCAGGTAGATCGCGCCGTCGCCGAACGCGCTTTTCGCCTCGCTGGCGGCCTGTTTCGCCGCCGCGGCCAGTTCGCCGGGCGCCTGCACCACGCGCATGCCTTTGCCGCCGCCGCCCGCCGCCGCCTTGATCAACAGCGGATAGCCGATCTCCTCGGCCGCTTCGGCCAGCCGTGCCGGATCGTCGTCGGCCGAGGTCATGCCCGGAATGATCGGCACGCCGCCGGATTGCATCAGCCGCCGCGCTTGTGTTTTGTCGCCGAGCTGCGCCATCACCGACGCGGGCGGGCCGATGAACGTCAGCCCCGCGTCGACGACCGCCTGGGCGAACGCCGGATTTTCCGCCAGGAAACCGTAACCCGGATGCACCGCCTTTGCGCCGGTTTGCTTGGCGGCGGCGATGATCTTCTCGCTGTGCAGGTAGCTCTGCGCCGGTTCGGGATCGCCCAGGCACACGGCCTCGTCGGCGGTCAGCACGTGCAGCGCCTGCGCGTCGACCGTCGAGTACACGGCCACCGTGCGCACGCCCATTTCGCGCGCGGTGCGCATGATGCGCACGGCGATCTCCCCCCGGTTGGCGATGAGAATTTTTTCGAACATCTGCGCCTCCTACATGCGGAAGGTGCCGTGGCCCCGGTCGCGCTGCGCGAGCGGAGCGTTGAGCGACACGGAAATAGCCAGGCCCAGCGTGTCGCGGGTCAGCGCCGGATCCAGAATGCCGTCGTCCCACAAATTGGACGTGCTGTAATACGCGTTGCCTTCCTTGCGGCTGTTGCCGACGATCTCGGCGGTGATCGCGTCGGTCATCTCCTTGGGCATCTGTTGCAGGCCCTCGCGCGCCAACTGATCGTTCTTCACGGTGATCAGCACGTTGGCCGCCTGCTCGCCGCCCATCACGCCGATTTCCGCGTTGGGCCACATCCACAAAAAGCGCGGCGAATAGGCGCGGCCGCACATGCCGTAATTGCCCGCGCCGAACGACTGCCCGACGATCACGGTGAACTTGGGCACGGTGGCCGTCGCCACGGCGCTGACCATCTTGTGGCCGTCCTTGGTGATGCCGCCGCGCTCATACTGGCGGCCGATGATGTAGCCGCTGATGTTCTGCAAAAACACCAGCGGAATGCCCTGCCGGTCGCACAGTTGAATGAAGTGCGTCGCCTTGAGCGAACTGTCGGAAAACAGCACGCCGTTGTTGGCCAGAATGCCCACCTGGTAACCGTGGATGTACGCCCAGCCGCACACGAGCGTCGGGCCGTAAAGCGCCTTGTATTCGAGGAACTCGCTGCCGTCGACCATCCGCGCGATGATCTCGCGCGCGTCGTAAGGCGTTGACAGTCGGCGCGGCACGATGCCGTAGAGTTCGTCGGCGTCGTACAGCGGCGCACTGACCGGCCGGCGCGGAATTTCGCTTTTGGGATTCGCCGGCAGATTGGCCATGATGTCGCGGACGATCTGCAGCGCGTGCGCGTCGTCCTCGGCGAGGTAGTCCGACACGCCCGACTCGGCGCAGTGCACCTGCGCGCCGCCCAGTTCCTCGGCGGTGACCTCCTCGCCGGTCGCGGCCAGCACCAACGGCGGCCCGCCCAGGAAGATCGCGCCGGTTTTTTGCACGTGCACCACGTGGTCGCTCATCGCCGGAATGTACGCGGCGCCCGCCGTGCACAGACCCATCACCACGGTGATCTGCGGCAGGTTCATCTTGGACATGATCGCCTGGTTGTAGAAGATGCGCCCGCCGTCGTCGACGTCCGGAAAGATCTCCGATTGCAGCGGCAGGAACGCGCCGCCCGAATCGATCAGGTTGATCGTCGGCAGATGATTTTCCATCGCGATCGTCTGGCAGCGCAGGCTTTTCTTGACGCCCAGCGGATACACCGTGCCGCCTTTGATCATCGGGTCGCTGGCGGTGATCACCACCTCACGGCCGCCGACCAGGCCGATGCCGCAACGGTTGCCCGCCGCGTGCACCTTCTTGTCGTACTGGTCGAAGGCGGCCAGCGGCGCGATTTCCAGCCACGGCGTGTTTTTGTCCAGCAGCCGGTCGAGCCGCTCCTGCACCGGCATCTTGTTGAGCTCGGCGTTGCGCTTGCGCGACTTCTCGGACCGCTCCTCGCGGGCGCGCTTGAGTTCGGCCTTGAGCGCGGCGACCAGGCCGGACATGTGCTCGTGATTCGCCCGGTACTCCTCGCCGTTTTTGTCGATGCGACTTTCGATAATGTCCATGGCTACACCCGATACAAAGTTAGAATGTTGTCGGCGACGGTCATGCGCGCCTGCTCGCTGCTCAGGCCGGCGAGGGCGGCGTACTTGGCGTCGCGGAAGCCGCGCTCCACGCGATTGCCCCACAGGTAGCCTTCGCCCGCCAGAATCTGCATGGCCTTGGCGGCGACCTGCTCGGCCGTTTCGCTCGCGAAAACCTTGGCGCAGTGCATGACCGTGGCCGCTTCGGCGTCGCCGCGCGCGGCCAGCCACCCGGCGCGATAGCCCAGCAGTTGCGCGGTCTGCACCTGGGTCAGAATCTCCGCCAGCTTGAAGCCGACTTCCTGGTATTTGATGATCGCCCGCCCGCCGCGCCGATGCCGCTTGGCGTGGGCGACGGCGGTTTTGTACACCTGCTGCGCCAGTCCGACCGACGCCTGCGTGAGCACGAGCGCCTCGGTCAGCGGCAGCTTGTCGATGAGCTTGTTGTCGGGCAGCGGACCGATGAAGCGATTCGCCGGCACGCGCACGTTGTCCAGCGTCAGCGCGCTCACCGTCAGCCCCTGATAGCCCAGCGTTTTCAAGCGCGGCCCGATCGTCACGCCCGCGTCGCGCGCATTAATGATCGCCACGGCCGGTTGCTCGTCGAGCACGACGGTCACGGCCAGCACGTCGGCAATCGGTGCGTTGGTCACGAAGCTCTTGCCGCCGCTGATCGCAAAACCGCCGTCGGTTGCCGTCGCGATCGTTTGCGGCCCCGGCGCCTCTTTGCTTTCGCCTTCGCTGAGCGCCACGCCCGCGATCAGTTCGCCCCGCCGCAGCGGCGCGAGCAGTTCGTCGGCCCACGCCGGCGCGGCCTGCGCCAGCAAACCGCCGAACAGCCGCGCGGTGGTTTCCACGGCCAAAAACAGCGACGAGGACGCCTGCGCCACGACTTCCTGCGCGGCGATCAACACGGGAAGCTGCGCGGCCTCTCCCTCCGCCAGTTCGAGGTAGCCGGTTTCGGCCAACGCGCGCAGCGCCTTACGCACGGTGGCCTGCACCGCTTGCGTGTCGGCTTGCTCCAACTCGTCGAACTCGGTTGCGGCGCCGGCGAACACGGCTTCCACTTTCTTACGCACAACCAGTTGTTCGGGGGTCCATTCGAAATTCATGGTTCACCTCACAGCATGCGGGAGATGATGAGTTTCTGGATTTCCGACGTGCCGCCGCCGATGGCCGCCAAGCGCACGTCGCGGAAGGCGCGCTCGACGTCGTACTCGTGGCAGAAGCCGTTGCCGCCGTGCAGCGTCAGCGCCGCGTTGGACGGCTCCAGCGACCAGTCGCCGACGAACAGCTTGGTCACCGCCGCCTCCAGGTGATTCAGCGGCTTGCCCCGGTCCTTGCACCAGGCCATGCGGTAGACCAGCGAGCGCGCCGCCTCGTAGAAAATCTTCAGATCGGCGATCTTGTGCCGCACGGCCTGAAAGTGCGCGATCGGCCGCCCGAACTGCTTGCGCTCCAACGCGTAACGCGCCGACCGCGTCAGCAAAAATTGGAAGATGCCCACCATCGGCGCGAGGAGCGTCGAACGGTCCCACTCGACGGTCTGCATCGCCATGAGAAAACCGTGGCCCTCGTTGCCCAGTAAATTTTCCTCCGGAATCGCGCAGTCCTCGAAGATCAACTCCGAGGTCACCGACGAACGCACGCCCAGCTTGTGCCAGCTCTGGCCGACGGAGAATCCCGGCGTGCCCTTCTCGACGATGAACGCGCTGATGCCCGCGTGCCCGGCGCTCGGATCGGTCTTCGCGTAAATCACCGCCACGTCGGCGATGCCGCCGTTGGTGATGAAAATCTTGTTGCCGTTGAGCACCCATTGCCCGTCGCGTTTGACCGCGCGGGCGTTCATCGCCGCGACGTCCGAACCGGCGTCGGGCTCGGTCAGGCCCATGCAGCCGATCCATTCGCCGGAGGCCAGCTTGGGCACGTATTTTTGTTTTTGCGCCGGCGTGCCGTGCACGAAAATCGTGTCGGCGCAAAGGAACGTATGCGCGCCGTAGGCCAGCAGCAGGCCGCCGTCGACGCCCGCTTCGCCCAACGCCTCGGCCGCGAGCACCGAGGTCATCACGTCCGCCTCGCTGCCGCCCAACTCGGCGGGGAAGTGCAGGCCGAGAATGCCGAACTCGCCCAGCCGCCGCCAGGCTTCGAAATCGAACTCGCCCTTGAGGTCGGATTCCTGTGCGCGCGGCGCGAGCTCCTTGCGCGCGAACTTGAGCACCTGCTCCTTGAACATGAGCTGTTCGGAGCTCAGGTCGAAGTCCATGCGTTCCTCCCCGGGTCAGCGGCGAGGCTTTACCGGCCGGGCGCCGTCGAAAAACTGGGCCAGCAGATTTTCGGCGATGCGCTCCTTGAGCCGCTTCCCCTTCAACGGTTGATTGTTGAGGACCATGGTGCTGATCATGGTTTCCAACGCACCCAGGAAGAACGTGGACAGGTAGCGGGCTTTGATGTCCGTGCGCAAGGCGCCGTCGGCCTGCGCTTGAGCGATGATCTGCTCGGTACGAATGATCGATCGGCGAAAGGTATTGAGTCGCTCCGGGTTCAGGTTGACCGTGGAGCGCGACACTTCGGTGATGAACAGGTGCACCAGATCGGGGTTCTGCTCGTACTGCTCCAAAAAGTAATCGATGAGAATGCGCAACTGCGCGTCGATCGTCTCGGCCCGCGTCAGGTCGCGCTCGAGCATGGCGTACAGGCCGTCCCACCACTCGGCGAGCAGCGCGTCAAACAGCTCGTCCTTGTTTTTATAATAATGATAGACCAGCCCGTAGCTGATGTTCGCTTCGCGGGCGATGTCGGCCATGCGGGTGTGGTGCAGGCCTTGCCGCCGGAACACGCGGCAGGCGGCCGCAAGAATCTCCGCTTCTCGTTGCTGTTTGATCGACAAAGGGTGTTGCTCGCTTGAGGTTGATGGATTCTTCTACCGCCCTTTGATTGACATGTCAATCAACTTTTCCGGCCGCCGGGCTCGTCCGCAAAACGCGTTGAAATGCGGTCAAGCCGCGGCTATGATTGTCTGGTGCCGATTCCATAAATGACTGATGAAATTGTTGGGCGACGGTTCGTTTCGTCGCCGAACGCAGGGCAACATAACCATGACGAGAGGGTCATGACCAAGACAAAAACAAGCGAGCGTCTGAACCCGGTGGCCCGGTTGAAGCAGGACGCGCGGGAGATGCTCGGCTTTATCACCGACATGCCCTGGCCGGCGATGCGCGTGTTTCTGTTCGGCGCCGCGTTGATTTTGTTCTACAAATTTTTCTGCACGAAAAAGAGTTTTTACAAACACACGGTGCGCCCGATTTTCGATTTCGACCACAACTTTTTTTCGCTGGGTCACCGGGCCTGGATGTACATTTCGACCTTCGTGCTGCTGTTCGTCATCGCCTTGCTGATCGCGCGGTTCATCGACAAAAACAAGCTGCGCAGCCTCGGCCTGGGCCTGGGCGACTGGCGCTTCGGCCTGCGCTGGGGCGCGATTTTCCTGGCGGTGATGCTGCCGGTCGTGTTCATCGTCAGCTTCACCGACACCTTCGCCAACAAGTATCCGCTCTCCAAAGGCTCGACCGCCTCGCTCGAAGCCTTCCTCGTCTGGGAGGGCGTGTCGTTCCTCTACTTCATCGGGTGGGAATTTTATTTTCGCGGCTACATGCTATTTTCATTATATAAATACCTAGGATCGATCGCCGTGTTCGTCCCGATGATCCCCTTCGTCATTCTGCACAGCGCCAAACCGCTGCCCGAGGCGCTCGGGGCGATCTTCGTCGCCGAACTGCTGTGCGTGTTCGCCCTGCGCGCCGGCTCGTTCTGGTACGGCATGTTCGTGCACTGGACGATCAACACCGCCATGGACGTCGCCGCCGTCTGGCAGAACGGCTGGTTCGGCTCCTGAGTTTTACGAACCGAAGTATTGGTTTGGTGCATGGCCTGTCGTCTGGTCATACCGGTACACCTCACGGCGGGTGGCACTGTTTTGCGAGCGAAAAAACTGAGCGAGCATAACAGTGTTCAATTAAGCGCTGATACACCTCACGGTGTTCGGTGAATCAGTGACATTGAGATGTTGATTGTCGGGGAAAGTCCCTCACCCCGGGCTGCGCCCGACCCTCTCCCCAAGGGAGAGGGTGAAAACGGCTGCCCGAACTCCCGTCTCCCCGTGAAAGAGGGGCCGGGGGTGAAGGCGTGCATATGTCAAGATCACCACATAGGTAACAGTTTATTATCAGGACATGGGTTACACATTTTTTTGGCCCGGCGGGCGGTGTTGTTTTGCGAGCGAAAAAACTGAGCAAGCATAACAGTGGACATGAGTCGTTTGTCAGTGTCACCGAGGATGTAAATAACTTGCAGAGGCAACCTCCCGTGGTTGCCCGGAGGTGGCACGGCTACGCCCTAACGGGCAAGACCATGGCGCCCGTTACCATTTCCAGATAAGCGTCACCCGGATCCGGCGCGGCCCCTCTCCTACCCCGGTTGACAGCCGATGCCCCGATGGGCAATAGTAAAATCCTGACTGGGCGACCAGTTAAATTTTCACCCCGGGAGACACACCATGACCGCCAAAGAAAAAATATTGCAGGCGGCCGACCAGCTATTCGGCGAGGTCGGTTTCGACGCCACGTCCACGCGGGAAATCGCCGAGTTGTCCGGCGTCAACAAGGCGTTGATTCACTACCATTTCAAAAGCAAGGAAGCGCTGCTCGAGCACCTGCTCGACGCGTATTACGACGATCTGACCGACACGCTGCGCAACTGCCTGTCGGCCGAGGGCACGCTGCGCGACAACCTGCTGGTGCTGCTGGACGTCTACATGGATTTTCTGGCCAAGAACCGCAACTTCAGCCGGATCGTCCAGCGCGAGGCGGCCGGCGGCAAGATGATGGATCGTGTGGTCGCGAACATGACGCCCATTCTGGCCATGGGCCTGGCGCAGTTGCGCGACGCCTATCCGGGCACGCGCCGCGGCGCAATGAACGCCGAGCAGTTGCTGGTCAGTTTTTACGGCATGATCGTCGGCTACTTCACGTATAGCGGCGTAATCCGGCACATGTTGTCGTCCGACCCGATGTCCAAAACGAACATGCGCGCCCGCAAAAAGCACCTGCGCGCGCTGGCCGACATCGTGTTGGCCGCCGTCGAGGCGGGCAATTCCGGCTAACCGAAGAAGGAATGAGGCCATGGCGTCTGCGACGGCCGAAAAGAAAAGCCATCGGAGAAACGGGGATCGGACAACCCCGCGCAGCGAGCGCATCGTCCGTCTGCAGCACCGCTACCAGACCGAACCGGTCGTCATTTCCGTCCAGCGCGCGCGCCTGTACACGCAGTATTGGCGAGACAGCGAAAACCGCGACGAACCGCTCGCCGTGCGCATCGCCCGGGCGATGAAGCACGTGTACGAGCACGTCGATTTGCACGTCGATCGTGACGATCGTCTCGCCGGGCATTGGACGGAAAATTTCCTCGGCGTGCCGCTGATGCTCGAACGCGGCGAATACAACCGCGTGCTCGCCGCCGAGTTGACCGCGCCGACGCTGATCACGCACCGCGCGCGCTCGCTGGCCAAGGGCCTGCGCTACATGGTGCGCAAGGGCGAGGCGGCCGATTTTATGCGTCGCCGGCGCACCGCGGGCGCTTCGCCGCTGAACTTCGAACTCAAGACGATGGCGAAACGCGCGATCAATCCGTACTCTATCGATCCCACCGACCGTCGCGAACTGCTGCACGAACTGTTGCCCTATTGGGAGGGTCGCTGCCTCGCCGACGTGCTGGAGAAAAAGCTCATCGAGTCGGGCCTGTATTCGGCGGACATGAACGATTTCGTTGCGGCCATTCCGGGCAACACCTCGCGGCAGGTGATGATGCTTTCCACCTGCGCCACCGTCGCGACGATCCAGGGCCACGTGATCCACGATTACGAAACCGTGCTGCGCCAAGGGTTGGCCGCGATGCGCCGCGCGGTGGCCGAACGCGGCCGGGCGGACGATCTGACCGTGGCGCAGCGGCACACGCTCGCGGCGATCGACCTGGCGTTGCACGGCGTGCAGATTTTCGCCCATCGTCTGGCCGACGCGGTCGGGGCGGCGATGAACCGGGAGAGCGATCCGCAACGGCGCGAAGAACTGCGGCGCATGTTGGCGATCTGCCGCCGCGTGCCCGAGCATCCGGCGCGCACGTTCGCCGAGGCGGTGCAGTCGTTGTGGACGATCAAAACCGCCGTCGAACTGGCCATGCCGATCAACCTGAGCAACTTCGGCCGGCTCGATCAGCAACTCATCGGCTATTACCGGCGCGACCTCGCCGCCGGCCGCCTCACGCGCGGGGACGCCTGCACGCTGCTCGAAGAGCTGCTGTTAAAAGTCATGGCGCAGAACATCCGCCCCGAATCGAACATCCTGGGCAACTTCTATCATCGCTACCTGGGCTCGTCGCCGGTGACCATCGGCGGCCGGCGGCCCGACGGCAAGGACGGTGCGAACGAACTCACCGAGTTGATCATGCTGGCGGCGCATCGCGCCAAGGCGGTCACCAACATCGCGGTGCGCGTCGGCGAGAAGACGCCCCCCTCGCTGCTGCACACGCTCGCCGGGTATTTGCACGAGGGCACGTCCAGTTACTCGGTGTTCAACGACGAGATCATGATCGAGGCGATGCGCCGGCGCGGTTTCGCCGAACGCGACGCGCGCGACTACGCGATCATGGGCTGCGTCGAGGCGACCTGCCCGGGGCGCACCGGCAGCATGAGCGCCAACGCGCTGCAACTGGCGCGGCTGCTGGACATCACGCTGCGCAACGGCGATTCGGCAACGATGGCCGGGCTCATTCGCGACGAGGGCTTGCGCACCGGCGACCCGGACGCCTTCGCCGACTTCGCGCAACTGCTCGACGCCTTCGTAAAGCAGGCCGACCATTTCGTGCGCAAGATCGTCGCCGGGTCGAACCTGCGCGACATGCTTTACGAACATCGTCTGCCCGCGCCGCATCTGTCGGCGTTCACCGAGGGCTGCCTGGCGACCGCGCGCGATGTGACCTCAGGCGGTGCGCGCTACGATCTGGCGGGCGTTTCGATGATCAACTCGCTGGCCAACGTCGTCGATTCGCTGCTGGTGATCAAGAAGCTCGTGTACGAACGGCGCGTGCTGACCGTGCGCGAATTGCTGGCCGCGATCGACGACAACTTCGTCGGCCACGAGCACATCCGGCAGATGATCGAGCAGGTGCCCGGCAAGTGGGGCAACGGCGACGCCGAGTGCGACGCGTTGGCCCGCGACGTTGCCCAGCGCCTGTTCGCGCTGACCTACGCGCACCGCTCGCACAAGGGCGCGCCGTTCGTCGTGTACATCATCAGCATGATCACGCACACGATCGACGGCCGCTTGTCGATCGCCGGACCCGACGGCCGCCGCGCCGCCACGCCCTACGCGGCCAGTTGCAATCCCTACAACGTCGAGCGCGCGGGGGTGACCGCCGTGCTGCGTTCGGTCGCTTCGCTGCCCTTCGCCGACGTGCTGGGCAGCGCGGTGAACATCAAGTTTCATCCCAGCGCCATCGGCGCCGACGCGGCCGCGCGGGAAAAGTGGGCCGCGCTGGTGCGCACCTATTTTCAGCTTGGCGGCGCGCAACTGCAGCCCACGGTGGTCGACGGCCGCACGCTGCGCAACGCGCAAATCGAACCGGATAAATACCGCGACTTGATCGTCAAGGTCGGCGGCTACAGCACCTATTTCGTGGACCTGGGGCGGGAGATTCAGCAAGAGGTGATCGACCGCACGGAGCATCGATGAGCGAGGAGGAAGACGCATGCGTGCGTTGGTGACCGGCGCGGACGGCCTGCTGGGCAGTCATTTGGTGCGCCGCCTGTTGGCGAACGGGATGGACGTGCGCGCCTTCGTGTTGCCCGGCGACGTCGCCCCGGTCATTGCCGACCTGCCGCTGGAGATCGTGTCCGGCGACCTGCTCGACGCCGGCGCCGTGCGGCGGGCGGTCGACGGCTGCGCGCTGGTGTTTCATTGCGCGGCGATCACCGACCTGTGGGCCGACGCCCAACTCGTGCGGCGGGTCAACGTCGAGGGCACGCGCCACGTGCTGGACGCCTGCGTGCAGGCGGCCGTGCGGCGGCTGGTTTACGTCGGCTCGGCCAGCTCGTTCCAGTTCGGCACGCGCGAGCGACCGGGCGACGAACGCGGCGCGTTTCCCAGCGAATATGAAAGCGTCGCCTACATGGCCTCGAAACATCGGGCGATGAAGCTGGTGCGCGAATACGTCGCCGAACGCGGCCTGGACGCGGTGATCGTCGCGCCCACGTTCATGCTGGGCGCGCACGACTTCCGCCCGAGCTCCGGCGAGTTGATCCGGCAGTTCGTGCGACGCGGGATGCCCTTTGTTTCCAAGGGCGGACGCAATTTCGCCTGCGCCGACGACGTGGCCGCCGCGTTGGCTGCCGCCGCCGAAAAAGGGGAGCGGGGCGAAGCCTACCTCGCCGGCGGCTGCAACCTGAGCTACCGCGAATTTTTCGCCAAGGTCGCCGATATCGTCGCCGGGACGCGCCCGCCGCGCTTCACGCTGCCGCGTTCGGTGATCGTGGCGGCCGGCGCGGGCGGTTCGTTGATCGGGCGGCTGACCGGCAAACGCGCGGCGCTGAACCTGACCGTCGCCCGCTTGTCGACCGTGGGCACGTACTATAGCTCGGCCAAGGCGATCCGCGAATTGGGCATGCCGCAAACGCCGGTCGAAACGGGCATCGAGCAAAGCGTGCGCAGTTTGTATGAATTCGGGCATCTGCCGTGAGGGGAACGATGAACGCGATGAACGACAAGGTCGCTTTGATCACCGGCGCGAGCCGCGGCGTCGGTCTGGCCACCGCGCGGGCTTTGATCGCGCGCGGCGCGAAGGTGGCGATCACCGCGCGGGGCGAAGGGCGCTTGCGCCAAGCGGAAGAGGAACTGCGCGCGCTGGGCGGCGAGGTGCTGGCCGTGGCCGGCGACGTGGGCGATGCGGCCGCCGCCGCGCAGATGGTCGCCGCGACGTTGGAGCGTTTCGGTCGCCTGGATATTCTGGTCAACAACGCCGGCGTGTCGATGCGCGGACGTTTCGACGAACTCTCGCCGGCGGTGTGTGAGCAGGTGATCCGCACCAACCTGATGGGTTCGGTGTTGATCACCCGCGCGGCGATCGACGCGATTACGGCCGCGCGCGGCCACGTGCTGTTCATCTCGAGCATCGCCGGTCTGTTCGGTCTGCCCGGCGCGTCGACCTACTGCGCGAGCAAAGCGGCGCTGAGCGCGCTGTGCGAATCGCTGCGGCTGGAGCTGGGGCCGCGGGGCGTGCACGTGGGCGTGGTGCATCTGGGCTTCACCGAGCACGATCCGGAAAAGCGCATCCTGGCCGCCGACGGCACGCCGGTGCCGCCGGATCGACCGGCGCATCATACGCAGGCGCAGGCGGCCGACTTGATCCTGCGCATGATCGAGCAGCGCAAGCGTCGGCTGATCATGACCCCGGCCGGCGTGGCGGGCTGGCTCGCCTACCGGCTGTCGCCGGGGTTGGTCGAGCGGGCGATCTTGATGGCGCAAGCGGGCAACTGGGGCGTGTACCGCCGCTTCGCCTGAACGCGGAAAATTGTGGGCTTACGTTTTCAATAACAGGAGGAACCGATGGGATTCACCAAGACCAGTGACGAATTGGCGCGCTACTTTGATTTCGGCGCGCGGCAGTTCGTCGGCGCGCAAATGATGGGGGTGATGTTTCAGACCAAACCGGAGATCGTCGCGCGACTCTTGCCGCCGCCGCTGGAGCCCACGGGCATGCCCGGCGGATTGATCTTCATCGCGCAGTATCCGGAGACCAACCTCGGGCCGGGCTATCGCGAAGCGGCGCTGTACTTGAATTGTCAGTACGCGGGCGAGATGGGCACGTACTGCCTGTCGATGCCCATCGACAGCGAACCCAACCGCATGCACAACGGCCGCGACATTTTCGGCCTGCCGAAAAAGATGGCCTCGATTCACCTGGAGCGTGAGGACAAGCGCGTGTACGGCTACGTCGAGCGCCTGGGCGTGCGGTTCGTCGAAATCGAACTGACGCTCTCCGGCGAGCTGGAGCAGGTGCCGCCCACCGGTCCGAGTTTCACCTTCAAGGCGAGCCCGCGCATCGACCTCACGCCCGGTTTCGACGGCCCGGTGCTCCTGTGCCGGCAGCAGACCGACGTGGCGATGAAGCGTTTCGAGATCGGCATGCCGCAGGTGACGCTGCGCCCGTCGGTGGCCGACCCGTGGGCCGAGGTCGAAATCGAAAACGTGATGATCGGCTTTTTCATGCTCAGCGACAACACGATGCAGCCCGGGAGCGTCGTGGCCGAGGTCGAGGCGGAATCGTTTGTTCCCTACTACTTCAAGATGACCGATTTCAACGTCGGCGACGGAAAGGACGGCGGCAATGATTGATTTCGAACCGAACGAAACGCAACGGCAGATGGTCGAAACGGCGCGCAAATTCGGCGAGGAAGTGCTGCGGCCCGCCGAAATCGAATTGGATCGCATGAGCGATCCGGCCGCCGTGTTTCAAAGCGACACCTACTGGAACGCGATGGGCCAGGCCTTCGCGCTGGGCTTTCCCAAGATGGCGATCGGCGAACACTGCGGCGGCCTGGGGCTGGACGCGAGCACGACCGGCATGGTTTGGGAGGAACTCGGCTACTGGGGCGCGGGGCTGGCCGCGTCGCTGATGTCCTGTTCGGTGGCGCAGCAGTTGATTTTGTTTCTCGCGCCGATGAACCAGGAATTGATCGACCGCTTCGTCGTGCCCTTCTGCGCCGATGAAACCGCGCGCACGATGAGCGCCTGGGGCAGCAGCGAGCCGGACCTGGGTTCGGACGGCAAAAATTATTACGACACAAGCATCAAGCATCGCACGACCGCCGTGAAAAAGGACGGCCGCTACGTGATCAACGGCATGAAGTCCGATTTCATTTCCAACGGCGGCGTGGCCAACGTGTACGTCGTTTTCGCCTGCCTCGATCCGGCGCAGGGGCTGCGCGGCTCCGGCACCTTCATCGTCCCCGCCGACACGCCCGGGCTGGGGCGCGGTCTGCCGATCGACAAACTCGGCCTGCGCAACCTGAACCAGTCGTCGGTGTTTTTCGACGACGTGGAGATCCCCGAGAGTCACCTGATCTTCCCGCCGGGCGAAGGCTACCCGATGCTGCACCACGCGATCATCACCGTGGGCAGCCTCGGCGTGGGCTATCTCGCCGTCGGCCTGATGCGCGCCGCGTTCGAAGAGGCGCTCAACTACAGCAAGGAACGCGTGCAGTGGGGCAAGCCGATTTGCGAACACCAGTTGATCGCCCAGAAGCTTTACGAAACGCACCAGGCGATCGAAACGGCGCGCGCGCTGCTGTGGAAGGCCAGTTGGCTGTGCAAGGCGAAGTTCCCCGGCGACCTGAAGACCAGCCTCACCGCGCGCATCTACGCGACGAACCAGGCCGCGAAACACACCGCCGAAATGGTGCAGGTGCTCGGCGGCTACGGCATCTCCAAGGAGTACACGCTGGAGAAGTATTACCGCGACGCCAAGCTGCTGCAGATCATGGACGGCACCAACGAAACGCTGATGATCGAGGCCGCGGGCTTGCTGTGACGCGCCAGGCGATGAGGGAGCGATGACCGGCTTTTTACTGGGCATGATCTTCGGCATGGTTGCCGCGCTGATGCTCAACATCGGCAAGGGTGTGCAAAAGCAGAAGGTGCGCGTATTTCTGCAAGGCCGGCGCATGTTCTCGCCGCCGCACCGCCGCGAGTTCGCGATCTGGCTGCTGGGTTTCATCATCACGGTGGGCGCGTCGCTGCCCTACGCCCTCGGGCTGAAATTGTCCGGTTCGCCATCGACGATCTCGGCGATGACCGGCGTGGGATTGATCGGCTTGGTCGTCTACGCCTGGAAGGTGATCGGCGAAACGATCCGCCCCGCCGACGCCTTCGGCATCGCGCTGGTCGTGATCGGCACGTCTTTCTTGGGCTTTCAAAACGCCGGCCGCGTCGTGGTGGAGCGCGAGGTGGCCAGCCATTCGATGATCGGCGTCATCGCCTTTCTCATGCTCGCGGCGATCAGCGGCTGTTTGCTCGCGCTGGTTGTGCGCCGCATTCACGGCCTGGTCTTCGGCGCGACGGCCGGCACGTGCGTGGGCATCGCCCTGTGCTGCGGCGACGTGGCGTTGTTGCGCTCCGAGGTCGGTCAACCGATCGGCCTGTTGCTCGCCGGGGCGATCGCCTTCAGCCTGCTGGCCACGTTGACGACGCAATTGGGCTTTTTGCGCGGGCGGGCGGTCGAGGTCGTGCCGGCGGTGAACTCGGCGATCGTGCTCACGCCGTTGTTTTTGGAGATCGTCGTCTATCACCAGATACCGCCGCCGGCCACGCTGGCGTTCATCGGGATGATTCTGGTCGCCGTGTTGCTCTTGTCGCGTGGAGCGGCCGCGCAGGCGGCGTAATCGCCTCAGCCGCGCAACAGGATCGCCACGCCGGCGAAGGCGAGCACGAGATAGACAAAGAGGCGAAAGCCGCGTTCGGGCAAACGCGTGTGGATGATCTCGCCCAATACGATGCCCACGATGACCGCCGGCAGCAACAGCGCACTGGCGCGGGCGGAAACGACGTTGATCGTCCCGGCGATCAGGTGCGTGATCAACAGCACGACGTTGAGCACGATCCACAACAACGAGAGCGTCGAGCGGAACGTCTTTTTATCGGCGATGTTGCGCCCGGCCCAGTACGCCGCCACCGGGCCTCCCGACACCCACAGCCCCTGCACGACGCCGCAGCCCAACAGCCAGAAAATCGTCGGCCACATTCCGGTCGGATGCAGCGCGCTTTGTTGTTTGCGGCGCATGAGGTGCGCGATCTCCAGCAGCGACAGCGCCAGCACGAACAGGCCGAAGATCCATTTGAGCGAAGCGGCTTCGGTCATGTAGTACAGCACCATGCCCACGGGCATGCCCAGCAGCGTGAGCGGAATGATCTTTTGCAGAAACAGAGCGTAGTCGACGCCGTCGTGGTGGCGCGCGACCAGGTAGATGCACAGCACCAGGTTCAGCGGGATGATCAGCGGGATCACGTACTCCAGCGGGAAGAATATCGCCGCGAAGGTCAGCGTGATGATCGCGCTGCCGAAGCCGGTGGCCGTGCCGATCAGGTACGCGCCGAAAACGATGAAGGCTAAAATGGCGATGGGCGCATCCTTTCATTTCACGAAAATCGGGGTAAAATGTTCTATAAAGATAACATTATTCGGCGCGTTTGTCAACGTTTTTGCGGCGTCGCCGGCGGTCGGCTCGCAACCGGCATGCCTGACGGAATCCTCTATTGACAGCCGCCGGGCGTCTTGAAATTATCTGCACTAGAGAATTTTCCGTCAGCGCAACACGTTGCCCATCGATGCATGGAGTCGGGAAGGACCGGCGAAATTTCGTTCCACGAACACGGAGTGACGATGAACGAAACGGACCGTACCCAGAAAATGTTGCAGGCCATCATGCGCAACCTCGCCGAAATTCGCGGCGAGCTCGACGTCATCAAGCAACAGAGCGTCAGCCGCGAGCAGATGCAAAAATTGCAGGGGCGCATCGAGGCGTTGGAGCGCAAACTGGCGTTGACGCAGGCGGAGGCGGCTTACGTCGAGCAGGCGCCGCTGGAGCATGCGGCCGACGAAACGCCGCCCGCGACCGAGTTGGAAACGATCACCGGTCTGGTCGCCAAGGAAGCGAAGTGGACCGAGGAAGAAACGCCGCCCGTCGCCGAGCCGGAAATCAAGGCGCATTACGATCTGCCGGAAATCACCGAAGAGGCCGCCGTCGCGCCGGAGTTGCCCGGCGAGCCCGAAGCGCCGCTCGACGCCGAACCGGTGGCGCCCGAAGCGCCGCCGGAGATCGTCGAGAAAGCGGCGATCGTCACGGAACCTGCCGCACCCCAAGCGCCGCCGCGAGAAGAGCCGATGGCGCCGCCGCCCACGCCGGGCATCGGCGGCATGCACGCACAGCAACAGGCTCCGCCGCGTCCGACGCACAAACCCGAAGCGCCGCGTCCGTCACCCAGACCGTCGCCGCCGCCTCCGCCGGTGAAGAAAAAACCGCCGCGGACGATCAACTGGGGCGACGTCGAATCGACCGCCGCCGTGTGGGGCACGCGCATCGGCGCGTTCATCGTCGTGCTGGGCCTGGGCTATCTGTTGAGCATCGGCTTCGGCAAGCTGGGGATGGTCGGCAAGACGATCGTGGTCTACCTCGCCTGCGCGGGCATGTGGACCACCGGCCTGGTTTTCGACCGGTTGGAAAAATACACCGTGTGGGCGCGGATCATGATCGCCGGCGGCTGGGCCGGCCTGTATGTGACGACCTTCCTCATTCACTATCTGCCGCAGGCGCGGCTGATCGCGGACCCGACCGTCGACGTGCTGTTGCTCATGGGCCTGGCCGTGGGCATGATCGTCCACTCGTTCCGCTATCGCTCCGAGGCGCTGACCGCGCTGTGCTACTTCATCGCCTTCATCACCATCGCAATGACCATCCGCCTGGCCGAAGCCGCGATGATCAGCCTGGTCGCCTCCGCCGTGCTCGCCGTGTCGATGTTGTTCATCCTGTATCGCCAGCAGTGGTTCTCGCTCGCGATGTTCAGCTTGATCGCCTGCTACGCCACGCACGCGATCCTCGTGCGTTTTCTGGAAATGAACATCTGGGTCGGCGGCGTGCGCACCGGCACGGAGTTCACCACCGGCTCGATCATGCTTTATCTGTACTGGCTGACCTTCACGTTGGCGACGTACATCATCAAGCCGGACAAGGAGCGAAAGGAAACCAAAAGCCTGTGGATGCTGGCGATGAACTTCTTCCTGTTCGTCGCCGTCGCGCGCTACCACTTCGGCACGGCGCATCCGGAATGGCGCTGGTACTTCACCGGCTCGCTGGCCGTGGCCTATATCGTCCAGGCGTTTTTGACGCACTCGTGGAAACGCTGGAACCTGTACACGCTCAACCTCGTTATCGCCGTGCTGTGCACGACGCTGACGCTCTACTTCAAACTGTTGGGCGGCGCGTGGCTGGCCGTCGCCTGGCTGTTGCAGGCCGAAGCGCTCTACGCCGCCGGGTTGCTCGGCGACGAGCGCCGCTTCCGCTTGCTCGCCATCGCCAATTTCGCCCTCGTCGTCGGTTGGATGTTCCTGCGCGACTTCTTCCAGAACGACACGCTGACGCTCATGGGCTACACCCTGTTCGTGCGCACACTGACCTTCGGCACGCTCGCCGTCGTGCTGTACCTCAACGCGATCTTCCGCCACACGCTGCGCGGACGCATCGACAACAAAGAGACGTACTCGTTCCTGTTCGGCTACCTGGCGACGGTCGTGGCGACGATTCTGCTGGTGCGCAACTGGGTGCCCGAGGAAATTCTCACGGCGGCGGTGTTCGCCGCGGCGCTCGGACTGGCGCTGATGGAAATCGGGCTGCGCGTCGACGAGCCGCACCTGCGCGTGCAGGGATCGTTCTTCTCTTTCCTGGCGATCGTCGGCGCGCTGGCTCCCTTGCTGGGCGCGTCGGAAATGTATTATTCGCGCGGCTTGGCCTACCGCATTGGTTGCGAAGCGGCGGTGATCGCGCTGGCGTACGTCGCCTTCGCGCGCTTCCACCGTTTGGGCCGTCTGGCCGGACGGTTGCACGAGATCGAGCTGAACGTTTCCAAGGCCTTCGCCGCGGCGGTGTTGATCGCGGTGATCGCCTGCTATCGCGAAATCGCGCCGAGCGCGCCGCTGTGGCTGGCCTTCGCCTGGCTGTTGTTGGGCGTCGCGTTTCTGGAAATCGGCGTGGCGCTCAAGAGTCTGTTCTTCCGCGTGCAGGGCTACGTCATGACCGGCCTGACGCTCGTCTGGTCGCTGTACGCGTTCGTCGTCGAGCCGCGCTGGTTTACGGAAATGCCGCACCACGCATGGTCGTTGGTGCTGGTGATCGGCGGGTTGTTCTACCTGTTCGCGCGCCTGGGCGCGATCGCCGCGCGGGATGCGGCCGCGCTGCACGAGTCCGAGCGCTTCGCTGACTGGCCGGGCGGCGGATCGTTGCTCGCCGCGGCGTATTCGCTGGCCGGCACGCTGATCCTCGTGCTGTTGTTGCGGCAGGAGATGATCGGCCGCTGGCCCTTGTTCATATCCTTCGCCTGGCTGCTGACCGCCGCGTTGCTGCTGGAAGCGGGCGCGCGTTTCCAAAGCCGCATTCTGCGCTGGCAGGCGGTCGCGTTGGCCGCGCTGGCGTTTTTCTTCGCGCTGTGGATGAACACCGAGACCGGCACGATGTTCGGACCGTTGAGCGAAAACGCGGTCGCGTTGCTGCTGTGCACGGCGGCGCTGTATTACCTGTACGAGCGCTATCGGCGCGCCGTGCCCGCCGACGCTCCGCCGCTCGACGCGCGTCTGCCGGCCAGCGACGCGCTGTCGTGGCTCGCCGGCGTGTTGTTGCTGTTGTTGCTGCAGCGCGAAATCCACGTGCGGTGGCCGGCCTGGGTGATCGTCGCGTGGCTCGCGCCGATGGGCGCGTACTTTGCGCTCGGGCTCAAGCTCAAGCGGCCGCAGTTCCTGTTGCAGGGATTGGCCGCGGCGCTGGCGATTTTCCTTTGGGCGATGCTGGCGACGATCCCGGCGCATTATCCGGTTTATCAAATCGGCAACATGCGCGCGCTGACCGTGCCGGTGGTGATCGTCGCGTTCTACGCGCTGTTTGCGCTGCTCTACCGGCTCGCGCCGAAGCTGTTTCGCGACAACGCCGCGGTGTACGCCGGTTACGCGCGCGACGGATTTTCGCTGGCCGCGACGATTCTCCTGGTGACGCTGCTCACCTACGAGATCAACGATACCAACAAAGCCTTCACCGTGCTGGCCTGGATCGTGCTGGCCGTGATGCTGCTGGAGATCGGCCGCCTGCTGGCCGACCTCGGCCTCAAGTCGCAGGGCATGGCGCTGGCGCTGGCCGCGTTCGTGCGCGCGGTGCTGGTCAACATGAGCGGTCCGCACGGCATTTACGGCTCGCTCAACGGCCGCATCATCACCGTGACGATCACCGCCCTGTGGCTGATGTACCTGTTCATGCGCCTGCGCGGATCGCGCGAGGAAACGATCCTCCAGGCGCCCGAACAATACGCCGGCGCGCTGTTCAGCTACCTGGGCACGGCGTTGCTGATCATGGTGATGCGCTCGGACGTGCACCCGCACACCCTCGCGCCCGCCGCTTTCGCCGGGCTGTTGGTCGCGCTCATGCTCGCCGGGCTGCTCCTGCGCGAGCGGCATTTGCTGTACCAGACGTTGGTGCTGGTCGTGCCCGTCGCGGTGGGCGTGCTGTATTACAACTTCACGTCCGTCGGCTCCTACGCCAACCGCACCGGCGGCTTCACCGCGCTCGCCTTGTTGTTCCTGGCGCGCGTGCTCTGGCAGACGGTGTTGGTCAAATCGGCCGGGCGCTACGTCGAGGAAGGACCGGTGCTCACGTTCCTGCGGGGCGTCGCGCGGCACATCTTCTCCGTACCCGCCGCCGCGTTGCTGGTCATCTTCCTCTTCCTGGAAATGTCGGGATCGTTGGAAAAGTACCTGACCATCGCCTGGGCGGGCGAGGGCCTGCTGCTGATGGTCCTGGGCTTCGCCCTGAGCGACCGCCTGTTGCGCTTCGGCGGCCTGGGCCTGCTGGCCGTGTGCGTGTTGAAGGTCTTTTTCGACCTGTACGTGCTCGACATCGAACGCGTGTACAAGGTCATCGCCCTGATCGGCCTGGGCGGCATTCTGATTCTCACCGGCTGGTTCTATTCCCGCTACCGCGCGCAGATCAAGAAACTGCTCGTCGACTGACCGTCACCGGATTAAAAATGCACCGCCCCTCCGTTCCCGTTGCCGGGAGCGAAGAGGCGGATACAATTTTAGCCAAATTTATTTGGGCTGAGTGGATCGGCTTAGTAGCGGTTACGACCGCCGCCACCGAAACGACCGCCGCCGCCACCGCCGCCACCGCTGCGCTTTTCGTTGGCGATGTCGACGCGAATGGTGCGACCGTCGAGCTCGGCGCCGTTGAGTTCCAGAGCGGCTTTGGCGCCGTCATCGTCGGCCATCGTCACGAAACCGAAGCCACGGCTGCGGCCGGTGTCGCGATCGGTGATGACGTTGGCTTCCAGCACTTCGCCGAATTCCGCAAACGCGGCCTTCAGGCTCTCGTTGTCGGTAGCCCAGGCGAGTCCACCCACATAGAGTTTCTTGGACATGGTTCATTTCCTTCTTGTGATATGGGAGGCCATTTACAAGGACACAGTAACATCTCTCGGAGGTCATGAAGTCAGGCTATACTTATCGGATATGCCGCATAAGAGAGTCGTTGCGCGTATGGCCAAGACGTTCCCGAACCGATACAAGGGATTACCGATGCACCTAAAGCTCCCAGTTAAAAGACCCTTGCCGGACGATCGGATCAGAGGCACTCATTTTTCTCTCATCGAAACGTCTCAGCACCAACATGGGTCCTAGCATGAACATTTTGGAAAAGCAATATCAAAAAATTTAAATTTTATTTTTATTTTCCGGCCTCCGGAAGACGAACCGGGCCAGGCAAGTTATCGCCGTTTGCCGTTCCTTCAATAAAAAGCCGGCGGCCGAGGGCGGCGCGCCGGGCATCGAGAACCTCGGACAATTCCAAGCGGTGACCGCCGCGCTACCGGAAACGATCGTCCGCCGAAATTCGTTCGTCCGTCTTATCCTGCTTTGACCTGTCCGGGCAGTTGGGGTACCTTCATTGAAATCGGTTGGCCGGTCGGGCGCTCGCAGCCCGCGGTTGTTCCCCCATCCCGTTCCTGTGGAGGCGATATGAAGCTGCTCGAGCCCTTCACGATCAAGGGCGTCACGTTGCGCAACCGGATCGTCATGCCCGCCATGGACACCAACATGGGCGACGAAGACGGCGCCATTTTCGAAGAGCTGTTGGACTACTACGAAACGCGCGCCAAAGGCGAGTGCGGGCTGATCATCGTCGAAGCCGCGTACTTCACCAAGCGCGGCAGCGGCACCGAAACGATGCTCAACATCAGCGACGACGACCGGGTCGACGATTTCGCCGAGTTGGTCGCGCGCATCACCGAGCACGGCGGCCAGGCGATGCTGCAGATCTATCACGCCGGCTGTCAGGCTTCCGAATTCATGACCGGCCACACGCCCGAAGCGCCGTCGGACGTGCCCTTCGAGTTGTCCGGCGAAATTCCCGAACAGTTGACCAAAGAGCGCATCGCCGAGCTCGTCGACGGCTACGCCCAGGCGAGCCGCCGCGCGCGGGAAGCCGGCTTCGTCGGCGTGGAGATTCACGCCGGTCACGGTTATTTACTTAATCAGTTTCTGTCGAAAATCAACAACAAGCGCGACGATGAATACGGTCCGCAGTCGCTGGAAAACCGCATGCGCATGCACCTGGAAGTGTTGCACGCCGTGCGCGACATCTGCGGCGAGGATTTCATCATCGGCTTCCGACTCAACGGCAGCGACTACCGCGAGGGCGGCGTCGAAGTCGAGGAAATCACGCTGGTCGCCAAGCGGCTGGAAGACGAGGGCGCCGATCTGATTCACATCACCGGCGGCACCTTCGACTCGCCGCGCTTCCCCACCGTGCCCTATATGAACTATCCGCGCGGCTGCTTCGTGCCCGCCGCGGCCGTGGTCAAACAGGCGCTGGACCGCATCCCGGTGATCGTCGTCGGGCGCATCAACGATCCCGCCTTCGCCGAGCAGGTGCTCGTCGACGGCAAGGCCGACCTGATCGCCATGGGGCGCGGCCTGCTCGCCGATCCGGAGTTGCCGAAAAAACTGCGCGAGGGCCGGCCGGAAACGATTCGCCTGTGCATCGGCTGCAACACGTGCCTCAACCGCATCCTCACCGAGGACGAGGTCGACTGCGCGATCAATCCCAACATCGTGGGCGGCGAGGAAATCGAGCCGGCCGACGAGGCGAAAAAAGTGCTGGTCGTCGGCGCCGGTCCCGCCGGGCTGGAAGCGGCGCGCGTGGCGGCCTGTCGCGGCCACGAGGTGCTGTTGATCGACCAACGCGCGCGTATCGGCGGGGCGCTGATCTACGCCGCGGCCGCGCCGATGAAGGTCGAGATGTCCAACTACCTCGCCTACCACGAGCAGATGCTCGCCGACCACGACGTGCGGTTGCGCCTGAACACCGCGTTCACGCCCGAACTGCTCGCCGAGTTCGCGCCCGACGCGCTGATCCTCGCCACCGGCACGGTGCCGCTGGTGCCGCCGATCCCCGGTCTGGACGCGCAGCCGCACTACGTCTACGACGAAATCCTCGGCGGCGGCGAGGTGCCCGCCGGACAGAACGTTGCGATCATCGGCGGCGGCATGGTGGGCATGGAGGTCGCCGAGTTCCTTTCGCATCGCGGCAAAAAAGTGACCATCGTCGAGATGCTCAAGAAGCTGGGCGACAACATCTACGCGCTCGTGCGCAAGGAAGTCGTGCCGCTGATGGAGGAGGACGAAAACCTGACCGTCCATCTGCGGACCAGGGTCGAGGAAGTGCTGCCCGGCCGCCTGCGCGCGGTTACCGACGACGGCGCGGAGCTGTTCATCGAGTTCGACGATCTGGTCATGGCCACCGGCGCCAAACCGCACTGCGACGCGGACGAGGAAGCGCTGCGGGCGCAAGTGCCCCTGGTGATCAAGATCGGCGATTGCAAGAAAAAGACGGCGCGTAAAATGTACGAGGCCGTTCACGAGGGATACAACGCGGCAATGAAAATCTGAATCGTGCCGCCGCAAAAGGAGTCAACATGGCCAACGAGGAATTGAGAAACGCGATCGTGGAAAAGATCCGCAACGAAACGTTCGCCTTCGCCGACATGCGCGACTATTTTCAGGTGGTGACCGACGTCTGCAACGAGGACGCTAAAATCCAGAAGAAAACGGCGAAGGACAACGTCTCCTTCCAGTTCAACATCGAGGACGGCGACGATTACTGGCTCAAGGTCGAGCAAGGCGTGTTCTCGTTCGGCGTGGGCAAGATGGACGAACCGGACATGGTCATCGGCATGGACGCGCGCACCACGACCGGCATTTTCGGCAATACGCTCAGCGCCACCAGCGCTTATCTGAACCGCGACATGAGCTTCAAAGGTTCGGCCGGCCACGGCCTGAAGTTCCGTTCGATCTTCAAGATGGTCAACAAGATTCTCGACATCTAATTTTCGTGCGCAAAAAAAAGCGGAAGGCGCAACCCTTCCGCTTTCCGTTTTAAGGACGAAGGTCAGAACGACACTTTGGCCCGCAAGAACGCCAGATCGTCGCCGAACGCGCCGAACTTGGTGTCCACTTCGCCGAAGACCAGAAACGCGCCGGCGTGCAGTTCCACCGAATCCAGCGGATAGAAAAACACCTGCGGGTACAGCACCCAGCTCTCGTCGTCGAAGCACACGCCGGAGAACACGCGCGGCTTGACCGTGTCGTGGAAGAACGGTTTGTCCACGCCGCCGAACGCGTAGTTGTCTACCGCCTCGGCCGTGTTGTCGTTGGGCAGACCGCGAATGTACTGCGCGTTGACGTACCACGAACCGGGGAAGGTGTAGTCCACGCCGGTCACCGCCTTGATGTAATTTTCATCCAGCGGCTCATCCTCGGCGATCACCAGACCTTGGTCGAAATCCTCGTCGGCGAAAGTCGACAGCAGCGCGTTGAGGCTGCCGGCGTCCAGGTAATATTCGGTCGTCATCCGCTCGGGAATGTAATAGGCCGCCTCGCCCCAGAAGCCGACGTCCAGCAGGGGAATCTGCGTGGCGAAGTCGGCGCCGATCACCTGCATACGCGGGAAGCGCTGCTCGACGTCCAGGTCGATTTCATCGACGATCTTCATGCCCGTCGACAGCGGCGCGACGTTCATCGTGATGCGCTTGGGCACGCCGAAATCGTCGCGCACGTACGCGTAACTCGCCGACAGGTCGACCGTGCCGACCGTCCCGGACACGCGCACGCCCGCGTTGGCGTTCTTCGCGGCCCGCGACGGCAGCTTGCTGTGCACGTTCACTTCGCCGATGCTCGCGCCTTTGATCGCGTCGATCATCATGCCTTTGAAGATCACGTCCAGCGCCGGGTCGCCCGTGTCGATCGCGAACTCGTCGGCCATCGTCTCGAACATCGCCTCGAAGATCGGCCGGATGTCGGTTTGCGGCAGCAGGACCGGATCGAACAGCGGCACGACCACGCCGGTGATCGTGACCGGCCCGGCGTAGTAGGTCGCGCGCACCGCCGGCGAGGCGAGCTTGCGGCCGAACTGCAGCGGATCGTGCATGTCGTCCGGGTTGAGGTTGTCGGTCGGATTGAACTGGTCGCCGGTGCCCCAGGCGATGCGCTGCTTGCCGATGCGCACGTCGAGGTTGCGCAGCCACAGGCCGTTGATTTCCAGGTACGCCTCGTCCAGCTCCAGCCGTACCGGATCGACTTCGGCGCGATCCTGTTGTTGGCCGATCGTAATTTGATCGTCGCCCAGACGTTCGTCCAGGCCGATCGCATCGAGTTGGAAACTGCCGTAGATCGTTACCCGATCGGCCGGCCACGCCTTGAAGATCATCGCCAGCGTGTTCTCGTTGTAGTTGAACGTGCTTTCCCGATCGCTTTCGATCGTCATGCGGTTGTCGGTTTCCACGTAGCCGGTGATCTCCAGGTTCTCCTGGGCGGCGGCGACGACGGCCACGCACAGCAACAGCAGCGCCGCGAGCGCAAATCGTAATCTCATCGCGTGTCCTTATCGCACCGGCCGTTTCAACGTCCGTTCGGTGAAGAAGTCGCTCGCCAGGTCGATGTCGTATTCATAGCTGAGCATGTCCATGCGCGTCTGATGACCGTCTTTGGCGCTGGTCATCACGATGTTCATAAAGACCCAGTATTTGCCCTTGAACTGCCGCACGTCCGAGCGCTCTTCGGTCTTGAGCTTGTTGCCGTTGTTGTCGTAGTACACCAGCGTCTTGATCACGAAATGATCCTTGGCGATGGTGAAGTCCAGGCGCGAGTAGCTGACCTTCGAGCCCGGTTTGCGCGTCAGCTTGAGCATGTAGTACTTGTCGTCCTGGCCGGTGAGCTCGGGCGTGAAATCGTCCGCGTAGCGCGTCACCGCCATGTCTTCCTGCGAAAAGTCGGTGCCCATGAACGTCTGGTTGCGCACGTGCGAAGCCACGCGGCGCACCCTCTTGTAGGCGGGCAGGTACACGTAGTTGGTTTCCGAGTCGGTGGACAACAGCGAGATGCCGCGGTCGCTGGCCGGCTGAAGGAACTTGACCATGCGCATGCCGTCCTGCTGCCAGGCCTTGATCTCGCGCACCTTCTGCGTACCGTCGGCGTCCACGACCGTCATGCGAATGTGCGTGGCGAGGTTCTTGGACGCGTTGATCACGTCGTCCGCTTTTTTCAGAATCTGGTCGGCGGTCAGGTCCTCGGCCGACGCGAGCGTGCTGCACACCAGCACCAGCAACAACGCCAGGGCGATCCGTTTCATCATGGTCATTTTCCTCCACGAGGTTCAGGCGACGTGCGCCGCGCGGCGCGCATCGTTATAAATCACTTTTTTATCGGCACGAGCGCGAACGCCGCGGCCGTCGTCGTCAGCAGCGACAGCGTGACGAAAAGCCCCAGCAACGCCTGGGTGCCCAGCGCGGCGAAGATCATCGCCGCGAAGCCCAGCGCGACCGCGCCGGTGTGGGCGACGATCGCCCGCCCTTCGTCGGCGCCGCCGGCCAGCAGCAGGGCGTACGCCGCGCCCACGGCCATCGCGATGTTCTGCACCACGACGATGATGTTGTCCAGCGCAATGCCCAGCACGGTCAGCGCCGCGAAGTTGATCAGCACGGCCAACACGACCGCCCAGGCGATCGCCGCGGCGGTTTTCGCCGACCGCGTGCGCAACAGGGCGATGATGAAAATCAACGCCAACGCCAGCCCCAGCGCCTTGGCCGTATCGGCGGGCAGGCGGTCGTTGAGCTTGGCGGTGACCACCGGCAATCCGGTCAGACGCACCTCGACGGCGATGCGGTCCTCCGCGGGCGGCTCAGCGCCGGCGATTTCCTTGTACCGCGCGTAGTCCAAGCCCATCCGGTTGTTGTTGATCGTCCACAAATCGCCGTTCAAATCGGCCGACAGCGCCGCGTGCATCGCCGTACGCAGATCCAGCGCCATCGCCTTTTCCGCCGCCTTGCGGGCTTTGGCCAGCCGCAGGCGTTTGTACAACTTGTCGAAGGTCTCGCCGATCGACGCGGCCGCGTAGTTCAACGACTCCGGATCGTTCTGCCAGCTCGCCTGGGGCAAAACCTGTTGCAGCGCGCTCACCAGTGTCGGCGCGTCCGGCGCATCGAGCGCGGCCAGCGCCTGCGCGGCGGGCGTCGCGTCGAAGTTCTCGGGCAGCAGCACGTCGCAGCCGCTCCCGGACAGATACGCCGCGATGCGCGATTGCAGGTCCGCGCGATTCGGGGCCGTCAGCAGAATCCGGTCGGTGCGCACGTCGCGCAGCGCCCGCGCGAAGCCTTTCGGATTCTGGAGTTTCTTGCCGGTGTGGAATTGATAATCCAGCGCCCCTTTTTCCGCCGCGCGTTCGGCCAGCGCCTTGAGCAGCGCCTTGCGTTGCTTCTCGGGAAAATCGCCCGGCGTGACGCTCACCAGGTCGGTGTGGACGGTCTCGTCGATCGCCTGACGCAGTTGCGCGATCGCCCGCCCGACCACCGCCGCGTCCATCGAACCGATGCGGCCCAGGATGATGCCGTCGGTGAAGCTCTTGTCCAGCAGCATCGCCACCTGCGCCTGCCCTTCGAGCATGAACCACAGGTTGTTGATTTTCTCCATCGACTCGGGAATCGTCGGCTCGGCGTTCAGGTTGCGGTTGAGCATGGTCACCACGTCGGCGATCGACTGCGGGAAATATACGTTCTCGATCGTGCGGATGCGCTTGGACAGCAATTCCATCTGCTCCAGAATCGCCGGCTCGCGCACGTCCTGGGCGCGGAAGTTGATCATGAACAGCGACGATCCGCCGAAGTGCGCCAGCATCAGATCGTCGGTCACGCGCGGCTCGCTGCCGGCGGGGAAGTTGTCCATCATGTTCGCGTTGCGCGGCACGAAGAACGTCAGCGCCGCCGCCGCGATCGTAACGATGACGGCCGTGATCAGCAGCGCTTTGCGCCGTTGCGCCGCGCCCTGCGCCAGCTTCGCGGCCCAGCCGTGATGCGCCGAAACCAAGGCGAAGCGGCGCGGTTCTTTAAAGGTGAAGAACGACAGCACCGCCGGTGCGAAGGTCAGCGCCAGCAACGTCGCGGCCAACGCGGTCAGGCCCAGCCCCAGGCCGATGTCGCGCAGGATATCCAGCGGCGTGAACACGAGCGTGAAAAACACCGCGGCCATCGTCAGCCCGGCGGTCAGGATGGCCGGCGCCTGCTGCGCCAGTGCGGTTTCGGCGTTTTGCGCGAGGTTGTAGCGCGCCAGCAGCACGATCGTCGGCAGCGCGCCCACCGCGAAGATCAGCAGCGGCAGCATCGAGGTGAACATCGAAAGCACGACGCCGAACATCGCCAGCGCGCCCAACGCCCAGACGATCGTCAACACGGTCACGCCCAGCGTCACCGCCAGCGCGCGCCCGCTGCCCAGGCCCCAGTACAGCGCGGCGATCAGCAGCACGAACATCATGGTCATCACCGCGATCATCCGCGGCGAGGCGATCGCCTGCGCGAGATAATCGATGATCATCTCCACGCCGCCGAAGAAAATGCGCTGCCCCGGTGCGGACTCGCTGACCGCCCGTTTGATCGCGGCGCCCACGGTCGTCGAGTCGGCGTCCTTGTCGAGCATCACCGACATCAGCGCGGTGGTGCCGTCGGCGGAAACGAGGTTGCCCACCAGCAGCGCGTTGCCCAGCACGTTCGCGCGCAGCTTCGCCAGCTCCTCGGGCGCGGTCGGCGGCCCGGCCGGATCGATCAACTGCCGCACCGAAATCGAGCCTTCGCCGTCGGGCTGCATGTCCAGCATGTTGGCCAGGCTCATCACGTTGTTCACGCCCGGCACTTCGGCGGCGGCCTTGGTCATCGCCTGCAGCGTCGCCAGCGCGTCGTGCGTGAACAGGTCGTCGGCCTGCAGCGCGATCATGTTGATGTAGTTGCTGCCGAAGCGCTCACCGGCCTCGTGCGAGAACCGCACGTCCGGATCGTCGGCGGGGAAGATGTTCATCGGGTTCGGATCGCTGCGCAGCGACGCCGCCTGGAAACCGAACCAACCGCTGAGCGCCAACACGAGCAGGATGACGATCAACCGGCGGCGAACGACGAATGAGGCGAAGTTGTTCATCGGGAGCCCTTATTCATTCGGCAGGTAGAGGTAGTCCACGCACTGGCTTTCCGCCGGCGTGTGGTTGCTGAAGTAGAGCCGCGCGATCGCCGGATCGCGTTTGGCGATTTCCGCGTAGTTCCAGGGCGGCGCCATGCACTGCGGACACCAGTGCCCGGCGGCGATCGTCTTCGGCGACGCCTCGAACTCGTGCCCGAAACCGCAGCGCCATTGGTGCTTGCCGTCGCCGCGTTCGAGCAACTCGCCGCCCCGCGACTGCGCCCATTGCTCGGGCGTGGTCGGCAACGGCGGACGTTCGCTCGCCTGGCGTTGCACGGCGAACGGTTCGCCCCACGCGGGAATTTTCTTCCATTCGTCCGGACCGCCGTAGAAGGCTTTGACGATCTCCTGCTTGCCCGCGGCGATCCACTTGAGCGGATCGGCCAGGCGCTTCATGTACAGCCGCGACACGAAGGCCGGGCTGAGTTTCGAGCCCAGCTTCATCAGCGGGGGGATGCAGCTTTCGACCTGCCGCTGGTGATCCTGCAGCGACTGGCGCCAATGGCCGAGGAACTTGTTGAGTTCGTCGCCGTCCTCGTACCAGCCGCAGTGGAAGTTGCGCAGCGTGAACCAGTTGCGGTCCACCACCTTGCGGTAATCGCCCTGGCCGAAGGCCTCCATCGACCACTTGAGGTAATCCTCGTAGACCACGCGGCACGACGGTCCGCCGCTCATGTTGTACACGCGGCCGAAAAATTCGTCGGGCGCTTCGAGCGTCTGCACCAGGCCATAGCCCGCGTCGGCGTCGGTGATCAACTCGATGTGCTGGTCCAACGGCTGATGAAACATGATCGGGTCCATCAACGTCCACGCCTTGGGAATGGCGATGTACGTCTGACGCATCGACGCCCAATATTTGAGCCCCGCTTCGATCACCGCGCGCTCGGCGGCGATTTTCGTGATCGCATAATAATCGCCGACGCTCGGGTAGAGCGGATCGCCCACGCGGATCATGTGATTGGGCGGCAGCCGGTCGCCGTACGCCGCGACCGTGCACACGTTGACGAAGCGCACGTGCGCGCCGCCGTCGGGCTGTTTTTTGATCGCCTCGACGATATTCACCGTGCCTTCGTAATTGGACTTGCGCGCCTGTTGCGGATGATGATCGGCCGCCGGGGCGATCATCGCCGCCGGGTGCAGGACGTAATCGACGCCGTCGACCGCCCGCAGCACGTCGTCGGCCTGGCCCAAATCGCCCCAGACGATCCGCACGCCCGGTTCGTCGGCGTAACGCGCGAAGGCGTCCTTGTTTTTCTGCGAGGGCCGCAGCAGCAGCACGATGTCGTAACGCTCGCGCCGGTTGAGCAGTTCGAGCAACGCCGCGTTGCCCATCGAGCCCGAAGCGCCGGTCAGCAAAACCCGCTTTTTCGCCATTCGTTCGTCCTTGTCCGCTCGAAGTTGAAAGATCGTCACCGTCGCCGCCGATTGTCCCGCCCCCAGGGGCCGATGACGGGTTGCGAAATTCTGTCATTCCCTCCCGGTACTGTCAACGCGCGTGGGAGGAATCTCCGGCGGTCGATTGACAAGAAAATTGTGATGCCTCTAAATAAACCGACCTTATGCCGAAGGAGCCCCCGGTGAAAAAATCTCGCCTTGCTTGGTTGTTGTCGCTGCTGCTGTTGGCCGCCTGCGTTTTCGCCTGCGGCACGGATGACGAGGACGACGGTTATACGGCCGCCGACTATGTGAATCTCGGCAAAAAGCACCTGACGAAAAACGAGGGCGTCGAGGCCACCGAGGCGTTCCAGAGCGCCATCGAACTCGAACCGCGCAACGTCGACGCGAACTTCGGCCTGCAACTGGCGCACACCCAGGCCCTGTTCAACCTGGCCGAAACGCTGGTGAACATGGTCGAGGATCTGCTGACCCAGACCGATTGGGGCCGCACCGATTACGGCGACCAGGCGCCGGTGACCGGCCCGCCGATCGGCGAAAGCCTGCAGGCGATCGTGCGCGACACGGTCGGGCAGGTTTTCACCGAGGCCGACGGCGCGTACAAGCTGCTGCTCGACGAAAACGAAATCGACTTTTTCCTCAGCCGCTACAATCTGGTCCTGCTCGGCGAGCCGTTGCTGGAACTGGGCGGCGAATTCGACAAGACCGATCTGCACGCGCTGGGCGCTTTTGCCGCGCTGTTGACCGCCGTGGCCGACCTCGCGCAGGGCCTCAACCTCGACCTCAATCTCAACGCGGTGTACATCCCCGAGGATCTGGACCTGACCAACGATCCCGAGGGCTTCCTGAACTGGCTGCTCGGCCTGCTCGACGCGCTGCTGAGCGACGACACCTTCGATCAATTCCTCGCGCTGGACGGCGCGGAGGGCGTCGCCTTCATGCAGAGCGCGGGCGTCAATCTGGGCAACGCCTTCGCCCGCCTCGCCGCCGCCTTCGAGCAGTTGGCGCGGGAGACCGACGCGCAGGACGACGATCAGTTCACCTATCAGGACGCCAACGGCAACGGCAAGTACGACGCGCTGGTCGACCCGGTGCAACTGGGCGCGCTGGTCATCGAGCCCGCGATCGCCGCGGCGCTGCCGGAGCTGTGCCGCAACCTGAGCCTCGCGTTCTGGGAAGGGTCGGCGGCCGATCCCAATCCGCTGTTGCCCGATAAAATCTACCTGTCGATGCTCGACGATCTGCTCATCGCCCTGGGCGTGATCGATGACGATCTGCCGTTGGGCTGGCTGGGCCTGAACGTCGGCCGCTTCTTCGCCGAGCCGTCCGCCGACGGCCTGCGCGGCCTGCTGCTGATGTTGCTGGACGTCACCGAGATGCTCGGCCTGTAACCGGCCATTTCACCGCTGAAAAATTTTCACTGGGCGCGCGAACTGCGCGATTTTCAGCGTTGCGTCCGTCGCCGCCGGATGGTTTACGCCGTCAACCGGTTCATTTTCCGGGCACTTTTTCGACCGCCTTCCACTGGTGTTCACCGGCCTGATTATTGCATAATCAAAAAAGAAGCTGTGCATCTTCGGGAGGGGTATGCCATGAACCGGGAAAAGGCGGGAAACGCGGTCGCGCTGCTTTTGCTTATTGTTGCCTTGGGGCTCTTGGTTGCCTCGCCGGCGCGGGCCGAAATCGATTTTCATACGCCGCGAGTGTATTGCGACAACGTCCGGATGGACTACCTGACCATGGCCGACTTGAACGGCGACGGCCTGCGCGATCTGATCTACGCCGGCGGATACCCCGACAAAGTGTCGGTCGCCCTGCGCGATTCCGCCGGCATTTTCGCCGAGCCGCAGGTGGCCATGGTCGGTTACAATTTTACCTTCGTCCTGGCCTACGACGTCAACCGCGACGGGAAAATGGACTTGGTGGGGAATGACTATTATTATTATAAAATAATCGTAGCCCTCGGCAACGGCGATGGTACCTTCGCCGCTCCCGTCACTTACAACACGCTCTACACCGTCCATTCGATGGCCGCCGGCGACTATGACGGCGACACGTATATCGATCTGGTGGCTTCGCACGGACGATCCAATTCCCTCGAAATGTTTTGGGGGCAGGGCGGCGGCACGTTCGCCGCGCCGGTGTCGATTGAATCCGCATACAGTCCCAGGTTCATGATCGCCTACGATTTCAACGGCGATTCGTATCCGGATCTGGCGATGACCGACAACCATTACAGCGTGGTCAACGTGCAGCTCAACGACGGCATCGGCAATTTTTCCGCCCCGGTGGATTACACGACCGCCTATCGGTCGCAATACTTGTCCCTCGGCGACGTCAACGAGGATGGCGTGACCGACCTGATCGGCTTGTCCACGTATTTGCGCTACATCTCCATCCTGCTCGGTCACGGCGACGGCACGTTTGCCAATTCCACCACGTTGTTGCTTGAAAAAAGCGGCGCGCAAAATCTGGCCCTCGCGGATTTCAACGAAGACGATCACGACGATCTGGCCGTATTTAACGGGTTTGAATTCAACCTTCGCTTCGGCCACGGCGACGGAACGTTCAGCGACAACGTGGTCTATCCCTATACCGGTTCTTACAAGTTTTTGGCGGCCGACGACTTCGACGGCGACGGCCACGCGGATATCGTCGCGCCGCTCGGCGGCGGCCTGACGTTGTTGCGCGGTCTGGGCGACGGCGATTTTATCCGGGAAACGCACGTGACCGCCGGCACCTACACCTACTGTCTGGCGACGGCCGATTTCAACGCCGACGATCGCAACGACCTGGTGGTCGTCAACGCCGAAAGCGACGACGTCTCGATTCTGCTCGGGCAGGCGAGCGGCCTGTTCGCGCCGCCGGTGAATTATCCGGTCAACGAAGAACCCGGCGCGGTCGCCCTGGGCGATTTGAACGGCGACGATCGGCTCGACCTGGTCGTGGCCAATTGGGAAACCAACGACGTTTCGGTACTGCTCGGGCAGGGCGACGGCACGTTCGCCGCGGCGGTGCATTACCCGGCGGGCGTGGGGCCCGACTTTGTGGCCGTCGGCGATTTCAACGAGGATGACATTCTCGACGCCGCCGTGCTCAGCTACTACACGGCCGGTTTGTTGATTCTGCCCGGCGTCGGCGACGGTTCGTTCGGCGCGGCGATCGAAACGCCGGTCGGCGGCGATCCGGAGGCGGTGGCGGTCGGCGACTTCAACAACGACGATCATCTGGACGCCGTGGTCGTCAGCGCGTCCGACGATGAAATCGAGATTCTGCTGGGCGTCGGCAACGGCACGTTCATCTCCGGCGCGCACTATCCGGCGGCGAATTACCCGCTGTTCGTAACCGCGCCCGACCTGGATCGCGACGGCGAAGCCGATCTGGTCGTGACCAATTACTATGTCTCGCAGGTGGATATTTTAATGGGCAACGGCGACGGCACCTTCACCGCCGTTGCGCCGATATCGCTCGCCTACGGAGCCGCGTTCGTCGCGGTCGACGATTATGACGGCGACGGCGAACTCGATCTGGCGACGGTCGGCGGCAGCCGCGTGTCGGTCATGCGCGGCCTGGGCGACGGCGCTTTCGACGAACCGGTTGATTTTTATTCCGGCGGTAACGGGCACAGCGTGGCGGCGTTGGACGTGGGCGGCAACGCGCTCAAGGATCTGGTCATCGCCAACGAGACGGAACTAATTGTGCTGTTCAATGAATCCGAACCGGCCGCCGACGATGACACGGTTGATGATGACACGATCGACGATGATACGATCGATGACGACACCACCGACGATGACACGACCGACGACGACACGATCGACGACGACACGATCGACGATGACTCGATCGACGATGACACGATCGATGACGACACCACCGACGATGACACGATCGACGACGACACGATCGACGATGACACGATCGACGACGACATCGTTGACGATGACGTCAGCGACGACGATCTGGCCGATGACGATCTGGTCGATGACGACGCCGATGGCGAGGCGGATGACGACGTCGACGTCGATGACGACGACGATGATGACAATGATTCCTGCGGCTGTCGTTAGGTGAGTGCCGTTTACCGGCGGATCGAAATCGTTTCCGCTTCCCAATCGACGACCACGGCGTGGTCGCGCTCCAGCACATCGAGATAGGCGACGGTTTCGCTCAGGGCGAGAAACATGTTCATCGGATCCAACTCGCCGAAAAAGGCCAACGCCAGCGCGTAGGGCGACAACGGCTGATCGTCGATTTTGGCCAGGTAACGCTGCTTGCGCTTGTCGATGAACGACAGGTTGCGCTCGATCAGCGCGTCGACGTCGGCGATCACCTCGCCGTGCCCGGCATAGCCGACGCTCGCGTGCAGCGCGCGCAGCGCGTTCAGCGAAGCGATGTACTGCAGCAAACTGGGCGCGCGCCGGTAACCGTCCTCCGGATGCAGATGCAGCAGCGGATTGGGCGTGATATGCGCCAGCAGCATGTCGCCGCAAAACAGCGTTCCGTCGGTTTCGTCGACGAAACACAGGTGATCGGGGCAGTGCCCGGGCGTGGCCATTGCGCGCAACGTCACGTCGCCGCAGGCGATCGTCTCACCGTCGCGCAGCGTTTCGAGCGCGAAGGGCTCCGCGTCCAGTGCGGCCATCTGCGGCCCGTGGTTGAACATCTTGCGCGCCAGCGCCAGGTGCTTGTCGTTCAGGCCGCAGCGGCTCATGAAGCGCAGCAGTTCCTCCAGCCGTTCCGGATGCGGCGTCGCCGTCAACGACGATTGCTCGTGCAGATGAATCGGCGCGTCGGCGATTTGCGAAAAATGATACGCCGCGCCCGCGTGATCGTGATGTCCGTGGGTGAGCAGAATCCGGCGCACGTCCTCGATGCGGCGCCCGTGCGCGGCCAGTTGCGCGCGCACCGCGGCCAGCGAGCGGTTCCAGTACACGCCGGTGTCGATCAGCGTCGGCTCGTCGCCGTCGAGCCACCAGGCGTTGATGTCGCCGACCGGGTAGGGCGTGGGCAACGTCAGGCGAATGATGCGCGCGGAATCCATCGATGTTTTTCTCCCTGTCGTCAAACGGCCGGTAGTGTAGCACAAACCATTGCCTCGCCAAGGCGGGGCGGCTACAATGCGCCCCGGACGTTAATGCGGCACACCCTACACAATCAGGATGAATCGATGAATCAGCAGACGACGAGCGGCAAACGCGGCATGTTCATCACCGTCGACGCCAACATCGGCGCGGGCAAAACCAACGCCTGTCACGCGATCGCCTCGGCGGCCACCTCCAGCGGCTGGCCGGCGCGCGTGCTGGAAGAGCCGACCCACAGCGCGAAGTTCAGCCACTTCCTCGCGCACTACTACCGCGATCTGCAGACCGGCCAAAACACCGGCGGCGGTTTTTCGATGCAGATGTTCATGCTCTGCGAACGCTACGAGCAGCACCGCCTCGCCGTCGAGCTGGCCTGGGGCGAGCAGGGGACCGTCGTCGTGCAGGACCGGCCGATCTACGGCGACACGGTTTTCGCCACCACGGCGATGGAGCGCGGCTTCATGGCCAAAGAGGAATACGACCTGTACGTAAACTTCTTCCGCAACATGAGCCGCGACGTGATGCCGCCGGACATCTTCATCTACCTGCACTGCGCGCCGGAGGAATGTCACCGCCGCATGGGCATGCGCGGGCGCAACGAGGAAGACGGCGTGCCGCTGGATTATCTGCAGCACCTCGATCGCAACTACCAACTGCTGATCAAGGAAATGCGCCGGCGCGGCGTGCGCGTGCTGACCGTCGATTGGCACGAGTTCGGTCCGCCGGTGGAAATCTGGAAGCGCATCCGCTCGATGGTCGGCTCGGACGACAAATGGTTCGAGCAGCTCACCTTCTCCTTCGGCAAGCATCCGCAAATGCCGCTGGGCGACGGCGAACGCGTCGAGGGCTGATCGGCCTACCGGTCGTCGCTCGAATCGCGCGGCATGATGCGGTAGTCGACGTGACCGTCGTGATCGACCGTCTGCATCAACGGACCCTGGATGTACGTGTACATGTCGCCCGCCGTCGCGCGCAGGTCGTAGAACCAATCGTCGACGGCCACCTGTCCCGAAGTGTAATCGCCGCCCGCCGACACATAATACAGACCGCCGCTTAACACCTCGTCGACCCGCACGTACTCGATGTGCACCAGCGTGCCTTCGTAGGGCTCCGGATCGCCCGTCCAGCCGCCGAAGAACGCGGCCGTGTTGTAGGTCAGCGGCGGCAGCTCCTCGTCGTTGCTTTCCATTACCGTGACCTGCGACGCGGCGGTGACGCGGATCATCGTGTGGTTGCCGAGCTCGACGACCGCGCCCGTCACGCGCACCACGTCGCCGCGCAGCACGCTGACGGTCTGCGCGTCGGTCGTGGACAGGTAGACGAACACGCCGCTGTACTCGGGCACGTACACGCCGCTGCCCGGGCGCACCTGCACGAAGAAACCGTTGCTGCGCTTGTGGCTGGTCACGATCACGTCGACCACGTCGACCGTCGCGCCCGTCGCCACCGTGCCGTTCTGGACGAGGTAGATCGAATCGCTCGCCACCACGTCGTCGGCGTCGCGCGGCATGACGCGATAATCCACGCGCCCGTCGCGATCCTTGGTCTGCATCAGCGGACCGGTGATCGTGCTGAAGGTCTCGTCGACCGCCGCGCCGATGTCGTGGAACCAATCGTCCACGTTGACCGTGCCCTCCTCGATCGCCGCGTTGGCCGACAATTCGGACAGCCCGCCGGTCAGCACGGTGTCCACGCCCACGTCGCGCACGCGCACCAACGCGCCCTCGTAGGGCTCCGGATCGCCCGTCCAACCGCCGAAGAACGCGGCCGTGTTTTCATACGCCGGCGGCAATTCCGCTTCGCTGTCGACAACGCTTACCTGCGAGGCGGCCGTCACCTGGATCATCGTGTGGTTGCCGATCTCGACGATCGTGCCGCTGACGTTCACCACGTCGCCGCGCCGCACGGACACGCTCTGTGCGCTCGTCGTGGACAGATAGACGTACACGCCGCTGTACTCGGGCACGTACGCGTCGTCGCCCGGCCGCACCTGGATGAAAAATCCGTTGGTGCGCTGCGGACCGGTCACCACCGCGTCATACACCTCGACGCTCGCGCCGGTGGTGATCGCGCCGCTTTGGATGTCGTAGATCGAATCGCCGATGCGCAGGTCGTCGGCGTCACGCGGCATGATGCGGTAATCGACGTGCCCGTCGTGATCGACCGTCTGCATCAGCGATCCCTGGATGAGTGAGAATTCGTCGCCCGCCGTCGCGCCGATGTCGTAGAACCAATCGTCCACCGCGACCTGGCCCGACGCGTAGTCGGCGTTGGCGGACACGTAGTACAGCCCGCCGGTCAGCGCCTGGTCGACGCCCACGTCGCGCACGCGCACCAGCGTGCCCTCATAGGGCTCCGGATCGCCGGTCCAGCCGCCGAAGAACGCGGCCGTGTTTTCATACGCCGGCGGCAAAGTATTTCCCGAAGAAGTAACGCTCACCTGCGCCGCGGTCGTCACCTGGATCATCGTGTGGTTGCCCAACTCGACGACCGTGCCGCTGACGCTCACCACGTCGCCGCGCTGCACGGAGACGCTCTGCGCGCTCGTCGTGGACAGATAGACGAACACGCCGCTGTATTCGTGCACGTAGTCGCCGCTCGGCCGCACCTGGATGAAAAATCCGTTGCTGCGCTGCGGACCGGTCACCACCGCGTCGAGCACGTCCACGCTCGCGCCGGTCGCCACCGTGCCGTTCTGGATGTCGTAGATCGAATCGCCCAGCGGCCCCAGCAACGCGTCGTCGGCGTCGCGCGGCATGATGCGGTAATCGGCGTGGCCGTCGTGGTCGACCGTCTGCATCAACGGGCCCTGGATGTAACCGTATTCGTCGCCCGCCGTCGCGCCGATGTCGAAGAACCAGTCGTCGACCGCGACCTCGCCGGTCGTGTAATCGGCCGCGTCGGAGACGTAATACAGCCCGCCGGTCAGCGCCTGGTCGATCGTCACGTTTTCGACGCGCACCAGCACGCCTTCGTAGGGCTCGGGATCGCCGGACCACCCGCCGAAGAATCCGGCCGTGTTTTCATACACCGGCGGCAAAGTATTTCCCGAAGAAGTAACGCTCACCTGGCTCGCCGCATCGACGCGGATCATCGTGTGGTTGCCCAGTTCGTTGACCGTGCCGGCGATCGTCACCAGGTCGCCGCGCTCCACGCTGACGCTCTGCGCGTTGGTCGTCGCCAGGTAGATGAACACGCCGCTGTACTCGTGCACGTAGTCGCCCGTGCCCGGCGGCGCCTGCACGAAAAAGCCGTTGGTGCGCTGCGGGCCGGTCACGACCATGTCGACCAGTTCGACCGCCGTGCCCACGGCGACCGTGCCGTTTTGGATGTCGTACACCGAATCATCCGCCGCAACCGAGTCGTCGTCGCCGAGGGTGTCGTCGTCGCCGAGCGTGTCGTCATCGCCCACGGTGTCGTCGTCGCCCACGGTGTCGTCGTCGCCCGCCGGCGCTTCTTCCGTGTCGGCGGCGAAGCGCGGCATGACGCGGTAATCGGCGTGGCCGTCCGCGTCGACCGTCTGCATCAACGAACCCTGGATGAAGTTGTATTCGTCGCCCGCCGCCGCGCCCAGGTCGAAGAACCAATCGTCGACGTTCACCTGCCCGGTCGTGTAATCGGCGAGGTCGGAGACGGGGTACAATCCGCCGCTGAGCGCCTGATCGACCGCGACGTTCTCCAGGCGCACCAGCACGCCTTCATAGGGCTCCGGATCGCCGGACCAGCCGCCGAAGAACGACGCGCTGTTGGTGTACACCGGCGGCATCTGCGCGCCGGAGGAAACCGCGCTGACCTGCGCCGCGTCGGTGACCTGGATCATCGTCATGCGGCCCAGTTCGACGACCTGTCCGCTCACCTCGACCACGTCGCCGATCGACACCGAAGCGCTCTGCGCGCCGGTCGTCGACAGATAGACGAACACGCCGCTGTATTCGTGCACGTACGTCTGACCGCTTTGCGGACGCTCCTGCACGAAGAAGCCGTTGGTGCGTTTCGGCCCGGTCGCGACCACGTCGGTGATGGTGACCGTTTCGCCCAGCGACACCGCGCCGCTTTGCACTTCATAGATTGTCGCCGCGCTCGCTCCCGCGACCACGTCCACCGTGCTTTGCGCCGTGCGCACGTTCGGGCCGGTGACGGTCACGGTGATCGTCGTGCCGTCGGCCTGCGCCGGGAAAGTCACCGTGGCCGCGCCGCCGGATACCGTCGCCTTGCCCAGCAGCGCGCCGCCCGCGGTCAGCGCCACCGTCGCGCCGTCGCGATCGACGCTCACCGCCAACTGCGTTTGCGTCACGTCGACCTGCGCCGCGTGATCGACCGTCGGCGTCGTCGGGGCCTGCGTGTAAATGCGCGTGGTCGGATCGCCCAGCCAATGGAATTCCTCGGCGGCGGTGATCGAGTAGATGCTCGAGGCGCCGTAGACCGAAAGCATGTAGGCCACGCCGTAGTTGAGCACGTCGCCCATGCGCAGCTCCGAACCGGTCGAGCCGTAGCTGCCGATGAAGCTGGGGAACAGCGCGTCCATCAGGCCCCAGAACAGGCGGTCGTTGAAGCCCGAGTAGCTCACACGGGTCGCGGCGATCAGGCCGACCGCGCCGCCGTTGTTGTTGCGCTGCCATACTTCGGCGAAGGCCGGCGTCGTCGCGCTCGACGAACACCCGCTGTCGTCGGTCTCGCCGTCGAACCAGCCGGTTTCGCAGTTCATCGACCAGACGACCGGCAGCAGCGCGCCGTTGGTCAGCAGCGCGGAGTTGACCAATGTGTACGACGGTTCGCCCCAGCCGCTGAAGCTGCCGTGGTCGCGATGGGTGAAGAAGAACGTACCCGCGTTGATCGCCGCGGTCACGTCGGCCGCGTCGCCGTCCCAGGCGAAGCCGCCGGAGCGTTTGATCTCGTTGGGCAGATCGTTCTTCGACAGACCCAACGCGCCGTCCCACCAACTGGCGAACCAATAGTACGTACTGTTGTTCCAATACAGCGGCGTGACGTCGCTGTCGGTCATGAAGATCCGCTGCGGCGTATAACCCAACGACGTGTTGTACTGCGCGAAGTAGCGGTAGACCTCCTCGGTGGTCAGCGCGAAACGCCGATCGGCGCGGTTGTTGTAATCGTTGGTGTCCTGGAAGTACGCGGCGTGGACCGTTTTGGTGTAAAACGACGCGCTGGTCGGCGGCGTCTTTTCATAGGCGATGATCTTGGCCACGCGATTTTCCGCCTGCGCGGCGGTGTCCACGCTCAGCCGGCCGATCGCCAGGTCGGCGTACAGGTCCGTGCCGTCGACCGCCGCGTAGTACAGATCGCTGCCGGTGTAGCAGTTCTCATGGTACGGATGCTCGGTGACGTAGTTGGTCGGCAGGTAGTCGGCGTCGCCGATCAGCATCACGTAAGCCGGCGCGGGGCTCCAGGTCTGGTAGGCGTTGGTGATGTAGCTTTTGATCGCCGAGGCGGTCGTGCCGGTTTGCGTGGTTGTGCGCACTTCCGCGTCGTAGCCGGATTCCAGCTTCCAGGCCTTGAGCGTGTTGGCCGCGTTGACGAAGTTCGGATGGGTGATGATCAACATCTGTGCGCCGTTGGCCGAATCGCCGGCGAACGAATCGTCCGCCGCGCCATCGGTGTCGCGCAGGGCGGAGTAGTTGAGGAACGCGCCGGCGTACAGGTCGTCGTAGGCCGGGCTGTCGTGCAGCGCGGGGTCGGCGAAGAACGAATCGTCGCCGCCGACGAACTCGACGGTCACCCGCAGCCGTTTGATCAACCGCGCGCGCCGCTGGGCCGGGTTGTATTGCAGGTTGGTCAGCCACAGGCGCTGGAACGACACGCCGCGAATGACGCCGGCGTCGCCCAACTCGGCCGGGGCCGTCGGCGCCGGGGCGTCGCGGCGGTAGGCGGCCGCATCGGGCAGGGTGGGCGGCAGATCGTCCAGGCCGTCCAGGTCCGGCTGCGGCGCAGCCACCGGGGCCAGCAGCAGATCATCGATGAACTCGACGTCCAGCTCGTCGAACGACACCCGCGTCTGCGCGCCGTGCGGCACGGCCAGCAAGCGGCCCTGCGCGGGCAACGCCGGCTCGCCGATCTCGCCGCGCAACGCGCCGTGCGGATACGCGGCCTGCCGGTAGAGCGCGCCGTCCAGTTCGATCTCATGCCACGACAGCTCCTGGGCGGTGAGCGTCATGACGATCCGTCGCGCGCTCATTTCGTGCACGATCAGCCCTTGTCCGGCGTCGAGATCGTCGGTGGGCGCCACGGCGGGATCCGCCGCACCGCAGGCCGAAATGAAAACCGCCAGTACGGCAATAATCAGCAACCAGCGAATATTACGGTAACTTTTCATGAAGCCAACCCTTCTTGCCTGGAACCACCAACGGAAGTCGATTTGAAAAACCGGTAATTTCTACAGATCCTTTTTATATATCGGTACAATGGTAGCGATTTGCAAGCAAAAATATGCGGATTCCCTCATTTTAAAAGAGAGAAAAATACGATTTTGGCCGATGGCTATATCTTGTGGTAATTGCAGGAAACGGCGTCAATATTTAGTGGGTGTTTTAAGGCACTTCGATGACCCGGATTTTCCGCCCCGTGCCGTCGTCCTCGACGCGTGAATCATCCGGTTTTTCTTTCGGGTTCACTTGCGCCAGGTAGCTTTGCGCGACGTATTCGCCCGCCGGCAATCCCTGCACGACGGCCTGCGCCCACAATTCCCGCGGCTCGGACGTGTTTACGCGCAATACGTATTTGATTTTATAGGATTTTCCCTCTTTGAGGTTGGTCAGCGTCACCGAGGAGCCGCCGCTAATCAGTTGCAGGCCGTCCGGCACGGTCAGGGTCAATTGCACCTTGGCAAACGCGCGCAGCGGTTCGATGCTCAAGGTCAGGGTGATGTTCTGTCCGGGCGCGGCGGCGATTTTCTCCGGCGCAAAGCCCCCTTGCAGCGGATTGAGCTCCTTGGCCAGGCCGCTCCGGCATAACGTTGCCAGAGCGGCCGCCAGGATCAAAACGGTTAGCAAACGAATGCGTCGCACGTCGTTTCCTTACTTGCACGAGTCAAGATTCTTGAAATCGTAGCTGAGCTTGTGCAACCCTTTGACGTTCCCCTTGACGCCCTTGGTGTTGTCGCCCTCGTCGCCGAAGCCCAGGCAGAACCAGCCGTCGAGAAAATCGACCAGGTCGCGCCCGGCCACGCCGCGATCATGGAACTTGCCGTAGCCTTCCTTCAGGTACGAGGTCATGATCGTCCAGATGGCCGTGGTTTTGCTCGAGATCGTGTCCTTGGTTTCGTTGGTCGCATCGTCCAGGTCCAGCAACACGGCGGCGACGACCGCTTCGCTCAACTTGCCTTCGAGCTTGTCGTCCTTGTTGCCCAGCGGCTTGGACGACGGCAGCGTTTCGAGGCTGTAAAACACGCCCATGCCGTTTTTGTTGGTGTCCATGTACGAGGTCACCTTGTTGGCGGTGATGCCGAAGTAGGTCGCCCATCCCTCGGAGAAGGCCAGCGTCGGCACGCTTTGTTTGTTGGAGGAATGCGAGCCGCCCGGACTGTCGTTGGTGCTGTATTGCCGCTGCACCACGTGGCCGTATTCGTGGCCGATGATGATGTCGTCGTACTCGTCCGGATCGCTGGCCATGCCCAGAATGTAAATTTTGTTGTCCCGGGTCGCGAACGAGGACGCTTTGCCCAACGGTTTCACGCCCTGTTCCCACAGGAAGCTGACCATCGAGGGCGTCTTGCCGCCGTAGGTGCGGGCCGTTTCGGCGCAGGTGACGCCGACTTCCCAGATGTTCAACGCGCCGGCGCGTTCGGCCTTGGTGATCTCCAGGTCGTAGCCGGTTTTGATCTGCGCAGTCTGTTCGTTGTAGGAATCCTTGGCCCGCCAGGCGTAGACCGCGCCCGACAGATCGCTCACCGATTGGCGCAGCGTGGCGTCGCTTTGGTAGGCCATCACCCGCACGTACACGCCCGGATCGCCGTCGTTGGCGAAGTCGATCTGGTATTTGCCGCGCGCGTCGGTGACCGACGATCCGAGCACTTCGTCGTCGGCTTCACGCACCACGTCGACCGTGGCGAAGCGCACCGGGACCATCGTGCCGGTCGAGGACAATCCGCTTTGCGTGATGGCGAAATCCTCGTACTTGATCGTCCCCGAAACGCGATAGGCGCACTCGGAGGTGAAGGTCCAGCTTTCCGAGGAACCGGTCGCGCCCAGCGAGAAATACTCGACCAACGGCGACTGCTCGCCGCAGAACGACATGGTCACCGTGCCTGAGGCGTAACCGACCTCGCAATCGCTCCACATGTGGGCCATCACGGTGTAATCGCCGGTGGGCGACTGGCCTTCAGGCCAGAAGATGTTTTCGTTGTTGATGCCGTCGATCGAGCAGCCGGCGTTGGAATCCAGGTCGAGCTGGCCGCCGGTGGCCGACGTGGAGTGCCCGTAATAGATCTCCTCGCCGGACGGTTCGTACACGTGCAGGTCGACGTCGGTCATCGTGTCCCAGCTCAGGCTGACCTTCACGTCGCCGTACTGCACCTCGACGCCGTCGAGCGCGAGGGCCAGCAGGTCGGCGACGCGCCCGAGCACGTCGATCAGCGACATGTTGAACTGCACCGTGTTCGCCTTGGTCGTGAGCTGGTCGAAGATGTCCAGGTCGAAGGCGAGCGAAAATTCCAACTGGCCGCCCGCCGCGTCGACCGGCAGCACGTAGTAGCCCGGATAGCCGACCACTTCGATCAGCGCGTGCGTCACGTCCACCCCGCTGTAATCGACCGTGTAGGAAGCCGTGCCGCCGTTGATGAAGGTTTCCGGACCGGTGACGCCGGTGATGACCGGGCTGCCCGTGTCGGTCGTCGGCGTGGGCAGCGCGCCCGCCTTGTACGACGCGCCGGGCACGTTCACCGGCGGCAGGTCGGCGTCGCTGGCCTGAATCTCAAAGAAGCCCTGCAGGATTTCCCCGTCGGCGTCGGCGCTCAGCGAGCAATAACCGCTGGCGGGCGTCACCCCGGTCACGACCAAGGGCGAGGGGCCCGACGTGCCGTACAACGTGCCGCATCCCGCACCGGTGACGGTCAGGGTGATCAGCGAGGCGTCGGGTACGTCGACGGTCACCGTCACCGAAGAATCGGCCGCCGGTCGTTCCGGATCGATCGAAAACGGCGGCGGATCGTCGACGCCGTCGTTTTTGAGTTCTTCGTCGTCGGACAGGATTTCGTCGCCGGAGTCGTTATCGTCATTGTCGTCGTCATCGTCGTCGCATTCGCACGAACCGACAAGCAAGGCCAGACCGAAAACCAATAAAATGAACAGGGGCAGAGAGTTCTTCAGGATTTTCATTGTTTTCTCCCATTTTATTTGTCTACCGTTCAAAAATGGATTGTATCCAAATTTACGTGGTCATAGTATGCGCAAAACAGAGCATATTCTCAATAGAAATTCGCTTTTTCTTCCAATATTTATAATGCCGCTACCCCTTCGTTTTTTCAGCGCTTATTCAAATACGGGAAATGCCGCAGCGGCAATCCTTCGCTTGCCCCGCGCCCCCCGCGTCGATTATGATGCTCCCCCAACTCCCACACGAGGATCGACGTTGTGATCAACGACATCTTCCACCGCGTGTTCAATCCGGGATTCCTGGAGGTCTACTACGGGCCGATGAAAAGCGGCAAAACGCGCGCGCTGCTCAACCGGCTCGATTCGCTGTCGTACCTGAGCAACTGCCCGCTGGTGATCGTCAAGCCGCAGTCCGACAGCCGCGACCGCGACGTGCGTTCGCGCTTCGGCGAGGTGCACCTGCCTTGCGAAACCGTGCCGGCCGACGAGCCGCGCCGCATCCTCGACCTGGTCACCGACAGCCGCGTACTGGCCATCGACGAGGCGCAGTTCTTCACCGCAGGGTGCGGCCTGCTCAAGATCGTGCAGGAGTGTCAGATGCGGGGGATGAACGTGTTGGTCTCCGGCCTGAACCTCGATTTTCGCGGTGAGCCCTTCGGCGAGATGCCGCTGCTGATCAACCAGGCCGACATGGCCTATCCGCTGCACGCGATCTGCGATTATTCCGGCTGCAACAACGCCGCCTTTTACACCCAGCGGCTGATCGACGGCGAGCCGGCGCCCTACGACGAGCCGATCGTTTCGGTCGAGGGCGCGCAGGCCAACGAAACCTACGAGGTGCGCTGCCTGTGGCACCACAAGGTGCCCGGCAAGCCCTGACCGCCGCCTATTTCGCTTCGCGATGGACGCCGATCACCGCCCGGCCCGAAGGGTCGGCGTGGCGGGCGAAGGCTTCGTCCCAGGCGATCGCCGCGGGCGTGCTGCAGGCGATGGAGGGTCCGCCGGGCACGCAGGCCGCCGCCGCGTCGCCGGGAAAGAGCGAATCGAAAATCTCCCGGTACATGTAGGCTTCCTTGGTCGTCGGCGTGTTGTGCACAAAACGATAGTGCGCGTTTTCCATTTGCGCATCGGTCACCCGCTCCTGCGCCGCGGCCTTGAGTGAATCGATCCAGCGATAGCCGACGCCGTCGGAAAACTGCTCCTTCTGCCGCCAGACGATCTCCGGGGGCAGGTAATCTTCGAAGGCCTGCCGCAACGGATGTTTTTCCATTTTGCCCGCGCCGACCATCTTTTCGCGCGGCGCGAAGGCCATGGCGATATCCAGGAACTCGCGATCCAGGTAGGGCACGCGCGTTTCGATGCCCCAGGCGGCCATCGATTTGTTGGCGCGCAGGCAGTCATATTTGTGCAGCAGGTCGAGTTTCAACACGGTCTCGTCGTGCAGCGCGCGGGCGTCGGGCGCCTTGTGGAAATACAGGTAGCCGCCGAACACCTCGTCGGCTCCTTCGCCGGACAGCACCATCTTGATGCCCATCGATTTGATCTTGCGCGCCATGAGGAACATCGGCGTCGAGGCGCGAATGGAGGTCACGTCGTAGGTTTCGATGTGCGCGATCACGTCGTGCAGCGCGTCCAGGCCCTCCTGCACGGTGTACACCAACTCGTGATGCACCGTCCCGATCGTCTGCGCCACGCGCCGGGCGGCAACCAGATCGGGCGAATCGGCCAGGCCGATGGCGAACGAATGCAGGCGCGGCCACCACGCCGCCGAGGCCCCGTCGTCCTCGATGCGGTTGGGCGCGAACTTCTGCGCGACCGCCGCGATGATCGACGAATCCAGCCCGCCGGAAATGAGCACGCCGTAGGGCACGTCGCTCATCATCTGCCGCCGCACCGTTTCCTCCAGGCCCATGCGCAGCCGCGCGATGTCCAACGGCGCTTCGGCCACTTCGTCATAGGAACGCCACGTCGGCCGGTAATAAGCGACCGGATCCCCGGTGTCGCGCGTCAGGTAATGTCCCGGCGGAAAATCGACGATCACCCGGCAGAAGTCGACCAGCGCCTTCATTTCGGAGGCGACGTAGAGATTCCCGTGGTTGTCGCGACCCATGTACAGCGGATTCACGCCGATCGGATCGCGGGCGATCAGATAGTTGTCGGTGCGTTTGTCGTAGAGCACGAAGGCAAAGATGCCGTTGAGCCGATTGAGAAAATCCGCGCCGTACTTCTCGTACAGCGGCAGAATCACTTCGCAGTCCGAGGCCGTTTTGTAAGGGTAGTGGTTCAGTTCGGCGCGCAATTGGCGATGATTGTAGATTTCGCCGTTGACCGCCAGCACGTGATCGCCCGCCGCGTTGAGCAGCGGTTGCGCCCCGTGTTCGATGTCCACGATCGACAGCCGCTCGTGCGCCAACACCGCGCGCTCATCGGCAAACACGCCGCTCCAATCCGGTCCGCGGTGCCGCAGCCGGCGGGCCATCGTCAACGCGCGTTGACGCAGTTCGTTGGCTTCGCCGCGAATTTCCAGAATGCACGCTATCCCGCACATAGACCCTCCCCGTGAAAGTTGCGCCGCGACCCGTTCGGCGCGAAAAACGCTTCCGCAAATCCTACGCTATCGCCGGCCAGAAATCATCCGAGCGTGCGATTTTCATCGGCAAACCGCCGCCGTTTTCCCCCGCACCGCTTTCGCGCTACAATGCCCGGCAGCAACCTCACGCGGGAAAAACCATGAATGCGACTGCCACCCAATTGCTGGTCAACGGTTTGTTGAAGGTAATGGCCTTTCAATTCAACAACCGCCGCAAGCTCAGGCGCTACCTCGCCGGGGACGACGGCTGGATGAATTTCTCGGTCGGCCTGCGCACCGAGGACAACGCCGTGCGCGCCGGCATCCGCTTCCGCGACGGCCGCGTCACCGCGCTCACCGCGCTGCCCGAGCCCATCGACACCATGCTGATCTTCGCCCACGAAGGCGTGATGATGGAAATGCTGCGCGCCACGCCCAACGAGGTGCTCGTGCTGCTGATGCACAACAAAATCCGCACGCAGGGCAACTTCACCTATCTGAACCTGTTCAACTTTTATCTGTCGCTGATGACCGGCTCGGTGCACCGCGTGATGGAAAAACGCCGCCAGGCGCGGGAAAAATCGCTGCGCCGCACGCTGGCCGAAGCCGACGGCAAAACGAAGGGCGGCAACGGCCACGGCCGTTCGATCGAGCGTCTGCCGGCGACCGAACGCGATCCGGGGGTAAAGTATCTTGACGACCAATATCTATCGAACCTGAGCCTCGACGATTTTCCGCGTCTGCAGAAATTCCTGCACATCCACTTTCATCAACAGCCGGAAGTCAGCCACGAGCGTCCCTTGCTGCTGACCCAGTGGCATCGCGAAAACGGTTTCGAAACCGACCGCGACGGCAAACCCTGGGCGCCGGAATTGCGCCAGGCGCACGCCTTTAAACATCTGATGACCAACCGCCGGCCGATCGTGCGCGCCGACGATCTGCTCGCCGGCACGACCACCGACCGCGAAATCGGCGTCGTGCTCTACCCGGACGCGCACGGCTCGCTGATTTGGGGCGAGCTGCATTCGGCCGGCGAGCGCGAACTCAATCCCTACGCCATCTCGCGCGAAACGGCGGACGTCCTGCACCACACGGTGTTTCCCTATTGGGCCAAACGCAACTTCCGCGAATGGGTGCGCGACAAGTACGGCAATCCGCTCTGTCAGCAGATGGACGAGCGTTTCGCCGTCTACTTCATCTGGAAAACGGTGGGCATCTCGCACACGATTCCCGATTACCCGACGCTGCTGGCCAAAGGCGCGCGGGGCGTCATCGCCGATCTGCGCGAGCACAACGCGGCGCCCGACACCACGCCCGTGCAACGCAACGCGCGCGAAGCGATGATCGTCAGTCTCGAAGGGTTGATCGCCTACGCGCACCATCTCGCCGAGGAGGCGGACCGGCTGGCCGAGGCGCAAACCGATCCCACGCGGCGCAACGAGTTGCGGGCGATCGCGGAAAATTGCCGGCGCGCGCCCGAGCATCCGGCGCGCACGTTGGCCGAGGCGGTGCAGGCGGTCTGGACGACCTGGGTGGCGTTGCATCTGGAAAACACGAACACCGGCTTGTCGCTGGGCCGGCTCGACGCATGGCTGCAACCGTACTTCGCCCGCGACATGGCCGCCCTGCACACGCCGGCCGAACGCGCCGCGTACGTCAAACGCGCCGTCGAGCTCATCGGCTGTCTGTACATGCGTTGCACCGATCATCTGCCGCTGATTCCGGACATCGGCAATTACCTGTTCGGCGGCAGTTCGTCGGACCAGGCCATCACCTTGGGCGGCGTGGCCAAAGACGGTCGCGACGCCGTGTGCGACATGACCTACGTCTTCCTCAAGGCCACCGAGATTCTGGCCATCCGCGATCCGAACGTGAACGCGCGTTTTCATCCGGGCGTCAACAGCGACGCCTACCTGCGCCGGCTGTGCGAGGTCAACCTGATCACCCGCGCCACGCCGTCGCTGCACAACGACGCGGCGATCTTCCAGCCGCTCAAGGCGATGGGTTATCCGGATGAGGCGCTGCGCGACTGGTCCGCCACCGGCTGCGTCGAACCGACGATTTCCGGCCAGCACATGGGCCACACCGGCTGCGTGATGATCAACATGGTCGCCGCGCTGGAAATGGCCCTGTTCAACGGCCGCCATCCGCTGATGAACTGGAAGGTCGGCCCGGAAACGGGCGAGGACTTCGCGAGCTTCGAGGATTTCCGCGACGCGTTTTATCGGCAGTTCGGTTTTCTGATCGACGAGGCGGTGCGCTACAACAACATGCTCGGCGAGGCGCACGCGGTCATTCGTCCCACGCCGCTGCTCTCGTCGTTGCTGCAGGGTCCGGCGGAAAAGGGGCAGGATGTCGTCAACGGCGGCGCGCGCTATAACTCCACCGGCACCGCGCTGATCGGCCTGGCCGACGTCACCGATTCGCTGATGGCCGTCAAGACACTGGTCTTCGACGAACGGCGCGTGAGCTTCGCCGCGTTGCGCCGGGCGGTGGTCGACAATTTCGCCTCCGATCCGCAACTGCATGCGCGCGTGCGCCGGCGTGTGCCGCTGTTCGGCTCCGGCAGTCCCGAGGCGCTGGCGGTCGCCAACGGCATCACGAGCTTCGCGCGCGATCGGCTGGGCAAGCTGCGCAACTTCCGTAATGGTCCGTACGCCGCCGGCTTCTGGTCGATGTCCAACCACGTCGCCTTCGGCACGCTGGCCGGCGCGCTGCCTTCGGGCCGCCTCGCCGGCGAGGCCTTCACGCCCGGGCTCACCCCGCAGCCCAACGCGTCCAACAATCTGCTGGACAACCTGCGCGACGTGGCCGGCCTCGATCCGCTGAACATGAACAACAACATGGCCTTCAACGTGAAGGTCGCCCCGGGCGTCAACGACACGCCGGAGCGGTTCGTCGAGCGCATGACCGCCGTCGTGAAAGCCTATTTCCAGACCGGCGGAATGCAGATGCAGATGAACATCGTCACCTCCGACACGCTACGCGACGCGATGGCGCACCCGGAAAAATACCCGCACCTGCTCGTGCGCATCTCCGGCTACAACGCCTATTACACGACGCTCAACCGCGACATGCAGTGGGAGTTGATCAAGCGCGCCGAGTACGGCTTGTCGGGCTGACGCGAACCGCCGTTACGGGTTCGGCACCCAGGCCGTGTTGCCGAACAACGTCATATCGTTGCCGTTGGCCGAACTGTCGTAGGCGATCGACCCCGAACCTTCGTCATAATGATACAAGCCGATGGTGTCGGCGTCGGCGGCAAAGTACGTCGACGGGGTAAAATCTCCGCTGTAGCGAACGACGCTCGAAAAGCGAACTTCGTCGACTTTCCCCTCAAACTCACTACTGCCGCCTAATGAGGCGCCGACGCAGAGCGGACCGTTTGTCGGCAGCATTGGATTACTATACGTATGGCAGTAATCCTCGATACCGTTGACGAACAGGCAGTATTCCGAGTCATCCATGGTTACCGCGATATGCACCCATTCAAAATTGGCGACAGTAGCCGTTGTGTGATATCCGGTGAGTATGCCCGCCGTGTAGAAATACTGTAACCAGATGTTTCGTGCACTGTGAGTACGAAAGATCCAAAATCCGCCGCCGCCGTTCATGCAACCGAAAATCACTTCATTCACTACCGGAGAATCATCTTCGAAGTAAAACCAACCCTCGATGGTAAAGTCGGTGGGGACCGGCTGAGCCAACGGATTGGTCATGCATGCATAATCGTCGTTTCCATCCATATACAAGGCATATTCGTCCGCCGTATCGTCGTCGCCCGTATCGTCATCGCCCGTGTCATCATCGACCGTATCATCATCGACGGTGTCGTCGTCGACCGTATCATCATCGACCGTATCGTCATCGACGGTGTCGTCGTCGCCCGTATCGTCATCGACCGTATCATCATCGGCCGTATCGTCGTCGACCGTGTCGTCGTCGACCGTATCGTCATCGACGGTGTCGTCGTCGACCGTATCGTCATCGACGGTGTCGTCGTCGCCCGTATCATCATCGACCGTATCGTCATCGACGGTGTCGTCGTCGACGGTGTCGTCGTCGACGGTGTCGTCGTCGCCCGTATCATCGTCGCCCGTATCGTCATCGGTTGTATCGTCATCGTCACCGGTATCGTCGTCGATAACATCATCGTCGCCGGTATCGTCGTCGGGGATAAAGTCGTCATCCGAGAAATCATCGTCGGCCGCGTCGTCGTCGGCGTCCAGATCGTCGTCATCGTCATCGTCGCAACCGAATGTCATGACGAAAGAAAGCGCCAGGCAAATCATGACCGCAAACAAAGCTACCGTTCTCATCGATCCTCCCACTCCCCCAATGATCAAAGTCGATCGTCTTTCTTTTTCCCTTCGTTACTTGTCACGAGCTCCGCGTAACGAGCTTGAGATACGGTGACACGTTTTAAGTCCCGGCAGATAAATCGTCCGGTAGATCGTTTCGTAGCGTGCCGCGTTGTCCGCCTGCGGGGTGAACGTCTCGGCCGGCGAAGCCATCGCGCGCACCGCCTCGGGCGCGTCGGCGTACACGCCGCAACCGATCGCCGCGACCATCGCCGCGCCGCGCGCCGACAACTCTTCGCTTTCCGGCCGCATCACGGGCAGGTCCAGCACGTCGCAGAGAATCTGGACGATCGTTCGCGAACGCGCGCCGCCGCCGGCGACCAGCAAACGTTCGATCTTCATCTTCGTCGCGCGCTCCAGGATGTGTCGCCCGCGCCGCAGGTCGTAGGCGATGCCTTCGAGCAGGGCGCGGAAGAAATGCGCGCGCGTGTGCGTTTCGCGCAGGCCGACCGCGGCGCCGGTTTCGCGCGGTTGCTGCAGCGTCGGCGACCAGCGCGGCCAGACCATCAGCCCGTCGCAGCCGGCCGGAACTTTTGAAGCCTCCTCGCACAGCAGCGCCTCGGCCGGCTTGCCGGTTTGCGCGGCGGACTGCACCAGGTCGCGCGCCAGCTCGTTGGCGAACCAGCGGGCCGTCCACATGCCGCGAAACAGGAGGTACTCCAGACAAAAGGCGTTCGGTTCGGCCGCGCCCATGGCGATCCACTGATAATTGCGGCTCTCCAGCGCCTTGGTCCAGGGCACACAGATCGACGAGCCGGTGCCCAGACTGACCGCCGCTTCGCCGCGCCGACTCGACAGCAAGCCGCCGCCCAGCGCCTCGGCCTGTTTGTCGCCGCCGCAGGCGAACAGCGGCAACCCTTGCGGCAGACCGGTTTGCGCCGCCGCCGTCGCGGTGATCTCGCCGATCTTCTGCCCCGAGGGTACGATGTCGGGCAGCCACTCGCGGCGAAAACCCAGTAAGGTGTACAGCAGATTCGAGTCGCTCCAGGCGAGATGCTTCACCGCCAGCGACCAAGTGCCGACCACGCCGCCGGGACCGACCGCGACGCGCCCGGTGAGTTGATGGTTGAGCCAGCCTTCGATCGAGGCGATCTTCCACGTCGAATCGAGAATGTCCGGGCAACGCTCGCGCCATTGACGCGGCACCGATTTGGCGACCAGGCGCGGAATCAGCGCCTTTTCGCCCATCATCTTCAACAGCCAACGCAGCCAGGCCGTCGGCTCGCTGTCGACGCTCGCCGTGCGCCGGTCGAGCCACGACACCGCGTCGGCCAACGGCGCGCCGTCGGCGGCCACCGGCAGCATGGTGTTGCGTTGCGTGGTCAGCGCCGCCCCGGCGATGCGGCCCACGTCGCCGCCCCAGCGGTTCAGGCATTCGCGCACCGACGCGTACAGCGCCTCGCGAATGTCCAGCGGGTCCTGCTCGACCGCGCCGGGCATCGGGTACTTCATCGGCGCGTGTTGGTGTTGACTGCTCGCTAGGATATTTCCGGCGGCGTCGAACAGCAGCGCCCGCGAACTTTGCGAGCCGCTGTCGAGCGCCAACAGCAACCGGTCTGACATCGGCGAATGACCTCCCTCTCGTGAAGATCGGATCATAACCCGATTCGGCGACGAAAGGGAAACGGCTTGGCGATTACTTTTAATTTATAACTTTACCCGGTGCAGCCACCGCCGCCGTAGACGCCGGTTTCGTCGTCCTTCTCGCTGATCAGGCCGTCGTCGTCATCGTCGCCGGCGGCGCCGTCGTCATCGTCGTCGTCATCGTCGTCGTCCGCGTCGTCGTCGCCGCTGTCGTCGTCATCGTCGTCGTCATCGTCGTCGCCGTCGATGGGCACGGCCTCGACGATCACCGTGTCCGGCGGCGAGGCGAAGGCGCAATCGTAGACGATCAGCCGGAAGGTGTAGGTGCCCGGTTCGGTGGGAATGACCAGCGGCGTCGCCGAATCGGCCGCGTGGATCGTCGGTTCGGCCGGGCCGCTGACGTAGGTCCATTCGTAGGTCAGCAACGCGCCCTCGGGGTCGTAGCTTTCGCGGCCGTCCAGCGCGACCAGCAAGCCCACCGGCGTCAGGCGGTCGGGCCCGGCGTTGGCCACCGGCGCGACGTTGAGCGCGTCGGAGAGCACCAGGTACGCCGCGCCGCCGCCGTTGCGCACCGGCGAGGTCAGATCGGCCGCGCGCGCGCCGATGGCCACGTCCCGCACACCGCTGCCGTCGAAGTCGGCCGTCGTCAGCGCCACGCCCGTTTCGTCGCCGGTTTGCGCCGCGTTGATGATGTGCAGCGGATCGTCGCCGCCCAGGTCGATGACGTACTGTTGCGGGAAATCGTGCCGCCCGGCGATGACGTACACGTGCCCGGCGCCGGCCGCAAAGTAGCGCGGCGCGCCGATCAGCAGGTCGTCGACGCAATCGCCGGTCATGTCGCCGGCCGCCAGCGCGTAGCCGAAGCGGTCGCCGGTCGTCGCCCCGTGCACGGTGATGTCGGCGGTGGACAGGTCGACCGTGCCCGGCCAGTCGTAGCGGCCGTAGACGACGAACACGTCGCCCGCCGCCGATTTGCTCGGCATGTTCGCGGCCGCCAGCGCCAGGTCGGTCAGCCCGTCGCCGTCGAAGTCGCCGCAGGTCAGCGCGAAGCCCAGGTTGCCCAGTTGATCGGCCCAGGTCAGGCGCACGTCGGGCGTGTCGATCGCCAGGTTGACGTTCAGCGTGCCGCTCAGCTCGCGCCCGGTGACGATGTAGGCGACGCCGTCGGCCGTTTCCTTCGCGCCCGGCAGCGGCTTGGCCAGCCCCGGCGCGCCCAGGGCCAGATCGGCGTAACCGTCGTCGTTCAGATCGCCCAGGGTCAGGCCCAGGCCCAGCCGCCCGTTGTCCACGCCGCCGGCGATTTCCACGTCGGCCTCGGTGGTCGTCGGTCGCAGGTCGATCGACGCGGGCCACGTGCCGCCCACAAAGCCGTAGACCTTGCCCGCCGCCGACAGCCCGACGTCCTCGTAGCCCGGCGCGGCGACGAACAGGTCGTCCGTGCCGTCGCCGTCGAAGTCGCCCAGCGCCAGTTGCGCGCCGAATTGACCGTCGGCCTTTTCGCCCCAGATCGTCGCGTCCGCGTCGGCGACCGTCAGCGACGAACTCCACGTTTCGCGTCCGTAAAACACGTACACCGCGCCCAACACCGCTTCGCCTTCCGGGCCGCTTGCCCGGGCCGCGCCGATAATCATGTCGTCGATGCCGTCGCCGTTCACGTCGCCCGCGGCCACGGCCGTCCCGGCGAATTGTCCGATGGTGCCCAGCACGCGCACGTCGGCCAGTTCGGAATCGAGGTCGATGTCCTCGCCGACCACGCCCGACCGCGACAGCAGCGCGTACACGCCGCCGCGCCGGTAGGTGCCCACCAGGTTGCCCAGGCCGGGCGCGCCGACGATCAGATCGGCCGCGCCGTCACCGTCGATGTCGCCCGCGGCGAGGCTGTAGCCGAGGTTCGCCGCCTCTTCCGGTCCCAGCAGGCGCGCGTCGAAATCGACGCTCAGGTCGAACACGTCGGCCATGACCGGCGCGACGAACAACAAGATCAGCAGCGCAGCGATCCAGGCGATGCGCATCTCACTCCTCCACGATAATGAATTCGACGCGGCGGTTGCGCTCGCGCCCTTCCTCGGTTTCGTTGGTCGCGATCGGCCGGCTTTCGCCGAAGGCCATGATCTCGATCGTCGCCTTGCTCACGCCGCGTTTGACCAGGTAGTCGCGCACCGACTCGGCTCGCGCCTGCGACAGCTTGAGGTTGTATTCGTCGGACCCCTCGTCGCTGCAGTGGCCCTCGACGACCAGTTTCTTGGGCTTGAGCTTCTTGATCTGCACCGCGATGTCGTCGAGCGTGTCGAAGCTCTCCGGCCGCAGCTTGGCGCTGTCCAGGTCGAAGTAAATGCGGCCCTTCTTGGCGAGGATCCGGCGCAGGCGCACCGTGGTCGTGTTCACCTTGCCCTCGACCACGTCGACGGTGGTCATCACCGCCTCGTGCCCCTCGGCCACGGCCGTGAAGGTCAGCGGCCCCGGCAGCGCCGGAATCGAAATCTCGCCGCCCGGGCTCAGCGCGGTCGTCTCGTTGTCGGCGCCCGGATGGAAGATCAGCGTGCCGGCCAGCCGCGTTTCGCTGTCGTGATCGATCACGATCACCGTCAGGCGCGTTTCCGGTTTTTCCATCGTGATGGTCACCGTCGCCACCTGGCCGGCGGTCACGTGCACGGTCGCCGAGGCCGTCTGGTAATCGGGCCGGCTCACGCGCACCGCGTAGCTGCCCGGCGACAGGTCGGTCAGCGCGAACAGGCCGTCGGTCGTCGTGCCCACGCGCAGCTCCGGACCCTCCAGCGCAACTTCGGCCTCGAGCTTGTGCCCGCCGGTATCCTGGACGATCACCCGCAGGTCGCCCGTGCTCGGCGGCGGCAGCGCGTGCTCGACCGGCCGGAAATCCAGCCCGACCAGAATGCGGAAATCCGGACTGCCCACGCCGCTGGTCAGGCCGGGCCCGCCGCCGGCGATGATCCGCATGCCGTCGCCCAGGTCGTAGCGGCCGATCAGATCCAGCTCGACCGGGTTGCCCGCGAAACGGTCGTTGCTGTCGGATTCATAGGCCTCGCCGTGCGCTTCCAGCGTGAGGTTGAGGCGGTCGGTCACGTCGCGCCCCAGGCCCACGCCGAAGGGGAAACCATTGCGCACCGTCGTGTGCAGCGTGCGCGCCCCGCCGCGATAGTGCCACCCGCCGTTGAGCGCCATGCGCACCCAGGCCAGGTCGATTTCGTAGGTCGCGGCCAGACCGGCGGTCACGCGGCCCTCGCCGAGCATCCGCGTTTCATCGCCGGTGGGGAAGGTCAAAAAGGGCATCACCGCCACGCCCATCGGCCAGACGCCTTCCTCCAGGATGCGCACCTTGCCGGTCAGGCGCATGTCGCCCAACGAGGTGCGGTTCTGACGCGAGGTCGCCCCCGTCGCGTCGCCCAGGTCGTCGAACGACCGTCCGCGGTTGTACAGGTGCAGCGGCGCGTGCAGACCGATGTTGACCATCTCATGGAACGAAAATCCGCCGGTCAGATCGGCGGTCAGCAGGCTGTCGAGGATGCCCGTGCTGCGCTCGTTGTCGTTGCGCACCTCGACCGGCGCGTTCGCGTAATCGAGGTACACCCCCAGCGCCCAATTGTATTGCGGCATCGTCTGCGCATCCTCGAAGGTCAGGTAGCGCCCCTGAAAATGCGACGGCGAAAACAGGTGCGCATTGAATCCCTCGGCGGCCCAGACCAGCACGGGCGTCAGCACCAAAGCAAGCGCAAGCAACAACGGCCGATGGCGTTTCACCACAGTCCTCCAACAAACGGCTAGATGAAATAAAGCCGTTTCATACACTTTCCGTAACATACGCCAGAGTAACCGACGCCGTCATGATGTCAAGGCAATATGTGGTGATTCGCCGCAATTTCACCACCAGATGATGGGGAAAGTTCTCTTAAAAACGCAAAAATTTTTTTGGAAAATCGTGCGCCGTGCTCAAAAAATGGAATTGAGAATGTGCAATTTTCGCTTTAATGTTGACAATAATTCAACGAATGTTGACAATAGTTTCGAAAAATGTTGTCAATAATTGCTGGAGAGAAACAGATAAATGACAAAAGTTCGGGCTCGTGGTGAGGAAATCCGCCGCTTCATCTTGGAAAATGTAGTTAATCATCCGCATGAAATAGGCGCAAAAACGGCTGAGCGCTTCGGCATTTCACGGCAGGCCGTCAATCGACACCTGCAAAAACTGGTCGACGAGAACTGTCTGACCGCCGCCGGCAACACGCGCAGCCGATCCTATCAACTCGCCGTGGTGGTCGAGTGGGAAAAATCATATGAAATTAATGCGAATCTGGCGGAGGACATCGTCTGGCGCAACGATGTGAAGCCGACGCTGGGACAGTTGCCCGATAACGTGATGGCCATTTGGCAATTTGGCTTTACGGAGATGTTCAACAACGTTATCGATCATTCGAACGGCACTACAGTCACAATATCGATAAAAAAAAGCGCCGTTTCAACCGAAATGAATATTTTCGATAACGGCATTGGCATCTTTCGCAAAATCGCCGGCGAGTTGAATTTAATTGATGAAAGCCACGCGGTGCTGGAATTGGCCAAGGGAAAATTGACCACCGATCCGGCGCACCACACGGGCGAGGGCATTTTCTTCACTTCCAGGATGTTCGACGAATTTACGATTTTTTCCGGAGCAACGTACTTTACCCACTCGTTTGGCAAAGAAGAGGATTGGATTCTCGCCAGCAAAAAAGTCTTTGAGCAGGGCACCTATATTTGGTTGAGGCTCGCCAACCACACGGCCCGGACGGCAAAACAAATCTTCGATCAATATACGTCGGGCGACGATCTGGGATTCAATAAAACGACTGTCCCCGTGTTTCTTGTCGAATACGGTCGGGATATGCTGATTTCGCGTTCGCAGGCCAAGCGGCTGCTGGCCCGGATCGATTTGTTCAAGACGGTTGTTTTCGATTTCAAGGGCGTGGATATGATCGGTCAGGCCTTCGCCGACGAGATTTTCCGCGTGTTCGCCAACGAGCATCCGCAGATAAAATTGGATTGGATCAACACCAACGACGAAATCGAGAAGATGATCCGACGTATAAAAACGAATGTGAAGTGAGCGCCGGTCGCTACAGCCCGAACTCCACGAAGTAGCCGATGTCGTTTTGGCCGCGGCGGATGAGCTTCTGCTCTTTTTGCGACAGCGGACTCTTGTCCAGCAGCTTTTCGTAGAAGGTGGCGAATTCCTTCTCGTTGAGCAGCCGTGGTTGGAAGCGGGTCAGGCGGTTGTTGCACAGGTGCGGGTACAGCCGGATCCGCTTGGCGATGTCGTTGCCTTTCTTGACCAGGATCAACTGCGCCGAATAGCTGAAGGGCACCGACGATTTCTTTTTCTTGTAGCGTCCCGGCGACAGGAACATGAAGTTGCCCAGGCCGTAGACGATCCACTTGTTCTCGTACAGCTCCACTTCCTGCATCATGTGCCCGCCGTGGCCGACGACCAGGTCCGCGCCGGCCTTGATGAAGCTGTGCGCCGCTTTGGTCTGCCGCTGGTTTTTCCAGGCGTAGTTGGCGCCCCAATGCGGGAAGACGACCACGAAGGTGTTCGGGTCCTCGGCTTTGATTTGCTTGATCTGCTCCATGATCTTCTTGCGCGACAGGCGCATCGCCCCGGGTTTGTCGCCCGTGGCGTAGAAGTCGTACTGCTTGTCGTATTGCACGCTGTATTCGAAGGGCGCGATCACCGCCATCTTGAACGGCCGGCCTTTCACGTCGAAGGTCTTCACCAGCGGCTGGGTCGCCTCGGCCTCGTTCATCCCCGCGCCGACCCACTCGAAGCCGTTCTTGCGGAAGATGTCCAGCGTCTGTTGCAGGCCCGGCACGCCGTAATCCAGCGTGTGGTTGTTGGCCAGGCCGAAGGCGCGGATGTTGTACTTGGCCAGCGTCACCGGCGCGTGGAGCACGTGCGTCCAGTGGTTGTAGGGCTTGGTGTCCTTGAAGGGCGTTTCGGCGATGTCGGTGATCGGCGTTTCCAGGTTGGCCAGCACGTAGTCCGAGTCCTGGAGCATCGGGGCCAGCTTTTCCATTGGATAATCGTAGCCGCGTCGCTTGAGTAGTTGGGGCGTGCCGTCGTAGCTTTCGCCGAAGCTGGTGTCGCCGACGAACAGGATCTTGAAATCGGCCGCGCTGGAAATGTTGAAGCGCAGATCGTCGAACTTCTCGCAGGCCGTCCAGCCCGCCGCCGCCAGCACAATCAACAACAACACGATCGCCACTTGATGCCGCATTCCACCTCCATCAGCCGCCCGGGCATACAAAAACGGACGCCCCGCGGCGCCTTGAACGCGCCATCAAATGTAACGGGAAGACCTCCGCCGCGCAAGGGAGGGAATGAAGGAAATCGCCGTCCCGAAGCCGGGGAAGGGTTGCGGGTTATTCGGCGAGGGGGAACTTGGTCGGCGACCGGGCCGCATGGGGGGTGGCTTTTTTTGTCATTTCCACGAAGGTGGAAATCCAGGATTGGAAATACCTTTCCTGACTTTCAACTTGTCACTTTTCACTTTGAACTTGTAACTGCATCAACGGGATGCCGTGGGACACTTCGGGACAGTTTGTCCCATCCTCAAAAATTGCGTATTGCCAATGATATCAGCAGGTTATAAAAGCTGGGCTGTGGGACACATGGGGCAAAGTGTCCCACGCCAATAGTACGGACGTTCGAGTGAGTGCGGTTTTTGCTTATTTTGACACACTTGCGGACACTGCCCGGCGCGAAATCGTCGACATAAGAGGAATAACCGCATGTTATGGTATTTATGCGATGAAATATTATTATATTTTATCAGATGATAACCAATGAAGGGTGTCCCTGGTTGTCAAGTTTTTAGATATAATCAACTGCGCTGTCTCCCACCGAATCGTCGAGTTTAATTCCGATTCCAAAGAAACCCAATATAATAGCAATGATGATTAGTAGGCCGGCAAAGCCGTAGAGCAACACGAACACCCCGATTCCGATTGGTATTGACGCGGCGCTTCCAAGGATTTTCAGCAAGGTTTTATTGTAAAGGGATTTCCATTTTTCATTCACTCTTATACCGTCCCTTTTTGCGTTTGTTTTAATTTCATTAAGCTTCGATTTCACGGCCAATCCCCTTCGGAAGGCAAGACTGACAAAGTTCATAAGAACCACCAACAGAAGCGCACCGATATGTTTGATATAATTAAACCCGCCAACGGACATCATCTCCTTGAAGGGCACCTTTGAGTCAAAGGAGCCTGTAACTTCCAGAAAAAGCTGTCCAGGGTCGTCCGCCGGGTTTTCCATTAACAGCCAGTATCCGAAATGAGCCCTAGCGAAATTCATCACCCTTACGGAACTATCTGCTGATTTGAAGGTAAGAATTATGTATACGGGATCGATTAAGGGGAGCTCGGGAAATTTCTCCTCGGATAGCAATGTGCCGGCATCTTTGAATGTTGTTTTTCCCAGCTCGGTCAGTTTTTCCAAATCAACCTTGGCTTTGGTCTGAAGGACGGCGACGTACAAATGATTTTTTCCGTCCGGGCTTTGAGCCCTGAATTTGATGTTCGCATTGGGAGCGACCGGCATGGATTGCCAGTCTATGGGAAGCACAAAATGAAAATGATTTACATCGTCATTATATACGGAGCCCTCCGGAGCCGGCGGAAAAGGCTTGAAATATTTTGTAGCCCAAATTGCATAACCGAAAAAGGCGACCAGAACGAGCAAAATAAAAGCTAGAAAAATCCACCCAGCATAATGTTTTTTTTTGGCCATAAGACCTCCAAATCGTAAATAGGGGAACACCACGCCTACTTCCTCTGAATAAGGCGCCACTCACCGGATTAAAAGAAAACATTCGAGGCGCAACCACGAACCATTTTCCATAGGGCCGCTTCGTAGTTGAAGCCAGATCCTGAATCGAGTTAGGATGACAATCCTGGTCATCCCGGATTCACTCCTGCCCGGGCAACCACGGGTTTTCCTACCAAAGACCGACGAGGCGAAATCCCGGCTGATCTGATATCAACAAGCTCAAACGGCAAATATCATAGTTGTACCTATGTCGTCAAATAAGGATCTTTTGTAGCCTTGCCGCTTGCCCGGGGGCGCAAAAGCGCGGTAGGATGCCGATACTTTAATGAATAACTATCCATGTATCGGTTGACGGCCAAGGCGGCTGCGGGAACGGAGGGACGCATGAAAATCATCGTGTTGGGCGGCGCGGGGGAAATGGGCAGCCGGGCGGCGGAGGATCTGGCCGCAGCGCCCGATGTGTCGCAGGTGACCATCGCCGATCGCAACGTGGCGGCCGCCGAGAAAATCGCCGCGACGCTGCGGGGGAAAAACGCCGAGGTCGACGCGTGCGCGGTGGATGCGCTGGACCATGCGGCGCTGGTCGCGGCGCTGCGCGGTTACGACGTCGCCGCCGGCGCGCTGGGGCCGTTCTATCTGTTCGAGGAACGGCTGGTCGCCGCGGCCACCGAGGCCGGCGTGAATTACTGCAGCATCTGCGACGAATGGAAACCGGCGGAGGCGGTCATCGACCGCTTCGACGCCATCGCCCGCGACAAGGGGCTCACGCACGTCATCTGCCTGGGGGCGAGCCCGGGGCTGACCAACATGGGTGTCAAGCTGCTGGCCGCGCGGATGGAGACGGTCAAAAAAGTCGCCGTCGGCGTCTACCTGCCGTTGGATTGCGGCGCGCAGGGAGCCGCGTTGCGCCACGGTCTGTACGTCATGTCCGGCGATACGATCGTCTGGCGCGGCGGCAAGCGAACGACGATCAAAGCCTGCACCGAAAAGCGCGCGTTCGAATTGCCCCGCTTCGGCACGATCGACTTGTGGAACATGGGCCACGCCGAACCGGCGACGGTTCCACGCTATTATCCGGATGTCGAGAGCGTCGATTTCTACATGGGATACGGCACGGGCACGGGGCTGATCGCGGCGCTGGGCCGTTGGGGCGCGTTCAACGGCGAACGCCGGGCGAAATTTTTCGCCGCCGCCACCGAGTGGGTCGACCGCCTGGTGACCGGTCCGCAAGCGGGCTGGGGCGCCACGCGCATCGACGTGTGGGGCGTGAGCGACGGGAAGGAGGAACATCGACTTCTCTGCGGCGTCGGCGAGATGCGCCAGACGACCGGCCTGAGTTTGGCCGCGGGCGCGTACCTGCTGGGCAAGGGGCAATTGACCGCCGGCGCCGGCGTGTTCGCCCCGGAGGGATGCCTGGACCCGCACGCCTTCTTCCGCTACCTGCACGAACGCGGCGTCGACGCCTATCGCGACACCGCCATGGAAAGCCCGCTGTTTTGAAACGCGCGGCGATCCTGACGGTGCTGCTGCTGGCCGCGACGGCGACCGCGGCCGCGTTGGCGCCGCCGCAGTGGGAACGGCTGGGCTTCGGCATGCGCGCCGACAACAGCGGTTTACACATGAGCCTTCCGTCAATCGAGCCCACCGCGGACGAGTGGCGCAAGCTGCAGGCCGGCGAGCCGATCACCCGTTTGCTGGACGCGCCCGACGGATCGAAGATCGCCACCATGCGGTTTTTCGCGCCCTTCGACCCGGTGACGGCCTGGATGGTCGTGACCGACGTGGAGCATTACGACCTGGTCGATTCGCTGTTTTCCGCCAGCGGCAGCACGCTGACCAAACGCCATACGCTGTGGCCCAACGCCTTCGAAAACAACGTCTGCGTGGAACAGGGGCGGCGTCGCGTGTCGCAGTTGATCGTCATTCCGCTGGTGGCGCCGCGCAAACTGTGCCTGAGCGCGTCGTACGACGCCTCGGCGTTTCCGTGGGAATGGCACATGGATCTGGCCGGGGTCGAGCGTTGCTGTGCGTCACGCTCGCGGCCGGATGTGCAGGATTATTTCAATAAGGCCGTAACGCCCAAGCGCAACCGGGAGTCGTGGTTCATTGCGCCGCTGCCGCCGTCGTTGCGCAAGACGCCGGCCGATGCGCTGCGCACCGACTGCGTGTATGTGGCCGATGTGAATCCCGGCGGCGAACTGTCCCAATTCGAGTGGCTGGCGAAAATGGCCGCCGCCGAATCGCTGCCCCAACTGGCCCGCCACATCGTCGCGCAGGGCAAACGGTGGGAACGGTTTCTCACCGACCATTACGATTCCGCCGTGGTCGCCGCCTACCGGCAACACGTTGCGGAATATCGTAATAACATCTCCGCTAATTAAGGGACACCTTACTTAATTATTCCTACCGCCGGCGTTTGCCGAACAGCCAGACGCCGATGGCGCCCAGCAGGTAGAGCACGACAACTAATAAACAATCAACTCATTTTTGAAGAAAAAGATGGATTTGATTTTATAATGGATTATACAATTAAATTGCTATACAACATATATAAAGGGGGTGTTTCTAATTTATGAAATCAAACAAATAAAAAGGCATCGTTAAATAGTTATTCCGTGAGGCAAAGAGGAGAAATTTTATGGCACTTATTACATGTCCAGATTGTGGGAAAGAAATCAGCGATGCGGCACCTGCTTGTCCTCATTGCGGACGGCCAAAAAATATCGAGCAAGTTACACCAATTTCTGTCGAAGAAAGAAAGGATTTACATCAGCCGGAAAATGTCGCCGTTTGTCCTTCTTGCATGAAACCTAACTGGCAAGATTCAGAGAAATGTTATTTCTGTGGGCATACACTTATAAATAATGCGTCGAATATTTATTCAGAGAGAAACGACGGGTTGTCCGAGTTCATTGACATATCCGACTCCTTATCTCCGGCAGTGAAATCAAGACTGTTAACAAATGAACCGGCACTTGCCTATGTTCCTCCTCACGTAGCTAATGGATGTGGTACAATTCCAAATTCTAGCGATTTATTAATTACTGATAGTCGTGTCTTGATGGATAATCAAGTAAAAGGAGGTTGCACTGGAACAAAAACCGTATCGTCAAAGCATGTGGATGTGCCAATTAGACAAATTAGTTCGGTTTCAATGAGTGAAATAAAAAGTGGTTGCGGAAGTGCCCCACTAAAGGGGATTACTGTGAAAAGTGGTACTGCTGATCTTGGAACAGCCAGTTCAAAAAACTCAAAAGAAATCGAGGGAGCATTGCGAATTTTGCAGGCGCTAATACGAGCGGTTGGAAAATAATGACAATGAATATTTTAGTACGTTTTTCCATCGCTCTAATTGTTTGGTACCAAAAAAGGCTCTCATTACGAACGGGCTGTCAATGTCTTCATTATCCGACATGCTCAGAATTTGCAGTTTTGGCGCTCCAACGCCATGGCCTTATTAAGGGTTGGCGGATGGCTCTTTGTCGCGTCGCTGATTGTCATCCGGCTGGTGGTAGACCATATGTGGATTTTCCGTAGATTAACCTACCGCCGGCGTTTGCCGAACAGCCAGACGCCCAGCGCGCCCAGCAGGTACAGCAGGCACAGCGGCACGGCGAGGAGGATCTGCGAGGTCACGTCGGGCGGGGTGAAGACCGCCGCGGCGATCACGATGATCACCAGGGCGTAGCGGAAGCTGCGCAGCAGACCGCGGCCGGTCACCAGTCCCAGCCGGCCGAGGATGAACATCGCCACCGGCAGCTCGAAGGCCACGCCGAACACCAGCAGCAGCTTGAGCGCGAAGGTCATGAATTCGCCGATGCGCAGCAGGGCCATGAACGGCGCTTTGCTTTCGAATCCTTTGATCAGAAAATCGATCGCCACCGGCAGGATGCCGAAGTAGCCGAAGACCGCGCCGCACACGAAGGTAACCGCGCTGAACATTGCGAAGAGCAGAAAGCTCAGGCGCTGCTTGCGGTAAAACACCGGCGCGACCACCCACCATCCTTCCAGAAACAGGTAGGGCGCGGCGACCAGCAGGCCGAAGACCAGGCCGATGATCACATGGGCCATGAAGGCCTCGTGCGGCGCGGTGAACACCAGCGAGCGATCGTGGCCCATTACGGCGAGGAAGGGGTAGCGCAGCACGGCGATCAGATCGCGCGAGAACCACCAGCCGACCGACGAGGCGAGCAAAACCGCTCCGGCGCAGTACAGCAAGCGTCTGCGCAGGTACGCGAAGATCGAAAAAATGCCGGCCAGCGGCGCCGCGTCGGTCATGGGCGGTAAAAACTCCTTGGCTCCTTATGGCGACCGCGACGGACGCTGTCAAGCGCCGGTGCGAACTCGCTTGATTTTCCCCCGCCGTGTCCGCAATGATAAGCGGGCAACCGTATTAAAAGAACATCCGCCCCGGGAGCGCAACGATGGATCATTTGTGGGAACAGGCCATTAAATCCCTGCAGCAAATCCTGGACATTCAGGCGTCGACCGCGATGCACCTGCTGGACACCGCGCTGGTCATCGTGTTCTACGTGCTCGGCCGCGTGCTGGCCCGGCTGCTGGTCGGCCGGTACATCGAGCACACCGCGCGCCGTTACGCGGTGGGTAAAACCTTCAATTACCTGTTCGGCATCCTCGCGGCGATTCTGATCGTGAATATCTGGATCGGCAGCGCCAAGGGGCTGATCACCTATTTGAGCATCCTGTCGGCCGGCATCGCCATCGCCCTGCAGGATCCGCTGGTCAACTTCGCCGGCTGGTTGTTCATCATCATCCGGCGGCCGTTCGCGGTGGGCGACCGCATCGAGATCGACGGCGTGGGCGGCGACGTGATCGACGTGCGCCTGTTTCAATTTTCGCTGATCGAAATCGGCGGCTGGGTGGCGGCGGATCAGTCGACCGGGCGCATCATCCATCTGCCCAACGGGTTGATCTTCAAAAAGGAACTGGCCAACTACACGGCGGGCTTCAGCTTCATCTGGAACGAACTGCCGGTGACCGTGACCTTCGAAAGCAACTGGCGGAAGGCCAAGGAAATTTTGCAGCACATCGCCAACGAGCACACCTACATGAGCGTGCAGGAGGCGCAGCGCGAGCTCAAGGAAGTGTCGCACAAGTACCTCATTTATTACCGGCACCTCACGCCGATCGTCTGGACGAAGGTCGTGGACAGCGGCGTGACGCTGACCATCCGCTACCTGTGCCAGCCGCGCCGCCGCCGGGGCTCGGAAACCGAAATGTGGGAGAATATCCTCAACGCCTTCGCGACCTGTGCGGACGTCGATTTCGCCTACCCGACGACGCGCTTCTACAACAACCGCACGGAAGGCAAAGCGGACGCCAAGGCGAGTTATGAGTGAGGAGAAAAGGTCAGGAAAGGTGTCGGCTGGTACTGGATGTCCGCCTGCGCGGGCATGACAAGCACCTTGTCATCTCTGAAAGCGCACAAATCAAGCCTTTTCTTTTCGGGTCTTGCCCAGTCATCTCTTCGCCCTCTTTTGGAGCATGTAAATGTTTGGGGGGCGAGTCGCATTCATCTCGCGAGCCAACGGTCGGCTCATGACAAGTCCGCGCTTACGCCTCCCTGACTCGACCCTGGTTGACGGCGGGATCTCGATAGGGTTCCCGCTTGGTCCACACATGATAAGCTGCTTCGGCCAAGTGCCGTGCTACAGCGCCAACAGCCTTCGCATGTCCGCGCCGAAGGCGGATTTTTCGATACAACTGACTGACATGCCGGTCGGGCAACCGTTTGTGGTTGACCGCCACCGAGTTGCCTGCTTCGACAAACGCCCAGCGCAGATAATGGTTGATGTCCGGTCGTAAGCGACCGTAACTCGTTTTCCCGCCGCTGCTGTGCACGCGCGGCGTCGTGCCCGCGTACGAAGCCAGTCGTTCGGCGCTGGCGAAGCGGCTGATGTCGCCGATCTCCAGGGCAATCGTCGCCGCCAGGATATCGCCGATGCCCGGCAGCGTTTTAAGCAGGATCATCTCCGGCGTCTGTCGCACCAACTCACGGATGTCTTGTTCGGTGACCTGAACCTGCCCGTCGATAACATCAAGCTGATCGAGCAACAACTTGTTTGTTCGTTTGGTTTGCGGTGGTAATTTAGCGAGACAGGCTTCCAACTGAAGGCGGCCCTTCTTGCCATACGGGTCGCTGATTCCCTGCATTTGCAATCCGTATTTGGCCAGCGCCGACGTAATCCGATTCTTCAAACGTGTACGTTGCGCAACCAGCACCATGCGTGTGCGGGTGAGCTCGCGCAGGTCGCGCAGATCGCCGGGCGGCACCCATACCGTCGGCAAGACGCCGCTACGCTGCAAGCGATTGAGGCCGTGAACATCGAGCTTGTCGGTTTTGTTGAAATTGCCCATCAACAACTTGGCCTTGCGCGGATGGACCAACATCGGTTTCATCCCCGCCTGTTCGATTTCATCGATGATCCAATACCAATTACCGATCGCTTCCACCGCCACCGGCGTACCGACCTCGGCATGACGCTCCAAATACGATCGAATTGCGCCGGGAGCGTGGTTAATGCGGATCTGGCGAGCACGCTGGGTTTGCCGGTCTTCCTGTTCGCAAAGAGTATAGTGCTTGTGACTATCAAACGAGATATACTCCTTCATGGCGCGGCTCCTTTTGGGTTGTTTGCATACCGTCATTAAACATGACGGCGAGGGGTCGCGCTTTCATATTTTCATCTCGACCGGAGCGACCCTGTCCGCCGAAGCCTAGGCGAAGGCGGAAGCGAAGTGGAGAGATCCCTTTTGTCGCTCAATGAAAAGGGATTCCTCCAATCGGCATGCCTGCGGCATGTCTCCGTCGGAATGACATGTGTAGAATATCTCATCAATTCATAACTTATAACTCATAACTTATAACTGTGTTACAAGTGCGGCATTTCCAGCAGCAGGTCGGTTTCCTTGATGGTGGAAATGTAGAAGCTCTGGTGCGTCGCGTCGTTGGGGTTCAGCAGCGGCGCGATTTCCTTGCGCGCGGCGAAGTAGTCGAAGTAACGGTCGGCGGCGGTCTCGACGAAATCGTCGGCCATCGTGCGCGCGTTGGCGGCCTCGTCGGTTTTGCCCTGCTTATCGAAGATCATCGCCAGGCGGCGGAAGGTGCGCCCGACCTCGGCGTGCATCTTGTACAGGCGCTGCATCGAGGTCACCTTGCGGAACAGGAAGTGACGCCGGTCCTGCTCGGTCGCTTCGCCGGCGGCCTTTTTTGCTTCCAGTTCGGTTTCCCACTGGTTGAGTTTCTGGATGCTGTCGGCGATTTCCTCTTTGGTCAGATCGTAGGCGGCGCCGTAGAAGATGAACGCATCGTCGAGCTTGCCGGCCAGCAGGTACTGGTCGGCGGCGGAGAAGGCGTAGGGGCTGCACAGCATGAAGCGGCAGTCGTCGTTTTTGTATTGTTCCAGGCAGCCGAAGTACGACAGGCGGTTTTTCTCGCCGTGTTCCTCGTCGGCCGGACGACCGGGTTGGTTCATCGCCAGGCGCTGGTTGAGATAGGTCATGAGCGCCTCGCGGTTTTTCATTTCGATTTCCGGCAGCGCCGGCGCGGGGGGGGCTTCGACCGCCTGTTTTTTGCAGGCCGCCGCCGGCAACAACAAAACCAGCAGGCAACAAAGAATCGCCCAACGAATGCGCATTTAGATTTCCTCGTTTATTTCAGCAGGTCGAACACGGCCTGGTGTTCGTCGGTTTTGGCGCGCACGAGCATTTCGTAGAAGAACATTTCCATCGACGAAATGATGCCGCCTTCCTCGTCGATGCGGCGCAGGCCCACGTCGGTGTTGTACGCGTCGCGGCTGGACACGCAGTCGGCGAGCACGACCATCTCCAGGTCGTGACCGTGCATGCCCACCAGCGCGGTTTGCGCCACGCACACGTGCGTCTCGATGCCGATGAGCACCAGCGAAGCGACTTCCAGTTCCTCGACCGCCTCGACGAACGCGGGCTCGCCGAAGCAGGAAAAGGCCGTCTTGGCGATCGGCTTGTACTCCGCGCCCAGCGTGTCCTGCACGGCGGGCAGCGTCAGGCCCAGCCCCGACGGATACTGCTCGGTGACGATGATCGGGATGTTCAATCGCTTGCAGAACTCGATGGTCTTCAGGCTGCGATCCAGCACGAGCTCGTGATTGGTCACCTTGGGGAAGAGCTTTTCCTGAATGTCGACGACGACCAACGCGGTGTCTTCACGTTGCAAAAGTCCTTCGAGCGCTTCCATCTTCGCCTCCGGGATGAAAATAGTTTGTGCCGCATCTCGATGGTATCACAAAGCAAGAGCCCGGCAAATGTCGTGGTTGGTCGAGGATGCCGGGCAGTTGAATTGGTTGCCTTCTTCCCGGACAGGTTGTTCGCAGCTTCCCCACCACGCGGTTGAACCGGAAGGCAATTTGTTGTTGACCACAACAGTTGTTGAATGCAACAATGTAATTGCCTGGTGAGGCGATAACGGACTTGAGTCGGGAGAAGAGATGACAAGCAAAACTCGTCAGACCAGTCGGAAGCGGATTAAGCCGAAAATATCCCTCACGCCGGCACAAAAATCCCCCGGCAAGCTGCTCCATGACGCCAACATTCTCCTTGGCGCAGGGCTCGTGCAGACGCTCCAACACGAAGGACGCCGGATCTCGATCGAAGCCTGGTCGATCCTTAATCTTCTTTGGGAGGAAGATAACCTGGCTCAATTTGAGATCGGGGCGCGCATCGGCAAAGACCGACACCAAACCTCGCGGCTGATTGATTCGCTTGCACGACTGGGCCTGGTGACCCGCAAACCGATTGCCGAGGACCGTCGGATCAAGCGAGTGGTATTGACCGACGTTGGGCGCGCAGCGAAGACATCCCTCAGGCGCATCGCCGCCAAATACCTCGAGGATGCCTTTTCCGGGATCACCCAGGAGGAGTACGACGTTTTCATTCGGTGCTTGCAACACCTCGTCGACAGCTTGAAACCGACGAACGAATAAAAGGAGTTCACATGCATAGCAAAATCGCGGAAACCTTGGCCTTGAAACAGTCGCCCGTGGCAATTCTGCTGACCGATACCAAGCCGGAAAAAGCAACTCAGTTCAAAGAAGGCAGCATGGGCTGCACCGGCGCCATGATGCGCTCAGCCGCCAAAGGGCGGGTTGTTGTTTTCGATCGAAAAACAAGCGGTTGTCCCGGCGGAGGAACCGGGCTTGGATTTGGTAACTGTTACACCGGTTTTCCGATTAATCGACTGCTTTCGACCGGAGGGAAAGCCGAACTTCCGAACGGTTACACCTTTGACATGAAAGAAGGCGAGCGTTTCTTCGAAAGTCCCGAAGTAACCGATCGTTGGTTGATTGCCCTTCCATACCGCGATGTGCCGACGGAGTTTATCGTTTTCAAACCACTGGATCAGGTGGCGGAGGGAGAGGATGTTTCGTTGGTCCTGATGTTCGTCAATCCGGACCAACTTTCCGCCCTGATAACGCTGGCCGGATTTCGCCGTGGATCGATCAACGCCACTGTGTCGCCATGGGGAGCCGCATGTCAGTCGATCCTGTTCGCCTACGCGGAGGCCCAGCGGGAAACGCCGCGGGGAGTCATCGGCTTTTTTGACATTTCCCAGCGCGGCAAACTCGAAAAGGAGTTACTTTCCTACACAATGCCCTACCGCTTGTTTCTCGAAATGGAATCGAGCGTCGACGACAGCTTCCTGAAGACGCATATGTGGGATGAGCTTCGCGAACGGTGGTAAATGAAGTACAACACCGACCGTCTTATAATCCCGCCGCCTCGCGTTCGACCATGGATTTCCGGCCGCCTTGTTGCCCGAAAATATCGGTGCGAAGGGCATTGTCAGAAGCGTCGGCAACCATTAATCTACGGGTTCGCCCTTTTGACGCGGGTGGAGCGCTGCCGGTGTATGTCGGCGTGCGCTCCGCGCGTGAGCGATTGTTTATGACCGCGTTCGTCGAGGCGACGGCGCGTAAGAGGAAAAAGAATGAGCGAACTACGATGGGACCCGCTGCGCGGCGAGTGGGTCGTGACCGCGACGCACCGGATGGACCGGCCGCAAATGCCGCGCGATTGGTGCCCGTTCTGCCCCGGCTCGGGCCGCGTGCCCGACAGCTACGACGTGCACATCTATCCCAACGACTTTCCCAGCTTCGACACACCGGCGCCGATTCCGGGCGTGCAGAACGATCCGCCCTGGCGCGTGCGCAAATCGTGGGGCGCCTGCGACGTCGTGCTGTATCATCCGGATCACGAACGCGATTTCATCGACATCGACAACGATCACCTGGTGAAACTGGCGCGCCTGTGGCGGGCCCGCTACCTCGAGCTGTTCGAGAACAAAAAGGTCAAGTACGTCTACGTGTTCGAAAACCACGGCGAGGAAATCGGCGTGACCATGCCGCATCCGCACGGGCAGATTTACGCTTTCCCGCTGATTCCGCCGGTGCCCGCCGTCGAGATGAAACGCGCGGCGACCTACCGCGAAAAAACCGGCCGATGCCTGCACTGCCACCTGGTCGAGAGCGAGCGCGCCGACGGGCGGCGGATCGTATTCGACGAGGGCGGCTGGACGGCGTTCGTGCCGTTTTCCGCGCGTTGGCCGTACGAGACGCACCTGTATCCGCAACGCTGCCTCAAGCACATGGGCGAGCTGACCGACGACGAGCTGCGCCCGATGATGGCGGCGCTCAAGCGGATGCTGCGCACCTACCGCAATTACTACGAGCGGCCGTTCCCCTACATGATGGCCTTTCATCAGGCGCCGCCGCACGGCGACGCGGGCAGCGGCACGCATCTGCATATCGAGCTGTATCCGATTCGACGCAGCCGGGAGAAGTTGAAGTTCCGCGCCGGCTGCGAAACGGGCGCCGGGTTGTTCATCAACGACAGCTACCCGGAGGAGAAGGCGGCCGAGCTGCGCGCGCTATTGGCGGAAGCGGAGGACTAAGTGTTGATCGAGGAAGCAAGAATCCTGGTCGCCGGCGGTTTGCCGGTTTTGATGAAACAGGTGGTCGGCGCGCTGGTCGAGCGCGGCAACCAGGTCACCACGGCCAAGGACCTGCGCGGCATCGACGACGAACTGTCGCGTAACCGGTTCGACGCGATGATCATCGACGAACAGCATATCGACGATCGCGACGGCGGCCTGGATGCGTTGGTGGCGAAAAATCCGTCCACCCTCGCGGTGCTGCTGGTGCCGCCCGAAGCCGGCGACGAGGAAGAGGACGCGCGGCTCAACCGCGGGTGGGCCAAGGTCGTGCGCCTGCCGCGGGACGAGCAAAACCTGGAAAGCGACCTGCTGGCTTCGCTGGGGCGCATGATGAAAATTCGCGAAGCGGCCCGCACCGGCACGCTGACGCCGCTGACCGCGATCAACCAGGAATTTCTGCTGACCCTCGACCTGGACGCGCTGCTCAACACAATCGTCGTCACCGCGCAGCGAGAGGCGCGCTGCGATCGCGTCAGCCTCATGCTGGTCGACGGCGAGGAAATGAAAATGCGCGCCGCGGTCGGTCTGCCGCAGGACGTGCTGGCCGAATGGAAAGGGCAGGTCGGCGTGGGCATCGCCGGCTACACGGCGGCCACGGGCGAAACGGTCATTCTGCAACGCGGTCAGGAAGACCAACGCTTCAAGCAGCATCTGAAAGACGATCACATCAAAAGCGCGATCAGCCTGCCGCTGAAGGTCAAGGGCAACGTGATCGGCGTGCTCAACATCACCAATTTCGCCGGCCGCGAGCAGTTCCAGCAAAGCGACGTGCAGTTCCTGTCGCTGCTGGCCGGGCAGGCGGCGGTGGCCATCCAGAACGCCAATTTGTACAACACGCTGCAAACCAGCTACCTGCACACGATCATCAGTCTGGCCAACGCCCTGGAGGCGCGCGACCAGTATCTGTCGGGCCACTCCACGTCGGTCATGCGCAACGCGGTGCGCATCGCCCAGAAGATGGGCCTGTCGCCGCGCGAGATCGAAGACGTGCGCAACGCCTCGGTGCTGCATGACATCGGCAAGATCGGCATCCGCGACGCGATCCTGCTCAAGCCGGGCAAGCTCGACGATTCCGAGTGGCTGGTCATCAAGCAGCACCCGGACATGGGCAGCAAGATCGTCGCGCCGGTGCGCCACCTGGCGCGCTGCGTGCCGCTGATCCTCAACCACCACGAACGGTGGGACGGCAGCGGGTATCCGATCGGCCTGGCCGGCACCGACATTCCGTTGGGCGCGCGGGTGATCGCCGTGGCCGACACCTACGACGCGATGGTTTCCAACCGGCCGTACCGTAAGGCCTTCTCGCACGAGGAGGCGATTGCCGAAATCAAGCGGGTCGCCGGCACGCAGTTGGATCCGGACGTGGTCGCCGCTTTCGTCGAGGTCGCTCGCGATGACCGCGAAATCGACGACTGATCCGGCCGCGTTTTTCGCGCAACGCTTCGCCGCCGCGCCCGCCGTTCGCGCCTTCGCGCCGGGCCGCGTGAACCTCATCGGCGAACACACCGACTACAACGACGGCTTCGTCATGCCCATGGCCATTCAATACGGCGTGCGGGTCGTCGGTCGCCTGACCGACTCGGGCCGCGTGCGGGCGACCAGCGCCAACTTCGACGAACGCCCCGGCGATTTTCCGCTGCATGCACAACCGGACGGACACGACTGGATCGACTTTCTCCAGGCCGTGCTGTTGGAGTTGGCCGTGGTGGGCGTGAATCCCGCCGGGCTCGAACTGGCCTACGTCGGCGACGTGCCCGACGGCGCGGGGCTCTCGTCGAGCGCCGCCTTCGCCGTGGCGACCGTGCTGGCCGTCTCGCAACTGGCCGGCCGCCGATGGGACGACCCGGTGGCGCTTTCGCGCGTGTGCCAGGCCGCCGAACACCGCATCGGCACACGTTGCGGTCTGCTGGACCAGATGGCCAGCGCCGCCTGCCGCGCGGGCAGCGCGATGTTGCTGGACTGCCGCGACATGAGCCGCACCATGCTGCCCATCGACCGCGAACGCCTCGCGGTGATCGTCGGGGCCACCGGCGTCAAACGCGAACTGGCCGCCAGCAAATACAACGAACGCCGCGGCGAATGCGAGCAGGGCGCGCGCCTGTGCGGGCAATCCAGCCTGCGCGACGTGACGCCGCAAAAACTCGCCGCGCTGCGCGATGATCTGCCCGCGAACGTCTACCGCCGCTGCCGGCACGTGCTGAGCGAAAACGAGCGCGTGCACGCGTTCGCCGCCGCTTTGCGCGCGGGCGACATGGCCGCCCTGGGCGCGATTGCCGACGAGGGACACGCCAGCTTGCGCGACGACTACGAAGTTTCCTGCGTCGAGTTGGACGCGATGGTCGAATCCTTCAACGCCTGCGCGGGCGTGTACGGCGCGCGGATGGTCGGCGGGGGGTTCGGCGGCAGCGCGATCGCGTTGGTCGATCCGGCGCACGCTACGGACATCATGACCGCCGCCGGTCGAATCTACCGGGAAAAATCCGGCCGCGAAGGCCGCTTCTACACGGCGACCGCCGGCGACGGCGCCGTGGTCGAATCATTGGTTTAAAAACTTCCGCTCAGGATTGTCGTCTTTTTCCATTTGATACAGGAAGAAAAATCGGGGACATTTTTTGGCCCTCATCCCGGCCCTTCTCCCATGGGGAGAAGGGAGGTTTGAAAATCCGGGACATGTACTCGTTACGTGTCCCGTGATTTTCCAATTGGGAGAGGGTCGGGCGCAGCCCGGGGTGAGGGCGAAAGCCGGCGGTAGTTTGAGGCCGGATCCTGAACCGGATTTGGCGCGGCATTGTCGTCGTCGTTTTTTCGGCCGCAAATTATGTTCATGGCTTTTCGCCGGCGGGGATGTCTTCGCGCAGCCGGACGGCCAGATCGGGCCGGAGGCGGGTAATGGCTTTTTGTGCTTCCAAGTTGTCCGGCTGTCGTTTGAGGGCGAGCCAGTAGTAGCGGGCGGCGACTTCCTGATTGATCTCTTCCGATCGACGAGCCAGGTTCAGCAGCGTGTCTAACGGCGAATCGATTGGTGCACACGATCCTTCGGTACGGACCAATCCATATCGGCGTAAGTGGTCGGCCACGACGTGGGCGACGACCTGGTGACCCAATTCGGACATGTGATAACCGTCAAAAATATAAAGCGGGACGTGGCGGGCGATAAAGGGCGACAACTCGCGTTCGAGATCGATCAGCTCGATGCCTTCCCGGTTGGCCGTTTCCCGCATCAACTCGGCGAATCGCCGGTATCGCTCGCTTTCGACCGGCTTGGGAAAAGAGCCGTAACCGATCAGCGGATCGGGGTCGTATGCGTGCAGCAACAGGATGAATTTCCCGCCTTTCGCGGCGACGATCCGGTTCATTTCGGTAATGTTCCGCTCGTAAATTTCCGGCGATGTCGCGTACGAAACGGATTGCTCCGCCGGTTTCCCGCGGTTGGTGAGCCGGACTTTAATATAGTGGCCGAGGTACAGGATGCGGAACCGGCGTTCGGCCCCGACCGGCGGTTCCCAGCGTTCCGGCGCGTAATAGGAATCATTCCACAAATACGTTGCCACGACGACGTCCGGTCGCAGTTCTTCGATCGTTTTATTTACCAGGATCAAGCCTTGGGTCGAGGCATAGCCGGGCACCGACAGATTGAGGATTTCGCCCCAATCATCAGGCACGCAACGGCGTAATTCGTTCACATAACTGGTGTGCGACAGCCCCCAACCGAAGGTGACCGAATCGCCGAAAAAAACGAGGCGCCCGGCGGCCTTTTCCGCGTTCGGCAACGGGCCGCGAAACCCACGATTATTCAATGTCACATATTCATCGTGGTAGTCGGGGCGGCCCTTCCAGACCAAATCGCGATCGGCAACGAGCATGGGATTGTTGCGAATCGAAGCATGCGTGAATTGCGGCGATGCGAACGTCGGTTCAGGCGGAAAGTGAAAACCGCGCAGGCAGATTTCGGTTGCCAGCAACAGCAAGATCGTCGGAACCAGGCCAAATACGATGCGCTTCCAAAATCGAATCATCAACGTAAATCTCGACGTAACGAACCGGGTTCCCCCGTAGGATTTTTCGAAATCGACTCTCCGGGAGCCGTGTCCGATAAAGGCGTCTTTCGACTTCCGGATGATGAAAAATCCTTGTTGTAATAAAAAGAGATGATATCGTTCTCTTGCGTGTAGATCAATTGTGAAAATCAAGGACCTCCCGAGGCCGTGAAATGTTGAATCGGAGGAGCGGATCATGAAGCGTCTGACCGTTTTTATCGTGTTGACGATGGTTGTTTTGGCCGCGCTGGTCGTGGGGTGTGAACGCCAAAACACGCTGGCGGCAACGCCGACGCCCCGCCTCGACGAGCCCGACGCCCAGGGGATGATCGCCGCGCATGCGCCGTTCACCAAGGTGGAGATGAACGGTTCGCTCGACCTGAAGCTCACCATCGCCGAGGGCGAGGCGCGCTACAAGCTGGAGGGCGACAAGCAGCGCATGGGCTACGTGGACATCGCGATCGTCGAGGGCGTGCTGATCGTCAAGGAGCGCCCGGCGCACGTCGCGGTGATGATGGGCAAGGTCACGGTGATCGTCCACGCCCCGCGCATCGAGGCCGTCACCCTCAACGGCAGCGGCAACGCCGAGCTGCAAGGAAAATTCGGCGGCGCCTTGTCGCTGGTCATCGACGGCTCGAGCAATGTCGACTTTGCCGGAGAAGCCGTGGCGCTCCAGGTGACGATCAACGGTTCGGGCGATATCCAGGCCCGGGGGCGGGCGAACGCTTTCACCGTGAAGATCGCCGGTTCGGGAAATATCAAGGCCCGGGAGATGCAAAGCGAAAGCGCGAGCGTCGTTATCGACGGCGCGGGCCGGACCGAACTGACCGTCACGCGGTCGCTGCACGCGACGATCATGGGCACGGGCGCGATCGTCTACTACGGCAACCCCGCCACGGTGGATAAGCAGGTAATGGGCGCGGGCTCGATCACCGCGGGCGAATGACCGCCGTTACTCAATCGTCACCTGGCCGTCGATCGAGAACGCCCCGTTGACGTAGACCTTCACCGTGTACTCGCCCGCCGCGAGGTTGGCGATGTGCGTTGTCACATCGAAGGGACACACGCAGAAGCACGGTTCGGGCGCGTATTCCTCTTCGTACAGCTCGATGATGAAGCCGTCGAGCTCCATGGCGACCTCGATCGAATCCAGGCAGCAGTTGAACACGCCGTTGACGTGCTTGACCGTCAGCACGTTGCTTGCGTAGGTCAACACCAGAGACTCGGGCCATTCCGTTTTGGCCGGTCCCGATCCGTCCTTGCACGTGCCGTGCTCGATGCCGGTGATCGTCGGTTCCTGCGAGGTGTCGTCGTCGGTCACGTCATCGTCGCCGGTGTCATCGTCGGTCGTATCATCGTCGTTGGTGTCGTCGTCGGTGGGCGTCGGGCCGACGGTGTCGTCGTCGACGGTGGTCGGGCCGCTGGATGAGTCGTCATCGTCGCCGGGTGGATTTTCCTCCTCTTTGCCGTCGTTGTTGTCGTCGTCATCCCCGTGGTAGCAGGAGAAAACCAGCACCAGGCAAAGCGCGATGACGGCCCATGGGGCCAATAACTTGCCGTGGCGTAACATGGATTTTCCCTCCACACATTCCAGATACCACTAGTATAACCACCGCGCGCCGGCGGGGGGACATTTTTCGAATTTCGGGGAGTGCTTAAACGAAACGCGGTCGCCATGGGAGTAAAAACCTAAAAGCCTCATGCCGGCGACCGCGTTGTCTTGGGGAGGATGTTCTCGTTGTCCGTCGCAACGGACATTCCAACTGAAAGTGACCAGAGCCTTTTCGCAGCCCGAAACGGGTGACGAATCCGCTTCGGAGACCAAGACGTCGGGAAACCTGCCCCGGGAGCCGCCCGCATCCCTTTTCACCGCAGAGGCTTTGTCGTGTTGTTCTACCTGGTTGAGCCTCCGTCCGCCGACATCGCGCGGGATTGCCTGTTGTTGATGGGGATTGAAGCGCGATGTTTCCCTATTTTTCCCTTTACGGGAGGGACGGCTCCGGAGCCGATCGTTTACTAAAGTTCTCAAAGATCATGTGATTCATTTCACTCTGTGAATCAAATCACAATAGTTTTTTACCAATAACAAGAGGGGGTGTCAAGAAAAAAAAGGAAAAAAATGAATTTTAATTAACCATTTGAGACGAGGTATCATTTGATGATTTCGTTGACCGAATCGGGCGCTTTGTCTATAGTTGAGCCGCAGTTCCACCTTACCGAGCAAAACCGGAATGACTCAATCATCCGCGAATACCGATCCGATTCGTGCGCCACGAACGTTTCGTCTGGGGCTGCTCGTATTTTCGGGTGCTTACCTGCTGATGCGCCTGCCGCATCTGACGCTGCTGCCGGCGTTCAACGACGAACTCATTTACCTGCGCTACACCCAGTTGATCACCCAGGGGTGGGAGCATCTGTTCGTCGCTTACACGGCGGTCGGCAAACAATCGTTGTATTTGTGGCTGTCGGCGCTGGTCTGGCCGTTGTTCGGCGATCCGGTGGCGGCCATGCGGGCGACGGCCCTCGCCTGCGGCCTGGGCGCGCTGTGGGCGACGATGTTCCTGGCGCGCAAGCTGTTGGCGGATCGTTTTCCCTGGTTGCCGGTTGCGGCCGGGGCGTTGTATGTCTTGAGCCCCTTTGCCGTGTTTCATGAACGGCTGGTGCTCTACGAACCGCTGGTCAATCTGCTTAGCCTGCTGGCCATTCTTCTGGCCCTGCGCTTCGCAATAATGAGACGCGGTCGCGACGCGCTGTGGCTCGGTCTGGTGCTCGGCCTGGGATTGATTACCAAGTTTTACTGCTTCTTTTTTCTCGCCTATCCCTTCCTGGCGTTGCTGGATGCGTGGCTGACCGAGAAGAAGCGGCCGACCGGGCGGTTGGTCGCCCTGGCGATCGGCGCGGTGGCGGTGGCGGTGGCGGTGCGCTATGCGGTGAATATCATACCGTTTTTCTTCATCAAAACCAGCACGCCGAGCATCGACATCACCCAATACCTGGTCGGCGACACGGCCGGGATGCTGCAGCGGATCGTCCCCAACCTGCGGCACGTCTGGATGATTCACACCCAGTACCTCGGTCTGCCGCTGCTGGCGCTGATCGTCGGGGGCGCGGTGCTCGTCGCGGTGCGGCGTCCGGCGGGGATGATCGCGCCGCTCTTGGCCGCGTTGGGCGCGACGGCGCTGCAGGTGCTGCTGACCGAGCGGATGATTTTCGCGCGCTACCTGTATTTCACCTTGCCCTACCTGTTGTTGACGGCGCTGTACGCTCTGTTTGCCGCCGCGCATTGGCTGGCGCCGCGTTTGCTGCCCACGGTTCGGCCGGACCGGGCGCGCCCGGCGTTGGCCGGGATCGTCGTCGCGGTGATCGCCCTGGCGTATCTGCCCGCGAGTTTGGCGATTGTCCGCGATCCGGTGAACGCGCCGCTGGAGCCGGTGGATCATTGGCAGCACGTCACCGGCTGGACGGCGGGGTACGGACTGGCCGAGGCGAAAAACTTCATGCTCGCGGAGGCCGAGCGCGTCGGCGAGCCGCTCGACGTGTTTTTCCATTACGATTCGCTGGGCATCCCCAGTCACTACTTCCACCTGTACCTGGGCGACGATCCGCGTTTTCGCTATCACCTTTCGTCGTGGGATCGGCGTTTGCCGCTGTTGTTTTTCGTGGCGCAAAACGGGGTCGTCGAGCATCCGGCGAGCAACTGCTACGCGCTGACGGAAACGTTGCGGCCCGAGCAAATGAAGCACGTGTATTTTCTGAGCACCACGCCCTTGTTCGATCGTGCGCGGTTCGTCGCCCTCAACGGCGAGCCGGAGGCGGAGAAATTCTTCGTAAAACCCGGCGGCGAAAGCGCGGTGGTCGTGTTCAAGGTGCGCGTGCCGGCGCTGGGCGCGGGCGGTTATTAGCGGGAGTCGCCCCGCGCGATTTCGTCTTGACAGCATGCGGGGCGCGGACCAAACTGGCGTGCCTTTCGAGGATTGCCATGTTGATATCAGCAGATGTATTGGTGATCGGCACCGGCATTGCCGGATTGTCGTTCGCGCTCAAGGTCGCCGACACGTGCGACGTCGCGCTGGTCAGCAAGACCCGGCTCGACGAAACGAATACCAAATACGCCCAGGGCGGCATCGCCGTGGTCAGCACGCCCGAGGACAGCGTCGACCTGCACGTGTCCGACACGCTCACCGCCGGCGCGGGGTTGTGCAAGGAAGAGGTCGTGCGCATGGTCGTCGGCGACGGACCGGCGCGCGTGGCCGAGTTGATCGAGCAGGGCGTGCGCTTCGACCGCAACGAGGCGTCGAGCACCGGCTACGATCTGCACAAGGAAGGCGGACACACCAAGCGCCGCATCCTGCACAGCGGCGACATCACCGGGCGGGAGATCGAGCGGGCGCTGATCGCCGCCGTGGAAAAGCATCCGCGCATCAAGATTTTCGAAGATCACTTCGCGGTCGATCTGATCACCACCGGCAAGCTGGTGCACAACCACGCCGCCGACCGCTGCCTGGGCGCGTATATCCTCAACAAGCAGGCCGGGACGATCGACACCTTCCTCGCGTCGTTCACCGTGCTGGCCACCGGCGGCTGCGGCAAGGTTTACCTGATCACCTCGAATCCCGACGTGGCCACCGGCGACGGCGTGGCCATGGCCTGGCGCGCCAACGCCGAGGTGGGCAACATGGAGTTCATCCAGTTCCACCCGACGTGTCTGTATCATCCGTTCGCGCGCAACTTCCTGATCAGCGAGGCCGTGCGCGGCGAGGGCGCCGTGTTGATCAACAACAAGGGCGAGCGGTTCATGGACCGCCTGCACCCGCTCAAATCGCTGGCCCCGCGCGATATCGTCGCGCGCGCCATCGACCACGAAATCAAGCGCACCGGCGCGGAGTGCGTGTACCTGGACATCTCGCACCTGGGCGACGAGGCGGGCGCGAAGTTTCCCAACATCCATCAGAAGTGCCTGTCGCTGGGCATCGACATGACCAAGGAGCCCATCCCGGTCGCGCCGGCGGCGCATTACATGTGCGGCGGCGTCGCGGTCGACCAACACGGCGAAAGCACGCTGCGCAACCTGTTCGCCATCGGCGAGGTCGCCTACACCGGCCTGCACGGCGCGAACCGTCTGGCGTCCAACAGCCTGCTGGAAGCGGTCGTCTACGCGCACAACGCCGCCGAGGAAATTCTGCGCCGCGACCGCTCCGCGCTCACGCGCCACAGCGTGCCGGCCTGGGACGCCTTCGGCGCGACCGAGCCCGACGAAGCGGTGATGGTCACCCACAATTGGGAAGAGGTGCGCCGCACGATGTCGAACTACCTGGGCATCGTGCGCAGCGAAAAGCGTCTGGCCCGCGCGCAGCGGCGCATCAAGATGCTGCAGCAGGAGATCGCCGAGTATTACTGGAACTTCACCGTCTCGTCCGACCTGCTGGAGCTGCGCAACATCGCGCTGGTCGCCGGCTTGATCATCCGCGCCGCGCAACGCCGCGAAAGCCGCGGTCTGCATTACCGCATCGATTACCCCAACAAGCTGCCCGAAGCCAAGGAATCGCGCGACCGCCGTCAGGTCAGTTGGATCGATTGAGTTTTGATAAAAAATAAATTATTTAAAAAGAAACATTGCTAATGGGATTTATTATGGATTTGAGTAGTATAAAAAATCCGTTATCTGAAATTGAAAGAGAAACAAGATATCTGAAAATATTTAGAAGATTTGGTGGGCTGGTTGATATAGATAATGCAAAAGAATTTGCTTATGCTTTAGTACCATTTATTGAAACTAGACCATTATGTTATTTAAATGTTTTCTGTTTTGATTCATTATTAGATTTCCTTGAATCAAATATTGAGTTAACTTTCAGTGCGCTTTCTGATTTGGATCAGGATATTACAAAAGCTATTCAATCATTATTAAGTCTTGTTGGACGATATGATGAAGAAAAAATTGATTTATTGCAGGAAACTGGCTTTTTAAAGATGGATACAATATGGCATCCTCAATATATTTTCATTACTGAGCATATTTTTAATAACTTAATAAGTCTTTTCCTTAATATTTTAGGGAAAAAACTAAATAAAAATTATCTTGATTTAACGCTAACAAATAAAGTTGATCGCTTAAATGCAAATGGATTAAATGATGCTGTAATTGGGTTTAATTCAAATATAAGGAATGCAATATCGCATGGAAAATCAATATATTATGGTAACTTTATTAGATATATTAATGAAAAGGAAAATCTTTGCCTGCATCCTTCAGAGGTGTTAGGCTACTGCGATAATTTGTTGATTACATGCAATACATTACTATTAATTATTATTATATTTATATGCAGAAATCAAAAGTACCTTAATAAAAGCAATCTACCACTTGGAATTGTGCAATTGGTCATAAAAGGATATTATGAGTATGCTGATTGTATGGTGCAAAGAGTCATTGAATCAGAAAATATAAATGATACAAAACAAATCACTATTTTTTTTAGCTCATCATCGAAATCAGCCAGAGTCCATCTGATTGATTCTTTTGAAATTGCGAAAATCATAGGCAAAATGAGGCCTTTGTTAGTCGATAGAATAGTTATTAATATTAATTGTGGTGGGGAAATAGATAATAATATTATATTGAGATATAATCATAAGATTGCAAACTGGGAAATTGAGACAATGTTACCCTGGAATGGAGAAAGTAAGTTATTGGAAAGAATATGGATGTTGAAATCGGTCATTATGTCCACATATAGTAACTATAAGTTGAAAAGCGAAATTTCAAAAGAAAAAATATTTAATTTTTGTGAATATAGTTACACAATTCGAAAAATTTCTAGAATGGATGCCAGATATATTAGAAGAATAAGTTTGGAAGTGGTATTAAATGATCGTCAAAACCTAAATAAAGAAAAATTAAAATTAATTATATGCGATATTATTGATAAACATAAAAATCGATACTTCAGACCTCTATTTGGTGAAACAAAGCAATTGATACCAGTAAGGGCACATTATATCTGGATAAATATTTATTTATATGATTCAACATTAAGGAAATTGAATTCGCTGGGTTGGGCCGATGGAAAACTTGCGAAAGCTGAATTAATTAGAAAAAATGTATACTACAATGAACCGGTACATGTTAGATCATACGATGAAATTCATAAAAAAATCCGTATTCAATTTTGTCCTGGATTGTATAACTGATGATTAAATCACAAAAAGATCTATCCAATCGCTCCCCACTGGACGGCGGCGAACGCCAGAAAAATGATCATGTTGTGCAGCATGTGATGCAGCATGCCCGGCAGCGTCGAGCCGGTCTGGCGGCGCATGTACCCTTTGTATACGGACAGCGGGAAAAAACCGAGAATGGCCGTCGCGTTCGTCGGCGTATGCGCCGCGGCGAAAATGACGCCCAGAAGCCACACGGCTCCGTGCGATCCCAACCGCGTTTGCTCCAGGCCGCGATAGCAAAATCCCCAGAACAGGAGATCTTCTAAAATCGGCCCCAGAATCGACAAGCGCCAGAATGAGGCGTGCAGGGCGCCGACGGTGGAAAGCTGCGGATGGTTGCTCATGTACCGGGTGATCTTCAACTCGAAATGCATGATCAGCCAGCCGTAGAAAAACAACAGCATCAGCGGAGGGATGATCCACAACAACGTCGTGCGCCAACGTACGTGATGCATCACCAGGTATTCGCGCAGCGACCATTTTTTCCACTGAATCATGCACAGCATCAGGAACAAAGCCAGGAGCGTCAGGCCCGAGGAAACCCAAGTCAAATACACGCGATGTTGTAAAAGGTACTGATTGGCGTCGAACCAATTTTTGGTCAATCCCAAGAAGTAGGGTGCCAGCATCAAAAAGATAAAGAACAGCGAGGGAATGATAAACAGCAGCGCCGTCAGGCCCAGCGTGGCCCACGGACCGTAAAACGATGGCGGCGGCGCGGTGCGGCTGTCGTTCATTTCGTTTTGTTGCATGGCCGGCAAAATATCACGGCCGATACACAGTGGCAAATATTTTATGAAGGACATCCACCGATCCTGACTTCCGAATTGGTCTCTCCGGAGCCGTCAAGCCCCGGAGGGGCGGATGGTCAGTAGCGAAGGGCGGCAGCCCTGGAAATCGCTCACCCGGACCATTCAACCCCTGACAAGGGGTGAAGGATCTGTTCTGCCGGCGGCAAATATTTTATGAAGGATATCCACCGCTTTTCATTTCCCACGGCTTTGCTACAATGCGCGGCGTCACCAATCGGGGAGCATCCATGCAGCGCATGATTCGAATCGTGTTGGTCGTCTTGGCGGTGCTTTGCGGCGTGGCCGTGGCGAGCGGCGAGTACTGCCATTTCGGGTGGACGTACGAGGGCGATTTTTCCGGCACCCGCTATCGGCACGCGGCGGCGGTCGACGAGGGCCTGCTGTATCTGTACGGCGGCACGACCGGGATGACCAGCCGCGGCGATCTGCAAGTGTACGATCCGGCCGCCGGTGACTGGACGGCCTTGCCCGACATGCCGGCCGTGAAAAGCAACTTCGGCTTCGCGGCCGTCGACGGCTACCTGTACGCGGTGGCCGGCGAGGGGCCGATCAGCCGCGAAACCGACGTGTATCGCTACGACACGCTCTACGGCGCGTGGGCGAGCGTGGCCGATTATCCGGCGGGCGATCCGCTGTTGATCGGCATGGTCTGCGCCGACGGCGGCGACGGCAAGCTCTACTGCTTCGGCGGCCTGGAGCCTTCGCTGATGGGCACGAAATTCTCCCTGCTGGCGTTTGCGTACGATCCGGCAACCGACGCCTGGAGCGCCATCGCCGACCTGCCCGGGGGCGTCGCCTTCGGCTACGCGGCGTTGCTCGACGGCAAAATCGTGCTCACCGGCGGCTATCCGATGGAAAGCGCGACCTACGCCTACGACGTGGCGACCGGCGCCTACGCCGACCTGAGCGAACCCAGCCCGCGCCACGGGCCGCTGTTGGCCGAGGCGGGCGAATTGCTGTGGCTGGCGGCCGGGGGCGACGTGTGGGACGAACTGGTCACCGACGACCAATATTACGACGGCGCCTGGGGCGAGGTCGGCACCGCATACTCGCCGGGGCGCGTCGGCGTGGCCGGCGGCTACCTCGCGGGCCACGGCGTGTACATGACCGGCGGCGAATGGTCCGACGAGGGCGGCGGCACGACCGACACAACCCTGTGGCACGTGTGCGTCCCGTTCATCACGGCGGTCGCGCCGGCAGCGGGCTCGCCGGGCGCGGCGTTGACGATCACCGCGTCGACCTTCGAGGAAAACCTCACCGGCTATCTGTACGACCAGGCCAAGGCGCAATATCCGCTGAACGATCTGACCGTCGTGGACGAAACGACGCTCACCGCGACCGTTCCGGCCGATCTGCCGCCGGGCGTGTACGGCCTCGCGCTGGTCGGATCGTTGGGGCAGACCGGCCGCCTGGACGACGCCTTCACCCAGGATGAATCCGTCACCGACGACGACACCGACGATGACGATGACGACGACGCTGACGACGACGATGACGACGACGACGATCAAACGCTCACCGACGACGATGACGACAACGACGACGACAGCGGCTGTGGATGTTGACGAATGCGGAATGGCGAATGCGAATTTTCGGTGACGCTGATACGCCGAACATGGTGAGGCTTATCAGTGTTGATGATAACACTGATAAACTCGCTCGCGTTGCTCGCTCGTGTATCAGTGCCACCGACCAGGATGCCACGGCGGGTGGCTCTGATTCACCGAACGTAGTGAGGTGCATCAGTGTTTTCCTCGGTTCGGAAGATACTTCAACACAGCTTTCGCCATTCGGCGAAAACCATGGCGCATAGGATAGGGAGTCGCTCTTTCGTGTGCCACACTTTTGGCGACAGCCAAAGGTGTGTGCCCGTCGGGCAGGGTTTTGTCTTGCCGATAAATCGATAAACGCGGCGTCGCTTTTCTTTTGACCGGCCCGGCGCATCCGGCTACGATGGCGCAACCATGAAACGACTGACCACCATTCTGCTGGCCATGCTGGCGCTATTCAGCGTGCTGGATATGTGGCGCTACGGCGACAAGGCGTCGGGCATCGACTTCTACCAATTCTGGGCGGTGGGGCAGGCGCTGCGCACGATGCCGGTCGACAACATCTACGGCGCGGACGATCGGCTGAAGGTGGCGCAGGAGATCGCCCGGCGCGGCAACACGCGGCCCGAGTATATGCGGCATCGCGCCGCCGCGCGCGACCGGCCGGTGCTGCAAACCTACTCGACGCCGTTTTTGTACACCGTCCTGGCCGCGTTCGGTTCCCGTAGTTACGAAACGGCCTTTCAAACGTTTCGGCTCAGCACCATCCTGTGCACGGTCATCGCGCTGCTGCTGTTGTGCCGCGTGCTCGGCTTCGCGTTGCCCGAAACGCTGCTGCTGATGGTCGTGTTCTCCGGCTGGTTCGAACCGCTGCTGTCGGACATGCGCGTGACCAACGTCAATCAATATCAACTGTTGGATATGGCGCTGCTGGCCTGGTTGCTGACGCGCGCGCCCTCGACAACGCGCGACGTGCTGTCGGGATTGGTGATGGGATACGCGATATTGTTCAAGCCGAACCTGTTGTTCGTCGGCGCGTTGCTCGTGCTGTGGTGGATCTTCGCGCACGACTGGCGCCGCTTGGGCGGCAACCTGATCGGCGGCGCTCTGGCCGCGCTGCTGGCCCTGGTTTCGTCGGGACTCTTCTTCGGTTCGCTGCACTGCTGGCTCGACTGGCTGACGGCCCTGCGCAACATGCCGCAGGAAATCCTGACGGTCGAGATGGGCAACTACTCGCTGGCGATGTTCATCCACCAGTTGGCCGACCTGGACGTGCACGTGGCGCTGATGGTCGCGCTGCCGTTGCTGGGGGCGGGTTTCGTTTTCGCGGGCCGCAAGCACACGGACGATCCGGAGCGGATCGTCGCGGTGATCGCGCTGGGTTGCCTGACTTACCTGCTGTCGGGCGAGCTGGTCTGGCTGCATTACTACTGGCTGACCGTGCCGGCGCTGCTGTTGCTGCTGCGGCCGGACAAAACCGAACTCAGCCTGCGGCGGATCGTCGCCCTGCTCAGCTTCCTGCTGCTGACCGCGACGCTGCCGCTGGATCTGGTCGATCCCTATCTGGTCGGCGTGATGTGCATTTCCGGCGCGTTGCTGCTGACCATTCACACGATGTGGGAAACGGCGCGCGCCTGAAAAAAATCGGCCGCCTTCACCCAAAAGCGGCCGAAACCTGCCCGCTGACATCGACCCTTTTTCCACCTGCCGGGAGGAGGACGGCAGGACGCCGAGAGCCTCGGCAACGTCGGTCGTCGGCGTGGAGTATCCGCCGAATCTTTGTTCGTTTATCAGCGAATATCTATCTTCACCCCGCCGCGTTCCCGCGACGGACAATACACTAAGTACCCGCCCGGTACGCACACCGCCACATCGTGTGTGCCCGCACCGACACCACGTGCGTCGACACGGCAGCCGTGTGTTTCGTTTGCCCGCAACTCATTTGTTGGAAGTAGGTACGATCGACCGGACCGATTTTCGCCCGCATGCGCAAGTGCGCATCCTTTCCGCCCCCGCAGGATTATTAGTATATCAAACGGTCGGCCGATGGCAAGGAAAATTTGGCGCCGGCGGAAAAATTCGGCGCGGTCGGATCGTGCCGGCGGCATCCGGCAATTTCACCGTTCTCACTATAGCCGTCGAACAGCATCGTGAAGTAACCGGAAGAGTAACCATACGAGGTGACCAAAAGATCGTGACAACCGTCGCCGTTGATGTCGCCGGAGATGTCCGGCGGGCGACCCCAGGGCGTCGGAATATTTTTCAGGATTAAATCGGGTTCATAGGAGAAGCCTTGCGGCGAGCCGAGATATACGTAGATATCGTCGTACGATTCGGGATAATGAACGAGGTCGAGAGTGGCGACCACATCATCGAAACCGTCGCCATTGAGATCGTAACCACCGACCACTTCATTTAACAAGAATAAGTAATAGTCCCAACCGATTAAATCGCCATACCGTTTCCACACGACATACGGATCGTTCCCGTTCCCAGCATCGATGGTAAAGATGAACATACCTCCTTCGAGTGCCAAACACCTGTTCGATCGGCAATATTGATCACCAAAAATAATGATTTCATCGACGCCGTCGCCGTTGATATCGCCGGCCGAGTGAATTTGCGAACTGACAAAGAAATATTTCGGCTCGTCGATCATGGCGCTGTATTCATCCGCCAAACCATCGGGGCCGCCTGAATAGAAATAGATCGATATTCCACTGCGGATTATCAGATCGCCGTAACCGTCGCCGTTGAAATCCAAATGTCCGGCTGCATATTCGACGATCACGTCCTCGGAAAATTGCCAGTCCGGCTCATTCCCCGGACCTTTATCGCTGCCGTAGAACACAAGTTCACCATCGACAATCAGATCGTCGTACCCATCGCCATTTACATCGCCGATTTCTTGAAAGTTGTATTCCTGCAGCCACTCCCTGCCGGGTTGAAGCCCGTCTTCGCTGCCGTAAAACAACATTATCGGTTGGAAGTATGCGTAAGCCATCACATCGGCATAACCATCGCCGTTAACGTCGCCGATTCCCGCAAAGCGAAAGAAGCTGTGATCTTCGAATTCAAAAAACCAGCCCGAAAATTCGGGCGTGCCGCAGTGACGGCCGTAATACAACCGCAGGCGAACGATTTCATCTCCGGTTGTCGAGTACAAATAATCGGCAACAAGGATATCGTCGCAACCGTCGCCGTTGACGTCGCCGGCAACCGTGGCGAAGGAGGTCTCCTTCGTTTCATAAATCCAGCTTGGCGTGGCCAAAAGCCCGCCCGCGGCGTAGGCCGATCCGGTGACGAGTAGTAAGGATAAAACACAAAGGAAACAAACCGACCGAGGCATAATTTCGTCCTCCGAAAACGAACGGACAAAATTTATCAATATTATTTTCGTAAGACAAGAAGTTATGTTGAATTAAACGGCTTCAGCCGCACATGCCGCCGCCGGAGTCGTCGTCGCGGGTTTGGGTCGCGCCCTGCTCGTCGTCGTCGTCATCGTCGTCGTCGGAGGGGGGAATGTAGTCGTCGTTGTCGTCATCATCGTCGTCGTCATCGATATCATCATCGTCATCGTCGAGGTCATCGTCGTCGTCGTCATCGTCGTCGTCGGTATCGTCATCGTCGTCGTCGGCGTTGTCGAGGAATTCGTTCATCCCCGCGCCGTAGGCCACGTTGAATTTGCCGAACTCGTCGAGACCTTCCATGTAGTAGCAGGACGCATCGCCGCCGGAGAGGGCGCCGATCACCTGTTGGTCGTCGTTGAACAGCGGCGCGCCCGACGAGCCGCCCTCGGTCGAGCTTTCCGAATACAGTATGGAATAGAAGTTAACATCCAGGTAAATGACCTCGCCGAAGGTAATGCGCATGAAGGCGCCGTCGGGATGATGCAGCGTGGTCACGTCATCTCCGGGAATCACGTCCGCCGTCGTCCAACCGATATACGAGGTGCCGTTGGGCGGATCTTCGTCCAATTCCAACAGCGTGGAGTCGGTTAAGGTGTCGGTAAAAACCATATCCGACCCCTCGCTGTAGGGCGTGCTGTAAAAATCGGGGGGATCGCCGTTGCATTCTTCGGTGTGGAAGCGCCAGGAGACGACCACCGTATCGGCCTCGGCCTCGGTGCTGACGCAGTGGTTGGCGGTCATGAACCAGGGCGTGCCCGAGGACGCCGTGTCGTTCAACAGCGCCCCCGAACACACATAAGCGCCGCCGCCGCTTTCCAGGCTGACGTGGCCAATGCCGGTTTTCAGGTCGTCCCAGGCCGCGTAGCAGGTCGGATCGAGGTAGCAGCCGGCTTCCTTGTTTTGCGCCATGTCCGCCAGGCCATAGGAAACCAGGTCGATCACCAGTTTCGGCGGCGTGGCCGAGGAGGTCAGCACCTCCACGTGCAGCCGCTCGCCCTTGGTCGGCGGCGCCCAGACGTCCGCTTCGCCGGCGACTTCGACCGAGCGCACGCGGCGGGCCTGCGCCGGATCGAGTTCACCGTACACGACCACCACGTCGGTTGCGGCAGGCCGGTACACCGAAAAATGCGCGCGCAGGAACTTCGCGCCCGGGGCGGCGATCGCCAGCCGCCAGGACGTCGCGCCCTGCGGACCGGTCAGACGTTCCCACACGGCGTCGTCATAGGCCGGCACGTCCACGTGCACGCCGACCATCCGCCGTTGCTTGTTTTCGTCGACCGGCGCGCTCTTCGTTTTGGCCGCGATCTCCTCGGCCGGCACGGTCACCAGCGATTTTTCGCCCACCGTCCGGCCCAACTGGAGTCCGGGCGTGGTCAACGGCGGCATGTTCCGCGGCGAACCCCCGTTTCCCTGATAGGTTTGGGAATGCGTTTCGGCGGCCAGCAGCGGGATCGTCCAAAGCCACGCGGTCGCCAGGAGCAGCACAGTGCAGACGAACAACGAACGCTTCATCATCGTTCCCTCCTTGTTTTTAGTTGTACGGGCAGGAAGGCGTGCTTGGCAAGGGCGGCGGAAATTCGCTTTAGATCGTGATACAATCGGCCGATGGGAGATCAATAAACGCCAATCATCAAAGATGTGGAGATCGTGATGAAACGGTTATCATTCTTTATTCTTGTAGTATTGCTGTCCTTGACGATCGTTGCCTGCGGCGGCGGGGACGATGATGACGACAGCGGCGCCATGGGCGACGACGATGACGACGATGCCGGCCCGGTCGACGACGACGACACCGGCGGCGACGATGACGATGACGACGACGACGATGACGACGACGATGTCGCGCCCGATTATATCGAGGTGATCGACGGCGGGCGCATCGGCTACAACGGCACGTCCAGCGCCACCGGCCCCGACGGTACGCTCTACACCCTGGCCTGCAAAGGGCGGCAACTGGTGCTGTATTCGCAAAGCGCCAAGGACAAGGCCTGGACGGCCAAGAAGCTGGCCGACTTCGCGATGGACCCGGATCTCGCCGTGGACCACGCGGGCAAGCTGCACGTGGCCTATCAGGATACCTACCTGTTCCAGGTCAAATACATGACCAACGCCGGCGGCGCGTGGAAGACCGAAACGGTCGACACGTGCACCTACGTCGGCCTGTGTCCGTCGGTGGCCGTGGACAGCGCCAACCAACCGCACGTGGCCTACAGGTACATCGAGGGGCTGGACCCGTCGATTCTCAAATACGCGCACAAGGACGATAAAGGCTGGTCGATCGAGACGGTCGACGGCGATCCGGAGTCGGGCTCGCGGGCGACGATCGCGGTGGACGGCGACGACAACGTGCACATCGTCTACGGCAATTATCAGTTGCTCAACGAGCTGCGCTACGCGACCAACGCCACGGGCGATTGGGAGATCGAACTGATCCACGACTTCGATTATTACGGCAATCCCGAACTGGCCCTGGACGAGGACGGCTACGCGCACGTCAGCTTCATGGGACCGGCCGACTACCTGTGGTACGCCACCAACGCCACCGGCGAGTGGAAGGAATCGGCGGTCGATTCCGAGTCGACCAAGGCCGAGGAAGACACGGCGATCATCGTGGACGGCAACGGCAAGGTGCACATGGCGTACATCCGCTACGGCCTCAAGTACATCACCAACGTCACCGGCTCGTGGGTCGTCACCGTGGTCGACAACGTCGTGCACGACGGCGAGTACTGCTCGCTGACGCTCGACGACGCGGGCAAGGCGCACATCAGCTACAGCGAAACGAACTCCGGCGACCTGTGGCACGCGACCAACGCCGAAGGCGATTGGGCGACCGCGCGCATCGATTCCGGGAAAATCTATACCGGCGAAACCTCACTGGCCGTCAAAGGCGACGGCACGTTGCTCGCGGCGGCCTACGTGAGCGTGGCCGAAGACATGATGCTGTTTTCCGGCAACGGTTCGTGGACCGGCGAGGCGCTGGTCAGCGACGGCTACGCGGGCGAATTCACCGCGCTGGCCGTGGACGGCAGCGGCGCGACGCACCTTGCCTTCCGCTTCAACGACGGCGTCGACCAGGGGTTGCGCTACGGCACCGACGCCACGGGCGACTGGGTCTTCACCGACGTGGATCCGATCGGCGGCAACGGGCGCGGCGTCGACATGGCGCTGGACGGCGACAAGGTGCACCTGGCCTATTACGGCGAAGGGTACGTGCTCAAATACGCGACCAACGCCGAAGGCGATTGGATCACCGAAACCGTCGACAACGACGGCCTGACCGGCACCTGGCCGGAAATCGCGCTGGACAGCGACGGGGCTGCGCACATCGTTTACGTCAACTACGCTTACTCGCGGCTGCGTTACGCGACCAACGCCTCGGGCGCGTGGGTGACCGAAATCATCGACGAGGACGGCATCACCCAGGGCTCGACCGACATCGTCATCGACGGCGACGACAATCTGCACATCTGCTACAAAAGGGACGGGCAGCTTTACTACATCACCAACGCCACCGGCCTGTGGCAGAAGACGGTCGTCGAAGGCGGGTTGCAGTATTACACCTACCTCGCCTCCATCGCGCTGGACGACGACGGCAACGTGTACATCGGCTTCAACATGGACAGCTCGCAGCTTTGGTACGCGACCAACGCCGGCGGCGAATGGGAGTCGACGCTGGTCGACCGCATCGAGGGCGCGGGCATCAATCCGCAGATGGTGCTGCACGACGGCGCGCTGGAGTTCATCTACACCGCCATGGGCGCGCTGGTCCACGCCACGGTGGAACTGGATTGAGGCGTTGCGGAAACGATCGCTGTCGAAGGGTTATTTGTAGGGGCAACCCCCCGTGGTTGCCCGGCTCGGTGGCACTGATACACGAGCGAGCAAAGTGAGCGAGTTTATCAGTGTTCATATAAAACACTGATAAGCCTCACTACGTTCGGCGTATCAGTGCCACCGGGAGAGGGTAAAAAACGGCAGCTTGGTTCTCCCTTCTCCCCGTGGGAGAAGGGGCGGGGATGAGGGCTGCCGTGATCAATGCCACCGGCCGAATTCATTCCGCATTCCGCCACCGAAAATTCGCCATTCCGCATTCGTTAACATCCGCACCCATCATCATCGTCATCGTCGTCGTTTTCAGTGGGCGTCGTATCGTCGTCGTCGCTCGTGTCGTCATCCGCGGCGGGTAGGATGGTCAGGGTCAGCGCGTTGCTGATTTGCGCGCCGGTGGAGGCGGTGAGGGTCAATTCGCCGGGCGCGAAGGCGGTGATTTCGCCGTGGACGACCTCGGCCAGCGCGGGATCCGACAGCGCGTACTCGACCCACCCGGCGACTTCCTCCTCCGCGCCGCTCGGATACACGCCGCCGACCGTCAGCGCCAGCGTGTCGCCGACGCGCAGTTCGTCGGTGGGCGCGCTGAGCGCCGGATCGTGCAGGCGCGTCAGCAGCGGCCGCTTGAACGCGTAAATCCAATAATGCAGTTGCGTGAACTGCTCGCCCCGGTTGGTCAGTTCGATCTCGACCAGATCGTGGCCCTTGGTCAGCGCGGGCGGAATGTCGAAGACCACGTCGCGCCAGCGCTTGAAGAAATTGTGTTCGGTCGCGCCCCACAGCCCGGCGTCGTGACCGTTGACCGTCACGCGCACCAACTCGCGGCCCCAGCGCTGATCGATGCGGCGCACCAACCGCAGGCCGTCGTTGTGCGGGTTGACCGCCACGGTGAAGCGGGCGGTCGTGCGCGAGCGGTAACCGGCGTCGAGGATCGGCAACAGATCCTGATCGCCCTCGTAGAAGCCGTAGAGCGGCCCGAGGTTCTCGTCGTCGCCGCCGACGAAAGCGAAGCGCTCCTCCTCGGTGGGGTCGCCCACGTCGAACGCGGCTTGGAGCACCAGCGCCGGTTCGTCGACGTGATACAGGTACGCCGCCGAGCGTTCATCCTCGCGCGTGTTGAGGTTGAGCATGTCGTGCTCGATGGAAAACACCGCGCCGTTGTAGAAGTCGAGCGAATCGCCCGCGTGCAGGCGGTACATGGCCGTCACCAGGTAGTCGTCCTGCGTGTACAGCGACGGATGGCCGTGCGTGGGCAGCGCGAACGGCCCCTGGTTGAAGTACCACCCGGCGTTGTAATAATCCTCGGTGCCCGTGCCTTGCATGGTCGGGGTCGACAGGCCGTCCGGATACCAGCGCTCGTCGCCTTCCAGGTAGCCCTGATCCTTGAGGCCCCCGGCCAGTTGCGTGACGCCGACGATCTTTCCCTGGCCGCCGACGACGGCGAAGGGATGATCGCGGCCCAGCCGCGTGGGTTTGCTGCGGTTGTACTGCGCGACCAGCAGACCCGCGTGGTCGTCGGGTTGCCCCGCGCGCACGCCCAGGCGTCCGGTGAAGTTCGCCGGGGCGTCGCCGTCGTTGACCAGCGCCAGCCGGGCGGAGGTGAAAAAGGGCATGGGCATGAACCAATACATGCGCCCGTCGGTCAGCCCCCACAGCAGCGCGGTCGCCTCGGCGGCGGGGTCGGTCGTGCCGACCAGCACGCCCAACGGAGCGTCGATTTGCGCGGCGTCGGCCTCGTCGAAGACGGCGACCAGCCGCACGTCGTTGAGCAGCGCCGCGTCGAGCGTCGCGGGCGTCAGTTCCAGCGAGGCGATCCACCCCGGGCCGCTCAGGTCGGCCAGCGCGACCGTTTCGCCCGGAGCGACGGTCGCGCTCAGCTCGGTGTAGTTCACGCCGGCGGTATCTTTCGGATCGTCCCCGGCCTGCGCGGGATCGTACAGCGCGCGCGCCTCGGCGTAGTTTTCCGCGCCGGTGAAGGTTTCCACCTCGGCGGCCGACCAATACCGGTGCGCGGTGAAGTTGTAGAAATAGGTCAGCGCGGTCGTGGCGACCACCAGCCGCTCGCGGTAGCAGACCGGCACGTAGTGCACGAAGCCGCCGCTGGAATCCAGATCGTCCCACAGCAGCGGTTCGGTGAACGGCGCGGTTTCGCCGGCGAAAAAGTCGGTCAGCGGCATGTCCAGCGAGGGCGTCGGTTCGTTATCGAAGAAAAATTGCAGGTTCGCGCGCTCGCCGAGCTTGGTGAACCACATGCGATACACGCAGCCGGGGCCTTGCGCGTCGAAGAGCACGTGCCGCCCGTCGTCCCAGTATTGCCGCGACCACATGCCGGTGAAGCCGTCGTCGTTGCCGCCGGTCATGTCGGTGCTGGACGCGCCGAAGGCGAAAATGCCCGGCGTCAGGTCGGGCAGCGCCCACAGGTCGGTCAGGCGCGCCAGGCCGGTCGTCTGCGCCGACGCGGCCACCGCCGTCGCCAGCAGCAAGGCGATGACCAAACCCCATCGTCGCATGACCGCCTCCTCTTGGTGGATGAACCACTATACATCGGGCCTTTGCCCGCTGAAAAGAAAAGATCGGCGAAAAGTCTCCTTCGGTGACACAATTGCCTTCACGCGGCGTTAAACCGGGTGCGTGACGCCCGCGAAAAGGTGGAACTCGTGAATCTACGGGCGATTGTGCTATGCTCCATAAAGGTACGAAGCGGAGGTTTGACATGCAACGGTTGGCGATAGCGGCGATAGTGGCGATATTTGTGGGTTTGCTGCCGATGGCGGCGCTGGCCGGCGAGACGGTCATCTGGGGCGGTTACGGCGGCCTGAGCGCGGGCGCGATGTGGCTGGATGTCGGCGAACTCAACGATTATCTCGATCCGCTGCGCGTCAGCGATTTTTCGTCCACGGTCCCGATGATCGGCCTGGACGCCTACGCCCTGCTCGGCGGACGCGTGGTGGTCGGCCTCGAGGGCTACGGCTTCAACCAGACCAAGAGCGGCGCGCTGGCCGACGCTTCGTTGCGCGGCGGCTACGGCGTGCTGTATTGCGGCTACAACGTGGTGCACACCGACAATTTCCGCCTGCGCCCGGAAATCGGCCTGGGCGGCATGGGCGCCAACGTGGCGATCCATAACGTCGGCTGGCTGCTGGCGAGCCATCGCCTGTCGAACGATTACGATGAAATCCTGCTCTCCCAGGAAGGCTATATCGGCACCGTGGCGGTGGCGGCGGAATGGACCCCGTCGATCATGCGGCGTGACAACGGCCGGCTGGACCTGGTCGTGTCGCTCAAGGCCGGCCTGCGCGTGCCGCTGTGGGACGAGGGTTGGGACGCCAAGGCGATCAGCGACGACGACGACGATGACGACGTCGACCTGGACATGGACGGTCCGGATCTGCCGATGCTCGCGCCGTACGTGGCCTTGGGCATCCGCTTCGGCGGCGGCATCACCGAAATCGATTGAAAATGAAAATACGATCCGGCGCCGGCGGGGCAACCACGGCGCCGGACGGAGACGATTTTAGGGGAGGTCAACCATGAATAATAATAGACTTTTATTGCTTTTATTGTTGTTGCCGGCGCTGGTCGGCCTGTCGCTGATCGCCGCCGGTTGTTCGTGCGACGACGATGACGACGACGATGACGATGACGACGACGATGACGATGACGACGCCCAGGAGAAGGCCATCATCGCGATCGTCGAGGAAATGACCGAAGGCCAGATGGAGCGCACCGTGGCCGGTCTGGAGGACAAAGTTTTTCCGCATGTCAGCGAAAATTACGACTATGCCGGTCGCGACAAAACCGCGTTGATGGAGGATGCGCTGGAGGAACTGGCCGAGAGCCCGAACCTGACGGTCACCGGCTACGATCTGACCGTGGCGGTGGAAATCGAGGCCGACGGGGTGACCGCGCGCGCGGAAACGCTCAATGAAATTCAGATGCTGCAGAAGGCCGACGAAGATATCGGTTTCGACCTGGCCATGACCGGCACGATTCGCGGCGTTTCGTTGTTCGCGATGGAGGACGACGGCTGGAAGGTCGTTTCCGGGGAGGCGCAGTACAACGAATACACGATCGCCGGCGGCGACGAGACGCTGCAGATGATCCTCGACGACGTGACGGTCGATGTCGAGCAGGTCGGCCCGGGCGGTTCGATCAATCTGACCGGCTCGGTAACGCTGCCCGCGGTGGGAGTCGATCAACTCTTGTACGTTTCCTTCAGCGCCTCGTGGGGCGACGAGCGCTTCAACGCCGTGCAGTGGGATGAAGAAAGCGAAACGTCGTTGCTGAGCGACATCACCGACGAGGCGGGCGGCGCGTTCAACTTCAACATGACGCTGCCGGACGATGCCGAACCGGACGGGCTGGCGATTCCCCACAGCTTGCCGCTGGGCCAGGATGTGGTCGAGGTCGCCGTGACCTTCTTCGTGCTCGAAGACGACGGCGAGCTGGTGCGCGGCGACGGCCGGACCTTCAGCATTCCCTTCACGCCGCTGAGCAACGCCGATCCGTGCAACGACGACCTGACCGTCGACGTCGACGGCCTGTGGCTGCTGCATTTCACCGATCCGCTGTTCGCCGCGTACGAGATTCTCGACCTGCGGCAGATCGGCCAGGATCTGTACGGGGCCTCGCTGTTGGCTTTCGACGACAGCGGCACGTATCGGCCCGGCCTGTTTTTGCTGACCGGCCAGAACGTCGACGGCGCGGTGACGCTCGGCATGGACGGCGACGATTTCGACCTGACCTACGAGGCGATTTTCAGCGACGGCCTGTTCACCGACGGCGAGGCGACCTACGACTCGTGGCAGGGGACGGTCACGCGCGATTTCGTCGGCCGCAAGCTCGACAACCGCTGCGTCGGCCTGGACGCCGACGACCTGGACGGCGCGAGCCTGATGATCGACACCGATGAAATGTCACCGATTTGCCAGGTCACCGAAGAGGACGCCCAAGTGCAGTTGAATTGCGGCAATATAGCGTTTACCGGGTATGTGATTCGCAACGTGCTGGTCGCGGTCGACGACGTCAACAACGACCGGACGCTTCTTCTGGGTTTTTACGACGACGAACAGGGCTACGCGGCCATCCTGGGCAACGCGGCGGGCGACATCGCCGAAGGTGCGTTTACGGTGCTGTAATCGGCGGGTGACGCTGTTCATGAATTGTTTTTCGGTGGCACCGGTACACGAGCGAGCAGAGCAAGCGAGTTTATCAGTGTTTTAACTTACACTGATCATAGAGATAACTTGCAGGGGCAACCCCCTGTGGTTGCCCAGGTTGGAATCGGTGTCTCCCTCACCCCGGCGTACTGTCCCCCTTTTAGCAAGACAGAATTAGGCGGCTTTTAGGGAGAGGTGC
>DAIMDW010000009.1:0-98682 GCA_036725605.1 bacterium
CTGGACCGGCTGACTTTCCTGCTCGAGGCGGAAGCGGAGCTTGCGCTGTTCGGCGCCCCCTCGACTTCGCTCAGGGCAGGCGAGCCAATTTCCGCGCAAGCCGCCGAAGAGCAGCGCCGGTACGTCACCAACTACATCGGCTCCAAGCAAAAACTGATCGACTTCATCTGGGGTTTTCCGGGAACCCCCATAACCGCGCAAGTCAAGGGCATCCCCTGAGGATTTCCGGTCCCAGTATATAGAAATTCTTCCGTGCCCGTACTTGCCCTCATTCCGCAATGAAAGGTAGGCCGCACTTCACGCGGCGGAAAAGGAATTCTGGATCCCGAATCTGGGAGACTGTCGAGCAATACGCTGCAAGGCGACAAACAGCCCCGCAGGGGCGACAGAGGGTAGCCCGAACCGTAAGCGTCGGGCGAAAAAGCGTTGGGCGTTATATGTTATTTGTAGCCCCCCCGTGGTTGCCCCGGTCCGGGTTGCCCTGGAAAACTAGGGACAGTCCAGGTTCGAATGAGTATCGGAGCAGGTTGGTTGGGATCGATGCCGGCCCCTTCCTCTCTCCCGCCAGGGATACACAGTGTGGTTATTATCTGAAAAAATACAATAATATCCCTTCATATAAATACTGTAACTTGCGATTATTCCCCTTAAATCGGCGATTTCGCACTGAACGATCCGACAAGCGCGTAAAAATAAGCAAAAATGGCGCAAACTTCTCGAACGTCCGTACTATTGGCGTGGGACACTTTTTCCCGAGTGTCCCACGCTTCATTTCTATAACCCATTGATATCAAAGGAAAAACAATGAATAAGCCGGTGGGACAAAGTGTCCCAAAGTGTCCCATTTATCCCATAATATGAGGATAAACCGGGACACGTAACGAGTACATGTCACCGATTTTCCGATAAGGTCAGGAAGGGTATCGGCTGGTCCTGGATTTCCGCCTGCGCGGAAATGACAAAAAAGACCCCCATGCGGCTTAGCCGCCGGCCGAGGCTCCGAAAAATGAAGGTCAATCATAGGTCCAGGAATAATTCCTGGTAGGTCCGGGGATTATCCCTGGCGTTCCTTAAAAGAAGTACTTCATGTTCAGCATCAGCACCAGGACCTGCTCGCTGACCTCCTCGGTTTCGGTGGTGATGCGGTAGACCGTCGCGCCCAGGTCGAGGTCCTTGCGGCCGGTGTACATGATGCCGCCGCCGATGGTCAGCGTGTCGTAGTCCTCCTCGTCGTCCTCGGTCATCTCGTAGTCGCCCTCGATCTTCAAGCCCAGGTGCAGCCGCGAAATCGGGTTGAAGTCGAAGGTGCCCACGCCGCCGAACATGAGGGTCGTCGGGGGGTCGCCCGCCTCCATCTCGAATTCGGGCGCCGCGTCGATGTCCTCCTGGAAACCGTAGTCGTAGCGCACGCCGAACTGGACGCCGAAGACCGGATGCAGCGTCTGCGCGATCAGCAGCGAGGGCCGCACGGACATCACGCTCTGGGTGATGATCGAGTCCTTCAGCTTGAGCTTGACCACGTCCTCCAGATCGTCCTCGCTGGGCAACTGCTGGGTCTCGGTGATCTCCTCGAGCAGGTCGGCGAAGTTCTGCAACAGCCGCGCGAACAGCACCGCCGGGCTGGACTGCACGCCCTGGTCGACGATGAAGTCGGCCGTCGCCGAAATGCAGGTGCCCGTTTTGTCCGACTGCCAGATCATCAGCTTGGGAATCGCCGAGACCGTGTAAAAGCCCTGCCCGCCGTAGAGGATCGCCGTGTTCTCGTCGGCCCCGGCCAGGGCGCGACCCTCAAACACGAATTCCAGCGAGAAGCGGTTGAGGAAGGCAAACTCGACGTCGATCATCTCGGCCAGACCCGCGGCGTTGAAGGTGTCTTCCTTCATCAGGATGATGTCGATTTCCTCGTCGAACACCGATTTGGAATAGGCATAGCCCAGCGCCACGCCGACGTTCGTGTTGGGGATGGCCATGGGAAAGGCGAACGGCCGCAAGAAGCGGTGGCCCTTGAGAATGCGGTCGGTGGGATCGGCCTTGACCTCTTTGTTCTTTTTCTTGGCCAGAGCCGCGCCGGGCAACACCAGGCAGATGATCATGACCGCCAACAGAACATAAAACGTCCGTTTCATACGCCTACCTCCCCGTCGGAGCGTTCGTGAGTTTTTTCGAAAGTGGTTATAGGAAATATAGCATAACCAAATATCGGGTAAACAAGCAAATTTTCGGTATTCAACAAGCGGATATCACAAAATTAAGTAAAACATTGTCGAAAGCTCGCGAGCATGGTACAAATGAGTGGGGCGATGAGAAAAGCCGCCCGTTATCCCCGGGGCGGTTTGATGTGTAGGCACAAATAATTACAGATTGAAAAATGACCGAACGGGCGAACGAGTCATTCGAAGCGTCGTGGCTTCGCATCGACAAATGGCTGGCATTGTTTATCAGCCTGGGTGCGTTGATCGCGATTTTTTTGGTCAGCCAACTGAACTATCTGTTGTTCCACGGCTTTACCGAGGTCTTCAGCATCGTCATTGCCTGCGGCATCGGCATGTTCGCCTGGAACACGCGCCGGTACGCCGACAACAGTTTCCTGCAGGTAATCGGCGTGGCCTACATGGGCATCGCCGTCATCGACTTTACCCATACCCTCGCATACAAGGGCATGGGGGTGTTTCCCGAAAACGTAGGCTCGAATCTGGCCACGCAATTGTGGATTTTGGCGCGGTATTTGGAAAGTCTGACCCTGATTCTGGCCACCTATTACCTGAACCGTAAAACCGACGCCTGGCGGTTTATGGTCAGTTGCATGATCCTGGTCACTGTGGCGATGGGCTTCATCTTCGTGTTCCCGATCTTCCCCGATTGTTATCGCGAAGGCGTCGGACTCACGCCGTTTAAAATCATCAGCGAATACGTCATCTGCTGCTTGTTGCTGGTGGCCGGCATGTTGCTGTATCACCGGCGCGCCAATTTGAGTCTGGGAATTCTGGTTTACTTTGAAATCTCGATCGTGACCACCATCGCCTCGGAACTTTGCTTCACCTATTACCATGATGTTTACGGCGTGTTGAACATGCTCGGGCACCTGCTGAAAGTCGTTTCCTACTACCTGGTTTACGTGGCAACGATTCAAACCGGCTTGGAGCGTCCGGTCTCCATGCTCTTCGTGAATCTAAAACGCAATCAGGAGGCGCTCGAGCTGGCGCGCAGCAATTTGGAAGACCGGGTCAAAGAACGCACCGCCGAGTTGCAGGAAAGCGAAAAGCGCTACCGCGACCTGATCGAGACCTCACCCAACGCCATTTTGCTGATCGACATAAACGATAAAATCCTGCTCGCCAATCGTCAGGCCGCCGTGCTGACCGGCTACGCCTCGGCCGAGGACATGATCGGCCGGAACATCTGGGATCTACAGGCGCCCGATCAGGTCCGGATCCAGGACGGTTCGATTCTCAAACGATTGATGAACGGCGACCTGTTTGCCCTGGAATTCACGGTGCAGCGGCTGAACGGAACGCAGGTGCCGGTCGAGGTGAACCTCTCGGGCACCAAGTCGGCCGAAGGTCAGCTCGTCTCTTACGTGCTGTTGGCGCAGGACATCACCCAACGGAAGAAACTGGCGGAAAAAGAAGCGAAATACCAACAGGATCTGCGCACCCTGGCCGCGGAACTGTCGGTCAGCGAGGAACACGAGCGACGCCGCATCGCCGTGGGCCTGCACGACGGCATTGGGCAAAGTCTGGCGTTGTGCCGGATGAAACTCGGCGCGATGAAATCCCTCCCCGAACTGGCGCAAAAGGCGCAGTCGATCGAGCAGATCGACAACCTGCTGGCCGGCATCATCGCCGATACCCGCTCGCTGACCTTCGAACTGAGCCCGCCGATCCTTTACGAATTGGGCCTGGCGCCGGCGCTGACCTGGCTGGCGGAAAAAACGTCCGCCGAATACAACCTGAACGTCTCGGTAATCGACAACGCCCATGCCATCGAATTTCCGGAGGATCTTCGCGTATTTCTTTTCCATGCGGCGCGTGAGCTGGTGCACAACGTCACCAAACACGCCAAAGCCGATCAGGTGGAGATTCGGCTGGAACTGGACGACGGCCGTTTCAATCTGCGCGTATTCGACAACGGCATCGGGTATCTGAAAGAGCCGCAACCGACCAAGGAAGGGTTCGGCTTGTTCTATATTCGCGAACGATTGCGGCATCTTGGCGGTCAATTGACCATGGCCACGGCGCAAGGATCCGGGTGCGCAGTGACCATCTCCGTTCCATGGAAGGAAAACGGCAAGACACTATAAGGAGATGTAATTATGACCATTCGTGTATTGCTGGCCGACGATCATCAAATCATTCGGGAAGGATTGCGCTCTCTGTTGACCGACCAAAAGGACATCGAGGTCGTCGCCGAGGCCGATACCGGCCGTAGCGCCCTCAATTATGTGGAAAAGATGCGCCCCGACGTCATTTTGATGGACATCGCCATGCCCGACATCAACGGCATCGAAGCCACCCGGCAAATCAAGGCGGCCAACCCGGAAATCCGGATTTTGGCCCTTTCGATGCATTCGGACCAGCGGTTTGTCGGCGATATGCTGCGCGCCGGAGCCACCGGGTATCTGCTCAAGGATTGCGCCGGCGCGGAATTGGTTCAGGCGATTCGCACGGTGTATGCCGGCAAGGTCTACCTGAGCCCGTCGATCGCCGGGATCGTCACCGAAGGATTCATCAATCCGGCGAGCGCCGTGGGCGTCGACGCCCGGCAGGTTTTAACGGTCCGCGAGTTGGAAGTCGTGCAGTTATTGGCCGAGGGTTTGTCGACCAAAGAGGTCGCCTTCAAGCTGAATGTCAGCATTAAAACAGTGGAAACCCACCGGAAGAATATCTTTGATAAATTGAGCCTGAGCAGCATCGCCGAACTCACCAAATATGCCATTCGCGAAGGACTAACCTCCCTTGAATTCTAATTCAAATTTGAATGTTTGTTCATCTCAGGGATTTCGTAGGTAACAATCAGGGATTGCCCGATATTTTTATTCCCTCCACTGGTCGATAGTATAAGCATCCGAAGCCTTCCTGTTGGGGGGATACAATGCAGGCCGAACTCGTTTATAAAAATATGATCTGTACCTTTTCGCCGCCATATTCATATGCGGAGACGACTCCGCCGGTGTTTATTCATCGCCCGGAAATTAATAAAAAGAAGGTGCTTTTCATTCCCTTTTTATTCCTCATCAACTGTCACGGAATCGCTCGGCGATTGGTTCACCACGCCGAGTGGATTGGCGGGAGAAAATTCGCACCTCCTTCCGGTCGGACTACCTTTCCGCTGATCGCAGTCGGTGAGGAACTGTAGAAAAAGTAAGAATAAAAAAATACGATAGAAAATGATGGCTGAATAAAAAAAGTGATTGCCCTTCATGGCTATGGGCCATGAAGGGCGCCCTCATCGCCCAAAAAAATGCCCAATTCACATCATACCGGCAGCGCCAAGCTGCCGGTAACCTTCTTTTAATTGTATTTCCATATGCAAATTGAAAAAAAATATGCTACTGAATAAGTACCAATAAATATTTGGCGTCAAATCAATAGGTTTTATAACTAATAAACTGTTCTTTTCAGGCTATATTCTGGGAGACGGAAATGAAATCAATACTTGCACTTCTACTAATTGCCGGTATCGCCATTTTCGCCGGCGCCGCCTGCGACGACGATGACGATGACGACGTTCCCCGTATGGATGACGACACGTCCGACGGCGATGATGACGACGATTTTGTTCCACCCGATGACGATGACGACGATGATGACACCACGGACGACGACACATCGGACGACGACACGACCGACGATGACACCACGGATGACGATACAACCGACGACGATACCACCGACGACGACACCACCGACGACGACACATCGGACGACGACACATCGGACGACGATACAACCGACGACGATACGACCGACGATGACACCACGGATGACGATACAACCGACGACGATACCACGGATGACGATACAACCGACGACGATACGACCGACGACGACACCACTGATGACGATACAACCGACGACGATACAACCGACGACGATACCACCGACGACGACACCACGGATGATGATACCGCCGACGACGATACCGCTGACGATGATACCGCCGACGATGACACCGCTGACGACGACACCGCTGACGATGATACCGCCGACGACGATACCGCCGACGATGACACCGCTGACGATGACACTGCCGACGACGATACCGCCGACGATGACACCGCCGACGACGACATGGTCGAAATCGAAGTGGTCGAGGGTGGAGCTCCCGGCGCCGCCGGCATCGCCTTGGGGATCCTCAGCGACGACAGGTGCTTGATTGCGGCAACCAACTGCCGCGATTTGGTTCTGTACAGCGATTCCGTCGTCGACCTATGGTCGGGAATGGAATTGATCGATATTTACGCCGAATATCCCGCCATGGCGGTCGACGGCAGCGACCATCTTCACATCGCCTACTACGACAACTACAACTATGATCTGAAATACGCCACCGATGCTTCCGGCGATTGGGTGACCACGACGTTGGATCAGCCCGGCGATATAGGTTTGAATCCGTCATTGGCTCTCGACAGCGCCGGCAAGGTGCACATTTCCTATTTCGACAACGGCAATTCACGGCTCAAGTACGCGACCAACGCTTCGGGCTCCTGGGCTGTTTCCGCCGTGTTGGCGTCGGGTTCGCAATCCGGATATTACAGCGACATCGCGATCGACAGCGCGGACGATCCGCACATTGTTTTCGAGCAAGGCGGTTATCTGATGTACACGGTTTGGTCCGACGCCGACGGGTGGACGACCGAAACCATCGACGACGCATCGATCTTCGGCTACGTCGCCCTCGTCCTGGACAGCAGCGATTATGCGCACATCTCGTACTACGACTTCAACAACACCGATCTGTATTATGCGACGAACCTGTCCGGCTCGTGGGTGACGACCAACATCGATTCCACCAGCAACACCGGCAAATACACCGATATTGTTCTGGACGATGATGAATATGTGCACATCAGCTACCAATACTATTCGACTAGTGATTTACGTCATGCCACCAACGCCAGCGGCAGTTGGGTGGTGGAAGATATCGACACAACCTTAAACGCCGGATACAACACGCGGATCGCGCTGGACAGCGGCAACCATTTGCATATCGCCGCGCACACGGATTTCCGGGGCGCCCTGCGTCACTATTACTATAACTCCACCTGGATGACCGAGGATGTGGCCGATGACGGCATCTACGGTCAATACAACGCACTGGCCGTCGACAGCACCGGCGTCGTGCATATGAGTTACTTCGACCGCCTCAACACCGATCTGCGTTACGCCAACAATTCCGTCGACGGTTGGACGGCCGAAACGGTCGATGCCGACGGCAGCTACACCGACATCGCCATCGACTCAAACGACAAAGCGCATATCAGCTACTTCTACGGTTCGCCGTTGGACGCCTTGAAGTACGCCACCAACGCCTCCGGCTCCTGGGTGGCCGAAGCGGTCGACGATTCCGATGCGATCGTGGGCAAGGAATCGCGTTTGGCTCTGGATTCCAACAACAAGGCGCACATTGCTTATCAAAACGACACCGATCACGGCATTAAATACGCGACCAACTCTTCCGGTTCGTGGGTAACCGAAACCATTCAATCGACCAACTCCGCCCGTCCCGACATCGCGATGGACTCCAACAACTTCGCCCATGTGTGCTACTACGACAGCGGCAACCTCGATCTGATTTACGCGACCAACACCTCCGACTCCTGGGTATCGATGACGATCGAGGACGACGGCAGCGTCGGTTACTACTGTTCAATTGCCGTCGATGCGTCCAACCACATTCACATCGCTTATCCCATGCAAAGCACGGCCCAGTTGCATTACGCCACCAATGCCTCCGGCGTTTGGATCGCCGAAACGGTCGACACCGGCATCAGCTATGCCTTGCCGAGCATCAAGGTCGATAACAGCGGATTTGTGCACATCCTGTATCAGGACAACCTTCGCAAAGACCTGCTGTACGCAACGAACATGACCGGCTCCTGGGTCAGCGCCAACATCGACTGGGCCGGCGCCATCCAGCAATCTTTTGGATTCGACATCACCAACAGCGATGCGATGGCCCACGCCTCGATCTTCGTCAATGGAACGCTGCTCTACGAAACCTTCCCGTTGGGATATGACGCAACAAAATAACCAACCAACAGCCGCCACGAAGCCGGGGTGTAGCGCCCCGGCTTCTTTTTAATCTCAACCTAACTTGACATTCCGCGCTCGTGGACATGCAATAAAACGCGAGGGAGGAAAGCATGCCTCGATTGTTGTTTTTGCTGATTGTGCTGTTTTCGTTGTGTTTAATTTCCTGCGGCGACGATGACGACGACAATGACGCCGACGACAACGCCACCGACGACGACGCGACCGACGACGATGCGACCGACGACGATGCGACCGACGACGATGCAACGGATGACGATGCAACGGATGATGATCTGATCGATGACGATACGACCGATGACGACATCGTCGATGACGACACGGCCGACGACGACGTGACCGACGATGACACGATCACCGACGATTATGAAAATCCGCTGTGCAAAGAATGGAACGAGGACCCGAATTGGATTGACGATCCGGTGAACATTCACTGCCTGGTGGAAAAAGGTGAATTCGCCGATCCGAACACGCCGGCTCCCGAAACGATCCGGGTGGTCGACTGGAACATCGAACGCGGGCACTCGCTCGACGAATACATCGACCTGTTCCAAAACGATCCCACGCTCAGCGAAGCCGACGTTCTCCTCTTGCAGGAGGTGGATCGCTATTGTCCGCGCACCGACGACCGTCACGTGGCGCGCGAACTGGCCGCGGCGCTGGCCATGGATTACGTGTACGGCGTCGAGTTCATCGAGTTGAACCAACAAAGCGGCGAACACGGCAACGCGGTGCTGTCGCGTTTTCCCATCGTCGGCGCGCAACTGCTGCGCCATACCGATTTCGAGCAATGGTACCTCGATGCCGATCAGCCGCGCCTGGGCGGGCGCATGACCATCGCGGCCGACGTGCGTATCGGCGACAAGACGATCCGCGTCGCTTCCGCCCATCATTCCAGCGGCGTGAAATACTACTTCCGCGCCCATCACACCCAGGCCGGCGAAACGACGGACCTGCTCGCCGCCGCCGCCGGAACGGTTATTTGGGGCGGGGATCTGAACACCGGCGTGTGGTGGGTGCTGCAGTGCGAACCGGCCATCGACCAAATTCTCAACCAAGGGTACGCGGACGCGCTGTCGGATCTGCCGCGCGACCAAAACTGGACGATGCCCGCCGATCCACCGGCGCCGGCCATGCGGTTGGATTGGATTTTCCACCGCAACGTCGACACCCTCGGCGGTCGCGTGCTGTACGAAGAGCCTTACAATGATCTGTCCGACCACCTGGGCATTTACGCCGACTTCACCCTGTAATTATCCCGGCCGGCGACGCCTTTAAATAGCACAGCAAATAATAACCGGCGCACCCCGCTTGCTTTTATGGAAAAATTCGTGTAAATTATGCACAATTGAAAACTGGATGATGCTCGTCGGGTTACCAGAAAACTATCGGCCGAAGCCGAACTCTCCGTTGTTGTTGCCGTTTTTGCGACACGCGCCCGCTTGCTGGGGACGAAACACACGCCCCTGCGTTTGCGTTTAACGCCGCCGACGACGCCTCACATTTTGGAAAGGAGGAGCGCCATGAGCGACCATCCTGCCACCGAGGCAAAAAATCTGATCCCGGTCGTCCCGGTCGTCGAGCCCGCCGCGCCCGGCGCGTTGGAAGCGACCGACGAATGGAGCGGTCTGGAGCCCACCGAAAAGGACATGGGCCTGGTGCATTTCACCCTCGACAAAGGAGTCAAAACCACCGTGGTCGGCACCGTATACGGTTTGGATTTCGAGATCGAAGACGCCGGGTATCGCGTCAACGTGTTTTTCGACTACTACAACAAGCGCCTCAAGGTACTCGATTACGACGCCACCGATTACAGCGCGATGATCCGCCGCCTGGCCTGGCTGGCCGAGGCGAACCGCTTCGACAAAATTTTCGTCAAGGCCGGACGCGAGGACTTCCAACGGTTCCTCTCCCACGGCTACATGATGGAAGGCGTGCTGCGCTACTACTTTCGCGGCGAGGACGCCTACGTGCTGTCGCGGTTTTCCTCGTTGCAGCGGGTGCGTAGCGAATCGCTGATCGAGGAAGCGCAGTTGATCGAAACGCTGATCTACGATTCCGAACGCGGTGGCATGCGCAAGCTGGACCCGGACATCGAAATCGTCAGCGCCGGCGAAGAGCACATTCCGCAGTTGGCGTTCATCTACCGCGGCGTATTCGAAACCTATCCCTCGCCGCTGACCAACCCCGACTACATCAAATCGACGATGGACCGCAACGTCGTCTATCGCCTCGCCCTGCGCGACGGCGAAGCCATCGCCGCGGCCAGCGCGGAAATCAGCCGCAAGCACGCCAACGCCGAAATGACCGACTGCGCCACACTGCCCGCCGCCCAGGGCCGGGGGCTGATGCAGCACATTCTCTCGCGGCTCGAAGACGACCTGCGCGAACGCTCGGTGACCACCGCCTACACGCTGGCCCGCGCGATGAGCATCGGCATGAACCGCGTGTTCTTCCGCCTGGGCTACGAGTTCTCCGGCCGGCTGATCAACAACTGCGACATCTTCGGCCGCTTCGAGGACATGAACATCTGGGTGAAGAAGCTGTAAAGAGTTAGGATAACTCCTTTGTCATCCTGGGGGGTGACATTCCCTCCCTGTCATCCTCGGGCGTGACCCGAGGATCTGGCGACGACAAGCACCGGGAAGCAAGAAAACTGTCGAGGCTCAACGACAAACCATTTTCCCATGGGGATGCCGCATGGGTGCAGTCAGATCCTGAAACAAGGAGACTGTCGATTTTCTCGTTTTGAGTATGAATACGTCTGCCGCCCTTCCGGGACTCGGGAAAAAATGGGGCTTTTTGCCCGACGCTTACGGGTCGGGCTACCCTCTATCGCCCCTGAAGGGGCTGTTTGTCGCCTATCGGCGCATTTATCGACAGTCTCACAAGTTCAAGATGACAAAGAGCTCATCTTCATCGTGCAAATAACTACAACAACTCCGCCGTGCGGTCGGTGTGGGACGCGACGGGCTCGGCGCGTTCGCCCGGCTCGATGAACAGGTCTTCCGGATTCTCCACCGCGAGCGCGTGACGCAGCACGGTGTCCATGTTCTCGACCAGGACGATCGTCACGCCGCGCGTGATGTTCTTGGGCACCTCGGAGAGATCCTTCTCGTTTTCCTTGGGGATCAGCACCTTGGTCACGTGGGCGCGTTGCGCGGCGACGAGCTTTTCCTTGAGCCCGCCGATGGGCAACACGCGGCCGCGCAGGGTGATCTCGCCGGTCATCGCCACGTCGCGGCGCACGGGGATTTTCAGCAGCGCGCTGACGATCGCCGTGGTGATGGTAATGCCGGCCGACGGCCCGTCTTTGGGGATCGCGCCTTCAGGAATGTGAATGTGGATGTCGGTCTTGCCGTAGAAGTCGGTGGGGATGCCCAGCAACGCGGCGCGATTGCGCACGTAGGCCAGCGCCGCGCGGGCGCTTTCCTGCATGACGTCGCCGAGCTGGCCGGTGATCGACAGTTTGCCCTTGCCGGGCACGACGGCGACCTCGGCGGCCAACAGTTCGCCGCCCGCCTGCGTCCAGGCCAGGCCGTTGGTCAGGCCGATCATGTCCTGCGGTTCGATCTCCTCGATGCGGAACCGCTGCACGCCCAAATATTTGGCGATCGACTTTTCCGCCACGCGCACGCTGTCGTCGGCGTGGCCGGTCTTGGCCAGGCGCCGGGCGATCTTGCGGCAGATCGAGGCGATCTCGCGTTCGAGGTTGCGCACGCCGGCCTCGCGCGTGTAGTGGCGTACGATGTTCAGCAGCGCACCGTCGGTAAAGGTCACGTCCTTTTCGGCCAGACCGTTGGCTTCCTTCTGCTTGGGCACGAGGAAACCCTTGGCGATTTCCAGTTTCTCGTCCTCGGTATAGCCGTGCAGGCGGATGATCTCCATGCGGTCCTGCAACGCGGGCGGAATGCCGTGCAGCGTGTTGGCCGTGGTGACGAACATGACCTCGGACAGGTCGTAGTCCAGGTCGAGGTAATGATCGTTGAAGGCGTGGTTCTGTTCGGGATCGAGCACCTCGAGCAGCGCGCTGGTCGGGTCGCCGCGAAAGTCGCTGGACATCTTGTCGACTTCGTCGAGCATGAACACCGGGTTGTTCGCCCCCGCCTTTTTCATCTGCTGCATGATCTTGCCGGGCATCGAGCCGATGTAGGTGCGCCGGTGGCCGCGGATTTCCGCTTCGTCGCGCACGCCGCCCAGGCTCATGCGCACGAACTTGCGCCCGGCCGCGCGGGCGATCGACTTGCCGATCGACGTTTTGCCCACGCCCGGCGGGCCGACCAGGCACAGGATCGGGCCCTTGAGTTTGCCGACGAGCTTTTGCACGGCGAGGTATTCGAGGATGCGCTCCTTGACCTTCTCCAGCCCGTAGTGATCCTCGTCGAGGATGCGCTCGGCCTCGTCGATGTCGAAGTTGTCCTCGGTCTTATCGTACCAGGGCAGCGTGATGATCGTGTCGATGTAGTTGCGCACCACGGCGGCTTCGGCCGACAGCGGGCTCATCATGCGCAGCTTCTTGAACTCGGCCTTGACCTTCTCGACGCCCTCGTCGCTCATCTTTTTGTTTTTGATGCGCTCTTCGAGTTCGCGCATCTCGGCTTTAAATTCGTCGCGCTCGCCCAGCTCTTTCTGAATCGCGCGCATCTGCTCGTTGAGGTACTGCTCCTTCTGCGAATGCTCGATCTGCTTTTTCACGCGCGTTTTGATTTTGCGTTCGACCTGCAGAATTTCGATTTCGGTGCGGATGTGGCTGAAGATCTTCTCCAGGCGCAGCACCGGGTCGAGCAACTCGAGCAGTTCCTGTTTGGCTTCGAGCTTGAGGTTCAGGTGCGCGACCAGCGCGTCGGCCAGCCGGCCGGGGTTATCGATCGAGACGATCGCCTGCGCGATGTCCTGCGGCACGCGCTTGTTGAGCTTGACGAAACTCTCGAAGGCGCTGTGCACGCTGCGGATCATCGCCTCGGTTTCGATGTCGGTTTCGTCGGCCTCCTGAATCTCCTCGGCGTAGACCAGGAAGTACTCGAAGCTGGGCAGAAACTCGTGGATCTTGGCCCGCAGGCGCCCCTCGACGAGCACCTTGACGGTCTGGTCGGGCAGGCGCAGCAGTTGGACGATCTTGCCGATCGTGCCGATGCGGTAGACGTCCTCTTCCTCGGGATCGTTGGTGCGCGCGTCAATCTGCGCGGTGAGCATGATGAGCTTGTCCTTGCTCATCGCCTCTTCCAGCGCGGCGATGGACCGCTCGCGGCCGACGAACAACGGTACGACCATATTGGGGAAAATCACCAGATCGCGCAGCGGCAGCAGCGGCAACAGGCTGCGACGGCCGGCGGGCGTCTCCGGGACGGAACGTTCATTCATGGGGCCGTCCTTTACGGCTTAGGCCGGCTCCGCCTTCTTTTCATAAACGACCAACGGCGGCTCGCCGACAGTGATTACCTCTTCGTTGACGACCACCTCCCGGATGTTTTCCTGGTTGGGGACGTCATACATGATATCGAGCATCACCGATTCGAGGATGGAACGCAAACCGCGCGCGCCGGATTTGCGCCGCATCGCCTCGCGCGACACCGCCCGCAACGCGCCGTCGGAGAAGGTCAGGTTGACGCCTTCCATCTCGAAGAGCTTGCGGTATTGTTTGATCAGCGCGTTTTTCGGCTCCTGCAGCACGCGCACCAGCGCGTCCTCGTCGAGCTCGTGGAGCGTGACGACGACCGGCAGGCGGCCGATGAACTCGGGGATCAAACCGAATTTCAGCAAATCTTCCGGCTGAATCTTTTCCAGAATTTCGCCGATTTTCTGTTCCTTGGTGCTGCGCACGTCGGCGCCGAAGCCGATGCTCGACTTGCCGGTGCGCCGCGTGATGATGCTCTCCAGCCCGTGGAAGGCGCCGCCGCAGATGAACAGGATGTTCGTGGTGTCGATGTGCAGGAAGTCCTGCTGCGGATGCTTGCGCCCGCCCTTGGGCGGCACGTGGGCCACGGTGCCCTCGATGATTTTGAGCAACGCCTGCTGCACGCCCTCGCCCGACACGTCGCGGGTGATCGACGGGCTGTCGGACTTGCGGCTGATCTTGTCGATTTCGTCGATGTAGATGATGCCGCGCTTGGTGCGCTCGAGATCGAAATCGGCGTTTTGCAGCAGCGAAAGAATGATGTTTTCCACGTCCTCGCCGACGTAGCCGGCCTCGGTCAGCGTGGTGGCGTCGGCGATGGCGAAGGGCACCTGCAGCACCTTGGCCAGCGTCTGCGCCAGCAGCGTCTTGCCCGAGCCGGTGGGCCCGATCATCAGGATGTTGCTTTTTTCCAGCTCGACGTCGTCGCCTTTGCCGCGGTAGTACATGCGTTTGTAGTGGTTGTGCACCGCGACCGACAGCGCCTTTTTCGCGGCCTGCTGGCCGATGACGTACTCGTCGAGCGCCTCTTTGATTTCCTTGGGCTTGGGAATCGAACTGGTGTCCGGACGCTCTTCCTCGTGCCGGCTCTCTTCGGCGATGATGTCGTTGCACAACTCGATGCACTCGTCGCAAATGTAAACGCTGGGACCGGCAATCAGCTTGCGCACGTCCCGCTGGCTTTTGCCGCAAAACGAGCAATGCAGATTGTGCGAATGGTCTTCACCGTTCTTGCGTTTCATCTCGTCACCCATTCTTTTGATTCGGCTTTATGTCGGCCCTCCGGGCCATAACCTGGTCGATCAATCCATAATCTTTGGCTTCGTTCGGAGTCAAAAAGAAATCGCGGTCCGTGTCCTGCGCGATGCGCTCGATCGTCTGGCCCGTGTGATCGGCCAGAATCTCGTTGAGCATCTCGCGCATCATCTGGATCTGCTTGGCGTGGATCTCCAGGTCCGTCGCCTGGCCGCTGTACCCGCCGATCGGCTGGTGCAACACCATGCGGCTGTGCGGCAGCGAAAACCGCTTGCCCTTGGCGCCCGCGGCCAGCAGCACCGCCGCGAACGACGACGCCTGCCCGACGCAGATCGTGCTCACCGGACACTTGATGAACCGCATCGTGTCGTAAATCGCCAGGCCGGCGCTGACCTGACCGCCCGGGCTGTTGATGTACAGCGAGATATCCGCGTCCGCGTCCTCGCTCTCCAGAAACAGCATCTGGCTGATCACCAGGTTTGCCACCGTATCGTCGATGGGCAGGCCCAGCATGATGATCCGGTCCTTCAGCAAACGGCTGTAGATGTCGTAGGACCGCTCACCGCGGCTGGTTTGTTCGATAACCATCGGCACCAACATGTCGTCCACCTTGCTCCTATCGCCTCCGCCCGGGGGCGGCCGCGTTATTCGTCCTTGTTTTCCGCTTCGTCAGATTCTTCTTCCGCCTTGACCACTTCCGCATCGTTTTCTTCAGCCGCGGCGGCCTTTTTCTCCAACGGGTCCTCCCAGGTTACCTTAGCGGCGGCAAAAAGAAAATCCGTTACCTTCTCTTCCATCAACCGTTCGCGCAGGCCGCCCATCAGGTTTTGCTTCTGATAATAGGCGCTGATTTCGGCCACGGGGCGCTGCTGCTCGTCGGCGATGTGCTGCAGTTCGAGCTCGACGTCCTCTTCGGTCAGCTCGATGTTCTCGGCCTTGGCGATCGCCGCGAGAATGAAGGACGCCTGCACTTCCTGCTTGGACTCGTCGGCGAAGCGCTCGCGCATGCGGTCGTCGGCGGCCGGATCGTCGGGCATGGGCATGCCGAACATCTGCATCTGCATCTTCATGCGCTGGATGCTGTATTCGATCTGGTCCTTGACGATCGAGGGCGGCACTTCGATCGGGTGTCGCTCGACCAGCTTTTTGATCAACTCCTTGCGGGCCTGGCGCTCGGTGCGCGCCTCTTCCTGCTTGAGGATCTGATCGTGGATCTTCTGCTTGAGTTCGTCGAGGGTTTCGGCCTCGCCGGTGTCCTTGGCGAATTCGTCGTCGAGCTCGGGCAGTTCCTTGGTCTGCAGCGCGTGCAGCGTCACGGTGAACACCACGTCTTTGCCGGCCAGCTTTTTCTCCCAGTAATCGGCCGGCATGGTCAGGGCGACGTCCTTGGTCTCGCCGACCTTCATGCCGATCACGCCCTCTTCGAAGCCGGGGATGAACTGCTTGGCGCCCAACGTGAGCACGTGGCCCTGGGCCGCGCCGCCCTCGAAGGGCTCGCCGTCGATCTTGCCTTCGAAGTCAATCTTGGCCAGGTCGCCGTCCTGCGCCGCGTCGTGGTCGGTCACGTCGACCACCGTGGCCGTCGATTCGCGCAGGCCCGACAGGCGGCCGTCGACCGCCGCCGGCAGCACCTGCGCCTTCTCGCGCGTGATCTCCAGACCCTTGTATTCGTTCAGTTCGACTTCCGGGTGCGTTTCGAACACGGCGACGACCGTGAGCACGCCGTCCTCGCCGATCTCGTTCTTTTCCACCTCGGGCGAACCGGCGATGCGCAGATGATTTTCGTCGATCGCCTTGGCCAGTTCCGGACCGACCAGGTTGTTCTTCACTTCGTCCTCGGCGTAGTCGCCGTATTTGCGCTGCAACATCGACATCGGCGCTTTGCCGGGCCGAAAACCGGGAACGGCGGCTTCGCGACGGATCTGCCGGAAGACCTTATCCATCTCTTTTTTGACGGTCTCCGCTTCGATCGTCAGAGTCAGTTTCGTTTGCACCGGGCCGAGTTTCTCGATTTTGACGTCCATCTATTTCCTCAAAAAGGTTGATTATTCACCATTTTTGCACACTTTCCGGGGGAGACGGAAAGAGACCTTATTTAACTCTCTCCGGGCTGCCGGTCAACCGAAAAACTGTGCTTTGCTCAATTTATGCAAAAAACCTACCAAATATTCGCGTAATCCATTGATTTCTAACACAAAACACACGCCCAATGAATTCGCCGCCTCTAACCTGGGTGCGTGTTGGGGATAGACGGGGGAAAAGGGTCCGGCTACACTACACACTCTTTTCGATGGTCACGGAGGATGGTGCATGCCGCCGGCGGTGGCGATTTGTCTGGTTGCCTTCAACAATGAAAACGTGATCGGCGAGGCGCTCGACGCGGCGCTGGCGCAGGAGGGCGTCGCGTTCGGCGTGCACGTGTGGGACAACGCCGGCCGCGATGGCACCGTCGACGTGGTCGGCCGCCGCGAGGGCGTGACGCTGCACTCTTCCGACGTGAACCTGGGGTTCTGCGCGGCCAACAACCAACTGATCGAACGGACCGACGAACCGTTCATCCTTTTCTTGAATCCCGACACGCGCCTGCTGCCCGGCTGCCTGGCGACGCTCGCCGCCGCGCTGGAGACCGCTCCGCGCGACGTGGCCGCCGTCGCGCCCAAGCTGCTGCAACCGGCGCGGGGCGAGGGACCGGCGATCATCGACTCGGCGGGCATCGTGCTCGCAAAGGAAAACCTCTCGCCCTACGATCGCGGCCAGGGCGAGCCGGACCGCGGACAGTTCGACGCGCCGGCCGAGATTTTCGGGCCGACCTTCGCCTGCGCCCTCTGGCGGCGCGAAGCGGTCGAGGCCCTGCGGCTGGACGGTCAGTTTCTCGACGAGTCGTTCTTCGCGTACTACGAAGATGTCGACATCGCCTGGCGCGCGCAGCGGCTCGGACGGCGGTTCCTGTACGTGCCCGGCGCGACGTGCCTGCATCGGCGCGGGCATCCGCACGCCTGGGGCCACACGCTGGCCGCGCGGGCGTTCGTCAACCGCTACCTGCTGCTGATCGCCAACGAGACGGGTCGCGACGGCTACGGCTACCTGTGGCGGCTGCTGCCGCGCGAGGCGGCGCGGCTGATCTGGAAGAGCGTCAAGTTCAAGGGCTTCGGGATCGCCTGGCGAATGCTGGCGCAGGATTGGCGCTATGCGTGGGCCAAGCGGCGGCGCCTGCGGGCGTTGGAGACGGCGCGATGAACGGCCTGGAGATCGTCGTCACCAATTACAACACGCGCGAGCTGCTGACCGCCTGCCTCGCCTCAATACAAGAACATCCGGCGAGCTGCCCGACGCGCCTGACCGTGGTTGACAACGGCTCGACCGACGGCAGCGCGCTCATGGTGGGCGAACGCTTTCCCGAGGCGCGGCTGATCGCCTTCGCGGACAATCGCGGCTACGGCCCGGCGACCAACCGCGCCCTGCGCGAACTGGATTACGAGCAGGTGCTGCTGCTCAACGCCGACACGCGCGTCACCCCCGGCTGCCTGGACGCCCTGTGCGCCGCGCTGGCGGCCGATCCGCACGCCGGCGTGCTCGGCCCGCGGCAGATCGACGATGACGGGCGCTATCAATTGTCCTGCGGCGCGAGTCTGACCCTCCCGCGCGAAACCCGCCGCTGGCTGCGGCATCGGCGGTTGCGGCGCGACGACGCGCAGGCCCGGCTGTTTCTGGAACAACACTACGCCAACGGCGCGCGCATTGACTGGCTCAGCGGCTCGGCGCTGCTCATCCGTCGCGAGGCGTTGCGCCGGGCGGGGCTGTTCGACGAGCGGTTCTTTCTCTACTTCGAGGACATCGACCTGTGCCTACGCATCCGGCGGGCCGGCTACGCGGTGCGCTACGTGCCCGACGCGGCGATCGTCCACCACGGCGGGAGCAGCGCGGCGCAGGCGCCCGAGCTGGCCGAATACGAATACCGCCGCAGCCAACTGCTGTTCTGGGCCAAGCACGGCGACCGTTTCGGCCGCATGGCCATCCGCTCGTGGGTCGGCCTGCGCAGCCTGGGCCTGTGGCTGGGCCTGCGTAGCGGCGCGTTGCCGATCGGCGACGCCACGCGTCTGAGCAACCAGCGGCGCCTGTTGCGGCTGGCCTGGGAGGGCGTGCGATGAACTTCCCGCGCGTGCTGGCCGATTCGCCCACGGCCAACCTGCTGTGGGAACTGACGATCAGCCAGGTGAAGCTGCGCTACAAACGCAGCGCGCTGGGCCTGGGCTGGTCGTTGCTGCATCCGCTGCTGATGATGACCGTGTTCACCGTCGTGCTGGGCCGCTTCCCGCGGCTGGCCGATCTGCCGGTGCCCTACCACATTTTCTTTTTGTCGGGCTATCTGCCCTGGACGTTCTTCGCCACGACGATCAACAACGGGCAGGCGTCGCTGCTGGCCAACGCGAGTCTGGTCAAGCAGGTGGCGATGCGCAAATGGCTGCTGCCGGTCGCGTCGGTGGGCGCGAACCTCGTGCACGCCGTGCTGGCGATGGGCCTGTTCGTGCTGTACCTGCTGGCGCACCCGGCGATCGACGCGGGCGCGGGCTTGCTGTGGCTCGCGCCGCTGATGCTCGTGCAGACGATCGCGATGACCGGCCTGGTGCTGGCGCTGAGCGCGTGGGTGGTGAGCTTTCGCGACCTGGGGCCGATCCTCGAGGTCGTGCTCGCCTTCCTGTTTTATCTGACGCCCGTGTTCTACGCCTTTTCGATTTTCGGACCGGCCGACGCCTGGCTGGTTGCGGTCTTGAAGATCAACCCGCTGGCCGCCCTGCTCGCCTGCTACCGTGCGGCGATGTTCGGCGGACCGCTGCCGATCGGCTCGCTGCTGTACACGCTGGCCTGGACCGCCGCGCTGCTGGCCCTGGGCGCGCGCGTGTTCGCCCGGCGCGCCGGCGGCGTGGCCAAGGAGTTGTGATGAGCGCCCCGGCGATCGAACTGCGCAACCTGTTCGTGCACTACACGGTGCGGCACGAGCGCGCGCAGTCGCTCAAGGGCGCGGTGCTCTCCAAACTGCAGCGGATCGACCGCAGCGAAACCTTCCCCGCGCTCAAGGCGGTGGATCTGTCGATCGCGCCCGGCGAATCGGTGGCCGTGGTCGGCCCCAACGGTTCGGGCAAATCGACGCTGCTCAAGGCGGTCGCGGGGATCTTCGCGCCCAGCGGCGGTACGGTGGTCACGCGCGGGCGCATCGGCGCGCTGCTGGAACTGGGCGCGGGCTTTCACCTGGATCTGACCGGGCTGGAGAACATCTACCTCGGCGGCGCGCTGCTGGGTTTGTCGCGGCGGCAGGTCGAGGCGCGGTTGCCGGAGATCGTCGCCTTCAGCGAGCTGGACCGGTTCATCGACGCGCCGATCCGCCATTACAGCTCGGGGATGTTCATGCGCCTGGGTTTTTCCGTCGCGGTGCACTGCGATCCCGACGTGCTGCTGCTGGATGAGATCATCGCCGTGGGCGACGCGGCGTTTCAGGCCAAGTGCTACGACAAAATCGCGGCCTTGCGCGCGGCGGGCAAGACGCTGCTGGTGGTCAGCCACGCCCCGCAGACGCTGGAGCGCCTGTGCGAACGCGGCGTGCTGCTGCACCACGGCACGGTGCGCTTCGACGGCCTGCTGGGCGACTGTTTGGTTGAGTACGAAAAGCTATACAGGTAAGCTTTCTGCACGCTTCTTCGCAATATATTCGTTTTGTAGAGCAGCAAAAATATCGACCGCTGTTTTGCATAACTCATAAGCTTTTTCAGCATTCTCTTGTTCAATTGAAAACGGATTGCCATGTGCAAAATCATTTCGTGTTTTAACTAACGACATCCAATCTTCATAGAAGGTATCTTTCTTTTTACAACTAGACTCAATTGCTTCAGATAACTCAAGACCAATCAATTTTTTTACATACTTTATCCTCTCTTGAAAAAATCTTTTTTTCTTCATTTCTGACTCAATTTCATTATTGGACTTACATTGAATATAAAACAATACACTAATTATAAACTCACTAAATAACACTTCCATCATTGAACATGAAGCCAATACAACCGCCTTATTTTCGTTGAAACATCTTTGTATTTCTGACACAGTGTTTAACACTTTTCGTGACATATCCTTATTAATGACCAAATGATTTTGAACATATTGTAAGTCCATTCCATATATCTTTTCTTGAACCGTCATCCACTCTTCTGTTGAAATCTTATCTTTATTATGTTTTGTTTGATTTTTTTTCATATTCTCCAAAATATTCGTTACATCTTCCTCCTCAACCGGCTTGCCAATCAGTTGAGAAACGTATTGAATTATTTCTTTTTTTCTCTCTAACTTTCTCCTCAAAGAGTTCAAATAAAAATATTTTACCATGTCAAAAAACATCTGAACTTCCATCGAAGGAAAAATACAAAAAATCCCCGGCATTGAATGATTTGTATTGTCTGCACCACAATTAGAACATTGATTCATTCCCCGCCATATTTCATTAGCTGGATAGACATATAGACACTCTCTGCAAAATTCATAATTATCAATTGAATCCGCTTCCAGTTCTAATAACTCAAGTTCATCTTTATCCATTGTTTTTAACCTCCGAACACATTTCTAAAGCAGGTTTATTGTAATCGTGCTCGCTGAATGATAAAAGTAAACGGTTGACCTATACAGGAGCAAGCCCATGCGTTGGACTGCCTTGATCGTCGTTTTGCTGTTGGCCGTTGCCTGCTCGACGGGCAATGATTCGGACACCGCCCAAACCGCGGGCATCACCGATATGAAGGCCGAGCCCGTGCCGACCGACACCGCGCTGATGCTGCCCGGCGACGCCGGCGACGGCTCGGTGGTCATGGTCAACGGGCGCGCCATCCGGCCGGCGGGTTCGCTGGTGCAGGTGCACGATTTTCCGTCCTGCCTGTACGTGCTGCCCGACGGCGACGTGGCCGTGGTCAGCATGCGCAGCAAGCACGTGAACATCATCGACGGCGACGCGTTTTCGGTCATCGGCGAAGCGGCCACCGGTTCGGCGTTCGTCGGGCTGACGGCCAACGCGGCGGGCGACACGTTGTACGTCAGCGGCGGCGCGAAGCAGGTCATTTACGAGTTCGCGCTGACCGCCGGCACGCCCACGCTGATCCGCGAGATTCCGACCGCCGGCTTCCCGCTGGGCGTGGCGCTTACGCCCGACGAAAGCACGCTGCTGGTCGCCAGCAGCTACGGCCAGTCGGTGTTTTTCATCGACCTGAGCACGGGCGAGAAAATCGGCCAGGCGATCGCCGGCATTTATCCCTATGACATCGAAATCAACGCCGCGCGCAACGAGGCGTTCGTCTCCAACTGGGGCGGCTCGTCGGTCACGGTGGTCGACATGGACGACATGGAAGCCGTCGCGGAAATCACCGTCGGCCAGCACCCCGAGGGGATGGTTCTGTCGCCCGACGGCAACACGCTGTACGTGACCGACGCCGACAGCGACACGGTCAGCGTCGTGGACGTGGCCGATCGCGAGTTGATCGGCGCCTACGACATCTACAACGCCCAGGAACTCGTCGGCGGCACCCCGGTCGACATCGCGGTCAGCGACGACGGCGACACCCTCTACGTCGCCGCGGCGGGCCTGAACGCGGTGGTCGTACTCGACGCCGACGACGGCGGCGTACTGGGCATGATTCCCACCGGGTATTATCCGTCGGCGGTCGCGATCGACGAGGCGGCGGGCGTGCTTTACGTGGCCAACGGCAAGGGCGGCGGCATCCCGGCGCTCAACCGCAAGGGCGTGTCGATGACCGGCACGGTCGAGCAGATCGACCTGCCCGACAACACGCAACTGGCCGACTACACGCAGACGGTCATGGACAACCTCACGCGCACCGAGCTGTACTGGGAGACGATGGAATTCGAGAGCCCGATTCCCACCGAGCGCGGCGTGCCCTCGCAGCAGATCAAACGCGTGGTCTTCATCATGCGCGAGAACAAGACCTTCGATCAGGAACTGTCGGACCTCGACGACGTCAACGGCGACATCGCGCACCTGGTCTTCGGCCGCAACAACACGCCCAACACGCACGCGCTGGCCGAGATGTTCACCAACTGCGACAACTACTACAGCGAAGCCAACGCCTCGGTACAGGGTCACATGTGGTCGACGATGATGTACTCGAACGACTACGTGGAAAAATGCTGGTCCAGCCGCGACCGCACGTCGCTGTCGGGCGTCGAACCGGCGGCGATCGGCGGCAACAAGACGATCTTCCACCACCTGATCAACAACGACATTAAATTCCGCGTGTACGGTCAGGTGGTCGGCACGCTTTCGGACATCGGCACGCTGGCCCAGTACATCGATTTCAAGTACGGCTTCTGGAACCTGGGCATTTCCGATGAAATCAAGGCCGACGAGATCATCCGCGAGATGGAAGGCGGCATCTGGCCCGAATTCGTGTACATCTCGCTGCACAACGACCACACCAACGGTTCGGACGCCGGCGCGCCGACCGTCCAGTATTACGTCGGCGACAACGACGCGGGCCTGGGCAAAATCATCGACTACATCACCCACAGCGATTACTGGAACGAAACGGCGATCTTCGTCACCGAAGACGATCCGCAGTCCGGCTCGGACCACGTCGACGCGCACCGGTCGATCGGCCTGGTCATTTCGCCGTGGGCCAAGCACGGTTACGTGTCCAGCGTGCTGTATTCGATGAGCTCGATCTGGATGACCATCCAGATGATCCTGGGTATCCCGCCGATGACCGTCTACGACGAGCACACCAGCCCGATGTACGACTGCTTCACCATGACGCCCGACTACTCGACCTACGACGCGCTGCCCAACAACATCCCGTTGGAGTACAACCCCGACGATCTGCCGATGGCCGCTTACAGCAACAAGCAGAACTGGGGCGCGCCCGACCAGGTGCGCCGCCTGGGCGAGGTCGTCTGGAGCATCATGCGGCCCGGCGAGAAATTCCCGGCGCACATGTCGGTCGACTCCTACGTCGAAGACGACGAGGAGGAAGACGAAACCGCCGAGGCGCAGGAGTACCGCGAGGTCGCCGACGCGCTCAAAGCCTACGCGCTGGAACACGGCCTGTGGGACGGTTCGACGCTGCCGGCCATCCCGCGTCCGGAACGATAGGACGAAACGCACACACAACCGACGAGGCCGCCATGGATCTGACCAAGCTGGGACACAAGATCGAGAAATATTTGCGCGACGCCGAGTTCGACGTGAAGACCGTCGCCGAACCCGACCACGACGGCGGCGCGTGGATGTGCCGGGACACCGACTCGCAGGTCGATTTTTTCATCAGCGTGGAATCCAACGAGGACGATCTGCAGATCCCCACGGTGACCATCGGGGCGATCATCGAGACCTTCGACCCGAACGATCCGGAAGAAGCGCTGGACCTGGAAACCGCTCTGGGCTATTTGGATCTGGCCGGCTCGTTGATCGGCGCGTCGATCACGATCACGCGTTTCGGGCTGGACGGCCTGCCCTTCGCCGCGGTGGTCAACCGCGTGCCCATCGAGCAGTTCGAGCTGGAGATGATCGAAGACCTGCTGAACTTCAACCTCTCGCAGATCGCCGCCCTCACCGGCATCACCGAGGGCGACGCCCCGCCCCTCACCGAGGACGGCGAGTAGGGAGGATGATTTATAAAGAAAAGGATTCCTGCACTTCTTCGTTGAATATCGCATGTTTAAAATAATTTTTCACGGAATCCATATCTTTTGGAGCTAAATATAATTTAGCAATATTATAAATGCTTCTTTTTATTGACCGGTTATATTCTTCAGGATCTACGGTATAAATACCATCGTTCTTCTGAAAGATATTTTCTCCATCATCCCTTGCCATTTGTATAATATTCGTAGGTAGAAATCTTTCGACTCCTTTAAATCTATCGCTCAACTCTTTATTACATTTTTCTTCTGGCCATATCGCAATTTTAAATGGGTCAGATGAATTGAAATGCTTACTTAATGAATTTTTAATACTTGCTTTATCCCAATCGTATATTACTATTACGGGAGCTCCTACTTTTCTTGACTTTATTGTAGACACGTTGCTTTTTATATAATTCTTAATCTCCTCACCTCCGTTTGCATTTCCATCTGTAAGCTCCTCAAGGCAGCAAACATATACTTCATCTTTTCGCCCAATGTTCTCTAAAACTTTTTCCAAATAAAATTTATCTGTTTTTCCTTCAACCAACAACAACGGCAAATGTGAATAAAAAAGTAGAGGGTGAGTCCATTTTGAGACTTCATTTAGCATTGTGGTTCTTAATAATTTTATTACATCCATCTGATTTGCACTTGTTTTATTTTCGTTTTTAACAACGTAATAGCATGCATCCGATCTTTGAATTAACAACTCCGAATGGGTTGTTGAAATTACCTGCATTCTAGAAAGCTTTTCATCAGATATTTTTGACAAAAAGGAGGCAACTTGAGCCTCCAATGATTTATGCTGAGATGATTCAGGTTCTTCTACCGCCCAAATAGATGCCTGCCTCCAACCAAATTTTTGAAAATAATCTTTATCAATAAGGTATAATATTTGGTACATTAGATAACTCTGAACTCCTGACCCTTGTACAATGTCATCTAATTCAAATCCATTCTCATTTATTAAAAATCCAAAGGAAAATAACATTTCAGTTAAAGATCTGGGAGTATTTAATCGAATTGAATTAATATTGCATCCTTTGAATACATTTTGTGTTGATATTGATTTAATTAAACTATTTGACTTTTCCTGAAGTTGGTTGAAAAAATCATCTTTAGGATTAAGATTGCCGAGTCTTCTAAATATTAAATCTCTAAGCCCCTCATTCTGATCTCTCAAAACATCTATAGGGAGAACTCTATTTGGTATATAACGAAATGAAATTAAAGATAAGAATTGTTCAACCTTATACTGATCAGAAATAGTTAGAGGTTTTCTATCATCATTTAAAAAGATTTCCAATTCACTGTTACTATAAGACCATTGCTTTCGAATAGAAAATTTATCACCAAGCAAATGATGAACATCATCTAGACCACTACGAAAATTAAAAATCTCTGGAAGATTAAATTCTATTTTTATTGAAAGAGACTTTTTCTTTTTGCTTTTGATTCCAGGACGAAAATATTCAGTCCTAGGATTTAATTTCAGATTCGGTTCTGAATTTCCAGAAAAAAAACAATTTATCGCTCGTAAAAAATTCGATTTACCAGAATTATTCATTCCAGCTAAAACAGAGAAGTTTCCTAAATTTTCAAGTTTAGCGGATTCTAACGATCTGAAATTTTTTACTTCAATACTAGATATAAGTTTCATTGATTCCTCATAAAATGACGATAATTACAACTATATCTTTTTATCATTAAAGTCATATTATGAAAACATCCCTTCCTCGCCCCTTGCGCGAAATGTTTTGACGGTTAAGCTGTGCTCCAACGAATGGAAGGAGCCGCTATGCCCGTTCACGCTGTGCTGTTCGATTTCAACGGGGTGATCATCGACGACGAACCGCTGCACATGCAGGCGTGGCGTCAAATGCTCGATCCGTTGGGCATCGCCATTGCCGACGAGGATTTTTTCGGCGAACTGCTGGGCATTCCCGATTACGATTTTCTGCGCCGTGTGCTGGCGATGAACGAGCGCACGCTGAGCGCGGAGGAAATCGCCCGCCTGCACGAGGCGAAAAACGCGCGCTACAACGAGCTGATCCTCCAGGGCGACCTGGCCTGCCCCGGCGCGGTCGACTTCGTGCGCGACCTGGCCGCCCACGTGCCGTTGGGCGTGGTCAGCGGCGCGCTGCGCGGCGAGATCGTCTATCACCTCGAACGCCTCGGGCTGAGCGACTGCTTCAAAATCATCGTCGCCTCCGGCGAGTATCCGGCCTGCAAACCCGACCCCGCGCCGTACCGCATCGGCCTGCAGGCGCTCAACGCCGCGACCGGCCGCGCGCTCGAACCGGCGCACACGGTGGTCGTCGAAGACAGCGGCCACGGCGTCGCCAGCGGCCGCGCCGCCGGCATGAGCGTCCTGGGCTATTGCGCCCGCGTACCCGCCGCGCGCCTGGGCGGATCGTTCAAACTGCTCGACGATTTCAGCGGCTACACCTTCGCCGCGTTGGCGGCCGACCTGGACGGAGGGGGCCGATGAAAAAGATCGTCACCCTCGACGCCGCCTGCCGCCAATGCTTTTTGGACATGGTCGACCGCCTCGGCGAAAAGCATCTGCCCGCCGCCGAACTCGACCGCCTGCGCGCTCAAGTCGACGAGCTGATGGCCGCCGCGCCGCCGGGGTCCGTCGCCCCGATGGTCGCCCGGCAGGTGACCGACCTCGTGTCGGCCGCGCTGGGCATCGAGGATCCCTTCGTCGCGCCCAAGCAAGTCGCCAACGAACATGCCGCCGCCGTGCTCGACGACCTGCGCGCGCTGATCGACGAGGCGGCCGATCCTTTCGCCGCGGCGGTGCGCATCGCCTTGGCCGGCAACGTCATCGACTTTGTCTATCGCGGCAGCCACGACCTGTTGACCGTCGCCAAACGGCTGCTCGCCGAACCGCTGGGCATCGACGCGATCGACGAACTGCGCGCCGAGCTGGCCGACGCGCGCACGGTGCTGGTGTTGGGCGACAACGTCGGCGAGACCTGGTGCGACCGCCTGCTGCTCGAACATTTTCCGCCGCACCTGGACGTGACCTACGCCGTGCGCTCCGCGCCGATCCTCAACGACGTCACGCTGCCCGACGCGCGCATCGCCGGGCTCGACCGCGTGGCGCGCGTGCTGCCCAGCGGCTCGGACGCGCCGGGCACGCTGCTGGACAAGCTCACGCCGGACATGCGCGAACGCTTCGCCGCCGCCGACATCGTGCTCAGCAAGGGCCAGGGCAACTTCGAGTCGCTTTACGGCCGCGCCGCTCGCCCGCTGTATTTTATGTTCCTGGTCAAGTGCGAGCACGTCGCGGGGATCATCGGTCAGCCGGTGGGCAAAGGGATCATCTGGCGCTGGACGCCCGCCGCCGACTGAATATTTTGACAGCCATTTTGCCATGCGCTAAGCTGGCCGCGAAACGGGGGCAAGCCATGAGCGAACAAAAGACGTTTTACGAATGGGGTCACCTGATCGCCGCGGCCATCCGGCTGCACACCCACCAAAGCGGCACGCCGCCCACGCCCGAGCAGGTCGCCGAGGCGCTGCGCACGACGACGGAAAAAGTGCTGCACGCGGTCCACAAAATGGAGGAAGTCGGCGCGGTGCGCATCGTCTCCGGCTCCTTCGGCGACAAGCTGATGCTGGACGATCATCGGCAGCTCGAAGAGTTGGAGGGCGTCGACGTCACGCCGGAGATTGACGACGAGATCGAGGCCTTCAAGCAGGCGCAGGCCAAAAAGCACGAGGATCTGTCGCGGCTGTTCGACAAGAACTACAAGGACGAGGAAAAGGAAAAGCAGAAGGAGGATCTGGCCGCGAAGATCGCCGATCCGTCCAAGCTCAAGAAGGCCGAGAATCCGCTTGATGCAATGTTCAAGAAGAAATCTTGAACGTCACCTCGTAGGTGCGCGGCTTGCCGTTCACGACCAACGCCAACAACAATGAAAATTCCCGCCCGGCGAGGCTCGGCAACGTACTCGCGTCGAACATGTCGCGTCCCGCGCGGCTGGCCGGCGAAAGCCCGAAGGTCGTGGGCATGCCCGGCGGAATCGGCGTCGGCGCGCGCAGACCTACCTGCCCCGCGCCCAGCAAGGGCGTCGCGCCCAGCACCGGCTCGCTCATGCCGTCGGGCCAGGTGAAGGCGCACTTGTCCCAATCGACGACCACCTTCGTCTGCTCGCTCGACAAGATCATCAGCACGACCGCCGGCGGCGTGGCCCGAGCGCGCAGTTCCAGACCGTCGCCCTTGATCACGTAGGAGAACGTCGCACTGTCGCAGGCCATCACCTCGTCACCGACCTTGGCCGAGACGACCTGCGCCTGAAAAATCGGATTCGCCGCGCAGCCGGCCAGCAACGCCGACAACGCCAGCAGCAACAACAACCGTTTCATGGCTTTACCCCTCCCCGCCTTATCGCGGCAGCGACTCAGCGCCCAATTTAACATGGATTTGCCGCCGGGCGAAGAAAACAAGAGTTAAAAAAATTACCGGGAGGGACACGCCCTCCCGGCCATTCCTTATCCAACGAGTTTACATGTTTTTCAACACCTGCCTCCGAGCCTGACGCATTACCCATCCGGGCCTGTATTTGAGATTTTTGTCGATTTTCCCTACTTTTCCTTCTTTGCCGTCGATCAACAGCGCTCCTTCCAGCTTGTCCCGGCAGTCGCCCGTTGCCACGACCAGGTCCCGAAATCCGGGTTTCGCCCGCTTGGAAACGGCGATCTCGAAGGTCGGCGAGTCGTCAAACCCCGAGGATACTTCGCGAACGGTTATGCCTCTCCCCAGATAGAGCCTGGACAACTTCGGCACCCAAGGAATGTTTTTCAGCTTCAATCGCAGCTTGCCTTCAAATCCCGGTTTGACCACACCCGGCTCGACCTTGCCGTCACGGGTGGGAACCGGTCCGACGCGAACGGTCAGCACACTGGTCCGTAAAAAGGCCGGCGCCTGGTTGATTCTTTTGATCCGATGCAATCTGGACAGAAACTTGCCCTGTTCCTTTTTCTCCGAATCTCCGGCCTGTGTGAAGATCGCCTTCTGGGCAAGATTGTCCGCCGTGAGAACGATCGTATAAAGCCCCGGCAAATCCGGAAGGAAGACGTTCGAATATACGCCGCATCCTTTCACTCGGAAAAGTTCGCTCTTTTGCGGTTCATCGAAAAGTTCGAAGGATCTGGTATCGCCCCGGGGTCCGATGATATGGCCGGAGACCTTGTGCCCGGTCAGGATCATGCCCGACGACGCCTGTCCCAGCACTGTGATCGGCTCGCCCATTCCGTATCGCTTACGGGGAGAGCAGAGGGTGAAGGATACCCGCTGGTTGTCCGAAAAGACATAGTGGTTGTAGGAGATGGCCTGATTACCGCAGGTATAGCCGTCCTTGTATTCCTTCTTACTAAGACCCAGCTTGTATTTCCACATTCCCGGCTCGGGTCTGCGAATCTGGATCAACCGGTAGGGCATTCCCCGGTATTGATAGCGAACGTCCGGGTCGGTGGTCGTGTAATCGATGTGCCGGCCGCTCGGGCTGAACAGTTGAATATCGAGAGGGACCGGGCCGCGCCAACTCACCGCAAAGGTCGCCCATTCGGAATCCTCTTCGATCCAGACCTTGTGCTCGCCGCTATTCTCTTCATCCAGAATCCCCGCTTCGGATGTGACGATACCGCCGTCGTCCCGAACCTCGGCGGACAGGTTGATCAGCGTATTGCGGATTTCCGCTTCGGCGGCGGTCATGTCCAGCGTGGAGTCAATCGGGTAATAACGCCCTCCGGTGGCTTCGGCAATGGCCGTCAGTCGATCTTCATCCACATAAGGACCGAAACCGACGGTGTAGACGCGAATGCCGTGCTCCACCAGTTCGTCGATGACATCCAGCGGATCCTCTCCGGTGTTGTGTTTTCCGTCGGAGAACAGAACGATGATCTGCGTGGCCGAGGGGTCGCCCGCGCTCTGGATCATTTCCATGCCCTTGCGCAGAGCGTCTCCCATGGCGGTGGTGCCCGAGGGGAACAAATCGGCGATGAATCCGGCGACTGCGTCCCTGTTCGCGTCCGAAAGGATTTCCGTCAACGGATGGCTGGTCGTCCCATGATTGAATCCCACGGCACCGAGAAAATCGCCCGCCAGAGCGCTGTCCGCCCAGAAAGAAGAGCCGTAGATTGCCTCTTCCATCGGCTTGGCTCCATCGGTCGACATGCTGCCGGAGCGATCGACAACCAGAACGAAACGAAGCTCCTGACCCAGCTCCTTCCATTCAATATCGTCGAAATCGTCGGGGCGGTCTTCATCCGGAATTCCGTCGGGAAGAGTGACATCCGGGTAGGTATCCACGATCGTCTGCCAGCAGGATTCGCCGTGCCGCGTTGACTGCACCGTGTCGTTGGCCACATCGTCGTCGCCGGTACCCAGGTCATGATTGTCCGGACAGCAAAAATCGGTCGTCTCGCCCTCGACGAACGCTCCGCCGGCGCCATCGTCGCCGAAGCGATCCCCTTCCGACCATCCGCGCTCCATGATGCAGGCATTGTGTGGAGGATTCGCGTCGCCCTGACAGTTGGCGCTTCCTCCAGTGGAAGTCTTGTATTCATCTCCGAGCGCATAGAGATAGTGACCCATTTCATGGACAAGGATGAAGGGTTTGTACTTTTCGTCGTTCATCCATTGCGCGTGTGAGAATTCCTGCCAGATCCTGGCGTTGGACGAGGATGTACCCGCTGCCTGAAACAGCCATGCATCCGCGTTTTTTCCGCCGGTCGAATTGTTGCAAACAAAGATTTTCCCCAACTGTTGCTGACCGTCGGTGGCGGCATACAGAAGCTCGGATGCTTTTTGCATCGACTCCTTCCATAAATCGCGTTCCGCACCATTTGCGTTGTATCTCAGCGATAAGATCAGGTTGAATTTTCCATTATTGTAATTACCCATGGCCCTCCCCTTTTTATGATACAGCGGCGCCGATCGCTACCACCGCACAGCACGGCAGCAAAACCGGCGCCACCAATGTTGATAATTTGAATCACACCCACTGTTCAATACCTGTAATCGCATTACGGCCTAAATTTTTATACACATTATTAGATCCGGATTGCCGTATACTTGATCGCCGGCATCACACAAGGCGATAATGTCTGAAACGCGAAATATATCGTCTTCCGAGTACCAACCGCATTCGTAGAAGTCAGTCCAAACATCCATGCAATTTTTTAGCTGGTCGTCCTCATCCGAATCATCGTCGGCAGTTTCATCATCGTCGCCATCGCCCGATTCGCAAGCAAAAAAGACCACGCCGAAAATCAACACCAAAAACACTTAAACTATCCATAACCGTTGCATGATTTAACCCCCCTTAATAATATATATATGATTAATATAAAACATCAATCACGGTTGGATTGCAAGCGGGGGAACTCGAACCCTCACGACCATAAGCCACGGGATCCTAAGTCCAGCGCGTCTGCCAATTCCGCCACGCTCGCGAAAACTGCCTGACGATAGGCGAGACGCGCGCGGGCATCAAGATGAAACGGGTTTGTCGGGCGCGTCTTTCGCCGGCGGCGACGGCGGGCCCCAGGCCGGGCGGAAGTGAAACGCGTCGGTCGGGCACACCCGCAAGCAACGCATGCAGGCGAAGCAGTCGGCCGGCAACGCCGACAACGCCAGCAGCAACAACCGTTTCATGGCTTTTGCCCTCCCCGCCTCATCGCGGCAGCGGCTCGGCGCCTTCAACCAAGATATTATAATACGGCAAATAGAGGTAAATTTTATCTCGTTTTTTATTGCTGATCTCCTCGAGCATGCCCAACTTGATCAGGGCATTGATGGCACTGCGCGCCGTGGGATGCGTTACCTCAAGTTCGCGGGACACATTGGCAACGGTCAGCATCGGGCGTCGCTGTATGTACTGATGCACGCGCAAGGCCGTGCCCGAAAGGCGGCCGAGCGCTTCGATCTTCTGCCGATCCTCATCGAAGCGGCGTAAAATGGCCTTGGCCGTTTCGGTCGCCTGCCGGGACGTTTCATACACTCCCTGCATGAAAAATCGCAGCCATTCGCGCCATTTTCCTTCCGTACGCACCTGCTGCAGATGACGATAATATTCCTCGCGGTTGGTCTTGAAATAAAGGCTCAAATACAACAGCGGCTCACTCAAGACATCTTCAGAACAAAGCAACAAGGTAATGAGTAACCGGCCGAGTCGACCGTTGCCGTCCAAAAACGGGTGAATGGTCTCGAACTGTACGTGCGCCAGCGCCGCCTTGATCAACACCGGTGTTCGGTTGGGAATGTCCTGCAGAAATTTCTCCAGGTTATCCAGACTCTCCATCAAATATTCCGGCGGCGGGGGAACGTACCTCGCCCGACCCGGTCGCGGACCGCCGATCCAATTTTGTGAACGGCGAAATTCACCCGGTCCCTTATGGCTCCCGCGCCCCTTCGCCAACAATACCCCGTGAATCTCGCGCAGCAATCGCAAAGAAAGCGGAAAATCGTCGCGGCGAAGCCGCTCCAAGCCGTAATTCATCGCGGCGATGTAGTTGGTCACTTCCAACACTTCGTCGATGGACGCCTTGGGTTTTTGGTCGTTTTCGAAAAGAAGCAGATCGGAAAACGACGACTGCGTGCCTTCGATCTGCGAAGAAAGCAACGCCTCTTTACGCACATAAAAATAGATGAACAACGACGGATCGGGCAAAAGAGTCGTCACGCCATCCAACCGCCCCAGCGCCCGGTTGGCTTTTTCCATTAAATCATAATCCTGATCGTCCAACTCAAGCGGCGGATTCGGCGGCAAAGGATCCGGAATGAAGGCGTTGAACGGCTCATCGGCCGTCGAACAAGTAATGTATCGGCCGGTTAATCCCATGGTCATAATCCCCCACTAAGAAAATATTGACCATTATTTTTTCTTAGTCAAGCAAAAAACGGCTTACTAAGAAAATTTAGAGGCCTATCTTTTCTTAGTGGAGGTGAAAAACAACCGTTATGAAAGGTAACTTTCATAACGAAATGCTTAAGAAATTTTAGGGGTCTAACTTTTCTTAGTGGCTTTGCTAAGAAAGAAACCTTTCTTAGCAGGCGGATTGCGAGCGGAGGGATTCGAACCCTCACGACCATAAGCCACTGGATCCTAAGTCCAGCGCGTCTGCCAATTCCGCCACGCTCGCGAAAACTGCCTGACGATAGGCGAGACGCGCGCGGGCGTCAAGATGAAACGGGTTTGTCGGGCGCGTCTTTCGCCGGCGGCGACGGCGGACCCCAGGCCGGGCGGAAGTGAATCGCGTCGGTCGGGCACACCCGCAAGCAGCGCATGCAGGCGAAGCAATCGGCCGGCAGTTTCTTTTTGTCCAGACGATCCGTCGCGGCGCTCAGCGGGCACGCCTTGGCGCAGGCGCGGCAGTCGATGCACCGGTCGAAATCGATGCGCACGCGCGAAAGGCTGACGCGCTCGACGAGCCACGACAGCAGCCCGAAGGGGCAGATGAAGCGGCAAAAGGGCCGATAGAAAAAGAAGCTGATCACCAGGTACACGGCGATCGCCACCGGTACCGTTTTGGTCGAAAAATCGAAGTTGAACAGGTTGAACGGATTGACCATGTGGTAATACACCACGCCCTTCTGATTGCCGACGAGGCCGTAGAGCGTCAGCAAAAAGAAGATGAAAAACGCGATCCGAAAACCGTTGCTCACCCAGAACGGCACTTGCCGTTTCTTCGCTTTTTTGAACAGCGGCAGCATGTAGATCAACTCTTCCAGCGCGCCGAAGGGACACGCCCAGCCGCAGATCACCTTGTTGGCGATCCAGGCCAGCGCGAGGAAGTAGATCATCAACAGCAGCTTGGGCGGCACGCTATCGTACAGGCCGACCGTCGCCTTGAAAAACTTCACCGCGCCTTCCATCGGGTTGGGGCTTTTGCCCAGCACGAAACCCAGCACGATCAACGCGATCAGCAGCGCGATCACGTAGACCTTGCGCGGATAGTAGTTCTTGCGCTTTTTCGGGTCGGCGTTTTTCGGAATGCCGAACTTCAGCAGGTACAGCATCGCGAACAGCGCGAGCAGCGGATACAACGGATATTTCAAATACTGCCAGCCGCTTTCCTCATGTGAGAGGTTGTGCGCGATCGCCTTGTCCAGCGTTTCCTGCGTGACGCCCAATGCGGTCAGCGGCGTATCTTTGTCGACCTCGACGTCCAGGCCCAAGTCGTGTGTGAGCGCGATGCCGTTGATCTCGTACATCGCGGCGACCTGGCGGATGGTCATCGACAGATTCGCCTTTGTCTTGCCGACAATCGCGGGCTGGGGCGTTACGCCCAACTTTTCCAACGCGGCCTGCAACTGCGCCGGGGTCACGCCCATTTCGACCAGCGGCTTTTGCTTGTCCATCGCGCGGGGAAAGCCCAACGCCTCGGACAGATCGCCGCCGCGCACGCCGTGCGAGTGCGCCACCGAACTGAGCGTCGCCTCGGGCGGCAGCGCGTCCTGCGCATATACGATCGCGATCAGCAACGCGAAAACAAACAATAAAATCAGGGGGAGAATCCGGCGGCGAATCATGAGTTGCTCCTTTTATCCGTGTGTTTCCGTGCTATACTTCATTTTATACGACACAAGGTAACCGCGAACCGTCGCGCACAAGCAAGGAGAACACCATGCGGCGCATTCTTTGTCTACTGCTTGTTTTGTTGATTGTACCAGCCATGGCGCAGGCCGCAACCGAAACCTACGACGCGATCGTCGTGGGCAGCGGCGCGGGCGGATTGGGCGCCGCGGCGCAACTGACCAAGGCGGGCAAGAAGGTCTTACTGCTGGAACAGCACGACAAGTTCGGCGGCTACATGACGGCCTTCGAGCGCGGCGAGTATCGTTTCGAGGTCAGCCTGCACGAGCTGGACGGCGTCGCGCCCGGCAACGCGCATTATCAGCTTTTCCAGGATACCGGCGTGCTGGACAAGGTGAAGTTCCACCGCCTCGATCCGCTGTACCGCGCGACGTTCCCCGGTTTCTCGCTGGACGTGCCTGCGGACGTCAACCTGTACCGGCAGCGGATGATCGAGAAATTCCCCGCCGAACGCGCGGGCATCAACAAGCTCTTCAAGAAGATGCTGTCGTTCAAAAAGCAGCTCGACAGCACCGGCGGCATGTTCAGCAAAAATCCGTTGCGGCGCGCCTGGGCGTATTTCACCACGCCGCTGCTGCGTCCCGACTTGATGACCTATCTGGACAAAACGCTGGACAAACTCGTGTACCAGTACATCGAGGACCCGCAAGCGCGCGGCGTGTTCTGCCAGTTGTGGGGCTACCTCGGCCTGCCGCCCGAGCAACTGAGCGCCATGTACTTCGCGGGCATGTGGGGCAGCTACCACACGGTCGGCGGGTATTATCCGGAAGGCGGCAGCCAGGCGATCAGCGACGCGCTGGCCCAGTATGTCGCCACCCACGGCGGCACGGTCAAGACCGACAGTCGCGTGGCGCAGATCACGGTCGCCGACGGACGCGTCAGCGGCGTACGGTTGGACAACGGTGACGAGTACCTCGCACCCTACGTCGTCTCCAACGCGAGCCTGCCCACGACTATCGAAAAGCTCGTCGGCGCGCAGCATTTCCCGCCCGAGTACGTGGCCAAAATCAGCAAGCTGGAAATCTCGCTGTCGCTGGCGCAGATCTTTATCGGCATCAAGGACCGTTCCGTGCTCGAGCCGCTGGGCGGCAACCACTCGGTGTTCGTCAACGAGGATTTCAGTGCGCTGGTCAACGCGGGCTACGCCGTCGACGGCGACCTGGAGAAATGCCCGTTCGTGCTGGTCGATTACGGCATCCACGATCCGACCTGCGCGCCCCAGGGCGGCAGCGTGCTGGTGATCACCGTGCCGCTGCAGTACGACTACCAAAACCGCTGGCGGCGCGACGAGGGCTACGACGCGTACACCAAGGTCAAAAACGAGATGGCCGAGGCGATCCTCACGCGCGCCGAGACGATCCTGCCCGGCCTGCGCGAGCAGATCGCGGTGATGGAAATCGGCACGCCGCTGACCATGGAGCGTTACACGCTCAATCCGCGCGGCGCGGTCTACGGCTACTCGCACACGCCCAAGCAGTCGATCATCTTCCGGCCGAAGAACAAGTCGCCGCTGCCCGGCCTCTACTACGCCGGCGCCTGGACGTACATGGGCGGCGGCCAGAGCGCCTGCCTGCAATCGGGGATGATCGCCGCCGAGCAGATTTTGAATGAGCAGGAATAAGCCCAAGTGACCGGACCGAAGATGGTCATCTCGACCGAAGTGGAGAGATCCCTTTGCCGACATGGATGAAAAGGGATTCCTCCAATCGCCACGCGTTTCGCGTGACTCCGTCGGAATGACAAAGTAACTTGGCCGTCATCCTCGGGCTTGACCCGGGGATCCAGGATGACAATTGCCGTCTGACCTTTGAAAAAAACGAAACCCCGCCTGCGGCGGGGTAAGGGTAAAAGGGCAAAAGCGCCCAAGGGCAATTATTATAAGTCCCGGCAAATACGAAAACCTATATTACTGTTACGTCCAACCAGCCTGAACCTGCCCCGAAACGACGCGCGAACATTGCCCGCACGATTGCCCCAGCCACCGCCGCGAACAACACGGTCGTTTTTTCTTTCATCGAACCAGTCCCAACACCATTCCCAGACGTTACCGAGCATGTCGTAAAGATCCAAAGCGTTCGGCTTTTTCTGACCGACCGGATGTGTCGAGCTGGTTGAATTTTTATTGTACCAAGCGATTTCGTCCAGAGGATCATAGGTCTCAGCGGTGGAACCGGCTCGACAAGCGTGTTCCCATTCCTTTTCAGTTGGCAAACGGATGCCTTTTCTCTCTTTTTTCCAATCGACTGTTTCGTTCTTTTCATCGATTTCGTAAACCTCTTCCAGATTTATTTTTTTTGAGAGCACATTACAGAATTTCACCGCATCGAACCAAGATACCATTTCCACTGGGTGGTTCTCTTTGCCCATGCCGGCAAAGTGGCTTGGATTGTTGCCGATCACTTCGAGGTAGAAATGTTGGGTCACCGGGTAGGCAAGCATTTCGTAGTTTCTGCCGGGAATCTTCTTCCAGGGAAGGTTATGATCTCTCATCACCGTCCTTTGAATGATTCCTGGTTCCTCGACCTGCGTCTCCATCGGAGCGGCGGACGCTAATTCAATGATCTGGCGAATTATCGTTTCATCGTTGGGGAAGTCGTCGAGACCGCCTTTTCCTTCTTTTCGCAAAACGTCTTTAACGGCCTCGTCATTAATACCCGGCACATTTTGCACCCATAACGGCAATCCTGTTTCTTTCACTTCGACAGCTTCATCAACTTTGCTCTTCGAATGATATTCCTGCAGGTGGTACAGCAAGAGCGGTCGTTTTTCGGCCCAGGAAATCAAGCCATGGTGGGCGACGAATTGCAGCAATGTCCACTTGGCCAGCAAGTCCGGTTGATAATCGAACTTCTTGCCCGCTTCGTTTTCCAGCCGTTTTCGTGCCTCAGCCAAGGCTAGGTTCACGGTCAACAGATTGAACGCCATTTTGCAGGCGCGGGGTTTGCGCTCCATGACCTCGGTGATTTTTGCACAATAACGGGCCATTTCCGGGTGAATGCTTGCCTGTTCGCGAATCATGTCCAACATGCGCGACATTTCCGGTTTGGGCAGCCGGATGGGAATCTGGATGATCTTCTCCAAATACTCTCTCGGTTGAACCGGGATCTCCTCTTTGTCCTTGAAGACGAAATCCTTGTAACGTACGCGGATGCCGTCGCGGATCACCCGTTCGTCCACGCCGATCACGAAATAGAAACCGGGCAAGTCAAAAAACACCTTGAGGCCTTCCAACAACTCGATGGCCTTTTCGGGCAAGCAACGGTCGAGGTCGTCGATGCAGGCGACGATCCGCAAGTCGTTGCCCTTGATGTTGCGCAACTCTTCGGTCAGCCGATAATAAAGGCTTTGGTATTCCTTGACGGCTTGAAGGTTTTCTTGTTGGACTTCCTCCTTGCCCTTGTCCATCGACTTGCCGACGTCGAATTTCAACTTGGCCAGCCAGGGGATCGAAACTTCGCCCGACATGCCGTAGGCGATAGCCAGCGGCACTTTGGCGAATTTACCGAAAAGGTTTCTCGCTTCCGCAACCGCCTTATTCCTCTTTGTTTTACGCGACTCGATGTACTCTTCCAGCGCCGCCGCCAGGGTGTGAAAAAACGGAACGATCAAGTGTTCCTCGCGGGTAAAGCGCCAGGGATTGAACCAAACGGGCAGGACGTTGTCTTGCGGTTTCAGATGATCGTGAACCCAACGAAGCACCGTGGTCTTGCCGGCGCCGTATTTTCCGTAAAGGCCGATGCAGAAACTGTGTTTCAACTCGGATTCGAGCACGATTTTGGCGATCACGTCGCGGAAAATGACGTAACCCAGGGAATCGGGACCGTCGACGGGCATTGCCGCCGGGCCGTCGGAAAGCACATGGATTTTTCGATCAGGCATGATTTGTCGCTCCATACGTATCGCTTATCAAGCGTGCTTGTCCATCAATATTTTTATGGATGTCCCCATTGGGATAAAGCACTATAACCGATTCTTTGTAAGTGTTCTATCGGATTTCCCAACACTCACACGCCCACCAGGGATAAAAAGTTGAGGCATCCATGCACGATGACGAGAGATTGATGCCCGTGTACCACACTTTCGGCGGCAGCCAACGGTGTGCTCGTTCACACCACTTCAGGTGTTAACGTTGAACAGAAAGAACTTGTCGAACAGCGCCGTTTTCCGGTAGGTCGCAGTGTCTTCTAAATAACTCTTGATAGTCCGTTCGCCGCGGAGATCCAGCAGGCCGAAATGCACCAAGGGCCGTAAAACGCGGCATTGAATATAATCGTCCGCGGTCGTCCATTCGTCATACGAGCCAAGATGGTCCACCAACGGCGGCGGCAGCATTGCATCCGTCAAATCGACGGCGACATAATCCCAAGCCGGATTCAACAGGCTCAGGCGATAAAGGCTGTACGGGAACAACCCCTGAACGGCATCACCGTCGTCAGGCAGGGAGTCGAGGTAAGCCAAATTGAGTTTGTTGAAAAACCCATCGAACAACGCCGCATAGAACTCGCCGCCGTTTTCCGGGGACGACAACCGCCGGCCCAGCTTGGTGGCAACCAGTTTTTTGTTCACTTTTTTGACGAGTTTTGCCTCTTGGCAAACCAGCCGGAGGATATGCAACGACATCGCGTTCTGCTCGTTGATGACGGTGTTGCACATTCGAATCAATTCCAGTTCTTTTCCATCCCATATCAGGCGATCCATTAGCTTGGCCACGAAAGCGCGCGTTAAATTTCCCTTGGCCGTCAAAGGCGCGCCGCCGTCTTCCTCGACGGCATTCAACAGCATGCGGGCATTGTGCAGAAACACCGCGTCTTTCAGGTCCTCGTCGCTCAAGGCGACATTCAATCGGATTTGGGCGTCGTCGTCCCACCAACCCCGGTTGCACAAATCTTGCGCCTGAGCGGCGCTTAAACCGCCCAACGAATCCATGGGAGTGGTCACATACTCCAATTGAGGATTCTTCTCGGGCGACAGCAAATCAGGATTCGTCAAAGGCCGTTCGCCTCCCAAGACCTCCATCACTTCCATCATGGCCTGCATATCCGGAAACGGACCATTCTCCGCCTCCGGAGTTTGATCGAACTGCGCCGCCAATCGGGAAAAGACGGCATCGAACATTTTTTCCAAGGTATTGTTTTTAGCGTGATTTGCCTCGAAGGCCAGACCGCCCAAAAACAGGTCCATTTCTTCCAAGGAGAGCGAAACGCGGATCCCGCCTTGAACGACTTCGGCAAGACGCAACTTCCTCAGAATACTCTCCTCAACCGCAAACGCTTCTCTTAAAACAAAATCGCGCTCCGGCAACGATAAGACGAATTCAACAGACTTTTCCATCAGCGCCCCTGGTATTTGCGTCTTTTTGGCAATAACGACCGTAATGTCGTGCCCCATTTTACACAAAAATGCGAAAAAGGGCCGCCCCGCAGGCGGCCCTTTCGGCGATTTTTCGTTATTTGTCAGCAGTCCCGCCTACTGCGGGATTTCGCTTCGCTCAACCGCCAAATCAGCAACCGCAGCAACCGTCGTCATCGTTGTCATCGTCGTCGTCATCGTCATCGTCATCATCATCATCGTCGTCGTCATCGTCGTCATCATCATCGTCATCGATGTCGTCATCGGTGACGTCGTCGTCGGTGATATCGTCGTCAACGACATCGTCGTCAACGACGTCGTCGTCGACCGTGTCGTCGTCGATCGGCGTGGGAATTTCAAATACGTCTTCCACTTCCTCGAACTGACCCAGCGCGCCGGTGAAACGCAGGCCGTAAACGCCCACGCCCATGCCTGTGGGCACGTCGCCGGTGATGGTTTCCTCATCGACGATCGTGAGGTTGTCGAGCGGATATTCCGCCTTGGTCGTCGCATCGAAGAACACCACGTCGACGTCGGCGGCAAAGGCCGCGCCCGCGATGGTCACGGTGTCGCCCACATCGCCTTCGTCGGGAGTGATCGAGTCGAACGCCGGAATGCAAACCTGCCATAGCTGATTGTGCGTGGTGTCGTCAAAGCTGCCGTCACGGCCGCCGGCCACGAAGACGCCGTAGCCGTGCAGATAGCCGGCGGTCGCCCCGATCACGGGCACGCCAATCGAGGTGGTCGTGGCCGTCCAGGTCGTTCCGTCAAAATATTCATCGGGGGCGATCGGCGTCCACATACTTCCGCCGCCGGTCACCCACAGCAAACCGCCGCCCGCCACCATCGAGGGGCGCTCGCGACCGTTGATGAGCGAATTGAGCGTGGTGTAGCTGTCGCCGACCGGATCGTAGACGTAAGTCACGCCGTCGTTCGCCCAACCGCCGGTGATGTAGACCAGGCCGCCTTCGGCCGTCGCCGTGCCGAAGAACTTCGTGCCGGGCATGGAGGCGATGGCCGTCCAGGCATTGTCGGTGCCGATTTCATATTTGGCGGCGTAGGTGCTGCCGGAGCTTCCGTCGGGCGAACCGCCGAAACAGTAAACATAGCCGTCGCCGGGAGCGGCGCAGGCGATGCCCCAGCCGGTCAGCGGGTAGGTGTACGACAAGACCGTCCAGGAGTCGGCGTCGATGTCATATTCATGCACGGTGTTGACATACGTCGTTGAATCGGTATTTCCGCCCACGTAATAGGCATAGCCTTCCGGCGCCACCGTCGAACCACCGTCAACGGTTCCCACCGACATCGATGCGCCCGCGGTCCAGGAATCGGTGGCCGGATCGTAAATCTGGGTGTCGGCGCGATGGCCGGTTCCCGTGTTGTCATATCCACCGTAGACAATCAGTTGCCCGTCATAGACGCCGCCGCCACCGTGGATGCGGGCGCCCGGCAACGCCGTCGCCGTGTTGCTCCAGCCCAACACGCACTGCGCGTAGGCCGGTACGGCGAACAGAACAATAGCCATGACTAATAGAAAAGTTCTCATTATTTTCCTCCCGTTTTAAGAATAATTTTCAATCCTGCAATTCCTACCCCTGTTCATACTACAGCCGCTAGGTTCGTTTCCAGTCAAAATATTTTCTTTTTTCCACCCCGGCGGGATTCCTCCGCGCGCCCGGAACTTCGCCCGCATTTGTCTTGTCGTAAACGGGGGCGAGTGATAGTCTTTGGCACACCTTTTCCGAGAGGAAGCGACCGATCCCATGCGATATGTTCTGACCGGTGGGGGCACCGGCGGCCACGTGTATCCGAACCTGGCCATCGCCGGCGAATTGGCCCGACACGACAGCGAAGCGCAGTTCTTGTACCTCGGCGTCGCCGGACGCGCCGAGGCCGATATCGTGCCGCGTCACGGCATCCCCATCCGTTTCGTGCCCGCGCGCGGCATGCCCACGCGCAAGGCGTCGGCGGCGATGATCGTCTTTTTGGCCGCGCTGGCCTGGGGGACGCTCAAGGCGCTGGCGATTCTGCTGCGTTACCGGCCGCGGCTGGTGGTGGCCACCGGCGGTTACGCGAGCGCGCCGGCGCTGTTGGCCGCGCGGTTGTTGCGTCGGCCGATCCTGGTGCACGAGCAGAACGCGTACCCCGGGCTGGTCAACCGCACCTTCGGCAAAATGGCCGGGCGCGTGTGCGTGTCGTTTCCCGAATCGCTGGTGCATTTCCAGCACAACGGCAAGTTGGTGGGCTACCCGGTGCGGCCGGAGATCTTCGCCTTGCGCGCGGGAATCGATGCGGAAGAAAAGGCGCGGCGCAAGCAGGAATTGGGCATCGATCCGGCGCGGCAGGTGGTGCTGATCACCGGCGGTTCGCTGGGCGCGCGGTCGATCAACCGGGCCGTGGCCGACCTGCTGCCGCTGATCGCCGCCGACGAAACGTTGCGTCGGCGCGTCTACCTGGTGCACGCGGTCGGGCGTTTCGCCACCAAGGAATACCACGCGGTCGAAGACACCCTCGCCCGGTTGCACAAGCGCGGCATCGCCGAGGAAGCGATCACCGATTTCTACCGCCGCGAAACGTACCTGTACGAAATCGAAAACTGGCTGCGCGTCGCCGACGTGGTGATCGGGCGCGCCGGCGCGGGCACGCTGACCGAAATCGCCGCGACCGGCCTGCCCGCGGTGGTCATCCCCAAGAGCGGGCTGCCCGGCGACCATCAGGTGAAAAACGCCGAGGCGCTGCGCGAAGCCGGCGCGTGCCTGGTGCTGCGCGAGGAACGCGCGCGCGACAACGGCGAGGCGTACGATTCGATCGCCCCCGAGCGGCTGCTGAGCGCGTTGCGCGAACTGCTCGACCTGCCCGACGAACGCCGCGCGGCGATGCGCGAGGCGGCGCTGGGCTTCGTGCACGGCGACGCGCTGGGGGCGATCCGCGCCGAGGCGATGTCGTTGCTGGCCGGGCCGCCGAAGAAAACAGTGATGATCCGCCGCCGGCGCACCTTCCTGGTCGACCAAAACGGCGCGCGCCACGAGGTGCTGTTCGATCGCAGCCGCATCGGCAGCGGTTCGTGGGACGATGTGCGCCTGACCAACGAGGGGCTGGAGCGCAAGCACTTCTGGCTCAAGCGCAGCGGGCGGATCGTCGAAAACCGCGTGGTGGAAACCTGGACCGTCATCCCGCGCCGGCCGCTGCTGATGCAGCGCGCGGGCGAAACGCAGGCGCGCGAGCTGAGCGGGCCGACCGAGCTGGCCGACGGCGACCGGCTGGAGCTGCCCGACGGGGCGGTGCTGTCGCTGGATTTCGACTGGATCGAAGTGCCGCAGGTCAAAGCCGAAAAAGGCGCGGTGGAGAACATCTTCTCGCAGGGCGCGGGCACGCTGATCGCCAAGCTGATCGGCTTCGTGCGCGAGGCGTTCCTCAGCCGCTTCTTCGGCGCGGGCCTGGTGATGGACATCTTCGCCGTCGCGTTGTCGCTGGCCAACCTGATGCGCGAGGTCGTCGCCGAGATGGCGCTGGAAAACGCGTTTCTGCCCAGCTTCCGGCTGTTCTACGGGCGCAACGAAGACAAGAAGGACGCGTGGCGGCTGGCCTGGCAGGTGTTCAACATCTTCTTTCTGATCTCCTCGGCGATCACCGCCCTGGCGATCGTCACCTGCCCGTGGTGGATCCATCTGATCGCGCCGGGCTTCGTCGAGAAGGGCGTGATCGACCAGACGACGGCGATGACGCGCCTGATGTTCCCCTTCCTGATCCTGATGTCGATCAGCGCGTTCCTGGGCACGCTGCTGCAGAGCTTCGATCGCTTCGGGCCCAACGCCTTCGCGCCGGTGCTCTACAGCATCGGCCTGGTGTTCGCGGTCGTCGTGTTCAACCCGCTGTTCGGCATGTACTCGCTGGGCCTGGGCGTGCTGATCGGCGGGGTGTTGCAGATCCTCTTCCAGATGTTCTTCCTGCTGCGGCGGGGCCTGCGCGAGAAGATCGCCTGGAACGCCTACCGGCCGCGCATCAAGGCCGAGCCGGGCACCAAGAAGGTCGTCGCGCTGTCCGGGCCGGTGTTTCTGGACGCGACGCTCAACAAGATCAGCGGGATCGTCGACAAGGTGCTGGCCACGCCGCTGATCGCCGGATCGGTGAGCGCGCTGTATTTTTCGCGCCTGCTGGTCGTGCTGCCGTTTTCGGTGCTGGCGATGAGCATCAGCCGCGTCTTTTTGCGCGACCTGTCGGACGTGGCCGCGCGCGGCGACGCCCGCCAATTCCGCGACCTGCTGGCGCGGGGGATCAACGCGACGATCTTTCTGATTCTGCCGGCGACCGCGGCGATGATCGCGCTGTCCACGCCGCTGGTGCGCTTCATTTACGAGGGCGGCAAGTTCACCGCCGAAAACACGACGATGACCAGCATGGCGCTGGTCTGCTACACGCTGGGGCTGATCGGCTGGTCGTTGACCTCGCTGTACAGCCGCGTGTTCTCCAGCCAGTTGGACACGCGCACCAGCCTGATCACCAACGCGGGCAGCCTGGTCGTGTACCTGGTGTTCGCGCTGACGCTGGTGCACACGCCGCTGGCCCACGCGGGCCTGGCGCTGGCGACGAGCCTCTCGTTCATCTTCAACATGTTCTGGCGGCACTGGATCGCCGTGCGGCGGCTGCACAACGACGGCGCGCCGCTGGGCTGGGCGCCCTTCGGGCCGACCTTCGCCAAAACGACGCTGGCCAGCGTGGTCACCGTGCTGGTGATCGTGCTGCTGTACGTCGACCCCGGTCCGGGGCGCGGGCTGTGGGTGAACATGTGGGCGTTCACCGTGCCGGCGACGGCGGGCCTGGGCGCGTTTTTGCTGTTCGCCTTCATGATGCGCACGCAGCCGCTGCTGGATCTGCTCAATCACCTGTCGGCGCGCCTGGGCTTCGGGCGGCCCTTCGGCAGCGGGCCGGTGCGCTATCAGAACGGCACGGGCAACGTACGCACGCTGACCGCCGCGGGGCTGCTGGCCGAGGCCGAGCACCGCGAATTTTCCGCCGAGGAGCGCGCGATCGTGCTGGACCGGCTGGAAGGATTTTTGCGGCACGACGACTGGTGGATCCGCAACCTGGGCATCAAGCTGTCCGGCGTGATGAAGCTGACCGAGAAGATCGACCTGCTCGGCGACGCGATCGCCGGCACGACCGAAAAGAAGCGCCTGTGGCGCTGGCTGCTGGGCTCGCGGCGCGAGGTCGGGTTCATCCGGCGCAACGCGGTGGCCGCGCTGGTGAACATCGGCGCGTGGGACGAACGCGTGAAAAAAGCGCTGCTGGCCGGTCTGGAGGATCCGTACTACGAAGTGCGCCAGTACGCGCTACGCGGTCTGATTCCCTTTGCCGAGCAAGCGCGCGGCGACGCCGAAGTCGTCGCGGCGATCGGGCGGCGGCTGGCCGACACGCATTTCGAAGTGGTGCCGGTCGCGGCCAAGGCACTGGCTGAACTGGCGGTCGATCCGTCCGCCTTTGCGCAGCTCAAGCCGCTGCTGGCCGATCCGCGCTGGCCGGTGCGGGGCGCGGCGGCCGACGGATTGCGGCGCTTGTACGACCGCCAAGTCTTCACCGACGCGGACGCGTTGCGCGACGCCTTGAGCGCGATGCTGCTGACCAGCGAGATGATCGAGCCGGTCTTCCCGCTCAAGCGCGTGGTGAAAAAGGCGATGCAGGGCCTGCCCGAGAAGGAGAAATAGCGTGCTCGTGATCTGGTACAAGGCGGCGTTGTCCGCGGGACAGGTGTTGGGCTTGACGCGCCTGTTCGGCTACATCACCTTCCGCGCGGGGCTGGCCGGGATGCTGGGCATCGCGCTGACGCTGCTGTTCGGCGGGGCGATGATCCGCCTGCTGCACCGCGCCGGCATCCACGACACGCCGCGCGACTACGGCGTGATGCGCGTGACCGACAAAAGCGGTACGCCGCAGATGGGCGGGCTGATTTTCGCGCTGGTGACCATGGTCGTGTGCCTGCTGTGCTGCGACCTGTCCAGCCGCTTCACGCAGATCATGATCCTGGGCCTGCTGTGGTTCACCACGGTGGGCGCGGCGGATGATTTTCTGAAAATCAAGGTGTACAAGAACGCCGACCTGGGCCTGTCGCGCAACGCGAAGCTGGCCTACCAGGCGCTGTTCGGTTTGTTGCTGGCGCTGATCTGTTTCATCCCGGCGCTCTCGCCGCACGAGCGGCACCTGATCGGCCGCATCACCATCCCTTTCATCAAAGGGACGATCCCGCTGTGGCTGCTGTACATCCCCTTCGTCGTGCTGGTGGTGCTGGGCATCTCCAACGCGATCAACCTGACCGACGGGATGGACGGTCTGGCCACGACGCCCTCGATCATGACCGCGGGCGTGTACGCGATTTACGCCTACATTCTGTCGCACGCGCGCATCAGCGAGTACCTGCTGTTCGACCAGGTCAAAGGCAGCGGCGAAGTGGCCGTGTTTCTGGCCGCGCTGTTCGGCGCGCTGATCGGCTTCCTCTGGTTCAACTCCTACCCGGCGACCGTGTTCATGGGCGATACGGGCAGCCTGTGCATCGGCGGCGTGCTGGCCACGGCGGCGGTGCTGATCAAACAAGAGCTGCTGTTTATCGTCGCGGGCTTTTTGTTCTGCGCCGAATTTCTTTCCTCGGCGATTCAAGACCGGCTGGGCGTGAGCGCCGGCACGCTGGGCCTGCGCATCTTTTCGCGCGCGCCGCTGCACGACGCCGTGCGCCTGCGCGGGCTGGCCGAGCCCAAGGTCGTCGTGCGGCTGTGGATCATCGCGGGGATCGCCGCGTTCATCAGCCTGCTCGCCCTCAAATTGCGCTAGACCTTCCTGGCTTCCGAATTGGGACACGCGGAACCGACAAGTCCCGACGGTATGTCGCCTTCATCCCCGGCCCTTCTCCAACCGGGAGAAGGGAGCCCGGGCTGCCGGCTGTGTTTGGTGGGTTACCCACACAGCTTACGCCAAGGGCGTAAACTGTGGCACACAGGAAAAGGCGTCATTCTCGTGTGTGCCACACTTTTGGCGTCAGCCAAAGGTGTGCTTTCCGTACCGGCACGGCCATGTTCCTATGGAACAAGACCGTGGCACCCGAGTCTCCTGAACATGATCGGCTGTTCCGCCGGCGGCGAGCATTACCTGCGCCCCTTTCAGGGGTTTGGTAAAATCTGTTCCATCTGATCCCAGGGCTGTCGAGACTGTCGATTTTCTCGTTTTGAGTATGAATACGTCTGCCGCCCTTCCGGGACTCGGGAAAAAATGGGGCTTTTTGCCCGACGCTTACGGGTCGGGCTACCCTCTATCGCCCCTGAAGGGGCTGTTTGTCGCCTATCGGCGCATTTATCGACAGTCTCTGACGCCCTTCGCTACTAACCTGCGCCCTACGGGCTTGAAGGTTCAGGGCATCAATCCATTGCCCGTGCTCACGCCCTTCGCTATCGGCGGGTGGCACTGTTTTGCGAGCGAGGCATCTGAGTGAGCATAACAGTGAACGCGAATCATTTGCGGTGGCGCTGATACACGAGCGAGCAAGGTGAGCGAGTTTATCGGTGTTTTGTCCAAACACTGATAAGCCTCACTGCGTTCGGCGTATCAGTGCCACCGAAGATTGTTCTGATGGGCCGGCGCGCAAAGCACACCTTTTCGCTAAGCCTCACAAGCAAACTGGCGAAACGCTTCTCGTTGCGGTACATTATGGCGAAACCGCAAATGGGGATGAAGCATGCGCGCACACGCCGGTTGGTCGGTTCTTTTGCTTGTGCTGTTGATGGCGCTCGCCGTGGTTGCCTGCGGCGACGATGACGACGACGACAATGACGCATCCGCCGACGATGACAACGACGCCGGCGACGACGACGCCACGCCCGGCGACGACGACACCTTCGACGACGGCGGACCCGACGGCGGTCCGACGCCGCTGCTGGGCAAGAACATCGTCTTCGACATCTCAGGCACCGATGCGATTCACGGCGCGTACAGCGGCCAGGTGGAGATTCGCGCCGACAACGAAGCGGCGAACTTCATCCGCACCGCGCACATGCTCAGCGTCTCGTTCGTCGACCCGCGCCTGGAAACCAACTACGACGTGTACACGGCGTGGACCGGCCACATCGACCGCTACGCCGGCACGATCACGGTGTCGTTGCAGGTGGCCGATTTCATCACCGCCTACGGCGACACGGTGCGCTCCGGGGCCGACGGCGTACCGGTGGTCGTCACCGGCACGATCAGCGCGCAGCGCGACGGCTCGTTCGCCGTGGCCTGGACGACCGACTCGACGGTGCATCCGTTCACGGCCAACGAAACCTGGACCTCCTCCGGCGTTTCCGACGACGAGCCGATCTTCCGGAACGAAGACGTGTTCGTCGCCAGCCACGATCCGGCGCCGGACCTGCTGACCTCGATCATCTACCCGCTGCTGTCGACCTACCACGCGCTGGACTTCTACGACGATTACCGCGACCGTGACGAATTCTGGCTCGGCGTGCATTACCTGGATCAATTCCGCACCGACTTCGCTTGGTACCGTGAGCACCCCAACGCGCTGCGCGTGCCCAACAAGTGGCTCGACGAAATCAGCATGGCCGAGGCGATGCTGCGCGCGCGGGCCTACAGCCCGACGCTGGCGCAAAAGGCCGAGTGGTTCGACGCGGAGTTTCCCGACGTGTTCCTCAACGAAACGGGGTTCGTCGGCGAGACGCTGATCGGTTCGGACCCGCTGGAGAAGGACGCGTCCTACGACGCGCTGCTGTGGAACGGCTGCTATCTGGGCTCGCAGGTGTTCCGCTATCTGGAGACCGGCGAGCCCGAGGCGCTGGCCAACTGGCTGCGGATTCTCGACGCGCAGTTTTTCGCCCACGACATCGTGCAGGACGACACGTCCTTCGCGCGCGCGGTGCGGCCGCACGTGGCCGACGGGTCCAAGGAGTGGATCCACGCCGCCGCGCCCTACGAGGATTACGACTGGATGTGCTGCGGCAACAATGACATGATCCAGGGGTTGTATTACGCGTATACGCTGTCGTGGATCTACCTGCCGGAGGACGCGGCGTACGACACGTACCGCACCAAGATCGCCGAACGCGCCGCGCGCCTGGCCGATCATTGCTCGGTGGCGCTGGACGGCGAGTTCAACGAAATCAAAGCGACCTGGCTGGCGTGGATGACCACCGGCGACGAGGCGTACCGCGAGCGCTACCAGGATCTGTACAACATTCTCTTGCAGGCCTACACCTTCGCGGGCGGCGGGATGTTCTATCTGTACGGCGTGTCGGACTGGTCGGGGCAGCACCTGGACACCATCGGCCAACTGGTGCTGTATTTCCTGGCCAAGGAGACCGGCGACAACGGCACGCTCTTCCTGCTCAACGAGGGTTGGGCCAACGGCATGCGGCTCAATTCGATGTCCAAGCAGATCCTGTGGCCGATTGCGTCGTATTCATTCTCCAATCCGTCCGCCGACCTGGACTACGTACTCGACGAGGCGGTCTGGGGCCTGCGGGAATTCCCGTATCCGAAGCAGTACCTGAACATCGACCAACGCATCGATCCGCAGTGGTGCGCCTCGCCGCTGCCGAGCCTGTTCTGGAAGCTCGACTACTTCCAGGGCGGACGGCACCAGGGCCTGTACATGCAGCCGTGGTTCGAGAAGAGCGGGTCGATCAACTATTTCGTTTCCAGCCCGCTGGGTTACGAGAGCACGGCCACCGAATGGTCGCACGGCGGCGGGACCGACTACCTGCACGCCTACTGGATGGGCCGCTACTTCGACGTCATCGACGACCAGGAATAACCAGGAATAATTCCTGGACCTGTGTTTGCTTCGTTGTGTGGAGCCTCGGCCGGCGCTGACGCGCGCATGGCTTTTTCGTGTGCCACACTTTTGGCGTAAGCCAAAGGTGTGCTGTCTTAATATTGTCATTCCGACGGAGGAACACCAACGGTGTGACGATTGGAGGAATCCCTTTTTGTGTCATGAAGCAAAGGGTTCTCTCCACTCCGCTGCGCTTCGGTCGAGATGACATAAAGACTTTCATTGTCATGCCCGCGCAGACGGGCCTGTCCGCCGTAGTTTCAACGAAGGCGGGCATCCAGGACCGGCAAATACTCTTCCCGACGTTTTAAAAAATCTACTCGAACCGCTTCACGCGCGCGTGGCAGTAGGGCGTTTTGCCGGTCTTGAAGTAGTAGTCCTGGTGGTAGTCTTCGGCTTCCCAAAAGGTTCCGGCGCGAACCAGTTGCGTGGCGACGCGCAAGCCCTTCGCCTGCAGTCGGCCGATGAGCTTGGCGGCGATGCGCTTTTCCTCGTCGTTGTTGTAGAAGATCGCCGAGCGGTACTGCGGGCCGACGTCGGGCCCCTGGCGGTCAACCTGCGTGGGGTCGTGGATTTCGAAGAAAAGTTTGGCCAGTTCCTCGTAGGACACGATGCTCGGATCGTAGGTCACGCGGACCGTCTCGGCGTGGCCGGTGTCGCCGCGGCTGACCTCTTTATAAGACGGATTGTCTTTCGCGCCGCCCATGTAGCCCGAGACAACCGCGCCCACGCCCGGCAATTGCTGCAGGTAATATTCGACGCCCCAGAAGCAGCCGCCGGCGAAATAGGCCGTGGCCAGGGTCGGCGCGGCGTCGGGGGTCGCCTGCGCCTCGTCGCCCGCCGCGACGAAACACAGCGAAACACTGTTCACGCAGTGGCGCTTGTTTTTGTCGGTAAAGCCTTCGCCCTGGAAGACGTGCCCCAGGTGCGCGCCGCAATTGGCGCAAACGATCTCGGTGCGCGAATCGTTTTTCTCGGGCACTTCTTTGACCGCGCCGGGCAGCGCTTCGTCGAAGCTGGGCCAGCCGGTGCGCGAATCGAACTTGGCCGTCGAGGGAAACAACGGCGCGCCGCAACGCTTGCAGGTGTAGGTGCCGTCTTCGTGATGGTTGACGTACTCGCCGGTGAACGGCATTTCAGTGCCCTTGTGGACAATCACCCGTTCTTCTTCGGGCGAAAGTTTGTTCGTACCGCTCATGCCTTCGTTCCCTCCGCCGGCGGGCGAAAAATTGATCAAGACAAACGCGCTGCCGATGAGGATGCCGGTCAGGACCAGCAATAATTTTATGGCGCCGGACATCCAGTCGCTCCTTGCTTGCGGACTCCACCGCCCGCGTGGGGTTAACGATAAGCATCATTTTGTATCAGGCAACCGGCCCCGCCTTGAACGATCGGATCGGACGGGTTAAAACGTTCGACAACCCGGAATCAGGAGAAACCCTTGCAGGTTCGCATGCTCCGCTCATTTGTCGTGTTGTTGACGCTGGCGTTCGTGTTTTCGTTGCTGCCCGCGACGATCGCGCGGGCGGACGGCGGCGAGGCGCAGGTGCGCGCCGACGGTCTGAACGTGCGGCGCGGTCCCGGCACCGAGTACGCGGTCATCTTCACGCTCAACAAGGGCGAGATCGTGACGATCGTCGGTTCGCAGGCCGGCTGGTACCAGGTGCAAACCGAAGACGGTCGCCGGGGCTGGGTGGCCTCGCGCCACCTGAACCGCGTGAATTGGCCGCAGGCCGGAACGCAAACGTCGTCGACGAAAAAGCAGGAAACGCAAAGCGCGACGAAGAAGTCGACGTCGAAAAAATCGTCGTCCAAAAAGAAGACCAAGAAAAACCGCGGCGTGCCCCGGCCGGGTCCGAAATACGCCGTGACGCCCAAGGTCGGTCTGGCCGCGCCGTTCTTCGACGTGCTGGCTCCGGCCTTTGAAATCGATCTGTGGGGCCGCGTGGTGCGCGACAACAAAAACGACGTCTACCTGACCGCGTCGCTCGGCTACGCGTATCTGTATGCGAACCAGGCCTTCGGCGGCGATCCGGATCTGTCAGGCCATTGGTTGCCGCTGTACGTCGGGGCGATCGGCACGCTCAAACTCTGGCCCGAAGTGACGCCCTACGGCGGCGGCGGGCTGGGGCTGAATTATTACGACTTCACCATTCACGAAGACGAAACGAACCTGGACATCGACGATGACGACGTGCGCGGCATCGGCCTGGGCGCGCGCGCCGTGGCCGGCGTGTGGATCCACCTGAAGCCGGGGACGATCGTGCTCGAAGAACAACTGCACATCACCAAAATCGAAAACGGCATCACGCCCTCGAACGTGCTGTTCGTGGGATACCGCTTCAGTTGGTAGGAGACGAAACGATGAAACGACTCGCGGTGTTGTTTTTCTTGTTGGCCCTGACCGCGTTGACCGCGACCGCCTGCTGGCTGGACATGGGCGACGACGATGACGACGACGACAACGACGACGGCGGCGGCAAGGTGAACTGCCATCCGACCGCCTGCGACAATCTGACCGATCCCGACGAGTGCGACGACTACGAAGACGGCTCGGCGATTCAGCGCGCCTGCGAGTATTGCTTCAAGGGCACCCTCGCCGACCGCCAGGTGGCCCAGTGTATTCTCGACTATCGCCACGACTACTCGGGCAGCGAACTGGAAGAGGGATGCCTCGCGGCCGTGGCCGACGAGTGCAGCCTCAACCACCTGTAATTCCAGAAGATTCTTCCGCTTCACCTTCTTCGCTTGCACGGTTAAATCAGGTTTGCGATAATTACCCTGCGGCCCTATCTGCGCGGCCGCCAAGGAGGTTTGTATGAATCGAGCGACAAAATCGGCGGTCGGCGGATCGCTTGGCTTTTTGGGCGGTGTGCTGGTCGAGCACGGCATTCAGACGGTGTTCGGCATCGATTTCATCGACGGCGTGTGCGAGATCGCCGGCACGGTGCTGGGTCTGACGATGGTCAACCGCGACCTGATCGAAGCGGCCTACGAGACCATCCAACGTGAAACCGGCAAGGAACCGGCGATGATCACCAAGGACGAGTGGGAGCAGTTCAAGAAGGAGAATCCCAACACCGCCAAGTACCTGGAGAAGGCGCTGCAGATCTAGCGCCGCATCAGACGAAAAGAAAACCGGGGGGCGAGCGTCCCCCGGTTCTTTTTTAACAGGCTTCGGACTAAGGCACGCAGGCCAGCACGTTTTCGATGTACTCGCAGGTGCCGGTGATCGTGCCGTCGGGCGTAACGAAACTGCAATCGTCGCCCTGGCTCAGACCCTCGCAGGCGTCGACGGCCTCGTCGGGCGGGGGCGCGGGCGTGTCGTCGTCATCGTCGACGGCATCATCGTCGGTCGCATCGTCGTCGGCTCCGGCGCTCGCGTCGGCCTCGCCGTTGCGCACGCAGCGCGCGTAGTTGTAAATGCGGATCGCGTCGCCCTGCGGTCCGTGCCCTTCGGGATAATCGGCCGGGTCGCCGACCTTCGGGTCGCTGCGTTGCGCGCCCGCGCCGTGCACGTCCATCCATTGGCCGTTCATGTAACCCAGCGCGCGCCCGAAGGCGACGTAGGCCGCCGCGCCTCCCGTGCCGTTGGACGCCGCGTGGGTCGTGCCGGTCCAGTACCAGGGATAATCCGCGTCGCCGCCTTCATTGGTGATCGACGAAACGCTGAATAACGGATCGATCGCCGCCGAGGCGGTGGTGTCGGGCGAGCGCGTGTAGTCGACGATGCTCTGCAACTCTTTGGCGTTGGGCAAGCGCCAGTCGTCGTGGTCGGCGAGCGTGAGGCTTTCGCAATAGGCCAGCGACTCTTCCCAGGAGAACGCTTCGCCGCTGTCGTCCCGCTGCCACTGCAGGCCGGTCGCGCCGTCGTCGATCGTCCCGTCGCCGTTGTCGACGAAATCGTTTTCGCCGTACGCGCCGGCGTCGCGCACGTAGATCGCGAAGTAGGTTTTATTGGACGTCGGGTAGCATTTGATGCGTCCGTCGGCGAAGTTCACGCCGAAAAAGCACTGCTCGCCGCCCATCACGGTCGATTCGTAAATGCTGCTGGTGGCCCATTGCGAATCGATGATCCGCTCGCCGTCGGCGGGGTCGCCGTAGGAAAACACGAACGCGTCGGTGTCGATGAACGGCGTCAGGCCCGAGGTGTCGTTGCTCGTTTCGCCGCTGGGATCCCCGCCGGTGAATTCGATCAACGAGTACAGCTCTTTGATCGTCGGCAGCCGCCAGTCGTCGTAACCGGCGAGCGAAAAATCGTCCGCGCCGGCGACCGCCTCGGCGTAGCTCACCTTGTCGCCGGGGTCGCGCTGCCACATCAGGCCGGTCACCAGATCGGTCACCGTGCCGTCGCCGTTGTCCTGGTAGGATGCTTGGTTGCCGTCGTATTGCGCGTCCTGTCCGGCAAACGCGCTGCCGCAGGAGATCGCCGCGCCGGCGTCGTAACACGTGTTCTGGTTGGTGTCGACGATCGCGTAAGCGGCGTTGGTCGCGTCGTCGTCGCCGCCGTCGTTGTCGTCGTCGTCATCGCCATCGCCGCCGCAGCCGATGAACAGCGTCAACAACAGCAACGTCAGGACAAAGGTGGGGAAACGGTTAATTTTCTGCATCGTATTTTTCCTCCCGAGGCCCGCAGGGTCTGTGTTGTCTTTATGACACGCCGATCCGCGATCAGGTTAGCGTGGAATTGTCGCGTTTTTGTATCCGGGTGGACGAACCGAGAGTTTCTTTATAGGATAACTTTATACCACCCATCGGAGAGATCGATTTGATGACGATGCTGCGCTCCAACTGGTTTGTCGTGCTGGTGCTGGCGATCACGACGCTGACGGCAGTGGGCTACTTTGTCTTTCCCTACATTGCCGAGCCGCCGATGGATCCGCAAGCGCTTGAGAAAAAAATGGACGAGTACTTTGCGCTGGCCGTTCGCGCCGCGAATAAATCGCCGGCCGATCGCGAGGCGCTGCACGCCCTGCTGGCCGAGATGAAACCGGCGCTGGACGCCCATGGCGAACTGGAGCATTGGCAACCGAGCTGCGATGCTCCGCCGTCGGCGCGCAGCGACGAGGATCGCGCCAGGCTGGCCGCCGTCATCGCCTACGACGATCGCATCATGCCCCTCTTCGACGGCGACTTTGCTTACGTGTATCACGAACGGCTTTTGCTCTCTCCGGAAGAATTGGATAAGTATGCGGAGCCGAGCGAAGACGATCTGGCGCTCGCGCAGTGCGGCAAATGGGTGCGTGCGCAAACGGAGCAAGTACGGTTGCAGGCCCAAAGCGGCGACATCGACGGAGCGATCGATCGTCTGTGGAAATTATTCGATTTGATTTACGGGCTGAGCGATTCGACGGCCATGGAGCCGCTCATGTTTTCCGTCGCAATGAAGACCATGGTCGAGGATACGTTCATCTTCCTCGCACCAATTCTGCCCCAGGACGATCGAATCAAAATGGTTTTTGACACCACTTTCGAGAACCGCGTAGCCAACGACCTGCTCAACGCCATCGCCGTAACCAATCCGTTGCTGATAAAATTGAACCACGAATTATCCGTGAAAAACGCCGAACAGACAGACAAAATCTTTTCCCGCTGGTTTTATCTACACATCGCCCCAATTTATCTAAAGCGCGAAATGCGCGTGCACGCCTATCTGATCACGCGGATCATCGATGGTTATAACAAGTGGCTCGAATCCGGCGCGGCGCAACCGCCGACCGTGGCCGGCGACGAACTCACCGCGTTTATGAACAACTACAAAGCCACGCTGGCGCTGATCGCCATTCCCAATTTCGACGCACTGATGGAGCAGGCGTGGCGAAGCGAACGCAACTATCAGTGCATGTTCAAAGTGTTCGAAGCGGAGTGGGAGCGGCGGGAAAACGGCGGCGCAGCGGTGACCGTTACCTGCGACAACGGGGAGACGATCAAGCTCGACAATCAACGCGGCTGCTTCGTCAGGGATACGAAAACGGAGGAAACGCCATGAAGCGAACGATATTACGGCTCACGCTTTTTCTGCTGCTGGCCGGGCCGGCCCTGCTGTGGGCGGCGATGGGCGATGTCTGCGGCGATCCGAAAAAGCCGTGCCCCGATCCCGAGTCGATGAAATTCGATGCGTGGGAAATGACCTTCCGCGTGCCCAAGCAGTTGGAGTGGATGAAAGAATATCAATCCAAGCCGTTTTACGCGGTGATTCTGCAAAGCGTGAAGGCCGAGCCCGACGAGGGTCCGTACGCCGAAAAGAAATGCGGCGGGTACTTCAACGAACGGCAGCGACGCGCGGCGCAGAAGCTGTTCCCGAACAACAAAGTGTTCGCCTCGCGCCACGGTTGTTCGATCAACGGGGCGGTGTACTACCCGGGCACCAACCGCGATTACAATTTCCTGGCCGTGTACGCGGGCGCGACCAAAGCCGAAGCGGAGAAGATGCTGGCCAAGGTCAAAGCGACGGGCAAGTATCCGGGCGCGAACCTGCGCCGCATCCGCGCGGCCATGTTTTTCGGGGATTGAAAGCCTTCATTTATACTTTAATGATATAATATATTAAGCTTTTTCCTGACTTCGAAATTGGGACACGCGGAGCCGACAAGCCCCGCCGGGGCGGATGGTATGTCGCCCTCATCCCCGGCCCTTCTCCCACCGGGAGAAGGGAGACCGGGTTCGCCGGCTTTTGCCCTCTCCCGGGGGAGAGGATCGGGCGCAGCCCGGGGTGAGGGATTGCCTTCCCGACTTCCGAATTGGATCACCCTGAGCCCCGGAGGGGCGGATGGTCAGTAGCGAAGGGCGAAGCCCTGGAAATTGCGGCCCGCCCAAAGCCGACAAGCCCCGCAGGGGCGGAGGAATCTTACCTGCACCCCTTTCAGGGGTTTGATTGAATTTGCCCTATCTTATACCAGGGCTTCGCCCTTCGCTATTGACCTGCGCCCTACGGGCTTGAAGAGACGCCCTGCACTCTGCGGACTTGACGGTTCTGTGCGGAAGTCCATTTCAACGTCAACCGTTTTTCTTCTCGGGACAGCCTATCTCGAAATCGCCCTCTTGTAATAATAAGCAGTTACATTATATGAAAGAGGATGGAGTTGAAGTCAGGCGCCGCCATGTTTTTTTGGGAACCGGAAGTCGTTCACTTATACTTTAATGATATAATATAGTAAACATTTTTGCTTGTTACACAAACGTTATTGTATAATAATATTATCAAGTATTGCCCGGTTGGAGGGGGTGCGATACCAGTGGGATGGTTGAACCACCCAATGCCCAACTGGGAATTCCCACACTGCTATCGCCCGGCTTATGCTGGGCTTTGGTTTTTAAAGCCTAGTGTCACACCGTCGGCAGCTTGCCCAACTCGCGCTCGAGTTTTTCCAGCTCGGTCAACACCTTTTCCCACTCGACGGTCGTGCGGTCGGCGCGCTGTTTGATCTTGTTGTAGTCGTCCAGCAGCGTGTTGTAGCGCTCGGTGTCGTCGTAGGTCGTCGGATCGGCCAGTTGCGCTTCGAGGCGCGCGGTCTCGTCCTCGTAACCGGCGACCTTCTCTTCCAGCTTGGCGATGCGCTCCTGCGTTTCCTTGATCTGCCGCTCGATCTTCTGCCGCTGCCGGTTGAGGCGCTTGCGCTCCTCGTAGTCGACCACCGGCGCCTTCTCCGCAGGAGCGGCCGCCGGGCGCGCGGTTTGATCGGGCGCGGCGGGGGCCGGCTCGGCGCGCTCCTTGGCGACCTGCTTGAGGTGATACTGATAATCCTCGAGGTTGCCCGGATACTCCTCCAGCACACCGTTTTCGATGTTCCAGATTTTCGTCGCCAGCCGGTTGATGAACGCGCGGTTGTGGCTGACGAACACCAGCGTGCCGTCGTAGGTTTCCAGCGCCTCGGCCAGCGCCTCGGACGAGAGCAGGTCGAGGTGGTTGGTCGGCTCGTCCATCAACAGCACGTTGCCCGGCTTGACCAGCAGCCGCGCCAGCGCCACGCGCGCCTTCTCGCCGCCGGAGAGCACGCCCACGCGTTTGTCGACCTCGTCGCCGGAAAACAGGAACGCGCCGCAAATGTTGCGCACGCGCGTCTGGCTCATCGAGGGCACGATGCGCCACACCTCGTCGAGGATCGACCGCGTGGGGTCAAGCTTCTCGGTGTGATGCTGTGCGTAATAGGCCAGTTCGACGTTGCTGCCGAATTCGACCGTGCCCGCGTCAAGTTCAAGTTCCCTGGCCATCATGCGCAGCAGCGTCGTTTTGCCCGCGCCGTTGCGGCCGATGATCGCGATGCGGTCGCCGCGCGGCACGTTGGCCGAGAAGTTCGTATATAGATGCAAATCGCCGAAGGACTTGCTGACGCCCTCGAGCGTGATCGCCAATTTGCCGATGCGCTCGCAGGGCGGGAAGGTGAAGCCGAGCGACGCGCGCTCCTGGTCGATCTCGATGCGCTCCATCCTCTCGATTTTTTTGATGCGGCTTTGCACCTGCCGGGCTTTGGTGTTCTTGGCGCGGAAGCGGCGGATGAACGCCTCGGCCTGACGGATTTCCGCGTCCTGGTTGCGTTTGGCGGCGCGCAGCACTTCCTGCTCCTGCCGGCGCAGGCGCAGGTATTCGTCGTAGTTGCCGCTGTAGGCGCGCAGGCCTTCGACCTCGAAGCTCAGCACGCGGTCGACCTGGCGGTTGATGAAGGTGCGGTCGTGGCTGATGAGCATGATCGCGTTGTTGAAGCCGCGCAAAAATTCGTCGAGCCAGACCATGCTGGGCACGTCCAGGTGGTTGGTCGGCTCGTCGAGCAGCAGCAGGTCGGGACGCTTGAAGAGCAGGCCGGCCAGCGCCGCGCGCGTTTTCCAGCCGCCGGAAAATTCGGCGAGCGGCCGCAGAAAATCGCCGGTGCGAAAGCCCAGGCCCATCAGGATGCGCTCGGCCTCGTGCTGCGAATATTCGGTTTCGAAACGCTCGATGCGTTCGTGCAGATCGGCGATCTGCTGCGCGAGGTCCATTTGCTCGTCGCCGTCGTGCGACGCCTTGAGCGCCTCTTCCGCTTCCTGCAGGCGCCGCTCGATGTCGGTCTTGCCCGGCACCGCCGCGAGCACCGACGAAAGCACCGTGCCGCCGCCGATCTCCAGCACGTCCTGCGGCAGGTAGCCCAGGCGCACGCCGCGCGCGAAATGCAGCCGCCCGTCGTCGAGCTGCTGCCGGCCGATCAGCACGCGAAAGAGCGTGGATTTGCCCGTACCGTTGGGGCCGATCACGCCCACGCGTTCGCTCCAATTGATCATGAACCCGGCCCCGGACAAAATGGTCTTGGGACCGAAATTCAGGTTCAGATTCTCGGCGGCTAACAACGTCATGGCGTGCATGTTTTACACGATCCGCGCGGCGCGGAAAAGACGGCGGGAGAATTAATTTTCACGGCGGTTCATTCTCGGCCTATACGCTCCGCACACCTTTGGCTATCGCCAAAAGTGTGGCACACGGGCAAGTCATCCTGAGCGCAGCGAAGGATCTCTCGTTGGCGTACATAGATTCTTCGTCACGTGAAACGCGTGACTCAGAATGACTGTTTTTCCCGTGTGCCACAGTTTTCGCCGCCCGGCGAAAGCTGTGTTGGAAAACAAATGGGTACGAATCTACCCTACGGCGTGAGCAGGGCGAGTTTGCCGCCGTTGCCGCCGGTGGTGCGTTTCCAGGTGATGGTGCGGATGCGGCCGGTGTTGAGTTCGACCGTGCCGCGCAAGGTGTCGGCGTCTTCGGGCAGCAGCGTGTAAAGAATCGGGTTGTCGTTGAAGGTCAGCTTGAACCGCAACGATTCGGCGGTGAATTGGATCGCCTCGATCGTCTGTTTTTCGGCGTTGGACAGCGGCAGAATTTCGATGCCGTTTTCGCCGACCAGCTTCAACTGATACTGATCGTTGGGCTCGCGGTTGGGCCACGTCTCTTCCCAAGTGCCGGCCCAGGACGCCAGTTCGAACTTCACCGGCTTGACGTCCGCGACGCGCCGCCAGGTGATTTTCTTCACCTTGCCCTCGGGGCTGGAAGCAACGCCGATCAGCAGGTCTTTGTTTTTCGCGACCAGCTCGTAATGGATGAGGTTGTAATCCAGATCGAGGATGAAGGTCAGCCGGCGACCGTCCCACGTAACGGATTTGAGCGCCTGTTTTTCCGGGCGGGTGATGGCCATGAGCACCGGCGTATCGCGGCCGGGCAGCAACGCCAGGCGGTATCGATCCTGGTCGTTGGCGTCGGGCCACTGTTCGAGCCAATCGCCGACCCACTCCTTGGGTTTGAGTTCGTAGTCGATCGACAATTGATGGCGCGGCGGCCACGGCTCGTTGCCTTCCTTGACCCACTTGAGCGTGCGCACATCGCCGTCCTCGCGACGCACCATGCCATAGAGCATCTTGCCGTCGTCGGACATGGTCAGGTTGTACGCCCAGATTTTATTGTCGTAACGCAAGATGAATTTCAGCGTGCGGCCATCCCATTCGATCTGGGAGATTTCCTGCCGCCCGGCGTTGGTCACCGGCGTCAGTTGCAGGGTGCGGCCGTCGTCGGCGACGATCACCGAGTAGATGTCGTGATCGTCTCCCTCGGGCCAGTATTCCACCCATTGGCCGACCCAGGCGTCGAGCGTCAGGCCGGCTGGAGCAACGGGCTTTCCCATCGAAGCGCAGCCGGCCAGACCGGCAACCAACAGCACCGCCATCGCGATCAAGGCAAATCGTTTCATGAAATCCACCTTCCCGATATTCTTTCCCGCTATTGTAACCATTCGCCCACCCGCGGACAAATCGCCCCGGCGTTCGTTACGGTTCGACCTTGCGCCACTGCACGAACTCGACAAGCGGCCGACCTTCGGTGGCCGGCCCGCTCATTTGCACGCGGCCGTTGAGCACGCCGGCGCTGACGGGCACCAGCAGATAGTCGTAGGTCATCTCGCCGAAATGCAGCGTGAAGCGCAGGCGGTTGGCCCCGAAGGTCGCGTTTTCCACCGTCTGCTTGCCCGCGTTGGACAACGGGTGCAAATCCAGATCGTCGCCGCTTTCCTCGATGCGGTACAGGTCGTGGGTCGCGCTGCCCGGCCAATCCTCGGACCATTCGCCGACCCAATCCTCGGTGCGCATGTCGTATTGCGGCTGCAGCAGCGCGTCGCCGTCGAGCCGCTGCCGCTTCTTGTGCCACTGCACTTCCTTGGTGCTGCCGTCGAGGAATTCCACCGTGCCGTAGGCCACCTCGCCGTTGTCCTCGACAGTCAGACGATAGCGCAGTTCCTTGACCGCGCCGGCGGCGGTGGTCACGTGGACGACGAACGACAGCTCGTTTCCCTCGCGACGCACGCGCTCGATGCGTTGCGCCTGCACGTGCGTGCGCGCCGTGACGCGCAGCTCGCCGTCGTCCGGATCGAGACTGTAGACGTCGGGATCGGTTTCCGCCGGCCAGAATTCCACCCACTCGCCGAGCCAGGGATCGGCGGCGACGGGCACGACGGGCTGCTCGACGACGGTCACGGTTTTGCACGCCGCGCCCAACAGGCAAACCAGCGGTAGAAGCAAGAGCCAGGGAATCGTTTTCATGTCGCCTCGAGGCAATTCAATGAGGGTCCACGGTAGCAGACGGCGGCGGGCGCTGGCAACTACGGCTCGATGAAGGTCCAGAGAATTTCGACCTCTTTGCCGCTTTTCATCCGCGCCGTGCCGTGCAGGGTGTCGGCGTCGCGGACGGTCAGGCGATAGACGACCTCGTTGCCGCCGTACTGCAGGCGAAAGGTGAGCGCGCCGTCGCGCAATTGCAGGTCGGAAACGGTTTGGAAACGCCGGTCGGTTTGCGGACGCACGACCAGCGCGTCGTCTTCGGTCGCGATGCGATAACGATCATGCTCGCGCCGGCCGGGCCAGGATTCCTCCCACAGGCCGAGCCAGACGTCGGTATCCTCGGTCGGCGACGGGGTCGGTTCCCAGGCGACGGGATCGGGCTTCACCGTGCCGCGCCGGCGCCATTCGCAGCGTTTCATCGCGCCGTCGGGCATCTGCACGATGCCGTGGAGCAGGTCGCCGGATTCGTCCATCTCCAGTCGGTAATGCAGCGGGCTGTTGTCGAGGTAGAGGACGAAACCCAACGTCACGCCGTCCCACTGGAAGTCGCCGAAAACCTGCCGGTCGGTGCGCGTGAGCGGTTCGAGGTTGAGCGTGCGGCCCATGTCGGTCAGCGTGATGCGGTAACGATCCTCGCCCGGCACGCCCGGCCAGTGCTCGACCCAATCGCCGGCCCAGCGCAACACTTCCGGCGACGGCGGCGGCGCGGGCAATTCGGCCGGGACCTCGACGACCGGCGGCGCGGGGGCGGACGCACAGGCGTTCAGCCCACAAAACGCGATGCAGGTCAGCAACCAAACGATGCGGCGGAACATGGCGGACGCTTTACTCCACGCGATACCAGTGCACGGGTTCGTCGTAATTTTCCTTACCGCCTTTGACGCGCCCGGCCAGCACGCCCTCGTCGGCCAGCACCAGGTCGTAATAGACCGGCGAGCCGTCCAGTTCGAGGTAGAAGGTCAGACGCTTGTGCTGGAAGTACACGTCGCGCACGCGTTGCTTTTCCTGACGGGTCAGCGGCGTGATGCGCGGTCGTTCGTCGACGATCTCGATGCGGTAACGATCTTTTTCCTGTTGACCGGGCCACTCCTCTTCCCACACGCCGGCCAGCGACTTGAGGTCGCGCGCGCTGGTGGCCAGCGGGCTTTGCGTGGTCGCGCAGGCCGACAGCAGCAACAACACGGTCAACAACGCCAAAACGATTCGATGCATGGGCGCACGTTCTCCCTTCCTCGGCGCGGAACCCGGGCGGATTGTAACACAACGCCGCACGGATGCTCCAGATCGACAAGACGTTTCTAATAATAGATCGGTACGCAGGTGCAGATTTTATCGCAGGAACAATACTGGTGCGAACCGCCGACACCGGTTGGCGTTTTCTTTTTCTTCTTGGGGGGAACATAGGTGCCGGCCACGCAATTGCACGTGCAAACGGCTCCCGGCGGCAGCGGCGAACCGCAGGGCAGGGTGTACACGATCTCCTGACCGTATTGGTTGGTCGCGGTGAATTGCACCGCTTTTTTCTCGAATTCCGTTGCCTCACGATCGAACAAACAGGTGACGAACTCGTCCGCCTGTAAATCCCAGATGCCGATGCGTTGGTCTCGGGTGGCAACCAGATACCGATTGTCGGGAGAAAATTTCAGCGAGGTAATTTTTTTCTCGCCGACGGAAAAAACATGGCGCACTTTTCCGCTGTCGACTTCCCAGACGATAACGTTCTTGTCCCGGAAGAAGTAGGTCGCCACCAATTTGCCGTCGCTGCTGATCGAAGGCAAACTTCCTTTTATCTGGCGAATGTCTTTGTCGAGCAGCAGATCGAAGATGTGCGAAATGTCGTTCTTGCCTTGATAGGTCAACAAACGTCCATCCCGGCTCAGGGTGAAGAATCCGGTGCACACGATCGTATGCCGCAGGCGATATTCCGGGACATCCCATACTTGGATAAGATCAAACCGATCGACGGTGATCAGCCGACGGCCGTTGGCAGCGAGCAGCGCCTCATCGGCAAATTTCTTGAGTTCAATTGATTTTTTGACGGTGTAGGAAGCGACGTCCCACAAGGTCAATTGATGGTGTCCGACAAGATGCAGCAAGTTGCCCGTCGGGTCGAACGCGAGGTAAGTAGGCATTATTAACTCGGCGGTCGTTGTTTTTAACAATCGACCGGAAGGAATTTCCCAAAGTTTCATTTTTTTATCGATCGATATGGCAGCAATTATTTGACCGTCGGGACTGAACGCCATTTTGGCAATGTATCCTTCGTGTTCGATTTCGATACGTTGTCCCGTGGTCAAATCATAAATGATGCCGATTTCACAACCTTTTTTCGTTGTGGCCAGATATCGGCCGTCAGGGCTGAGAACAAAAGATTTGCAGCCCTCGTACGTTTCCAGCAATTGCCCCGAGGGGAAAGCCCAAAATTTAATTTCTCTTCCGGCCTTATCCGCACCCCGGGAAAGTAATTTTTTATCATGAGTAAAGGCGATCTGAATATTGCTTCGATATAGATAAGCAACGACATCTTCGCAGCCGCCGACTTGTGGTTCCGGTAGCGGATCCGGCAGTTCGGCGAGGTTGTCGGTTGCATCGTATTGGATCTTCGGCATCATGCAGCCGGCCGCCAGTGCCGCGCCGACCAACCCGCCGGTGAGCAAAAAACCGCGACGGCCCATTTTCCAGTCGTACTTGACGTCGTGCAGCTCCAGCACCTGCGGCTCTTCTTCCGCGCCGTCGGACATCACGCGCTGGAAACGAAATTCCGGTTTGCCGAAATCGCTCATCGTAGACCTCCTGCGGCCGGGATATTTACATGGATGTACAACAAGCGGAATTGTAACACACTCGCCAAACCGGCAAGGCTTTGTTTACTTGACCGGTACGCAGGTGCAGATTTTGTTACAGGAACAATACCGATACGAACCGCCCCGGCGGGGTTTTTTCTTCTTCTCTTTATCCTCGGGACGAACATACGTGCCGGCCACGCAATTGCATGTGCAGATAGCCCCCGGCGGTAATGGCGAGCCGCAGGGCAAGGTGCAGACAATGACCTGCCCGTATTGGTCTGTCGCTTTGTACTGTGTTACTTCATGATCCTCTTTGACGGTCTCTTTATCGAACAAACAGGCAATGATTTGTCCGTATTTCATATCCCCAATCATAATGTTTTCATAGTTTGTAATGACGAAATATCTGTCATCGGGCGAAAAATATATATTGTAGAATCTGTCCGATTCACTGGAAAAGATTTGCTTTAACTCGGCTGTGGATGTATCCCATACCCGGGCCTCCTTCTCGCCAACGATATAGGCCGCCAGCGTACCGTCGTTGCTGATCGCAAAAGAGTAACTACTCCAATATTTTTTCTTTTCGACATTGACGTTCACGCGAAATGTTTCTTCACCGGTCGCCAGGTCCGCAACGCAAAAATAACCGTCCGGCGTGCAGAAAGCCAGAAAGCGCCCGTTTTTACTGAGCGCGTAGTTGTCGTCGATTTTGAATTCGTATTCGATTCGAGAGTTCGCTATGTTGAACACATATAGGACACCCGAATCGCTTTTACCGATCAGCCATTTGCCGTCGGCGGAGACAATCATTTTTTTTAGCTTGCATTCGCATATCTTGCGGTCGGTTATTTCACCTGTTTCGGCATTCCAAAAAACAAAATCCTTTTCCGTCTTGCTTACCAGCGTATTGTTTGTCGGCAAAAAGGCCAGATTTTGCCCCAAAAATGGGCCGCCGGGCTTCAACTGATGCAGCAATTCACCGGACGGAATGGACCAGATGTTAATCAGTTTGGAGTTTGAAACAGTCGCCAGAATTTTACCGTCAGAACTGAAGACCATTGCATCAATTTCCAGTTTATTGTTTATTTGGGCCACCGATTCTCCATCCGGCGTATAAACAAGAATCTTTCTTTTCCATGAGTCCTCATTTACGGCAATATATTTACCCGTAGGACTTTGGATAAAATGGCCGTAAGCTTTCATTTTTTCCAACAAGCGACCGCTTGGAAATTCCCAGACTTTAATTTCTTTTTCCTCGTAATCGCCGTTGCGGGAGATCATTTTTTTCCCGTCCGGCGTGAAGGCAACCTTAATGCGGCTATCAGCACGATGGGCGGAAATGCCTTCGCACGAGTTAATCTCCTTTTTTTGCTTATCTTGGGGTAAATACGTGATTGCAGGCATCGAACAGCCGGCCGCCAGCACCGCGCCGACCAGTCCGCCGGTGAGCAAAAAACCGCGACGGCCCATTTTCCAGTCGTACTTGATGTCGTGTAGTTCCAGCACCTGCGGCTCTTCTTGCGAGCCGTCGGACATCACGCGCTGAAAGCGAAATTCCGGCTTGGTGAAGTTACTCATGGCTTTCCTCCGGCTGAATAGACGTTCCCAGCCAAATCGACCCCGGCGATTCCTGAATCCGTTTCAACAAAAGGTATTTCGTCAATTCGCAGTTGATGCGGCATCGCTCCGATGATTGAAAGCCGCCGTTGTCCTCGGCAAACGTTTTCGCCGCACAATCGCCCGCACAATGCCATTTGCAAAAACAGGCCTCGCAATACGGCAGTCGATCGACCGTCCGCGCGAAATGCCGGTGCAGTTTCTCTTCGTCGATGACGAATCCCGCGTCGGGCTGGTATTGCCCGACGAAAAAGCGCTCGCAGTGCGGATGCCGGCGACTGTAGATTTCGAAACACGTCGTCACGTCGCCCTCGGGCGTAAGCACCAGCGCCCGCGTGGGCGCCAGGCAGAACCGGCGGGTGAGCGCCTCCAGGCGAGCGCCGGAATAAAACAGGTTGATCTCCGCCGCCGCGGCAAGATCATAGCTGTCGATGAACGCCTCGATAAACCTCTCGGGCCGGTCGATGATCGCCTCGTCCATGGCCCGGCCCTGCGGGAAAACGGGTTCGACCTGAATGGTGCGCGGGCGAAAATGGCGGCAAATAAACTCTATGCTCTCGGGCAGTCGATCGACCGACTGCCTCGTGACCGTCATCCGGATGCCATACGGCATTTCGGCCTCATCCAACGCGCGTAACGTATCGATCACCCGCTCGGCGCTGCCTTCATTACCGCGAGCCGGTCGCTGGCGGCTCTGAATCTCCGGCAAACCGTCGAAGGAAAGACTTAAATCGGTAAATGTGTCGATGATGGTCCGCCGGACCGTTTCCGACCAATAGCCATTGAATGAACCGCTGACCGACAGCCCCCAGCCGCGACGATCGGTCTCTTGGCGGGTGTAGGCGACCGCCCGCGTCAGCACCGGCCAATTCATCGTCGGCTCGCCGCCGCCGTGAAAACCAAGAGTGAAATGTGTTGCGCCGTTTCGGTCCATCTCACGCAACACATGATCGATCCCCGCCTGGGCGATTTCCCAAGGCATGCTCCGGGATTCGTACTCGCCGGCGCGGGCGTAGCAATAGGTGCACTGCAAATTGCATTGGTTGGTGAGAAACAAAATCACCGCATCGTAGCGCGTTTGGTTGCCGGGCAGATCGTCGTCCGGCAAAGACGCCGGAGTAAAAAAATCGAGATCCGCCAAAAACCGGAGTTCCGACGGCACGGTTTCCGCTTTCAGTTCGTCGGCGGTTCGAACCGTCAGATCGTAAAGACGATTGACAAGCGCGCCGTTGGCAATGAACGCCAAGCGCTTGAGCGGGGCATACACCAAGTGGCGATTGTCCTCGAGGGGGATGGAAAACAATTGACGAAGAAGAGATTGTGCTGACGCGTCCTCAGACATAATTACTCTCGTCGTGTTCTTAAACGTCAATATCGTCGCACGGGTTTTGATTGATATTTCAATTTAGCCAATAAGCGAGGTTTTTTCAATGGAGTCAAACCTCACCGAGCACCGGCCTTGAACCGATCGTCGTCGACTCAATAATTGGCTTGCTTTGCGCGTGGACAGCATGCGCGCGCGCGCCTATAATTTGACGTTTTTAATTGTCGAAAAAGCCGTCCGTGGCTTTTTCGACCACGGGAAACAAAAAGCGCGGTTTTTGTTTCCCTTCATTTTCCGCATGGCGAAAAATGGCGGTCCATCCATGGACCGCGCGAAAAGGCCGTCCGTGGCTTTTTCGGAACTCCGCCAAGGAGCTTGGATGCGCCGGAACCTGAAACTCTTTTTGCTCTTCGCGCTGATCCTCGTCGCGTTGTGGCAGTTCTTTATGTTCACCGGGCGCATCGACGACCGTCTGCCGCCGCTGGAGGCGGGAAAAATCAAGCTCGGCCGCCTGGCGCTGTCGTCCTTCGGCATCGTCGACGACGCGTGGATCACCTACACCTACGCGCGCAACCTCGCCGCCGGCGAGGGCATCGTCTTCAACCCCGGCGAGCGCGTCGAGGGCTGCACCGCCTTTTTGCACATGGCGCTGCTGGCGCCCTTCGCGCGGCTGACGTCCCGCCTGGACCTGGTGGCGGTGTTGTTGAACATCCTCGCCTGGGCCGGACTGACGCTGATCGCCTGGACGTTCATCCGGCGGCGCGACGGCGGCGCGGTGGGCATGACCGGCCGCTTCGCCATCGGCTTCATCCTGATCGGCAACACGGCGCTGGCCTGGACTTTCTCGGGAATGGAGATGCCGCTGGTCGCCCTCGCCTGGCTGGCGGCGGCGAAGATGCACCTGGTCGAACGCGAGCGGGGCTCGTGGCCGTGGGCGAGCGCGCTGCTGGTCGTCGCGGCCGGCCTGCTGCGGCCCGACGGCATTCTGGTCGCCGTGCCGCTGGCGATCAGCACGTGGATCGCGGGCCCGCGCAAATTCGCCTGGAGCAAGGCGATCGTCTTTTGCGCGCTGGTGCTGGGGCTGTTCGGCGGTTACTGGCTGTGGCGCTGGTCGTACTTCGGCTATCCGCTGCCCAACACCTTTTACGCGAAGGTGACCAAGACCAGCCTGACGCTGACCAAGACCGGCGTGCGCTATCTGTTCCGCTGGTTCTTCGGCATGGTCGTGCCGCTGCTGGGCGCGATCGCCTTTTACATCGCGCGCAAAACGCGCCCCGCGCCGCGCTGGGTGAAGCTGATGGCGGGGATGATCGCCACGTCGGCCGCTTACGTGCTGCTGGTGGGCGCGGACTTCTTCCCCTATCACCGCTTTTTGCTGCCGGCCTTCGCGCCGATGGTGCTGGTCGCCTGGTGGTACGGCGTGGGCGTGACGATCAACCGCCGACGCACCGCGCCGCCCAACGAAGCGCCGCAGCCGTACGGGCAAAAATTGCTGAAAGCGGCGCTCGTCTTCGTGGTCGTGCAGACGGTGTACTACGTTGCGTTTTTCCCGCCGCAGGGCTCGGTGCACGCGTACATCGTACAGAATACGCGCGATTGGAAGAGGGTCGGCGCGCTGCTGGACGAAACGCTGCCGCCCGACGCGATGGTCGCGACGCTGCCCATCGGCGCGATGGGTTACTGCACGCATCGCTACGTGCTGGATCTGGTCGGGCTGACCGACACGCACATCGCGCACACCGACGTGCCCACCGGCGAGGCGCTGACCGGGCATGAAAAATACGACATCGACTACGTGCTCGAACGCGCGCCGGCGGTGATCTACGCCTGGCCTGGTCTGATGCCCGCCGGCCCGGTCGGCATCGAGAAGTGGGTGTCCAACAACATCGGCGCGGCGGCGCAAAAGCACCTGATGACCGACCGCCGCACGCGCATCCGCTACCGGTTGTCGTGGCTGCCGGTGGGCGAGCGCGGGGTGATCGGCCTGCTGCGCCGCGACCTGGACGGCGACCCGGCCTACGCCTCGTTCGCCAAACTGACCGACCAGCAAGCCGAGTGGATCTGGCACGCGTTCACCGCGCAGAATCTGCAGGAACTGGCCGGGCGGTTCATCGAGTTGCGCAAGGGCAATTACTCGATCGGCGAGAAGCCGGGCGCGTCGATGGACCAGGGCGTGGCCCTGCCCTTTTCGTTTCATGAACAAGACGAAAAATGATAAAATGACTTTTTGACCGGAGAGAGAAAACGCCATGCATCATCGCCTGCTTCGTTGTTTGCCGCTGCTGTTGCCGCTAATCCTCGGGCTGTCCGCCGCCGCGAGCGCCGCCAATTTCACCGTCGGGCAGGAAGACGGCCGCTGGTGGTTGTTTGATCCCGACGGCGAACGCTTCTTTTCCACCGGCATCAACGTGGGCACGCCGGACGGATACTATTGCCCCGACCTGGGCTACGCGCCCTATCACGTCAACATCATGAACCTCTACGGCAGCGAAGAGGCCTGGGCCGAGACGGCCGCCGACCGGCTGGAAAGCTGGAACTTCAACACGCTGGGCGGCTGGTGCGACAACGGCCTGCTGGGCGATCGGCTGTATTACACGACGATTCTGTATATGTCCGGGGCCGACTGGCTGTCGGGCTTTGTGCCCGATTACTGGAGCGACGAGTTCTACGAGAACGTGGAGGAAAAGGCCGCGACCTGCGCCAATTACCTCGGCGACGAACGGCTGATCGGGTACTTCCTGGACAACGAAATGCGCTGGGGCTTCGACTGGCGGCGACAGGCCGACCTGTTTTCCGACTACATCGCGCTGCCGCCCGATTCACCGGGCAAGCGCGTGTTGGTGCAGTTCTTCCGCACGCGCTACGCCGACAACATCGTCGAGTTCAAGGCGGTGCATGGGTTGGACATTCGCGGCTGGGACGATCTGCTGTACCTGCGCAAGGTCGTGCCGATTCCGCTGACCAAGGAACAGGCGGACGATCGCGAGGCGTGGCTGGCCGAGGTCGCCGAACAGTTCTTCGCGGTGACCACCGAGGCGGTGCGCGCGGTGGATCCGGATCATTTGATTCTGGGTTCGCGCTTCGTGTCGTGGCTGACGCCGCGGGTGGTGGCCGAGGCCGCCGCGCGGTACGTCGACGTGATGTCGATCAACCACTACATGGTCTGGCAGCCGTGGCAGTGGCTGGCCTACAACCTGTCGGACGATCTGCGCTTCGTGTCGCCGGAAGACATGCTGGCCAACTACAACGAGCTGTCCGATCTGCCGATTCTGATCAGCGAGTTTTCGTTCCGCGGGCTGGACGCGGTGCCGCCCTCGACCTTCCCGCCGGCGTGGGTGTTCATGACCGCCGCCGATCAGACGCAACGCACGGAATGGATGAGCGACTACACGCATCAGTGCACGCACTCGGATTACATCGTCGGTTATCACTGGTTCGCCTACGTGGACGAACCGGAGCTGGGCCGCTTCGACGGCGAGGATTCGAATTTCGGTCTGGTCGACGAGCAGGACGCGCCCTACGAGCAGCTCGTCGCGGCGTTCACCGCGATCAACGCCGAAGTGTACAACTGGCCGTTTACGGATTAAATTACCCTCGTTTGCCGCAGAAAATAATTTCATCATCGGGATTGCGGAGGCGTTTGACGCAATGCGGCATAACGCGTACAATCGCTCAACCTTCAACGGAGTGATTTGCATGCAACGCGATCTAGCCAAAATGGCCAAAGCCCACTTCGACGTGTTGGTCATCGGCGGCGGCATCACCGGCGCCTGCGTGGCCTATGACGCCGCGATGCGCGGCCTCAAGGTCGCCCTCGTGGAAAAGAAGGACTTTTCTTGGGCCACCAGCGCGGCCACCAGCAAGCTGATTCACGGCGGCCTGCGTTACCTGAAAAATTTCGAATTCGGCCTCGTGCGCGAAAGCCTGCGCGAGCGTCGCATTCTTACGTTGATCGCGCCGCACCAGGTGCTGCCCAAGGCGTTTCTCGTGCCCACCTACCGCGGCACCAGCAACAACTTCCCGATGATCGCGGCGGGCATGATCCTGTACGATCTGTTCAGCTACGACAAAGCCAACCTGCCCGATCCGAAACGGCGGCTGCCGCACTTCAAGCTCTTTTCGAAAAACGGCACGCTGCGCGAAGAGCCCAACGTCGACCCGCGCAAGCTCTCGGGCGGCGCGCTGTATTACGATTGCCAGATGCATTACCCCGAGCGTCTGACGCTCGAGTTCGTGCTGGGCGCGGCGGCGCACGGCGCGCAGGCGGCCAACTACGCCGAGGTCGTCGGCCTGAACATGGCGCACGACACGGTGAGCGGCGCAAAGGTGCGCGACCTGATCGACGGCGCCGAATACGACCTGACCGCCGACCTGACGGTCAACGTCTCGGGCACCTGGGCCGACCATCTGTCGGGCATGGCGCTGGGCGAAGCGCACAAAAAGAAGGTCCTGCGCAGCCAGGGCATCCATTTGGTTTTCCGCAAGGTGATCGACAAACACGCGGTGGTGCTGCGCACGAGCGGCGGCCGGCACTTCTTCCTCATTCCCTGGCGCGGCCTGACCCTCGCGGGCACGACCGACAGCGTCTACGAAGGCACGCCCGACGACTACACGGTGACGCACGCGGCGGCGGAGGATTTCCTGCGCGAGATCAACGAGGCCTATCCGGCGGCGCAGGTGACCATGGACGACGTGACCTGGACCTACGGCGGCCTGCGGCCGATCGTCGAGGACGAGACCGAGGTCGAGCTGTCCAGCTACGACGCCAGCCGCAAATACGAAATTTACGACCACGCCAAAGACGACAAGATCAACGGGTTCGTCACGGTGATCGGCGGCAAGTACACGACCAGCCGGCACCTCGCCCAGCAGCTCGTCGACTTGGCGCTGACCAAACTGGGCAAGCCGGCGGTGCCCTGCCCGACCGCCGCCAAGCCGCTGCCCGGCGGCAACATCCCCTATTGGGACGACTTCGTGGTCAAGGGCGAACAGGCGCATCCGGAAACGGACAAGGAGATGGTCGAACGCCTCAGCCTCGACTTCGGCTCACGACGCGACGAGGTCTTCGCGCTGATGGGCAACGCGACGCTGGCCGCGCGGCTCGACGAACGCGAGCCGGTGCCCGCCGCGGCGGCGGTGCTCGCCGTCGAGCAGGAGATGGCGCTGACGCTCGAAGACGTGCTCTGGCGGCGCATCGGCTTGGGCAACACCGGTCTGCTCTCACGCGAGGCTGTGGAAAAAACGGCGGCGATCGTCGGCGACAAGCTCGGCTGGGACGAGGCGCGGCGCACCAAGGAAATCGACCACGCGCTCGACCTGCTCGCGCGCAAAAACATGGCCGGGTAAGCGCGCGACGAGTGGTACTGATTCACCGAACGAAGTGAGGCATATCAGTCGTTCCGCATTCCTAGCACCCACACCCATCGTCATCGTCATCGTCGTCGTCGTCGACTGCATCGTCGTCTACGGTGTCGTCATCGATAACGTCATCGTCGGTCGCATCATCATCGACCATGTCATCATCGACCGTGTCGTCGTCCACCGTGTCGTCGTCGGGTGCTTCGGGAAGAATGCCCGCCTGCTCGCCGAGGGTGGCCACGACCATCCGCGTGACGTTGGCGCATTGTTCCAGGTCGAGTTTGTCGAAATTATCCTCGGGCGTGTGCATAAAGCCGGTCAGCGAGAACAGGCTGCCGACGATCAGCGCCCGATAGCCGTATTCCCAGAACGACGCATGGTTCGACGAATCCAGCGACGGTGCGGGCACGCCGATCATTCCGGAGCCGCAATCGTAATCGAGCACGACGCGGTTCATTTCGTTCATCAACGGCCAGCTCGGCCAATCGGAGTTGGCGAAGGCCGCGTTGAGCGGCGCGGTACGCCAGCCGGGCAGATCGAGGTTGATCAGCAGTTGGATGTCGTCACCGCGCGCCCGCGCCCGCTGCGCGTGATAGTAGCTGCCCAGCAGGCCGATTTCCTCACCGTCGAACAGGATGAAGCGCAGCGAATCGCGGAAGCCGTATTCGCGTAGCGCATTGAGCGTCTGCAGCACGATGATCACGCCCGACGCGTTGTCCACCGCGCCCTGCCCGCCGCTGCCCACATCGTCGTAATGTCCGCCGACGACCCAGATGCGTTCGGGCGTCTGCTCGCCGTCGAGTTGCGCGACGACGTTGGTGCAGGTGTAGGCGCCGCAGGTGAACTCCTCGCGCCAGGCGCTAAAGCCCATCGTCTCAAAGCGCTCGACCAGGTAATCGGTGGTCAGATCGTGCAGCGGATTGCCGACGCGCCGATTGGCGATCAACTCCCCGTCGTAGGGCTCCAGGCCGCAAAGCACGCGGGCGTCGCTCTCCAACTCGGCGTCGCTCACGCGGGCAAAGGCGGCGAGAATCGTCTCCTCGACGGTCTGCGCCCCCGCGGACGTCGTCAGGCAAACCAACAACGCCAGCGCACCAAGCAACACCTTGCGCCTGTTCATCACCGCCTCCTCTTCCTGCCCATCCCGGTAGCGCAAAAAGTGTACCCCAGCCGTATGGAGGACACAAGATAATCAAAGCATAACGACCTCTTTAGTAACCACAAAATCTGGCTGGATTTATACACATCTTCTCTTCCATGTATATTATCAAGAACAATATTGACAAAGTATCATACTCATGTAACTAAACTGTAATAAGCAAGATATCACCCTATTTCAACAGAGATTTTAAATGACCTATATACCCGACCGCCGCAGTTCTCGACGACAAAAAATTGCTCACCTACCAGCTAAGTGTATTTTTAAGAATCAGGACAACAACGAGATTAATGAAATTTCGGTCTTTCTGCTTAGTATAAACGGTGAAGGACATTTACTTCTTGAATATAGAGATTCTAAGTTAGACATTGCGCCTGGAACGCGAGGCGTCCTTCGCATGCCCAATCCGCTCAATGACACTAATTACGACACTGAATTCGAGGTTGTGCCATTAGCGGAACCGAATCCCATGGGCTTAGTGGTAAAAGTTCGGACCCTTAATTTTGCAAGTCAGATTATTCAAGCCTATAATAATAAATTATATTATCAAACAGCATTTACAAAATTATTCAATTCTTACAAAGGACATTTATTAATTTATCTTGATCCGACTTTTGAAATTCTTACGATTTCCGGCGCAGTCGAATCTATGCTCGGATATAAATCAGAAGATTTAATCAACACATCCTTTGTTGATCTTATATCTTCCGATAATATAGAAGAATTTTCCTCATTGTTCGCCAAAATAAAATCCGGCAAGAATGAGTCAGTCAAAAAAATTGTTTTAACCCTAATATGTAAAAATAATAAACGACTCCTTGTCACTTTCAACTTTATGCAAAATATCGGGTATAAAAAATTACTAGGAACAATCGGCATCATCAGGGATTTCGGTGAAGAAGCCTGGCACAAGGCTGTGATGGAAGGGATTTATATTCTTGATCTGGAAAGCCAACAGTTCGTGTACGCCACCGACAATATGAATCATTTATTAGGCTGTGCTTCCACTGAAGAAATTGTTGGGAAACAATATTTTGATTTTGTTCATCCCGGTGAACATGGCAGGCTGAAAAGCATACTACGTAAACGAAAATCAGATCCAGAATATAAACAAGAACTCTATGTGTTTATGGGGCAAAGAGCCGACGATAAAAATCGAGTTGTATTTTTTGAAACGACTGTCGAAAAAATCGAAATAAATGAACGGAGATTTTCCGTCGGCTCCATTCGGGATGTAACGGCAAAAAAACTTACTTCCGCTATGGAAAATAGTATAGGCAATATTCATCGTGTTTTAAATACCGGATTAGAAGCCTTTTGCGTGGAAACACGCTTTACCTCGGCATTGGCAACATTAATCGATCACGACAATGATCATCTGGTGATTATGGCGGGATATAATTTCAATCTTGCCGAACTCGATCGATTTTATCTTCCCATCAATGACAAATTTCACAAACTGGATATAGAAAACAAGGAGGTGCCCTGGGATTACACTCGAATTACCAAGCTCGTAAAAGAAAACAGTAAAATAAGAAAAAAGGAGCTGGAAAGCTTCGAAAGTGTATTTGAGAATATGAATCTATCTCCACCAATTTTTTATCCGCTTTTCGGCAAAATTCAAAATGATCATGGAGCCTTAAAATTACATGGAGAAGAACAAATCGGTGTCATTGGCGCTCTATTGGGATTTATGGATAATAAATCTACGAAAAATTTAATATCCTCCAGCAATTTTGTTAATTTTATCGTTGGACAAATCGGTTATGCTATCGACTCAACCTATTATAAAAATTGGTCGAATCTGTCAAATAAAATTATTGCCACGGTTCAACCCAAGGCCTGGGAGGAAGAACGATATTTAAAACATATTCTTGATATAATCAAGGAATCGACCCGTATTGCCGGAGCTTCCGTCTTTTTACGAAACATCAGCGACCGTCTGGAGTTGATTGCCTCCACCGCCGATTTTCCTGAGGAAAAAGTCAGTTACAACATCGGCGAAGGCGCTACCGGTAAAGTTGCCGAGAGAGGCTGTACGCTTACTTTTAAAAATGCAAATGACCCTGAAGAAAATTCTTTCAAATCGAAAATTAAATTCGGTGAAGCGCCTGATGGGAAATATGAAGGGTGGATCGGAGTGCCGATAAAGAACATTGCCGGCGATGTCATCGGCGTGTTTCGTGCCGTCAATTATCAGGTCAGCAATGATCCCCCTATCTATCGTCCTTTCAATTTAAAGGAAGTGTTTATCACTGAATCGATCGTTAAACTGATCGGCCTTTATGTCGACTTGACCCAAGCCTATCATAAGGACCGGACCAATCTGGAAATCATCGCCCACGAAATAAAGTCCACCATTTCATCAATCGACGGCGCCATCGACACCGCGCTCCACCACGAAGCCGTGGTAAAAGGCTGGGCCAGTGATTTGGAATTCTTCTTGGCTAGAGCCCGAACAATGACCAATCGTCTTGAGAAGGTCGCCGAAATGACCTTTACTCTATTCGGCCGAAAACAAATTCACCTGCAAGAAACGTCTCTTTTCAAAGACATTATCGCCCCCAGCGTTGAGGCATTGAGCCTTGAATATCCTGATTTGTTCCTGCTGAAGAAATACAGCAACTTCAAACCGAAGATACTTGGTCGAAGTAAAGTTCCGACAATTAAGTTGGACATTGACAGCATGCGCCACGTCATCATGAACCTTCTGCGCAATGCGATAAAATATAAAAAGAAACAGGGGGATCCCGAAATCAACATCATTATCGACATCCCCACACAACCCAATGCCGAGTTCTTTAAAATCAAAATCCAGGATGGCGGAATTGGTATTCCTTCAGGAGAGACTGAATCGGTATTTGACCTGGGTCAACGTGGCAGCAACGCCATAAATCTCTTCAAAGAAGGCTATGGATACGGCCTTACAGTGGCACGCAGGATCATTGCTCATCATGGCGGAAGAATGTTTCTTTCACATAGGGAAAAGCCGACGGAATTCACCATGCAACTGCCTACATCTCTATTGAGCGAAGAAAGGTAAAGGAGGTTTAAATGATTGTATTCGTTGATGACGACATAATTAGAGGAAAGCTAGATGTTGAATTGTACTTACTTAACAAAGAGTGTAACAACGATCCGAAAATTGAATTGCAGACTTTTTCTCACATCGACAAAGCTTGGGATTTTATAACTAACAACAGATTTAAAATTAAGTTATTTATTCAAGACATCATTATGCCACCTGGAAATCTGCTTAAAGACGTACCAGAAACTCATGGAAATCTTCGCACTGGTAAAGTATTCATCGGGAGGATTCGAAATGAATTCCCTGAGAAGCCAATCATTGTATATACCGTTGTGGATAAAGATGCCGCATTGGATAAATGGGCCAAATCCTTATCCAATATGACTTTACTATATAAAAACGAAACAACGCCTTTGGAGCTTCTTAATAAAGTTAAGCAAATTTTAGGAAGAGAAGGCATGTAAAATGGGGAATTATTATTCTAAATGCAAAAAACGCTATTTATTCATTATTCTCGCATTAGCACTAATTCTAATTATCTCTATTATTACAAAAGGAAGCGGAGAAACATTCATCAATTCTATGGTTGGCATATTTGTTCTATTTTTCACGGCCATACTACTTCTTACTATTTTTCAATATACTTCCATGGAAAGGAAAATTGATGAGATGAATGCCAAAATAAGTGAATGCGATCTAAAATTGAAAACATTAGACAATAAAGCTCAGAGAATCCTAAAATCATATGAGGATGTTGGATCACTTTTTGCCACGCAAGCAAGCGTGGCCGATAAAATTTTTCAACTATATGAATCAACAAAGTCTTTATATTCAAAGGAAGGGTTAAAACTGCCTGAAGATTTTTTAATTCACAAAAATGCTAGCGTTGAATACCAAGCTCAATGTTACCAAAAATATTTAGATTATGTTGTGTCGAACGAAATCTGGAACGAACCAGATGGCGATAATATTATTAATAAATATGTTGTTATCATGGGAGGACGACCAAGTGCCCTGTCAAAAAAAGATATTAGTAATTTGATTGCTTTCTTAAACAAATGTTATACCATAAGCAATAAATCAAAGGATCTTGCTTGGCATCTGATTAATGTAGCTCGCGAAAATAACTAATTAATTTATAAAAATAAATATTATATATTATTGTTATTGTCACTGCACCAACGCCGGCAGGAAGAGCGAGAGCGCCGGCCAGTAGGTGATGATCAGCACGACGGCCAGCAGCAGCACGAGGAACGGCAGTGCGGCCCAGTAGAGTTTTACTACCGGCTGGTCGAAGCGGTAGCTGGCGATGAACAGGTTCATCCCGATCGGCGGGGTCGAGTAGCCGATCTGCATGTTGGCCAAAAAGATGATGCCCAGGTGCACCGGATCGATGCCGTAATTCAACGCCACCGGCAGCACCAGCGGCACGACCAGCACGATCGCCGAGAAGATATCCAGGATGCAGCCCAGGATCAGCAAAAAGACGTTGAGCAGAATCAGGAAGGTCAGCTTGCTGGAGATGTGCGCCTTGATGAAGGTGAACAGCTTCATCGGCACTTCCTGATCGATCATGTAACTGGTCGACGCCATGCTCACGCCCAGGATAATCAGGATGCCGCCGACCAGCGTCATCGACTTGACCATCACCCCAGGCAGTTGGCGCAACGGCACCTCGCGGTAGACGAACACCTCGACGATCAGCACGTACAACGCGGTCACCGCGGCCGCTTCGGACACGGCGAAAAAGCCCGAGTAGATGCCGCCCAGCACGATCACCGGCAGCGGCACTTCCCAGATGCCGCCGCGCAGCGCGCGCCCCAGCGTGGCCCAGTTGAATTTCTGCGTCGGCACCTTCGCCCGATGCGCCACGAACATGCTGTAGCCCCCGAGCAGAAAGACCATCAGCATGCCGGGCAGAATGCCGGCGGCGAAGAGCTTGTCGATCGACGTTTGCGCGATGATGCCGTAGAGGATCAGCGGGATCGCCGGCGGAAACAGCAGGCCCAGACTGCCGGACGTGGTGATCGTGCCGAGGCTGAATTTTTCCGGATACTTCTCCTGCATCAGCGCCGGGTAGAGCAACGCGCCCATGGCGATGATCGTCACGCCCGAGGCGCCGGTGAAGGCGGTGAACAGCGCGCACACGGCCAGGGTGACCACGGCCAGGCCGCCGGGCATCCAACCCAACGCGGCGCGCGTGATGTCCACCAACCGCTGCGGCGTTTTCGATTCGCCCATCAGGTAGCCGGCGAAGGTGAACAGCGGAATCGACAGCAGCACCGGCGTGTCGACGATGCGGTTGATTTCGATCATCACCGCCGACAGGTCCATGCCGCCGCTGTGGAAACCGCTCAACGCGCTGGCGGCGATCACCGCGAACAACGGCGCGCCCAGCAAGGCGAACAACAACAGGAACGCGGCGATAATCATGAGGCCGCCTCCTTCGTTTCGTCCTTGCCCGTCAGCGCTTCGTAAATGTGCCGGCCGGCGAAAATAATGTAGCGTAGCGCGATCACGCCGAAGGCGACCGGCAGGATCAGCTCGGCGATCCAGGTCGGCACTTTGGCGAAGGCCTTCGCGCCGCCGGTCATTTCATCGGCGATGAAGTTCACCGCCGCGTAGGTCAACAGGCCCGCGACCAGCGCGGTAAACAGGTCGACCGCAACCTTCACCGCCGCTTTGACGCGTTTTTTCAAAAAGTAGGAAACGACGTCGATCGTGATGTGGTTGTATTCGCGCGAAGCGACCATCGCGCCCAGTAGGCCGACCCACAGCACGCCGTAGCGCAAAAACGGATCGATCCAGATGAATTTGCCGACCAGACCCTGCGCCCATTCGATGCGCATGCCGGCGAGGTTGCGCAGCACGATCTGCCAGACGGCCAGCAGAATCATCACCGACAGCAGCGTCACCAGGCTGCCGTTTTCCAGGCCGTGCAGCACGCGCCGGACGATATGCGGTCGCTTCGCTTCGCTCATGGTGCGTTTACCGCCCCTGGCGCATCGGCTCGACGATGCCGCGAATGCGCTGCACCAGCGCGGGATCGAAATTGCCCTTGGCGATCAGCTTCTGGATCGACCGATCGGCGATGTCGACCATCTTGGGCCAGTTGGCCTGGTCGAAGGGGACGATCTGCACGCCCTGCTTTTTCAGCGTGGCCATCGCCTGCTCGTTGGCGCGGCGCGTGTCCTGGTCCATGGTGCGGAAACGCTTGGTCAACGCCTCGCGCACGATCTCCTGGTCTTCGGCCGACAGTTGTTTCCAGGCGCGATCGGAAAAGGCGAAGGTGCTGTAGGTGTAAATCAACGGCACCTGCATCAGGTACTTGACCTTGGTGAACCACTGCAGCGCGACCGTGCCAACCGGCGAGTTGGCCACCGTGTCGATCAAGCCGGTGTTCAGGCCGGTGAGCACGTCGGTCAGCGGCAACGGCACGGGCGGCACCCCGGCTTCCTCGAAAACCACGCGGCTGACCGGGTCGCCCTCGGGCACCCACATCTTGCATTCGCGCAACTGCTCGACCGAGGAAATCGGCTTGTTGCTCAATAGGTACGCGAAACCGATTTCGTTGATGCCCATCGAGATAAAGCCCTTTTCGGCCAGCCCGGCGGTCAGCAGCGGTTCGATCTGCGCGCGCACCGCGTCGGCTTCCCGGTAATTGCGGATCATCAGCGGCAGGCTCATCACCTGGTAATCTTTGTACACCTGCGAGATGCCGCCGGCGGTGAACGACGAGCCGTGCAACTGCCCGGTGCGGAATTTGCGCAGGATGACCGCATCGTTGCCCATCACGCCGCCCGGATAAATTTTGAAGCTCACGCGACCGGCGGTCTTCTGCTGGATTTCCTTGCCGGCCTCGCGCAGCGCCACCACGAACGAGGTGCCGTCGGGCGCGATCGTCGCCAGTTTCAACGTGGTTTTGCCGCCCGCGAAAACGGTCGCGGCCAGCAGCGCGCCGCTCAACAGCGCGAGGGCCAACAGTCCGATCAAAATTCGTTTCATCAACGATGCTCTCCTTTAGAAATAGTCGTCCGCTTCCGCCAACATCTGCTCGGCCTGACGCTTGGCCAGGGTGTTGATCAAGGTCAGCTCCGGCTCGACGTCGGCCGGCGTGTCCAAGACCTGCTGCAACAAGCGATCGTGCAACGGACGGTCGAACACCAGGCGCGCGTAACTGCCCGCGTACATCACGTAGGCCGACAGCAGCTTGCCCCGGGAAATTTCCAGCGCCCGCTCGAAGTGCTCCCGGGCCAACTCGGGCTTGCCGCCCATCGCCTCGGGCAACAGCGAATACAAGGTGCCCAGCGCCAGGTGCGGCGCGCCGTAGTAATAGGTTTCATCCAATTCCATCAGCCGCTTGGCCAGCAGCTCGACCTTGGAGATGTCCGCGATGTTGTCCCAGTTGTCGCTGTGCGTGCGGATGAAATTGGCCCAGGTCGTGATCACCAGAAACAGAAATTGCTCGTCGCCGGCGCCGAAGGATTCCGGCGCCTCGGCGAATTGCTCGAAGGGCGCATCCCAGTTGTCGGCGAACGTTACGTTGACCAGCGAGGTGGCGCGGATCGCGTAGTCGAACGATTTTTCGCTCATCAGCCGGGCGCGCGCCGGATCGTCGTCCATGACGAACGCCGACAGGTAGGCGCTGTACAACTGCGCCGCGGCCGCCAGCACGTCCGGATCGTTGGGCGAATTTTCCACCAAGCCGTCGATCATCAGCAGATAGGCCGGCGCGCCGTCGCGCACCAGTTCGGGGTCGGACTGCTTCATCACCGAGCTGACCATGTTTTCCATCAGCGGACGCGTCGCGCGTTTGACCATCACGCCGCACCCCGACGACAGCAGCAGCAGCGCCGCCAACGCGAACAAGGACGCACGTTTGCTCATCGCCTTCGTTTTCCTTCCGCCGGGAAATTTACCCCGAAAATATCCACCGATCCGTTTAACGCACCCCGACATTAATAAGAATTCACTGTTTTCGCAAGAAACTTTCCTTATAATGCCCCGCAAACCGGAGAGACGCAATCATGGGGCGCGAAGATTTCCTGGCGATGGATGCGGCGATCGTCGGCGGCGGCGCGGTCGGGCTGTCCTGCGCCCACGAGCTGGCCATGGCCGGCTACCGGGTGGTGCTGCTGGAAAAACGCGGCCGCTTCGGTGAAGGACAATCCTCGCGCAACAGCCAGGTCGTGCACCGGGGCATCTACTACGAGCCGGGCTCGCGCAAGGCCCGCCTGTGCGTCGCCGGATGGCGAGTCATGACCGAACGTTTGCCCGCCTGGGGCGTCGCCCACCGCTTTTGCGGTAAGATGATCGTCGCGGTGAATGACGAACAACTGCCCATTCTCGAAACGCTCCTTGAAAAGGGTTACGCCAACGGCGCGGACGATCTGACGCTGATCGACGCGACCGCCGCGAACAAGCGCGAGCCGCACGTCGCGCTCAAGGCCGCGCTGCTGTCGCCGGGTACGGGCATTTTCGATGCCGCCGAGTATCTGCATCAGCTTGCCGGGCGCGCGCAGGCCGCCGGGGCGCTGCTGCTGACCGACGCGCAGGTCGTCGCCATCGACCGCGATGGGTCGACGGCGACCGTGCATACGCGGGCCAAGGGTGCGGTGCAGGCGCGGACGGTCGTCAACGCGGCCGGGTTGTACAGCGACGAAATCGCGCGCCTGTGCGGTGACGGGCGGCACACGATTCACCCCTGTCGCGGCGAGTACGCGGCGGTCATTCCGAGCCGGGCGCACCTGATCGAAGCGTTGGTGTATCCGGTGCCGGCCGCGGTGAGTCTGGGCGTACACCTGACCAGGACCGTGCACGGCGAGTTGTGGGTCGGGCCGACCTCGCGCTTCATTGACGACAAAGAGAATTACGAAGGGGAGCGGCAAGAGCCGGATGAATTTTTCGCCGCCGCGCATCGGCTGTGCCCCGCGTTGCGCGAAAGCGATCTGCGCCTGGGCCACACCGGTATTCGCGCCAAACGGTACGGACCCGGCGAAACGGATGCCGATTTTTTCATCGAGCGGCAGGAAGACGATCCGCGCATTTTGCATCTGGTGGGCATCGAGTCGCCCGGTCTGACCGCCTCGCCGGCGATCGGCCGCTTGGTCTGCGAGCGTATTGGAGAAGTCCTCGGTCGGCCGTCGACCGCTTAAAGAAAAAGGCGGGAGCAACCGCTCCCGCCGGTAATCGCCAATTCAGTTTGTCGCCGATTTACTTTTTGGCCGCCGGGGGAACCACGGCGTCCTTGAAGTTCTTCGACAGGCGAGCTTTGACCACGGTCTTCGCGGCGATTTTGATCGTTTCGCCGGTTGCCGGGTTGCGGCCCACGCGGGCTTTGCGCTTATTCTTCACCAGCTTGCCGATGCCGGGCAGCGTGAAGGCGCCGACCTTCTTGGTCTCTTTGGCGGCCAAGTCGGCCAGTTCGTCGAACAGCGCGTTGACGGACTTTTTGGGCAATTCAAACTTTTCGGCGAAGTGAGTCACGATCTGAGCTTTGGTCATGGGTTTCTTTTCGGCCATAGCAACATCTCCTCTTATGGCTTACGTTATGGGAAGACTGCCGTCTTCAGAAAAAACTTTCCATTCCCGGGGCGAAAATCTACCCTTATAGAAATTGTTTTAATCGCTTCCGATGTCAAGTCCTTTTTCGCTTATGCAAAAAGAAAAAAACGATTTTTCTTTCCCAAAAGCCCCTTTTTAAGCGGTTTCTGCACGTCGCCGATTTTACTCCGACCGCGTAGCCCCTTTTAACACTGGCGTTTGTGCACCCCGAAACCCGCAAGCCCCCAACTGACAGTGCTTTTGGCATTCATTCAAAGGAAAAAATTCTTTGTAGCAAATATGGACCTTCCGCGCGCTTTCCATTAGAATCGCTAACGTAAACGCGAAATATTCCGATAAAAGAATCAACTTCGGAATCAACTGCCGAGAAGATGTCATGAAAAACCGACCCGCTTCGACTTTGTTTCTTCTTTTCATCGTTTTTATCGCATTCGCCGTCGTTTCCGCCTGCAGCGGCACGATCAAATCGGACAAGGATTCCGATGACGACGACGACGAATGGGACAACTACAACGACGACGACGGCCCCAGCGGTCCGGCCGTCGACGATGATGACGACGACACGACCGACGATGACGACGACGACACGACCGACGACGACGATGACGATGACGACGACGATGACGACGATGACGACGACGATGACGACGACACCGTGGAGCCGCCCTACGAGCCGCCGGACGGCTTCCAGGTCGTCTTTTACGACGTCGGCCAGGGCGACGCCATGCTGCTGCGCTTTCCGCAGGGCAAGACGATGCTCATCGACGGCGGACCCAACGAAGCCGGCGACGACGTCATCGTGCCGCACTTCGAACAACTGCACCTGACCTACCTCGACTACATGGTCATCACGCATCCCGACGCCGACCACTGCGGCGGATTGGACGACGTGATCGGAGAGATCGAAGTCGGCGAGCTGTGGGAAAACGGCGAGACCAACTCGACGTGGACCTACGCGGAATTCGACGAGGCGGTCGACGACGCCGGCATCCAGCGGCATCTCGTCGAGCGCGGCGACGTCGAAACCATCGACGGTTGCACGGTGCGGGTGCTCAACGCCGATCAGGGCTGGAACGAGCTCAACGACAACAGCATCGTGCTGTCGGTCGACTGCGAAGGCGCCGTGTCGCTGTTCACCGGCGACCTCACCGAGCGCAGCCAGGCCGAGATGATCGGCGTGTACGGCAATGACCTGGCCGCCGATCTGGCCAAGGTGCCGCACCACGGCAGCGCCGATCGCGACGAGGATTTCGCCGGCTACGTTTCGCCGCTGTTCGCGGTGATCTCCGTCGGCGCGGACAATCCCTACGGCCACCCGACGCAGGCGGCGATGCAGGATTGGGAAGACGCCGGCGCCCAGGTGCTGCGCACCGACCAGCTCGGCACGATCACCGTCGACATCGAGGACGGCTGGCTCGACGTGTCGTATTGACGCTCGTCGCGTAAAACCATTGCGCCGCAAGGTGTTTCGCGCACCCTACGCATTTAAACCTTTATTCACCACTAAAAAATCGCGCTAGTGTCTTGCCTCGCCGCCGCCTGTGCGTTAGGAAGGAACTACCCGATAAGCGACAGACAAAGGAACGCTTTCCCATGGAACAATTAAAACAAATACTTTCGACGCCGCTCATGGGCATCGCGCTATACGCCTACCTCGGCGCGCTCGGAGCGATTCTCGCCGGATTCATCGGCAAAAAAATCGTCGACCTCGTGCTGGTCCGCCTGACGAAAAAAGCGGCCAAAAACGCCTACGCCTTCGACGATATTCTGCTCGACTCGCTGAGCGCGCCGCTGGGTTGGGCGATGGTCGCCGCCGGCGTTTACGTGGCGACGCTGATCGTGCAACTGCCCGTCGAGCCGGTGAACATGCAGCGCTTCGTCGACGCGGCGCTCAACGGCGTCATCGCCGTGTTGATCGTCTGGATCGCCATGCGGCTGCTCGATCGCGGTTGCGAATACTGGCTGCAAAAGGCGGACAAATCCGACTCGAAACTCGACGACCAGATCGTGCCGATCGTCCGGAGCAGCGGCAAGGTCTTTCTGGTTTTCATCGGCGTGATTCTCGTGCTGCAGAACCTGGGCTATTCGGTCAGCAGCCTGCTGGCGGGTCTGGGCTTCGGCGGCGCCGCGCTCGCGCTGGCCTCCAAAGACACGGTCGCCAACCTCTTCGGCTCGATCGTCATCTTTCTCGATCGCCCGTTCATGGTCGGCGACTGGATCGAAATGGACGGCCTCGAAGGCACCGTCGAGGACGTCAGCCTGCGCACCACGCGCATCCGCACCTTCGCCAACAGCGTGATCACCGTGCCCAATTCGAAATTCACCACCAGCGCGATCAACAACTGGTCGCGCATGAAAAAGCGGCGCATCAAAATGTCGATCGGCGTGACCTACGACGCCACGCCCGAGAAGATGGAAGCGGCGGTGACGAAGATCCGCGAGATCCTGCGCGCCGATCCGAAAATCCACCAGGATTTTTTCCTGGTCAACTTCGACAACTTCGGCCCGTCGAGCCTGGACGTTTTTATTTACTGCTTCACCGTGACGACCAACTGGGCCGAGTTCCTCGACGCGCGCCAGCAGTTGAATTTGAAAATCATGCGCGCCATCCGCGAACTGGGGCTCTCGTTCGCCTTCCCGTCGCAAAGCGTGTACGTCGAGCATCTGCCGGGCGAACCCGCGGCGTTGACCGAAGCGCGTCCGCAGTAATTCATTTCGGAAGAAAAGCTCAGCGCCAGCGACCGAAGGCGGCATCGACCGTCGCGGCGTTCGGGCCGCGTCGACCGGCGAGCGTCAGCCGCTCGCCCTCGCGCGCGAAAAGAAGCTGCTCGCCGTAAAACGGCACGTGGATTCGCGCGGCGTCGGGCCGCCCGGCGGCCAGGGCGAGAAATTCGTGGCGCGGCTCGTGCGGCGGATCGGTGCTGTGGATGAACGTGGAATGGTGCACGGCGACGAAATGGCCCGCGCGCAGGTCGTCGAACACGCGCAGGGCGTCGGCGGCGCCCAGGTGGTTCATGCGCATCACCCAGCGCGGCCGCGACGGTCCGAGCGGAATGAGCGCGATGTCCGGCGGCTGCACGCGACCGATCTGCGCGAACAACTCCGCATCGTAACCGGTGTCGCCCGCGTAAAAGACCGTCCCCGCTTCCGCTGCAAAGTAAAAGCCGCCGCAGGCGCGATCCCACAGACCGTCCACCCCCGCGCGTCCGCCCCAATGCTTTGCGCCGGTGACCGTCACGGTCACGCCGCGATGCGTATAACTTTCGCCGACCTTGAGTTCGACGATTTGCGCGAAGGGCAACTCGCGCGGCAGATGTCTGGCCACGCCGTGCGGCGCGACGATGATGCCGTGTCCGGGCACGGCGCGCAGGCTGGGCAGGTCGAGATGATCCAGGTGCGCGTGGCTGATCACCGTGAGGTCGATCGGCGGCAGGTGCGCGGGGTCGACGCCGGGTTCGACCAGCCGCCGCTGCACCGCGCCGATGCGGTCCTTGAGCACCGGATCGGTGAGGATGAACGCGTCGCCCAACTGCACCAGCGCCGTGGCGTGTCCAAGCCAGGTCACCGCCGCCGGGTTATCGACGCGCAGGTCGGTCAGCCGGTCCGGCACCTTACGCGCCGGCCGCAACGACTGCACCGCCGCTCGCCAGGTAATGCGCACCATGAATATCCGTGAAAAAAGCAACAGACCGACCGCCAACGCCGGCCAGAACCACCACTGGGCAGCCATCGACATGCTCGCGCGGGGCTAAACGCCGAATGACGACTTGAGGAACTGCAACAATCGGCGCACCAGTTTTTCGTCGCCGTCGTCGTCGAACGGAATTTCGGGCAAATAGGTTTTGGAACGCGCGCGGTAGATGGCGTTGGCGCGGCGCGACAACACGATGCGCACGGCTTCTTGAAAGGCGAGCGCCATCATGGTCACGTCCAGATCGTCGCGCAACGCCGCTTCCTGCACGCCGGTGAGCACCAGGTTCTGATAAAACAAACCGGCACGGCTTTCGAAACGATCGTAGGTCGCCTTGGCCAACTCCGGCGCACCGAAGGCGTCGAGATGGTTGTACACGTTCAGGTACGCGCCCAGGGTGCGCACGCGCCGGGCGACGACGCGCAGCAGGTATTCGACGCGCTCCCAGAACGGGCGCTGCATGTTGCCCACCTCGATGTACACCTGATTGAAATACTGCGCCGCGCGACCCAGCACCGAGGCGATCAGATCCTGCTTGCCGTCGAAGTACATCGATAACGTATCCGGACTGATTTGCGCTTGCTGCGCCACGTCGGCCATGGTGACCAACCGCAATCCTTTTTCCGCAAAGGTCTCGGCGGCCGCGAGCAGAATCTTGTCCTGCGCGATTTGAGGAATTTGCATAAAAACCGGTTTGGGCAAGGCGCCCTCCTTACTGATTCAACCGCAGCCTTCCGACATCTTTACGGCCAGATGTCCGCATCGCTCGATTCGCCGTGTGGTCCGCAGCAGCTGGAGTGGTTGTACGATCGCTACTTTTCTTCCCCGGCCTCCTCGTTCTCGGTCGCCGGCTGTTCTTCGACGGCGCTCTCTTCGGCGGTGCTCTCTTCGGCGGCGGGCGCCGGTTCGGGAAGTTCGCGTGGATTCTCCTTCAGCGAAGCCAACAGGATCAGCTCCCACAGGTTGTTGTCTTCCAACGGGGCTTCGGTGCGCGAAATGGCCGCCGTGTGGCTTTGCACCAGCAGGCTGCCGGCCATCGCGCCGCGATAGTCCTTCTTGAAGCCCTTCTTGGTGACCAGCAATTTCTTGAACATCTTCTCGCAATTGTCGACGAACTCGTCGGTCACCAACGCCGGCAGCGCGTCGCGCCGCTTGTCGTGCCAGAATTCCTCGTACGTTTCGTCGTAGGCGGGCAGGTCGTCGGCCTGTGCGTACAGGTCGGCCAACTGGTCGCGGTCGGCGGCCAGATCGAAATGGGCGTAGACGTCGTCGGGCGCGAAACGCAGCGTCTTGAGATCCTCGTCGGCCTGCAACATCACCGACAGGTGCAGGACGTTCTTGACGAAGTTCTGCACGTTGCCGAACTCGCTGAGCATCTGATGCTGCACCGCGTTTTCGCTCACCGCGCCGATGTGGCCGGCTTTGTGCCGCTGATTGTCCTTGCTCCGTTTCTTCATCGCCTTGCGCTGCTTGCGCTGCGCGGCCGCCTTATCGTTTTTTTTGCCCATCTGCTTCCCCAAATTGACTGTTGTACATCCAAAAAATTACCACGACCGGCCGCGGGAATAAAGATTTGTTTGCCGCGACCGGTCGGATGATCGTCTCCGCCTATTTTCCGACCGCCGGATCGCCTTCGGTCAGCGTCACGTACGCATTGACGTCCAGGCCGGTCCAGGTTTCGGCGTCGCCGCCGACCCACTCGACCTGCACCTGGTCGACCGCGCCTTCCTGGCCCAGACCGAAGTGCGCGACCATCGTCGGCTGCGCGCCGTAGTGACCGCGCGGACCTTTCACGTAGCGCACCTGCACCAGGTCGCCGGCGGTGACGGTGATCTTCGCGCCGATGCCGTTTTTGTTCGAGTTCACGCCCACCAGCTTGATCGCCAGCCAGTTGTTCTGGGTGCCGACGTTGTTGCGGAACAGCCGCGTGTAGCTGCCGCCGTCGTCGGCGCGCCGGCTGGCCGACAGCAGGTCGAGGTCGCCGTCGCCGTCGTAATCGCCCCAGGCGTTGCCGGTGCAGTCGTGCATTTCCACGCCCGTCCAGTAGGTCACGTCCAGGAACGTGCCGTCGGCCTGCTGCTCATACAGGCGGCTGTAGTGGCCTTCGTAGAGGCTGGACATGAACAGGTCCATGCGCCCGTCGTTGTTGAAGTCGATGAAGCTCGGGTCCACGTCGCCTTCGTCGGGGTTGTAGTTCATTTCCTCGTTGACGTTGTCGAAGGTGTAGTCCGGCGGGCCCTGGTTGAGCTTCACGCTCGACGGGCCGCTGTCGGGCTGATAGCGCGGGTGCGCGATGTCGGAAAGCGCCGCGTCGAACAGGCCGTCGTTGTTGATGTCGTCGAAGTCCGCGCCGAAGGTGTTGCCGGCCATGCGCTCTTCATACGCATCCAGGCCCTTGTCGCGCGCGACGTTGGTGAACGAGCCGCCGCCCTGGTTCTGGAACAGGAAGTTGTTCGTGCGCCCGTAGTTGGACACGAAAATGTCCTGCTTGCCGTCGTCGTTGAAGTCCACCCAGTTCACGCCGTAGCAGGGCGATTCGACCGCGTCGCGGATGCCCGCGGCCTCCGACACGTCCGTGTAGGCGCCCGCCCCGTCGTTGTGCAACAGGTAGTCGGGATCCGACGGCGAGTACGGATACTCCTTGAGCCAGGCGCCGATGTACAGGTCAAGATAGCCGTCGGCGTCGTAGTCGCCCAGGCTGGCCGAGGAGAGCGTGCCCCACAGGTCGGGCAGCGCGCTCGCGGCCGGCGCGAAGTGACCGCTGCCGTCGTTGACCAGCAGCACGGAAAATTCCTCGCCGTCTTTGGTCGTCGTATAGGGCTGCGGCTTGATCGCGAATACGTCCAGGTCGCCGTCGTTGTCGTAGTCGGCGACCAGGGTCATCGCGTTTTTGTATTCGTCGTCCAGGCCGGTGCCGGCGGTGGCGTCGGTGAAGGTGCCGTCGCCGTTGTTTTTCAGATAGACGATCGTCGCCGGGTGGTTGGTCGCGTCGGTGTTGGTCAGGATGATGTCCTGGTCGCCGTCGCCGTCCAGATCGGCCCAGCCGGTGCGGTACTGGCTGGAAGTGTCCAGGCCCGCCTCGGCGCTGACCTCGGTGAATTCCGTGCCGTCCTCCAGCACGCAGAACCGATTGCCCTCGAGGTGGATCATGAAATAGTAGAACGCGACGTCCCACTTAAAGCCCTGGCTGCTCGGATCGGCCGCCCAACTTTCGTCCCAGATGCGGCTCTGCAGCGTCGAGTTGGATTTCGAACCCATCACCAACTGCGGGCCGTCGTCGCCGGCGTGCTCGTACATGACCCAGAATTTCGTTCCCGGCAAAAACATCAGATTCTTGTCGGACACGTCGACTTCGACCCAGCCGTCGCCGTCGACTTCGACCGTGATCGGATCGATGTACTCGACGGTTTCGAAATCGTCGTCCCACGGGCACACGCGCGGCATCGAGCCGAGCCAGTCGGCGTACACGTGGATGATCGCCTCGCCGCTGCCCTCGAAATACAGCTTGATCTTTTGCACGTGGAACGGCGAATCCAGTTTGAACTGCGTACCTTCCAGCTCGCCTTCCAGCAGGTAGTCGTTGCCGTAGAGCGGCTCGTTGTCGTCGAGGTAGACTTCGTCCGCGCTCGCCGCGCACGGATCGTCGTAGTCCTGACAATACGACGCGTACTTGTCCAGCAGCTCGTCGCCGCAGGCGCTTTCGTCGTCGTCATCGTCATCGTCATCATCGTCGTCATCATCATCATCGCCGCTGTCGTCGTCATCGTCGCCGCAGGCGACCACTGCCATAATCAAAATCAATAGCAGTGAAATAAGTTTCCACCACTTGGTCATCATGGAATGCCTCCCGCTTCCGGTTAGAGCGCCGATTATTACTGATTATCGTCCGCCTGTGAAGCCGGTTTTGCATCGAGTCCGCAACGCGTAAAATCAGGGGGAAAATCACTGAACGGAGCGGAAAATGAACGTGATCCGCCTCAGCGAAATCGGCGAGCCGACGCGCCTGGAACTCATCGACCTCGAGCCGTCGCGGCCCCGCGCCGGCCAGGTGCGCCTCAAGGTCATGGCGGCGGGCGTGAACTTCGCCGAGGTGCTCATCCGCCGCGGTTTGTATCTGCCGATGCCCAAGCTGCCGTTGATTCCGGGCACCGACGCCGCCGGCGTGATCGACGCGTTGGGCGAAGGCGTCGCCGATTTCGCCGTGGGTCAACGGGTGGTCGCCACCGTGCCGCAGGGCGCGTACGCGCAGTACGTCGTCGCCCCGGCGTCGGCCGTCGTGCCGTTGCCCGACGACATCGACTTCGACCTAGCCGCCGGGCTGCCGGTCTCAGGCATGACCGCCTGGCACCTGACGCGCACCCTCGTCGAATTGCGGCCGGGCCTGACCGTGCTCAACTACGCCGCCGCCGGCTCGGTGGGCAGCTTAATTAATGGATTGGCCGCCGCACGCGGAGCGACGGTGATCGCCCTGGCCGGCGGATCGGAAAAATGCGCGCGGGCGCTGTCGTTGGGCGCGACGGAGGCGATCGATTATCTGGTCGAGCGCGACGCGCCCGGCCGCGTGGCCGAACTGACCGGCGGACGCGGCGCGGATATCGTCTACAACTCGGTGATGGGCCCGACCGTCGGCGACGACCTGCGGATGCTCGCGCCGTTCGGGCGCATCTTCTACTTCGGCGCGGCGGCCGGCCTGCCCAACGCCAAGCATTTGCTCGTCGGCCTGATGCGGCGCTTCGTCGATACCCCGACGATCACCATGTATCATCTGCTCGCGCACCTGCGGCACGATCCGGCCGTGCATCGCGCCGCCTGGCCGCAATTGTTCGCCGCCTTGCGCGCCGGCGAGGCCCGGCTGCCGCTGCACGGCGTTTACCCACTGGCCGAGGCCGCGCGGGCGCACGAGGACGTCGAGCAACGCCGGACGATGGGCAAGTGCGTGCTGCATCCGTGGACGGCGTAGATAGTCCAATGATTGAAATTTTCCCCCTGGCGCGATGCGTCATACGATGCTAGCATTAGCGCCCTGGCTGATTTGTATGAGGGGTTTATCTACCAAAGAGGAGAGTCATCCATGGACCGCGAACAGATTGTGGCACGGCTGAATTTACACGCGGTGCTTCCGGTCTTGGCCAAAATCGTGCGTTTCGATCAGGAGGCGCAGGACATCGTCAAGGATTGGAACGCCACCATCCAGTTCAGCTACCTGGGCGGACCCACCGTACAGTTGAAGTTCAATGACGGCGCCTGCCGCGCGTATCGCCAGCCGGCCGCGCGCGCCGACGTCTCCTTCTGGTTCCCGACCGCGGGATTGCTCAACGCCATGTTCTCGGGCGAAGGCTTCACCCTGCCGCTGATCAACGGCTTCTGGAACGTGAAGCTGCTCAAGGGGTTCATGGCGCTGTCCAAACGGTTGGAGCATTACCTGAAAGAATTGGACGGGCAGGAACTGAGCCCCGAGCTGACCGAAAAGGTGCTCGAGTGCAAGCTCTCGGTGGCCACCTGGGCCAGCGCGGTGCTCGCCGAATTCGACGACAAGCTCAAACCGATTTCCGATCACATGATCCCCGGTTGCGTCGTCAATATCGTCATCAAGCCCAACGGCCCGAATTTCTACTTCAAAAAAACCACCGCCGGTTCCTTCCTGGCCGGCGACGGTCTGATGAAGGATCCGAGCGCCGAACTGACCTTCGCGACGACGGATGTCGCCTTTGACCTGGTCAACGGCACCCTGGACGCGATGGCCGCCACCGGCAAGGGCGAAGTCAACATTCGCGGATTGGTGATGATGGTCGACGATCTGAGCGTCATCCTGAACCACGTCGAAGATTACCTGGCCTGAGAGGGAGGTTGCCATGCCTGCGAAAACCGCGAAAAAAGCCCCGAAGAAAACCGCCGCCCCCAAAAAGGCTCCGGTGAAAAAAGCCGCCGTTAAAGCCGCGCCCAAAGCGCCGGCGGCGAAAAAGCCCTATACCTTCGAAAAGAGCAAAGAGCTGTTCCTGCGCGCCGCCAAGGTCATTCCCGGCGCGATCTACGGTCACCAGAGCCCCGTGCTCACCGTGCCCGGCAGCTTCCCCTATTACGCCGCCAAGGCCGAAGGTCCCTACTACTGGGACGTGGACGGCAACAAGTTCATCGACTACATCTGCGCCTACGGTCCGATGGTCACCGGTTACAACAATCCGGTCGTCGACGCCGCCGCCCGCGCGGAACAGGCCAACGGCGATTGCTACAACCATCCGACCGGCAAAATGGTCGAACTCGCCGAATTCCTGACCGACCTGATTCCCTTCGCCGACTGGGCCGTCTTCGCCAAAAACGGCTCGGACGTGACCACCTGGGCCACGCTGGTCGCCCGCGAGGCCACCGGCCGCAAGAAGATCGTCATGTGCAAGGGCGAGTACCACGGCGCGCACGCCTGGTGCACCCCCGGCCACGGCGGCCTGATCGACGAAGACCGCGCCCAGATGCTGTATTACAAATGGAACGATCTGGCCGGCCTGCGCGCCCTGTTCGATCGTTACCCGGATCAGATCGCCGGCGTGATCATGACCCCGTTCCATCACCCGACCTTCGCCGATCTGGAACTGCCCGCCCCCGGCTTCTGGCAGGGCGTGCAGAAGCTGTGCAACGACAAAGGCGCGGTGCTGATTCTCGACGACGTGCGCTGCGGCTTCCGCCTGAGCGTCAAGGGCAGCCAGGATTACTTCGGCTTCGAGCCCGACATCTCCTGCTACTGCAAGGCGATCGCCAACGGCTACGTGCTCTCGGCCGCGGTCGGCCGCGACAGCCTGAAGGGCGCCGCCGCGAACGTCTTTTTGACCGGCTCATACTGGAACGGCGCGGTGCCCATGGCCGCGGCGCTGGCCAACATCAAACTGCTGCAGAAGGAAAACGGCGTCGCCCACATGTTCAAAATGGGCGAGCTGCTCATGAACGGCCTGATCGAGCGCGGCAAGGCCTTCGGCTACGAGATGATCGCCAGCGGCCCGACCACGATTCCGTTCATTCACTTCGGCAACGAAACGAACTTCATGCGCATGCAGACCTGGTGCGCCGAAATGACCGTGCGCGGCCACTTCTGCCACCCGAGCCACAACTGGTTCATCAGCGCCGCGCATCAGCCGAAAGACATCGCCGCGACGCTGGACGCCGCCGAGGAAGCTTTCAAGGTCGTCAAAAAGGAATACGGCGACTAAAGCGCTTCCCTGTTTCGCTTCCACCGCCCCGCCGGCCGCCCGGCGGGGTTTCTTTTTCTCCCATTTTTAGATTATTATATTCGTTGTGAACCACATGGATCATGTGAGGCAGGGAAAACATGTCATCGGTATTTAAATTGATTTTATCGATTTGGCTTCTCTTCGCTCCACTTTTGATCGTTGCCTGCGATGACGACGACGATGACGACAACGATGACAATGACGCTCTAGGCGACGACGACACTTCCGACGACGATGATAATAACACCGACGACGACACCACCGGCGACGACGATACCACCGGCGACGATGACACCAACGACGACGATGACGATATCGTTTTCGACCTATCGCCCTTGGAAGGTCCGGTCGATCTGGACGGTGATGCGGGGCTCGAATACGTCTATGTATCCGACGGCGCGGCAATGTTTTCTCTGGAAGTCCGCGATGCGGCCGACGACCAACTTGTCTGGCGTTACGAAATTCAGCACGTCGGCGGCTTCGAGCAACTGGCTTTGGCCGATTTTGACAATGACGGCACTTTCGAAATCGCCTTGTCCGTCTACTCCGGCACAATCGGCGCGGGAGAAAATTCGTTCCTTACGGTTTTCGACGGCAACGAAGATTTCGCCGCCGTTTTCCGCTGGGAAGCGCCGGAAAATTACATACTGATTCAATTGTCGGACTGGGACTGGAATAAAGACGGCGTCCAGGATTTAGCCGCCTATGCCCGCAACGCCAACAACCTGAGTGTCGATTTACGGGTTTTGGACGGGACAAACGATTACACGTTACTCAAACAATGGCTGGCTGATGACACTGTCGTGACAATGGGACGCGGGGAACGGTATTACCAACCATCCGACCTGGATGGCGACGGCCGCGACGAATATATCATTCAATCGCTGGTCGAGCCTCGCTGGTATGGCTATGTTGAGATCCGCGACGCAACGGACGATTCGGTCGAATGGTCGGAAAAATTTTATTATGACACACAGTACTACTCTATTAAAGTAATGGACATTGACGGTGACGGCACTCAGGAAATCGTCATCTCCTATACCCAGGGAGAGGAACCGTCAAAAACCATATATCGACATGTCTATGTCATTGACGGAAACCAAGACTACGGACAGACGTTTTGTTCCGACACCTATTACGACCTTGATTCTGCCCACGTCTACGTGGATTGGGATTGGAACCGCGACGGTATTAACGATCTGTACATTTACGTCAACAATCAATACACCCGCGAGCGCAAACACATTTTCTATGACGGCAGCGACGACTTTGCGATCATCAAGCAAATCGACTGCAACCTGTGTGACATTTTCACGCCAATTGTTAATGGAATAAATAGACCGGTGGATATGGACGGCGTGTCGGGCGCCCAATATCTTTACATGTTTCGCGAACAACTGGACAACGAGTTCCGGACGACTTTCGAAGTTCGCCAGGCCGGCGACGACTCGGTGGTTTGGGAAAAACAATACCCCTGGGGCATATCCGCCTATCCGACGCTTGTCGATTTCGATAAAGACAGCACCTGGGAAGTCGGCATAACGTTCAATGGCGAGGAAGACGCCTCCGTTTATACCTACGTGGAGATCGTCGACGGCAACGAGGCGTTTTCCACCATTTACGCCAGCGGCGAGATTTTCGACGCCAATGGTTTCAGCCAAACCGGTTTCGACTTCGACCGCGACAGATATCCGGATCTGATGCTGGAAGCAGCCAAATACAGCCGCCTGCACGACTTCGCATATTTTCTGGACGGATCTCCAAACTGGGGCTTCTTCAAGCAATTCGACACACAAAGCGACGACGAAATCTCGATCGTCGGCGCGCCGCTGTTGCCCAATTGACGCCTATGCCTTTTCCCCTCCGCCGTCCTGCGGTATAAGAGAGCCATCACAACATAATAATTATCACGGGGGACAGACATGGCGCCGCGCTGGTTGATTTTGTTACTGGCCGTTTCACTCTTGCTTGTCTGCTCGCTGACATCTTGCTCGTGCGGCGACGATGACGACGACGATAACGACAACGACGGCGAGGATGACGACGACGACGACGACGATCACGACGACGACATCCTCGACGACGATGACGACGACACCGCGCCCACCGGCCCGCCGCTGTGGGGTCCGGTGGACATGACCGGCGACGGCGCGCTCGAATATCTTTACCTGGAAACCAACGAGGACGCGGGCGTGACCTACTTCGCCTTCGAAGTGCGCAGCCTCGCCGACGACACGGTGGTCTGGAGCGACTCCTACAGCGAAGAAAACGCGACGCTGCAGGTCGCCCTCGCCGACTTCGACGCCGACGGCGCCTATGAAATCGCTATCGCCTTCAACTTCTTCCCCGGCAAGGACACGCCGTACAAAAGCCGCGCCGAGGTGCTCGACGGCAACGACGGCTTCGCCTCGGCCTTTGCCACCGGCGAGTTGTCAGGCATGCACCTGACGCTCTACGCCAACCGCGACTGGAACCGCGACGGCGTGCCCGAGCTGTGCCTGCAGGCCGCGCCGATGGCCGGCGGCGACGCCTGGCTGCGCTTCTACGACGGTCAAAGCGACTACGCGCTTGCCACGGATATCACCGGCGGCGCCTTCACCGTCACCGGCGTGGTGCGCGACGACCTGTGGGGCCCGGCCGACATGGACGGCGACGGCGCGGACGATTACCTGTACCTCGACAAGGTGTGGGAAAAAGCCGAGTGGTACTACGACATGCAAGTGCGGCGCGCCGCCGACCACACGGTGATCAAGCAGGCGCAACTGCCGGTCGGCGACGGCACGATGACCGCCGAAGCGGCCGACCTGGATCTCGACGGCACGACCGAGTTGATTCTCGCCACCAACTACACGATCGAAGCGCGGGCCAAAGCCGCCTCTTACGAGGGGAAAGTCGAAGTGCTCGACGGCGACGAGGATTTCAACGCGACCTTCACCACCGGGCTGATCGACGATTACTGGCTCTACCCGCAGGGAAACTGGGACTACGACCGCGACGGTCTGCCCGAACTGATGGTCCAGGCCGTGCCGCACCAGGGCCGCGACACGCTGCTGCGTTTCTACGAAGCGTCGTCGGCCTACGAGCTGATCAAGGAAATCGCCGGCCGCAACGCCACGCTGGCGAGCATCGAGGTCGACGGCCTGCGCCGGCCGGCCAACGTCAACGACGACGCCAACGCCGAATACGTCCTGGTCGAAAAAGAGTTCGTCGCCGACCAGTGGGTCTACACGATCACCGCCGCGCACGCGAAATACGACGTGGTCGCCTGGGAACAGGCCTACCCCGTCACGACCGGCGGCCTCGTGGTCGCCCTGGCCGATCTTGACGAAGACGTGATCAGCGAGATCGTCGTGACCGTCTACGACACGGCCGACGGAGGCGGCGCAAGCATCGACGTCTGGGACGGCAACGACGATTTCGCCAACGCCTTCCACCAGGATTTCGCCGCGGGCTATACGCTGACCACCGCGCTGGATTGGGATTTCGATCGCGACAACCTGCCCGAAATGCGCTTGACCGCCGCGCCGTTGGCCGCCGTCGACGATTTCGTCCGCTTCTACGAGCCGCTGTCGGCCTACGAAGCGGTGCACCAGTTTTCGGTCGATGCGGGACGTACCGTCGACGTCATCGGCGCGAAAAAAGCGTTCTGAGTAAGGGCTTTTCTTGCCCGCTCGCGCAAAAATATTGTATTATTTGAAATAATAACTGGACTAGTTGGGCCATCATCAGAGATGATGGTGAACATGTCGTGCGTCAATCACACATAGCTTACGCCAGGGGCGAAAAATGTGGCGCCCGGAAAGAACCGCGCCGGGTGGCACGGTTTTGCGAACAAATGAAATGAGTGAGCATAACAGTGGACAACAACGCGCATGGGGGCTTTTCTGTGTGCCACATTTTTGGCGAAGCCAAAGGTGTGCCGGTTCAACAATGGGAGCCACGCCGGGTGGCTCTGTTTTGCGAACAAATGAAATGAGTGAGCATAACAGTGGACAACAACGCGCATGGG
>DAIMDW010000009.1:98782-166543 GCA_036725605.1 bacterium
GGCTTTTCTGTGTGCCACATTTTTGGCGAAGCCAAAGGTGTGCCGGCCGCAACCGGATCCCCATAAAAAACAAACGCCGACTCGCCTAAACGAATCGGCGCCGTTCAGCAAATTATCCTCGCTCAATCCTCGAAGCGCGGAGCGCGCGACGGCTGGTCGCGACGCGGACCACGATTGCCGCCGCGACCGCGATTGCCGCCCCGGCCGCGATTGCCGCCACCGTCGCGCGGCGGGCGCCGCTGTTCGGCCCCTTCGGGAATGATCTGCACGCGTTTGAGTTCGCCGTTGCCCAGGCTGCGGCTGGTCAGCCCCTGGTGGTCGCGCAGCGTGCTGTGGATGATGCGCCGTTCGCCGGCGCTGAGCATCTCGGTGGTTTGAATGCGGCGCTCGGCCAGCGCCTTGTCGGCCAGGCTCAACGCCCGTTCGCGCAAGCGCGTCTGCCGCCGTTCGCGGTACTGTTCGGATTCGACGATCAGCCGTTTGCCCTGCCAGCCCTGCTTTTGCGCGATGCGCAGCAGGAGAAACTGGATCGCTTCGAGGGTCTTGCCTTTACGACCGATGAACACGCCGCTGCCGTCGCCGACGATCTCGAGGATCAGCTCGTCCTCGTTTTCCTGCGTTTTGATTTCCACCTCGGGCATGATCGCCCGGGCGATGTCGCCCAGCGTCGCCGCCGGATCGAAGCCGTTGTCGTCGGCCTGGAAAACCAGCGGGGCCGCTTCGTCGGTGCTGACCACGATGCGCGCCCGCTTGCCCAGCAGCGAAGCGAAGGCGCCCGGCTGTTCGAGCACTTCGTAGCGCAGTTCTTCCGGGGCGAGATTCAATTTGGCGGCCGCTTCGGCCACCGCTTCTTCCACAGTTTTGCCGATGAATTCGTTTTGCTGACTATCGCTCATCGAATTACTTTCCTTCGGCCGCCGCGGCCTTCGCCGCCTCCTGGCCGCTTAGATAACGGTTGGTGATCACCTGTTGGACGATCGAGAGAATGTTGTTGGTCAACCAGTACAGCACCAGGCCCGCCGGGAAGCTCAGGAACAGGAAGGTGAAGATGATCGGCATCATGCCCATGATCTTCGCCTGCGTCGGATCGCCTGTGGTCGGCGTCATTTTCTGCGACAACCACATCGACGCGCCCATGAGAATCGGCGTGATGTAATACGGGTCCTGCGCCGACAGATCCTGCAGCCACCAGACGAAGGGCGTCTGCCGCAGCTCGATGGCGTAACCGAGTGCGCGGTAGAACGCGATGAAGATCGGCAACTGGATCAGCATCGGCAGGCAGCCGCCGGCCGGGTTGACGTTGAACCGGCGGTACAGGGCCATCATCTCCTGGTTCATCTTTTCTTTGTTGTCTTTGTACAACTCGCGCAGCTTGGCGATTTCCGGCTGCAGCGCCTGCATCTGGCGCATCGACTTGAAGCTCTTGTGCTGCAACGGGAACATCAGAACCTTGATGAACACAGTCAGAATCAGAATCGCCACGCCGTAATTGCCGGTCAGCCTGGCCAGCCAGATCAGCGCGACCATCAGCCAGCGGGCGATGACGTCGAACCAGCCGAAGTCGATCGCGCGATCGAAGTGGTACTTCGGGCCGTTGTCGCCGGCCTGGATGTAATCGCGCTGCTTCGGGCCGATGTACGCCTTGAAGATCACTTCCTTGGTCTGGCCCGGCCCCAGGTCGACCTGCTCGGCCAGCAACCGCGCTTCCATGATGTTCTCGCCGATCTTGCGCAGCTTCACCCGCGCCTGCGCGACGCCGAGGCTGTCCTGATCGGGACCGACCAGCGTGGCGAAGTAGTTGTCGGCGAAGCCGGTCCAGTAGGTCGGACCGTCGGGCACGTCGTCGAGCTTGACCTTGGAGATGTGATTCATCTCCAGATCGTTGTCGATGTAGTTGAGTTGCATCATCTGGTTGTAGTCGCGGTAGAAGAACGATGAGGTGTCCGCGACCACCTGCTCGTACACGGCGCAGAACGGCTTGATCGACGCCGGCTGCGCGCCCTGGTTGGTGATGCGCATCACCACGTCGATGTTGTAAGGCTGATCGGCCGGGGCGGCGCCGCCGTTGTGCAGACGCAACGTCTTGTTCACTTCGATGCCGCCGGCGCTACGCTCGACGACCAATTCGGTCGAGCTTTGCGTCACCGGCGACCAGGCGCGGCTGCCGTCCAGCTCGGCCAGACCGTCCAGCGCGCACACGAGCTGCGGCTGATCGGCAAACGTTTGCGGGATTTCCTTCTTCTTTTTCGGCCGCGCGCGCTTGATCAAGGCCATGTTGACCTTCTCGCGCTGCGCCTCGGGCTGATCCTTGTCGGCGGTGGACAGATCGTAGTTGACCAGCTTCCACAGGCTGACGCTGCCGCCGGCCTGATTGCTCAGCGCACCGTCGACCTGATCGTTTTTCACCGGCCATTCGCCGGACTCGACGACCACCGGGGCGGGCGGCGCTTCCGCAACGATTTCCGCGCCGGTTTCCGCGACGGGCGGCGGCGTTTGTAAGGACGGCGTCGGCGTGGCCGGCGTGGCCGCCGGGGTCGGGGCGGGAGTGGGCGTGACGGTGGCTTGCGCGGCCGGTCCGCCGGGGGTCGTCGCCGCCTCGTCGGGCAGCGGCGGCTTGGGCGCGAACAGGGCCTGCCAGGCGAACAGGACCAGCACCATCAGCACCATCGCAATGATAAAGTTGCGATCCATGTTAACGTCCCTTCTGTTTCGGCGGCGGCACGGGATCGTATCCGCCGGGAACGAACGGGTTGCAGCGCAGGATCCGCCAGACGGTCAAAACCAACGCGCGCGGCAGACTGTGCAGGCGCAACGCGTCGAGCGCATAGTTGGAACAGGTGGGAGTGAATCGGCAGTTGCGGCCCAAATACGGGCTGAGGGCAAGTTGATATCCGCGCACCAGTTTCATCAGCAAACGCGCGGGCCAACCGGGTTTTCGTTCATCAAGGCCCATGGAACCGCCGCCTAACGCGGGCGGGAATTCGGGAATTGTTCGCGCGCGGCGAAATAAGCGGTCATGTCCGCTTCGATGTCGGCCAGGTCACGAATCCGTTGTTCCTGCCGAACGATGACCACCAGATCCCGATACGGGGCGAATCGCTCACGATGGAGCCGAAAATACTCGCGCAACAGCCGCTTGATGCGGTTGCGGAGATTGGCTTTGCCGACGGTGCGCTTGACGGTGATCCCCAGGCGCGGTCGTTCCCCCATCGACTTGGCCTCGACGAACACGAAATTCGGCGTCTTGAACCGGCGGCCGGTGCGCATCGCGCGCGCGTATTCTCCCCGGCGGCGGATTCGATCATCCTTCGTAAACGTTCGCCGCGTCGCCCGCTTCCCCCTTACTTGCTCGGGATCGTCGCCGCCAACCGTTTACGGCCTTTGGCCCGCCGACGCTTGATCACTTCACGACCGGCTTTGGTCGCCATCCGGCGCCGGAAGCCGTGTTTCCGCAGCCTTTTGAGGTTGCTCGGTTGAAAAGTCCGCTTCATGAGTCGAAGTCTCCTTACTCGCTATAGACACATCTATCGTCTAGCTCGGGACATAGGAGCCAGATAGTTCTCTCACACAAGGGGGCGAACATAGATAAAACCGCGTGACCTGTCAAGCGATTTTCTTAGAAAATTGCATACCTGCGCCCACCCCCATATATGGGCCCGGATAGCACAATAACCCGCAAATCCTGGTTTTAAACAAAACGGGCGGAATCGCTCCCGCCCGTTCATTCGTTACCTTTCGCGGTTTACTGCGCGATGATCGTACCCGAAACGGTCCAACTGCCCATGAAGCCCACCGGGCCGGTCCAGTCGAACTCGCCGGTCAATTCGTTGGTCACCTTGCGGAAAATGACGTTTTCCAGCGTGCCGGAGAAGGTATCGCCGACCCAGCCGATCTCGTCGATCTGCACGCAGCCGGAGACGCTGACCCACATTTCATCGTAAGCGCCGGTCAACGCGTTGGCGCCGTAGATCATGCCCACGTAGGTGTTCGGATCGCCGTCTTCGATCGTGCCGCCTTCGGCAATCTTCAGGTCGTGCGCGCCCAAGAGCGTATCGTCCGGATCCATCACCGTCCACTGCAACTGGTCGACCTTCAGGCCGCTCATGCCGATCAGGCCGGCCGCGCCCAGAATCTGGTGACCCATGTACTCGATGCCCGCGACGATCGTCTGGCCGCCCATGATCGGGGGCTCGCCGACCCAGAAGAATTTCTCCGCCTCGCCCTCGGTCAACGGCGGGCAGTTGATATCATCATCGTCGTCATCGTCGATCGTATCGTCGTCGTCATCGTCATCATCGTCGTCGTCATCGTCGTCGCCGGTATCGTCGTCGGCCGTGTCGTCGTCATCATCGTCATCGTCGTCGGCTTCGTCGTCGTTGTCGTCGTCGTCATCGTCATCGTCGCACGCCAGCAACGCCACACCCATGGTCATGGTCAGCGCCAACATCAGCGCCAACAACAGTCTGAATTTCATCTTGTCCTCCACAAATCGGAATATTCTCCCCGTTTATAGCCCGCGCATCACAAAATACTTTGCATTTCTAACAGAAGCGTTCAGGCCGGTCAAGATTCCGTCCGCGCGGCCTAGCGCGCTTCGGCGAAGGAAAGCGGCGCGGTCAGGTCGGCCACGCACGCGCGATCGACCGGATTGAACGGGGCGAGCAGCCAGTCGACGGCCAATTGCCGCAAGCACTGCTGATCCTCGGTGGTCAAACCCAGTTGCGTCGAGCCCAGGTCGATCAGAATCGAATGGTCGCTGTTGACCGTCACGTAATACGCGCCGCACAGCCCGTCGGCGACCGCCGCGAGCACGTCGACGAACGGCGTGTCCTCGTCCAGCCGCGGCGCAATGACCAGTCCCGGCAGATCGCTTTGCACCGCCGTACGATCCGCCTGGGGCGGCTCGGCCACGCGCAAGGCCAGCTCCTCGCAGGATACCGCGGCCATCCAGGTGATCTGATTGAAGGGCACGTAAGGCGGGCTGAGCCGGTCGAGCACGTAATCGTCGGCGAACTCGTTCCAGCCCGGGAACTCGTGGCACATGACGTTGTCGCTGTACGGATTGTACTGGAACGTGTCGCCGTCGTAGGGCAGATCCACCCGCGAGGGCAGCGTCAGCCACGACTCGGCGTACCAGCTCACCAGCGTATCGGTGTTGCCCTCGCGCCAGTCGGCCAACACGCGCGGCCAACGGGCGAGCAATTGCGGCTGGTCGCCCAGGTGAAAGAGCACGTCGGTGATTTTGTATCCGTCGATGTTGAGCAGCAGCGGCAGCAGCGGTTCTTCGTCCAGCGCCGTGAGCACCTGCTCGGTCAGCGTCCAGATGTCGATCGCCGCCACCGGGCACAACGGATCGGTTTCGCAATCCTCGGCCAGCGTCTTGAGCACGCGGTCGATGTCGTGCTTGCCGCTCATCTGCGGCGCGAGCATCGAATCGAACAGGTAGGCTTGGACGTTATCGCCGTGGCGGCGGACGTATTCGAGCATCAGCCGCGTGCCGTAGCTGTTGCCGAACAGGTAGAGCTTCTCGATGTTCAGCGCGCGCCGCACGTCGTCCAGGTCGTCGGCGCTGTCGATGGTGGTCATATAGGCCGGGTTGTATTCCACGGGCAGCGCATCCAGGCACTGGCGCACCAGCCGCCGGAACTGCACCTGGTTGCGGTACGGCTCGCCGATCATCTCCGCCGGGCAGGACAGCGGCGTCGAGGAATAGGACGACCCGCGCCCCTCGACGAACAACATGTGAAACGCGCCGCGCAACTCGTTGGCCAGAATGCTGCGCGGGGCCAGTCGGAACAGCGTCAGGTTGCGCAAATTCGGATCGGGACCGCCCAGGTGCACCGCCAGCACGCCGGCGGGACTCTTGGCGATCGAGGGCACCACGGCGAAGCGGATGGGGATCGTTTTTTCGCTTTCCAGATCGTTGCGGTTCCAGGTCGATTGAATCTGGCCGCACCGCGTGTCCCAGGGGATGAAGGCCTGGAGGTTCGGCTCGAAAAATTCCGCGCAATCGACCCACTCGATGTCCGAGGGCGGCGGTTCGGGCGTATCGTCGTCGGTGGGCGTCGTATCGTCGTCGTCGCCGTCGGGGCCGGGGCCGAGCGAACCGCCGTCGTCGACGATATCGTCGTCATCGGCCAACGGCGGACGATCGACCTCGTCGTCGGACCCCTGGCAGGCCGCCGCGAGCAACACGAGCGGCAGCAGCCAGAGCCACCAGCGGATACGTTTGCGGTTCATCATCCCCCGCCGTCAGCGCACCGGGTCGACCGATCCGCCCAGGTGCGTTCTCAACAGGTTGGTCATCAGCGCGGCGTCGTCCACGTGCATCGTTTCACGAATCGAGTGCATCGAGAGCATCGGCGCGCCGACGTCGACCGTGGCGATGCCCAGGCGCGTGGCGCTGATCGGGCCGATGGTCGAGCCGCAGGGCAGATCGGCCCGCTGCACGTAGCGCTGCACCGGCGTCTGCGCCGCCGCGCCGCATTGTTCCAGATAGGTCTGCGTGGCCAGCGAAGTTGCGTAGCGTTCGTTGGCGTTGATCTTGATCACCGGGCCGCCGCCCAGCATCGGTTTGTGTTTGGGCTCGTGCATGTCCGCGTAGTTCGGATGCACCGCGTGTGCGCCGTCGACGCTCACCAGCAGGCTGCGCGCGATCGCCCGGTGCAACGCCTCGCGCTCGCCGGCCAGGCGTTCGAGCGCCACATCCAGGAAGGTCGAACCCGCGCCGCGCGCCGTATTCGAGCCGCACTCCTCGTTGTCGAACAACACGATCAGCGCACTGGTCGCCGGGTCGGCCGGCAGCGCCGTGAGCGCCCGCACCGCGCAATAGCACGAGAGCAGGTTGTCCACCCCGCGCGTGAACAGCAGTTGTTCGTCCAGCCCGCCCAGCGCCGGCGGCTGCGCGTCGACCACCTCCAGGCGATGATCGACGATCGCCGCGGGCTCGACGCCCAATTCGTCGGCGAGCAGTTGCCGCAGCGGATCGCTCTCCAGGCGCTTCTTGTCGCCCAGCGCCAGCAGCGGCCGCATGTGCTTCTGCTTGTCGAGCTTGAGGCCGTCGTCGTTGACCTTGCGATTGAAGTGGATCGCCAGGTTGGGAATGCGGCAGATCGGCCGCTCGATGTGCACCGCGCGCTCGCTCAGGCCGTCGCCGTCGCGCACGACCACGCGCCCGGCGAGGGTCAGATCGCGGTCGGTCCACGTCGCCAGGATCGGCCCGCCGTACACCTCGACGCCCAGTTGCAGGTAGCCCTCTTTTTCCACCGCCGGGTTGGGCATCAGGCGCAGCCCCGGCACGTCGGTGTGCGCGCCGGCGATGCGAAAACCGCTTTCGGCCGGAGCCTTCGCCCCGACGCGCCCGGCCAGCAGCGAGCTGTGGCCGCGCGTGACGAAAAAGGCGTCGCCCGGCAGCGGCTGCCATTCATCCTCTTCGCGCAACCGGGTGAAGCCGGCCCGCGTCAGTTCGTCGGCGGCCCAGGCGACCGCGTGCATGGCGGTCGGCGAGGCGGCGAAAAAATCCAGCAGTTGCTTCGCGTCGCTCATGGTTCATCCTTTCGCGGCCCGGCCGGGTCACGCAGATAATAAATCGGTTTGTTTTGCGCTTCGTGATACACGCGCACGTTGATCTCGCCCAACAGGCCCATCAGCACGAACTGCACGCCGACCAGCGTGAACAAAATGCCGGTGAGGAAAAACGGGTTGCCGGTCATGTCCATGCCGCCGATCAGCTTCATCAGCAGCACCGCGACGAAGCTGCCCACGCCGGCCAGCCCCGCCAGCAACCCGATGCCGCCGAAAATGCGAATCGGCTTGGTCGACCATTTGAGCATGAACACCACCGTCGCCAGATCCAGCAGCACGCGGTAAATGCGCCCCATGCCGTACTTGCTCGTCCCCTGCCGTCGCGCATGATGCCGCACGGGCATTTCCACCACGCGCGCGCCGACCCACGTGGCCAGCGCCGGAATGAAGCGATGCATCTCGCCGTACAGCCGCACGTCCTTGATGATCTCGCGCCGGTACGCCTTGAGCGTGCAGCCGTAGTCGTTCAGACGCACGCCGGTGATCGCGGAAATCATCCGGTTGGCCACGCGCGAGACGAACATGCGCGGCGCTTCGTCCTGCCGCTTTTGCCGCCAGCCGCTGACCACGTCGTAGCCCTGCGCGATTTTCTCCAGCAGCGGCGGAATGTCGGCGGGATCGTTCTGCCCGTCGGCGTCGAGGGTGACGACGATCTCCCCGCGCGCGGCGTCGATGCCGGCCGAAAGCGCGGCGGTCTGGCCGAAGTTGCGGCGTAGATGCAGCGCGACGATTTCGGGAGATTGCGCGGCCAGGTCGTCCAGCAGTTTATCCGAGCCGTCGGTGCTGCCGTCGTCGATCAGCAGGATCTCGTAGCGGCGGCCCAGCGGCGCCACGTACCTGCGCACGTCGGCGACCAGCGTCGCGACGCTTTCCACTTCATTGTAAACCGGAACGACGATGGACAATTCCATCGCGGCCGCCTTCTTCGCCATCGGTTCCCCCGCCTGCCGCAAGTGAAAACGTATTGTGCCTCAAACGAGGTTTTTTAACAAGTTCGCATAAGAAAAAACCCGTGGGCGGTCATCGCGAACGGTGGCGCTGATACGCCGAACAAAGTGAGGCTTATCAGTGTTTCGTTCAGCATTAAACATGTCCCAACACAGCTTTCGCCTGACGGCGAAAACTAGGGCACACAAGAAAAGCGTTTTTCTCGGTGTGCCACACTTTTACGTGTATGTGAGGCGAAAAAAACCAGACCTGGTTTTAAAGAAAAAACCCGGCCGCGGGGCCGGGTCGGTTCGGTTTCGTTGCGCCTCAGAAATAAAGGAAGAAGACCGTCAGACCGACCAGCCCGGCCACGGTCATCGCGGGCAGCAACAGCCATAGGTCTTTGGCTTCCATGGCGTCCGGGTGCGGATCGTTGTGCGGCGCAAACTCGCTCATTTCGTGATGTACCCTTCGTTCTTGACCCGCGTGGATTCCGCTTCGCCGCGCAGGCGTTTGATCATCTCCATCGCGCGCTCGTGGTCGAAGCCGTCCTGGCCGAGCACGTCGATCAATTCGCCCAGGCCGGTTTCGATATTATTGAGCGTCTCGATGTCGTCGCGCACGCGGCTGCGCAGTGCTTCCTGCATGCTGTTGAGCGAGGCGGCGAGGTTCTTGAATTCGTCTTTTTCGCGCAGTTGCAGGTTGCGCGTGTAGTTGCCTTCCTTGATCCAGTTCATGTGACGGTTGAAGGCGTACACCGGGCCGACCACGCGGTGCGAGAAACGCACGCCGGACCAGATGGTGAAGGCCACGAACACGAGAATGACCATCAGCATCGCGATGATCGCCCCGTTCAGATCGCTTTGCGCGGAATCGGCGGGCACCGGTTCGTTGCCGCCGACCATCAATATCAAAATGCCCGCGGCGCCCAAGGCAACAATGAAGACCACAAGCAGCGCGACGTACTTGCTCTGGAACTGCTTATCGATGAAGTACCGTCGACGGCGGTTCTGGCCTTGCTGATTCATCCCATTCCTCCTGAGAAAATGAAGCCCTCACGAGCGTTCTATATTCTACGGTTCGCCCGCCTTGTCAAATGGCTCAGTCGATCGTCAGTTTGAATCGGTCGATCTCGCGCCGCAAATCCGGATCGGTGCGCAGCAGTTCGACCAACGCATCCACGGACTCTTTGTCGTAGGTCTTGCCGGCCTCCTTCTGGAAAAACGCGATGACCTCCTGTTCCTTGTGCGCCTCGCGATAGGCCCGGCGCACGATCATCGCCACGAAGGAATCGGCCAGACCCAGGATCATCGCCTCGCGCTGGATTTCGCCGTTGGCCAGACCCTCGGGGTAGCCGCTGCCGTCCAGGCGCTCGTGGTGCTGGAAGATCAGCGTGCTCACGTCCCACGGGTAGATGATCGGTTCGACGATCTGCGCGCCGATGTGCACGTGCTCGCGCATGGCCAGCAGGTCCTCTTCGCTCAGATCCTCGCGCTTGGTCAGCAGGTCGCCGGCGATGCCGATCTTGCCGACGTCCAACAGCGTGCCGGCGATGCGCACCCGCTCGCATTCGTCCTCGCTCAAACCCAGCTTGCGCGCCAGGGTTACCGCCAGGATGCTGACCATCGTCGAATGGCCGACCGTAAAGGGGTCGCGCGCCTCGATGGCCCGCACCAGCGCCTGAATGGTCGAGAGGTACGCCAGCTTCAGCCGGATTTCGCCGGTGGCCAGCGCTTCGCCCTCGCGATGCAACGCTTCGCGCAGCGCATGCACCTCGCCTTTGAGCCGCGCGTTCTCCTCCCGGAGCGCATCGACCTTGTCTTGCAGATCATCGCACATGTCGCCGCCTCCCTATTCGTCGGCCAACAACGCCTTCTTTTTAATCAGCTGGGTGATCGCCACCATATCTTCTTCGGAAAGATTGACGAACTCAACGCCCATGCCGGGATTGCGGTTTTTCTTGCCGGGCTTGAACTCGTTGATCCAGGCCACCTTGCCCTTCACTTCGATTTTCCGGTCGTTGGTGGGCAACGAGAAATGCATCTTGATCACCGTACCCACCGGCAGCGGATTGCGCGTGGCCAGGAAAATGCCGCCGCGGCTGACATTGGAGGTGTACTCAAACAGAAAGGTGTCTTCCGACAGCAGCTCGTAATCGACGCGCGCTTTCAGATGCACGCGGATGTCGCGCCGTTTTTCCGCCGAACTCTTCTTCCCTTTTCCACCTTTGGTTTGTCCATCGCTCATAATAGTCTCCCTGCGTCTCGATCGAACCTATTGCACGACGAAATTTTTCACCGACCGCTCCATGTCGTCCATCCACCATTGCACTCGATATTGGCCGGGAGTCGTCCAGACTCCTGTGCGCACGATGGCGATCTCGTTCCCGAAAAACTCCATGACAAACCGTTCGTCCACCACCGGCTGGCCCGCCGGATTTTCCACGCGCAGGCGAATCGAATGTTCACCTGCCGCCTTGTTGACCACGAATGTCAAATACACACGTTGTTTCCCGGCCGCCGCCGGTCCGCTTTGCGTCACCTTACGCTGCTCCGGCGAATACGCCAGGCCCTCTTCGGCGCGCGCGATGAACCCCGGCGAGGGCGGCAACGGCGGTTCGGTCTCCAGTTTCAGCGCCGCCTGCAATTCGGCGGCCGCCTCGCCCTGCGCGTCGAGCACCCACAGCGCGTGCAGGCACTGGCGCGCGCGCAACACGTCGCCCAAGTACTGCGCGTGCAGCAGGCCCAGGCGTTTCCAGACGTCGGCCTGCCGGAAGTCGGCGATCAGGGCCAGTTCCAGTTCCTGCGCGGCCATCTCGGCCTGGTCGCGGCCGAAGTAGAAATCGGCCATGCGCAGATGCTCGTCGGCGTCGACCTGGTCGGAATAATTTTCCAACGAAAACACGTCGCGCCGCAAATCGTCGGGGGATTTAATCTTCGCCCGGCCCGCCTGCGTGTAACGCCGCGAGGCATCGACCTGATTCATCGCCAGCAGCACGCGGCCGATCAGCAACGACGGGGTCGGGTCGTTCGGGTCCAGCGAAGCCGCCGCGAAGTACGCGGTCAACGCCGCTTCGCGATCGCCCTCGCGCTCGACCAGCAATCCGTAATCGACGTACACCTCGGCGGCCAGACTCTTATAGGTTTGGTTGTCCGGTTTGAGAATCAACAAGTGCCGCGCCATCTCGCACGCCGTCAGCAGATCGCCGCGGTAATGCAGAATGCGCACGGCCATGCGCACCACTTCCGGCTCGTCGGGCGCGACGCTCAAGGCCAGGTTCAGCTCGCGCTGCGCATCGTCCAGCCGATCACGCCACAGCCAAAACTCGATCATGATCAAGCGCAGCTCCCACCGCTGCGGATAGTCGCGCACCGCCTGCTCGGCGACCTTGAACGCTTCGTAGTGCTGCCGGATTTTCAAAAGCGAATAGGCTTGGTACACGCGCGCATCGTCGCGCATCGGAAAATTGGTCACGCCCACGTCGGCCGCCTGGCCCAGCAGCTCGGCCGCTTCGGCGTAACGACCCGCTTTGTAGGCCGCCAATCCCTGGTCGTACAACTGCTTCGCCGCCGCGTGAATCGGCCCATGATAACTTTTCGCCGCGCGCCGCGCTTCGTCGTATTGACCGCTGGTGGAAACCTTCGTTTGCTGCTGGGCGCACGCGAAAACCCACGCCAGACAGGCCAAGGCGAGCATGATTGAGAGAAGGCTTTTTATCCTACGCAAACCCGCCCTTTCCCTTTCGCAAAAATATACTTTAGGAAACGGCCAAAACCGCACCTATTCCAAGCAGTTAGAAACTGGTTTCACGCTAGCACCCCGCCCCCGAGGTTGTCAACCATTTCGCCCTCTTCTCCCTCGGCGACCGATAAACACAACGTATTGTGGCGGCTTGGGGAAAGTCCACTTGATTTTGTAGGGAAATCCTTTGTCCCCCTGCAATCCGTTTTCTCTCTTTCGTCATTGTTTCAAAATGTTATCGCACCCCGTTGACAGCTTTGAATGAACTGATTACTTTTCGCCCGCACCGACGAGGTGCTTTTACTTAACACGGGTAATCAGGGTGATGAGTTGCTCCGCTCCGACTGGGGCGGCACACAGTTAGCCTTCAACATGAATATTTGGTTTTGAGGAGGAAGTGAGTCATGAAAATTCGTCCGTTGCAAGATCGAGTGATGATCAAGCGCCTGGCCGAAGAAGAGAAAACCAAGAGCGGGATCATCATCCCCGACTCGGCGAAAGAAAAGCCGGCGCAGGGAGAAGTGGTGGCCGTGGGCGACGGCAAGGTGATGGATAACGGCGTCAAAGTCGAACTGCACGTTAAAGCCGGCGACAAGGTGCTCTTCAGCAAATACGCCGGTACCGAAGTGAAACTTGACGGCGAGGAATTTCTGATCATGCGCGAGGACGACATCCTCGGAATCATCGAATAATTAATAAAGGGCGAGCGGCACTCGCCCATGACTTGTTTCGCAAGAGGAGAGAGGAATCATGGCCAAGGAAATTCTGTACGGCATCGACGCCCGATCCAAAGTGCTCAACGGCGTGAACGCGCTGGCTGACGCGGTCAAGGTGACCCTGGGCCCCAAAGGCCGCAATGCCGTGTTGGAAAAAAGCTTCGGCTCGCCGACCGTGACCAAAGACGGCGTGACCGTGGCCAAAGAAATCGAAGTCGAGGACAAATTCGAGAACATGGGCGCGCAGATGGTGCGCGAAGTCGCCTCGAAGACCTCCGACGTGGCCGGTGACGGCACCACCACCGCGACGATCCTCGCCCAGGCGATTTATCGCGAAGGCGTGAAGATGGTCACCGCCGGCGCCAATCCGATGGATCTCAAGCGCGGCATCGACAAGGCCGTCGACGTGGTCGTCGAAGCCCTGCGCAAGCTGTCGGTTCCGACCAAGGATCAGAAAGAGATCGCGCAGGTCGGCACGATCAGCGCCAACAACGACGAAACCATCGGCAACATCATCGCCGAAGCGATGGACAAAGTGGGCAAAGAGGGCGTGATCACCGTCGAAGAAGCCAAGGCGATGGAAACCACCCTCGACGTGGTCGAAGGCATGCAGTTCGACCGCGGCTACCTGAGCCCCTACTTCGTGACCGATCCCGAGCGGATGGAAGTAATCATCGAAGATCCGCTGATCCTGATCAACGAGAAGAAAATCTCCACGATGAAAGACCTGCTGCCCGTGCTCGAGCAGGTGGTGAAAATCGGCCGTCCGCTGCTGATCATCGCCGAAGACATCGAGGGCGAAGCGCTGGCCACCTTGGTGGTCAACAAACTGCGCGGCACGCTGAACGTCGCGGCCGTCAAGGCTCCGGGCTTCGGCGACCGCCGCAAGGCCATGCTGCAGGACATCGCCATTCTGACCGGCGGCAAAGTGATCGCCGAGGAACTGGGCGTGAAACTCGAAGGCACCACGCTTAACGATCTGGGCCACGCCAAACGCATCGTGATCGACAAAGACAACACCACGATCATCGACGGCGCCGGCTCGCAGGAAGAGATCGAAGGTCGCGTGCGCCAGATCCGCGCGCAGATCGAGGAAACCACCAGCGACTACGATCGCGAAAAACTGCAGGAACGCCTGGCCAAGTTGGTCGGCGGCGTCGCCGTCATCAAGGTCGGCGCGGCCACCGAAGTCGAGATGAAGGAAAAGAAGGCCCGCGTGGAAGACGCGCTCAACGCGACCCGCGCCGCGGTCGAGGAAGGCATCGTCCCCGGTGGCGGCGTGGCCCTGCTGCGTTGCCTGCCCGCGCTGCAGAAACTGAAGTTGGACGGCGACCAACAGGTCGGCGCCGACATCGTCATCCGCGCCCTGGAAGAGCCGATCCGTCAGATCGTCGCCAACGCCGGTCTGGAAGGCGCCGTGGTCGTCGAAAAAGTGAAGAACGAAAAAGGCGGCTTCGGCTTCGACGCGGCCACCGAAGAATACTGCGACCTGATCTCCCACGGCATCATCGACCCGACCAAGGTGACCCGCAGCGCGCTGCAGAACGCGGCCAGCGTCTCCGGCATGCTGCTGACCACCGAAGTCATGGTCGTCGAAAAACCCAAAGCCGAAGCTCCGATGCCGGGCGGCGGCATGGGTGGTATGGGCGGTATGGGCGGTATGGGCGGCATGATGTAAGCCTCCCCCCAAACGATCCATTTAAAGCCCGGCCCGCACGGCCGGGCTTTTTCTTTGGTTTGCGGCCTGCCCGTCCCTGCACTACAATCGTCAATTGAACGGCAACAAAGGAGGTTACCGTGTGGCGCACATTTCTTATCATCGCTTTGCTCATGGCGGCGGCGCTGGCCGTGGGTTTCATTGCTTGCTCCGACGATTCCGACGAGGATGAAAATCGCGTGCCCCCCATCGACGACGATGACGACGACCATCTGCCCGCCGATGACGACGATGACGATAACGGCGATGACGACGACGATGATGATGACGATGACGACGATGACGACGACGACGAATTCGACGACGCCTGCGATCCGGACAGCGAAGAGCACACCATCACCTACGCCACGTGGGATATGCTGCCCGAGGAACTGCAGCAGGTGATGATCAACGCTCTGGTCACCGAGTTCACCGCGAAGGATTTCTTCGGTCGCTTCGTTTACTGGTACGGCGCGATGCGCGAACTGCATCGCTCGTTGCGCGATTTCTACGATCCGGCTTTCCCCGGCACGACCTGGTCCGAGGAAACCGACGCGGCCAGTCTGGCCGTCGGCTATATCCGTTTCCGCGTCGACTTCACCAACCTTGCTTACTTGCACAACTACCTGATCGACATTCTCGAGAAGATCGAAAGCCCGGTGCCGGCCTATACGCAACCGGAAAATTACTTTCTCAATCACGAAGCGGAAATCATGGCCGATCCCTACGCGAACCTCTGGTTCCAGTTTTATTGGGCCAACGAGGCGTTGGGCGCCGACGATCAACCGCGTTACGACTCGCGTTTGTCCAACATGGTTTGTCCGTGGGTCAACACCGGCTTCGAATACGCGCCGACGTTAATGAATACCGACTTCACCGACGAAGATCTGCCCCAGGCCATCGCCGAGGCGCTGGATACCGACCTGGGCAACTGGCGCCTGCGGCTGGATCCCAAACTGGAGATCACCAGCGGCCCCACCGCGAACATGCTGCAGTACGAATAAACCGCGCTTCGCTTAAATGAAGAGAGCCGCCCCTGTTCGGAGCGGCTCTCGTTTTTTACGGCGATCACATTATGCGATCCAGGGAAGGATCGCCATTTTCGGCGGCGTCAGCTTGCCGAAAATGAAGGAAAACAAAAATCGCGTTTTTTGTTTGCCGTCGTTGAAAAAGCCACGGACGGCTTTTTCGATTGTCGTTTAAAAGAATCCCAGAATGCCCACTTTGATGCCGAACTGCTTGTTCTTGATATCGAAGTCGACGTCGTTTTTGCCGGTGTCATGGTTGCCCGAGCCCGAGAAATACCGGTAGAACAACGAGGCGGTCAGGCCCAGGTGCCGGTTGACCGAGTACATCACGCCGCCGCGCGGTTCGAAGAACCAGCCGCTGGTTTCGGTCTCGGTGTTGTCGGCGTTCTTGGCTTCCGGATCGATTTCGGTGGTGTTCTTCTGATAGCCCAGCGCCAGCATGCCGAACAGGTAGAAGTCGTTGGCCACCGGATAGAAGTAGCCGATCTGCGGACCGATCGCCCATTCGGTGGTCTTCTCTTCGGCTTCGTCGTCCTTGTCGGATTCCGACGAGAATTCCAGCAAGCCGCCGGCTTCCAGGCCGCGCACCGCGAAGAAGTAACCGGCCAGCGCGCTCAGGCCGAATTCGAACTGGTCGCTGTCCTCATCCTCGCCGCCGTCCGGTTCGACGGTCGTGTCGCCGGACATGATCGACAGGTCGAAGTCGCCGCCGACCATGATCGAGCCGGGCTGGATCATTCCGCTTTTGCTTTTCGCCAGCGCCGGGGCCGCCAGCAACGCCACCGCGAAGAGAATCACCAGCATCACGCTTATTCTTTTGGTCATATTGGCCCTCTCTTTCTTCTAAATGAAGTAGGTAATTTCTTTTCTCATACACCATTTTGTGTATGGAGCAAATAAAAATCTCATCTTTCGTTGCCGGAAAAAATCGCGTTTGTCGGCGACAAACATACCTTTTCCGGCTCGGAAACCACGGTTACTGCTTTTTTGCGATAACCGCATACTCCGCCGCCGTTTCCTCGAACGCGGCTCCGGCGACATCGCCCAGCCACGCCTCGATCGTCAGCCCATGAGCGGCAAACTCCTTGGCGAGCGTTTCACGATCGAAGTACTGCAGCCAGTTGTACACCACCCGCGTTCTCGCCTCCTCGACGATCGTGTACTTGTCGAGCACGACCTTCTCGGCTTCGTACTTGAAGACGTTCAGGAAGCCGAAATACGGCTGCGCGGACCAAAAGCCATCGAGCAGATCGGCCGCGTACGTCGTCGTTTCTTCCCGCTGCGCGAAGGCGCTGAGCGAATAAACGTCAAGCAGCACCCGACCGCCGGGCTTGAGCAACGCCTGGAACTTATCGAGCAACACGCCGCGTTGCTCCGGCCCGAGGGCGCAGAAATCGCACATGATCATTATGATCAGGTCGAATCGCTTGTCGGTTGCGAATTCCAGGTAATTGGCGTGCACGTAATCGATCGGCAAATGCGCCCGCGCCGCCGTTTCGCGGGCGTAGCGCAACGACCGTTCCGAAAAATCGATGCCGGTGATCGCCGCGCCGGATCCGGCCAGGCACGTGGCGTACAATCCGGGGCCGCAACCGAAATCGGCGACGCTCTTGCTTTCGTTCAGGGCGAAGCGGTCGACGATCCAGGCGGCGGATCGCTCGATGAACTCCCCTTGGCGGGAAGAAGCGTTGACCGAACCGTCCAGGTGATAGGCCAGCATGCGTGAAGACGTATATTCATCGGTCCACAGGTCCGCCGCGGTGTAAAACGCGAAGGGTTTGGGGCGACGATTGATGTCCTGCAATTGAGCAAACATGGTAACTCCCGATTCATTTGAATTGACGCACGATCGGCGTGCGCACGTTGACTGATTGCCGCGCCGGATAACTCTCCGGGCGTCCTCAACCGAATCCGCCGAATGTGGCAATTATTTCATCCGCGCCTCAGAACGAGCCGGCCAGGCCGAGCATGAGTTGGTTGTCTTTGGGTCGGAATTGAATGATCGGCTTCACGCCGTAGGTTTCCTCGACGTAGCTTTGGTAAGCCTTTTCCTCGTCGCTTTCTTTCCAGGTGAAGTAGATGCCCGGAGCCACCAGCGCCGCGCCCACCGCGAAGCCGCCGACCATGATGTACTCGCCGGTTTCGCTGTCGTACAGGCCGATGGCGTTCTGGAACAGGCCGCCGGCGAAGCCCACGCCGATCAGAATCGCGCCGGGCGTGAACAGCGCCAGACCGAGTTTCTTGCGCTTCTGCTTGGCCGCCACCGCCTCGTTGTGCAGGCGCAGCAATTCGAGGTCGTTTTCCATCCGCTCGCGCAGTTCCTCGTCGCCGATGTGCCACAGGATCGGGCCGCCGCGCTTGGCCACCGTGTACGAACCGGGAGGAAAGTCCTCGGCGAAAGCCGGCACGTTCAGCATCGGGGCGCCCAAGAGCGCCGCCACAATCAACAGGGAAAACACTCGCCGCATTTGCGTCTCCTTCAGTCGCGGGACCTCGTTTTATTCGGTATCCGCTTCGGCCGTGTCGGTCAGCGCCGGCAGCAGGCGCTCGACCCAGGCGGCAAACATCAACTTGCTCACCAGCTTGTGGCCGACTTCGTTCAAATGAATGTTGTCCGGTCTGTACAGCGCGATCTGCTCCGGCTGTTGCACGATCGCCTCGTACGTTTCGACCACCGGCACGCCCAGTTCGTCGGCGCGTTTTTTCAACGCCGTCAGGCGGCTGGTGAAAACCACGTCCTGCACCGTCGCCCAGTGCATGCGCTCCAGCCCGAAAAACGCCGGCTGGATCGGCTGGCAGGTGAAGAGCATGACCGGGATTTTCCGCTCGCGCAAGCGCGAAAGGATGTCGTCCATCGACGCCTGATAATCGTCGAAATCCACCAGCGTCTGCCCGTGCCCGTCGAGATCGACGCCGAACACCCGCCCGTCGTTGATCAGGTAGCCGACGATCACCAGGTCGGGCCGCAACGCCAGCACGTCGCGTTCCAGCCGCCGCGCGCCCTGACCGGCGATCTCGCCGGCGATGCCCGCGTTGACCACCTTCACCGACTGATGCAGCCGGCTTTTCATCGATTTTTGCAGCAGAAACGTCCAGCGTTTGTTCGGCGCCACCTGGCTGCCCCGGGTCGTCGAATCGCCCAGCGCGACCACCACGTACTCGGGCCGTTGCTGACGCCGCAGGAAGCGCCGCACGTCGTAGGGCGTTTTGTCTTCCACGCGGTCGATCAGATAGGCGCTGACCAGCCGCCACATCGCCGGATGCGTGCGCACGCTCGCCGGCAGCTTGTTGTAGGCCGCCACCGTCAGCGCCGAGGTGTTGACCGGATACTGCCAGGAAAAGTACGCGAACAACGACGGCGGCAACGCCAGGATGATCAGCAGTACGATCAAAATGCGGGTGCGCCGACGCATGTCTCGTTTACTCCACGGTAAAGGTGTAGACGTTCGCGAACGTATCCTTGCCCTTGGCGTAGGTCAACGTCACGGTGTATTCGCCCGGTTCCTCGGGCGATTCGTGCGCGGTCAGAAAATGCACCGCCTCGCTGTCGGGCCCGACGCTTGCGCGCGGCGTGAAATGCGCCACCTCGCGGCCCGCGCCGTCGGCGATGCGCAGATCCAGCGTCACTTCGCCCAGGTCGTCGCGCGTGTCATTGACCATGAACACGTCGATCTGAATCGGCCGGGCGTGTTGCTTGCGCTTGTCGGCGCTCAGCAGGCAGAACGGGTACACCGGCCGCATCGCGTCGCGCATCGCCTGGTAACTGGCCTTGGGCTCGCGCCAATAATCGACGATCGACCACTGAATCGCCGGATTCGGATCGGTGAACATGAACGGCATCACGCCGCCGTTGGGCGCGTACTTGTGCCGCCGGATACGATCCAGGTGGAAGCGGTTGACCATCGACTGGTAGTCCTGGCTCTTGGTGACCAGCGTGGCCAGGTCCGGCTGCTGCAGACCGATCCAGTAGTCCATCAGTTCCGGCTGCAGGCTGTGCTTGCGCCGCAGTTCCTTCCAGTCGATCTTGCGGATGTCCGCGTCCATGAACTTGTGGCAGTTCTCCAGGTTGGGGAAACTCTGCGCGCCGAACTCGGTGACGAACCGCAGGTTGTTCGGGAAACGCTTGACGATGATCGAATCGAACAGCCGGTGCGTATTGCCCTGCTCCTTGTACCAGCCGAAGTAGAAATGCGTGTCGCCGCCGTGCCGCCACGGCAGATCCAGCTCGCCGCTGCTGCGGTTGACGAACCGGCTCGGGTCGACCTGCCGCAGCGCCTTTTGCAGCTCGACGTCCAGCACGTCGCGGTTCCACGAACGGAAAAACAGCGTGTAGGCCGACTTCAGTTTTTCCTTGATGTTGTAGTCGTCGGTTTCCACCAGGTAGATCGGCTCGTTGTGGCAGGTCCAGATGCCGATCGACGGGTGGTTGTACAGCAGCGTGCCCATCTCGCGGATCATGCGCACCGCGGCGGGCATCGCCTCCTGGCTGTAGCTCCATTGCAGCGGGAAATCCTGCCAGAGCAACACGCCCAGGCGGTCGGCGGCGCGGTAGAACTCCGGATGATCCACGTGCGCGTGCACCCGGATGCTGTTGAGGTTGCACTGCTTGTACAGCTCGACGTCGCGCACGCAATCGCCGTAGGTCACCGTCGCGATGCGCGTGTCGGTCGGCGGCTGGTTGTTGCCCTTCAGGTACAAACGCTCGTTGTTGAGCGTGCAGATCCAATCGTCAAAGCGCACCGTGCGGATGCCCACCTCGTGCTCGACCGCGTCGGTCACGGTGCGGCCGCTCTTGAGCGTCACGGTCAGTTGATACAAATTCGCCGCGCCGCGATCGTGCGTCCACCACAACGCCGGCTCGGGCAGCGTTTCGTGGAAAGTCGCCTTGTTGCGGCCCGCGTCCAGGTCCAGCTTGCGTTCGAAGGAATACCGCTCGCCCTCGAAGTTGGCCGGCGTCAGCTCGACGAGGCACTTCTGCTCGCCGGCCGTCGCCGCGACGATCTCCAGCCGCAGCGTGACCGAAGCCTCGCCGGCGCCGATCTCGTCGGTGTGAAACAGGCAGCTTTCAAGGTAGGCGTCGCCGCTGCTGTGGATCTCCGGGGCCAGCCAGATGCCGCCCGGGTTGGTCGTCGGGTCCAGGCAATCCCAATGCGAAAACACGCCGGTGATCATCCGTTTGCCCGAGCGGTTCTTTTCGTTGGGACAATTCACCTCGATCAACAGCTCGTTTTTCGCCGCCAGCAGGTCGGTCACGTCGTAGCGCTGGGGGTTGAAATACCCCTCGTGGTCGCCCAGCCGCCGCCCGTTGAGCGTCACCGTCGACCAATAGAAAATGCCCGGCAACACCAGGTGATGACGCCGGCCCTTTTTCGCTTTGAACGGAAATTCCTTGCGGTACAGCATGCGCCCCGCGTACTCGCGCAACGCCTCGTGCTGCTGCCAGTGCGAGGGCACCGGCATCTCATGCCACGTCTCGATGGTTTCCGCCTTCACGCCCGGGGCGGAAATCGGGGCCAATTGCCACAGGCCCGACAGGGTTTCAACTTTCATCTTCGCGCGTTCTCCCGGTTATTGTCGCATCGGCGGGGTGTCGCCAAACACCCGGCGCGCGATCCGCCGAACGGATCGCCATTTCCCGCAGGCCGAAACATTGCGGAAAATGAGAGGTTACAAATACCGCACTTTTTGTTTGTCGTGGTCGAAAAATCCACGCATGTCTTTTTCCACCGATCTCATAAGGAAAATTGAATCTAAACGGCCCCCCCACCCCTGTCAACCGATGCCGGCCGCCGGGCGATCTTTCCGGGCAACCATTCGGAATACAACGGCATTTTTTCAAGCGCGCCGCAGCGGCCCGGCCGACTCGCGTTTTTGCCGCAAAAAGAAAACTTTTGCGACGCAACAGGTGTCTTGTGCTTGGTCGGCAAAGTGCGTATCCTTGACCGCACGGAAGGATTTCGTCGAACGGTTTGCACTTATGTTGTATATGTTCCGGGGAGGGCGTGTTTCCATGCGGCGATTATTCGCGGCGGTGCTTATTGCGTTCATTGTGTTGCCGGCCCTGGTCTGGGCCGCCAAATGCACGCGAGTCCTGCCCAAAGAAGTCTTCGAATATTTCCATCAAAAAAGCGACGATGTGGATTGCGAAGACTACGAATACAAAATGCTCGACCTCAACGACGACGAACAGTTGGAAATCGCCGTCACCAACTACCGAAAATCCTGCGAAGACGCCGGTTACTGCAACTTCGAGATCTTCGAAAAGGACAAGCACGGCTGGAAACACATCGCCACCGTGCCCGGCCGGCTGCGCATGCTGACCACCAGCACCAACGGCTACCATGATCTGGCCACCTGGTTGATGGGCCACAACTACGTCTACACCTGGAACGGCAAAACCTACGAAAACGCCGTGCGCAACCCCTTCGACGAACAAAGAACCGAAACGCCCAAAACCATCGAACCCGTGCCCACGCCCGTGCCCAACGCCACGCCCGCACCCTGAAACGACGGTTTATTCTCCGCGCTCCCGGTGCTACAATGCCGCCCTGGCTTGGTATGATTATTTTGCACTGACAACACGAACGGATTCGCCGATGAAAAACTTGTTCAGCGCTTTGCTCTTTTCGCTTGTGTGTCTGCTTGTCGCCGCTCCCGCCGCGGCGGCCACCGGCGGACCCGACGACTACGGCTACACCTGGAACGACGCCGAGCCCTACGTCTGGAACGACGTTACCGACGGCGCCGCGGTCGTCATCGGCGACGAGGAAGTCCAGACCGTCGACATCGGCTTTCCCTTCGTGTTTTACGGGCGCATCTACCGCCAGGTGTCCATCGCGGCCAACGGGCACCTGTCGTTCAACGCCACGACGAACTTCGCGGTTTCCTGCGATTTCACCGACTCGATCATCACGCACTTCGCCGGGTTGTGGGCCGACCTGGATCCCGGCGCGGGCGGCACGATTCACTACAAGCTCGTCGGCGACGCGCCCGACCGGCGGTTCGTCGTCCAGTACACCGACCTGCCCGAGTACTACGACAACGCCGACACCGGCACCTGGCAGATCGTGCTGGAAGAATCCTCCAACGATCTCGTGCTGTACATCAACGACACGTTCACCGAACTCAATTCGCCCTACGCCGCGCAGGGGGCGATCGGCCTGCACGGCGGCGACGTGTTCCTGCAATACGAATGCGACGCGCAGCCGGGCGCGGCCGCATTGGGCGTGCGTTTCGCGCATCCGACCGGCATCGGCGTGGCGTCCACCGTGCCGATCGCCGCGCGTTTGCTGCGCGACACGTCGCCCGCGACGCTGACCGTCGATTACTTCAACGGCGTGCCCTCGCCCATTTCGCTGACCGCCGCCATCGGCGTGCACGAGTGGAACGCGACGGTCGAACCCGCCGCGGTAACGCTGCAGGCCAACGAGTTCGCGCAGTTCGTCGTGACCATCGATCCGCCCGAGGAAAAACTCGCCGACGGCGAGCGCGACGTGGTGACCCTCGACATCGGCGGCGACATCACCGATACGCACACGCTGACCGCCGTGTACGCCGCGCCGCACACGGGCAACGAGCTGCGGACCGTCGCGCGGGCCGCCGCCCCGACCATCGACGGCGCGATCACCTACGGCGAATGGGATCAGGCCGGCAACGCGATCCTCTTCGACGACGGCGCCGACGCCCTCGTCTATTTCTTCTACGGACAGGATACGCTTTACCTGCTCGTCGAGTACCTGGGCGACGGGTCGCTGACCGTCGACGACGTGCACGGCGTCAACGACCAGTTCGGCCTGTACTTCGACCCCGAAGGCGACGGCTGGGACGCCGACGGCAGCGACGGCATGTACTTTTTCATCACCGCCGACGAGGGCGACACCGTCGTGCGCTTCCGGCCGATCATCGGTCCCGACTACACCTTGGGCGATCCGGTCGACGACCCGGCCGGCGTGCAGGGCGCGATCGGCGACGACGGCGGCTACGTGGTCTTCGAAGCGGCCATCGCCGAAACGAACTGGTATCCGGCGCGCACGCTCTACGCCACCGCCTCGCTGTGGTTCTTCGCCTACGACGCGGCCACGGGCCAAACGGCCGACTGGCTCAACCTCACGGCCTTCAACCGCTACCGCGACCCGGCCAACTACGGCACGCTGACCATCGGCGACGAGCCGACCGACGACGACACTATCGATGATGACACGGTCGATGACGACACCGTTGACGACGACACCACCGACGACGACACGGTCGACGACGACACGGCTGACGACGACGAGACCGACGACGATTCCGCCGACGATGACGCCGCAGTCGATGACGATGATGACAATGATGACGACGGCTGTGGCTGTTAATAATGCGGAATGCCGAATGCGGAATGCAGAATGTGGAAGGCCGAATGCCGAACGCGGAATGACGGCGGGGAATCGTCATTCGGAGCGTGAAGAATCTCCACTTGATATACAGGCAACCGACCCGTCTTTAAAAACTATGCTTTACATGAAATATTTTTAATATTATCGTTGCCTTGGACTTATTGGAAAGGAGTCTGACGATGATCCGTCCCGAAAAATCTCTGCCTGTGCTGATGTTTGCCTTTTTTCTTCTCGCCGGCCTGATCGCCGCTTCCCCTTCCGCAACCAAAGACGACCCGACTTGCGAACAAGCCTGGGGCTTCTTCGAGGATTGCGGGTACTATCTGACCGATGAATACGGCAACCCCATCGCCATCGAAGACATCATTGTTTGGTGCGAAGACGGCGAGGAATTTTACGGCACCACGGGCTACCAGTGCATCGTCGACAACATCGGCAACTGCGACGACACGGTCGATTGCCTCGTCGAGGTGTTGGGCGGCACAACCGATGACGACACCTATGACGACGACGATGACGACACCTATGACGACGACGATGACGACGACGATGATGACGATGACGACACGGGCCTTGTCAACTGCGATGACGCCTGGACGTTCTTCGACGATTGCGGTTGGTACCTGGAAGACGAAGATGGACTCCCGATCGACCTCGAGGACTTGATCGCCTGGTGCGAGGACGGCGAGGAATTTTACAGCACCGATGGATTTATGTGCATCGTCGACAACATTGGAAATTGCGACGACATAGCCGATTGCATCAACGACGTATTAATCGGCGACGACGATGATGTCGAAGACGACGATACGGCCGGCGGGAACGATGAAGGAGATGACGACGATGACGATGACGACGACACGCCCGACAACGATGATGACGACGATAGCGGCTGCGCGTAAACGCCGAAGTTAAATACCGCCAACCTTGTTCGTCCGCAGACGGTGCGGCACAATGCGCGTATTGCCTGATGTGAAAGGAGCGCGCCGTGCCGCCGATCTATCTCGATTACAACGCCACCACGCCCATCGACCCCGAGGTGCTCGCCGCGCTGGAAACCGCGCTGCGCGAGCAGTGGGGCAATCCGTCCAGCGAGCACGTGTTCGGCCAGACGGCCAAGGGGCTCATCGAGCGCGCGCGGGCGCAGGTGGCCGCGCTGGTGGGCGCCGACCCGGACGAGATCGTCTTCACCGGCGGCGGCACCGAGGCCAACAACCACGCCATCCGCGGCGTCGCCATGGCCCGGCGCGACCTCGGCCGGCACCTGGTGACCACGGCGATCGAGCATCCGGCGGTCAGCGAGGTGATGGCCTTTCTCGCGCGCGAGGGGTGGGAGGTGACCGTCGTGCCGGTCGACGAATACGGCCGGGTGAACCTCGAGCACGTCGCCGCCGCCATGCGCGACGACACCGTGCTGGTCAGCGCGATGCACGCCAACAACGAAATCGGCACGGTGCTGCCCATCGAGCAGATCGCCGACATCGCCCACGCCCACGGCGCGCTGATGCACACCGACGCGGCGCAGTCGCTGGGCAAGATCCCCGTGCGTGTGCGCGAGTTGGGCGTCGACCTGCTCAGCGTCGCCGGACACAAGCTCTACGCGCCCAAAGGCGTCGGCGCGCTCTACGTCAAGACCGGCACGCCGCTGGACAATCTCGTTTTCGGCGCCGGTCACGAAGCCGGCCGCCGGCCGGGCACGGAAAACACGCCGTACCTCGTCGCCCTGGGCCTGGCCGCGAAAATCGCCCTGCGCGATCTGCCGCAAAACATGGCCCACTACGCGGCGATGCGCGACCGTCTGCGCGACGCGCTGCTCGCCCGGCTGCCGGAAGAAGTCGTGCGCGTCAACAGCCTCGACGGCGCGCAGTGCCTGCCCAACACGCTTTCGATCGGTTTCGCCGATTGCGAGGGCGACCGTTTGCTGCGTGCGCTGCCCGATATCGCCGCCAGCACCGGCGCGGCCTGTCACGCGGGCGGCGTGGCGCTTTCGCCGATTCTCCAGGCGCTGCGCATTCCGCTGAAATTCGCCAAGGGCACGCTGCGCCTGACCACCGGCCGCGACACGACCGCCGCCGACGTCGACCGCGCCGCGTCGCTCGTTGCCGATAAAGTGTTGGAGATCCTGCGTCGTCAGTGACGCTGGCGATGATCCTGGCCGCCGCGTCGTTGGTGCAGTTCGAAGGCCACGCGCCCGATCCAGGGGAAGAGAATCGGATCGTTTTTGTATTGCGCCGCGTAATTTTCCAGAATTTGATTGTCGCTCCGCTCCTCGCCGGTCAACTGCCCCAGAATGTCGTACAACGTCGACAGCCGTTCGCGATGCTGCGCGATGCCCCGCGCGAACAGGGTGAGATTCTCGCGGCTGAACGCCTCGCGGTTGGTTTCCAGCAGCATCTGCCGATCCGCGGCGAACACCGATTCGGGCGGCGCTTCGTCGCCCCCGCCCAGATGTTTGATCGCCTCGGCCGCGCCCGCTTCGGCGATGCGCAGCAGGTTGTCGGCCGCCGCGCGCGACAGCTCCACCGCGCCGACCTGCACGTATTCCAGATAAAACCGCGCCAGGTGCGCGTACTGCACGATGTCCAGAATTTCCGACGGCCGGTCGGTCGGGTTGAGCGGACCGTCGCGGGTGTCGCCCGCGTCGAAGAACGTGGAGATGTCGTATTCACGCTCGCCGGTCGCCCCGCACGATTCGCACTGCACGCGCACGATCGCATGCGGTGTGCCCTCGACGTCCACGACCGTCTTGCCGACTTGCGTCACGGTCCCGCCGCAGGCGCAGCCGGCCAGCATGATGTCCAGCGTGATTTCCAGGTCGGAGTGGGCGCGCACCATCAGGCGCTCTTGGCTTGCGGCTTGGCCTTCACCACCGGGTAGTAGTCGCTGAAATGATCCAGCAGCCAGCGTTCCAGACGCAGGTTGGTCAGTTGCGGCATTTCGATCGGCGCGGTGTGGCTGCCGCGCGGAACGGTCAAAATCTCGCTGCCTTCAATCATCTGGTGCATCTTGTCGCTCAGCCAGCCGGGCGTGAACGTGTCGCGCTCGCCGGCGATGATCAGCGTGGGCACTTTGATCTCCGGGAGGAACTCCTCGGCGGTGTGGCGCGCGGCGTAATCGAGCATCTTGGCGAACATCCGCAAATCGATTTTGCCGATGAACTGCAGGTAAGGGAAAAAATCCTCTTCGCGGATCATGTGTCCGTTGATTTCGCCGTGCGTGGCGATGAAGTACGCCAGCTTGGTCGGCACGATACGGTGCCAGATCGCCTCGGGCGCCCAGGGCGTGAGCACGAACAGCGGATACAAAAACGGAAAGATCGTATCCAGCAGTTTGTTGTCGTGGAAGGTCTTGAGCGGATAGCCGTAGCTGCCGCACATCGGCACCAGGCCCAGCGTGCGCTCCGGGTACTGCCGCGCGAATTCGAAAATCACCTGGCAGCCCATCGAGTGGCCGACGAGAATCGCCTTCTCGACCTCGTCGTCGTCCAGCACGTGGCGGATGTCCTCGACCAGATCGAGAATCGACAGGTTGTTCGTGTCGCGCGGCATGGCGCTGTCGGCGTGACCGCGATAATGGCTGTGCACCAGCCGGCAGGTTTCGCCGAACATCCGGCGCGTGTACTTCCACACGTATCCGTCGCAGCCGATGCCGTCGGCGAAATACAGCGGCAGCCCTTCGCCCGTGCTGGTATAGGCGATTTGCGTGCCGTCGAAACTCGTGACGCGTCCTCGTTTTACCCGCTTCATGGCCCATCCATCATCGAAATAAATATTGTTTGCACAATAGAAAGAGTTTTAGGTCTCTGTCAAGAATAAGAAATCAAAACATTAATTGTCTTTGTTCTTCTTTTTCAATTCACTGTGAACCTGATCATGGCAGCGAAAGCAAAGTGTGACTAAATTATCTGCGCTGTTTTTACCACCTTCTACATGTGGCTTAATGTGATGCAATTCAAGGTGACGTGGATCTGCTTGATTCCATTTATTATAATTCCATCCACATTTTTGACACCTATATTCATCACGTTCCAGCACTTCCATTCTAACAGTATCATCAATTTTTCTATCATGAATATGACTTTGTCGATTCTTTTCCAGGAGATACACACCAACCGGCAGATCTGGTCGTCCTGAATATTTTGTAACAATTGGCCAACCTTCCTCTGTTCGTAATTCACGTATACGACGCGCCCATTCGGTTGCATTTCTGGAAACATACCTAAGTTCATCTGCAGTAACTTTCCTTCCAACATTTTCAACTAGAAACTTGAGCAGCCTCTTTTTAATAGATATTCCTTCCCGCCTTATTGTATTTGCCAAATGCCATCTATGAGCCGCATCTCTATCGCATTCCTCATCTAGTAACATATAATTATTTTTTGATAATTTATTTATAATGCCATCTGCAAATTTCGCATCTCCCTGGATCGCCATTTCTTTTAATGTAATTCCGGTTACAATTTGCCATCCATCTTCGTTTCTAAGTTCACGTATTCTTCTAGCCCATTCACTAATACCAGCAATTATCATCAATTCTTCACTCTTTATTATCAACCTCGGATAACATTTAAAGTAGTGCAACATTCTTTTCTTTGCAGCATCTCCATTTTCATGAATCTCAGGTATCAAAGATTTACCAAGGTCTCTAAATTTTTTTAATGCCGGGATTAGAGAAATAACTTTACCGCGCAAATCGTTTGTTAGTAATTTTTGTTCAAAATTTTCTAATAAGTTTATCAGTTCTTTTCTTAAGGCCTCCGGATCTGTATTTAATGTTCTTTTGCTCATTACTCCTCCGAAAAAACTAAATATTTATTCAACCTTTTTATTAGCAATTCAGGCTTTTTCAATTGGCATTGCCAAACGACTAAACTCCCCCATCCGATCTTCCTTAATTCTCTTCTGACTTTTTTATCTCTTTCTATGTTGGAATCAATTTTTTTATTCCAAAACTCTTTATTGGAAGAAGGTCTTTTCGCACGTTTACATCCCTTGTGACCATGCCAAAAACAACCATGGACAAAAATTACCCTTCGATATTTTGGTAATACAATGTCCGGATTCCCCGGCAATTCATTAACATTAATCCGAAAGCGATATCCCATTTTATGAAGTATGCTTCGTACTGCCTTCTCCGGTTTTGTATTTTTATTTTTTATTTGAGACATGATCCGACTACGCTCAAAAGGCGAAAATTTATCCGTCATTTCTGACTTTCTCTCGACAACAAAAGCGCTGTAACCGAATCAGCTATTCTTGAAGCCATTAGAGGAGGAACAGCATTACCAATTTGTCTTGCAATTTCTATTTTAGACCCAAAAAATTTGAACGAATCTGGAAAAGATTGAAGTCTTGCCGCTTCTCTATGTGTAATCGGTCGGTGTTGTTCCGGATGTAAGAAACGACCCTTTTCCGGTTTAAAAAACTCCGTTCTTATCGTAAAAGACGGCCGATCCCACCAAAGTCGCCCAAATAAATCCGTTCCTCCTGATTTCTTTTTAATCCAACACATTGGAGTTAACTCAGGGGCGACTCTTTGTAAGTCAAACCGATTCATTCCTTCCTTTGGAATCGATTTATAACGCATAAGACTCTTTTTTGTAGGATTTCTTCCAAAGTGTAAATCGTAAGGCGAATCCTCATCTCTGATTTCCGTACCATGCGGAGGATCTAAATCGGCAATAGCATCTCTCACATTACGCCAAGGCAATGCTCCATCAATATATTCCGGATGTTTTTGAAATAGAAATGCCGTATGACCATTGTCGGGTTTATAATGTGTTTTCTTTGGAGGAAACACTGTTGCAGGGTCAGCGAAATTACACCCGATTATAATTGCACGCCATCGTGTTTGAGACACACCATAATCTGCCGCACATAATTTATCCCACGTTAACTGAAATCCCAACAATTGCGCTTCCTCAATAATCTCACCGTGCTCAAATGATTCCAATAACTGGGGAACGTTTTCCATTACGAAGACGCTTGCACCGGAAAGTTTTACAACCTCCAAAAACTGCCGCCAGAGTTGTTTGCGAGGATCTCCCTTTCGATTTTTATTCAATAAGCTGAATCCTTGACATGGAGGACCTCCTATAACAACATCTGCCTTAGGAATTTTAAACTCTTTTTGCAAAAGCAGTTCGTTTATATCCCTCGTTGTACAATGATTACCGAAATTCAGATTATAACTTGCGGCTGCATAAGCATTAATGTCATTCGCCCATAAGGGCAGAAAATTGTGTCCAAAAAAATTACTGAATCCTAAAGTTAAACCACCGGCTCCACAAAAAAGATCTATCAATCTATATTGATTATTTTGTTTTAGCAGCTCATTTCTGAGCCTTAGTCTCATTACCTCTTCTTCGGAAAGAGATACATTAATATGTCGCTTTTGTTGAATTTTGAGCGCTTTCACTTTCAACCTCGCTTCGTCCAATGATAGTAGAAACTTTTCTTTCGCACAAGAAAACAGTAACCGATTTTCGACAAATTGAAAATCGCTCAATCGTACGCCGGGTAGATCAGCAGGTATTCCTCCAGCGGATAGAAGTGGCTGACCACCGGCGAGCCCATCGTGCGCAGGTCGCAGCCGATCCAATAGCCGAAGCTGCCCGGGAACGTCGCGCTGTTCATCAGCACACTGATCTGCCAGTCGCCGCCGACGATCTTCGCCAGGCGCATCGACAGTTCGCTGCCGTCCTGGTAGACGATGCGCGGCAGGTTGTCCGCGTCGGTGCGCAGGCAGGCGTCCGCGCCCTTGTTGCCGATCGCGTCGACGACCTCGGTCGCCCACGCGCCGTCGTGGAAGGCGTACTTGAGGTCGAGCGTTTCGGCGTCCTGGTAGGCCACGTGCACGTTGTCGAGGGCGTCGACCGCCAGCGAGGTCCAGCGGCCCCGGTCCTCGTCCTCGCCGGTCGCCGCGTCGACCGTCTCCACCGTCCAGTCGCCCGGTTCGCCGGAAGCGACCTTCAGCGAGCGCAGTTGGGCGTCGTAATAGGCGATCCACGCCGTGCCGTCGCCGGCGAAATCCAGCGCGGTAAACGCGCCGCAGTCGGTGGCGCTGTCGACCGTCTCGGCCGTCCAGGCGCTGCCGTCGTAGGCGGCGACTTTCAAATCGCCGTTGGTTTCGTCGTAGTAGCTGATCAGCGGATAGCCGGTCGTCGGCGACAGGGCGACGTCGCACCACGAACCCACCTCGGCGGATTCGTCGACCACGACCACGCTCCAGCCGTCGGCGTCGGGCGTGGCGAATTTGAGTTTCTTGTCGCGGCCTTCCTGGTAGGCGATGTAGGGCGTGTCGTCGCCGTCCAGCACGATGGCCGCGTACCAGCCGGCCTTGCTGGTGGTGTCGTCGACTTCCTCCAGCTCCCACTCGGAGCCGGTCCACCGCCCGTACCACAGCCCGCCGTTTTTCTCTTTGTAGACCAGGTGCGGTCGCCCTTCGCCGTCCAGTTGCAGGTCGGTGTAGCCCTCGACGTGATCGGTGACGATCATCCCGGTCGGCAGCGGCACGGTGTCGTCATCGCCGGTGTCGTCGTCGGTCGTGTCGTCGTCGCCGGTATCGTCGTCGATTGTGTCGTCGTCGAGCGTATCGTCATCGATTGTGTCGTCGTCGGTCGTGTCGTCGTCGAGCGTGTCGTCATCGTCGCCGGTGTCGTCATCGTCGTCGTCCGGCGGCACGTAGGTGTCGTCATCGTCGTCGCCCGGGCGCACCGTATCCTCGTCGTCGCCTTCGCCGCCGCAACCGCACACCAACAGCGTCAGCGCCAAACACAGCGCCGCCGCGATCATCGGCCATCGCATTGAAAACATCCCGCACCCTCCTTCGCGCGTCGATGTTATTGTGATGCACGCTCCCGAGGCTGTCAATGAAGACGATAGCAAGTTGGCTTCCGTTCATTATGAACAAAACACCATTTGAATATCGGCACAGAAACGCCTACATTTGCCGCAGCAAACAACCTCACTATCAGCCCGACCAAATAACAATAGGATGGGAAGAACCATGTCGACCCTGACTTTTTATCGACGCTTTCGCAAGCGCGTTTACCAAATCGTCGAACTGGCCGAGGACGGCGACAAGTCGAGCCACTTTTTCGATCTGTTCATTTTCGCATTAATTCTATTGAACATCTTCGCGGTCGTGTTGGAAACGATGGCGCCCGTATACCGTGCGTATCGTCAAGTGTTCGACGTTTTCGAAATGATCTCCATCGGCATTTTCACCATCGAGTACTTGCTGCGGTTGATTTCCTGCGTGGAGAATCCGGCGTATCGTCGGCCGATCATGGGCCGGTTGCGTTATCTGGTTTCATTTATGGCTGTGGTGGATTTGCTGGCGATTCTGCCGGGCTATTTACCAATGTTCATTTTCTTCGATTTGCGCACACTACGCGTGTTTCGCCTGCTTCGCTTTTTGCGCATCACCAAAATCACGCGCTACACCAAGTCGGTCAATCTCATTCTTCGCGTGCTGAAAAACAAGGCGCAGGAACTAGCTGTGGTGATGTTCCTGCTTTTCCTGCTGCTGATTTTGTCTTCGTCCTTGCTGTATTTCATCGAGAATCCATACCAGCCTGACGTGTTTTCCAGCATCCCGGCCGCCATGTGGTGGGGCATCTGCACCCTGAGCACCGTGGGCTACGGCGACATGATCCCGATTACCGCCGTCGGGAAAATCATGGGCGCGATCATCTCACTTCTGGGCATCGGTTTTTTCGCCCTGCCCACCGGCATTCTCGGCTCTGCTTTCATCGAGGAAATGCAAAAAAGCAAAACCTCACAAAAAAGTATTTGTCCGCATTGCGGGAAGGAAATCGACTGAAAGAGAGCCGGCGGCTCACCGCTGCCCGATTCTGCTTTCCACCATCTCGATGAACGGAAACACGTCGCCCTCGGTGACTTGCTTGACGTTGACCACCGTCGTCTGCTTGTCTTCGCACAAAATGAAATAGCGCGCTTTTTTTATTACAACCTCATGCACGCCGCGCCAAAGGATCAGCTTCTTTGTGGAATGCATCGCCTCGATCAATCCTTCGTCGGTAATGGTCAGGCAATATAACTCCGGATCGTTAATAGCCGATCTTTTAATCGTTTCTTCCGCATACCCTTTGCGGCGGATAGAACTTATTAAATAAAATAAAATTGGCGAAACCCCGGCTATAAACAACAGTGGGAGAATTTTGTACGATCTAAAGCCGAAGAAAATCACAAGGAAGAGAATGCCCAATAATATTCCGAGATACAGCAGTTGCTTAAACGGCGGATTTTGTACCCGATACGCCGCAATAAGGTCTTCGACCGTCAGGTAATAGGTTATGGTCATCACCGCTTCCTTTCGAGGAACGTTGTATTATTCGCATAATTCGTAACTCTCGCCAAGCGGGCCGCGCCGAATTTATTCGACGTATTTAAACACGATGAAGGCGGGGATGATCGCTTCGATGTTTTCGGCTGAATGCCGTCAACTCACCGCTGCCCGATTCTGCTTTCCACCATCTCGATGAACGGAAACACGGCGCCCTCGGTGATCTGCTTGATATTGATCACCAGCGTTTGCTTGTCTTCGCACAAAATGAAATAGCGCTCTTTTTGCAATACGACCTCCTGCACGCCGCGCCAGAGGATGAGCTTCTTCGTGGAGTGCGCCGCCTCGATCAATCCCTCGTCGGTGATGGTCAGGCGATATAACGCCGGATCCTTTTTCGCCATTCTCTTGATTGTTTCTTCCGCGTACCTTTTCCGTTCGAGAGAGTAATGTAAAAAAACCAAAAACGGCAGAAACACGGCCGCAAGCAGCACCGAGAGAATTATGTTCGCTCCCAAGCCGACCAAAACCACGGGGAAAACAATGCCCACCAATATTCCGAGAAACGTCAGTTGCTTGAACGGCGGATTTTGTATCCGATACGCCGCAACAAGGTCTTTGGCCGTCACATGATAGACAATGGTCATCGCCGCTTCCTTTTGCTGGATAATGCATTATTCGCATAAGTAGTAAACATTGCCAAGCGGACGCGCCCCGATTTTCGCCACGCAATAAATCGCTGGCGGCCAATGACGGCCCACGATAAAATTCAAACACTTTTCACTTTAAAATCACCACGGCCTGGGGAGGGAATAATGTACACGGTGCGCATCGGCGAGCGGGATTACCCGGTGAACGATCTGCCGACCTTGCAGGCAATGATGCAGGCGGGGCGAGTCAACGCGGCCACGTGGGTCTACGATCATGCCGCCGGCAACTGGCGCGCGGCCGGGGAAATTCTCGCCGCAACGCCGCCGGTCGGCCCGCCCTCCGCCGCGCCCATTACGCCTATGCCCGGCGGCCCTTCCATTTCGCCAACGGCTTTCGCGCCGGGCGTCCAGAAAACGACGCCGACCATGGCCGTTTTATCGCTGATCTTCAGTATTGTCGGCGTTTTCACCTGCATCGTTCTGGGCATCGTCGGCCTGATCCTCGGCTACAAAGCGCGGCGGCAGATCGACGACAATCCGCAACTGTTCCAGGGTCGCGGCCTGGCCATCGCCGGCATCATCATCGGTTGGGCGCAAATCGCCATGCTGCCGTTTATTTTCGGCATCATGGCGGCGATCGCGATCCCGAATTTCATGTCGTTGCGCACCCAGGCGTACAATGCGTCGGCGGCGAGCGCCGGCCGCTACGCCACCAACGCCCAGGAGCTGGAGTATCAAAACACGATTTCTCCCGACACCGGCAAAGGCAAGTACACCGGCAATCTGGAAGCCCTGCTGGTGTGGGATAGAGCCCTGACCGACGATCCGCAGGTCACCTTTACATTCGGCCCCTGCACCACCGAAGGCTTCACATTCACGACAACGCACGCCCGGGGCGATCAACCCTTCGAATATACAGACTGAAACTCCGGATGATGGGCGTCGGTCGGTTGCCGGCGGCTCACCGGCTCGCGAGTTTGCGTCGCAGCAGGTCGATGAACGAATCCACGTCGCCCTCGGAGACCTGCTTTCTGTTGATCACCATCCCATGATCGTCTTCGCATAAAATGAAATAGCGCTCTTTTTCCTGGACGACCTCGTTTACGCCGTGCCAATGAATAAGCTTCCTCGCGTAATGCGTCTCTTCGATCAATCCCTCGTCGGCGATGGTCAGGCGATAAACGTTCGGTCCGGCCGCCGCAATTTTTTTGATCGTTCTATGGGCAAAAATGTAAGGTTCCTTGGTAAATTTGTAATAAGCCAACACCGGCAGAAACACGGCGGTAAACAGCACGGGGAGAATCGCGTCCGCTCCTTCGCAGATCAGAATCAACGCCAACACGGGCAACATGACGGCAAAAAATATCTTGATATACATCGGCGGAATAAACGGCGGGTTATGTATTCGATACTCCGCCATGAGATCTTTGGCCGTCACATGATAGACAATGGTCATCGCCGCGTCCTTTCGAGGGATAATGCATTATTCGCATAAGTAGTAAACATTGCCAAGCGGACGAACTCCGATTTTTGCAACATATTTAACTCTTAAACGTCCCTCTGGCGGAACGCCTGGTCGTGGTGTAAAATCCGATCGCTTATCACCATTATCATCATGAGGAGAGAATAATGTATACCGTGCGCATCGGAGAGCAGGACTTCCCGGTCAACGATCTGCCGACCTTGCAGGCGATGATGCAGGCGGGGCGAATCAACGCGGCCACGTGGGTCTACGATCATGCCGCCGGCAACTGGCGCGCGGCCGGGGAAATTCTCGCCGCGACGCCGCCGATCGGTCCGCCCTCCGCCGCGCCCATTGTGCCCGGCGAAGTTCTGCCCCCATCGGCAACGTTCACGCCCGGCATGCAGAAAACCACGCCGGCCATGGCCATATTGTCACTGATCTTCAGCATCGTGGGCTTCTTCACTTGCATCGTCCTGGGGATTGTCGGCATTGTGCTCGGCAATAAAGCGCGTGGTCAAATCGACGGCAATCCGCAACTGTTCCAGGGTCGCGGTCTGGCCACCGCGGGTATCATTCTCGGTTGGATTCAGGTCGCCATCCTGCCGGTCATTGCAATTTTGGCGCTGGTCGCGATTCCGAATTTCGTTTCGCTACGCACCAAGGCCTACAACGCCTCGGCGCAAAACGCCAGCTACAGCGTCAGGATCGCCCAGGAACTGGAGTATCAAAACACGATTTCTCCCGACACCGGCAAAGGCAAGTACGCTGACAACCTGGAAGCCCTGCTGGTGTGGGACAAAAATCTGACCGACGATCCGATGGTGACCTTCAACTTCGGCAGTTGCGGTGCGGAAGGCTACACGTTCAACACAACGCACTTCCGGGGCGATGAGTCTTTTAAATTTGTCGATTAGGTCGAATGGGATTTCGCCATCCTTATTGGAAACGTCATGAGGAGGTCATGATGTATACCGTGCGCATCGGAGAGCAGGACTTCCCGGTCAACGATCTGCCGACCTTGCAGGCGATGATGCAGGCGGGGCGGATCAACGCGGCCACGTGGGTCTACGATCACGCCGCCGGCAACTGGCGCGCCGCCGGGGAAATTCTCGCCGCGACGCCGCCGGTCGATGCGCCTTCCGCCGCGCCCATTGCGCCGGGCACGCAAAAAACCACGCCGACCATGGCCGTTTTATCGCTGATCTTCGGCATAATAGGTTTTTTCATCTTCATAATCCCGGGGATCATCAGCATAGTCCTCGGCTTTATGGCCCGACGGCGCATTGATCGCAATCCGGAACTTTATCAGGGACGCGGCCTGGCCACCTCCGGTATTATTATGGGTTTGTTTCAGACCATCGCCGTGCCGGGCTGCATTGTCTTGATCATGACGCCGAGTTACCTTTCGATTCAGATCAAAGCTCACAACGCCGCGGCGCAAAACGCCGGCTACAACGCCAAAATCGCTCAGGAACTGGAGTATCAGAACACCAACGCCGGCGAGCCCGGCTCCGGCAAATACGCCGACAACCTGGGAACGCTGCTGGTGTGGGATAGAAATCTGACCGACGATCCGCAGGTCACCTTTGCCTTTGGCTCCTGCGACGCACAAGGGTATACCTTCACCACGACGCACGCTCGGGGTGATGAGCTTTACAAATATATTGATTAGACCAAATGGAATTTCAGCGCTCCCATCTTTACCATCGTTTGGAGGTCATCATGTCCACAGCACGTATTGAAAAACAGAATACCCCGACGGCCGAACCGACGAAGCGGCGAGTCGACGAATCCATGCAACCGGTTCGAGAACGCGGTCGGGCGACCGCCGGCTTCGTTGGCGGCTGGACGCCGGTTTTCGTCCTGCTGATCGTCGGCATCGTCGCGTTGTTGGTGATTCCGAATTTCCTGTCGAGCCACAATGCGTCCGCCGACGCCAACACCAAAATCGCCCGAGAATTGATGCAGCGGAAACCGATCTCTCCCGACACCGGCCAGGGCAAGACCAAGCGTGAAGTCCCGCCCATCGTACCGGATCAAACCAGCATCAATAACTCTTCGGCACAAAGCGCCGGCTACAACGCGAAAATCTGCCAGGAGCTGGAGTATCAAAACACCAACATCGACAGTACCGGCGGCCGATATGCCGACAACCTGGAAACCCTTTTGGCGTGGGACAAGCTCCTGACCGACGACCCCATGGTCACGTTCACCTTCGGCGCCTGCAATTCCAGCGGCTACACGTTCTCGACGACCCACGCTCAGGGAGATAGGTCCTTCGATTTTATCGATTAGGCCAAGAAGATCTTTGATTTTCTTTCCGCCAACTCGCCGTTACTTACGAAACTACATTACAGTTTGTTTGTTAAATAATTCAAAATAATTTGAATTGTTTGAGGCGCATGTGGAATAATCAACGCCATCAACGGTACAAACACAATACCCATAAAATTTCTTAAACTTTTCATATCGAAAGGAATCAGCCTCATCATAACCGAGCTTTCGAGTTTGTCGAGTATCTGAACTATCATCGAAGCTTCGTTCAATTTGTTGATATCATTGTTGTAAGTAATCTTGTCTTCGATGTTCGTTAATAAATAATTCGATACGTCATTCACCCATATTTTAAATTGCGCCAACTCATTATAGGCATAGGGTGTAAAAGACGTTATCGGAATAAAAAACAGGATCGGACACGATACGGCATATAAACAAAGCATGGTGGCATGGTCGTTGCGAAAGATGGATTCTCCGAGCCAAACAGTGTTATTTATTATGATCGAAACAATAATAATGCCCACGTTTGCCAGGATCAACCCCAGGGACACTTGCGGCCAACTCAGGATCGACAATCCGCCACATTTGTCCGGATGCATCACGTTGATGTTTACTCCAAATTGGGGCAATTTATAAACAAAGACCATATAAATAATGGCTCGAATCAGAACGGAATAAATCAGATAGGCATAGATCATCGTAACAAAAAACGCACCGAAAAATCCCAAGGAAGGAATTTGAAAGGATCCTCTGCTTATCCAACCATGCCATGAAGGAATCGTGTTGCACAACTCGCCGCACGCCCAAAGAAGCGTGCCAAATACGGCCGATACCAGCGCAACAATATCAATTATTTTATTTCCCAGTTGGCGATTGATCCGGTGTATTTCGTTCTTTACCCCTTCGTGATCATCCACCGGTCCCGTTTCTTGCAGCCATCGACTAAGAATGTATAAGTCTCCCTGAAAGCGAGACATCCCATAGAGCAACAAAGGGAAGCCGAGAATGCAGATCGCATAAATAACAATGTCTTCCAGCATACTCATACTGAGCTTGTGTTTTTCCGGCAAAAGCGAGCCGTCGAGAAAGGCGAGAAAAAAGCAAAGCGTCCATAAAGACAGCGAAAAAATCCAAGCGTGTAACAAATTTAGTCGATTCGGCGAATTGAAAATCCTTAGCTTTGCCAACAATCGATAAACAAACATGCTCTCTTGCAACGAAATGGCCACAACTTCCTTATTCATTTTTTCAACCCATCCTGAAAATTAAAAACCATTTGTCTGTACGGACAATATCAATACATATTTCAAGTGTGATTGATTGCTTATAAATATCATTTATCGCCGTTTAGTACAATAATATATTGTTGATTATGGTATTAAATATTACACTACTGATCCACACAATTAGGCTAGATTATTAGGAAAAAATGCCGATCTTCGCTTCGATTGAACTTCTGCACCCTCCGCCAACTCGCCACTTATAACTAATAACTTATAACTATCAAGTTCCCGGCCCCCCGCCAGGAGGGCCGGGAGAAACTTGGTTACGGCGCGTGGGTCACGCACAGGTTGGTCAGCTTGTTGCTGAAGTTGCCCGCGTTGTCGGTCGCCTCGATGTCGCAGCAGTAGGTGCCCGGCGTGCCCGGATCGCTCGCCGGCGCGAACAACACGTTGATGCCGGTCTGCACCGGATTGTCGCAGTCGCCGACGTTGCCCAGGTCGCTGTCGGGCGGGTTGTTCAGATCGGCCCAGATGACGTCGCCGTCGAGGAACGGCTGCGTGGTGCCGGCGAGATAGATAAACACTTCGCCGTCGGGCAGCAGATCGTTGTCCACATCGCACACGCTCCAGAACAACGCGCTGTAGTACATCTGCTCATCGTAGCCGGTGAAGTCGCCCAGCGTGGTCGTCGCCGGGTCCCAGCCGCCGGCGCTGAGCACCGGGGCGCTCCCGTCGGTGTCGTCGTCGCCGGTGTCGTCGTCGCCCGAGGTGTCGTCATCGCCGGACGTGTCGTCATCGCCGGAGGTGTCGTCGTCGACCCAGGTGTCGTCGTCGCCCTCGTCATCGTCGTCGTCATCGTCGTCGTCGCAAGCGCCGATCATCACGACCGCCAGCGCGAAGATCAATACGACCGATAAGAGAATCAGGAAAAGGGTGGAAAATTTATGCATCATCGCATCTCCTATGCTCGCAGCTCACGAGGAGCTTGCGCTCGCGGCCGGCATCGTCCCCCGCCGGCAGCCAACCTCCATGTCGCGTTCACTTTAGCACACCGGGCGGGAAACACAACATATTTTTCATGAAAGAATCGGCGACGGCTCACGCCCCGTTTTTCGCGTTCCCGCCGTTTTTCCGCCGCCGGCCGCCGTATTTGACATCGGCCGCCGTGCTGACTATCCTTTGACCCCCGCGCCAAATGGGGAGCGGGAAAGGAGCGTGTCGATGTCCGTCATTTTCGGTCCGGTGGTCAGCCGTCGACTCGGGTACAGCCTGGGCGTGGACGTGGTCCCGTCCGGCGAAAAGACCTGTACGCTCGACTGCATCTACTGCCAGGCCGGACGCACGGTCAAGCAGACGATCGACCGGCGCGAGTACATCCCGACCGCGGGCATCCTTAAAGAGATCGACGCCATGCTGCCGATGAAGGATATTCACTTCATCACCTTTTCCGGTTCGGGCGAGCCGACGCTGCATAAAAAACTGGGGCAGATCATCCAGCGCATCAAAGCGCGCACGCGCACGCCGGTGGCGGTGATCACCAACGGCACGCTGATGGACCGGCCCGACGTGCGCCGGGATCTGGCGCTGGCCGACCTGGTCGTGCCCAGCCTCGACGCGGTGACGCCCGAGGTCTTCGCGAAGATCAACCGCCCGCACCCCTCGCTGCGCATCGACAACATCATTAAAGGCATGGCCCAGTTCCGCCGCGAGTACAAAGGCGAAATCTGGGTCGAGGTGCTGCTGGTCAAGGGCGTGAACGACGACGTGGACGAACTGATGCGCATCAACGAGGCGTTGACGCAGATCGATCCGCACCGCGTTCATCTCAACACCGTCACCCGGCCGCCCGCCGAAACCGACGCCCTGCCGCTCGACGAGCAGGAAATGCAGCGCATCGCGGGCATCTTCGGCCCCAAGGCGACGGTGATCGGCGTGGCTTCGCACAAGGACAAACGCCACGGCGCGACCAATTTGGAAGATGGCGTGGTCGAGCTCGTCAAACGGCGGGGCATCACCGCGGGCGACCTGGTCGAGGGCCTGGGCATGCATCGCGACGTCGCCCAGGACGTACTGGACAAACTGGTGCAAGCCAACAAAATAAAGAAAGTGTCGCACGGCGGCGTGACCTATTACCGCGAGTATTATTAATGCTTTGCTCACGGTCACAATGACCGTATCATGTTGTATTGGGGTTAAGGCGGAGCAAGCGTGAAACGCAAGTTAGTGTTGATCATCGAATTCGAACAACAGGAAGCCATGCGGCTGGCCACGTTCCTGGAGCGCGGCGGCTATGAGGCGATCGTGGCCAATACCGGCGCACGCGGGCTGGATCTTTTTTTTAGCCGCCTGCCCGATCTGATTTTCGTCAATCTGCTCATGCCCGACCTACAGGGCATCGACCTGATCCGCCGCATCCGCTCGCGCGAGGAAGGGGCCAAACTGCCGATCGTGGCCATCAGCCAGATCTCCGGCGGCTCGATCACCGCCCGGCAATTCGGCGCCAACGAACTGGTCACCAAACCGATCAATCCCGGTGAGGGTCTGGAACTCGTGCAGCGCATCCTGGGCGTCGCCTCGCACACCGAGTCGCCCACGGAAATGCGCGAACGCCGGGCCAAGACGCAAATCCGCTACGACAAGGACTCCAAGGGCATTCCCGAACGCGGCATCTTCAAGCGCCTGCCCTTCCACCAGTTGCTCTCGCGCATCTTCCGCCGGCACAGCAACGGCGAACTGATGGTCGAAGACGAGCTGGGCGCGATCCGACTGGGCTTCCAGGACGGCCTGCCGGTGCTCGTCGAGGCCGAAGGCTTCGCCCGCCGGCTCGCCCGCGACGGCCTGATCTCCAGCCGCGAAGCCCAAATCATCCGCCGGCGCGCCACGGCCGAAGGCATTTCGCTGCAGGCGGCGGCGCGGCAACTGCAACTGATCGAAACCGACATCCTGGAAGACGCGATCCGCGGTTTCGGCTACCGGGTGATGCGCGACCTGGCGCGGCCCAACGGCGGCCGCTTCCAATGGACCGAAAAATCCGTCATCCCCGACGTGCCGCTCGACCCGAGCGTGGTCATCTCGCTGGCGGTCAAACGCCACTTCCCGTTGGAGAAAATCAACGAGTCGCTTTCGGCCAAGGGGCGGATGAACAAACCGATGTACCTCGCCGACGATCCGTCGCGCCTGCCCGACCTGGCCAAACGCGCGGCGATCAGCGAGGTCGTGGAAAGCACCAAACGCGGCATGACCCTGCGGGCGCTGGTCAACAGTTCGTCGACGCCCAACGTCGAACTGCTGCGCGCCGCGTATGCGCTGGGCCTGCTGCACATCATCACGTTCGATCCGGCCGAGGCCTGGACGCCGGCCAAAGACGGACAGGACGAACCGCCGCCGATCGATCTGGGCGAAGTGATCGATTCCTTCGAGGACGTCGACGAACTGCTCGACGAACCGGAAACCGAAGAGACGATCGAGCCGCCCGTCGAGGAACCGGCGTTCACCATGGAGCCGATCACCGCGATCCTGCAACGGCCCGAAGGCCTCGACGACGTCGAGGACGACAACGGCATCGAAAGCGTGCCGGAAGACGCGGTGCTCACCGACGATCAACTGCTGCGCCTGGGCAAAAAGCTGCTCAGCGACAAACACTACAGCAAAGCGCAACGCTGCTTCGACGAGCTGCTGGCCCGCCGGGGCGATGAGGCGCGGCTGCTGCGCTTCTTCGCCGGGGCCGTGGCGCGCAACCGGTTTATCGATCCGTACGACCGGCTGCTCACCTCGGTCGACGCCATCCGCCGCGGGCTGGTGCTCGAACCGCACAACGCCGAACTGCGGTTGGAACTCTCGCGCATCCTGCACAGCGCCGGGCACGTCGATCTGGCCAAGGAAGAACTGCGCCGCCAATTGCAACTGACGCCCAACGACGAAAAGATCCAATCGGCGTTGCGTTCGCTCGAACGCCGCGAGCGTCGCGCCGGCTGATTCCATGCACATCGTCTATACGGAAATCGACCGCGAGCCCACGCCCCTGGGCGTGCTTACCCTGCGCCGCTACGAAGCCGAAACCGGCGAAAGCGGTTACGAGATTCTCATCGACGGCAACTTCCTGATGGCCTCGCACGGCGCGCACAGCGAAGCGGGTATGGCCGCCATGGCCCACGAAATGCTGGCGCGCCCGGCGCACCAGCTGCGCGTGCTGGTCGGCGGCCTGGGCGCGGGCCACACCTTGCGCGCGGCGCTGGATCTGCCGGGCGTGACCGAGGTCGTCGTCGCGGAAATCGGCGCGAAGGTCGTGGAGTGGAACCGCGCGTACTTCGCGGCGGTCAACGGCCACGCGGTGGACGATCCGCGTGTGACCGTGCGCGTCGCCGATCTCGCCGACGTGCTGCGCGATTCGCCGAACGCCTTCGACCTGTTGCTGCTGGACGTGGACAACGGTCCCGGCTGGCTGGCCGCGCCGGGCAACGCCGCGCTGTATGAATCCTCGGGCGTACTTACCTGCCGCGACGCCCTGCGCCCCGGCGGCGTGCTGGCCGTGTGGAGCCCGCAGCCCAACCCCACGTTTTATGCCACGCTGCAAACGATCTTCCCCGCCGCCGAACAGATCGACACCACGTCGCTGGGCAAGCCGCTGGGCGAGCCGGGCGACACCGTCTACCGCGCCGTCAAACGCTGAGCGCTTATTCTTTTATTGTTTTGCTTGATAGCCTAAAGCCACCTCGTGCAGCGGCGGACATTCGTCGCGCACCATCGACCAGACCTCCATATCCACCGGCCGATCGCCGAACCGGTACGCGTGGCGCATGACGCCCTCGGCAGTGAACCCGGCTTTTTCCGCGATGCGCCGGCTGGCCGGATTGGTCGTGTTGAAGCACACCTGCACGCGCAGGATCTCCTTGGTGTGAAACAGGTAGGCGGCGATCAGGCGGACGACCTCGGTGCCATAACCCTTGCCCCAATCGTCCGCGCGCAGAATGCGCCCGCCGACCTCCAACCCTTTGACGTACATCGTGGTCGGGAAATAAGCGAACCAACCGACGATGCTTTCGCTCTTGTCCAGCACGGCGAAGCTGCCGGTGGTCTCGCCGAGCATGCCGTTTTCCGCATGCATCTTTTTCAACTCATGCAGCGTGCGAAAACGAAAGGGCAGATGCGGACCCAATTGCGAATAATCGTTAATGTGACGAACGATGATCGGCAGGTCCTCTTCGGATACCGGACGCAGGGAAATCAGTTTGCCGGACAACATCGGCGTTCTCCTCCAAAATTATTTGCCAACACAGAAACGTGAAAAAATCGCGTCGAGCACCTGGTCGGTGGTCGTTTCGCCGACGATCGCGGCCAGGGCGTCGGCGGCCTCGCGCAACTCGAAGGCGGCCAGCTCGAAATCGCGCCCGTTGCCCGCGACCGCGCGCGCCGCCTGCAACCGCGCCGCCGCGCGCTGGATCAACTCACGCTGGCGCACCGAGGCCAGCAACGCCTCGCCGCCCGCTTCGCCCGCGCCCAGCATTTCGACGATCCGCGCAATGAGCGCCTCGACGCCCGCGCCGGTTTTCGCGCTGAGCGCCAGGCCCGGAAAATCCTCGTCGGGCGCGCTCACGTCGGCCTTGTTCCACGTCACGATCGTCCGCGCCGGATCCAACGCGGCGAGGTGTTCGTCGTCGGCGGCGCAGCGACCGTTCGTTCCGTCGACCAGATACACGGCCAGGTCGGCCCCGGCGATCGTCTCGCGCGCCAGGTCGACGCCCTGCCGTTCGATCTCGTGCTCGGTGTGCCGCAACCCGGCGGTGTCGATCAGCCGCACCGGCACGCCGGCGAGCACGATCTCGGCCTCGATCAGGTCGCGCGTGGTCCCCGCCGTTTCGTGCACCAACGCCCGCCGCGCGCCGGCCAGCCGGTTGAGCAGGCTCGACTTGCCGGCGTTGGGCCGTCCGGCCAGCGCAACCACCGCCCCTTGCGCCAGGGCGCGGGCGCGGGTGTGTCCGGCGATCAGCGCGGCGACCACCTCGTCCGCCCGGTCGATCAGCCCGACGATCTCCGCCGGATCGATCGCCCCCAGGTCCTGATCGGGAAAATCGATGTCGGCCTCGCACAGCGCCAGCGCCTCGGCCAGCAGATCGCGCAGACGATCGACCTTGTCCGAGAGCGCGCCGGTCAGGCGACGATGCGCCGCGCGCGCCGCGACCAGGCTCTTGGCGTGAATCAACTCGGCGACCGCCTCGGCCTGCGACAGATCGAGCCGCCCCGACAAAAAAGCGCGCCGCGTGAATTCGCCCGGTTCGGCGATGCGCGCGCCGCCGGCCAGCATCGCGTCCAGCGCCGCCTCGACGATCACCGGTCCGCCGTGCAGGTGAAACTCGACGACCGCCTCGCCCGTGTAGCTGCCGCTGGGCGGAAAATACACGAACAACACCTGGTCCAGCGGCTCGCCCGCCGCGTCCAGCAGATGCCCGAGAATCATCGTGCGCGGCGCAAGGTCATCGGCCGCCTTTTGCGGACGAAACAGGCGTCGGCCGATCTCCAGCGCGTCGGGCCCCGACAGGCGCACCAGGGCCACGCCCGCCGGCCCGCGGGCCGACGAGAGAGCGGCGATGGTGTCGCGTTGCGTCGGTAACGGCATGCGCCTACTGTGCCCGAAGCGATAGCGCTTGCCAAGATCCTTTCCCGGCGATAGAACACGGCGCATGGACTTTTTCGCCGCCTATTCGCGCCACGCCGCCGCGACCGGCCTGCCGCTCGACCGCCGCGAGATCCTCGCGGTCTGGTACGAACTGCTGGTCAAGTGGAACCGGCGCATCAACCTCACGCGCGTGGACGCGCCCGAGGACGCCGTGGCCTATCATCTGGCCGATTGCGTGCCGCTGGCCCGGTCTCTCGCGAGCGGCGAGACGCTGCTGGACATCGGTTCGGGCGCGGGCGTGCCGGGGCTGATCGTCGCCGCGCTGCGCGAGGATGTGACGGTCGTCTGCGCGGAATCGACCGCGAAAAAAGCGGCCTTCCTGACCCAGGCGGCGCAGGCGATGAAGCTGCCGAATGTGCGCGTTCATCACGGCCGCGCCGAGCAAATGACCGAGCGTTTCGACACGATTACCGCCCGCGCCGTGGCCAAACCCGGCGAGCTGGCGCAACGCTTCGGACATCTGCTGATCGAGGGCGGAAAATTGGCGGTTTTCGCGGCGGAAAAAACGGGCGCGACGCCGCCGCCCGGTTGGCGGCAACTAAACGAAATATCATACGATCTTCCCGCCGGTCACGGCGCGAGGTCGTTGTTCATTTTTGTAACGGCAAAAAAATGAATGGCGATTCATTTTTACCCTTGTTATCCGATGGCGGATCTGCTAAAAGGGGCTGCCTTTGTATTGAATTTCCTTTCTGTAGGTTGATCAGCTCCGGCTCTTGTCAGGCGGCCATCGGCGAGCGATCGAGGTTGTGATGGGTGGCATATTAGCCGTCGCCAATCAAAAGGGCGGAGTGGGTAAAACCACGACCGCCGTAAGCCTGGCCGCCGCGATGGCGATGGCGGGCCGCAAGGTGTTGCTGGTGGACATGGATCCGCAGGGCAACGCCAGCAGCGGCCTGGGCATCGATCGCGCCACGCTGACTCGGCACGTGTATCAGGTTTTGATCGACGGATTGGACATCCACGAAGTTCTTCAGCCGACATCGATCAAATCTCTTTCGCTGGCGCCGGCGGCGCGCGATCTGACCGGGGCCGAGGTCGAACTGGGAGAACGGCCCGAGTGGGAATACGCGCTGGCCGATCGCCTGCGGCCGATCAGCAAGGAATTCGACGTGGTGCTGATCGACTGCCCGCCGAGCCTGGGCCGGCTGACCGTCAATTCGATGGTCGCCAGCGACGGCGTGCTGGTGCCGCTGCAAAGCGAGTACTACGCGATGGAAGGGCTCAGCGAACTGGTCGCGACGATCGAGTCGATTCGGGCGGGACTCAACCCGAATCTGGTGCTGGCCGGGATCATCCTGACGATGTACGACGGGCGCACCAACCTGGCCAAGCAGATCGAACAGGAAATACGGTCTCACTTCGGTGAGTTGGTCTTTCAAACGGTAATACCCCGCAGCGTGCGATTGGCCGAAGCGCCCAGTCACGGCATGCCGATCATGCTCTACGACATTCGCTCGGCCGGCGCGGGGGCGTACCTGGATTTGAGTCGCGAACTGTTACGGCGCTATCGCTTTAGCGCGCCGGCCCACAACCAAGAGGCGACAACGACGACATGACGAGCAAGCGCAAAGGATTGGGCAAAGGATTCGGCGCACTGGTCGACCCGAACCGCGGCCGCGAGCTGGCCGCGCCGGTGCTGAAAAGCGAATTGAGCGCGGGCGATTCCTTCTCTTGTCCGATCGGCAAGATCGCGCCCAACCCGCACCAGCCGCGCACCCGGTTCGACCAGGAGGCCCTGGCCGCGCTGGCCATCAGCATCAAGCGCGACGGCATTCTTCAGCCGCTGGCGGTGCGCCGCGACGGCAAGCAGAGCGACCGCTACGAATTGATCGCCGGCGAACGCCGGTTGCGCGCGGCCAAAAAGGCCGGGCTGAGCGAAGTGCCCTGCATCCTCATCGAGACCGACGAGGAAGGGCTGAGCCTGCTGGCGCTGGTCGAAAACCTGATGCGCGAGAATCTGAACATTCTCGACGAGGCCGAAGCGTACCAGGAGCTGATCGACTCGTTCGACCTGACGCAGCAGCAGATCGCCGAACGCGTCGGCCGCAGCCGCGAGCATGTGGCCAACACCTTGCGGCTGCTCAAGCTGCCCGAAATGGTCCGCGCCTACATCGCCGGCGGCGAACTGAGCGCCGGACACGGCCGGGCGATTCTGGCCCTGGACGACGACGTCGAGCGCATCGCCCTGGCGCAGGAAGTGCTGGCGCGCCAACTGAGCGTGCGTGAAACCGAAGCGCTGGTGAAAAAGACCGCGCGGGCGATCAAGCAGCTCAAGGCGCACCAGCCGCCCAAGCACAAGGAGCATCCGTACGGGCATCTGGCCGATACGTTGCGCGAACGACTGGGCACGAAAGTGTCGCTCAAAGGCGGCAAGCAAAAGGGAACGGTGGAGATCCACTATTTCTCGGAAGAGGAACTGACGCGGATCATCGATTTGCTGACCTCATGACGCGACAAGTCATGCTCTTGACAATTTTGGCTGCATAAGTTACCGAAAAGCGGCCAATAAAATAGGGGTTAGGCTCATGCTGGGAAGGAAAGACCGCGAGGAGACCACCCACGAGCCGCAATTTGTGGCCGGGTCTCAGGCCAAGGAGGAAAAAAGGATGATCGACGATAAGGACTTGGGCGCCAAGCAGCCCAACACCTTCATCGGAAAAGGCAGTGAGTTTGTCGGTAAACTGACGTTCGACGGGACCGTGCGCATCGACGGCAAAATCGACGGGGAAATTTTCTCCCGCGGCACGTTGATCATCGGCCCCGGCGCGGATGTGGCCGCGAAAATCCAGGTGGATACCGTGATCATTTCCGGCACGGTGCGCGGCAACATCACTTCGGCTAAGAAGATCGAAATGCGGGCTCCGGGAAAACTGTACGGCAACATTAAAACTCCGGTAATCATTATCGAGGAAGGCGTGATCTTCGAGGGCAACTGCAAGATGGAAAACATCGAAGCGCCCGAGAAATCGACAGGCGAACTGCGCCTGCGTCAACCGGATAAAAAAGGCGCCGACGACAGCTCAGATTCACACGACAGCTAGCGATCGGCGAACGGCCGATCGCACGTGATGCAAAGTTAGCAGCCTCTCAAACGCGAAAGTTGGGCGAGCCGTGAGACTTACTACGACTATTCTAATTGTCTTGCTGTCTGCATTCGTTGTGTCCGTAGCCTGGGCACAGGCTCCGACCGTACCTGAAACCCAAACGCCGAGCGAGGCTCCCACGGGCGACACGGTCGCCGCACCGGCAGCGCCCGCGCCCGTTGCCGAAGAAGCGCCCACCGCTCCCGTCGCCGAGGAAACCGCCGTCGCCGCCGAGGCCGAGCCCGCCGAACACGCGGCCGCTGAAGAACACGGCGAAGAGCACGGCGGCGGCCATCACGGCGGCGTGCCGGGCAAGGATCTTCCGCTGTGGACGGCCTTGCCGTTCGCGGGCATTTTGCTGTCCATCGCGTTGTTCCCGCTGCTGGCCCCGACCTTCTGGCATCATCACTTCGGCAAAGTCAGCGCGTTCTGGGCGCTGGTGTTCATCATTCCCTACGTGGTGAAGTTCCACGGCGCGGCCGTGTACGACATCATGCACATCTACCTGATCGACTACATCCCCTTCATTATATTGTTGTGGGGATTGTTCACCGCCGCCGGCGGTCTGGTCGTGCGCGGCAAGCTGCGCGGCAGCCCCGGCGTCAACTTGATTCTGTTGCTGATCGGCACGCTGATGGCGAGCTGGGTGGGCACCACCGGCGCGAGCATGGTGATGATCCGCCCCGTGTTGCGCGCCAACGCCTGGCGGAAAAACAAGACGCACGTGATCGTCTTCTTCATCTTCCTGGTGTCCAACATCGGCGGCGCGCTGACCCCGTTGGGCGATCCGCCCTTGTTCCTGGGCTTCATCCACGGCGTGAAATTCTTCTGGACGATGAACCTGATCGTGCCGATGGCCTTCGTCGTCGCGTTGCTGCTGGCGATCTTCTACGCGCTGGACACCTTCTACTATCGTAAAGAAACGCCGCCGAAAGAAGACGGTGTGAAAGAGCCGCTGCGGGTCGAAGGCCTGCACAACCTGCTGTTCTTCGCGGGCATCGTGGGCGGCGTGTTGTTCAGCGGCATGGTCAAGCTGGGCAGCTTCACCCTCGCCGGCGTGCACATGGAGGTTCAGAACCTCGTGCGCGACGGGGTGATCATCGGCATGGGCGTGCTCAGCCTGGTGACCACCAAAAAGAAGTTGCGCGCCGACAACGAATTCACCTGGTTCCCGATCCTCGAAGTGGCCTACCTGTTCGCGGGCATCTTCGCCACGATCGTCCCGGCGCTGGCCATTCTCAAGGCGGGCACCGAGGGCGCGGCCGCGCCGCTGATCAACGCGGTGAACAAGCCGTGGCAGTTCTTCTGGGTCACCGGGGCGCTCTCGAGCTTCCTGGACAACGCGCCGACGTACCTGACCTTCTTCACCACGGCCATCGGCAAACTGTACCCGGCGGGCATCGAGGAAAAAGTCGCCGCGACCTATCTGATGGGCCATCTCAACGAAGCGCAGATCGCGCAGGGCATCACCGACGGCTTCAAGTACCTGATGGCGATCAGCGCGGGCGCGGTGTTCATGGGCGCGAACACCTACATCGGCAACGCGCCGAACTTCATGGTCAAATCGATCGCCGAGGAAGCGGGCGTGAAGATGCCCAGCTTCTTCGGATATATGTTCAAGTACTCGATCCCGATCCTGGTCGCGTCCTTCATCATCACCACTTTTGTCTTCTTCGTGTAGGAGGGGGATCCCGATGAAAACCTACGTGGAAATGATCATCGAGGGACCGGAAGAATACGCGCGCGGTTACATTCGCGGATTCGTCGCGGCGCGCGGCAGTCACGCCGAAGTGATCTTCGACGATGAAGTGGGCATCGACGAGGACGACATCGTCCAGAAGATCAAGGAAGCGCTGCACCTGACCCGCGAGGTGACTCACGCGATGGTCGACGCGGAAACGGCCGCGCTGGTGCGCGAGGCGATCACCACCGCGCAGGACGTGCCGCTGACGGTCCGTTCCGAACGGACGATCGATCACGCGCGGTTCGAGTACAAATTCGGTGTCTACAATCGCGAGCAAGGCGATTTGATCATCAACGCGTTCAAGGACCTGCCGACCGGCATCACGCTGGTCGACCACGACTTGCACGTCAAGGAAGACCCTTCCGCGCACGGCAAGGAACTCTACAGTCCGGCGCATGAGTACAGCGTCACCGGTCAGGGCGCCGCCGAGGGCCCGATCGACAAGATCATCTGGCTGTACAAGGAACTCACCAGCGTCGAGCAGTTGACGGCGGAAGACATCACGCTCGTGTTCAAGGAAAACCAGGCGTAACGAAAGGGTCGCAACAGATGGACAAAATGGCTCTGAGCTGGACGCTGGTCGCGCAGATGCTGATGTTCCTGTCCGCGATGGGCATCCTCTCGCATTTCCTGTTCAAGCCGATGTTGGCGGTCTTCGCCAAGCGGCGGGAAATGGCCGAGGGGCCGCGCGAACGGGCGACGGCGATGGAGAGCGACGTGACCGCTGCCAAGCAGACGGTCGAAACCGCCCTCGTCCAGGCGCGCGCCGAAGCCGGCAAACTGCGCAACGCGTTGTTGAGCAAGGCCCAAGGCGAGGAACGGTCGGTCGTCGGCGAAGCGCGCGAACAGGCCGGGCGCTCGGTGGCGGCCGCGCGCGAGGAAATCAACGGCGCCGTGCGGCGGGCTCGCGAACAACTGACCGTCGAAGCGGAAACGTTGGCCGAAGAACTGGCCAACAGCCTGCTCAAGGTTTGAGGGGGCGAGAATGAAACGAACGTTCACTTTCCTGTTCATGCTCGGCGCCCTGCTGCTCGCGGCGCCGGTGTTGGCCGCCGAGCACGCATCGTTTTTTGAGACGCATCACACGTTGGTCGAAGTGTTGGTCAGCGTCGTCAACTTCATCATCTTCTTCGGCATCCTGATCAAATTCGCCAAAGCGCCGCTGCGTAAGCAGTTCGACAACAACGCCAGCGAATATCAGTCCCGCATGGCCGAAGCCAACCGGCTGCTGGCCGAGGTGCAGGACATCCACCGCGAGTGGACCGAGCGGCGCGAACGGCTCGACGACGAAACCGCGCGCATACAGGCCGACGCGCAGCGGCTGGCCGAGGCGCAGGCGAACGAGATCATCGCCGGCGCCAGGCAGATGGCCGAGCGGCTGGTCGCCGACGCCGAGCAGACCGCGGTCAGCGAACTGGCCATGGCCAAGGAAGACATCCGCCGCGAACTGGTCGAGAAGCTGATCGACAACGCGGAAGAAAAGATCCGGGCGCGCCTGACGCCCTCCCATCAGCGCATGCTGATCGAGGACGCGATCAAGAAGCTGGAGGCGATCTCATGAGCGGGAGCGTTTTGGGTCGGCGTTACGCCGGCGCGCTGCTGGACATCGGGGTGAAGGACGCCAAGGCCGACGCGTACGGCGAACAGTTGGAGCAGGCCGCGACCGTGCTGGGCGAACCGGCGACGCTCAAGGTGCTGCTGAGCCCGCTGTACGCCCTGGACTTCAAGCACAAGCTGTTTAGCGACGCGATCGCGCAGCTTCACCCGGCGCCGGCGGTGGCCAACCTGTTGCGGTTGCTCTACGACAAGCACCGCCTGGGCCTGCTGCCCGAGGTGGCGTCCAGCTACCGCGAGCTGGTCGACGAACAGGCCGGCCGGATGCAGGCGACGGTAACCAGCGCGGTCGATCTGGACGGGGCGAGCCTCGGCCGGTTGCGCGTGCTGTTGCAGAAAAAAGTGGGAAAAAAGGTGGAACTGACACAACAAACGGATCCCGCCATCATCGGGGGATTGCGCATCAGCGTGGGATCCAAGGTATACGACTCGACGATCGTCAACCACTTGGCGAAATTGCGTGAAGGTTTGAAACACATTTAGATCGAGGTTGTGTTCATGGAAATCAGAGCGGCAGAAATAAGCAAGATTATCGCGAAGCAGATTGCCGATTACGGCAAGGAGGTTGACGTTGCCGAGACCGGCGTAGTGCTGTCGGTCGGTGACGGCATCGCCCGTCTGCACGGTCTGGAAAACGTGATGGCCGGCGAGTTGCTCGAGTTCCCCCACGAGATCATGGGCATGGCGCTCAATCTCGAAGAGGACAACGTCGGCGCGGTCGTTTTCGGCGAGACTCACGAAATCAAAGAAGGCATGACCGTCAAGCGCACCGGCAAGATCGTGCAGGTCCCGGTGGGCAAAGGGGTCGCCGGCCGCGTGGTCAACGCGTTGGGGCAGCCGATCGACGGCAAAGGCCCAATCGAGTCCGCGGAAACGCGCAACGTGGAAATCAAAGCGCCCGGCATCGTCTATCGCCAGTCGGTTAACCAGCCCTTGCAGACCGGCCTCAAGGCGATCGACTCGATGATCCCGATCGGCCGCGGTCAGCGCGAGTTGATCATCGGCGACCGCCAGACCGGCAAAACGGCGATTGCGATCGACACGATCATCAACCAGAAAGAAACCGACGTGTACTGCATCTACGTGGCCACCGGCCAGAAGATGTCGACCGTCGCCCAGGTCGTGGACCGGCTCGAGAAATTCGGCGCCATGGAGTACACGACCGTGGTCGTCGCCTCGGCCTCCGACCCGGCTCCGATGCAGTTCCTCAGCCCCTACACCGGCTGCACGATGGGCGAGTACTTCCGCGACAACGGCATGCACGCGGTCATCTTCTACGATGACTTGACCAAGCAGGCCGCGGCCTACCGCCAGCTCTCGTTGTTGCTGCGTCGTCCGCCGGGCCGCGAAGCGTTCCCCGGCGACGTCTTCTACCTGCACAGCCGGTTGCTCGAGCGCGCCGCGAAAATGTCCGACGCGCGCGGCGGCGGCAGCCTGACCGCCTTGCCGATCATCGAGACGCAGGCCGGCGACATCTCGGCCTACATCCCGACGAACGTCATTTCGATTACCGACGGTCAGATCTTCCTGGAAACCGACTTGTTCTACAGCGGCATCCGGCCCGCCGTGAACGCCGGTCTGTCGGTCAGCCGCGTCGGCGGCAACGCGCAGATCAAAGCGATGAAACAGGTCGCCGGCTCCTTGCGCCTGGACCTGGCGCAGTACCGTGAAATGGCCGCCTTCGCCCAGTTCGGCTCCGACCTGGACAAAGCGACCCAGGCGCAGTTGTCCCGCGGCGAACGGCTGATGGAAATCCTCAAGCAGCCGCAGTACAAGCCGCTGCCCGTCGAAAAACAGATCCTGATGATCTACGCCGGCGTCAACGGCCACCTCGACAAGTACACGGTGGACCAGATCGGCCGGTACGAGCAGGAACTGTATCGCTTCTTCGAGGAGCGCTACCAAGGGCTGCTCGACAAGATCAAAACCCAGAAGACCATCTCCGACGACATCAAGGCGGACCTCGATAAGGCTTTTGCCGAATTCGACGAAGTCTTTACCGGATAAGTAAGGAGCGCACATGGCAACGCTGCGCGACATTCGCAAACGGATCAACAGCGTCAAAAACACGCATAAGATCACCAAGGCGATGAAGATGGTCGCGGCCGCCAAACTGCGCGGCGCCGAGGAGCGCTTGCGCGCCGGTCGGCCCTATGCGCAGATGCTCGACGAAATGATCGCGAACCTGTACCGCCGCACGGAAAGCGAAGGCTTCCCGCTGCTGGAGGGCAAGGACGCGGTGCAGAAGGTCGAGCTGGTCGTCGTGACCTCGGATCGCGGTTTGTGCGGCGCGTTCAACGGCAACATCCTGCGCTACGCCTGGCAGACCAAACACAAGTGGGAAGAACAGGGCAAGCAAGTCAACATCAGCATCATCGGGCGCAAGGCGAACGAATTCTTCAAGCGGCGCAACACCGAGATGCGGCAGAAGTACACCAACATCCTGGGCGATCACAATTACGGCCTGGCGATGCGTATCGGCACCGAGCTGGTTGACGCGTTCACCAACGACGAGGCGGACGAAGTGTATATCGTTTACAACGAGTTCGTCAGCGCGATCAGTCAGCGGATCATCGATCGACGCCTCATTCCCGTCGAGCTGCCCGAAACGGGCCGCCCCGAGGGCATGGACGCGATCGTCGATTACCGCTACGAACCCGAAAAAGAGCAACTGCTGGCCGAGCTGCTGCCGTTGCAGGTCCATTATCAGTTGTACAAAGCGTTTCTGGAGAGCTTCGCCGCTGAAATGGGCGCCCGCATGAGCGCCATGGACAGCGCGACGACCAACGCCGAGGAAATGATCGGCAAATTGACGCTACAGTTTAACCGAGCGAGACAAGCCGCCATTACAACCGAGCTGCTGGACATCATTAACGGCGCCAACGCTATTTCGTAATTTGTGGAGAGAACGATGAACCAACCACAAGGCAGGATCACTCAGGTCATCGGCGCGGTGGTCGACGTACGGTTCGACGACCACCTGCCCGCCATCTATAACGCCCTGCGGGTCTCCAACCCGTCCATCGACGACCGGGAATGGAACCTCGTTTTGGAAGTCGCCCAGCACTTGGGAGAGAACACGGTGCGCACCATCGCCATGGACTCGACCGACGGTTTGGTTCGCGGCCAGGCGGTAGTGGATACGGGCGCCCCGATCACGATGCCGGTCGGCGAAAAAACGCTGGGCCGCATCCTCAACGTCATCGGCGATCCGGTCGACGAAGTCGGCCCGGTGGTCACCGATAAGCGCTACCCGATTCACCGCAGCGCGCCGACGCTGCTGGATCAGGACGTGTCCAGCTCGATGCTCGAAACCGGCATCAAGGTCGTCGACTTGCTCGCGCCCTACTCCAAGGGCGGCAAGATCGGCCTGTTCGGCGGCGCCGGCGTCGGCAAGACCGTTCTGATCATGGAGCTGATTCACAACATCGCCACCCACCACGGCGGCTACTCGGTCTTCGGCGGCGTCGGCGAGCGCACCCGCGAAGGCAACGACCTGTGGAACGAGATGAAAGAGTCCGGCGTTATCAGCAAGACCTCGCTGGTGTACGGCCAGATGAACGAACCACCGGGCGCCCGCAGCCGCGTCGCCCTGTCCGCGCTGACCGTCGCCGAATACTTCCGCGACGAGGAAGGCCAGGACGTGCTGCTGTTCATCGACAACATCTTCCGTTTCACCCAGGCCGGTTCCGAAGTGTCCGCGTTGCTGGGCCGCATCCCCAGCGCCGTCGGTTACCAGCCGACCCTGGGCACTGAAATGGGCGAGTTGCAGGAACGCATCACCTCGACGAAAAAGGGTTCGATCACGTCCGTGCAGGCCATTTACGTGCCCGCCGACGACTTGACCGACCCGGCGCCGGCGGCCGCGTTCGCGCACCTTGACGCCACCACGGTTCTCAGCCGCCAGATTTCCGAGCTGGGCATTTATCCCGCGGTGGACCCGTTGGACTCGACCAGCCGCATCCTCGACCCGCAGGTCGTCGGCGAAGAGCATTACAGGGTTGCGCGCGATGTGCAGCAGGTGCTCCAGCGCTACAAGGACCTGCAGGACATCATCGCCATTCTCGGTATGGACGAACTGAGCGAAGACGACCGTCAGATCGTCGCCCGCGCGCGTAAGATCCAGCGGTTCCTCAGCCAGTCGTTCTCCGTCGCCTCGCAGTTCACCGGCCGCGAAGGCAAGTACGTGCCGCTCGCCGAAACGATCAAGGGCTTCAAGATGATCGTCGCCGGCGAATTGGACGATCTGCCCGAGCAGGCGTTCTACATGGTCGGCAACATCGAAGAGGCGATCGAAAAAGGCAAGACCCTGTAAGGGGGTGAGCTATGGCAGACACGTTATCGGTCAAACTGGTTACGCCGACGCGCAAGCTCTACGAGGCCGAGGCGACCAACATCATCGCCCCGGGCGCGAACGGCGAATTCGGCATCATGACCGGCCACGACCCCTGGATGGTCGCGCTGGGCATGGGCCCGCTTAAAATCCAAAACACCAACGGCGAACTCGAGCAGTTCTTCACCAACGGCGGTTTCTGCCAGATCGACGAGGACAAAGTCGTCATCCTGGCCGAAGTCTGCGAAGCGTCGATCCACATCGACGTAACGCGCGCCGAAAACGCGAAGAAACGCGCCGAGGAACGCATTGCGGCGTCGCCGAAAGACGATTCCATCGACCTGCTGCGCGCCGAAGCGGCTCTGCGCCGCGCCCTGTACCGTCTGGATATCGCCGGCGACTGAGCCCGCGAAAAAATCCTGCCTTGTTCCGCCCGCGGCCTCACCGCCGCGGGCGTTGTTTTTAACGATCATTTCCAGTAAAGTAACTTCATTCTCTCTTTTGGAATAACGGTTACGCAGCTTTTGGAGTCCGCCATGAGAACGCTTGCCCGCATTTTGATCTGCACCGCCCTTGTCTTTTTGTTGACTTCCCCGGCGTGGGCGAAAACCGTTTCGCTCGAAATTTCCGGCCCCGAGGACGGGTTGGAAATCTTGGTGGACGATATGAAAATCGGAGCGGTGACTCCGGCGAAAATCGAGGTGGAGGTCGGGGCGATCGTCACCGTCGATGAGGGCTGTGTAAAACGAGGCGTTTGGTTGACGACGGGCAACGAAACGAAGGTGCGTTTCCGGGACGAAGAAGACAAATACGGAATCCGTTTGTTGGCCGACGACGGCAACGGCGAGCGGACTGTCGGCTATTACGTGCATTATTTAACCTCACAGCGCGAGTTCGATGCATTCGTCGCCGAAAACAAAACGCTCGGCTTTTTATGGCTGGAGCGAACGATCGGCATTACCCACCTGGGCGCCCTGCGCGGCCGCGACGATGTGCGGGGGCTGATCCTGAGCTACAACAACTTTTACGACCTGCCGATTATCGGCACGCTCAAATCGTTGCGCTGGCTGGAAATCAACCGGCAAAAACGACACACCGATTATTCGTTCCTGACCGAGCTTTCGTCGTTGCGTCTCCTGGGGCTTTGGAATTCCAACATCGACGATCTGTCCTTCCTGACCGAACTCGGCGAATTGCGGACCTTCCTTGTCGGCAACTCCTCCGCCAAAGCGGCGATCAAGTCCTACACCCCCATCGCGACGCTGAAGAAACTTCGTTCGTTGGGAATCTTGATGAAGGACTTCGCCGACGACGACGTGCAAATCCTGCTTTCGCTGCCCGAATTGGAATACCTTGGTCTCGGCGGAACCAAAATCACCACGGTCGATGCTGTCGCCAAAATGACCGGCCTGCGCATGTTGGACATTTCCGAAACCAAGGTGCGGGACATCGAGGCGTTGACCTCGTTGACCGGGCTGACGCGGCTGGAATTGAACGAATGCAAACGCATCAAATCCTTTGCGCCGTTGCGTAAGCTGACCGCGTTGAAAACATTGTCCCTGTCCTCCACTCGTTTCGACGACCTGTCGCTCGTCGCCGCCTTGCCGCGCCTGGAAAATCTCGACGTCGATGAAACGGAAATCGAAGACCTCGCCCCGTTGGCGCAAATGAAAACGCTGAAGGACTTGTCGTTGAACGATATCTCCGAAACGGTCGATTACTCGTCCCTGCGACAATTGACCGACCTGGAGGACTTGTCCATCGACACCCACCAGACGCTCGACCTGCGAATTTTGGCTTCCATGAAAAAACTCCGGACGTTGAAGATGACCACTTCTTCGACGGACCTCTCGCCGCTGGCCGAGCTCACCAAACTGCGCAAATTGCACCTCAATTGCGATCAGGCCGAGGACATTTCTTTTTTGCGCCCGATAAAGGATTTGAAACACCTTTATCTCTTTATGAAGAAACTGAACGACATCTCTCCCCTGGCCGATCAAAAGCGGGTGAAGGATCTGACCCTCGATACGGACACGGACGTGGATCTTTCGCCGTTGCGCCGGCTCACCGGCCTAAAATCTCTATATTTGTTTCTTGATTCCAACTCCGACATCTCGCCGGTCGCCGAGATGGAGCATCTACGAACTCTCAGTTGCCACTCCAAAGCGGTCGAAGACCTTTCCCCCTTGGGGAAAATGGAAAACTTGCGCCATCTAAGTCTGTTCACTTCTTCGGTGACCGACTGTTCCGTTTTGGGCCAGCTCAAAAACCTGAAAAGCCTTGGTTTGCTATCGGCCGATTCAAATTCATACGACGTCTCTTTCCTCGGTACGATGACCGGTCTGCGCGAGTTGTGTATATATCCTAATAATTTATCTTCCTTTCCGCCGCTGAGCCAATTGAGCGAGCTTTACAGCCTTTCTCTCTCGAACGCACAAATCAAAGACCTGACGTTTTTACGGGGATTGAAACGCTTACGCACACTCTATCTGTCCAATGCTCCGATCAAGGATTTTTCCGTCCTTAAAACCCTGCCGGCACTGGAAGATTTGAACCTCACCGACACCAAATTCGACGATCCGGTGGTGTTGGCCGACGCGGAAAATCTGGTCACCCTCGATCTCGACCGAACGCTGGTCGAAGACATGGCGCCACTGGGGAAAAAGGAGCATCTGTTCCACCTGGATTGTAACGGAACCCTTCTGCGAAACCTCGATTTCATCGACAACCTGCCGAATTTGCACCGCCTTGGCGTGAGGAAAACCGACGTCTCCGACGAGGAGGTCGACCGGTGGAAAAAAAAGCGGCCGGACCTGTATTTTATTCCTTCCTTATGGTTTTTCGACGAACTCTGATTCGCGCTCAACCGGAAGCATTCCGCCGTGCGCAAAACGCGCCGCGCAACTTGAATTAAAGCAGGGGCCATGCTAGGTTGCCCCATTCCGCATACGTCGGAAAAGGGGCGGTTTGCGCCGCCGTGCCGACGTCAATCCTTTGCATAGGTGAGGCGATGAAACGGTTTTGTTTGACTTTGATCGTTGCGGCCCTGCTCCTGGGCGCCCTGCCCTGGGCGGCGGCGGCCGAGGAAGAAGGCCTGAGCGCCATCGGGTTCGATATGCACGGCTACTATCGCGTGCGCTACGACAGCCTGTTCAAACCGTCCTGGGCGGTCAACGACGGCAGCGACTCGGACTGGTACAGCTACATCGACCAGCGGTTCCTGCTCAACTCGACGCTGCTGATCGCCGACCCGATCCGCATTCACGTCGAGCTGGACATGCTCAAGAACACGCTCTGGGGCGACAATCAGCTTACCTCGACGCCCTCCACGGTCATCGAGCGCATGCCCAACGATCCGACGACGATCAAGAACGTGAGCTACGAAAACCTGACGCTCAATACGGTCGATCCCTTCGCCCAGTCGGTCAGCAATACCGGCCTGGACGGTGAGGACGTCGATCCGGTGCAGATCCGTCAGTTGTACGGCGAGGTGCTGCTGCCCATCGGCTTCCTGCGCTTCGGCCGCATGGCCCAGCATTTCGGCATGGGCATTTTCACCAACTCCGGCTCGCCCTACGCCCGCTACCTGGGCCGGCCCGACGACCTCAACGACCTCAACAGCGGCTTCGACGCCGACTACGGCGACGTCGCCGACAGCCTGCTGTTCGGCACGCGCGTGGCCGGGCTGTACTACCCGATCCTCTCCTACGACCGCGTGGCGGAGGAAGATTTCCGTTCCGGCAAATACGACATTCACCAACTGTCGTTGACCAACTATTTCCGCGACATCACCTTCTCCGATTCGTTGCGCCTCGACGGCGGTCTGGCCTTCAACTACCGCATGCAGGACGCGACCGACGCGCGGCTGTGGCTGTACAACCTGTGGGCGCGGCTGGCCTGGGCCGGCTTCACCGCCGAGGCCGAGGCCATGGCCACGCAGGGTTCGATGAAGATGATCCACGGCGACGAGGTGAACGATCTGCGCGACGCCGGACTGCCCGTCGGCAAGGGCGGCGGCAAGGTCGACGTCAACGCCTTCCTCGCCGCGGCGCGCATCGGCTACAACGCCCGCCGCTGGGGCGCGGGCCTGGAATACGGCGTGACCTCGCCGAGCGACTCGAATCCGGACGACGAATTCGATCCCGCCGCACTCGCGAACGTGCGTCAGGCGGCGCAGCGGTCCGCGGCGGACCCGGACGACGCCGACACGCAGATCGACTTCGTGAACACGGTGATGAACAACCAGGCGGCTTTCGGGCGGCACATGTACACCATCGGCTTCGATCGCGACTACAACGTCGACCTGATCGGCTGGGAAACGCTGATGGGCGGTTCGGTGCAAAACGGCATGTACGCCAAGTTGGGCGGCTTCATTCGGCCGCTGGACGGCATGGACATCCGCCTGGATGTGATCGGCAGCTTCATCAACGAGTCGGGCCACAACGAAGACGGCGAGGAAGCGGCGCACGACCTGGGATGGGAAAGCGACCTGGCCTTCGCCTACACCTTCCACAAGCGCTTCACCAGCGGCATGTCGTTCGGCTACTTCTGGCCGGGCGGTTATTGCTACGACCACTTCGACGACGTGCAGAACGTCTACACGCTGCAGATGAAGGCGATCATCGACTTCTGAGAAAAATCTTTCGGCAGACACGAGGGCGCATCCGCACGATGCGCCCTTTTTTCTTTAAACGAACGGTCCGAATCAGGATCGGCAATCCCTCACCCCGGGCTGCACATATTTGCCGCCGGCGGAACTCCGCCGATCATGTTCACCTGATGCGAATATCAAAGATTCCTTCACCCCTTGTCAGGGGTTGGTTGGTCTGGCGGGCCGCAAATTTCCAGGGCTGTCGCCCTTCGCTACTAACCATCCGCCCCTCCGGGGCTTGTCGGCTCCAGGTGGGCCAATTCGGAAGCCGGAAAGGCAATCCCAGTCCGTTTTCATATCCCCATCGCTCTTGCGCCGTGTGTAATAATTATTTAGCATAATGGGCGCAGGCCTGGATCTTGAATCCACCGGGAGGGTTTGAGATGAAGGCTATCCTCTCATCCGCATTGGCGATCGCGATTATCCTCATCGGCGTTGGCGCGTCTTGGGCGACCGACTGGTTTGAATACGACCTGAACATCATCGGTAAACCGCTGCTCGCCGGGGCGCTGTCGACGCGCTACGACGAGCCCACCGGCAAGTTTCTCGCCCTGTACACCAAGCCTGGCTTATGGCTGAGCCGCTGCGATCAAAACGGTTGCGACGAAGAGTTGGTCGATCCGACGTTGGACGTCGCGCCCAGGGCGTTTATGCTGCGCGACGATGACGGACTGCTGGCGCTGTATAGCGTCGGCGAAAGCCTCGCGCCGCGTCTGGCCCGCGAGGGCGCGCCCAACTGGACCACGCAGGACCTCACGCTGCCGTTGGATGCGCCGATCATTCACGCCGCCGCGGTCGATCCCAACGGAGAGCCGGGGTTGTTGGTGAGCGACATCGACGATGTTCAGTACTACTGCCGAAGCGAAAAATACGACAACTGGCAGTGTGAGCCGCGCACGTTTTTAGAGGGCGGACAATCCTTGGCCTACGATTCGCAAGGCTTGGCGCACGTGCTCGACCTACAAATCGTCGACGACGATTGGTTGCTTGTACATGTCCTGCGCAACGCCGCGGGCGAATGGGAAGAGGAAACCGTCGCGCCCATCGCGCTGGGCATCAGCGAAGGCTTTTTGGCCGTCAATGCCCACGATGAAGTCTTCGTTTATTACTCGGGGATCGGCGCGGAATCTTTCGTCATCTACGGTTATACCCGCGACATGACCGCGCCGAATTGGCATCGCGTCACCCTGCTCACCGTCGCTCTCGACTACTTCTATTCCAGGGAAATGGGCAATCTGGCTTTCGACGCCGTCGGCGATCCCGTGTACATCTATTCCTATTCCGGCGAGGACGCCTTTTTTCCCGACTGGCCGCCGCCGGTCTACAGCTCGTGGCTGTGCGTGGGCGGCAGCAGTCCGTGGACCGTCTTCCATTGGTCTTTCCAGGGATCGCTTTATATGCCCGTTCCCGAATATTCCGGCTATATCCAGATCGACGAAATGAACAAGCCGCATTTGCTCGCGCAGAATGAAAACTACGGCTATAAAGACCTGATCTACCAATTCGACCGCGCGCCCGCGTCCTATGAGGAAACCCTCTGCCGCACGATGTCCATTGAATATTGGATGACCATGTCTCTGGCCGCGTTGCCGGCGGACGGCGGATTGACGCCATATCTGTTCGCCAACCGGCGGTATTCGGAAAGCTGGTCCACGACCGATGTGTTCACCTACGCGCCGGCCAACTGGAAAATCAAATGGCCGATTGTCGATGATCAATTGTTTTATCCCGGACGTGACGCGCCCATGATCGTTTCACCGGAGGGCCTGCATTTCATCTGGTCGCAATATGACTCCGACAGCGAAATGGTTTGGCAACTGGCCACCTATCACGACGGACAACTCACCCGGGAACCGTTGGTGTCCTATCCGGAACAATTTCTCCTTGGTCAGGCCGCTATGCACTCCGCAGGCGATCTGCTGATTGCCGTCAGCGACGCCAGTTGCGGCGGCGTTCACTTCGCTCGTCGCCCGCCGGGCGGACCGGTCGGCGAATTCGTCGAGCTCGGCGTCAACTCCTGGAGCCCCTCGATTACCGCCTGCTCCGACGGTCTGGCGCGAATCGTCTACCTCGACAGCGCCGTCAACGACCTTATCCTGCTCACCGAAGGCGAGCCGTTCTCCTTGGAAACCATCGTGGAATCGGTGAATCTCTTCGGCGACTACGGCCTGAAGATCGTTTGCGATGAAACCGACGTGTTGCAGGTTTTTTATTCCACTTTCAACGGCATCTTCACGGCCACCGATACCGGCGACGCCTGGACCAGCGAAAGGCTATGGTCGGACGCAACGCTCGGCGATGTTGTCCTCGATGAACAAGGACGGGTGACCGTGGGTTTCGTCGAAGAAAGCGACACGGTCAAACTGGCGCATCAGACCGACACGGGCTGGGAAGTCGAAACGCTGGCCGAAAATTCCGACTTGCCCATTGCCTTATGGAGCGACAACCAGGATTTCGTCGCCTGCTATCGGCAGAATAACCGCTACAATCAAGGTTTCATTCAATGCCGTTCCACCGCACCCTTCGTCGAGGATGAATACCCAATCGACGACGATACGGTCGATGACGATACGACCGATGACGATACGACCGATGACGATACGGTCGATGACGACACGGTCGATGATGATACGACCGATGACGACACCATCGACGACGACACGACCGATGACGACACCATCGATGACGATACGACCGATGACGATGTCGTCGATGACGATGTGGTCGACGACGATGTCGTGGATGACGATGTGACGGATGACGATGCTACAGACGACGATACGACACCCGGCGTTGATGACGATGATGACAATGACGACGGTTGCGGGAAAAACTAGTCCCGCGTTTATCGTCGCTACTTGGTTTCGCTTTTTTTCTTCGGCGCGATGTGCATCCATTCGCGTTTGCCGGTCAGGAACGCGTCCAGACCGTTACGTTTGATGCGGCGCAGGTTGCGCACGATGGCGTCGCCGTGGGTGACCGCCAGCGGCGTCAGTTTTTCACACGCCTCGAATTCACCACACTGCCAGCAGCCGTCCAGCTTCTTCGCGCGGGCGCAGGTCCGAATGGCGCACAGCGGAGTGCACCCGCCGTCACGGCACAGTTTCTTGCAGCGCAGTTTGTCGATCGAGCCCAGCGCTTCATAACACTGCGGGTAATGGGCAAGTGGTTCGAACTGCGGAACGGCCGCCATCGCCGCGGCGAAAAATTCGAAATGCGCCGCGCGCAGTTCCTTGCGCAGCTCACGAGCCAGATCGGCGATTTTTCCCTTTCGCCCGAAACAATCGTCGCAACAAATACCGCAAAACGCCACCACCCGGTGTTCCTTCTTCATCGCTGGAGTCTCCGCTTATGTTTGCCCTACCATATACCAAACGCCCCAGGCTTGTAATGCCCTCGCCCATCAATGCTACAATTCCCATCGCAACCACGCGGGAGAAGTCGATGAAATATATTATTACGATAATCATCCTTGGCTTATGTCTGTTTGGCGCGTTCTCATGCGGCGATTCGTCCGACGAGACCGAGGAGACCGACGACAACGGCGACGGCGGCGATTGTGCGGACGTTCCGGACCTGTATATCAACCAATTCAGCGTGCTGCATTACAACTCGATCGGCGGCGCTTTCCAAATCGAGAACATCACCATCTGCAACGGCGGCGGCGCGAGCGTAGACGCGAACCATCGCTACGGCGCCTACCTGTCGACGAGCGCCGACGGCTCCGGCGAATTCTACACCGTATTCGAATCGGGAACGCTGGCGGGCATTTCCGCGGGCGATTGTCAGACGTTCGGAGCCGACACGACCGTGCCCAACATCCCACCGGGCTACTATTACATTTACATGTTCGCCGACATCGACAACAGCATCGCCGAGTGCAACGAAGGCAACAACGCCGCGCGTTCGGATGACGCGCCCTATTTCGGCTAAAGCGACGTTTGCCGTTTCTTTTGACCTTGTGATATCGTGACCCGGTTCGACAACCGCAACTTTCGACAATCGGAGGAAACATGCTGCGTTCCGGCAATCCGGCGTTGGGCGACAAAACGTTTACGACCGTCGCGGCCTTCGACGCTCCCAGCGACGTGATGACGCTGCAGGGAGCGGTCAACAAATCGTTCATCCTGTTGTTTTTGGTGGTGCTGGCCGCCGCCATGTCGTGGGTTTACCTGCCCACGCTCGTTCCGCCGGAAATCATGCTGACGACCATCACCGTGATCTCGGTCGTCGGCCTGATCGCCGCGATCTTCATCATCTTCAAAAAAGAAGTCGCGCCGGTGCTCGCTCCGGTCTATGCGTTGCTGGAAGGCGTGGTCCTCGGCCTGCTTTCGTTCTTCATGGAGATGGCCTACCCGGGCATCGTCATTCAGGCGGTGGGGCTGACCTTCGGCATTTTCTTCACGCTGCTGGTCATCTACAAAGCGGGGATCATCCGTCCCTCCGAAAATTTTAAACTCGGCATCGCCGCGGCCACCGGCGGCATCATGATCCTCTACCTGGTGAATATGGGGATGCACATGTTCGGCGCCGGGGGGATCGGCTTCATTCACGAATCGGGCTGGTTGGGCATCGGTTTCAGCTTGTTTGTGGTGGTCATCGCTTCGCTGAACCTCGTGCTCGATTTCGACTTCATCGAAAAGGGCGCGGAAATGAACGCGCCCAAATACATGGAATGGTACGCGGCCTTCGGCCTGATCGTCACGCTTATCTGGCTGTACATCGAAATCCTGCGCCTGCTCAGCAAGCTGCGCCGCCGATAGACGCGGCTCATCCGGACACAAAAAAGGCGGCCCGCCCGGACCGCCTTTCGCGTTTAAAATGTTCGCTTACTCGTCGCGGCTGAGGATGAACAACCGCACGAGGGTGAGGATCGACGCCAGCGTCGCCGCCACGTAGGTCATCGCCGCGGCCGACAGCACGTTGCGCGCGCCGCCGATTTCCTCGGGGTGCAGCGCGCCCGAGCTTTCCAGCACTCCCAGCGCGCGGCTGGACGCGTTGAACTCGACCGGCAGCGTCACCAAATGAAAGAGCACCGCGAAGCTGTACAGCACGATGCCCACGGTGATCAGCGGCTTGATGCCGAAGAGAAATCCGCCGATCAGCAACGGGAACAACATCCCCGAACCGAGGCTCGCCACCGGCACGAGCTTGGCGCGGATCGTCATCGGCAGATAGTTGTCGCGATCCTGCAGCGCGTGCCCGGCCTCGTGCGCGGCCACGCCCAGCGCGGCGAGGCTCGGCGAAGCGTACACGCCTGGCGACAACCGCAGCACCTTCGCGCGCGGATCGTAATGGTCGGTCAGGTTGCCCGCGATCGGCTCGATCGCCACGTTGCTCAGCCCGGCTCGGTCCAGCAGATACCGCGCCGCCTGCGCGCCGGTCATGCCCGACGCCGCGTTGATTTGGCTGTACTTGCCGTACGCCGAACGCACCTTCGCCTGCGCCCAGATGCCCAGAATGATCGCCGGAATCAGCAGAATCATCGTCGGGTCCCAGAACAGAAAACCAGTCGAAACCGGATCCATCGAACGTCACCTCCTCGTTTGGTTCTGGGGAAAATTAACCATTGCCCGTCGCGTTGGCAAGACCATGCATCCGCCGCGTCAAATGAATTGTTATTGAATAATAATCATGAAGGCGCACCCTTCCCTTGTTGATTGGACAACCGTGTTTCGCCAAAGGTTCAAGCAAAAAAACGGCCCCCGCCTTTCACGGAGGCCAAGGAGGACTTTTCGTTTTTCGACGAGCGTTACGCGCCGAAGTTGGCGGCCGCTTCGAAGCGACGCTCGACGTCGCTCCAGTCGACCACCTTCCACCAGTTTTTGATGTATTCGGCGCGCCGGTTTTGATACTTCAGGTAGTACGCGTGCTCCCACACGTCCAGCAACAGCAGCGGAATCGACCCGACCAGCGTCAGGTTCTGGTGATTGAGCAACGACGTGACGTACAGCCGTTGGAAAATCGGATGATACACCAGCGCGCCCCAACCGTTGCCCTCGACGCTTGCCGCGGCGGCGTTGAACTGCGCTTTGAGGTTATCGAGGCTGCCGAAGTCGCGCTGAATTTGCGCCGCCAACGCGCCGGTCGGCGTTTCCTTGGCCAGCTCGGCCGCGTTCATGTTCTGCCAGAAAATCAGGTGATTGTTGTGCCCGCTGCCGTGAAACGCCAGCGCGCGTTCGAGCTTGGCGATCGTGGCGAAATTGTTGCTCGCCCGCGCCTCGACCAGCCCCAACTCGGCCTCGTTCAGACCGTTGACGTACCCCTGATGATGAATGCTGTGATGCAGCAGCATCGTGTTGGCGTCGATGTACGGCTCCAGCGCATCGTAGGCGTACGGCAGATCGGGCAGCGTATGGCGGCCCGGCTCGGCGGTGGCGAACACCAACTGCGCGCCGGACTGATTGCGGGTGATACCGGTAGCGTTCATGATCTTCTCCTTCGTTTTATCCAGTCCGCTTCATGCGGATTTATTGCGATTGTGTATCAATATAAAAACGATCACGATAAAGGCAAGGGGCGCGCGGAGGATCGATGCGAGCAGCCCCGCCGGGGCGGCAGAGTGGCGCACTCAACGTTTCCGCCACCCTAAAGGGCTTGTTGAAAATGAGCCATTCTCTCCTGGGGCTTACGAGACTGTCGATAAATGCGCATTTGAGAGTCGAACTG
>DAIMDW010000010.1:0-146460 GCA_036725605.1 bacterium
CTCGAGCACGGACGGTTCGTGCTGTGGCGGCAGCCGGCGCTCAGCCATGGACATGCCGGCCGAGATGATCACGCGGAACGCCTCTTCCACCGAGAGGTCGGTGTCCATGATTTCGGCTTCAGGCACGATCAGGTAATAGCCGGAGGTCGGGTTGGGCGTGGTCGGCACGAAGACCGACAGACACGGCTTGCCGATCAGCCAGTTGAAGTGCCCGGTGTTGTGCGAGGTGACGAAGGCCAGCGAGTACAGCCCTTTGCGCGGATACTCGATGATCACCACGCGCGAGAATTGCTCGCCGGAGTTGCTGAAGATCGAGCTGGTCAACTGCTTGGCCGAGCCGTAGATCGAGCGCACGAGGGGAATCGCGTCGATGATCCGCTCGCCGAGGCGCACCAGGCGCTGACCAAAATAGTTGCGCGCGAAAAAGCCGATGACCAGCAGCAGCGCGAAGGTGAGGATTACCCCGAGGCCCGGCAGCGGGAAGGGCAAGTAGGTCTCGGGCCGGATGCTGGCGGGGAACAGTTTAAATGTCTGGTCGGCCAGGCGGATGATGAAGCGCAGGGCGAAGATCGTCACGCCCAGGGGCACGGTGATCAACAGGCCGGCCAGCAGGTAGTTGCGCAATTCGGCGCGCCAGTTTTTGGCGAACGGTTTGCGAGCTTTGGGCCGCGGTTTTTCTTTGGCGGTTCTGGCCACGCGATGCTCCCGGGTGATCGGACGGACGGTTTCCTGCCGGTTCTATTGTGAAGGCCGACCGGCGTCGGCGCAAGTGGTTCCGCGCGGCCGGGCCGTCTTGTCTGCGCCGGGCAAACGGTGTAACTAAAAGATCATGACCAAGAAGAAAATCACCATTCGCCTGGCCGATCGGTACGACCTGAACAGCGTCGTGAAGATGTGGGTCGAACTGATGGAGTTGACCGCCGAGTTCAACCCCCGCTATCGCCTGCGGTCGGGCGCGGAAGAGGCTCAGCGCGCGCTGTTCGCCGACATGCTGGCGCGCGACGATTCGTTTTTGATGGTCGCCGACGTCGACGGCAAACTCATCGCCTTCGCCAACGGCTACCTGACCCAACCCTACAAGACCTTCGCCCAGGCGCCGATCGGCGTGATCGAGAACCTGTACGTGCGCGAATCGTTCCGCCGTCGCGGGCTCGGCCGTGAAGTGTCCACCCGCGCGGCCGCGTGGCTGACGCACTTCGGCGCGACGGAGGTGCACGTGAACGTGGTGCCCAAGAACATCGACTCGCTCAAGTTCTGGCGCGCCCTGGGTTACGAGGTGCACCGCGTGGCGATGGTCAAAAAGCCCTGATCGTTTACCGCATCGTTTGACATTCGTGCGCGCATCGGGCAAAGACCGGTATGTCCGCATGCGAGGAGGCGACGATGTTTTCGGTGCGCTTTTTCCCGTCCAATTGCGTCACGATTTTCTATCCGCCCGAGCGGCCGGTCGACGCCGGCGAGCTGTTCGCGGAGCACCTGGTGTTCGTCTGGGACGGCCTGCTGGATCCGGCCGCGGTGCGCGCGCTGCTGGGTCGACCCGTGCCCTTCGCCCCGGCGGTGCTGCCCGGTTTCGCGCGCAACGGCCGGCGCCGGCGCGAGGAGTGGGATTTTGACCTGACCGCGCAGGACGAGGCGCACACGGCGGGCGTCGTGTTGATCGGCGTGACGGACGCCGAGTTGGAACTGCTCGACGATTTCGAACAGGCGCCGATTCATCGCCTGCGTCAGAAGGGCACGGTGCGCATCGGCGACCTGGAGCGCGTGGCGGAGATCTATCTGGTCAGCGGCGCTTACTTCGACGAGTGAGCCGCGCCGCGCACTTGAATCAGCGTTATTTCCGGCGGGCATAAAAAACGCACCAGGGGCATGCCCCGGCATTCCAAACCCACGCCGGCGCTGACGTGGCCGACCGTATCGCCCACGCGGTACCCGCCCATCTCGAAGGTTTTTCCGGCCCGGTCCAACGTGAGCAGCGCGCCGTAGAGCGGCAGGCGCACCTGGCCGCCGTGCGTGTGCCCGGCGAGGAACAGATCCCACCCGGCGCGGGCGGCGGCGGGCATGACGGCCGGAAAGTGTTCGAGGAAGATGCCGTAGCGCTCCGGGTGCAGGCGCGGCGAGACCTGCGTCATCACGCGCGTCGGGCTGGCGCCCAGCAATTCGAGCGGCACGCCCTTGATCGTCGGCAGGCGTCGTTCGGTGTGCAGCGTTTCCGCGCCGAGTTGATCGAGAAAAGCGTCGGGCATGTACACGCCGCCGTAATTGCCGGTCACCGCGAACACCGGCACATCGGGCAGGCGCAGCAGGAAGGCGAGCAGCGCGGCCGGTTCGCCGTCGCGATAGCCGCACAGGTAATCGCCGGTGAGGCAGATCAAATCGGGCTCGAGCCGCGCCACCGCCTCGCCCACGCGCGCCAGGAATTTCACGCGCGAGCCCCGCGCGTGCAGGTCGGTGACGTGCGCGATGCGCAGGGTGACGCCGGCGGGGATTTTCGCCGAGGAGATCGTCAGACGTTTGAGCGCCAGTCGGTCGGGCTCGATCAGGCGCGCATACAGGAAGCACGCGAGGTAGACGGCGGCGAGCAGATGCACCGCGACGCGCAACGGCTTGGTTTTCGCGGGCAGAGAGACACGCCGCCAACGCGCGCGCAGCGTGCGCCACAGCAAGGCGAACTCCGCGCCCCACAACGCGGCGGTGCCGCCGAAAACCAGCACGAGCGCGATCCATTCGCCGGGTTTCATGTACAAAAGAAATTGGCGGTATTCATCCTGCATCGGCCGACAGTGTAGTTGTGCGGCAGGCTCTGGACAACCCGGCGTCAGCTTGTCATTGTTTAATGCAAGGAAATCGAGATAGTATCGAATTCCATTGCCGCGCCGGATCCGCCGAGGGAGGTTTTGCGAATGGCGGCGACCTATTCGAAGGAAGAAGTCTACAAACTCGTACGCGAACGCATCGGCCGCCGGGTGCGCTCGGGCGAGCTGAACGTGCCGGTGCTGCCGCACATCGCGCAGGAGATTCTGGCGCTGACCAATTCGCCCAATTCCTCGGCGCGCGACTTTGTGGCTTTGATTGAAAAAGATCAGCAGCTTTCCTCCCGGTTGCTCAAGATCGCCAACAGCCCCGTGTACGCCGGACTGGTGGCGGTGACCAGCATTCAGACCGCCGTGGTCACCGTGGGCATGAACACGTTGCGCGACCTGGTGTTCGGCGTGGCGATGGGCGAGCGCATTTTCCGTTCGAAGATGTTCGGCGACCTGGTGCGCCAGATGTGGGAGCACTCGCTGACCGTCGCCTACATCGCCAAGGAGATCGCGACGCTCAAGCGCGTGGACGCGGAGTACGCCTTTTTGTGCGGCCTGATGCACGACGTCGGCAAACCGCTGGTGCTCGAAACGTTGGAAGAAATCGTCAAACGCACCGAGGGCAAGTTGCGGCCCGAGGCGGAGTTGGTCAACGGTTTGCTGCAGGATTACCACGCGGCGGTCGGCGGCCTGATGGCCCGCGCCTGGAATTTCCCCGCCACGCTGCACGACGTGATCCGCTATCACCACGAGTACGACGAGGCCGGTCCCGCGCAGCGCATGGCGTTGATCACTTACACGGCCAATCAGTTCGCCCACGCGATGGGCTTCGGTTCGTACATGGACGAGGAGCCGATGGAGATCGCCGGCGATCACGCGTTGACCGCGTTGAATTTAAGCGACGAAAAAGTCGACGAACTGCTCGAGCGTCTGCCCAAGGCCACGCGCGAGTTGATCACTTCCTTCAGCGGTTGAGTTTCAACCCAACGCCCGCCAGACAAACGCCAGCAAACCGGCGACGATGAAGTGCAGGTCCACGAGCATGTCGCGCTCGAGCGTGGGCAGCGCGTTGCCGCGGTAGAGCAGTTCCAGGTAGAGAAATTCGAGCAGGATCCAGGTGGCCAGAATCCAGGCGATGCCCGGCAGCCACCCCAGCGCGGCGGCGAGATACAGGCCGACGGACAGTCCGACGATCAGCGTGCGCACCAGCGAGTGCGTGCGCGTCGGGCCCAGCACCAGCGGCACGGTTTCGCGCCCGACCAGGCGGTCGGCGGCGAGGTCGGACAGGTCCAGCCAGATCGAACGAATACCGGTCACCACGAACAAAAACACGAACGACAGCAGCAGGCGCGACGGTTGCGTCGTCTGCTCCTCGACGAAGAACAAGGGGAAGATGCTCACCAGGGCCCAGGCCGAGGCGACGAACACGTTTTTGCTCGCGGCCAGGTCCTTCAGCCGGCGGAAGCCGAACAGCCCCATCCAGCTTTTGGGCACGACCTTCACCGAATAGAGCAGACCGAGAATCGAGGCGATCAGCACGACCAGAAACGGCCACACGCCCAGCATGAAGCCCAGGACGATCGAGGCGGCGAAGGGGACGATGCCCAGCACCCAGAGGATGATGCGGTGACGGCGGTAGATTTCCTGCCGCTTGGGATCGTCGCGGAATTTGTCGACGCCGGTTTCGGTGAAGCGGTTGAGCACGTGCATCGCCTGGACGTAGAAAAAAACGAGCAGGAAAAAATCGAGGCGGAAGTGCAGGCCCATGAGCACCGCGCCGACGTAGGCCAGCGAGCCGGCGGCCAGGCCGGTGGTGATGTGCAGGCTGGTCAGCGCTTCGAGCACGCGCTTGACGCGCGCCAGGACGGGGTTGGCGTCCGCTTCCTCCAACTCGCGCAGGTGCGTCATCACGCGGTCGATGATCCAACTGGGCGTGCTGGCCCCGGCGGTAACGCCGATCAGCTCGTAGGGCGTAAAGTCGATGGCGGCCAGTTCGTCGGCCGTTTCGATGTGCCAGGTGGGCAGGCCGCGGTCGCGGCTGATGGCCGCCAGGCGCGTGGTGTTGCCGCTGTTGCGCCCGCCGATGACGATCATCGCCTGCACCTTGTCGGCCAGCGCGCGCACTTCCTGCTGGCGCAGTTCGGTGGCCGCGCAGATCGTGCGGCGCACGACGACGTCGCCGAAGCGCGCCTGCACGTGAGCGATGAACTCCTCGTAACGGCCGCGGTTGGCGGTCGTTTGCGCCACCAGCGTCAGCGGCGTTTGTTCCGGCAATTGCAGCGCGTCGAATTCGTCGGGGCTGAGCACGACGTGGCACGGCTTGCCGCGCGCCTCGCCGACCAGGCCGATCACCTCGGGGTGTTCGCGCTCGCCGAAGAGAATCACGTGCCGGCCTTCCTCGGCCGCGCTGGCCACCTGCTTATGCACCGCGCGCACCTTGGGGCAGGTGGCGTCGAGAATCTCCAGCCCGCGTTGCTGCAGCGTTTCGACCGCCGCGGGCGACGCGCCGTGGCTACGGATCACCGCCAGGCCCTCGCGCAGATCCTCGAGGTTGTCGACGCAGGCGACCTCGCGCAGTTGCAGCAGTTCGATCACCTGCGGGTTGTGCACCAGCGGGCCGTAAGTGGCGATCGAGCCCTGTTTCGAGGCGCTTTGCGACAGCACCATATCCACGGCGCGGCGCACGCCGAAACAGAAACCCGCGCTTTCGGCCAGGACGAATTTCACGTCAATTCCCTTGCGCGTCGGTGACGGTCAGTTCGATCGCCGCCGGGCAGTACTCGTCGTGGGCGGCGCTCAGGGTCATATTCTCGCCCGTCGTCGGGGTGACGGTAAAGTCGGCCCGGCCCGCGTCGTCGGTCAGCGCGGTGCACGGCTGGCACGATCCGCCGGTCAGCGTCAGCGCCACGCCGGCCTGCGGCGCGAGCGTATCGTCGTCGGTGACCGTGACGGTGAAGGTCGTGGCCGTGCCGCCGGGGAAAACGTCGGTCGAGGTTTCCAGGCGCAGGACCAGCAGGTAGATCGTGCCGGTGTTGCCGCTGGTGTACTTGATGCCCGCGTCGGCCAGGCGGGGCTTCCAGGGATCCTGCGCGCCGGGCTGTTGCAGTTCCATGCCGTGATCGCTGACGACCAGGAAAGCGGTGGAGTCGTACAGGTCGTGCTTTTTGAAGGCGTTGAGAATCATGCCGGTGTAGGAATCCAACAGCACGAGCTGTTCGCGCACGGCGTCGCTGTGCGGGCCATGCGCCTCGCCCAGATGGTCGGTGGTGAAAAACGAAGCGTAGATGACTTTCGGCGGCTCGTGCGTCGGGTCGGTCAGCGAGGCTTTGATCTGCCAGGGCACGCTCATGTCGGCCAGGTCGTAAATGATGTCGTCGTACTCGACTTCCTCGGGCCACAGAGGCGCGATCAGTTCCATCAGGGCGAAGGCGCTGTAATCGGCCTCGTACACGGTCGGCTCGTTGACGCTGGCCGCGTAGGCGTCGTGCCAGGTGCCCGGCCGCAGCAGGTCCCAGTCGCCGAAGGTGCGGTGCGTCGCGGTGAAGACGGTTTCGACGCCGCGTTCATCGTGGAGGATGCGCAGGTAGTTTTCCAGTTCGGCTTGCGGATCGGCGAGCACTTCCCGCCAGCGGTCCAGGAACCAGGTGACGGTCAGGATGTCGTCCTCGCCGCGCAGTTGGTTGTTGTTGGTCACGATGCCGTGATGCCCCTGGTACGCGCCGGTGCCGATGGTGGTGTGGCCGGGGAAGGAGAAACTCGGCCAGCCGACGAGAGCGCCGCCGCGATAGAACGCGCCGTTCTCGATCAGCTCGGAGAAGTTGGGCAGATCCTGCCCGTCGTCGCTTTCGTAGTGATGATACAGCTCGTTGGGCGTCAGCCCGTCGTAAAGCAAAATCACCACCCGTTCGGCCAGGCCCTGCACCGACGGATCGGTCAGCACTTCGGTGAGCACGCGCCCGTCCTGCCAGGTCTGCAGGTTGCGGGAAACGCGATGCCCGCGCCGGTCGATGCCCTCGACCGGATCGGCGCCCAACAACGCCAGCACCGTGGGCATGATGTCCACCAGGTGCACCGCGTCGTCGATCAGCCCCGGTTTGACGCCCGCGCCCGACAGCAACAGCGTGGCGCGGCTTTGCATCACGCCCAGGTTGCCGTGCGAGCCCACGCCGCCGTTGTGCGAAGGAAAAGAGCCGTAAATGAGATCCGGGCCGTGCGGCGTGTCGAAGATCTGGGTGATGCGTTCATAGGCGAAGGGATAGGAAACGTTTTCGTCGGGGATCCACCCGACGCGCGGATCGTCGACCGCGTAGCCGTGTTCGGTCATCTGGATGGAATCGGGATTGGCCAGCAGCGCGATTTCGTCGTCGTAGCCGGCGGCGGTCATCGGGTCCTGGTTGGGGAACGGATCGTCGCCGACCTGGCTGAGAATGTTGAACGCGAGGCCGTCGTCGCCGATGGTCCGCTCGAAGATCATTTCACCGTCGCGGTGCCAGAGGTAATACTGGCCGCTCTCCACGTCGAGCGTCGCCACCCAGTGGATGCTGGCGCTGGACAACAGCGCGTCTTTGGCGGCCAGGCCCGCGCTCCATTCCCAGGGCGAGAGGCCCTGGTCTTCGAGCAGGCGGTATTCGTCCATGGACACCGGGCCGTAATCCTCACCGCCTTCCCAATAGGGCGTGGCGTCGTCGTCGTCGATGTCGTCGTCGATCGTATCGTCGTCGGTCGTGTCGTCATCGCCGGTGTCGTCGTCGAGCGAATCGTCATCGTCGTCGTCGACGGACGAATCGTCGTCGAGCGCGTCGTCATCGGCGGCCGGCGAGGAATCATTATCGTCATCGTCGTCGTTCGCGCCGCAACCGGCAAGCAGGATGAGCATCAATAGAATCAACAAGCAACGGCAGGTTAGTCGTTTCATAGCGGCCTCCGTTTCTCCATTGTTCGCGTTCAGGCCGATTGGTCAAGGGCGCAAGCGCATGGTATATCATTTTGCAATGAGCGAAAGAGCGATGCAGGCACAGGTTAACCGGGTGGCCGGCGCGGTCGGGCCGTGGCTGGTCGCCGGCGCCGTGGCGGCGATCGGCGCGGCGGCGTTGCTGGTCGACGCGCGCGTGTTGCTGGCGTTGCCGGCGGCGTTGCTGGTTTACGCGCTGAATCGAGCGCGCGACGTGTGGCTGCTGATCGCCGCGTTGCTGGCCTTTGTGCCGTTCTCGTTGCTGCCCGCGCTGCTGGGTTGGGGCAGCGAAATGGGCGGCGGCTTCAACACGATGGGCATGGGCAAGGACATTTTGCACATGCTGGTGCTCGTCGCGATCGTCTGGCGCACGGCGCGCCGCGACGAAACGTTTCTCGTCGACGACCGCGCCACGTGGCTGTTTCTGGCCTATTTCGGCTGGCTGCTGGTTCATCTGATTTCCCCCACCGCGCTGATGCCCGGCTTCTGGTCGTGGCGCATTTACATCGAGTTCGCCGTGTTCTATCTGCTGGCGCGCGCGGCGGTGCGCGATTTGCGCGACGTGCGCTTGCTGCTGGGCGTGTGGATTTTGCTGGCGCTGCCGGTGCTGATCGTTGCCGGCTCGCAGTTGATCGCCGGCCGGTTGTGGGTCTTTTTCGGCGAGGCCGACGCCTGGGCCGGGGCGCGGCTGAGTTTGGGCGACGAGACCGGCGCGAATTACCTGGCGCTGTTTTTGCTGCCGATCGTGCTGGGCGGCGCGGGCATGGCCTGGGCGGCGAAAACGCGGCGGGGGCAACTGGCGTGGGCGGCGCTGGCGCTGCTGGCGATGGGGCAGGCGGCGATGACGCTGTCGCGGCGCGTGTACCTGGCGTTGGCGGTGGGCTTCGCGGTGCTGGCCTGGTTCGACAAGCGGCGCGCGTGGTGGTTCGGTCTGGGCGCGGCCGGCGTGCTGGCGGCGCTGCCCTTCGTGCCCGCGGGCGTTTACGACCGGCTGGCGTCGATGATCAACGTCACCGACTACCGCAACGTCGGGCGTTTCGAGGAATGGGCCGCGCTGCTCAAGATGGTCTTCGCCGGACCGGTGCAGGCGCTGTGGGGCGTCGGACCGGGGCGCGTCGGCCAGGTGGCGCTGGACTTCAAAGTGCCCGGCGCGATTTCGGGCCACAACAGTTTTCTGGTGCAACTGGCCGACCTGGGGTTGATCGGCCTGGGCTTTTTGCTGGCGTTGCTGGCGCTGCACATCCGCCTGGCCTATCGCCTGGCGCGCGAGCATCGCGGCACGGTTGTCGGCAAGACGGCCGCGACGCTGCTGGCGATTCAACTGGGCTACGCGCTGACCGGCGTGTTCGGCATCACCTATCACAATTATCCGACCAACCTGCTGGCGTGGCTGGCGATGGGCCTGACCCAGGCGTTGGCCGCGCACGCGGGCCAGGCGCCGCGGCCGTTGCCGGCGATGCGCCTGGTGCGCGCGGTGTGGCCTTACCGTCGGCGGCTGATCGTCGTCGGCTTTCTTGCGGCGGTGGCGGCCTACGGCGTGTGCCTGTTGCTGCCGCGTTCTTATCGCGCCGCCGCGCACGTGATGGTCTATGCGGATCGTCAGCCGGCCGCGTTGTCGTTGCCGGAGGCGCAGGCGCCCTTCGCCGCCGCACTCAGCGACATGCCCGGCGCGCCGCGCGGCAAAGAAGCGTTGCGCGTCTGGTATGCGCTACGCAGCAAGGCCGCGCTGCATGCGGCGTTCGACGAACTCGGGTTGCTGCCCACGTTGTTTCCCGCGCGGTGGGACGAAGCAAACAAGCGTTGGCGGGGCGAGCCGCCCACGCCGACGGCCGTCTACGAGAAGGTCTGGCGCAAACAGGTGTTCGTCGATTGGTTCCGCACCACCGGCGTGTTGCGGGTGACCGCGCAGTGGAGCGATCCGCAAACGGCGGCGGCGCTGGCCGACGCGATCGTCCGTCACGGCGAGCGGGTGGCGGCGCGGAGCTTCGCCGATCACGCCGGGGCGAAAAGGCGGGCGCTGCAAGGCGAGCTGGCGGCGCTGGACGAGCAATTGGCCGGCGTCGAAAACGAGCTGGCGGCCTATCGGCGCGAACACGAATTGGTGACGCCCGCGTTGCAGGCCGACACCGCGCTGACCTACTGGGGCGACCTGTGGGCGGCGCGCATCGAGAAGGACGCCGAGCGGGCGATGTTGTTGCGTTTGGCGTCGCCGGATCATCCGCGCGCGCGGCGGTTGCGGGCGGAGAGTGCGGCGCTGGCGGCGGCGGCCGATCGCCTGACGACCGGGGACGTTCCGTTTTTGCCGCCGCTGGACGAACTGGCGCAGCGGCAACTGGGCGACCGGCGGTTGGCGCGCGAGCAAGCGGCGCTGGACGACGCGCTGACCGAAATCGCGCCGCTGGCCGCGTTGTGGCAGACGCGCGCGGAAATGGGCGAAGCGACGCTGCTGGCGCTCGATGCCGCGCAGGCGCCCGAACGAAGGTATTTTCCGTCGCGGACGACGACCGCGGCCGCCGTGGCCGCGCTGGTCGGCTACGCGTTGTTGCTCTCGTGGCTGGCGCCCGTGGCGCGGTCGCGGCAATCCGGTTGACAGCGCGGCGCGGGCAAAAGAAACTCGGGGCGCCGAAAAGAAGAAGGAAGGGACCCGATGGCTTTTTCAACCATTCGCTGGGACGGCGGCGCGGTGGTGCTGATCGATCAGCGCAAACTGCCGACCGAGGAAACCTATCTGCGTCTGACCACGGCCGAGGACGTGGCGCGTTCGATCGTCGAGATGGTCGTGCGCGGCGCGCCGGCCATCGGCGATACGGCGGCCTACGGGCTGGCGCTGGGCGCGAAGCTGGCGGCCGACGAGGATCTCGATGCGCGGTGGGCGGAGTTGTGCGACCTGTTCGCCAAGGCGCGGCCGACGGCGGTGAACCTGGCGTGGGCGGTCGAGCGGATGAAGCGGGTGTACGACATCGTGCGGCCGCAGGGCGCACAGGCGGTGCGCAAGATGCTGCTGGCCGAGGCGCATCGCATCTGGGAAGAGGACGTCGAGTCGTGCCGGGCGATGGGGGCCAACGGCGCGGAGTTGATCGCCGGACCGGCGCGGATCCTCACCCATTGCAACGCGGGCGCGCTGGCGACGGGCGACTACGGCACGGCGCTGGGGGTGATCCGCGCGGCGCACGCGCAGGACAAGGTGCTGATGGTCTACGCCGACGAGACGCGGCCGTTTTTGCAGGGCGCGCGGCTGACCGCCTGGGAGCTGATGGCCGACGGCATTCCCACGACGCTGATCACCGACAACATGTCGGGTCATCTGATGGCGGCGGGGGAGATCGACCTGGCGGTCACCGGGGCCGACCGCATCGCGGCCAACGGCGACGTGGCCAACAAGATCGGCACCTACATGGTGGCGACGATGTGCGCGCGGCACGATCTGCCGTTTTACGTCGCCGCTCCGTTGTCGACCATCGATCTGAATTGTCCGTCGGGGGCGCGAATTCCGATCGAAGAACGGCCGTTTGACGAGGTGACCAAGGTGTTCGGGCAGGTGGCCATCGCCCCGGCGGGGGTGAAGGTGCGCAACCCGGCGTTCGACGTCACGCCGGCCGAACTGGTGACCGCGATCATTACCGAAAAAGGAGTGGCTCGGCCGCCGTACGAAAAATCGCTGCCGGCCTTGTTTGCGAAAAGTTGATCGCTTGCGCGATCGGCGCATTATGAATAAAATAGCACGTTCACCGGATTGATAACGTCGGTTTGCCCGGCGATGGTGGATCACCCAACAGGAGCGGGCCAATGCCCAAACGTATTTTAGTAGTCGACGACGATCGAAATATCGGACAGATTCTGCATGCTTCCTTCAGCTCGAAGGGGTATGAAACCATCGTGTCGCGCAACGGAGAAGACGCGCTGGCCAAGTTCAGTCAGATCCAACCCGACCTGGTGCTGCTGGATGTCCTGCTGCCCCGGATGAACGGTTGGGAAGTCTGCAAAAAGCTGAAGGAAACCGACGCCGGCCAAAACACGCCGATCATCCTGATGAGCGCGGTGTACAAGAATTACAAAATGCAGCAGGACGCGCGCGAGAAATACGGCGCCGACGATTTCGTCGAAAAGCCGTTCCAGTTGTCGCGCCTGCTGGATAAAGTCTCCGGTCTGCTGGGACCCGGCGAAGCCGGTGCGGTCGTCACCGAGGCCGAGGGCGTCGAACTCGACGAAGCCCCGGCGGTCGAGAAGGCCATTCCCCAGGTCAACCTGGAAGGCGATTTTTCCACCATGAGCTTCGCCGAGATTCTGCACGCGGTCTACGTGATGGCCAAGAGCGGCTATCTGCTGGTGAAGAGCAACGACGTGGAAAAGGAAATCGCGGTCAAGGAAGGGTACCCGGTCAGCGTGCGCACGACGCTGGAAGACGAGTACTTCGGCAACTTCCTGGTGCGCAAGCGCAAGATCACGCCGGAAGAGCGCGACGAATCGGTCAAGCGGATGAAAGAGTCCAACCGTCTGCAGGGCACCATCCTGATCGAGATGGGCGCGCTCACGCCGCACGAACTGGTGCGTTTCCTGCGCATGCAGATGCGCGAGAAATTGTTCGAGATATTCCGCTGGCGCGAAGGTATTTTCAAGTTCACCGAAAACCGCGACGTGCAGGGCGACATCACCACGTTGGACATGAGTACGGCCAACGTGATCAGCATGGGCGTCGAGGAGCACTACGACCTGGATCGCCTGATGCCGATCATCGACGAATGGCGCGGCAAGTACCTGCGCCCGGGCGCCAACTTGCACTATCGCTATCAGGATCTGGAACTGACGCAGCGCGAGCGGGCGATCTTCGAGGAGATCGACGGTCAGCACAAGGTGGACGAGGTGCTGGGCGCGCTGGACGTCGAGCTCGAACGCGCCAACCAGATCGTTTACACGTTGATCGTCACCGAGATGGTCGAGCTGATCGACGCGCCGTTGGACAAACCCGAGTTGCTGGCTTCCGAGGCCGACGAGCAGCCCGCGCCCGTCGCGCCGCCCAAGGCCGCGCCCGCCGCGCCCAAGCCGAGCGAGCCCGCGCCCAAGCCGGTCGAATCCGCGTCCAAACCGGTCGAACCCGCGCCGGTCAAGGAAGCGGAACCGGAAGCGATCGACGAGGAAGAGCCGGCGGCGGAACCGGAGGAGGACGGCGACGCCGAAACCCGCAATAAGGTGCGCGAAGTCTATGCCCGGGTGACCGACGGCAATTACTTCCACGTGTTGGGCGTCGGCGAGAATCCGACCGAACACGAAGTGCGTCTCGCCTATCATCGCATGGCCAAGGAATTTCACCCCGACCGGTTCTTCGGCATGGCCAGTCCCGAAATCAAAGCCCAGGTCGAGGAGATTTTCCGTCTGGCGGCCAAGGCGTACGAGGAACTCAACACGCAGGAAAAGATCGCGCAGTATAAAGAGAAGATCGAGGGCGAGGACGAGGGGCCCAAGACCGACGTGCGCATCGAGGGCGTGAAAAAGATCATCATCGCCGAACAGAATTTCCAGAACGGCAAGCAATACATGAAGGAAAAGCGCTACGCGCGCGCCGCGTTCGAATTCCGCAAGGCGATGGAAATCACGAACAACGAGGCGGAGTATATCGCGCACTACGGCTGGGCGATGTACAATATCCCCTACGAAGAAGATATTTCGGAAGAGGATTCGAAGTTGTTCTCCGGCGAGTCGCCTTCGGACCTGCAGTTCCAGGGCCGCGAAGCGCTCAACCGCGCGATTTCGATCAATCCGCGATCGGAGAAGTCATATTTGTTTCTCGGCTCGATTTACAAATCGCAGGGCCTCAAGGAATTCGCCGAAAAGCAGTACGAAAAAGCGCTGATCTGCAATCCGAATTGCATCGAGGCGCTGCGCGAACTGCGGCTGATCAAGCTGGAAGAACAAAAGAAAGCGAAGAAGAAGTCGTTCATCGAACGGCTGTTGGGACGGTAGTCGGACTGCGCATTACGGGGACGTTGTGATGGAAGCGTTGCAAGCGGTGTTGGCGAAAGTACAGAATCATCAAGTCATCATTACACTGTTTTGGCTGTTCCTGCTGACTGTGTTAACCGCGCTGATTGTGCTGCGGCAACGGCGGGTGAAACGGTTGGAAAACTTGATCGGCGCCCACTTTGCCAATATCCGCAACAAGCTGGAAGAGACCGAGGCGCGCCAGAAGAAAACGCTGGGCGACGGCATCGCCGACCTCAAAAAACAGACCGACACGGTGCTGTCGTTTCAGGAACAGGCGACCAAAAACACCGGCCACATCACCGCCAAGCTCGAAGAAATCGGCAATACCACGCGTGAGATGATTTACGATCTGCAGGCGACCGTCACCGAAAAAAGCAGTGGCGCCGACATGGAAAGACTCGTGGTGAACCTGCGCGAAAAGGTCGAGGAGCTCACCGACGAACTGGCCTGGACCAACAACTGGTTCGAGGATATGCGCGCGCTGGAAACCGCCGTCATCAACCTCGTTGGCCCGGCGAAAATGCGCAAGCTCATCGACAAAGAGCGCTCCATCGCCCAAGCCGCCGGCGAAGAACTCATCAAAAAGAGCGGGCTGTAATCTCCACCAAGAATAATTCCCGGACCTACCAGGAATAATTCCTGGACCTATGTTTCATTCATTGTGTGCCGCCTCGGCCGGCGCCGACGCGCGCGTATCCATGTCATTGCCATCGGCGCGACGAAGGATCTACATTCACGAACGAGAGATCCTTCGCTGCGCTCAGGATGACTTGTGTCGGGTGCCACACTTTTGGCGAAGCCAAAGGTGTGCTGGTTCACACAACGCACAGCTTACGCCAAGGGCGTAAACTGTGGCACACGGAAAAACGGTCATTCTGAGGAGCGCCGGAGGCGCGACGAAGAATCTACGTACACTAACGAGAGATTCTTCACTTCGTTCAGGATGACTTGTGTCGGGTGCCACACTTTTGGCGAAGCCAAAGGTGTGCTGGTTCACACAATGTACAGCTTACGCCGAGGGAATCGATGCCTTACTTGCGCCGCGGGAACGCCGCGACGATCGGCCGCACCGATTTGGCGAAGCTGACCGGCACGTTGTTGAAGTGATCGCCGATGTAGTTGGCGACGTCAAGCTTATGCGGATTGGCCAGGTAGTCCCAATCCTCGGGCACCGGGCCCCACTCCTCGACCGACAAATACTCTTCGGCGGTGATCGGCTTGCCCTGGGTAAACAGGCCGAGGAAGCCGACGCCCTTGACGATCGTCTGGAATTTCTCGAACAACGCCATCTGCGACGGGTAGGCCTCGAACTGGCGCATCTTGTTGGCCTTCTCAAAATCATTGAGGTGATAGCGCCAGCGCAGGCCGCGGTAGAACGGGTTGAAGCGTAGCGCGACCAGCACGGTGTACTCGTACATCGGCACGTGGATGAACGGCACGACCTGTCCGCTGTCGCGCTCGTAGTCGTCGACGGCCAGCCGCGTGAAATAGTGCGTCAGGTCGTGTTCGGGATTGCCGCCCTGGTAGGCGCAGGTGAACACCGCCTGCGGTTTGTAGTCGAAAATATATTCGCGAATGCGATCGTAGATCGTTTGGAAGAACGGCTTGAGCCAGGTCGCCGAGCGATGGTTGAGCGTCACGTACATCAGCCGGCGGTAGATTTCCACCTCGGAGAAATCCAGGCAGGCGGTGCGCTCGGCCGGGATGCCCACCGCCGCCGCGCTGTCGATCGCCTCGGCCATGCGGATGCGGCCGTAGGGATACGGGCTGAGGTCGGTGAGGAAATACAGGCCGTCGCCGTTGGTCACCCAGAGGATGCCCATGCGCGCGGCGCTACGCGACAGCACGCCGGAGAAGGTGCATTCGTCGTCCTGGTGCGCGACCACGGTCAGCGGGCGCTCCATTTCGTCGAGCGCGGCAAGAAAATCTTCCAGGCGGTAGTAGGGCAAAGACATGTCGTTCTCCCTTGGCGTCGGTTCGCGAAATTGTAGGGAGCCGGGCGCTTTTTGGCAAGCAGGGGCCTTGTGCTACAGTGAGGCGAACTTGCGCGAGGGAAGGCGATGCGGCGATTCGTTCGATATTTGGTGATTTGTTCGGCGTTGTTGTGGGCGGCGTGGCCCGCGCCCGCGGCGGAGGAGGCCGACGCGCCGCCGACCGTCGCGACGCCGATTTTGTTGCCGGGCGAAATGCCGCCGGCGTGCCGGGAACACGCGCTGGCGCGGCACAAGCAGTTCGCGCTGGCCGACCAGGTCGCGGAGAAAAGTCCGGACGTGGTGTTCATCGGCGACTCGCTGGTCGAGGGTTGGCGGCCGCTGCCGCGTTTGGCGAAGGGGCGGGTGGCGGACAATCGCGGCGTGGCCTGCGACACGATCAACGGCGTGCACGAGCGCCTGGTGCGCGACGTCATCGCCCGCCAGCCAAAGGTCGCGGTGATCCTGGTGGGTATCAACGACATGTTTCTCGTCCATCGCCTGGCGAGCTGGAACCGCGCCGATTACGTGGCGCTCAACGTCACCGCCGTCGCGCTGCGCCTGCAAAGCCACGGCATCGAGCCGCTGGTCGTTTCGCTGCTGCCCGTGCGCAATCCGCTGCCCGGCATGAGCGTCGCGGCGAGCAACGAACTGCTGCGCGATCTGAATACGAACCTGCGCCGGCATTGCGCGAAGCTGGGCGTCGAGTTTCTCGACGTGCAACGCGCGCTGGGCGACGGCTCGCACGGCCTGCGGGAAAGCTACACCACCGACGGCCTGCACCTGTCGTCCGAGGCGTATCGCCTGCTGAACACGATCGTCGAAAAGACGCTGGCGCGCATGTTGCGTTAGGTCGGGAAATCCGGCAATATTATATTTCATAATATATTGAAACGCCGAATGACGGGCGCGATCATTCCGGATGAATCCGCCCGCCTCGGCCACCCAATTGATCGGGGAGCGACCATGTTGCCTTCGGACCAAAATGCAACCGACCAGCCGAAAACAAATGCGGATGGTTTATTGCCGCCGCTGCCGCCGCGCGAGATCCCGGCCTCGTCGGGCATGAGCTTCAAGAAATCGTTGAGCCAGATCTTACCCATTGTTCTTTATGCGGTTCAGGTTTTCCTGGTCTTGGATGCCGACCGGGGAGACATGCTGTGGCATTTCGGCTCCTGGTATTTGTTCCCCGCCGCGTTGTTCGCGTATTGTTACTGGCGGGCGTCGGTGAAATTTCACGCCTGGCAAGACATTCCGCCGACCAAGATCGGCGAGCTAGCGCCGGGGATGGTCAAGGTCGAAGGACGCGCACGGTTGCTGCACGACCTGGTGATTCCGGGCACCGACACCAAGGCGGTGCTCTACCTGAGCAAAAAGTATCGCCATTCGGACAAGCATAAGCGGTTGGTTGCGGCGACCGACTCAGCCGACAATCCGTTTCTGCTGGTCGACGATACCGGCTCGGTGATGGTCGATCCGCGCGAGGCGACGATCGATTATACGAAGCTGGTTGAAGTCGAGGGGGTGCCCGAAAGAAGAAAGATCATCGTATATTCGGTCAGCTACATTCCGGAAGATCAACCGTTGACGGTCGTGGGCTTTGCCCGTCCGCTCACCGACGATCAAGGCAACGAAACACCCGGCCGCCTGGTAATCGGCCAGTCTCCGAGCGGGAATCTGCCGCATACGATCACCGATGGATCGGCGGTCCAAGGTATTTATTCCAGATTATACCTGGCATTGATTGTCCACGTCGGATTGACGCTGTTGACGCTGGTGCCGTTATACATCCACTACCGCGTGTGGCAATGTTTTTGAGAAAGAGTCCTTATTGATCGGGGAACGACCATGGTCTCTTCGGAACAAAACGCCGGCGAACAGTCCCAAAATTATGAAGGTGTTTTGCTGCCGCCGCTGGAGCCGCGTCAGGATTCAGGTTCTTCAGGCCTGATTTCGATGGAGTCGTGTAACATTGTTTTTCCACTTATCCTTTACACTATCCAGATTTACCTGATTACGCTCTCCGAGGATCGAAGTGACATGCTGTGGCATTTTGGCTTGTGGTATTTATTTCCCGCAGCATTGTTTGTTTTTCGTTATTGGCGGGCGTCGGTGAAAAGTCACGTCTGGGAGGACATTCCGCTGACCAAGATCGGCGAGTTGTCGCCGGGAATGGTCAAGGTCGAAGGAAGCACGCGGCGCTTGCACGATCTGACGATTCCCGGCACCGACAAGAAGGTTGTCTACTACAAAAGCGAGAAATATATCGGTTCGGATGACAAGAGGGTTATGAGCGAGGTGTCCAATTCAGCCGACAATCCGTTTCTGCTGGTCGACGACACCGGCTCCGTGTTGTTCGATCCGCGCGAAGCGATCATTGATTGTACGGAATCAATTGAAGTCGATGCTCCCCCGGAAAACAGGCAGATCGTTGTTTATTCGGTCAGCTACATTCCGGAGGATCAACCGATGACGGTCGTGGGGTTTGCGCATCCGCCTGACGACGAACAAGGCGACGAAATACCCGGCCGCCTGGTGATCGGCCAGTCTCCGAGCGGGAATCAGCCGCATACGATTACCACCGAATCGCCGGTCAATTATATTTATTTCAGATTATACCTGGCATTGATTATCCACGTTGGATTGACGCTGTTGACGCTGGTGCCGTTATACATCCACTACCGCGTGTGGCAATGTTTTTGAGAAAGAGTCCTTATTGATCGGGGAGCGACCATGTTACCTTCGGACCAAAATGCAACCGACCAGCCGAAAACGAATGCGGATGTTTTACAAACGCCACAACAACCGCGTCAGGGTTCAGGTTCTTCAGGTTTGAGTTCGATAGAATCATGCAACTTCCTTTTTCCGATCATCCTTTACATGGTCCAAGTTTGCCTGATTGCCGTCGCCGAGGAACGCAGTGATGTGCTGTGGCATATCGGCATGTGGTATGTGTTTCCGGCCGCGTTGTTCGCGTATCGTTATTGGCGGGCGTCCTTGAATTATCACGTTTGGGCGGACATTCCGCTGACCAAGATCGGCGAGTTGTCACCGGGAATGGTCAAGGTCGAAGGACGCACACGGCGCTTGCTCGATCTGACGATTCCCGACACCGACAAGAAGGTTGTCTACTACAAAAGCGAGAAATATGTCGGTCCCGAAGGCGAGGGAGTGATGGCCGAGGCGACCGACTCGGCCGACAATCCGTTTCTGCTGGTCGACGAAACCGGCTCGGTGATGGTCGATCCGCGTGAAGCGATTGTCGGCTGCACGGAATCGATTGAAGTCGATGCTCCTCCGGAAAACAGGCAGATCGTTGTTTATTCGGTCAGCTACATTCCGGAGGATCAACCGATGACGGTCGTGGGGTTTGCGCATCCGCCTGACGACGAACAAGGCAACGAAACACCCGGCCGCCTGGTGATCGGCCGGTCTCCGAGCGGGAATATATCGCATACGATCACCGCCGAATCGCCGGTCAAGAATATGTATTGGGGTTTACGCCTGGCGTTGAAAATCCATGTGGGTTTGACCTTGGTGACGTTGGTGCCGCTGTACATCTACTTCCGTTTGTGGAAGTGGTTCTGAGAAAAGAGTCCTTGTCGGGTTGTCCGCCCGGCCGGAGAAGGGTTTTGGCGATGGGCGAGAGCGCAGAAAAATTGAGTTGGCAGGATGTTATCGCCCACGACGTTTTGTTGCCGCCGCGTCCGGTCACCCAGGTGAAGCGGAGCGCTCTGGCCCGGTATCAAACGCTTCGTTATGTTTTGTTTGCGGTCGTGACCATCCTGCAACTCGTATTGCTTTGGACGATCGATTCGTCGCCGATCGCGATGATTCCCTATGCGTTGTTGAATGTGCTTATCGGTTATTATTATGTTAACAGCATCGTCCGGATCGTGCGCAACAATCGGCAATGGAAAAAAGCCGAACTCACGCCGATCGGCGAAGCGACGCCGGGATTGGTGAAAATCAAAGGGCGCGCTCGTCACCTGCATGATCTTTACCTTCCCGACACGGCAATTCCGGCCGTCTACTATCGGCGACGAAGATTTGCCTATGCGATCGGCGTCCGCCACCCTACCGGAAAAAATTTGATGGAGGAAATAACCACCGAAGACAATCCCTTCCTGGTGGAAGACGAGACCGGTGCGATGTTGGTCGATCCGCGCCGGGCGAAGATCAACCTCCCGAGTAAAAGACACGTCTACCCGGAGGATTCGGTCGCCGATTTTTTTACGAAAGGCTGGGACTGGGAGGAGATCGACTTTTTGGAGGACGGTGAAATGGTGTACGTGATCGGTTTTGTGCAGACCGTCGACGACGACCAATCGCCGCGCGAGGCGCTGAAACGAATCATGCTGCGGGAGTTGAAACAAAACCCGGCGAAGCGGTCGGCCTACGATCGCAACGGCGACAATCGACTGGACGAAAACGAGTGGGAAGCCGCACGGCGTGATGCCCAGGCGCAAGCGGCGATCCGCGCCGCGGACTTTTTGATGATCGGCAAGCCGCCGTTGTGGGGCATGCTGCACGCCATCTCCACGGGGGCGTTGGTCAAATACCGGATGTCCACGTTGTTGCTGGAAATCGGTCACTGGTTTTTGACGCTGATCATTTTCACTTTGATCTATCTGATGTTGTTCATCCCGTTCTTCGCGGGTCGTTAAACGAAGCGGGCCCACGTACCGTTCATTTCGCTAAGGTGATTGCCGCTGCCAGATTACCGCGCGCACGGTGGGTTGCGGTTTGCCGAAAGGCCAGCCGTTGCCGGCGACCGGCGAAAATCCTTCCTCGCGCAGGGTGCGCCCGACCAGCGCCTTGCCGCGATCGGTTCCCTGCCACGTTTCATGCGAAAGCAGCACGGCCACGCGCTCGCGGTTGCGCAGGCGACGGCGCAGCATGAGCATGTCGCGTTCGTCGGCGACGCCCGCCTGCGCCCGTTGCACGCGCAGGTTTCCGCGCAGGTCGAAGGGCACGCCCAGGGTGTCGCAGCCGCTGCCGTACCAGCGGTAACCGTCGACGGCGAACCAGGCGACGCCCAGCACGAGATCCTCGCGCGTCAGGTGCCGGTCGATCCAGTCGCTCGCCTCGCGCAGCGGTTCGCCCTGGTCGCGATAAAGCGCGGGCAATTGCGCAAAGTTCAGCACCAGCAGCAGGCCGACGCAAATTCCGCCCAGCGTACGGCGGCGGGCGAAGACCAGCGGCGCGACGAGCACCGGGGCGATCGCGGCGGCGAACACGGCGAAGTAATGCACGGCGACGAACGCGCCGATCAGGTAATGCGCCGCCAGCGCCAGGCCCACCGAGAGAGCGGCGATCAGTGGCAGCGTCCAGGCGTTGGAGTCGTTCGCATTTTTGCGGAAGGCGTACAAATGCCAAGCGCCCAAGCCGAACAACACGAGGACGATCGTCGTGGCGCCCGCGCCGGCCAAGGACGGAACGACGGCGCGCAGACCGGGTTCGAGGCCGTCGACGCCGCCGCCGGCCAGCACCTGCGCGAAGCGGCGGACGATGCGCCAGGGCGCGGCGCTCCAGGTGATCCACCCGCCGCCGAGCCCCTCGTGTTTCGCCTGCACCAGCAGCAGCGAGGTCCACGGCGCGAACAGCAGACCCGCGGCGGCCGAGGCGATTACCGCCGGCCAGCCGTTGTGCTTGCGGCGCAGCAGGCCGACCGCGCCCAGCGCGACGAGCAGGTAGACGTTGTAATAGAAGGTGTAGCAACCCAGCAGCGCGGCGATGCCGTAGAGCCCGGCGCGCGGCGGCGAGGGTTCTTCCAAGAGGCGCAGAAAAAGGAAAATCGTCGCCGCGCCCAGCAACGCGGCCACGGCGTAAGAGCGCGCCAGGCGGCTGAGCATGATCCCCTGCGGCGAGGTCAGCAACAGCAGCAGCGCGATCAGGCCGACCAGATCGCCGCCCGCGCGTCGTCCGAGCATGAAGGCGAACCAGGCCACGCCCAGCCAGGCCAGCGCCGACAGCGCGCGCCAGGCCGTTTCCGGCAAACGCAGCTTGACCAGCGCCTGGACGATCAGCGGATACAACGGCGGATGCACGTCGGCCGCCACCGCCTCGGCGAGGCGTCCCTCCTGCGCGGCCAGCGCCAGGTACACCTCGTCGGTGTTGAGCGAACGATCGCCCAGTCCGTACATCTGCAGGGCGAAGCCCAGGCCGAGCAACGTCACCAGAATCCACACGGGCACCCGCAACGGTTCGGGCATGGATTACTCCCCCTCCAGCTCCAACTCGAAGAAGTCGTTCGCGTCCGGCTGCACCAGGCTGGGCGCGTATTGCGTCGGCTCGGTGCCGGCGACGAAGCATTCCTCCTCGCCCGGCGAATCCGGCTGCGCCAGCAATCCGGTTTCCGGATCGATGCGCGCGAAGGAAACGCCCTTGGGCACGGGGAACGTGGCCTTGGGTAGATCGGCCAGGGCGACGCGCATGAAGTCGACCCAGATCGGCAACGCGGTCGTGCTGCCCGATTCGCCGCTGCCCAACGAGACGCCGCCGTTGTCGTTGCCGACCCAGACGCCGGCGATGATTTGCGGCGAGAAGCCGACGAACCAGGCGTCGGCGTAGTTGTTGGTCGTGCCGGTTTTGCCCGCCAGGGTGCGCCCGAGCTGGTTGCTGCGCGCGCCCGTGCCGCGCGAGGCGACGCTGTGCATCATGCTGGTGATCACGTAGGCCACCTGTGGATCGACCACCTGACGCATGACGACCTGGTCGCTCAGGCGCACGGCGAGCGGCAATTCACCCTGCGGTTCGGGCGTGGGCGTCGCGGCCGGCGGAGGCGTGGGGGTCGCGCCCAATTCGAAGTCGCCGAAAAATTCGCCGCGGCGGCTTTCGGTCAGCGGATCGATGCCCGTTTGCGCGGCGTCCAGCGGCAGCTCCTTGCCGTTGAAGCCGCTGAGGTCGGGCACGTTGTCCAGCGCGGGCACCTGCTCGACGAACTCGCTGTAAGCCACTTCCTCTTTGGTGTTTTCGTTGCGGTCCAGCACCTTGCGCACGAACACGGGGTCGGTCAATTTGCCGCCCGAGGCGAAGACGTCGTAGGCGTTGACCAGGTGCAGCGGCGAGACCTCGTAGGTGCCGATGGCCATGGACAGGTCGCCGGATTCGAGTTCGTCCAGGCCCACGCGGCGGGCGAAGCGCAGGATGTAATCGACGCCGATCGTTTCGGCGACGCGGATGGTGATCGTGTTGATCGAGCGGGTCAGCGCCTCGCGCAGGTTCATGTAGCCGCGGAACTTGCGGTCGTAGTTGGCCGGCCGCCAGTTGTCGGCGAAGACCAGCGCGGTGTCGGGGAAGACCGTCGCGGGGGTCAGCCGGGCGTTGAGCGCGGCGGCGTAGACGATCGGCTTGAAGGCCGAACCCGGCTGCCGGCGCGCCTGCACCGCGCGGTTGAACTGGCTTTCGGCGTACGAGCGTCCGCCGATCATCGCCAGCACCTCGCGGGTGTCGACATCCATCGCCAGCAGCGCGCCCTGGGCCAGCGGCCAGGCGGCGAGCACGTACATCTGGTCTTTGGGTTTGTAGACCAGCACGCGGTCGCCCGGGGCGAGCACCTGCCCGGGCCGTTCGACGCGCGCCACCGGCCGCGCCTTGGCGCCGTCGTGCTTGACCTGCCGCACCCACTTCATGTTGCTGAGCGGCACGCGGATCGTCTCGTCGCCCAGCGCGATCTTGGCCCAGCCGGCCTGATCGTAAATGGCGATGACCAGGCCTTCGCGCACCTGTTCTTCGGTCAGCCCTTTGTTTTGTTCCATCAGCGACTCGCGCCGGTCGTTCCACTGCTCGGGCGGAACCGGCGGGGGCAGGCGCAGCACGCCCTGGCGCTTGGCGTGCGCGCGCAAACCGACGTCCACCGCGTCGCGGGCGGCGCGCTGCATGGCCAGATCGCAGGTGGTGTGCACCTGCCAGCCTTCTTTGAGCACGCGGTCGGTGTCGTACTTGGTCAGCAGGTAGCGGCGCACATACTCGACGAAATCGGGCGCCAGCTCGCTGTTGATGTCGCGGTTGGGAACGATGTGCAGCGGCGCGGCGTCGGCGCTTTGAAAGGTCTGCTCGTCGATGTGCCCGTCTTCGAGCATTCGCCGCAGCACGTAATGCCGCCGGTTGATCGCCCGTTCGGGATGCGCGCGCGGATTGTAGCGCCCCGGCGCCTGCACCAGCCCGGCGAGGGTCGCGGCCTCGGCCACGTTCAGGTCGGCGACCGGCTTGGCGAAAAATTCGCGCGCCGCCGCCTCGACGCCGTAAGCGCCGCCGCCGAAATAAATTTCGTTGAGGTACAGGTAGAGGATTTCCTCTTTGCTGAAGCTGTCCTCGATGCGCTTGGCGAGGATCATCTCGCGCAGCTTGCGGCGGTAGGTTTTTTCCGGTGTGAGCAGCAGGCTTTTGACCACCTGCTGGGTGATCGTCGAAGCGCCCTGCTTGATTTCGCCGGCGAACACGTTGGCCAGCGCGGCGCGGGCGATGCCGAAGTAGTCGAGTCCCTGGTGCGCGAAGAATTCCTTGTCCTCGGCCGAGACGAAGGCCTGCACGACGTGGGTGGGCACCTCGTCGTAGGCGACCAGGAAGCGGCTTTGATTTTCGAACTTGAACTCGCCGATTTTCACGCCGTGGCGGTCGAAGACCTCGGTGACCAGGTTGGGCCGGTAATCTTCGATGGTGTCGAGTTTGGGCAGGCCGATCGAGAGCAGATTGTAGATCATCACCGCGACGATGACGGCGAGGATCGCCAGGCCGACGACGGAGACGACGATCGCATTGAGCACATTGCGCCATCTGGGCGTTTCGTCGGGGCGCAGCAATAGTTCGTCAGGGTCGTACTTCAACCGGTTTCCTCGCAGCAAGATCGCAGGTTCAGACTAACAATGCCGTCGATCCGCCGCAAGGTGCGCGGCTATTCGTTGCCCGGGAACCAGACGGGGAAACGGTAGTAGTAAACGAAGGAAAGATCGCTGAGCACGTGCACCGTGTCGCCGTGGACCTTCAAGGCGTTCTTGCGCGTGTAGGTGCTGTCGGCGTTGACGCGCACGTCGGTCCAGGCGCCGCTGCGATTGGTGAAGTAGACCAAACTGGTGCTGTGGTAATTCATGGCGCCGTAAATGACGTCGTTGTCGTCGATGTCGATCGACAGGCCGATACTGTCGCCCAGGAAAAACACTTGTTCGGTTTGCCAGACGCCGCCGCTTTTAAATAAGTGGTACGCATACAACGGTTCATCCACGTAAACGATGTGCGGTTGCCCGGCGCTGTCGACGGCCAGGGCCTGCTCTTCGAGCGAGGTCACCTCGGGCAGCGGAATTTCGAAGGACCAAACGCCGCCGACGTATCGTCCGTAGACGGTCTGACGACTGGTGGAGAAGAAAACGACGTGCAGCCGACCGGCATTGTCGAAGGAGATGGCGTCGGGCGAGCCGGGATAGCCGGCCAGGATCTTTTCGACGGACCAGCCGCCGGCGGTCTGATGGGCCACGCACATAATCCGTTGGGTGACGTTGCGATACAGAATGTGCACGCGTCCGGCGGCGTCGAGCGTCTGCGTGAAGGTCTGATCGATCGTGCCGGAAGCGTCGACCGTTTCGGTCGTCCACTCGCCGCTCGCGTCGGTCGTGTACGTCAGGTGCTTGGCGGCGTCCAGATGAACGATGTGCGCGTGGTCTTGCGCATCGAGCGTCAGCTTGGGCCGCCCGGCGCAATCCCCGGCCGACTCGATGTGCGTCATCGTCCACGCGTCGTCGATCCGGCAGCCGTAAAAGAGCATGTAGGGCACGACTTCGAAATCGTAACTGAGCAGGTAGGCGACGTGCGGACGGCCCAGCGTGTCCAGCGCCAGCGAAACGTCTTCCTCGGCGCGGCGATGGACGCCGAGATTTTGTTTGTCGATCACGCCGTCGATGTAGGAAACCAGCATGATGCTCAGGGAGTCGATCGCGGCGAAGTGGATGTTGTCGTCGCCGTCGACGGCCAGAGACGGATGCTCCAGCAAATTCCAGTCCGCCGGCGAAAAGCACGACCAGTCGCCGGCGAGCGCATCGCAGTAGTAATTGTGCTCGTCGTAATTCATGTTCGCCTGAAACACGAGGCGCGGATTTTCCAGGCTGTCGACGCCGATGGTCGTGAGGGTGGGCAACTCATACAAGGGAACGGTGTGCACCTCTTCGGTTTGCCAGACGCCGTCGAGGTTGGTCGTGTAATAGACGGTGCGGTTTTGCGTGTGCGCGATGTGCGAGAAGCCGCGCCCGTCGAGCGCCATGTCGATCAGCCGCCCGTGACCGGTGGTGGTCGGCACGTCGTGCAGCACCCAGGAGCCGGAGCGGTTGGAGGCGACGAACAGTTCCCACGTCTCGTCGGCGGGGTCGATCTGCTTGCCGTAGGCGATGATGACGAAGCCGTTGTGGTCGATGCACACGGAGACATCGACGATCGCGGCGCCGCCGTCGACTTCCTGGCGAGTCCACGCGCCGCCGGATTTGGTGGCCAGCATCAGCTTCGCGGTCGCCGCGTCGAAGTAGGCGATCCGGATCACGCCGTCGCGCACGGCAATGTCGTGAGAATAGGCCAGGGCCAGGTGATCGACCGTTTCGACCTCGTAACCGTCGCCGGTGTCGCTGAGCAGCTTCAGGACGTTCATGTCTTCTTCGAGGAAGGAAATGTACGCGTGGTTGTCGGCGTCGACCGCCAGGTGCGGATCTTCCACGTCGTCGCGCACCAGTTCCTCGGTACGCGCGTCGTCGGGATAGCCGCGATTGATGTAGAGCTCGTCCAAGTACAGGGCGATGGTCACCTGTTCGCCGTCGGGCGCGATGGCCAGGGACGACCCGCCGCTGAAGATGTTTTTGTAGCCTTCGATGTGTTCGAAAAGCAGATCGCTGGTGTCGTCGTCGTCGATCGTATCATCGTCGGTGGTGTCGTCATCACCGGTATCATCGTCGGTGGTGTCATCATCACCGGTATCATCGTCGCTCGTATCGTCATCAGTTGTATCGTCGTCAGTTGTATCGTCGTCGACGGAATCATCGTCGGTGGTGTCGTCGTCGACGGAATCATCATCGGTGGTGTCGTCGTCGATCGTATCATCGTCGGTGGTGTCGTCATCACCGGTATCATCGTCGCTCGTGTCGTCATCGCTCGTATCGTCATCGGTGGTGTCATTGTCGTCGTCATCGTTGAGCATTTCATCGTCGTCGCCATGCAGGCTGGCGTCGTCATCATCATCGTCACAGGTGCAGGCGAAGCCGGTCGCGGCCAGGCAAAGAAGGAAGGCAAGCAAGAGCACACTTCGGGCGTGAAATTTAATCTGCCGACCCATCTTTTCTCTCCCACGCCCCCAAATGACACGTCACGATAACATGGTTATTTGCGTTGTCAAGAAATGGCCGGGCATGGTCATTCGTTGCCCGGGAACCAGACCGGGAACCGGTAGTAGTAAACCGCCGCTTGATCGCTGATCGCGTGCACCGTGTTGCCGAAAACCCGGATCGAATTGTACCGCTGGCCGTGATACTCGCTGTCGACCCGCACTGTCGTCCAGGCGCCGGTGCGATTGGTGATGTAGTAGAAATTCGAGTAATGGAACATCGCTGAGTAGATGCGGTTGTTGTCGTCGATGGTCGTCGAGATGCCTTCGCTGTCGCCCATGTCCATGATGTATTCGCTTGACCAATCGCCCGAGGCATTGGTCATGTGCCGCAGGCTGTTCCAGCGATTGTAATACATGATGTGCGGATCGCCGGAATTGTCGACGACGACGTTCATCCCGTCGATGTAGCCCAACACGGGCGGCGGCGTTTGGATATCCCACCCGGTATCGTCGCGCACGGCGTAAACCAGGTCGGAGTTGGTCGAAAAAAAGACGACGTGCAGGCGATCGTCGGCTCCGAAAGCCATGGTGTCCGGATAGGTCGGATAACCGGCGGCGAAGCTTTCGACGTTCCAGCCGCTCGCGTCCTGATGCGCGGCTTTGATCGTTCCGGCGTTGTCGTCGCGGTAGAGGATATGAACGCGGCCGAAGCGGTCAAGGGTTTGCCAGAAGAGATAATAGCATTCGCATGAATCGTCGACGGCCTCGGTCGTCCAGGATCCGCTTTTGTCGGTCGTGTACTTCAGGTGTCCGTCGATGTCCAGGTGCACAATGTGCGCGTGGTCCTGGGCGTCCAGCGACAACACGGCGCGACCGAAACATTCGCCCGCCGAGGCGATGTGATTGAGCGTCCATTCGTCGCCGTTTCGATAACCGTAGTAAAGCATGTACGGATCGACATCGAAATCGTCGCTGAGCAGATAGGCCACGTGCGGGCGGCCGAGGCTGTCCACCTGCAGCGAGACGCCGTATTCCGCCCGGCGCATGACGTTGATTTTGCGGTTTTCGATCTGGCCGTCGATGTAGGAGATCAAATACAGATCGAACCATTTGACGGTCGTGATGTAGATGTTGTCCTCATCGTCGAGAACAATGCGCGGCCATTCCATGTAATTCCACGTGATCGGTGAAAAGGCGTGCCAATAGCCGAGCGATTTGTCGGCATAGTAAATCATCTCCGAACTGCTTCGGTTGGATTGGAAAGCCACGTGCGGCGATCCCTGACTATCGGCGGCGATGGAGACATCCTGCACTTCTTCATTGAGCGGCTCGGTGAAAACGTCCTCGGTCGTCCAGGCGCCACCGCGGTTGGTCGTGTAGTGAATGGTGTTTTCGCTGTAATGAGCGATGTGCAGAAAGTTTTGCGGATCCAAATCCATTTCGAGGATGTAGCCGTCGTCGGTCGGGTAGCCCAATTCATGAATGTACCAGGAGCCCGATCGCTTCGAGGCGACGCACAACTCGTAGGTGTACTTGCCGCCCTTGTCGTATCGTTTGTGATAGGTCAGCAACACGTAGCCGTTGGCGTCGACGCAGATCGACAGCCCGTAGACGAGGGCTTGGTCGACGACGTCGAACGACCAGCTTCCGCCGGACTTGGTCGCCAACACCAACTGATTGGCCGAGGCGTCGTTGTAGGCGACGTGGACGACGTTGTTGTAAACGGCGACGTCGTTGTAATAGAAGGTGTCCGAACCGTCGATGGTTTCGATGTTCCAACCGCTTGCCGTTTCGCTCATCAATTTCAACGTACGTATCGGATCGCCGACGTACGAGATATAGGCGCGGTTGTCGGCGCCGACGGCCAGGTGCGGATTTTCGCCGACATCCGGCAAGAGTTCCTCCTGATGAGGTTGGCCGACGTAGCCGCGATTGATCGACATGTCGTTATAGTATTCGGAGATGACCACCAGTTCGCCGTCGGCGGCCATTTCGACGGAGAGTTGGTCGTGCCAGCTATTGGCGTAGCCTTCGATCTTCTCGACCAGCAAGTCGTCGTCGCCGGTATCGTCGTCGGTGGTGTCGTCATCGGTGGTGTCATCATCGGTGGTGTCATCGTCGGTGGTATCATCATCGGCCGTATCATCATCGGTGGTGTCGTCGTCGGTGGTGTCATCATCGGTCGTATCATCGTCGGTGGAGTCGTCGTCGACCGTGTCGTCGTCGACCGTGTCGTCGTCGGTGGAGTCGTCGTCGGTCGTATCATCATCGGTGGTGTCGTCATCGACCGTGTCGTCGTCACCGATGTGCATATCAATCAAGTCGTCGTCGTCGCCGAGGTCATCGTCCGACAGATCATCGTCTGACGAGTCGTCATCATCGTCGTCCGGCGTTGCGCTCGATGAATCGTCGTCATCATCGTCATTGCAAGTGCAGGCAATGCCGACCAAGGATAGGAAAAGGATAAAAATGAGGAAAAAAACGAGCCGCGGGCTAAGAGATATACAACTCATCGTTATCTCCTTCGCCCCCAAGTGATGGGTCACCATACCATGGTTATTTGGGATGTCAAGAATTGCTTAGGCGCGGCGGCTGAGCAGAAAACGGCGCAGGAAACTCCACGCGGCGCGCCACAGCAGCGGGCGGCCCGACGGCTCGCGCAACCGGCGCAGGTAGTGGGCGACGATGCGCGGGCGCAGATAAAATTTGCGGTAGAGCCGGCGGCGGAATTGGCGCAGGCAGGGCGCGGTCAGATCGCGCGGCACGAAGACCACCTCGTGCTCGCTCATCTGGCGGTGATCGCCGATGATGTCGCCGTGATTTTCGGCGTCGGCGGCCAGCTCGGTGTTGGGGAAGGGCGTGTAGTAGCTGATCATCACGTCGTCGAGCGGCGCCTTGAGCAGGAAGTCGCGCGTGGCCGCGAGCGTCTGGCGCGTTTCGCCGGGCACGCCGAGCATGATGAAGGCCTTGGTCGAGATGCCCACCTTGCGCACGGCGGCGACCGCGGCGAGCGCCTGTTCGACGGTCGTGCCTTTGCCGAGGGTGCGCAGCAGATTGTCGTTGCCCGACTCGATGCCGAAGGCCGCCTGCCAGCAACCGGCCTCGGCCAGCTCGCGCAGCGTGAACTCCTGCAGTTTCTGATCGACGCGCCCCTGGCAGGAAAACGACAACGGCAGGCCCGAGCGTTTGATCGCACGGCACAGCTCGACCAGCCGCCCCTCGTCGTAGAAAAGACTTTCGTCGTGGAAGGCGAAGTCGACGATCGAGTGATGGCGGTAGAGGTGTTCCATCATCATGAACACGTGCCCGGCGCTGTGGGCGCGCAGGCGCCGGCCGAAGACGCTGTTGTCGCAGAAGGTGCAGCGATAGGGGCAGCCGCGCGCGGTGAACAGGATCGTCGAGGGCAGACGATACACCGACTGCGGGCTGGGATGATAATGCGCGGCGAGCTCCGGCAACAGGTCCCACGCGGGCAGGGGCAGCTTGTCCAGATCCTTGATCAGCGGGCGCGATTTGCTGTAGCGCACGACGCCGCCGTCGCGGTAAGCCACGCCGGGCACCGCGGCCGGTTCGCCGTGATTCTCGACTTCGCTGAAAATTTCCACGGCGGTGACTTCGCCCTCGCCGAGCACGAGGTAGTCGATCGAGCGGTAGGTGTCCAGCACCGCCTCGGGCATCGCGGTGGCGTGCGCGCCGCCGACCACGACCACGCAGTCGGGCGTGAGCAGCTTAACTTTGGCGGCGATTTGCGCGGCGATGTGGATCGAGATCGTCGTGGCGGTCAGGCCGCAGACAAGCGGTTGTTCGTCGGCGACGGCGCGGGCCGTGCTCTCGATGTCGTACCCATTCACATTGGCGTCGATGATCGCCACGTCGATGTCGCTGCGGCGCAACGAGGCGGCGAGATAGGCCAGGCCGATGTTGGGCAGGCGATTGCCGACGTCGGCCAGGCGGCCGTAGCGCGCCTGCGCGGAAAGGGGCGGATTGACCAGCACGAAATCGGCCATCGTCAGCCTCCGTCCGCTCCCGCGCAACGGCATTCGCGCGCGGCGAGGTGATAATCGCGTTCCCGTTCGTACACGGTTAGCATACGCCGGGCGGCCCGGTCAAAACCGTGCGGTTCGTCCTTTTCGGAAACGTCGCGCAGGCACAGCGCCAACTCGGTCCAGGCCGCGGCGACCTGGCGCATGCGCCCCGTCAGATCGAGCCGTGCGATGTCGGCGCAATAGGGTTGCACCTGGTCGAGGAACTCGGCGTACATCGTGCGGAAGGCGCCGCCGCCGGTGCCGCGTTTTTCGATGACCTGATAGGCGAAACGCGCGCTCCACGACCAGTCGGGCGCCTGCGCCCATTGTTCCAACTCCGCCGCGGCCTTGGCCAGCCCGGCCAGCCCGAACGTCGGCCCGCGATCGTCCAGCAGGCGCGCGGAACAAGCGGCGATCGCCGCGGGCACCGCCTGTTCGAGCTGGGTGAGCGCCGGAGGAATCCGCACGTCGTAGAAGTTGTTCTGCAAAATCCACGGCGGCGCGGTATGCGAACGCGCCTTGGTCAGCGAGGCCAGCGACAGGGTTTGCAGGTCGGGAAATTCGTTGTCGCTGATCGTCGCCGTTTGCGCCCGCTCGTCGTAGCCGACGACCAGCACCTTGTGTCCGCCGAAGTGCGTTTTGGTGCGGTAGTAATCCAGCCAGCGAATGTCGACCTGAATCATCGCCGGGCGGCCGGCGTCGATCTCGTCGCGCACCCAGCGCCAGGCCAGCGCGTCGTCGGCGGTGGTGCGCACGGCGACCGGCACGCCCAGGCTGCGGAAGCAGTCGACTTCCAGGTCGCCCATGCGGCCCATGATGATGCGCGTGGGGCTGAGCGACTCGTCGACCATATAGAAAAAATCGAGGCCCGCGCCCAATCCCAGGCACATCGCCTCGGTGATCGTATGGCCGTGGTGGGCCAGCAGCAGGCTGATGGACGTGGTCGCGCAATGGTTGCCGGGCGCGTGACGGAAATCGGCGAGTCGGTTATCCATTCATCCCCGTTTCATTGGCTGTCGGCAAAGAGCATGCATGCCCGGCGCATGCGGGTCAAGTCGGGAAGTTTGGATAAATAAAGGAAAGGCCGCCCACAAGGGGCGGCCCGCCAAGGCACAAGGTCGGTTAGAAGCAACCGCCGCCGCTGTCATCGTCGTCGTCGCTGCCGCCGGGCGTGTCGTCATCGCCGGGCGTGTCATCGTCAACGGGCGGCGTGTCGTCATCAACGGGCGGCGTGTCGTCATCAACGGGCGGCGTGTCGTCATCGTCGGGCGGCGTGTCGTCATCGTCGGGCGTCGTGTCGTCGTCGGTCAGGGCGTCGCAGGAGTCGGCGTCTTCGTTGCATTCCTCGGTTGCTTCATCGCAGGGATCGCCGCTGGAAACGCAATCGTCCTGCGTTTCGTCGCAGACTTCCTCGCCGGTGCAGAATAGGCCGTCGTCGGGACAACTGACCGCCGTGCCGGCCTGACAATCGTTGGTTGCGTCGCAGGTTTCGTCGCCGTTGCAGTATTGGCCGTCGTCGCAATTGGCGTCGTTAGCGGCGAATTGGCAATCGTTGGTCGCGTCGCAGGTATCGTCGGTACAATCAACGCCGTCGTCGCAGTTGGCGTCGTTGGCGGTGAATTGGCAATCGTTGGTCGCGTCGCAGGTATCGTCGGTGCAATCGACGCCGTCGTCGCACAGAGCGTTGTTGGGCGTGTTTTCGCAGCCGTTGTTCAGGTCGCAAACGTCCTCGGTGCAACCGACGCCGTCGTCGCAGAGGGCGTTGTTGGCTTCGTACTGACAATCCTCGGCCGCGTCGCAGGTGTCGGTGGTGCAATCGTGACCGTCGTCGCAATTGGCATTGTTGGGCGTGCTGATGCAAACGCCGTCGCTGCAGACGTCGTCGGTGCAGTCAACGCCGTCGCTGCACGCGGCGCCGTTGTTGTACGACCAGTTCTCGTCGTCTTGCGTGGAGTCGCAAACGTAACAGGGATTGGACGGATGTTGCTCGCCGTCCTGATAGCAAACGGCGGAAATGAAACATCCGCCGCAGAATTTGGTAACTTGAAAGTCGCCATTGGTGGTAGAGTCTGACATCCGGCCGACTGTATAGACATGTCCATGCTCGCCGGGCAAGACAACCAAGCCGGAATCCCCATGATGTGATGAGGGATCTACGTGGCCAGCCCAATGCCGCGTGCCGTCAGGCAGAAATTTCAACAGCAATATGTCCAAGGCATCTGTTTCGGTTGATTCGCTTCCGACTACATAGAGGTTTCCCAATTCGTCAAAGGAGAGGGACTTGCACTCCTCGCCGTGGTTATAGGCGCCGTTGTAGCGATCGAACCATTGTTGGATGCCGTCGTTGTCGTACTTGATCGTAATGCAATCTGCATAGCTGTTATCAGCGATGGATTTGCCGGTGACGTACACATTGCCTTCCTGATCGACTGCGAGTCGCTGGGGCAGACTATCATCGAGCGCGGGATTGGTATAGCGAGTTTCCCATTGCAGGTCACCGTCCGAATTGTACATGAGCGTAATAATGTCGTAGTAGTCGTATATGTTTTTTGAAGAACCTGTCACATAAATGTTGCCGTCGCCGTCAACAGCCATATCCCGAGGGCTGTCCTCTGATAAGGCGGCGCTGCCATATTGGGCCAACCACTGTTGTTCACCGGCATTGTTGTACTTGATAACCACAATGTCGTAATCGACTGCGTCAGAGGCCGAAATGAGCGATTGGCCGGCGACGATGACATTGTTTTCGTTATCCAGGGCGATGAGGGAAAATGTGTCCCAGGTTTCATCGGGATTGTCATAGACGTTGATCCATTCCTGCCCGCTGTCGTTGTACTTAAGAGCCAATGCGTTCCGATTTCCCGTCATGGGGCCGGTGCAGCCGGCAACGTAAATGTTGCCTTCGTCGTCCAGAGTAATTGCGCTGCCGACGTCCAGATTGTTGTCCGGATTGTTGTAGGTGATTTGTCTCACCATGCTGCCATCACTGTTGTAAGCCATGATTATTAGATTGTAGTCCTGGGTGGCATGAATTTCAGAGCCGGTCACGTATACGTTTTCATCAGCATCCAAGGCGATTTTTGTGAATCCGTCTGTGCTGTCGCCGGAACCGGCGTAGGTGACCGCCCATTGTAGCTGTCCGAGGTTATTGAACTTGACTAAAAGCGCATCATCGCCGCCGAATGGCATGTTCGCCTGACCGGCAATATAAATGTTTTCTGCACTGTCCAGGATGGCGGCTCGCGGATAGTCCGATCTGCTTGCCCGGTCATAGGTTGAGCTCCATACATAAAAACTCAAATCATCGGACGAGTCTTCGCTTGTTTCCGTTGCCGCCAAGTGTTTGCTGCCGAGAGAAAATAGGAGCACACAAGCCAAGAGGAGCGAAAGAAGCCAAGGCTTCTTTATCCATACTGCTTCCATGAGTAACCTCCAAAACTCAATATGTTGTTGGATTATTTTTCTGGGTATAATTTAATTATGCTCCCATTAAAAAACATTAATTTTTCTTAAAAACAAGAGCATGCTGCCGAAAATAGAATATACGTCCTAGCCGATTGATAAAGATAAAGAGAAATCTTGGAAGATGTGGAAGCGGCATTTTATTGCCGGAGAAATTTTTGCCGTCGCGCGGGCGCACCTCTCCTGTGCGTCAGGAGAGGTGGCTATAGGCAAGGGAATTCGGCGCGATGGGGATGGGTCGCGCTTGCCGCCGACTCAGTCTTGCAACGGCAGGACGAATCCCAGGGTCTGTGTGTCCGCATCCACGGAGCAGATTTTGGTCGATTCCAAATTGGCGCGGGTCACGTCGGAGGTGACCGTTTCGCGCGTGATGGTCAACCGTTGCTTACGCATCTGCTTTTTTTTCGGAAAGAAGAACCACAGTTGTCCTGTTTCGTCGATCGAATCCCTGTAGTTGTTGGCCAATTGGGTGGCGTCGTCGCCTTCCCGCAACCAGATCAGCACCATGGGCACTTTGCCCATCGGTTTTTCAAAGAGAAAATTAACTTCCGTCGCCATCTCTTTTTCAATGCGTGCCAGGATCTTATCGTCGGGATTGACGACCAGGATATGGTCGTTTGGCCAGATGCCGAGTTTTTGCGAAATCGTCTTCACTCGCAAACCTTCCTTTGCTGCACGTCTCGTGTCTTCATGCGAATATCTTTCGTCCGCGGCATCATCCCATGATTTTTTTATTCATTTGTAAAATGACAGCGGGAGGAGCTAGGCCAATAGCTCCTCCACGAACTGCATGCGCAAACCGATTTCCTTGGAATACTCCATCGCTCCTTCGGTAACCACGTAGCCCTTTTTCACCGCGTCGACCAACGCGGCTTTGCTGGTCAGCACCTGGTAGGCGCCTTCGATGTCGCTGAATTTCATCAGCACGAAAGGACGCCGGCGGGTGTAGACGCCGCGGCCGGATTTGGTCTTGCCCGCTTTCATGCGCAGGTAGGCCGACGGAGCGCCTTCGCCCTGCACGACCCACTGGTAGATGCGGTCGGGGCTGGTTTTGGTCATTTTGACCATGCCCTCTTCGCCAGCCTTGTTGAGCTGGGAGAGCGCGGTGGTGATCATGTAGATCAACAGTTTCACTTTCAGCGCGCGCTTCTCGGGCTTTTTCGGATCGGCGTTGGGCATCAGCAATTTCAGCGACAGCAGCAGCGGCACGGTGCGCGCGATCAGGTCGAGCCGGTACAGGCCTTTGACCGCCGCGGGCAGGGCCGGCTTGCCGCCGAAGAAATCGTTGAGTCCTTGGAGGTTTTTAAAGATGAACGAAACGGTCGGATGCTCGTGTTTGCCGCGTTTGACCTCGAGGGTGTCGTTTGCGAACACGAGGTGCGCGGCGAGATCCGAGTCCTTGCTTTCAAACTGCACCACTCCGGTCATGTTCCTGGTGATCGTGCGCATGATCTTGTCGTCCTCGCGAACGATTTTGACCAGAGGCAGCGCGGCGAACAGGAACAGCCGGGCGCGTAATTCATCTCGAGTCGGCATGGCTAGATTTCATCCTCCCAGTCTTCGTCGGCTTCGAAGTCCATCTTCATCACCTGCCCGATCGCCTCGACGATGCCGTCGGCGTCCATCTTGTAATAGTGAAGCAGGTCGTCCGGATAGCCGACGATGGAGAATTCGTCCTGCAGGCCCAGTTTCTTGAGCACGCAGCCTTTGCCCGAAGCGGCGATGACGTCGGCCACGGCGCTGCCCATGCCGCTGTAGACGTTGTGGTCTTCGACGGTGATGATGCGCCGGGTTTCCATGACCGCTTCCATGATCGCTTCGACGTCGATCGGCTTGATCGTGTGCAGGTCGAGCACCTTGACCGACAACCCTTCGTTGGCGGCCATTTCGGCGGCTTCGACCGCGCCGGGCACGGTGCGGCCGGTGGCGATGACGGTGATGTCGGTGCCTTCGCGCAGTTTGATCGCCTTGCCGATTTCGAAGTCGAAACTGTCCATGTTCTTGTGCAGGGGCGATTCGAAGCTGCGGCCGATGCGGATGTACACCGGGCCGTCCCACTCCATGGCGGCGACGACCGCGCGGGCGGTTTCGTAGGCGTCGGCCGGGGCGATGACGGTCATGCCGGACATGGCGCGCATGACGGCGAGGTCTTCGGTGCAATGGTGGGTGGTGCCCGCCTGTCCGAAGGACGTGCCGCTGTGGGTGGCGATGATCTTCACGTTGCGTTTCTGGTAGCACACGTCGGTGCGCACGTGCTCGGCGCAACGCAGGGCCGCGAAGGCGGCGAAGGTGGACACGACCGGCAGCAATCCGGAAGCGGCCATGCCCGAGGCCATACCGAACAGGTTCATTTCGGCGATGCCGACGTTGAAGAACCGGTCGGGAAAGTCTTTCTGGAAGCGGCCGATTTTGGTCGAGCCGGCCAGGTCGGCGGTCAGCGCCACGAGGTTTTTATATTCATAACCCAGCTTGGTCAGTACTTCGCCGTAAATTTCGGCTTGGGTCATGTGGTCCGCATCATCGATGGTCCAGGTCAATCCTTTAGCCATTTTTGTACATCCTCCGCAACGAGGCGAGCGCCTGTTTTTTCATTTCTTCATCCAGCCCGGCGTAGTGCCACTTGGCCAGCCCTTCCATGAAATCGATGCCCTTGCCTTTGATGGTGTTGGCGATAATGACGAAAGGTTTATCCTTTTCCTTGTGCGATTGTTCGATGGCGTCGGCGATCTGGTCGAAGTCGTGACCGTCGATTTCCACCGCCTTCCAGCCGAAGGATTCGAATTTTTCCTTGAGCGGTTCGACGCCCATGATTTCCTCGGTCGGGCCGTCGATGCACAGCTTGTTGCGGTCCACGAAGGTGGTCATGTTGGTTACTTTGAAATGCGCCGCGGCCATGATCGCTTCCCAGTTCGGGCCGCCGTGCAGCTCGCCGTCGCCCACCACGACGTAGGTGTGATATTTTTTATTTTGCAGCCGGGCGGCCATGGACATGCCGATGCCGATCGACAGACCGTGTCCCAGCGAGCCGGTCGAGGCGTCGACGCCTTTGACTTTCAGCCAATCCAGATGCATGCCGAAGGGGGAGCCGGTTTTGTTGAAGTCGGCCAACTCCTTCTGGTCGAAGAAGCCGAGGTCGCCCAGGATGACCGCGTGACCGACGCCGCCGTGGCCCTTGCTCAGGATGAACCGGTCGCGGGTCGGCAGGAGCGGTTTTTTAGGGTCGAATTTCATGAACTTGTAATACAGTGCCACCATGATGTCCGTCTGGCTCATCGCCCCGCCGATGTGAGCGCCGCCGCAGGTATAAGTCACCTCGACGATTTGCTCGCGGATGCGCAGCGCCGTTTGTTTGAGTTTCTTCAACTCGGCTGGTTTCAAGGCCATGTTTACTTCCCCATGCAGTTACTGTGATTGTGGCAACCCGGTTTTTGGGGTCGCCTGGCTCACCTTCGTTTATTTCCATTGCTTTGGATTGCGACAAAGCTCCCCAGGGCCGACCGGCCCTTTCTTTGTCTGAATAACTAATGTATTCCCTCACACAGAATCGGCGAAGTATAACCCTAACCAGCAAAGAAATCCACCGCCAAAACGCATTTAATCATGAATTTTTTATGTTACTTGGTGCTCAAAAGATCGGCCGCCCGCGGAATGTTTCTTATATATAGGAATAATTCTATAATCGTCGTTTGACCATGTCGAGTTTTGGTCTAATTCCCGTTAACTATAAGGTTAATGTTTTTTCATTCATTGGACGCCGAAATTTCTAACATCCATAAAAAATGGGTATTTTATGATTTTTACGATTTTTGCGACGCCGCCGAATGTCATTATCGGTTGCGGAAGTATCCTTCCAAACGGTCCATTCCTTCGATTAGGCGTTCAAACGCATTGGCGTACGACAGTCGCAGATAGCCTTCGCCGCCCGGGCCGAAATCGGTGCCCGGGGTGACCGCCACGTGCGCCTGGTCCAGGATGTCGAAAGCCAGGTCGTAACAGGTGAAGCCATGGGCGGCGCAGTGGTTTTTCACGTTGCAGAAAACGTAGAAAGCGCCGGTCGGCTCGACGGTGACGCCCAGGCCAATTTCGCGACAGCGTCGCAACACCATGCGCCGGCGGCGGTCGTACTCGGCGCGCATGCGCGCGGTGTCCTCGTCGCAGCCGAACAACGCGGCGGCGGCGGCCAGTTGCGGGAAGTCGCCGGCCGAGATGAAAAAGTTCTGCTGCATCTTTTGCACCGGCCGCACCAGCTCGGGCGGAACGATAACGTAGCCCACGCGCCAGCCGGTCATCGCAAAGAGTTTGGAGAAGCCGTTGACGATAATCGACTCGGCGCACACCTGTCGCGCCGACACCGGTTCTCCTTCGTAAACCAGGCCGTGGTAGATTTCGTCGCTGACCACCGTCGGGCCCAGGGCGCAGATGGCCTCGAGCCGCGCGCGGTCGATCAGGTTGCCGGTCGGATTCGACGGGCTGTTGACCAGAATTGCCTTGGTGCGCGGCGTGATCTTCGCGGCGATCATCTCCGGTCGATACTGAAAGCCGTCCTCCTCGAAGACGTCGACGTTGACCACCGTGCCGCCGCCGAACGCGACGATCTGCGGATAGCACGCGTAACCGGGGTTGGAGAGAATCACCTCGTCGCCCGGGTCGCACAGCGCGAGGAAGGTCAGCAGCAGCGCCGGGCTCGAGCCGTTGGTGACGATGATCGTCTCCGGATCGATGTCGGTGCCGTACTGCTGCTTGTGCCAACGGGCGATGGCCTCGCGCAGCTCGCGCCGGCCCATGCTGTGCGTGTAGTGCGTGCGGCCCGCGCGCAGGCCGTCGACGGCGGCGTCGATCGCGCAGGCGGGGGTGTCGAAGTCGGGCTCGCCGACCTCCATGTGCACCACGTCGACGCCCGCGGCTTCCATCGCCTGGGCCTTTTCGAGCACTTCCATGACGATGAACGGCGGGATCTCGCGACTCTTGCGGCTGGGTGTGATCATGATTCCTCCGGTCCCATCTTTTTAACACAGTCGCGACGGTGAACAAAAGCGCTTTGACGAGAACGGTCAAGGGCTGGACGTATCCGATATCGAAATAGCGGCGTCATTTTCTTCCGTTAAGTGAAGATGACAGCGCGGCGAACCCCTGCTAAGATAGCGCCGCGAAGTGAGTGAACGACATTATGCGGAGAATAAACATGCGACGTGCGATATTGATGGCGGTCCTGGTGGTTCTGGCGGCGGCGACGTTGGCGCAGGCCGCGTCCATCGAGGATATTCAGCGGGCGAACGAGGAACGGGGCGCGACCTGGACGGCCGATTACAACGAAGCCTGGTACATGCACGAATATCACGGCTGGTACGCGCCGACGCTCCAGTTGCCGGCGTTGACGGGCCGCGAGAATTATTTCGTGCCGCGCAAGAGCCCGCTGGACTTGCCGACCACGTTGGACTGGCGCGATTATCAGGGCGTGAATTTCGTCACCTCTCCGAAGAACCAGTATAGCTGCGGTTCGTGCTGGGCCTTCGCGACGACCGGGCCGATCGAAAGCCACATCGCGATCGCGGAGAACTGGCCGGATCCGCGCATCGATTTGTCCGAGCAGCAGATGCTCTCGTGCGACAACAGCCCGGGGAACATGGGTTGCGGCGGCGGCTTCACCACCACGTCCTTCGAGTTTGCGAAAAACACGGGCTTGTTCGACGAGGAATGCCTGCCCTATCACGCCAGCGACACGTGGCCGTGCGACGACCGGTGTTCGGACTGGGCCGAGCGGTTGTTCAAGATCGACGATTGGCAGGTGGTCAGCGTGGTCTCCAATCCCGACCTGATCATGGAGGCGCTGCAGTACGGGCCGGTGGGCACGAGCTTTACGATCTACGAAGATTTCTACGCCTATTCGGGCGGCATTTACGACACGATGATCGCGATCCCGCAGGGCTTCCACGCGGTGACGATCGTCGGCTACGACGCGACGCAGGAATACTGGATCTGCAAAAACTCCTGGGGTGACGACTGGGGCGAAGACGGCTTCTTCCGCATCAAGTGGGGCGCCGCGGCGATCGGCATCTTTACAATCATGCCCTTGTACACTTCCCAGGGCTTGGGGCCGGAACCCGATGACGACGACGTGACCGACGACGATGACGACGACGCGGTCGACGATGACGACGACGATGACGACGATGACAGTGGCACGGACGACGATGACGACTCCGGCAACACCTACGATGATGATGACGACGCTGACGATGACGATGATGACAATGACAGCGGCGGGTGCAGTTGAGCGAAGACGATTGAGCGAAGCGAAATCCCGCCACAGGCGGGACGATGACGACAATGACAGCGGCGGATGCAGTTGATTCGTAACTGACGGAAACGAAAACCGGGAAGCCCTAATCACGCTTCCCGGTTTTTTTGTGGCTCAGGGCAGGTCGTCGGGAATGCTTTCGTCGTATGGACTTTCATTGCGGTCGTTCGCCGGCGTTTGTTCCTCCTGGGACGGAAAACCGCCGCAGGCGGGCGCATCGGCTTCCTCGACATCCTCCTCGTCTTCCTCCATGTCCTCGTCGAATTCCATTTCCTCGAAACTGGTCGGATAGTCCACCGACGGTGGAGTGACGACCGTTTTGATCGTACCCAGAAACAACCAAAAAACCAGCAGGACAAGCGACACGATCAGGACGCAGCCTCTGAGAGAGAGTTTTTTACGCGACGAGTCGGCAAGGTCGATCGCTTCCGGGCCGTCCAACGCGGGGAACGGATCGTCCGTTTTTTCCGGCGCGTTCGAACGTCCGCAAGCGGGGCAGACCGTCTCGTTTTGCGTCAGTGGGGCGCGACAATGGCGGCAATAATCGATCATGGCCAACCTCGCAATAAAGAGAATGCGCCGAGGTCGTAGCCGATTTTCGCCAGCAGCGAAGCGAAGATCAAAAAGGCGATGAGCAATTTGTAATTGATGCCGACGTGGGCAATTTCGCCGTGCGCGTCGCCGGTGCGGCCGTTGAGCAACATGGTGTATTCGCGCCGTTTGTATTGATAACGCACTTCCCAGACCGGCTGATAAACAAGCTGCGCGGTCCAGTCGGAAGCATGGACGCGCAAGGCCAGCTTGTCGGCGCTCACGCCGGGCAGAGTAAGACGAATGGCGGTCGTTTCCTCGTCGCGCAACAAATCATGCGCCGGCGCCATCGCTTCGTCGGCGGTCACGGTGACTTGTTGCCGTTCATGCGAGCCAAGCGCCAGTTCGGTCAGCGGCTTGGCCTTGTCCGCCGGGAAGGGGAATACCGTCAAGCCTTCGCCGGCCGCTTCGTAGGCCGGGACGAACAAATCGTTGTGTCGATCGCGACGGGTCCCCCGGATCATGCGCGGCGTCGTGACGGCGAGAAAAGAGAGGAGTCCGTGCGCGCGCTCAGGTGAAAGATAATCGGCGATCCGCGCAGTCCATTTCGTTTCCGTGTCGACACTCACTCGCCAGAAAGGCAGATAAACGTCGCGCAAAGACAACAATTCGAAATGATGCAAGGGGTCCAGGCGCAGCAATCGACGACGCCATTCGGGTTTGATGAAAAGCCGTTCGTACACGGCTGCCGCCTGCTCGCGCGTCAGGAGAAAGGGGATGACGGTCGGCGGCAATTCCTGTACTCGGCTCATGATCCAACCCGTTTGGTCACGTTGCGTGCGCTCAGGCGCATTTAAATAATATCAGCATAAATATTAACCATATAGCACAGGCGCCAAGAACGAATTTTAATGGGTGGATGGAAAAATCCTGAGGCGCCTCGACATCTTCGATCAGGCCGCTGATCAGCAACCGCTTAGGCCAACCGAACAGGTCTTTGTATTGCACCTCCCACAGCGGCAGGTAGATCGTTCGGGTCGAGAGTTGTTTGACGCTCGCTTTCGTCTTTTGAACCGAGGCTTTATAGGACAAGTGGTTGCGAAAATCCTGCAGGGTGAGTTTTTTAAGAACGGTCTCCGCATCGATTTTCGCTTGGGCGCCGTCAGTCGCCGGGATCACCTGGTCGCACAGTTTTTCCAGCGAGTCGTTGACCGGCACGATGTTGTTGATCGGCAAGGTGCTCAATGGACCCAATAAGCGTTTTCGGTAGGGCGCTATGTCGAACAGCGGAACCTTGAAGTCCTCGAACTCCTGCAAGTAGCGGTCGTCGGTTTTGGCAAACTGTAATTGACTGGTCTTGAGGTAGGTGTAATCGACGCTGCCAATGCCCTTGGCCAGCAGATAGGGCAAATAGAGCCGGCGGATTTTCACGGCCCGTTTGGGATTGGGCCTCTCGGGATCGATGTTGATGAACCAGGTTTTCGCTTTGACGATTCTCTTCAGTTCATGAAAGGGAACGGTGAACGGCAGATAGCCCGGCGGTTCCTGCGTGAGCGCTTCCGGCGGCGGGTCGAGCACGCTTACGGCGCTGCAATAAGGACAGACGAACATGCGGCGCACGGGATCGTATTGCATTTCCGCGCCGCAGGCCTCGCAGTTGGAGGGCGTCATCTCGACCTTGCCGTTGTCGGCGAGGCGCGCGTCGACGGCGATCTTCTTCGCTTTGATTGCGCCGCACGACGGGCACCGGTTTTCCCCCGCTTCGATTTTGTGACCGCAGTTAGGACAGGTGTTCATGGCAAAACTCTTGTTTCATCCGGCAAAGAAATGTTTGATCAACATCGCGCCAAGCGTAAAGCACAAGATCGCGGCCAGAATCATCCATAAATAGCCGGACGAACCGGGCGTGGAAAGGTGAACGGTTTCGGCCGGTTGATCTTTCACGCCTTTCACCATGGCTCGATGGGTAAGGAACCACCCTTTGTGGCGCACCTCCCAAAACGGCAGATAGACCATCCTGACCGACATTTGCTGCACGTCCGCTGTGGACGAATGGACGGTTGTGTCCGACGGTATCTGATTTTCAAAACCGACGATGGTTTCGTTTTTGAACATCACCTCCGCGCTTTTTTTGGCGTCGGGAATTTCGGTCGGTTTCACTACCAGGTCGCACAGTTTTTCCAACGTCGCGGTGACCGGTGCGATGCCTTCCTCGGAAAAGCTACGATAAGAATTCAGGTCGACGTGCCGATATTTTCTCACCGAGGAGAGGGGAATCAGAACGTTCTCGAAAACGTGATGGTATGTGTCTTTGTTGCGTGTTCGGATGAACGCCGCCTTTTCCGAATATTCATAGCGTACCCGGCCGACGCCGTTGAGCAGGAGGAACGGCAGGTAGAGACGACGCACGCTTAACTGCCGTTTGGGATCGGCGCGCGCAGGATCGATTTCGTCCAGTCCGTACTCTTCTCTGACGATTTTTTTCAGGTCGCGAAATTCGACAGTGAATGGAAAATAGTACGGTGTTTCCTCCGTCGATTGATCCAACACGCTTACGGCGCTGCAATAAGGGCAGACGAACATGCGGCGTGCGGGATCGTATTGCATTTCCGCGCCGCAGGCCTCGCAGTTGGAGGGCGTCATCTCGACCTTGCCGTTGTCGGCGAGGCGCGCGTCGACGGCGATCTTCTTCTGCTTGGGCAATGCACGGGCGGTCGTCGCGCCGCACGACGGGCAACGGTTTTCCTTTATGTCGATTTCGCGACCGCATTCGGGACATTTGCTCATTTCATCGCTCGCTATGAATAGGTGGAGAACATCGTTTCGCCGGTAACGCCGTCGAGCACGCAGGAGTGCTCATTACGACCGACGGTGAAACTTGCTCGCCACAACGGTAAATACACCAACCCGCCGGTGCGCACGTCGACCCGCGTATCGCAAGCAAATTTTCCAACATTGGGCGGCAGAAGCTCCGCGACACGTAGATACTCGACGTTGACGGCCGTCTGGCGCATGAGGTCGATTGCCTGCGTGAAAGAAATCTTCGGTTGGGGCCAGCCGTCGGGCGGCGGGTCGGCGATCTCGTCCAGCAATTGCATCGGTTGCGGTGCGAAGTCGATAACGCCGCTTTTTTTGAGCAACTCGGGAATCTCGTGACCGGCCGGCAGGAACAAATGACGATGAGCGGTCAAGTCCATGCCGGCCGCGAAGTCTTTTTCCAAGAGCTTTTGTGCGCCGGAGAACGGCAATGGATTGCCGGAAGCAAGATTGACAATGTCTTGATCGCTTAGCTCCGCAATTATGGTGAACGTTGCTTCCCAAACGGATCTGGTCATCACGTGAATGTTGTAGGCGGGATAGAATTCCCGGTTCATCGCCAGAATCTTCAGCGATTTTTTACGGCGCCACCAACTGACCAGTTGTTGTACGTCAAGGATGTCGCGCAACCGTTCGCCCGCCTGCTCTTCGCTGATTTGAAAAGCGATGGCGCGCGGCGGCAGCTCGGCGGGCGGACGCGAGTAATCCCAATCGTCTTCCTCCGCCGTCGGTGCGGAGTCGATGTTGTTTATCGACGATTCGGGAACGATGGCGGTGGCGCCGCAATAGGGGCACTCGAAGCGCTTTTGTTCTTCGTTGAAAGCCATTTCCGCGCCGCATTCGGTGCAATTGGAGCGTGCAAGTTGCAGGTTGCCGTCGTCATCGATATAGGCTTTGGCTTGTTCGATTTTGGCGGCCTTTTCCTCGGGGACGATGTGCTTGCCGCACCACGGGCAACGTGTGGCGTCCGCCTCGATCATCAATTCGCATTCGGGACAAAGGGGCATATCCGCTCGCTCCTTTCGGATCGTCAATCGCAACTCAATTTGGCGAACACAAAGATGGCCGGGATGATCAGCATCGCCAGTGCGAACTTGCGTTGGCCCGTCCAGACGAATGAGGGATCCACGCCGTTGACCTGGCCGGTTTGTCCGTTGATCAGCATCCGATAAGGCTCACCGTGGTATCGGTAGCGAATTTCCCAGGCCGGCGCGAAGGCCTGCCCGGCCGTCCAGTCACGGCATTGCGTATGCATTTCGGCCACGGCCAGGTTTTCGGCAAAAATCTTCTGGTCGCAGGTTTCCACTTGCTTGCGCTTGATGTAATCGACCGCCTTGGCCTGCGCGTCGGCGATCGGCAGCACGAGTGGTTCGACTTCGGCCTCGCCCAGCGCGCCGGCGAACAGCGACTCGGCCTTGGAGAAATCATAGGGCGCTAAATAAATGTAGTTCGTGCGATCAATTCCCCGATCCGGGAAGGCCGGATAAGCCAGGTGCGGGAAGTCCGTCACATACGGCTCGGTCGCCGGTTCGGAGCCGCTGCTGAGCATGGAAAGCAGCGGGGTGTCGAACCGCGTGGAGTAGCTCGAAGCGGCCCGCGTCGAAAACAGCCAGAACGGCAGATACACGCGCTTGTACGATTCGATCTGAACGCTGCGGCGGCTGCGTAAACTGAATGGCCCCTTGGTGTTGAGAAATTCGTGGAGCAGGCTTTCGGCCTTGGGCTCGACGATCTCGAAGGGGAGGTACTGTGCGGGCATCCGCGCCATGTTCGACGGGAAGTGAACAACGGTTTGCATCGTGCGGCAATAAGGACAGGTGAACAGCTTGCTGTGCGGATCGTATTTCATTTCCGCGCCGCAGGACGGGCAGTTGGAGTCTTTGACGACGGGAATCGACCGCTCTTCCATCGCTTTGTTGACGGCCGCTTTTTGTGCGCAGACCGGGCAGCGCTCTTGGCCCGGAGCCAGTTTTTTTCCGCAATTGGTGCAATACGACATCTATCGATCCTCGCTATCGGAAAGCAGGTAAACGCAGCCGAACAGGGCCGAGAAAATTTTCAAACCGTAGGGCAGGCCGAAAAACAGCGCCAGGAACAGGGCGATGATCACGATCAGCGCGATGGACGGTTTGTTGCCGGTTACCGCGCCGGTCTGTCCGTTGATCAGCAGGCGGCCGGATTTGAACACGTAGTCGTATTCGATTTCCCAGGCCGGCACGAACAGCGGGCGCAGCGTCCAGCCGCGGAAGGTCGTTTCGATGTCGTCGGCGATCGTCTCATCGCCCGTGCGTTTGCGGACGGCGGCGAGCTGATGTTTCTCCAGTTTATGGGCGACCTGCCGGCGCGCTTCAGCGGCGTCGATGACGATGGGCAGGGCGTCGAATTCATCCTCCGTTTTGGACGACAACCGCTGCGACGCACTCAGCTCGTAAGGCCAGATGTCTCTGAACCGGACCTCGAAGGCGGCCCGGTCGTCGAAGGCGGGGAAAATGTTGTCCTTGTACGTTTCGTCGGCAACGCCCTGCGGCGAGCGGGTCACGGCCTCGACGGAAAACACCCAGTACGGCAGATAAACGCGGCGCAGCGCCTTCACGCGGATCATGTCGCCGAAGATGTTTTTAACGTGCCGGTCCAGACCGAGGTAATGCTTCACCTCCCGCTTGGCGTCGGGCTCGGCGACGGTGAAGGGCAGGTAATGCGGCAGCAGGCGTTCCATTTCGGTCGGCGTGTAAGTCGTGACCTGCACCGCCGCGCAGTGCGGGCAGCGGTACAGATTGTCTTCCGGCTCGTATTGCATTGGCGCGCCGCAGGACGGACAGGTTTTTTCCTCGCCCACCGTCCGGCCGCACAGGGGGCAGCGGTCGCCTTGCGCCTGGATTTTCAACCCGCATTCGGGGCAGTGGGTCATCGCGGACATTCTCCTATACCGATGCGCGCGACAAACGCGCTACATACGAAAATTCAACCAAAGGATTAAAAATAACAGCGCGCCGGCCGATAGAATCAACATCCAGAAAAGGGAGGATTCGGCCTCCGGTCGCTTGCCGGTTTGTCCGTTGATGAAAAGGGTTCGTTTCCGGTTGAACACTTGTACTTCGACCTCGATCACCGGCAGGTAAATCAACTTGATGGAAGCGACGTCGACGACGACATCCATCGGCAGGTCGGCCGAGTGAAAGCGCTTTAGTGAACGATAGGTGCGGGCGACGATTTCCTTCTCCGCCATCTCCTGAATTGTTTTTTCGCCCGGCGCGACGGAAATCACTTTCTCGGTTTTGCCCCAATCGTGCGGCAGCGGCCGTAGCAGCGAAAGGTAGTAGGGCCAGGTGGCCGGCGGATCGTGCGGGTACGCGTGTTTCCTCCGGTACACGGGAACGATGACGTCGATGACGGCGTTGGAAAAACCGGTGATCCACCCCCGGCCGTTGATCAGCAGATAGGGCAGGTAGTAACGGCGAGTCGGTCCCAGGCGCGGATTGACCTTGGTGTACGCGTCGTTAAAAGGAATGTACTGTGCCGTTTTCTTGTACAGGTCGAGCATCGCCGGCAACGGCACGCTGTAATCGTTGCACGCGGCGCAATAAAAACGTCGGTGCGGCGGATCGTAGGTCAGTTCCGCCCCGCAAGTCGGGCAGGTGGGGATCGCCATTTCGAAGCGACCTTCGTTGAGGTATCTGGTGCGCACCTCGATCCGATGCGCCGTGTACGGAGCGGCCGCCGGCGTTTCGCCGCAGTGCGGGCATGTTGTCGTCGGAGAGGCAAGCTGAGCGCCGCAATGCGAACAGTGGTTCATCGCCTCATTCCTCTGTCGCCGCGTCGGACTTGGCGGCCGACGGATTGTTCACCCGGACCTTCTCGGCCATGGCGTCGAAGGAACTGCCGAGCTCTTTGCCCGTTTGTCCGCTGAACCAAAGGAGGTGTTTGTCGTCGTCGACCGTGAAGCGCACCTGCCAGACTGGCAGGTAAATCAAGCGCCGCGTGAAGTCGGTGAATTCGAAGAGCACCGAGGCGGCCTCGTCGGCGTCCTTGTTGTGCTTGAGCCAGTTTTTCTTTTCGAAAACGAAAAAGTCGGCGCACACTTTGTCGTCAAGCGCATGCACGTTGCGCTCCGGCGGCGGAAAGGGACCGGCGTCCGGCGCCGCTTTGGTCAGGGCCACGCCGTAGGAAGCATTGAACCACCGCGAGTTGTTGATGTTGTGGCACCAGGGCGGACAGGTGGTCGCGAACGCGAAGTGGTCGTGGTAGTGCGTGCGGGTCGCGTAATTCATGCGCCCGTTGTCGAAAGTCGTGATGATGTCCAGCTTGGCGTTGTAGGAATATACCGGCAAAAAAAACGATTCGGCCGCGCGGTAAACGATGTTCGGTTGTTGGAACCGGTGGAAGGCCATGAGCTGAAACTCGCGCCACTGGCCGAAAAAATCCTCGGCGTATTTTTCGTTGTTGAGCATCGGCAGATACTGCGCGGGCGCCTCCCGGGCTGTTTGCGGTTCCGGGGCGACGATCTGCAGCGGCTTTTTGCGGGGCGGCTTTTTCAGCGGCGGCGGCGGATTCTCGACGATCTCATAAGAAAGGTTGTCGTCCTCCTCGATGATCGTGATCTCTTCCTCCAGGATGATCTCTTCCTCGAGAATCGTTTCGCCCTTGATGGCCATCTCGTCGAAGTCGTCGTCGGTCGTTTTGCGCACCGGCGGCGCGGGCAACACGGCCAGCGAGCCGCAATAGTCGCAGACGAACAGCCGCCGCGCTTCGTCGTAACGCATTTCCGCGCCGCAGGCCCGGCAATCGGAGATCGCCATTTTGACGAAGCCCGGTTCGTCGGGCTGCGCCGACACGCGGATCGTCTTGGCTTCCGGCGACGCGGCGACGGGAACGACAGTCTCTTCCTTTTTTCCTTTGCGACGGATGGAAATCAGGAACGGACTGTCGCAAATGGGACAGCGGGTTTCGGATTCTTGAACTTGCGCGCCGCATTGTGGGCAGACAACCATCGCTCACGTTCTCCAATCGTGCCTGGTAGTGAAATATCCCGCTAAAAATATATCCGGTGGAATAAGTCTTGTAAAGAAGAGCGCCGGCGGCGAGGTAGGCAAGCGGCAAATGAAAGATGCGCGCGTTCGCTGTTTCGTGTTGGGAAGGCGTGACAATTCGCGACGAATTTTTACCGCCGGCGCTGATTTTTCCGCGGCATTTCCCAGTGAATCGGGAGTGAAAATGTTCATTTGCCACGATATTTTAGCATTTATGGACGGCATGATTATTGCTGTAGTAAGAATGTTATCCTTGACAGATAAAGCCGATAGTCGCGTCGAGGAGTCGAAAGACGAAAACCGCGAATTCTTGGGTGGGATGTCATGCGCAATTCAAAACTTGAATTTTTGGTTGTTTCGTTATGCCTCATGTTTACGCTGAGCGTTGGCCTTGGCTGCCCGCCTGACGACGATGATGACGACAACGATTCCGGAACGGACGACGACACATCCGACGATGACACGCTCGATGACGACACTCTCGACGACGACACGACCGACGATGATACAACCGACGACGATACGGCCGACGATGACACGACCGACGACGACGACACGATCGATGACGACACGATCGATGACGACACGACCGATGACGACACGACCGACGATGACACGACTGACGATGACACGACCGACGATGACACGACTGACGATGACACGATCGACGACGACACGACCGACGATGACACGATCGACGACGACACGACCGACGATGACACGGCCGACGATGACACGATCGACGATGATACGACTGATGACGATACGACTGATGACGATACGACCGACGACGACACGGCCGACGACGATACGACCCCGGTGATTTTGACCTGTTACCTCGATGAAGATTACGACGGCCACGGCGTGGAGGGCGTCTCGCAGGTTTTCGAAGCCGAACAGTGTCCCTTCGGCTGGGCCGAACCCAATGACGATTTCGACGACGCCGACCCGCTACGCTACACCGGCGCGCCGGAAATCGCTGCGGACGGCATCGACCAGGACGGCGACGGCAACGACCTTACTCCCAGCAACGACAACGGCGTTTTTGTCACCGTGGATGGATCGCCGGGCGGCGCGGGCACCATGGACGATCCGCTCGACACGATCCGGGCGGGCGTGGCCTTGGCGACGACCTTGGGCAAGGACTTGTTTGTCGGCGTCGGCGTGTACAATGAAAGCGGCGATCTTATTGTGTTGAAGCGCAGCCTGCATGGCGGGCTGGACCCGACCAGTTGGACGCCGGTCGCCGGCGAATATTCTCACCTGATTGTCGCCATCACCGACAAAAGCGCGAACTGCATGGTCATCGAGCCGGAAGCGCCGCTGACGGTATCGGGGCTTTATCTCGAACACGAATTTAGCGGGTCCGGCGAACAGATTGCCCTGGAAGTCGGCGAAGGCGTGGTATTGCTCGATCGGATCGTTACCCTCGCTTTGTATGGCAACGAATCGACCTCCTTGCTCGTGGCGGGCGGGGATGTGTCCGTATACGACAGCAGCATCATGGTGTTCTGGCTGGACTATGGTCCGGGCAGCACCAGAGCCGCGCGCGTCCAGGAAGGAACGATGCGCGTTTTCGACTCCTACTTTTATGGCGGCACGCGTGGTTGGTACCTGGAAACGTCGTACACCGCCGGCGTCTCGGTGGCGGCGGGGGCGCGTGCGATGATCCGCGACAGCGAGATCGACGGCGGCACGGTCAACGATTGGGCGGATTGTATGGGGTGCGGGACCGTGGGCGTTTCGAGCCGGGGAGAGTTGTTGCTGATCGACAATGAAATCACCGGCGGAACGGGCGGCAATTCGACTTCGCGCTGCCAATGTTGGGCCCGAGGAGTTTCGCTTCGGGGTCCGTCGCAATTGATCGGCAATGCCATTTCGGGCGCGGACGTGGTCAACGAAGGCGGCCTGGTTTACGGCGTGTACATCGGTACCGATGAAGATGTTCTGCTGGCGAACAATACGATCGACGGCGGCAATTCCCCGCTGGACGAAGTAGTTTCTTATACATTGGTCGGCGCGAATACCGCGAACACGGTCAGTATGATCAACAATCGCGTCGAGACCGGCCGCATCACCGGCGAGAATTCCGAAATCTTCGGCCTGGCGACCGGTTCACACACGTCCTGGCTGTTGGTGCATAACATCTTTTACGCGCCGGCGGCGGCCGCGAACAATTGGATGTTTATCAGGGCGACGAGCGATCAGCCGCTGATCATGCTCAACAATATTTTCCTGACCGATGAAGAAACCGCCGGCCTGCAAATGATTTCCTTGGGCGGCTACAATGAAGTGCTGACGGTGGACAACAACATCTTTTTCGCGCCGAATCCGGCTTGTTTGCTTTACAACCGGCTCTCGCTGACCTGTCTCACCGATTTGGCCGAATTCAACGCCTGCGGTTGGTTCGGCTGTCAGGCGGCGGCCGACAACCTCACCGACAATCCCTCGTTGGTCGATGCGGCCGGCGGCGATTATCATTTGCAGCCCGGCAGCCCGGCAATCGACGCGGGCATCGATCCGACGCCGTGGTGCGACGATCCCGATTTGTTCTTCGACATTGACGGCGATGCTCGTCCTCAGGGCGACGGGTGGGACATCGGCGTCGACGAGCTGGCGGTAAGGTAAGACAAGTCAGCGGGCTTGATCACTTCGCTTGCAGAACCACGTTATTTCCGGCGTAGTAATCCGGCGCGTAGAAGCCGATCATCTGCTCGGCGACCGACGTTTCCTCGTCCAGCAGCACGCCGCCGAGGGTTTTGAACACTTCATCGGCGTAAATCTGCGAGCCGGCTTCGGTCGGGTGCACCTCGTCGTGCAGGTAATCGTCCATCCAGAAGCCATCCATCGCCAGCAGCGTGTCGCTGATCAGAATGCCGTCGAGGTCGGCGACCTGGTAGCGCTCGATCGAGTAGTAAAATTCGTAGAACCACACGACCAGCGGCAGGAAATCGCCGACGACGTCCTGCATCCAGGTGCTGTTGAAGAAGTTCGGATAGAGGATCATCACGATGTCGCAGTCGGTGTTTTCCTGGCGGATCGCTTCGAGCAACTGGATCGTGCGCGGCAGCGACTGCAGCGCGTACTCCGGATGCTCGAGGAAGTTCTGGATGATTTCCCACACGTTGTAAGGCGGCGACATCCCCGCCGCGTAGGGCGCGAAGTCGTTGCCGTTGATGGTGATGGTCACCAGGTCGGCGTCGGCCAGCACCGGCAGCAGGCGGTTTTCGTAATAGGCCTTTTCGTCGCCGGGCAGCCATTCCCAACTGGTCGAGCCGCCGACGTGAATGTTGTGCAGCGTGACGTCGGTCAACTGTTCGAAGTGCGCGCCCAGCCGCTCGGGGTAGGGCAGTTCCGGCGGATACATCATCACGCCGATGCTGTCGCCGAGGCAGACGAGGTTGAGATGCCCTTCGGCGATCGCCTCGGCCGTGCGCCGGCCGCGATTGCCGCTGGTGGACTCGTAAGCGGGCAGATCGAATGCGGTGAAATACGCGCCGGGCGCCAGGTCGGTGAACGAATAGGCGCCGTATCGATCGGTCAGGATTTCCTCGTCGCCCGCTCCGTTGTACAGCGTGACGAGCACGTCGCGCAGCGGCACGTCTTTCCCCGCGAACTCCTGCAGGTAGGCCGACTGCGAATTTTGATTCGCGTCGTGATACAGGAATCCTTCCACCTGCGCGGCATGGCTTATGCCGCCGACCAACAACGCCGCCGCGATCAACGCGACCACCAATCCCGTGTGTTTCATGATTCAACCCAAACATTCAAAGGGCGGTACATAGGTTTCTTTAACGCAGGGTTGGCGGATCGTCAATACGCCTACAGCAACATCGCCGCCTGGGCGGAGAGTTCCTCGGCGTTTTCTTCCAGCTTGACCAGCGAGTTGGCGAGGATCGATTCGCTGGGTAGCCGGCCGGCTTCTTTGAGTGCGACGGTGATCGGCGAGGCGTAAAACTCTTCGAGCACACTGTCGGGCTCGCTGGGCAGTACGCTGAAGCCGCCGATGTGCGCCAGCTCGTTGGCGCAGTAGACCGCCGTGGCGATCTTCTCGGATTCCTCGACCGGATGATGGTGGTTGCTCACGCCCGCGACGAGCTCGTCGGGCAGATTCCATAGGCCCAGCAGGTAGCCGCCGATCACGCCGTGGTCGGTGCCGAACAGCGCGGTTTCGATGTCGATGAAACGCAGTTGCTCGGCGTCGACGCGCTCGATGATCTGGCGGAAGACGATCGGAAAATAGCGGTCCTGAATCAGCTTGCCCAGGTCGTGCAGCAACCCGGCGGAAAAGGCGTTGCCGCCCTCCAGCCCCATGTTGCGCGCCAGTTCGCGCGTCAGGTAGGCGACGACGAAGCAATGCTCCCAGAACTTCGCGCGATTCCAGTACGCCCCGCCGGTCGGCAGATACAACGAATCGAACACGCTGATCGACAACGAGAGATCGCGCACTTCGTTGAAGCCCAGCAGCGCCACCGCGCGCTCGATGTCGTTGACCTTGCGCGGCAGGCTGTACAGCGCGCTGTTGGCCACTTTGAGGATCTTCGCGGCCAGCGCCTGGTCGACGTAGACGACCTTGGCCAGATCCTTGGCGTCGGTGTCCTCGCTTTGCACCACGCGCAGCACGCGCACCAGCGTGGTGGGGATGGTGGGCAGTTCGACGATGTCTTTGAGTTGTTCCAAAATGTTCATTGCTTTTCTCCCGCCTCCGGCTGCGTCGACAGCAGGCCGTACTTTCGTATTTTATAATGAATCGCCCGCGGACTGATACCCAGCAATTTCGCCGCCTCTTTTTGCACGCCGCCGGCGCGTTCCAGCGCCTGGGCGATGGCGCTTTTCTCCAGCTCGGCCAGGTTCAGATCCTCGCGGGCGGTGGGCGGACGGATCGACGATTTGGTCGGCCGTTCCAGCACCAGATCGGCCGGCTCGATGAGCGCGCCGCCGCCGATGAGCACCGCGCGCTCGACGACGTTCTCCAACTCGCGCACGTTGCCCGGCCAGTCGTATTCGAGCAGCCGCGCGACCGTCGCGGGGGCGAAGGTCAGGCCCGACCGGCCCAGCTCGTGGCGGAATTTGCGCAAAAAGAATTCGGCCAGCGGCAGGATGTCCGCCCGGCGTTCGCGCAACGGCGGCAGGTGCAGCGGCACGACGTTGAGACGGTAGTACAGATCGTCGCGGAAGGTTTTTTCCTCGACCATCGCCCCCAGGTTGCGGTTGGTCGCCGCGACCAGGCGCACGTCGACGGAGATCGTCTGCGTGCCGCCGACGCGCTCGAATTGCCTTTCCTGCAGCACGCGCAGCACCTTGGCCTGCGTCGAGGCGCTCATGTCGCCGATTTCGTCGAGGAACAACGTGCCGCCGTTGGCCTGCTCGAAACGCCCGATGCGCCGTTTGTACGCGCCGGTGAACGCGCCCTTTTCGTGGCCGAACAATTCGCTTTCCAGCAGCGTGTCGGGCAGCGCGGCGCAGTTGACCGCGACGAAGTTCTGCCGACGGCGCGGGCTGTTGAAATGCAGCGCGGCGGCCAGCAGTTCCTTGCCCGTGCCGGTGTCGCCGGTGATCAGCACGTTGCTGGCCGAATCGGCCACCTTGCGCACCAGGTCGAGCACGGCTTTCATCGCGTCGCTTTCGGCGATGATGTGCGAGAAGTCGTAAATATACGGCTCGCGATGGCGCAGATAGTCGATGGAATTTTGCAGGTGCGCCTGGTTGCGCATGGCCTGCGCGGCGTTGCGCAAGGCCTGCGGATCGACCGGCTTGGGCAGCACGGTCCACTCCGCTTCCGGGCGCACGGCCGCATCGCCGGCGGTTGTCAGCAAAATGAGCGGCGGATTGGTTTCGCCGAATTTGACGGCCGCCGCCGCGGGCTCGTTGAGCAGGTTATCGTCCAGGATAAGCAGATGATACTGCGCGGCCGCGATGCGCTGCCGGGCTTCGGTCAGCGAAGCGGCGTGGTCGATGGCGACGTTCTGACTTTGCAGGGCCGCGACGATCTGCGCGCGCAACGACTCGTCGGCGGTGATGATCAGGTACTGCCACATTCGGTCGATCCTTTTAATTCACACGAGACGGTGCATTATTAACCATTCGGTATCAGCGTAAACATTAATTACAAAAATGTAATCGACACGTCAAATTTTTCCCGTTTTCGTAAAAACCGAGATTCTTCCCGCTCATCGATTTTCAATATAACTATTTGTTATAATAGGGTATTATTCCAAATTCCTGTTTTGGCACGGAAGTTGATATTTTGTTTACCGGACGGCGTTTATCGGGAGAGACAAATGAACCGTCGATCGACAAACGAAACGAAATGGGTTACCCGGCGCGAACGGGAACGTTCCTACCTGGCGTACCAGAGTCTGCTGATTCAGCGGATGAATTTGTCGATGATGGTGTTGCTGTGCCTGCTGTTTTTGACCTTGATGCTGTACCTGGTTGTTTCCAGCGCGGTGCTCAACGAGGTGGCCGTGCGCGTGTTTTTGCAGTTCGTCGAGCACATCGGCGAGACGTTCGCGGCGATCGGCGATGCGCCGGCGTTTGTCGCCCCGGCGACGACGACGATCTTCCCGGCCTGATCAATCCTCCACCAGCGGTAGTCCCAGATCGGCGATCATCCGGTGATCCTCGTCCGCGGGCGGCCCGGCGGTGGTCAGCAAATCGCCGACCATCAGGCCCGACGCGCCGGCCCAGAAGATCATGCTCTCCAACCGGCGCAGGTTATCGCCACGGCCCCCGGCGACCAGGATGTGTTTGTCAGGCAGCACGAAGCGCGCGACGGCGACGAAGCGCAGGCAAGCCGGCGGCGTCAACTCGCGGCGGCCGGCCAGCGGCGTGCCGGGGATCGGAATGAGAAAATTCACCGGGATCGAATCGACGCCCAGCTCGCGCAGTTCCAACAGCAGCTCGACGCGTTGTGCGGGCGTTTCGCCCAGGCCCAGCAGCGCGCCGCTGCACACCTCCAACCCCGCTTCGCGCGCGCGGCGCAGCACGGCGACGTTGTCGTCGAAAGAGCGCGTGGTGCAGATCTCGCCGTAGAAGCTGCGGCCGGTTTCCAGGTTGTGGTGGTAGCGGCTCAAACCGGCGTCGCGCAGTTCGCGCAGTTCGTCGTCGGTCAAAATGCCCAGGCTGGCGCAGGGGCGCAGGCCGAGTTTACGGATCGTCGCGACGGACCGCACGGCGCGTTTCATGTCGGCTTTGTTCAGCCGTTTGCCGGCGGTGACGATGGAAAAGTTGCGCGCGCCCGCTTTTTTCGCGCGCTTGGCGGCGTCGCGAATCGCGTCGTCGGCAACGAAGGAATAAACCGGGGCATCGGCGGCGTGCCGGGCGCTTTGCGCACAGAAGGCGCAATCCTGGTCGCAGCGTCCCGAGCGCGCGTTGCAGATCGCGCACAGCGCCACGCCCGCGCCGCGCCAGTGACGCCGCAGCCGATCGGCCGCGCCCAGCAGCGCGGGCAGAGCTTCGTCGGGCGCCAGCAACAGCGCCAGCGCCTCGTCGGCGGTGACGGACCGGCCCGTCAGCACGCCTTCGGCCAGCCGCTCGATCTGTCGTGGATGCATCGCGTTTTCCGCTTAGTAGGTCAGTTTCAATCCCGCCTCCAACCGGCGGCCGGGCTCCGGATAGAAGGCCTTGGTTTCATAATAAACGTCGGTCAGGTTCTGTCCGTGCGCGTAGACTTCGATGCGGTTGCGGTAGGCGTAGAACACGCGCGCGCCGACGGTCATGTACCAGGGGATGGTCAGGTCCTGGCCGCGGTACCATTCGTGCCGTTCGCCGACGTAATCGGTGTAAACCGTCGCGCCCAGGCCGAAGGGGAGGCGGTAACGCGCTTCGCCGCCGCCCAGGTGTTCGGGCAGGTATTCCGGCTGCTCGTCGTCTTCGTCCTCGACGGATAGATTCACCTGTTGCAGCGTGTAATGCGCGCTCAGGTACAGGCCGTCCAGCGGCGCGGTCGCGGCGCGGAAGGTCAGACCGGCCGCCGCTTCCTCGGCGTCGTCGACGAAATAAAAACGCGGTTCGCCTTCCACGGGCGGCGACAGGCGCGGCAGATCGCTCGTGCGCCGGTAGAAGCCGGTCAGCGCCAGGGTCGTTTCGCCGGGCAGCGCGGCTTGCACGCCGCCGTCGACCGAATCGATCAAGGCCGTCTCCAGTTCCGGATTGCCCGCCGTGCGATCGAAGGATTCCTCGACGGTCGGGAAGCGCAACGAGCGTCCGCCCGCCGCGCGCAAAGTCACACCGGCGAACGGACCGCAGGCAACCGCGGCGCGGCCGAACCACGACGACAGCGGGTCGGGTTCGTCGAAGTTGCGCACCGCCGCAACCGTGCGTCGGCCGTAGCCGCCGCCGAGGCTCAGGTGCAGCCAATCGATCGGATCGAGGCGGTCGGTCAGCGAAAAATCGAGTTGGTTGATCAGCGTCCGATCTCTGTATTGATCGAAAATTTCGAAGTCGATTTCGTCGTGCACCAGGCCCGCGCGGGCGGTCAGTTTGCTCCAGCGACCGAAGTCGAGGGTGGGCAGCAACGCGCCGCCGGCCCGCTGGGTAAGCACGTTGACCTGCGAGCGTTCCAGTTCGTCGTCGGGCGTGGCGAACTCGTTGTGTTCCTCGTCGGTCGCGCTCAGGTAACCGGTGAGGCGCAGCGAGAACGGACCGAACGCGCCCAACTGCGTGTGCAGCAGGCCGCCCAGGCGCGTGTCTTCGGGCAGGCGGTAATAGCGCTGCCGGCCGGTGTAGACGTTGTGCGGAATCTCGCGGTCGACATTGTCGTAAAAGAAGGTCGCGTGCGTCTGGGCCTGCGGCGCGAAGTGCACGCCGGCGCGGGCGCGCAGGTGATTGCGCGAATAGGCGCTGAATTCGCGGATGCCGCCGTCCTCGTTGTTGGTCAGGTCGAAGCGCAGCGGCATCGGCCAGCCGTCGGCGCTGTCGTGCGAGGCCATGGCGAAATACTGGAACCATTCGGCGGTGTCGCCCGCGCCCACGCTGAAGTAGTTCGTGCGGTGGTCGCCGAAGCGCGCGTCGAAGCGCCCGGTGAATTTGCGGCCCGCTTCGCGGGTAACGATCTCGATTACCGCGCCGCCTTCGCCGCCGAATTCCAACGGCGCGGGGCCGCCGTAGATGCGCAACCGGGCGATCTGATCGGCGGGCAGCGCTTCGAGATCGAGCGTGCCGAACAGCGCGTGGTTGACCGGCAGGCCGTCGACGAACACCCTTATCTGCGTGGGATCGGCGCCGTTGACCGAAGCGTAGCGTTCGCCGCGCTCGGGCCAGCGCAGGTTGCCCGGGACGAACGCGCCGGCCGCGTAGCGCACGGCGTCGGCGGCGGAGTGCGCGCCGTGGGCGATGATGTCCTCGCCGGTCAGCTCGACGACCGTGGCGGTCGGATCGTCGCCGGCGAGCGGTGAGCCCAGGGCGTAGGGCGCAGCGTAATCGCGGCCGCCCTCGTCGCCGGCCAGCACCGGTACGGCGAAGCACAGGATCACCAGCACCCAGGGAACGAATCGTCGCATAGGCCACCACTTGGAGTTGATTGGTCGATCATAGGTGCGCCGCGCAAGGGCCGTCAACCGCCGACTTGACCGCGCCGACTTTGGTTGCCGACAATAACATCATGAAACGTTTGCTCGTTGCCGGTTTGTTGTTGGCGATTTTATGGAGCGCGGCGCCGGCCCGCGCCGACATAAATGATTGGTGGCGGCTGGGATATCGTCCCGGGCCGTGGACCGTGTTGCCGGTGCGCGAGGAGCGGACCGCCGAACGCTACCGGGTATCGCTGGAGGCCGACTACTTGGTGATCGGCAATCCGAACAACGAGCCGGTGCGCGTCTGGCTGCCGCTGCCGGCCGACGACGCTTACCAGAACGTCTTCGCCTATCGCCTGCGGCCGCGCCCGGCGAAGATCCTGCACAGTCGCGACGGGTATCAAATCGCCGTGTTCGAATTCGGCCCGCGGATGATCGGCGAAACGGTGACGATCCGCTACGACGCCGAGGTGCGCCTGCGCGACATCGGCTGGCGGATCGACCCCGCGCGCATCGGCTCGCTGGCCGATGTGCCCGCGCGCATCCGCGCCGATTACCTGGTCGATGGGCCGATGTACGACATCCATCACCCGGCGATCGAGGCGGCCGCGCGCGAGGCGGTGGGCGAGGCGACCGCGCCGCTGGAGATCATGACGCGCATCGTCGGCTTCGTACGCAAGCGGCTCAATTATGACCTGGACGGCAAAAAGCCGCCCGCGCCCGAGGTGCTGGCCGCCGGGCACGGCTCGTGCTCCGAGCATTCGTTTTTGATGATCGCCCTGGCGCGCAATCGCGGCCTGCCGGCGCGCTACATGGCCGGCTCGCCGGTGCACCTGGGCTTGCTGAGCGGCAAGTACGTCGATCGCGTGTTTCACAAGGTCGTTGAGGTGTACCTGCCCGGCATCGGCTGGACGCCGGTGGAAAGCTCGGCGGGCTCGCGCTGGCGGGCGATGTCGCATCCGGCCGAGACGATCGGCTGGCTGCATCACCGGATGCTGTTTTTCGGGCACGAACCCGAACCGGGCCTCGCGCCGCTCAACCCCCGGCGCAACATCGCCACCTACGCGCCTTTCCGCCGGGGCTCGCAACTGAAGATCAAACGCAATTTGCGTCTGCAATGGCAACGTCCGTAGGCGAAGGGCGCTTGTCGGCTCCCCCCGTGAAATGGTAGCGTGGGCGCACGGTCCAACCGGGAGGAATCATGCGCGCGCGATGGATATTCGTGCTGGCGGCGTTGCTGCTGGCGGCGGCCTGCGATCCGACGGCGGTCAAGCCCGACGTCAAACACGAAGGGTCGTACCGCAGCTACCAACGTTTGCTGGACAACTGGACGCGGTCCGACAAAATCTACCGCAATTTCGAAACGCACCTGATCGTGTCGGCCACGTACTTCAGCGAGTCGATGCGCCGCGGGTACGTCGCCGAATACGCGCGCGCCTTCGATCTGCCGGCCGACGAAACCGACTTCATGCTCGAAGAGCAACTCAACAAAGACCGGCGCGACGTCGAGTTTATCATCGTGTGGTACACGCCGCGCATGCGCGACAACGATCTGGACGATCCGGACAGCTCGTGGCGACTGTGGTTCATCGACGCCGACGGAGTGAAGGTCGGCGCGAGCCAGGTCAAACGGCTGCGCGTGCGCCACACGAAGGAATATTTTCTCTTTCCCGAATACAACGAGTGGAGCCGCCTGTACCGCGTGACCTTCCCGGCGGTCGGGCCCGACGGCCAGGCGTTGCGCCGCGAAGAGGGGAAAGTGAAACTGCGCGTCGCCGGCGTCGAGGGCTCGTTCGATCTGATCTGGGATATGACGGCGACGCAGTAGTTTCTTTCGCCCTCACCCCGGGCTTCGCCCGACCCTCTCCCCCGGGAGAGGGTAAAAGCGGGCAACCTGGTCTCCCTTCTCCTCGTGGGAGAAGGGGCGGGGATGAGGGTTCGTGTTTTCGCCCTCACCCCGGGCTGACGCCGGAGCCATGATTGGTGGCACTGATACACGAGCGAGCAAAGCGAGCGAGTTTATCAGTGTCTGATTGTATGTCGGGTGGCGCTGTTTTGCGAGTGAACAACGTGAGCGAGTATAACAGTGTATATAAACACTGATAAGCCTCTCTTCGTTCGGCGTATCAGTGCCACCGAAAAAACGGGGGCAGCGTGAATCGTTGGTTGCGCGGCATCGCCCGGCTGACGCCGGCGCGGGTGCTGGCGATATTCATCGTCCTGTGGCTCGGCGTCGCCGTGCTGCTGGCGTTCTTTCACGTCTCGATGCCCTGGATCATCGCCTACGGCGGCGTCACGCTGATCTACGCGTTTTTCGTCGCCGGCTGGGCGATGATGCGCATGACGGCGCGGCTGCGCGGCGTGATGGACGAGGGCGAAACGCCCGACGGCGGCCTGCTGCTCGAAGCGCTGCCGCACGCGGTGATGATCGCCGACGGCGGCGGCAAGGTGCGCGCGGTGAACAACGCGTGGCTCGACCTGTTCGCTCTGTCGCGCAGCTCGACCTGGAACAAAAACTACAAGCGCTTCGCCGATCCGGTGCTGCGCGGCCACCTGGACCGTGTGCGCAAAACGAAGGAAGCGGCGCTGGGTTTGAATCTCTCCACGCGCCTGCCCGACGGCGCGAACCTGTCGTTCATGGCCGATCTGACGCCCTACGGCGAGGGTGTGCTGGCCGCGGCGCGTCCCACCGCGCGGCCGGGCAAGGGCGTGGTGCCGTATCTGGCCGTCGACCGCTACCGGCAACTGGGGCGGCTGGCGGAGCATGCCCTGGGCTTTCTCCAGCGTGAGTTGCGGACGATGGCCGAAACGCAGGCGTCGTGCGCCGAGCGGTTGCCCGCGCTGCTGCAGATGATGGACGACCTGCAGGCCGTGGCCGAGGAGAAGGCCGAGGCGGTCGAGGCGCTGGACCTGCGCCAATTGCTGACGCGCGTGCAACGGACCGTCGCGCCGTTTTTGGCCGACAAGGGATTGAAGCTGACCGCGTCGATCGCCGCGGATCTGCCGGGGGCGCGCGGCCGGGCGGCGCATTTGCGTTACGTGCTGCTGGCCTTGGTCATCGAGGCGCTGGCGGCGGCGCCGAACGGCAGCGAGGTGCGGTTAAGCGCGCAGCGCGGCGGCGAGGAAATCCGCATCGCCTTGGAAGACGAGGGCGCGGCGCTGGACGAAAACGCGGCGCAGAATCTGTTCACGCCCTTCGCCGACGAACAGCGCGGCCCGGGCTTTGCCGTCGCCCGGCAAATCGCCCGCGAGCACGGCGGCGACCTGCACTACGAAACGCGGGAAGGCGCCGGCCGCCGCTTCGTGCTCTACCTGCCGTGGGAAAAGGCGGAAACGTAACCGCCAACCGACATCGCCGACGGAGTTTTTTAATAATTCGTCAGCAAGTCTTAGGCCGTTAAAAATAAATTTCACAACCCGGCAATTGTTTTTTCAGCCGGTCGACTTGTTCCTGATTCACAGGACATCCGCGTAAATGGAGGCTTCGTAAATTCTTCAGTCCAGTCAGCAGCGTCAGGTCAGTGACTTTGGATGCGGTAAGGTTCAATTCCCGAAGTTTTGTCATGTTGGTCAACGGTGTCAGGTCGGTAACTTCCGTGGACCAGCAATCCAAAACCTCCATTTGGGTCATTTGGGCCAGCGGTGTCAGATCGGCGATTTTGGTGTTTTGCAAAATCAGATATTTCATTTGGGTCATGCCGGCCAGCGGCCGTAAATCGGTGACTTGAGTACCCAAGAGACTCAATCGTTTGAGTTGCGTCAATTCGGCCAATGGACTCAAGTCGTGAACGTCGGTTGCCCAAAGATCCAGGTCTTCAAGATCGGTCATTTTGGCCAATGGAGCGAGGTCTACCAGGTTGGTCGCCCAGCAGTTGAGCTTTTTTATCCTTTTCAAATTTTTCAATTCGGTCAGGACCGAAGGTTTTTTGAATTGGATGGTACTCAGATCGAGCTCGGTCAGTTTGGCCAATTCACCCAGCGGGGAAAGGTGGTCGACATTGGGGGAGCTCAGGGTCAACGATTCGAGGTTTTCCAATTCGAGCAGCGGTTGTAAATCGGATATTTCGACAGAGGATAGCGTCAAAATTTTCAGTTGCGTCATGCCGGCGAACGTTTCTCGGTTAATCGAGGGAGGATTTTCGCCGTACTCTTTGCCGGAACGAATCGTCAAATTTTCCAAATGAGTCAATCCGGCCAAAGGCGGAACGGTCGACACGTCGAGGCCCACGGTCAGGGTGTTCAGCTTCGACAATCTGGTGATGGGAGTCAGATCGCGTGCGGAAGTGTATATTTCCAAAGCCGTCAGGTTTTGCAGTTCCGTCAGAGGCGTCAGGTCTTGCTTATCGGTGGTGAGGATCAGCTTGCGCAGTTCGCGACATTGGCTGACGGCGCCAAGGTTGGCAGCCGCTCCGTCGAGGATATATAGCTCCCGAAGGTGCTTCATCTTGGAAACCAGGTTAAGGTCGAGGTCGGAAAATACCGTTTCCAGATGACGCATGTTAGACATGGATTGCAAAGCGGAAATGGTATTTTCGTCCCACTGATTGTCGTAGTGGCCGTTCCCTTCGAGATGCAGATAAAATATGTTTTGATATTCGGCCAAACACGCCAAAGAGGTCATGTTGCGCGCGTGCAGTTCATCGATGTAATAGATGTTTTTGTGTTGGGAGACGACGGTCTCGAGGTCCGATTGCTTATAGATAGAGTTCAATAGTAGGCCGACAACGAATTCGCCTTTGCCGATGTCGAGCCAATGGCGTGTGCCGAAATCCATCGATTCTTCACGGAAATGCAAGAACCGTTCATTGCCGCCAATCAGCCAGCGTTTTAGGTCCTGCCTGGACCAGGTGGAACGGCTGAAAGGCTTCGCCTCGCCAACGCTCACGATGCTGTCGATAGGCGCCTGGACGGTCGCGGGCGTTTTGACCGGCAGTTCCTCGCCGTCGATGAATATCGGTTCGCCGACTTTGTCGGAAGTGACTTCCAGTGTGAGCACGGAGGAGGGAGGGCGCGTATCGGTTTTGTTCGTGCATGCCAATACGCCGCCGACAACGACGGCTAGGCAAAGCAAAACGCCTAGGCGCAGGGTGATCCGTAACATGCAATGCTCCGATAAAAGAGTTATTCCACTTATTGTTTTTATATAACGGATGCAAAATAACGTCAAGCAGGGCGGTTGACGGGTTTGCCGGATGAAAAAAAGGCGCGAAACGGGTCCGCGCCTTTCGTCGATAAGCGGAGAAGATCAGACGACGACCACCTCGTCGTACTTGCCCCAGAGGGCGCGCAGGGTGTCGCAGATTTCGCCGACGCCGGCGTAGGCCTCGACGCACGCCATGATCGGATAGACGAGGTTGCCGTCGCCCTTGGCGGTGTCGGCCAGCGCGGCCAACGTCCGTTTGACGCGGTCGTTGTCGCGCTCGGCCTTGACTTGGGTCAGCCGCGCGACCTGCTCGGTTTCCACGCGCGGATCGACGCGCAACAGTTCCTCGGGCGGCGTTTCGGCCTGCTGGTACTTGTTGAGGCCGACGATGATCTTGCGTTTCTTTTCCACGTCCTGCTGCCACTCGTAGGCCTTGTTCTGAATTTCGGTCTGTACGTAGCCGCGCATGATCGCCTGGACCATGCCGCCCAGTTCGTCGATGCGATCCAGGTAGGCGCGGGCCTTGTTTTCCAGGTCGTCGGTCATGCTTTCGATCGCGTAGCTGCCGGCGAGCGGATCGATGAAGTCGGCCACGCCCGCTTCCTCGGCGATGATCTGCTGCGTGCGCAGCGCGATGGTCACCGATTCGGTCGAGGGCAGCGCCAGCGCCTCGTCGAAGCTGTTGGTGTGCAGGCTCTGCGTGCCGCCGAGCACCGCGGCCAGCGCCTGCATCGTCACGCGCACGATGTTGTTTTTCGGCTGCTGCGCGGTGAGCATCGAACCGGCCGTCTGCGTGTGGAAGCGCACCATCATGGACTTGGGGCTCTGCGCGCCGAAGCGATCCTTCATGATCGCCGCCCACAGGCGCCGCGCGGCGCGGAACTTGGCGACCTCTTCCAGGAAGTTGTTGTGCACGTTGAAGAAGAAGCTGAGGCGATCGGCGAACCGGTCGACGTCCAGTCCGGCGTCGATCGCCGCCTGCACGTAGGCGATGCCGTCGGCGAGCGTGAAGGCGATTTCCTGCGCCGCGCTCGAGCCGGCCTCGCGGATGTGGTAGCCGCTGATGCTGATTGTGTTCCACTTGGGCGCCACTTCGTTGCAGTAGGCGAAGATGTCGGCGATCAGGCGCATCGAGGGCTTGGGCGGGAAGATGTAGGTGCCGCGCGCGATGTATTCCTTGAGCACGTCGTTCTGGATCGTGCCGCGCAGCTTCGCCGGTTCAACGCCCTGTTTTTTGCCCAGGGCGATGTACATCGCCAGCAGCACGGCCGCCGGCGAGTTGATCGTCATCGAGGTCGAGACCTTGTCGAGCGGAATGCCGGCGAACAGCGTTTCCATGTCGGCCAGCGTGTCGATGGCCACGCCGACCTTGCCGACCTCGCCCTTGGACAGCGGCGCGTCGGAGTCGTAACCCATCTGCGTGGGCAGGTCGAAGGCGACCGACAGACCGCTCTGACCCTGTTCCAGTAAATACTTGAAGCGCCGGTTGGTGTCGGCGGCGGTGCCGAAGCCGCTGTACTGGCGCATCGTCCAGAAGCGGCCGCGGTACATCGTGGGCTGCACGCCGCGCGTGAACGGGTACTCGCCGGGGAAGCCCTCGTCGCGCAGATAGTCGTGCTCGGCGATGTCGGCGGGCGTGTAGAGCCGCTTGATTTCGATGTCGCTGGTCGTGGCGAAAGCCTCGCGCCGCTCGGGGAATTTGGCGAGCGTTTTGGCCACGGGTCCGTCGTTCCATAAACTAAGCTGTTCGGAGATCTTCTTGGTTGGATCGGACATAATTTGCTCCCACTGCGTGTTCGCAACAAGGCTGTAATGGCCCCCTTTTACAACTTTCCCGCGCGGGCGACAAGGACGTTCGATCGCCAAATAAAATCAGAAGGGCAGGCGCCCCAGATGCGGGTGCAGGCGGAAGAAAAAGCCTTCGACGAACCAGGCGACGTCGTTTGGATCCAGCGGGGTTTCGCCGCATTCGCCGTCGGGCCAGTGGTTGATCGCCAGCTCGTCGAGCAACGGCCAGCGCGTGGTGGCGTAGCCTTCGCGGCGGATGACGTCTTCGGCCAGGAGAATGCGCGCGCGCACCTGGTCGGTGAGGTCGAGGAGATTTTTCCCGTTTTCGGAAAAGCCGATCAGCCGGTTCTGTTCGCTGAAGGGCAGGCGCACCCAACTTTGGAACTGCTGCCCCAACGGCGTGCCGCGCGAAGCCGGGTACAGCCGCCCGCCCATCAACAGGCGGAAGCGGATCTGGCGCGGGAACGGCTCGCGGAACTGGCCGGCGAGGAAGGCCGACTCCAGCAGCTTGGTGTCGGTGGGCGCGGCGATGAAAATCACGTCGGCGCCGGTGGGCATCGGGGCCAGCAGGGCGTTGATTTCGCGCCCGAGGCGGTCGACGCGTTCGGCGCGCGCGGCGCGGTTGTGTCCGGCGAGGTAGGTTTGCGGCAAAAGGACAATCATCAGCAGCGCCAGGAAAACGAACCGCCGCTTGCGATGTTCGGGCGCGGGCGTCAGGTCGGCCAGCCACAGCGTGAGGAACATCAAGGGCAAATAAAACGCGGCGAAGGCGGCGTTGTCCGCGTCGGGCCGCGGCACGTTGAAGGAAATCAAATGCGGCAGCAGAGCGAGCACGGCCAGCACCGGCCACAACCACAGGCGCGGCCGGGCCCGCGTGAGGTAGATCGCCAGCGTCAGCGCGCCCGCGCCAAGCAGCGCGATGACGTAGAAGCCGATTTTTTCCTGCGACGTGCCCAGCGAGATGTCGAAGGGCAACGCGGCCGCGCGCAACGTCCAGGCGGCCAGATGCGCCACCGGCGTCGCGGCCCAACCGCGCAGTTGGTTGAGGTAGGGCGTCAGGCCGGTCACCGCGCCCAGGTACAGCAACGGCAAAAACCCGCCGAGCAGCGCGGCCAGCGGCGGCAGCCAACGACGGCCCGCCAGGCGTTCCCGGGCCGGCAAGGCCGGGGCGAGCGCGATGACCGACACGATCGCGAGCACGCCGACCGGATCGGCCGACACGGCCAGGCTGACGGTGATCATCAACATCAACAATAACGCGGCCCCGCGTCGGCGCAGGTACAGCACGGTGAAAATCGCGGCGAGCATCGTCAGCCACGCGGCAAGCAGAATCGACAGGCTGGTCAGGCCGAACACCGCGCCCACGGCCGCCGGGTGCAACGCGGCGATCAATCCGGCGATCCACCCCGTGCGGCGTTGCGGCGCCCACAGGTGCGCGAGCACGCCGACGCTGGCGGCGACGGCCAAATGCAGCAGCGTCAGCACAAGCAACAGGGCGAAGGGCGAAGAGTCAAACAGGTGAAACAGCGCGGCCAGCGCGGCCAGGCTCAGCGGCAGCATGTTGTTGAGCGCGAAGCCCAGCTCCGGTCCGCCCAGCGTGGTGGCCAGCGGCAGGCGGTCGGCGCCCAGGTCGGCGATCATCCGCCCGGTGAAAGCGAGGATGTAATCGGGCGCGTCGGCGAAGCCGACCGGCAGTTGGCGCAGCAGGAAAAAGGCGATCATCGCCGCCGCAAACGCGAACGCGCCGAGGCGGCGCAGCACCGGGGAATCAACGGGCTTCAGCTTGATCCTCCTCGCGGCGCTTGGCCAGCCGGCGCGTGGTCGCCCACAAGTGGCCGAGGGTGTCTTTCAACCGCGGATGATCGCGCAGGGCGGAACGGGCCAGCGCCTCGTCGATGTCCGCGGTTTCGACGGCGACGTCGTTCAACGGACGCGGGCGACGGACCACCGGTTCGCTCGGGGCGATCGGCCCGGTGACGATCCGCAGTTTGGTCACGCGGTCGCTGCCGGTGTGTTTGGCGATCTGCTCGAGGATCACGTCGGTGTGCATGCGCAGATCCTGGCCCCAGACGCTGTCGATGACGCGCACGACCAGCGTGTGGCCGTTGAGGCGGTCGGGGCGGCACACGGCGTTCAGGCGCTGCCCGACGATTTGCGGCCAGAGGGCGAACAGGCGGTGCCGGTCGACCACGCCGGTCAGTTTGAATTTGCGCGCGACGCTCTCGAGCACCTGATCGCTGTTGAGCCAGCCGCGCCGCGCCTTTTTGTCGCCCATGCGTCCTCCCGTTTCGGCGGGCACATTGTAACATAACCACCGCGCAAAACGATCGGCCAGAAAAGACTTGCGGCAAGTGGAGCAGAGGAGTAAAAAAAGCGCGCGAAAGAGGAAAGCCTGAGGATTTCCACCGAACGGGTACGGGTTTGAAAGCCACTATGCAAAAAACGTGGCGGCGCATCGCGGCGAACGCGGCGCTGATCCGCAACGACGAAACCACCTATTTAATGTTGATCGCTTCGCTGATCGGCCTGGGCGGCGGTCTGGGCGCGATCGGCTTTCGGCACCTCATCCATTTATTGAGCGTCGGCTTTCTCGGGCTCGCCTCGCTGCTCAATCGCCTGGCGAGCGGCGAAACGGTTTCCTATACGATTTTGTGGGACGTGCCGTTCTGGGTGAAGGTCATCGTTCCGACGACCGGCGGGTTGATCGTCGGGCCGTTGATTTACTTCCTCGCGCGTGAAACCAAGGGCCACGGCGTGCCCGAGGTGATGGTCGCGGTGGCGCTCAAGCGCGGCGTGATCCGCATGCGCGTGGTGTTCGCGAAGATGTTCTTCTCCGCGCTGACCATCGCCAGCGGCGGCTCGACCGGCCGCGAAGGACCGATCGTGCAGATCGGCAGCGCGCTGGGCAGCGGCATCGGGCAGTTGCTCAAGGTCAGCCCGAGCCGGATGAAAATCTTCGTCGGTTGCGGCGCGGCGGCCGGCATCGCGGCGACCTTCAACGCGCCGGTGGCCGGCATGTTCTTCGCGCTGGAGATCATCCTGGGCGACTTCGCGGTGGGCACGCTTTCGGCGGTGGCGATCAGCTCGGTGATGGCGACGGTCGTGGCGCGCATGTTCATCGGCGACGAGCTGGCGCTACGGCTGCCCTACGCCTTTTCGCTGGTGAGCGTGTGGGAGATCTTCACCTACATCGGCCTGGGCCTGTGCGCGGCGCTGGTGAGCATGCTTTACGTGCGCACGCTGACCGCGCTGGAATTGCTTTACGAGAAGATCCGCATTCCGGACTGGATCAAGCCGGCGACCGGCGGTCTGATGATCGGCGTGATCGGCATTTGGTTCCCGCAGATTTTCGGCGTGGGTTACGAGGCGATCGACCTGCTGTACGCCGGCAAGTTCGCGCTGTGGACGATGGCCTTGCTCGTCGTGCTCAAGATCCTGGCGACGAGCATCACGCTGGGGTCGGGCGGTTCGGGCGGCGTGTTCGCGCCGGCGTTGATGATCGGCGCGTTTCTGGGCGGCGCGTACGGCACGGCGGTGCACGCGTGGCTGCCGACGGTGACGGCCAATCCGGGCGCGTACGCGCTGGTGGCGATGGGCGCGGTGGTGGCGGCGGCGACGAACGCGCCGATCACCGCGATGCTGATTCTGTTCGAGATGACCGGCAACTACCTGATCATCATTCCGCTGATGATCACCTGCATCCTGGCCAACACGATGCGGCGCTTCTTCCTCTCCGAGTCGATCTACACGATCAAGCTGACCAAGCAGGGGATCAACATTTTCGGCGGGCGCGAGCAGACGATTCTGCAAAGCCTGGCGGTGGCCGACTACATGCGCACCGACCACGAGCCGATTCCGCGCTGGCTGCCGTTCGACGCGGTGGTCAAGGTGATGCTCAGCCGCGAAGAGTCGGAGTTTTACGTCGTCGACGAAAACAACACGCTGTGCGGCGAGATCAACATGCACACGGCCAAGGACATTCTGACCAGCCAGGGCCTGGGCGGCTTGGTGCTGGCCGACGACATCATGTACACCAACGTGGCGCAGGTGACGCCCGAGACGTCGCTGGCCGAGGCGATGAAGCTGCTGGGCCGGCGGCACGTCGACCAACTGCCGGTGGTCAAGTCCGAGAAGGATCAAACGTTCCTGGGCGTGATGCATCGTTCGGATCTGATCGACGCCTACAACCGCGAGATTCTGCGCCAGAGCGCGCTGGGCGTGCGTTACGTGCGCACCGAGCAGGAAGCGCAGGCGGAAAAGGGACTCAACGGCAAGACGGGCGACCTGGTCGAGATCGAACCGGACCAGGTGACGCGCGAGATCACCGTCGGCGATTACTTCAGCGATCAGACGCTGGCCGACTTGAACATCCGCGCGCGCTTCGGGGTGAACGTGGTGGCCATCCGCCGGCGCGAGTACGGCGCGGGCGCGGCGACCACGGTGCCCGATCCGACGATGCCGCTGACGCGCGGCGACACGATGGTCTGCGTGGGCACGCCCGAGCAGATCGAGGAACTCGAGCGCGTGGCGGCCAAGCCCGCCGGGCGCAAATAGCCCATCCGGTTATTGATCAATCAAATCGGGAGAGTTTTCTCAGGCTTCGACGAGCGCGAGCTGCGGATCGTCGTTTTCATTTTTGTCGTGGCGGCGGTCGACCATGTAGTTGGAGCCGTCGAGCTGTTTGACCGCTTTTTTCACTTCGCTGGCGGCGGCGGAGAATTCGCCGTAGTGGGTGAAGTTGCGGTTGATCGAAATGACCGCGGCGATCGAGAGCGACAGCAGCGGGAAACGGTTCTTGTTGCCCTTGCGGTCGACCGACTCGATGTAGCCGCGCATGCGGTCCTCGTCGTCATAGAAGGTGCTGGCGATCATGTCGAAGTTGAACAGCACCTGTTTGCAGATCGTGTCGACCGACTGCGGCTCGACGATCAGCACGAAGTCGTCGCCGCCGATGTGGCCGACGAAGCCGATCGCATCGGTCGAGCCGCGCACCGCGTTGGTCATGATGCGCGCGGTCATGCGGATGATTTCGTCGCCGCGCGAGAAACCGTAGCGGTCGTTGAACGGCTTGAAATTGTCGATGTCGATGTAGCCCAACGCGAAGGGCGTTTTGTTGTCGATGAGGTTTTGCACCGTCTGCAGGATCGTGTAGTTGCCCGGCAGGCGCGACAGCGGATTGGCGTCGAGGTAACGGCTGGATTTGACGATGGCCAGCCGCACGCGCAGACGCAGTTCGTCGAGGTTGAGCGGCAACAGCAGCAGGTCGTCGATCGGCAGACCTTCGAAGGTGGTGGTCGGTCCGAGCATTCCTTCCTCGAACAAACCCAGCACCGGCAGATAGCGGTAGACGCTGTCGTTTTTGAGGGTGCGCAGGAAGGTTTTCCAGCGGTCGCCTATGGCGGTCATGATGATCAGGTCGGGCGCTTCGTTGTAGATCTGCTGCATCGCCCGGTTCATATCTTCGATGGCATAAGCGAAGTGATCTTCGGCTTCCATGAGTTCGACCATCCGATCCGCGCGTTCGGGATCGGGATCCAGAATCATGATTCGCTTTTGCGCTTGCGACACCCTCTACCTCCGGATGGAGAGGAATCAATCGGCCGAGATCGTCTGTAGCTCCCGCTCGAGATCGATCACCAACTGTTCCAGGAACGCGCGGTTGATGTTGAGCATATCGGTGACGATGGCCGGCATCGGCATCACTTTGCTGCAGACTTCCGCCCCCGCCCCGACGGCCTTGGTGACGTTGTCGGCGAGGAAAACGACCACCGAATGCATCTGCGGATTTTTCGAACTTTCCGGGTGGTGATGGTAAGCCATCGGCACGCCCAGACGTTGCGGCAGGTGCCAGCGATCGCACAGCCACGAAGCGACTTCGGTGTGGTCGAAGCCCAGCAGTTTCTGTTCGGCCAGTTCGATGGGCATGTCGTGTTTGGCGGCGCCCATCTGCACCTTTCCGTAGATCACCGGCTCCTCGAGGATCAACACCACTTTGCCGATGTCGTGCAGCAAACCGGCCATGGCGATTTCCTCGGCATCGGGAATGCGCAGCTTTTCGCAGATCAAGCCGCAAGCCTTGGAGACGCCCAGCGAATGCTTCCACAATTCGCGCCAGTCGTTGGACATTTCCTCGAAGACGGTCGCCGACAGGATCAGACCTTTGACGACGTCGTAGCCCAACAGCACCAGGGCGTGGGTGATCGTGCTGATGCGCCCCGGGAAGCCGTAAAACGCGCTGTTGATCAGTTTGAGGATTTTCAACGACAGCATTTGATCCTGCCCGATCACGTCGCCGATCTGACTCATGGAAATCGACGGATCCTTGACCATCTCGTTGAAGCGGTCGAGGATGCTGGGGAAAGCGGGCAGGTTTTGCAGCTTGGCCAGCTTTTTCTGAAATTGGTCCTTGTCTAACAACATGATCAGCCGACTCTACTTTCCAAACGTTCGAGAACGATTTCTTTCAACACTTGGCCAATGGGGCACGCATCGACCAGGGAAAACCGCTGCTCGACTTTGGCCTTCATTTTTTCGAATTGCTCTTTGTTGATCGACTCGTTGCTTTCCACCCACAAGGAGATGATCTCCATGCGTTCGAAGCGATCGATCAAGGTTTGCGTCAATTCGGTGCCGGCGCCGCACAGGACGATGCCTTTGTTGTTTTCGATCGGCTGAGCCAGTACGTCGCCCGGCTGCGCCTGCGTCAGTTCGATTTTCCTCACCTTCAACGCCTCCGCGAAACTTCGATTCGCAGCGATGGTTCCTTATGACCCCAATACATGAGGATAAATTGGACATTCATCGGTTCGGCGGTGGGCCGAACCTTTGAAAGCCGAAATTTAGTATCATATATTTATTCTATTTTCCATGGCCTTTGCAACGGCCTTCGCGAAACTGTTTTTCCCATGGGAAAAGAAAATTATTTCACTGTGGTCGATTTAAACCATAGGCAAAACGCATATCCGGAAATCATGTTACAGGAATCGACCGGAGTCGCCAACGTCTTTTTTGCGACGCCGCGCGAGGCCTGTGGATGGGGGCGTTCGGCCTTTTGCCGCTTGCAGCGGGAAGAAGGTTCTGGTAGACAGAAACATCCTGCTTGGGATGGTTTAACTTCGCCGTCGCTCCCCGGGTCTGTAAGGGGCGACAAAGCGAAAAGGAAGCGAAATTCGATGGCGCATCTGATTCTGGGCATCGACATCGGAACGACGGAAATCAAAGCCGTGCTGGCCGAGGTGTCCTGGCGCGACGTCAACGTGCTGGCCACGTATGTCGAGCCCGTGCCGCGCGCGGAAGACGTGGCGCATCGCCTGCCGCCGATGGAAGCGGAAGTGATCACCTCCCAAGCCGAGGACCTGGAAGAGGGCGAGGCGGAGACGGATGTGCCCGGCGCGGAGCCGACGCCGCAACCGACCGAAACGCCGCCGCCCTGGGTGTTCGGACTGGCCGATCTGTTCAAGAAACACAACCTCGAGTATCAGGAAGTGCACACCTCGGTGCCCGGCGCGGAGGTCACCACGCATTTTCTGACCCTGCCGTTCGATAACCGCCGGCGCATCGAGCAGATCCTGCCCTTCGAGCTGGAGAACATCGTCCCGTTCAATCTGGACACCATGCACGTCGCCTTCGACGTGTTGGGCAAGGCTCCCGAGGGCGGCTTTAAAGTAATGGTGTGCATCACGCCCAAGGAGAATATCAAAAAGTTCCTGGGGCACCTGGCGCAGGCCGGCGTCGATCCGAAGAAGGTCGGCGTCATTCCGTTTTCGTTGTACGCCGCGGCGACCCTGCAACTGCCCGACGAGCAGGGCGCGTACGCGTTGATCGACTTCGGGCGGCACTACACCGACCTGACGCTGGTGGACAAGGGCGAGTTGCTCAACCTGCGTTCGATTCCGATGGGCGGCGCGATGCTGGACGAAAAACTGGCCAAGGCGCTGAACATCGATGCCGACCGGGCGCGGGAACTCAAAGAGACCAAAGCCGACCTGCGGGTCGACGACAAAGTCGCGCAGGTATTGCGCGAGGGCCTGGAGCCGCTGCTGGTCCGCTTGCGGCAGGTGTTGCAGGGCGCGCGGTCGCAGTTCGGGGTGGAGATCACCCGGATATACATGCTGGGCCGCGGCAGCCTCCTGCGGGGCCTGGACGATCTGCTGGCCGACGAATTGGGCGTCGAGGTTTCTCCCTTCACGTCGTTGCCGGCCGGCGCGCCGGTAAACAACAGCGACGACGACCATGTCAACCAGGCGCGGTTCGCCGCGGCGTTCGCCGAGGTACACAGCGGCGTGGGTCCGTTGCGCAACATGAAGCTCAATTTGCGCCTGGGCGAATTTTTCTACCGCAAGCAACGCACGGCGATAAAGGCGTCGATCCGCTCGGCGGTGGTGGTGGGCGTTATCATTCTGGCCCTGCTGCTGTACAACGTCGTGGCGTCGAACATGCAAAAGCGCAAGTATTACCAGGCGCTGTCGGACCAGGTGGTGCAGATCTACCTCAAGGCGTTCCCCGGCGTGCCGCCGACGCAGCCGCTGCAGCAGTTCCAGGCGCAGATCGGCAAAACGATAGACAAATACAAAACCGTCGGCTTCCTGGGCGAGGGCGACTTGCGGGCGCTGGACGTGATCAAGCAGCTCTCCGAGGCGATTCCACCCGAAATCACCGTGGACATCAAGAAGATCGACCTGACGCCGGACCTGCTCAAGTTCGAGGGTGAATGCAACGCCTTTGACGACGTCGATAAAATCGAGAACGTGCTCGGCGGACTGACCGGCTTCAAGAGCGTGAAAAAAGAGTCGAGCCGCTCGGTGTCGGAGAAGGTGAAATTCAAATTCTCCGTGCACCTGACCGACCGCGAGCGCTCCGCCACCGCCGGGGCGCGGACGCAACCCAAGGCGAAAACCAAGACAAGGACGAAGTAGACGCGATGAACCTGAACCTTGACGATCATCAAAAACGAATCGCCATGATCGCCGGCGCGGCGGTCGCGGTGCTGATGTTCCTGTGGGTGGTCGTGCTGCCGCGCTTGGGCATCGGCGGAATCGACGACAAGATCAAGGTCAAGGAAAACGAGCTGCGGGAAGTCATTCGCCTCTACAAGAGCTTCGAGCAGATCAAGGGCGACTTCAACCGCATCGAAAGCCAGATCAACCGCAACAAGAGCCTTTCGCTGCTCAGCGAGTTGTCGCGCATCGCCGAAAAGGTGAACGTCAAGCAGGGCATCGACTCGATGGTCAGCAAGGCCAAGCCGAAAAACGACTTCTATCAGGAAGAGGCCGTCGAAATGCGGGTCGAGAAGATCACCCTCGAGGAACTGACCCGCTTGCTGTACGAAATCGAGTACTCGACCAAGGTGTTGCGCGTGCGCAAGCTGCACGTGGAAGCGCGCTTCGACGACAAAACGCTGCTCAACGCCGTTCTGGAAGTGTCCACCTACAAGCGTCAGGAAAGCTGAGCCGCCTCAGCTTTTTGAAAAGATGTTAAGTTTTCATCACTCTTTTCAGAGGGGACGACCGCAGAGGTCGCTTGAAGTTTTGGCGACAAGCGGTTGAATGAACGAGTGATTTCAGCAGGCCGCACGAGATAGCCTAAGTGGGCATAATAATTGCAAAAATCCTGAGCCAGGTTCGTTGTTTGCACATCGGACGACAACCTTGCTTCAGGCCAGAGGCTCTGCCCCCCTCTGGCTTCTTTTTTTGGAAGCGATCGGAGAAGGCTTGCTGATCGAACATCATCGGCAATTGCTCGCCGCTGTGCGACTGGCGCGGTTCAACGGCGTGGGCGCCAAGCGCTTCGTCGACCTGGTGCGCGAACACGGTTCACCGGGGGAGGCGCTGACGGCGCTGGGCGCGCAAAGCGAGCTGCTTCCCGCCGGCGACAAAGCTCCCCTGCTCGAAGAACAACAGCGGGTCGAGGCTTTCCTTCGACGCGGCGGGTGCGGCACATTCTGGGGCGCCTACGATTATCCGCGTCTGCTGGCCGGGATCAACGAACCGCCGCCGTTTCTGTTTTATCGCGGTCCGCTGTGGCCGCCGGACGCTTTCGCGGTGGCGATCGTCGGTCCGCGCCAGGCGGGCGAACGGGCGACCAAATTCGCCGGCGAACTGGCCCGCAAACTTAGCGCCTTCGGCGTGACGATCGTCAGCGGCGGGGCCGAGGGCGTGGACGCGGCGGCGCATTGGGGCGCGCTGAACGCGGGCGGACGCACGGTGTTGGTGACGGCCACCGGCCTGGACAAATGCTATCCCGAAAAAAACCGCGAATTGTTCGAGCGCGTAGCGCGGCAGGGCAGCGTGGTGACCGAACTGCTGCCGGGCACGCCGCCGCGACGCGATTTCTTTCCCACGCGCAACCGGATCGTCGTGGGGCTGGCGCAGGCGCTGGTGGTGGTCGGCGGACGCCTGAAAAGCGGCAGCGCTTCGTCCTGGCGGCACATGCGCAAACTCGGCCGGCCGATCTTCACCTGGACCGGCGCCGATCCGAACCGCTTCGAATTGCCGGCGGCGATCGTCGAGGCCGGCGGCCTGCGATTGTCCGAACCCGACGCCGAACTGGTGCTCAGCCAGATGCTTCAACAACGCCCCTGAATCACAGAAGGTTTATCGTCCTGCTTGCGCGCGAAGGCCGAAGCGGCTACCTTCATGAATGAAAGGAGCGGCGATGTCCAAACCGGTGCGCTGGATCATTCTGATCGTGTGGCTGGCCATGCTGACGATCTTCGCCATGCGCAATCTTCCCGATAAGAAAGCCGCCAACGTGTTGGAGGTCGCCGCGGCCGAGGGCCTGGACGCCGACCAGAAGTGGTACGGCTTTTACATCGAGCAGCCCGGCAACAAGCGGGCGAAAATCGGCTGGCTGGCCAGCGAGCGCAAACAGACCGCCTCGGGGTACGTCACGCGCACCAACAATTACATGCGCCTGGCCATTCAGGGCGCCGAACGGGTGGTGCGCACCGAAACCAAGGTGCTGACCGATTTGCAGCACAAGCTGCAGTACCTCGATTTTTCGATGAGCTCCGATCTGGTCAAGTTCAAGGTGATCGGCACGGTGCGCGGCAACCGGCTGGACCTGGACATCGAAACCGCCGCCGGCCGGCGCGAGGAAACGCTGCCGCTGACCGAAGTGCCGCTGATGCCCGACGACCTGACCGACCTGCTGGCCGACGAGGGCGGCCTGCAGGTGGGCGAAACCTACGAGATGCCCTTCTTCGAGCCGTCTACCTTCCGCTACGACAAGGCGAAGATCCGCGTGGTCGACCGCATCGAGCACACCGCCGCCGACGGCACGAAGATCGTCGCGTTCCGCGTGGTCACCGACCTGGCCGGGGCGCGCGCCGAATCGATCGTCGACGAGCGCGGCGAAACGCTCGAACAGCGCCTGGCCGGCTTCGTCATGGTGCGCGAACCGCATCAGGCGGCGATGGAGCAGGGGTGGTCGAAAAAGCCGACCGACATCCCCGAGCTGGCCGCCGTCAACAGCGACAAGCAGATTCCCGATTCGCGCAAGAGCAAGCGGCTCAAGGTGCGCCTGAACGGCGTGACCCTCGACGATCTGCCGATCGACGACGAGCGCCAGACGCTCGATGACCAAAACGTCCTGACCGTCGTGAAAAACCCGCTGCCGGAAAAGGGCGGCTTCAAGATCCCCTACCGAGGCGACGACGAAAAGCTGCTCGAGCTGCTCAAGGCCACGCCGCTGCTGGAGGTCGACGATCCGGCCATCATCCGGCAGGCGCGCGAGATCGTGCCCGAGGGCGCCGACGCGCTGGCCGCGGCCCAGGCGATCGCCAAGTGGGTGAACGTCAACCTGAAAAAGAAACCGCTCATTTCGATGACCAGCGCCAAGGAAGTGCTGATGGTCCGGCAGGGCGACTGCAACGAGCACGCCGCGCTGTTCGCCGCCCTGGCGCGCGCGGCCGGATTGCCCGCGCAGGTGCACGTGGGCCTGGTGTATCATCAGGGCGCGTTTTATTACCACGCGTGGAACGGCGTGTACGTCGGCGAATGGATCAGCCTGGACGCCACCTTCGGCCAGTTTCCCGCCGACGCGACGCACCTGCGCATCGTCTCGGGCGGGTTGGACCGGCAGATCGACATCATCCGGCTGATGGGAAGCGTGAATATCAACGTCTTGGAGTGGCAATGATCACCACGAAGGGCTTGACCAAAAAATACGGCGATCTGGTGGCCGTGGACAACCTCGACCTGGAAGTGCGCGAGGGCGAGATCTTCGGTTTCCTCGGGCCCAACGGCGCGGGCAAGACCACGACGATCAAAATGATCGTGGGCATGCTGCAGCCGACCGCCGGCGAAATCTTCATCGGCGGCATCGACGCGATCAAGAATCCGCTGGAGGCCAAGGCGATCCTGGGGTACATCCCCGACCGGCCGTACCTGTACGAGAAGCTGACGGCCAAGGAGTTTCTGCGGTTCATCGGCGGGCTCTACAGCGTGCCGGCGGAGGAAATCGAATCCTTCGGCGCCGATTTGCTCAAGCTGTTCGAACTGGAGGATTGGGCCGGCGACCTGATTGAAAATTTTTCGCACGGCATGAAGCAGCGCCTGATCATGTGCGCCGCGCTGCTGCATCGGCCGCACGTGTTCATGGTCGACGAACCGATGGTCGGCCTGGACCCCAAGGGCGCGCGGCTGGTCAAGCGTATCTTCCGCCGCCTGGTCGACAACGGCAACACGCTGTTCATGTCGACCCACACGCTGGAAGTGGCCGAGGAGGTCTGCGACCGCATCGCGATCATCAACCACGGCCGGATCATCGCCCAGGGCACGATGGACGAGCTGCGCCAGATGTCGGCCGAACCCGATTCCGGCCTCGAGTCGATCTTCCTCGAACTGACCGGCGGCGCCGAAATGAGCGAACTGATCGACGTGCTGAAAGAGTAGATCTCTAAATTCTTCTGTGATATCAACGTGCACGACTCTCTTTCGAAAATTTATTAACCAAACAGTCAAAAGCTTCTCATGTTTTCCTCGCTATTAACCGATTAGTCAATTATGAGCGACGACAAACCGGAATCTGAGGAGGTAAACATGAAGGTCGGGTATTTGATGCCCTTGATGGTGTTGGTTGTGGCGATGTCTCTGTGGCTGGTCGCGGGGTGTGGGGGCGACGACGACGATGATGACGATGACGGCGGCAGCGGCGACGGTACGTCCTGCGAGCAGGCCTGCGCGGTCGTCTACGACGATTGCCAGATGTATCTGGAAGACGAGAACGAGGCGCCCATGTCACGCAGCGAGTGCGTCGACTTTTGCGTTTCCGAGGGCGGCCAGAACAGTTGCACCAACGCCTGCTTCGCGCAATTCGAGGAGGACGGCTACTGCACGCCGCTGCTGACCTGCCTGTACGACTGTATCCTGTAAAGCGATTCGCGATAAAGGAACGCCGGGGACATGAAATCGTCGTGTCCCCGATTTTTTTATGGCCCTCACCCCCGCCCCTTCTCCCGCCGGGAGCGGGGAGATCGGGCGGTCGTTTTCACTCTCTCCTTGGGGAGAGGGTCGGGCGCAGCCCGGGGTGAGGGAGAATGTTCGGGGAGAAAAATCGTCGTGTTCCCGGATTTCGTTTTGTTTCTTGACGTCGAGACGATTTGCCCCTAGTTTCACCATGGGGAGCACGAGGGGACCATCGATGGATTTTACTTGGCAATACTGGTTGACCGGTCTGGTTTTGACCGCCGTGTTATCCCTGGCTCATGGGCTGGCCATGCGCCAACGTTACCACAAGGACGAACGCGCCGACATTTTCGCCGGCGATCCCACCTACCGGCCGCTGCTGATCTCCTATTGTTTCGTGCTGGGCATGGCCATCTCCGAGGCGTGGTACCATTCGCCGATCGATGACGGCATTCCCGCGTTGTTTTTCACGGGTCTGGTCACCGTGATCGTCGCACGGCTGCTGACGTCCTGGGCGTACAAGACACTGGGACGCAATTACGCGCCGACCGCGTACAACGACGACGAGTCGCATACGCTGGTCAAGGACGGGCCGTACCGCTACTTCCGGCATCCGATCTACGCCGGCAACTTCCTGTTTCTCGTGGGGGTGCTGCAACTGGCGCAGGCGTACACCGCCTGGCTGGCGATGCTGCCGTACATGCTGATGCTGCTGTGGCGCGTACAGGTGGAAGAGCATCACCTGGACCAGAAGTTCAAGAACGTCTGAGGCGATTCCCTACAATTGCGGCAGGACGAGAGCGATTTCGTCCGGATCGTACGCGCGCAAGCGGGCGAGGATCGTTTCTTTGATCTCGTCGCGCACGCGCCGGAAGACGACCATGCGTTCCTCTTCGCTGCCGACGGCGGCGTCGGGATTGTCAAAGCCGATGTGCTCGCGCCGCTTGCCGCCGAAAAACACGGGGCAGTTTTGGTCGGCGTCGCCGCACAGGGTGATCACCAGGTCGAAGGGACGATCGGCGTAGACGTCGAGCGACTCGCTTTTCGCGTGCGGATGCGCCACGCCGATTTCGGCCAGCGCCCGCAGCGCCAGCGGGTTGGGCGTGCCCGGTTTGGTGCCGGCGGAAAAGGCTTCCCATCGATCGCCGAGAAAATGATTGACCAGCGCCTCGGCCATTTGGCTGCGGCAGGCGTTGCGCGTGCAGATGAACAAAACGGTTTTCTTTTCCATGCGGCCAATGTGACCACCAAGCTTGAACCGGTCAAGGCGCGGCGTGGTCTTTAACCGAAAAGATTCTGAAACGTTTCGCTCTTGCGAGCGGGCGCAGACAACGTTAGTCTGCTGCTCGCAGGCCGGAAAAGGAGTGTGTGGACCGTGGAAGATAGCAAAGCCTTGCCTTGGTACAAGCGCTGGTTCGGCGGCATCGGTTGGAAGGATTACCTGTCGGCGGTGCCGTTTTGCATCGGCTTTTTGCTGATGCCGCTGCTGCCGACGGCGGGCATTTACTACGTCGCGCGGCAGGGCCAGGCCCCGCTGGTGCTTTTGTTGCTGCTGTTTCTCGCCTTCGGTTATCCGGTCCTGCGCGTCAAACGGTATCGCGCCGCCTGGTGGGTGGGCACGCTGATCGGCGTGGGCAGCCTGTTCGGCCTGGCGGTGACCAACGTGGTGGTCGGCCGGTTCTTCGGTTTTTACACCTTTCTGACCTGGATCATCGCGATCGCCTTCCTGGTGCTGAACTGGAAGAAATTCCGCTGGTGGACCTTCGTGGTCGTCGCGGTGGTCGTCCTGATCCACATGGTGCCGATGGGCTTCGGGCGCACGGTCTCGATGGCGCTGGCGATGGGCCTGATGGCGCTGTATTTCCGGCTGCCGGACCGCGACAACTTCCCGCGCTTTCCGCTGGTTATCAGCGTGATCATGGCGATGCTCATCGCGCACGGTGTGACCTTCTATTTCGACGTGGGCGGCCGGGCCGAGGTGCGCAATCATCCGGCGGCGCGCAAGGTGTTCGAATACGAAGGCCAGCGCCGTGGCTGGGTGCGCGCCCTGGGCGGCAACACGCGCTTTCTGACGCCCACCTGCGACGGCAAGGAATTTATGGTCGGCAACAAGTTCACCTTCCGCTCGGGCCTGACGTTCATCGATCCGGCGACCGGCAAGAACCGCCGGATCCCCATGACCGGGGGTACGACCGACAACGTCGCGCTCGACTGCGCCGCCAACATGATTTACGTGGGCAACATGGGCCGCAACGAGATCATGGTGTACGACCCGAACCGGCTCAAGCGTCCGATCAAGCGCGAGGGAATGGACGGCGTGCGCGTCGGCCTGCTGCGGCTCGATCGCCGCATGGACCGCTTGTACGTGGCCACCTCGAACACGAACATGCTGCACGTGTTGCGCGCTTCGACGCTGGCCGATTCCGGCGCCGGCGTTACGTTGGGCAATTCGGTGACCGACATGGTCATCGATTATTACCATGGACACGACGTGGTGGCCGTGACGATGGGCGGCGAGCTGGTGCGCATCGCCGGCGATACGGGCCAGGTGGAGAAGAAAGCGCCGGTGGGCTTCGGCCTGTTGATTTACAACCTCGCCCTCGACAGCGAGGGCCGGCGGTTGTTCGTCACGTCGTTGTTCGGGCGGCAGTTGCAGGCCTTCGACGCCGACACCTTCGAGCCGCAGACCATGGTGCCGCTGTTCAAGGGCGGCCGGTACATGCAGTTCGACGCCAGGCGCGACCTGGTGTACGTCGGCAACTTCTTCGCCGGGACGATCACCGCTTACGCCAGCCAGAGCCTGGAGAGCGTCTGGACGATGAAGGTCGGCCGCCGCGTGCGCTACCTGACCCTGGATACCCTGCGCGATCAGTTGTGCTTCACCAGCCAGCAGGGCGGCTATTGCCTGTGGTTGGATAAACTGAGCCCGGCGCCCGCGCCGACGCCCGCACCGCCGCCGATCGCGACGCCGGAACCGGCGCCGACCGACGAAGCGTCGCCCGCATCGGAGGAAACGTCGCCCGCAACCGAGGAAGCGCCGAGCGCGCCAACGGAAAGCCCGGCGTCGACAATCGAGTAACCCCCCTTGGTCCGCCGCGAAAAATCCGGTACATGATAGGTGGTCTTGTTCGCTTGGGGGTTACGTGAAAAAAATAGTGTTGCTGGTCGTCGCACTGGCGGTGTGCGTCGGCTGCGCCAAGCTCTCCGGTCCGCCGCCGATGCCGGTTTACCTGATCGCCGTGGACACGTTGCGGGCGGATGCGCTCAGTTGTTACGGGGGCAAGCACCCGACGCCCGCGCTGGATCGATTCGCCCAACAAGCCGTGCTGTTCGAACATTGTCTGGCGCCGTCGAGCTGGACCGTGCCGAGCATGGCCAGCCTGATGACCGGCTTGTATCCGTTCCACCACGGCACGACCAAGGCGTTGCAGGAATACGGCCGCGTGCTGAGCCAGCAGACGCTCAACAACGGCTACACGACGCTGGCCGAGGCGATGAAAGAAGCCGGCTATCGCACCTACGGCATCAGCGCCAACGGGCATCTGGCCGAAAAATACGGCTTCGCGCAGGGCTTCGACGAGTACGTCGTGCACGAATTCACGCCGCGGCAGGCCGTGGCCGGCTCCTGGGCCGGATTGTTGCCGCGCCTGACCGGCGAGCAGCGCTTCGGCCAGGCGGTGTTCGCGTTTTTGTTTTTCTTCGACCCGCATCATCCGTACATGCCGCAGCAGCCGTACATCGACGCGTACGATCCGGACTGGAGGAAGCAACTGGAAGTGCTGCCCTCGCACGATCTGGGGAACTTGCAGCGCGACGGATTTTTCGAAAAACACAAGGCGGTCGTGCCGCATTTGCGCGCGGCGTACGATTCGGAAGTCACGGCGCTGGACGCGTATCTCGGCGAATTGCTGCCCACGTTGCCGGGCTACCACGACGCGCTGGTGATCGTCACCGCCGACCACGGCGAATCCTTCGACGAGCACGGCGTGATGGTGCACGGCAACAACGTGTACGAACCGGAAACGCACATTCCGCTGATGATCAAGCTGCCGCAGGGCCGGCTGGCGGGCACGCGCATCGCCGCGCCGGTGAGCCTGGTGGACGTCATGCCGACGATCCTCGCGGCGGTCAAGTCGCCCAAGCGGCCCAAGAGCGACGGCGTCAGTTTGCTGCCGTTGCTGGTGGGGCAGGCGGGCGAACGGGCGGTGTATTCCGCCATCGATCTGCCTTGGGCGCGGCAGCGGGCGATGCTGCGTTGGCCGTTCAAAACGGTGCTGATCGATGAGAAAACGGTGCAGTTGTTCGATCTGTCGCAGGACCCGACGGAGGGCAAGGATCTGGCCGCCGCGCATCCGCAAGCCAAAGCATGGGCCGAGCAACTACGCGCCGCCACCAACAACGAAGTGCGCTTTCCGCCACGGGTGATTTCCGGGGAGATTCCGGATCATCTGAAAAAGAAACTGCGTGAATTGGGCTACGTGCATTAATTAAAAAAAGCCCGCCCCCCCGAAGGGAGCGGGCTCGGATCGTTCGCTTTGTCGTGCGTCACGTCGTAACGGTGAAGCAGACTTCCTCGGTCAGATCGCTGTGATTGTCGTTGGCGTCGGTCGCGCCCACGTCCACGCAGTATTCACCGGGGGCCATGCCCTGGGTGCCGACGGACACGGAGATCAGGGTCGGGGCTTCGCAATCGGTGCCTTCTTCCAACAGCGAAGACCAGCGGGACATATCCAACGGATTTTCGGTTAGGAAGGCCTGGGTGGAACCGGCGGTGAAAATGTACACGCCGCCCCAGGTGTCGCCGCCTTCGTCGTACAGATCGTTTTCCTCGTCGCAGATTTCGATCTTCAACGAAACGGAGCCGCCGTCGGTAATGCTGATTTCATCGGGATTCCAACGGACGTTGCTCAGGACCGGGCCGCCGGCGTCGGAAGACCAATCGTCGTCGTCATCGTCGTCGTCGTCATCATCATCGTCGTCATCATCGTCGTCGTCGTCGTCGTCGCCGCCGTTGTCGTCATCGTCGTCTTCAACGCAGAACGCGCACAGGTCGCCCGTGTCGCCTTCTTCGGTTTCGACGTCATCTTCCTCGCAGCCGATCAACAGTGCGCCGGTCAGGCACAGACTGAGCACCAGGGCCAAAACGACCAATACGTTGCGGTCGGTGGAAGTACGCAACATGAAAAACCTCCTTGCATACCACGCTGGAAATCAAAACCGTCGATACTTCGACGCATCATCCTCAGGTCGAAAAGCAACATCTTTTACCATGGGGGTTGTGGGGGGTCAAGCGTAAATCAGGCTGGTTTACTCATTGAACGGGCATGAAAAAAGGGCCTCCCGAAGGAGGCCCTCACCATTACGGATAGGGTCTTGCGCTTACGGGTTGTGGGTCACGCAGAGGTTGGTCAGCAGGTTGCTGAAGTTACCCGCGTTGTCCGTAGCCTCGATGTCGGCGCAGTAGGTGCCCGGGGTACCCGGGTCGCTTTCCGGGGCAAACAGAACGTTGATGCCGGTCTGGACCGGGGCGTTGCAATCGCCAACGTTACCCAGATCGCTGTCCGGAGGATTGTTCAGGTCGGCCCAGGTCAGGTCGCCGGCCAGGAACGGGCTGGTCGTGCCACTCTGGTACACGAACACTTCGCCGTCAGGCAGCAGGTCGTTGTTGGGGTCACAGACGCTCCAGAACAGGGCGCTGTAGTACATCTGCTCATCGTAACCGGTGAACTCGCCGAGGGTCGTGGTGGCCGGATCCCAGCCGCCCGCGCTCAGCACCGGGGCGTCAGCGTCGTCGTCGTCATCGTCGTCGTCGTCGTCATCGTCGTCGTCGCCGGTGTCGTCGTCGTCATCATCGTCGCCGGTATCGTCGTCATCGTCGTCGTCATCGAAGAAATCGTCGTCGTCGTCATCATCATCGTCGTCATCGTCGTCGTCATCGTCGTCGCCGCAGGCCAGGACGAAGCCGAGGCTCAGCACCATCGCCGCGACCAACGCGAACAGAAACAATTTGTTGTTCCACACTTTCATTTAAACTCCTCCTTTACGTTGCCGTTTTTGTCCGTTGGCTCCTGAATTTCAGAGAAACAATCGTCCAATACGAATGTAAGGTAAAAGAACAACGCAACCTTGCTCTCTCACTATCAAGAGAGACTTATACCACGCCGGTCGCCGAAGGCAAGCCCTCGTCAACCGCTTGGCAAAACCTCTACCACAACTGTTTAAATAGGGTCAAGGCTAAAATCCCATTCTTTAGCAAATCATGAAAATACCACTATTTATCAAGAAGTTATATCTTTATGAAACCGGCGCGCTTCCGGCCGAAAACCCTTGTTTGTCGAAAATAACTTATAAATTTCAGCGTTGGAACGTTTTATTAACATATCTTGACGTTGCTTCGATTGCCGTGATAGGACCTTACCCGATATTTGCTTTCGACTCGCGGAGTGGCTTATGAAATGCCCCGAATGCGGTTTCGTTTCCTTTGACGATCTGGACAATTGCAAGCGTTGCGGCTTCGACTTCGTCGCCTATCGTCGCGGCGAGGTTGCGCCACGATCCAAGCTGCTGGGCCGTCTGCGCGGTAAATCGGCCGGTTCGAGCGCTTCCCGAGTTCTCAACGATCTGGAGCAGGCTCGCGAAACGACCCAGCGCGAATCGACTCTGCGCCGCGAGCGGGAAGAGGCCACCCGCAACTATCTGGCCCGCGAACGGCTGATCCGCGAGGAAAAGGCGCAGTTGCGCCGCACCTACGATCGGGCCACCGACCAGCATGATCGCGATGAAATCCGCAAACAAATCGAGATATTGGAGCAACGCCGGCAAAAGCTGTCGGAGGAAAAGAAGGCCTTCGAGGTGCGCCAGCAGGCCTTGGAGAAGAAATTCCGCGATCAAACCGCCATGGCGCGGCTGAAGGTCGAGCAGGAGCTGAAGCAGGCCGAGGAGTCCGTCGTGCGCCGCCGCGAGCGCGAAGAGGCGGAAATCCGGAAAATGCAAAACGAATTGGAGGCGCAACGGGAGAAAATCCGGCGCGAACAGGCGGAGCATCAGCGGCAACTGGAGGCCGAACGCGAGCGTCTGGCCCATGAGCGCGCCACGCTGGAGAAGCAAAAACAGTCGGTGCAGGAATCCGAGGAAGCTTACCAGGCGCGCATTGCCGAGCAACAGCGGCGCGCGCAGGAAATCGCCGCGACGTTGCGGGAAAAGGAAGAACAACTGGTTTCCGAGCGCGCCCGGGCGAACGAGGCCGAGCAAGAGGCGGAGCGTCTGCAATCCAAGGCCGAGGAGATCATCTCCCATTTTGTGCAGCATTTGGAGGACAACGGCCAGGGCGAGGAAGCCAAACCGGCGGGAGAGACGGTCGAGAAGAAAAAGGTGCTGCTGGGCGTCGACTACGATTCGATGCGCCAGCAATGGCGCGAGTCGCTCGCCGGCGACCGCAAGCCGACGCCCGAGGATTACCTGGCGGTGCTCAGCGAAGGCCGGCGCAAGGCCAAACGGCCCGCGGCGGAGTCGGCCGAGGCGGCGGCGGAGTCGATCGAAAACGACGAAGAGATCGTCATCGAGGAGACGACCTTCGAGGAAGAGGAAGATGAAACGCCGGCGGCGCACGAGGCCCGTCCGACCGCCGAACCGCGCCGACGGCACGTCGTGCCCAAGGGCGGATTGATTCGCCGCAGCATCGCCGCCATGATCGACATGACCTTGTTGCTGATGGCGTTGGGCGTTTTTCTGGTGATCGGCCGCCTGGTGACCGGCAGCCAGGGCGGCAGCGCGCGCGATCTGATGCTGGCCCTGGGGCTTCCTTTTTATATTTTGTTCATCCTGCTGGCCGCCGCGTACGTCACCTACGTGCACGGAACATACGGCCAGACCCTGGGCCAACGCCTGCTGCGCATACGGGTGCTGACCACCCACGGCGAGGAATTGACCTATCTCACGGCGTTTTTCCGCTTCGTGGTCACCTGTTTCGCCATCGGTTTTTTGGGCATGGGCGTGGTGTGGATCGGGCTGGATCCCAACAAGCAGGGGTGGCATGATAAACTTGCGCGCACGGTGGTCATTCGGGCTTGAAACATTGCGATAGTCGCTTGACGCCGCGCCGTTAACACACCATACTTTTGACAATTTTCTTGCCGGGGATTCGAGGCGGGCAGAGAGAATTGGCAGGCCGCTAAAAGATTGGTATGCTCACACCTTTCGCGAACGAAAACGGATAAAGGACCATTCAGCTTGAAGGACATCTTTTCTGACGAGACCCTCGACCGCTTGGACGGCGCCATCGAACAATCGATGTCGGCGCGGACCTTCGTGGTCGGAGATATGATCGGCGGCCGTTTCAAAGTCGAGCGGGTTGTGGGACGCGGCAACTTCGGCTTTGTCTACCGCGCGCTGGATACGCAGTCGGGCAAGAAGCGCGCCATCAAAACGTTTTACGAACGACTGACGAGCCGTCCCGGCGCCGCCGTCGCCCTGCGCGCCCTGGGCGATCGCCTGCGCGACGTGGTGCATCCCAACCTGGTGCGCGTGTTTGAAACGGGCGCCGACGGCAACCTGGTTTATTTCGTGGAAGAGTTCGTCAGCGCGCTGACGTTGGACAAGCTGGTCGAGGCCGTGCGCAAGCACGCACCGGAAAAGGGGTTCCCCGAAGAGCAAATGTCCGAGGTGGTGCACCAAGTGTGCGCCGGGCTGGAACAACTCGGCGATCTGCCGCACATGGGTTTGACGCCGCAAAATATTTTCATGAGCAAGGCCGGCGTCAAACTGTCGGACATCGGCGTGGCCAGTTGGCTGCGCGAGGTGATGACGGCCAACGATTTCCAGGTAATGTCCGGGCGCACGTTCCTGGCGCCGGAATTCGTGCGCGACGGCGTGCGCAACGGCGCCGCCGACGTCTACAGCCTGGGCAAGCTGCTTGAATATCTGCTGACGCTGGAAGTGCCCGCCGTCGGGCGCGTCGGCGGACCGATCAAAGGCGAGCACGCCGCCGGGTTGCTCGACCTGGTGCGCAACGCCTGCGACGAGGATCCGGAACAGCGCCTGCCCAATCCGGGCGTTTTCCTGGGCGCCTACGAAGCGGCGCGCGCGGCCCGGCCCGTCGCCCCGGTCGTCGAAGAGGAAGCCGTCCGGCCGGAAGAAGCCGCCGAGGATCGTCTGGCCGAAGCGGCGGAACTGGCGCTGTCGGCCGTGAGCGAAGCGGTCACCAGCGATCATCGCGAGCGCGAGGCGCTGGAGGAAGTCGCCGCGGTCGTCGAGCGGGAAACCGTCGAGCGCGAAACCGTCGTGAGCGAAGAGGAGCCCGCGGCCGTCGAGCCGCCGGACGAGCATTTCGCGGCGGAAGAGGAATTTTTCGGCGAGGCGCTCAGCCAGGGCGAAGCCGCGCGCGAAGCCCCCGGCGAACTGCCGGCCATCGAGGAAGAGCTGCCGCCGATCGGCGATTACGAAGCGCCGACCCGCGCCGCGGAAATGCCGCCGGTGTTGACGGCCAAAGCGCCGGCGAAAAGCCGCGCCTGGCTGGGATGGCTCGCGGCGGCCGTCGTCGCGGTGCTGGTCGTGGTCGGCGTGATGAACAAAGATCGTCTGCTGCCCCAGCCGACCGAGCCCACGCCGGTGGTCGATCAGGACACCTTCGATCTGGAAGGCATTACTTACCGTCCCGAACCGGGCGGCCCGACCTACGATGAGATGATGGAAGCGCTGTTGCTGCAGGCCAGCACCTACGTGAGCCAGAATCGCATCACCGATCCGCCGGAGGAAAGCGCCTTCGGTCTGTACAGCTTCATTTTGGATATCGATCCGAAAAACGCCAAGGCGCAGGAAGGCCTCACGTCGATCGAAAACCGCTACCTGACGCTCGGTCGCGCGTTCATGAATTCGAAAAATTATCCGCGCGCGCAGTGGGCGTTCCGCAAGGTGCTGTTCGTCAACAAGAAGAACGACGAGGCCACGCGTGAGCTGACCAAGCTGGCTTCGCTGGTCAAGGCGCCGCCGGAAGCGACGCCCAAGCCCGGCGAAAAACCGGGACCGACGCCCACGCCCGCGCCCGGCGTGCCGCAGCCGACGCCGGAAGTCGTGGCGACCGGCCCGCTGCCGCAGCTCACGGCCGATCACATCCGCAAGACGATCGCCAATTCGATGGGCCGCGTGAAATTCTGCTTCGCGAAAAATCCGGACGCCTCCGGCGTGGTCAAAGTGAAGTTCGTCATCGCCCCGGCGGGCAACGTGGCCAGCGCGGCGATCGCCAGTTCCACGTTGGGCAATGCGGAGATTGAACAATGCCTCTTGCGCCGCGTGATGCTCATGCGCTTCCCGGCTTTCGAAGGTTCGTCGAAAACCGTCACTTTCCCCTTCAACATAAGCAAGTGACGCGTTTGACGATTCGACGCCTGCTGCCGGTCGCGCTCCTGTTGGCGCTGCTGACGGGGTGCGCGTCGTTTCGCGCGAGCGGCGGCAACACGTCGATCGAACTGCCGCCGGTGACCATCGTCGGCGATCCCACCGGACGCCACAGCGACATTTACGACGCCTATGATTTATTCGAACGCGGCGACAAGGCCTTCGTCGTCGCCGATTGGCCGTTGGCCGAAAAGATCTATCGCCTGCTGCTGGACAAATACCCCGACAGCGACGTGGCGCCGTTGGCGCGTTACAACCTGGGGCTCGTGTACGAGCGCACCCAGCGCTGGACCGACGCGCTGCGCGTCTACGAGGGCTTCGGCGACGACCTGGGCAAGGACATTCGGCTGGAAGAGGTGCGCATGCGCAAAGCCGTGTGCCTGGCGCGTTTGGCGCGACACCGGGAAGCGCAACAGCAGCTCGAAGCGATTCTGCATCAGTTCGGCGTGCCGCCGCTGGAATTCAACGAGGCGCGCGCGCGCCTGGGCATCGCCTATTATCACGACGGCGACGAGATCCTCGCCGAGCATCATCTGCGCGCGGCGCTGGAAATCTACGAGCGCAACGCCGAGCGCGGGGTGGTGCATGCGCGGGCCGCCTACGCCGAGGGTTATTTCGTGCTGGGCGAAATCCATTTCGCGCGCTTCCGCGGGATCGAGTTGAGCGGCAACGAGGAATCGATGGCGCGCGACCTGGGCGAAAAGGCCGACGCGTTCGTCGCGGCGCGCAACTGCTACACGCTGGCGATCCGCACCTACGAGCCCGAGTGGGTGGTCGCTTCGCTGTTTCGCATCGGCCTGGGCTACGAGCTGTTTTACGAAGCGGTTTTGGCCACGCCGATTCCCGAAGGTTTGACCGCCGCCGAACAAACGGAGTATCGTCGAAAACTGCGGGAAAAATTACAGCCGGTGCTCAAAAAGGCGCTGCAGGCTTACCGGCGCAACCTGGAGCTGGCCGGCGATATGAAAGTCGATTCCGAGTATGTTCGGGAAACGAGGGAGCGATATGCAACGCTCAGCAAAAACGCGCAACAACCTTAGGGGATGGCTCGCCACGCTGTCGGCGGCCGTGTTGACGCTCGTGGTCGTCGCCGTCGCCGGCGCGCAAGCCACGGTCGATTTCGCCGGGGAAAACCTCGAGTACGAATTCGGCTGGTCGGGCATCAGCGCGGCGACCGCGGAAATCCGCGTGCTGGCGGTTACCGAAGGCGGCGAGCCCTGCTACAAGGTGCAGGTCCGCATCAAGGGCAAACCGAAGCTCGACTGGATCTGGAAGGTGCGCGACGAAATCGAGGTCGTCACCACCGTCGCCGATTTGCGTTGCCAACGGTATCTGTTCAAGCAGCGCGAAAGTTCGTTCCACCTGGACACGGAAATCCGGCACGACAAGGCGCAGGGCCTGCTGCTGGGCTCGCGCACGCGTTTCCGCCAGGGCGAAGCGCAGCCGCTCAAGCCCAACCACGCGCCCGACGATCATTACGATCCGCTCAGCGCGTTGATTTTCGCCCGACGCGCGCCGCTGTCGCTGGGCAAGACCTACAAACTCAAGGCCTTCGACGGCAAACGCCGGCACGACCTGACCTACACGGTGATGGGCGAAGAGCACATCAAGATCGGCCTGGGTGAGTTCGACGCCTGGAAGATCTGGCCGCGCATCGAGCGCTCGTCGGGCAAGGACGCCGAATCGAAAGTCAACAAGGTGCGCAAGGCGACGCTGTGGATCGACAAGCAGCCGCCGCACCATGTGTTGAAGGTTGAAACCGAAGCGTTCGTCGGTTCGATCTACGCCGAGTTGATCAAGAAGTAAGGCCCGCGCCCCGCCGCCACGCAAACAGCAGAACCATCGCCAGCCAATACGAAAAGAAAAGCTGCAACGCCAGAAAAGGCACGGGCAGCGTCAGGTCGGAGACCATCGCCAGCGCCGGCGCGAAGCAAAACAGGCGCGCCCAACGGTCGCCGCGCACGGCCCGCACGATCTCCGCGATAATCAATCCCGTCAGCAGCGCCACCAGCGCCAGCGTCAACGCACAGCCGTAGGGCGGCACGCTGTGGATGTCGAACGCCTGCTTGCCCGCCGCGCCGTACCACCAGGACGGTGTGGCGAAATGGAAAATCGACTGCCCGTATTGGCTCTCCTCGCACAGCCACACGAACAGGAAGATCGTCCAGAGCAGCCGCCGCACGAAGGTCGGCCGGCGCCACACGCGACGCAATAGCGCCAGCGAGGCGAAAAAACTCACCGCGACGAACAGCAGGTTGATTGTTTCGGCGAAGCCCTCTTCGGGCATGATCCACTGTTGATAGGCTTCCGCTTCGCGCGGGCCGAGGATATGCAAGACGACGACCAGGGCGATTGCGCCGCACACGACCAGCGCGTAATAAACGATCGCGCGCCGATCCGTCAGCGGCCGGTCGCTCATGGCGTGGGCTCGGCGAGGTGCGGTTGTGGTTCACGCTGCCAGGCCTCCAACGCGAAGTAGGCGGCCAGCACGAAGGAGATGAACAGTTGCCAGAGATAGTCGCGATCGGGCAGGAACGAGCCGGACAGCACGACCAGAAACGGGCCGACGCAAAACAGCCGCGACCATTTGTCGCCGCGCCAGGCGCGGATGAAACCGGTGAGAAACGCGATGCCGGTCGCCAGCGTCATGCCCACTGAAAGAATACAGCCGTAGTTGACGACGGTGTGCAGATCGAAGGCGTTCTTGCCCGACATGCCCTCCCACCACCAGGGCGTGGCGAACTGGAAAATCGACTGCCCCCATTGGCTCTCCTCGCCGAACCAGATGAAAAAATAGAGCAGCCAGAGAATGCGCCGGACGAAGGTTTTACGCCGCCAGAATTTTTTCAGCAGGTAAATCGCCAGGAAGAAATTCAAGGCGACGAACTCCAGGTTCAACGTTTCGCAGAAGCCGTCTTCCGGGCTCGCCCAATCGAGGAAGGCCGTGTTGTCGCTGGGAGCCTGCGCCCGAATCGAAACGATCAGCGCCGCGTAAACGCCGAGTACGACGGCGAAATAGAGATAGGTTTTCCAGTTGAAGCGCGGCGCGTCTTGGTTCATGTGGTGGGCGTATCACCAAAATATCCAAGAGTCAATCAAGTGATTTGTCTTTCAGCCAGGGAAGCGAGGAAAAGTGTGACTTGAGCAAAAACGGCAAATACGCCAGGCACAGGCCGGAAATAATATATTGCGGGGTCGACATTGTTTCCGAGGTAACGACGGGCGAAAGAGAGAGAATCAAAATAATTACACAGCACGCGATGTTCGCCAGGATGCCATAGGGCCGTTGACTGGTTGGCAAAATATGCTTTTTGACAAGGCCGGACGATGCGCCTTTGATCCGCCCGGTGACCTCCCAACCGAGCGAGGCCGGATCGGGGTGGGAAAAAAGGATTTTAAAAGCTTTGCCGTCCTTTCTTTCCAACGCCTCGTCTCCTTGAATATTAAAAACAATTCTTGGAAATCCTTTTTCGTCCTTCATCTTTATCGGCTTGATATGCAGTTCCGGCCTGCTGGTGGTCAGTTCTTTTACTGCGAGAATCTCAACTTTTTCGGTGGCCGTCTGCGGATGGATCGGCGTCAGGGTTATCGGTTTTTCCTGCGAAATGTCTTTTGCGTCTATGTATTTATTTCCGGCATTCCAGATGATGAAATTCATCGAATAAATGTTGGTCACTTCTTGTTTCCCGTAAAAAATTTTATGAGTTAACTTGTTATCGAGGATTTTTATTAATGATTTCGGCTCGTTGAGTATGTAATAAGGACGCTTTCGCGAAATAGCTTTGATAGTTAATACAACGCCAATGATGGTTAATATAAGGCCTAGAATGCCTATTACGGAGTTTATCGATGATGTGTATGTGGAAATCATCTCTACAATATCAGTAATAATCTTTTCCATAAAATTCCCCAATAAATTTAGAATAAATTAAACTACAGATCAGCTCGCTATTCAATATAAAAGCTATCAATGAGCTCCTTGTACTTCTCGTCGACGATCCGCCGTTTGACCTTCTGCGTGGCGGTCAGCTCGCCGTGATGTTCGTCGAAGACGTGGTCCATCACCGCAAAGCGTTTGATCGTCTCGAAGCGCGCCAGTTGCTCGTTCACGCGCTCGACGCTCTGCCGGTACAGCGCGGTTACGGCGGAGTGTTCGACCATCTCCTCGACCGGCTCGGTCGGCACGTCGTTGGCCTTGGCCCAGCGCACGAGTTCCTCGAAGTTGGGGCAGATCAGCGCGGCGAGGAACTTGCGCGCGTTGCCGATCACCACGACCTTTTCGATCAGCGGATCCATGTTGAACAGGTTTTCGATGCGCGTGGGCGCGATGTTCTTGCCGCCGCTGGTGACGATGATTTCTTTCTTGCGGTCGGTGATGAACAGGTAACCGTCGTTGTCGAGGTGGCCGATGTCGCCGGTGTGCATCCAACCGTCGGACTCGATCGTTTCGGTGGTGTCGCCCGGCTTGTTCCAGTAGCCCTTCATCACCATCGGTCCGCGCACCATGATCTCGCCGTCGGGAGCGATCTTCACCTCGGCGTTGGGCAGCGCCGGACCGACGCTGCCGAGTTTGTTTTTCCCCGGCCGGTTGACCGTGACCACCGGGCTGGTTTCGGTCAGACCGAAGCCCTGGTAGATGTCGATGCCCAGGCCCTGGAAGAACGTGACCAGCTCGGCGCTGATCGGTCCGCCGCCGGCGTAGGCCACGCGGATGTTCTCGAAGCCGGCCTGTTTGCGCACCTTGGACAGCACGCGATCGGCCAGGCGGTGTTTGAGGCGCATTTTCAGCGGCGGCTCTTTGCCGATGCTTGTGTACCGCTTGAACATCTCGCGCCCGACCGCATGCGCCTTGGCGAACAGCCCCTGCACGAAGGGCGGTTTTTGCGCGAGCGTCGAGGTGATTTTCAGGAACATTTTTTCGTACAGGCGCGGCACGCTGATAAGCACCGTCGGGCGCACGGCGGCCAGCGAGGCGCGCAGTTCCTCGGGGTCGATGCCCGAGGCCAGTGCGAGGGTGCCGCCCGCGTCGCCGCTGGCCAGCATGTCGCCGGTCAGGCCGAAGCTGTGACACAACGGAATGTGATTGAGCCACACGTCGTCGGCGTGATACGCGAAAATCTTGGTCACGACGCGCTGGCTGTCGAAGTTGGCGTTGGTCAGCATCACGCCCTTGGGTTCGCCGGTGGTGCCCGAGGTGTAAATGAGCACCGCGACGTCGTCGGGCTGTTGCGCGCTCATGCGCGCGTGCAGGGCGTCGAGATCGCGATGGGCCGCGCCGAGCGCGTACAGGTCGTCGTGACCGATGACCTCGTCGCTCGTTTTTTTGTAGGGATCCATGATGATCATTTTTTCCAGCGCGGGCAGTTGGTCCTTTTTGGCGATCACGCGGTCGCGGATCGTCGTGTCGCTGACGAAGGCGAAGCGCGCGCCGCTGTCGGCGAGGATCACCGCCATGTCCTGCGCGGTGAGCGTCGGATAGACGGTGACCACCACGCCGCCGGCCAGCAGCGTGCCCCAGAAGCCGTCGAGCCAGCGCAGGCGGTTGGGGCCGATCACCGCGACGCGTTCGCCCGGTTGCACGCCCAGCGCGAGCAGGCCGCAGGCGGCGTCTTCGACCATGCGCAACCGTTCGTTCCAGGTGTAAGGGTGAAACTCGCTCGTCTTGCGTCCGTCTTTCCAGGGGCACAGCAGCGAGACGCGTTCGCCGTGCTGGAGACTGCGATTGAGAAAGCTGCCGCACAACAGCCGGTCGGAGATCTGAAAGTCCATGCGTGGCCTCCGCAAGCGTTTGATAATGCGCGTGGTGGATGTGTCGTGATGCGATGGTTCTTTATATCACAAGAGCGCCGGGCAACGCGAACGACGGGGAATGTTCACCCGACCGCCGGCGGCTGCGTCGGGGCAAAGAAGGACTCAAGCTCTTCTTCGCTTTGACGAATCAGTAAATAGTAATCGATCAGGAAAATGGTCGTAATACAGCTTAAAAAGCCGGAGACGCCTTCGCAGATGATGCTCGGGATGGGCTGGATGTTTTGTGCGACAACACTGAATATAATGCTTGGGAGACCGGCAATCGTCATGCCGATACAAAGTTGCAGTACGCAACCGTTGGTGTATTTCCAGGATTCGCTCAGGGCGTCGATCGGGCTCTCGGTCTCGAGCACTAGAATGATCGGGGCGAGAGTCAAGCGGGTAAAAAAGTAAACACCGAGCACAATCCAGACGAAAGTGAATGTCAGGAATAAAAATATAGCGTCTTCTAATAAGTACATTCCCAACCATAATATGGCGCCATACATTATGAAGGCCACTGCCGTAATGAGGCATAAGCCGATGTAGGAAAGAAAGGATTCCATGGCTTTGGACAACGCGCCGGATATGGTGATGTATTGATTGTATTCCATTATGTGCCGCCAGATGATGATCATGGCGATTCCACAGAGGATAAGCCAGAGAAAGACGACCAATCCGCCGGGGATCAAAACCAATAGCGACAGTTCGCCAAACGGCAAGGACAGCAAATAAAACGCTCCGCCGCCGACTGCGGTAAGGATTCCCATAACCAAGACGACTTTCAGATAGTAAACAAAGTGTCTAAAAAAAAAGCCGACCGAATTTTTAGCCGTACTCATTGCAATATCCCAGGCGATCATGCTTCTCTCCATTCCATATCACGAGTTGCCTTGTCCGATTGTCCGCCCGGCTGGCACCAGGGGAAACTAGGTGCGATTATTGTTACCTGGATAATCTTAGCGTGTCAAACGGGAGGGGCGGAGGATACCGACTCCTGAGCGAGAAGCGATGAGTGCAATCGTCCCTGTAACCGCAGGTAATAGTGGATTAGAAAAATGAAGGGGAGAAAACCGAAAAACTTCAGGGCGACAAACAGCACGTTGCTGAACGCAGGGAATAGCGGATCGAGTAACAAGCCGAAAAAACCGACGAACGCCAAAAGAAAATCCACGACGATCAATCCGGCCAGCAATTTGAGCATGCGTCGCTTGGTGAAGGCCCAGGATTCGCGAATCGCACTTGGAAAATTGCCGCTGTTGATCGTCAACAGCAATGGAGCCAAACAGGTTCGTAAGACGAAAACGACGCCGCCGATAATAATGATTGCGTATAATAATATTGTGAGCCCAATGAGCAACAAAGATTGTGTCTTGCCGAGCAGCGGCAGGTAACGCAAAAGCAAGTAAACAAGGGCGGCAATCATCGCGTAGACGAGGCCGAACAACAACAGAGCGCCCATATTTTTAAAGGCGCGCCAGGCGGTCGGGCGGATCGCCGCATGGCGGCCGAACTCAAAATATTCCTGCCAGATGATGCTGAAAACGCTGAATCCATAGACCAGATATGCGCCGATAACGCCATATAAGACGATATTCATTATGTGGCGGGACGATTTCGTCAACGGGTAATTCGGCGTCAATGCACAAATAATCAGGCCGACGGTCATGGGAAGTGCGATGAAGAGCAAAACGTATTTCAGGTAATAGACAATGTTTTTGAATAATAAAGAGATGGACGAAACCGCCGAATCGACCGCTTGGCTCCATTCATTCATGGAGCCTCCGTTCCACAGGGAGCAGAAAGGTAAAATGTTGCGATTATCATCACCTGGAAAATCTTTGTATGTCAAACGACGGGCGCGCCCATTCGCCCTCGTAGAACGCGACGAGGAACAGTTGAGGAATCAACACCGCCGCCGTGGAAATGGCTTCAATGGCGTAGCGCGATCCGTCGGGAAACATAATGTGGCCGGCGTCGAGCAGCGCCGGCAAACCGTCGCAGAGGATCATCGGCGACACGGCGACAAGCAGCCCGAGGGCCGTCGCCCAGAAGCGTCCGGCGGTGAAACGCCAACTGCGCCGCAACGCCTCGATGAGGCCGACGCGCTCGACGACCAGAATGATCGTCGTGTAGGCCAGGCGCAAAAACAGGAAGAGGAAAATCAGCATCGCCGCCGTGAAAGAAGCAGCGCTCCACCATGTTTCGGGCTCGAGTTCGATGACGTACAGAAAGCCGTAAGCAATCGCTTGCACAACCGCCAGCACCACGGCCACCGGCAGAACGTTGGCCGCCGCCTCGCGATACCCGTAAAACAGCGCGAGCTTGCTGTTGTCCACGATCAAGCTGCGGCCGGCAAGGATGAAAACCGCGTGCACCAGGCCGAGCGGCAAGGAACAAAGAATTAGCAGTATAATAAATAATGTCGGATTGGTGGCGTAGCTTCCGGACCAGTCGACGCGCATCAGGTGTATTAAGCCGAACAGAAAGGGCATTGTCAGCAGCATCAACACAAAGGCGAAAATCACGAACTTCAGAAAGTGGAAAATCTTTACAACGAAAAGAACGATGGCGCTCAGCGCCGCTTTCATGCCGCGCGTGATCGTGCCGGGCCGGGGAGGATCTTGTTCCATCATCTTCATTCCTATTCGTGTTCGTTGCGGGGAAAAAACGCCAGCGCCAAGGCCGCCAGCGGATAAACGATCGCCGGTCCGAAGATCGGCCAGAGCCAGCCGGTCGGCGCGGCGATCAGGTAATAAGCGAGGATGAACGCCTGCGCGACCGTGGCGACCACCACCCATACAAAAGTGGTCAGGCGCGCCAGGCGGGCGTCGGTCAACGTATAGATAAGCAGCCCGGCGTTCACCACCAGCGCCAGATATCCGAACCAGGAAATGGCGTCGTAAACCACGACCGTCTGCGCCAATTCATAATGCCGTTTGAAATAGGCAAACAGCAGCCACTTGCGCGCCAGGGGCATCAGGTTCAGTGCGGCGAGCGTGACGTATAGAACGGCTTTTTCACCTGTACCCAATGGATCATCCTTTCCGTCGCATCGTCACTTGGGCGTGATCGGTTTGTTGGCGATCGCCGGCGGCGCAAGGGGTTTTGCGGCGGCGGCTTCGTTGGCCAGAGCGGCGCCGCTGTAATTGCGCAACGCCTCGTACACGTGAATCATGATCGAGTGTCCCAGGAAGTAAGCGGAAATCATGACGAAGAACGAGATTAAAATAATAGCCAAGTTCAACCATTCGTTATCGATGGGAATCAGGTCGAATACCTTCAGCCAAACGCTGATCAAGCCGACCGGAAGATAGGCGACGATGGTGATGCCGAACAGGTCGGGATATTGTCGGGCGATCCTGACGCTTTGATTGAGACTTGTGTCGATTCCCGCCTTTTCCACGACAAAAATAATTTCGGCAAAAACCAAATAGACGGCGGCCACCAAACCCGGAATGACAAACAGCGCCAGTCCGACGCTTTGAATTATTTTGATTACGGCAAGCAGGATGCAAAACTTGAAGAGCGACTTGATATTCGTGGTAAAGGCCCGCCACGAGGAAAGCGATTGCCGATGAATCACGCGATATCCGCAACTGGCGTAAAACGCCATATCGCACCACGAGGCGAAGACCAGAGGCGCCAGGCCGAAGGCTAAGCCGAAGCAGCAGTCTCCGCTCGGAGCCGATATGACGATATAAATAAGCATGCTGACGTACATGACGAGAATGATTCCCAGGTACTTTTGGAAGTTCCTGAAAAAATCCTTAAATCCTTGGTCCCCGGCGGTCGTCATCAATTTGTAGGCGCGCTTGCGATTCTCTTTTTTGGCGCGCTTTTCCTCTTTGGTCATGCGGTTCCCCAATGGATGAGATCAGTCGCTCGGATTTTCGTTCTCGCTTGAATCGTCTTCCAACTCGAATTCGGGCGGACCGTCGTCGGTTACGCGTTTGAGCAATTCCCGCTTGGCTTTGATAAAGGGATCTTCCGCCGGAACCTCGATCGGCTCGCGGTGTTGTTCGAAGGCCGGCGCGTCGGGCGCCTGCTGCGCCTGCTCGCGGTTGTAGCGCACCATGACGTCCTCGTCGGCGCCGGACAGCGACAACGGCCGTGCCTCGATTTCCTCGTCGTGCTTGCGCTGCGCTTCCTCGACGTGGCGGAAGTAATTGAAGCGATCGTTGGTCCAGGCCACGTACAGGTGCAGGCCGATGAACGCCGGGATGAAAACAACCAGGTCGCCCAGCAGCCGAAAGGAGAGGTCGATGAACGGAAAGATAATCCGGAAGAAGCAATTGAGCTGCGCCGCCATGCCGATCACCGTGGTGATCAAAATCACGCCGACGAGCGTGGCCACACCCAGGGCGATGGACAGGCCGATGATCTTGTAACGGTCCTCGCTCAGGCTGATGCTTTCCCGTAGCGCCTCGGGCCCGCTGCGCGGATGCAGCGACGCGGCGACCGGCGCCAGGAAGAAGCGGATCATGATCCACACGCCCGGGACGATCAGCAGCGCCAGTCCGACGATCGTCGCCACCCACAGCGCCAGGCGGGTGACGAACACGTCGGCGCAACGCCCCAGGGCGCGACCGTAGACCGTGCCCAGCGTCGGGCGCGCGCCGGTCTGCCAGAGGGTCAGCGCCGTCGTGGCCAGCGCGGGAATGACCACCGAGCCGGCCAGCAGGTACAGCAACAGGAACACGATCGTGCCGGCCGCCGGGTTTTTCCCCAGGAAGGTGAAGTGGCTCAGCGCGGCGAAGATCAGCTCCAGCGGGAAAAAGACCGAGAGGATGATCTTCGCGTACAGGCCGAAGTTCGAGGTGAAGGTGTCGATCGCCTCCAGAAACACTGCGGTGGGCGATTCGAATTCCAGCGGCGGAATCTTCCGATTCCAGCCGGGGCTGGGCTGATAACGCATGAAGGCATCCTACGTCGGTTGATGGTGAGGATTATTCTATAAAAACAGTATTGCCGTTGTCCAGCCAGGCCAGGGCAATCCTGGCCAGGGCAACCATCGTAGGGGCAGGTCCCCGTGCCTACCCAGGGTCGGGGCAAATCATGGTCCGGGGCAACCATCGTAGGGGTAGGTCCCCGTGCCTGCCCAGGCCAGGGCAATCCAGGCCGGGGCAACCACGGGGAGTTGCCCCTACAAATAACCTGCCGGGTGGCGCTGGCACGCCGAACGCAGTGAGGTGTATCAGTGTTCAATTGTCCACTGTTATGTTCGCTCACGTTGTTCGCTCGCAAAACAGTGCCACCTGCCGCCTATCCGGTGATTCTGACCGGGCCGGTGTCGGCGCTGTTCGAAATGTGTTATTTTACGCACAATATGACGGCGATTCTGGCGCAGAGCGGCGCGACGGCGACGCTGGGCGGCGACAACGATATCGTCGACGTGATGGCGCGCGGGCTGCATGCGCTGGACCGTAGCGCGTTGGCGATCGTGCCCTGGCAGTACGCCGAAACCAAGGCGTTCACCACGACGATTCAGTCGACCGTGCCGCTCAAGGACGAATACAACGCGGTGCGCCTGGAACGGCTGTCGGCGCTGAGCCTGCCGGGCAGCGCGGCCTCGGCGGAGCCGTCGTTCACCGGCGTGCTCGTGATCGACAACGACTACGCCAAGTTGTACGAGAAGTACTACGGCGTGAAGCTGTTGAGCAAATCGCTGCTGGCCGACGCCGACCAGATCCAGTTCACCATGCGCAACACCAAGGGCGAAACGGTCGAGATGACCGAAGATCAGCAGATCGTCGCGACGGAAGATGAGGATACGACGATTACGTATTAGCGATAGAGCGCGCCGGTCGGCGTGCGTTGCCGGCCGGCGCGCGGTTTACTTGAGCATAAAATGGACTTAGAATAATCGCATGGAAATGGATTGTTTCCGTGTTGGAGGGAAATGCGATGTCCCGTTACGAAGCCGTGCCGCACCCACGCGATCCGAAGTTGGTTTACTACCGCAAAGTGGAAGGCTCCAGCGAAACGAAAGTCGTTCCGGTGAAAAAATCGTCGCGCCAGAGCGCCTCCAGCGTCGTTCCCGCAAAAAGACCGCCGCGTAAAAGCGCCTCCGACGTTGTCCCGGCGAAGCGGCCCAAGGGCGAAAAGCGCGTCGTGCCCGCCGTGCGTCCCACCAATCCGGGCAAGGTCGTGCCGGTCTTCCGGCGGAAAACGGAAATCGAACTCAAAGGCCCCGCCACCGCCGAATGGCAACAGTACGGCACGGCGAATTATAATAGTGGACAACAGTATTTTTCTACGGCCAGTTCAAAATCAACGGGCATTCCACTTAATAGTTTTTTTATACGAGGCGAGGGCTATCCCAGTAATTATTATGGTTTTGTTGGTAATAGTTATATATCAGTTAAGGCTGCGAGTGGAAAGCATGCAAAATTACAATTTAATTTCGGCAATGATATAATGCGTTCTAATTACTTCAAACTAAAATCTAATTTATTATTGCATATCGATCTGTATCGGGATAATAAAACAAGAAACCTTCATAATTTCCCGTGGCCGATAAATGCTATGGCAACTGATTTATTAGATAATATAAGTATAATAGTTGAGTCCGGGAAACGGGTGAAAATATCCAGAGTGAAGATTGTATTGAATAAAATAACAATCTGCGACATTTCTTTTTCTCCATATCCTGAAATTGATGCCAATAATCCATTACATCTGGCCGGATATATTCGGAATCGACGATTGAATATGTTGCGAGAATACACTGATTCATCTAATCCTATTCTTCATGCGGCGGCCTTGGAATGGGGTAAGTCATGGTCGCCAAAATATGGTGGAGTCTGGTTACAGAACGATAATGGTGAATGGTATGTAAAACCGGTTAATTGGTGTAGTGAATTTGCTTCGTGGGCAATTCGGCAGGGGAGTAACCTGGAACCACCGATCAAATTTGGGAGTAATACGGGAACCTATGACATAGCACGTTATTTCATTGGTCAAGGATGGGGTACAGATTTATATAATTCTGGTAAAATTAATATTATGATAAATGGAAGAGGTACTCACATTGGCGACAATCGATTTATTACGCCTAACAACCAAATTTCCTTATGGGATCCTGACGAGGAAAGATTAAACAAAGAGCCAAATAGAAAAAAATATGATTTTGTAGGTATGGCCTACAGATTGTATGATCCAATAAATATTGAGTTAAATCGAAATCGTAATCGAAATCGTAATTGGATAAAGAATGGTAAACCGTCAGTTCAATTTACATTTTATAAAAGTAATCCATGTCAATGCAGTTATAATAATTTACCAAACCAAATAAAGCCTGGTTTTTATGTGAAATTGAAAAGAGGAACGATAACGGAACCAATCCATGGTCATAGTACACTTTTCGTTGATTGGACACATTTATCCGGTGGCGAATGGGTTAAGGGTTTCGTTAGAGATGGTTACTATAATTATTTCTGGGGATTGGGTGGCAATCAAGACGATCGCGTGAAGGTCAAAACGTATGACATTTCTAAATCAACTTCCAAAACCGATATTTTTTGGAAAGCCAGTTCAGACGCCACCGGGGCTTATGGTTATCAAGATGGTTTCGGCGATACAACGTCTTTGTTGGCTGAACCAATGGGCATGGGAGGCGATTGAAAATGAGGCGTTCACTTTTTTTCTTGTTGATGATTCTTGCTGCTTTTTGGCTTTGTTCGTCGGTCGCCTTTGCTGTTAATGGAACAATTTTGGTTCGCTATTCACCTGACGGTGAGATGGAAGCGGAAAGGCGATGGAAGGACGGTACGGATTGGTCAACGTTAGTGCCCATGGCTATTGATAACAACAATAATGTTATTATTTGCGCCGAAGGCAGATTGTTTCTTTTGGAGAATGATTTTAATGTTACAAGTTATCAATCCTATATCTTTGATAAAATAATTTTTGACAGTCTTAATGGCTATTATCTTCAAAATTATAATGGAATAGTGAAACTGAACGATGCACTTGCTCAACAATGGGAAATTGAAATGGAAGCATATCAAAATATTGTCGAAGACTGCATGATTGATAAAAATGACAATCTTGTAATGTTGGTGGAAAGCAATTCATCAAACGTGGGGCTATATAAGTACAATTCCGCCGGGCAACTACAATGGAAAAAAGCAATTGACGAGCAATCTCTTTGGGATAATTATTTTTATAAAACTCCTATCAAGTTGGATAACGAAAATTCGATGTACTTTTTATCTTATGCACTGGTTGATGGAGAAGTAGATTCGCTTAATCTAAATAAATTTTCTGCCGATGGGATTTTACAATGGCAATTGCCGATCCAGAATCGGTTGGATCCAATTGTGATAAATAATGAAGAAAATATAATAATTTCAGTTGACACTGAAACATCATCTTCTCTTGAAGGTGAATTGGGAGAAGAATATTCACTCGATAGATTTCATGTGTACACTTATGATTTTAATGGTCAACCAATAAATGATGCGTATATAGGTGAACCGCTTTACAATCGGCTTGTGCTGTTTGATGTGGACCTCGGATCTGATGGTGGCATAATAATTAGTGCTGTCGGTCTTATCGGTGACGAGTTTTACCAAAAGGAGTTCCTTTATATATTAAAAATTACATCGGATGGTGACGTGCTGTGGACATATAAGTACGAGAGGCAAGGGAGATATTATAATAATTGCGCTAATTGTCGGACTATAATCGACAACGATAACAATATTCTCGTCAGCGGATTGTCTTGTGGAGACAATACGGATTGTAACTGTATTTTGTTCAAGCTTGACCTCGACGGAAACTTGCTTTGGAATAATAATTTGCCTCGGTGCTATTCACAGGATCTCCCCTGCAATGCCGCCTTGGACGAAGACGACAACATCTACCTCGCCGGATATTACGGCTATACCGACGACGATGACGACGACGACGACGACGAACCGGGCTGCGGGTGTTTCTAATGCGGAAAGCCGAATGCGGAATGAGGACGGTCAATAAAATCCACGTGGCGATGAACGCCGGCAGCTACCTGGTCCACCTGACGCGCGAGATCGAGGCGGAGTAACTGCGTCGGGCGGTGCGGGATCCCTTGCCAATACCGAAGACTGATCACATTTACTTGCGCAGCAGCAAGATCCAGCCGACGGCCTGGTGCATGTAATCGGACTTGTATCCTTCGAAGCGTCCGGCGGGCGAGCCGGAACCGTCGTAGAAGTACCCGTTGCTTTCGATGCGTCCGGCGGGCGAACCCGAGCCGTTGTAGAAATACCCGTTGCTTTCGACGCGCCCGGCGGGGGAACCGGAGCCGTCATAGAAGCGGTCGCCGTCGACGCGTCCGGCGGGGGAGCCGGAGCCGTCATAGAAATTGTTGCCGTCGATGCGTCCGGCCGGGGAGCCCGAACCGTTGTACACGTATCCGCTGGAGGTCATGCGACCGGCGGGCGAGCCGGAACCGTCGTACATCGTCATATCGCCCAGCGAGATCGCCCAGGCGACGCCGACCAGGCACACGAGCACGAAGCCGAGGACCAAAACCGATTTTTTCATCCGATAATCTCCTTGGGGATGGTTGATCGTCAAAAGGGTATGCCTGTCGAGCGTGTTTGGCAATGGCCTATTTACTTGATATAATATATTCATCGATGCGCCGGCATGAAGAAATGGTACATTTGAACGCCGAAGCAATCATCCGGCGGTATTTTTTTGGAAGCGACGATGGAAACACGCAGCAAGCAAAACTCGAAGAAGGCCGATACGCAGCGCCGGCGGCAGCGCCCGGCGAAGGAGTTGTGGTCGGTAGGACAATGGTTTCAAGAAGAGCAACTATTTAAATATTTTACCATTATGTTGTTTCTTCTCTTTGTGTTGCAGGTGGTGATTTTTGAGATAATCGCCAATATGATGAGCATTCTTCATTTTGTTTCATGGTACGTCCTGCCGGCTTTGTTTTTTGTGTACATGTATTGGCGTTTGACCGCGTTGAGACGACGGTTGGAGCGGGTGCCGATCAGCCGAATCAGCGAGATAAAACAGGGTCCGGTGCGGCTCAAAGGACGTGTAAAGCAACTTTACGACCTGGTCGTGCCGGACACCGAAATCAAAGTCGCCTATCTGAAACATGATCATTGGATCATCGAGGGTGAAATGGTGTCCGTCACGTCAACCGATTCATCCGATAAACCGTTTTATGTCGTGGACTACACCGGCCGCGTTCTGGTCGATCCGCTGGATGCGGTAATCGACACAACCACAAAATATAAGAAAGAGAAAACGAAATACGCACGTTTATTGTATATGAAAGAATCATACCACGACTATTTTTTTCTTCCCGAAGGCGAACTGGTTACCGTGGTCGGATTCGCCCGTGAACGGGAGCCGGGGGATTCGCTGCAGAAGAAACTTGTGGTCGAACGGCTGCGGGAGATCAAGAGCGATCCCGAACTGCTGGCGAAGTATGACCGCAACGGCGACGGCAAGCTCGACGGAGAGAAATGGGAGGCGGTACGGCGCGCGGTGACCGAGGAAGTCGCCGCCCGACCGCTGGAGCGGATCGAGCGGTTGATTATCGGCAAACCGCCGCTGGAGAGCGTGCCCTATTACATCGGCAGGTATTCGGCGATGGAATCATTCCGGTGGAAATTCATGATCGCCCTGGCCGTCTATGCCGGACTGACCTTGCTGATGATCGTTCCGATGTATTTCGGATCGCTGTCGTTTCTGGAACCGCTTTTCCGGTTGCTGGAAGATTAACGCAGGATCGCGATTGGCCGCTTCGGCGGGCGAGCTCGAATCCGAGATTGTTTGGCAACAGCCTATTTAATTGATATAATATATTCATCGATGCGCCGGCATGAAGGGTACATTTGAACGCCGAAGCAATCATCCGGCGGTATTTTTTTGGAAGCGACGATGGAAACACGAAGCAAGCAATACACGAAAAACTTCGACGCGGAGCGCTATCGCCTGCGCCCGGCGAAGGAATTATCGCCGTCTGGACCGGACAGAAAAGAAAATCAATTATTCATCATCGTAGCGATTGTGTTGTTGTTGCTCTTTTTTCTGCAGTTGTCGCTTTTCGAGACCGTCTTCCATTTGACGAAGGTGATACATATTATTACGTGGTACATTCTGCCGGCTTTGCTTTTTGTTTTTGTAAATTGGCGCCTGACCGTGCTGCGTCGCCAGTGGGAGGGGACGCCGCTGTGTAAAATCGGCGAGATGCAGCCGGGACCGGTGCGGGTCAAAGGCCGCGTAAAGCGGCTCCACGATCTGGTCGTGCCCAACACCCATATCAGAGTCGCGTTTTTGCGTCACACTCATATCGTACGACGTGATGACGATACGTTCACCGATGTATCCGATTCGTCCGACAATCCGTTTTATCTCGTCGATGATACCGGCCGGGTGTTGGTCGATCCGCGGGAAGCGGCAATCGAAACGACCATGGTGTGTGAAGATGACAAGCCGAAATTCGGATATATCTGGAACATGGAAACAACGGAGGATAATTACGATTTCCTTCCCGATGGCGAACCGGTCACGGTGATCGGATTCGCCCGCGAACTGGAAGCGAAGGATTCGCCGCGAACGCGGCGGGTGATCGAACGGCTGCGGGAGATCAAGAGCGACCCCGAGTTGCTGGCGAAGTATGATCTTGACGGCGACGGCGTGATCGACGAGGCCGAATGGGAGGCGGTGCGGCGCGAAGCGACCGAGGAAATCGCCCGCCGGCCGCAGGGGCGGATCGAGCGGTTGATGATCGGCAAACCACCGCTGGAGAGCGCGCCCTATTACATCGGCAAAGATTCACCGGTGGAATCTTTCCGGTGGAAATTCATGATCGCCCTGGGCGTCTATGCGGGACTGACCTTGCTGGTGATTGTTCCCATGTATTTCGGATCGATGTGGTTTCGGGACCTGCTGATGCTCCTCCTGGAGGATTGATTCGCGTTCGCGATTGTCCGATTCCGGCGGGCTTTTTTCGAACGAACGGTTACTTGTATATTAATTATCAGTCATTTCAATATGTTTACGATTCGCCGGGTTAAATGCGGCGGCGAATTGATTATTTTAGAATTAAGGAGTATTCTGTTTTTTCGTGGTCAGCCATTTTTTTGGAGGCGGAAATGGAATGGAAAAATCACCGTCTGCCGATCGTGGTGCTTATGGTTATTCTTTCGATGGCGTTGATGGGAGCGCAGGGCTGCAACGGCGACGATGACGACGATTCCATCGATGACGACGCTTCTCCCGCCGACGATGACAACGACACTTTCACCCCCGACGACGATAGCGACGACGACGATACCGTCGTTGACGACGATGTGGACGACGACGCCACGCCCGACGACGACGTTGACGACGACATCGATGACGATACCACGCCGTCCGCGGAAGATCGTCTGGTGCTGCTGGGTTCGACCGCCGACGGCTATGCGGCGTGGACGCAAACCGACGACGGTTGGCAAAGGCAGGTGATTCCGGCCCCGACGGTCGACGAGGAGACCTCGCTGTTGCGCGGCCCGGTGTTGATCCGCGACGGCTCGTATGGATATTCATTATGGAATATCTTTCACGGAGTGGATGGTCTGGGCGGATTTTCCTATACCATGGGCAACCAATGGCTGGCTTACGACCGGCAAACCGGCTGGCGCGCCGCCGAGGAGTTGGCTCCCGCGCAGGCCCGGCGGTTCGTGAAATGGATCGGACTGCCGGCCGACGATACGCTGTGGGCGAGCGCCAATCTGCTGCTGTACGTTAGCATTCCCATGCAGCCGCCGTTGTACTACGACAACGTGCAATTGCTGCATTACGATGCCGCGCAGCCGCAGGTCGTGTTCGACGGCAACGAAAGCGGGTTCTACGCCATCGACATTCCGACCGCCACGGCGGGATTGATGCAGATGTATGTCGACGACGAGAAGCTGATGATGGTGTACGACGGCGAACAGTGGAGCCCTTATACGCTGCCCGCCGGATTCGAGGACATCCGGGTGTTCGACCTGAACCTCGACGCGTCGCTGGACGGCTATGCCACGTACAATCGGGACGATAAGCGTTGGGTGGGGAAAATCGAGGACGGCGTATGGACGCAGCAACCGATACCGGCGCAGTGTCTGTTGCCCGAGCGGTTTTATCCGCAATACCTGGCGCGTCACGGCGGGCACGTCGTGGCCTACTATGCGTACAAGGATACGCGATTCCTGGAGAAGCGCGACGGCCAGTGGTATTGCCGCTCGTTCGAGACGGAATACGGCGACCTGTACGTGCGCAACGCGATCGCCTATACCGGCGAGGTGGTGTACGTGTCGTTGGACCGGGAATGGCATGAGTTCGGCGGCCGCGTACTGCGTTTCGATCCGGACGGCTACGAAGACCTGATACTGCCGACGGAAATGGAACACCTGTGGGGCTTGTACATGACCGGCCCGACCGCGCCGCCGCGACAGTACCTCAAGGGCGAAATGTATATCCTGTATTGAGCGCGATGAAAATTGACTCGCGTTCGTGGTTGTTCGACTTGTATTTTTGAGGTGATGATGAGGCGGGAAGCATGGAGTTTGCCGATCCGCATGATGCTGATTATCTTATCGTTGGCGTTGATGGGAGCGCAGGGCTGCAACGGCGACGATGACGACGATTCCATCGATGACGACGGTTCTCCCGCCGATGACGACAACGACACGTTAACCCCCGACGATGACGACTCCTCAACAGCCGACGACGACAACGACACTTCGTCCGACGACGACAACGACGACGATACCGACGCCGACGACGATGTCGACGACGACGACGTCACGCCGTCCGACGAAGATCGTCTGGTGCTGGTGGGCACGACCGCCGACGGCTATGCCGCGTGGACGCAAACCGCCGACGGTTGGGAAATGCAGGCGATCCCGGCGCCGGAAGTTCCCGAGAAAGAGATGTTGATACTCGGCCCGGTGTTGATTCACGACGGCGAAACCGGTTATTCGCTCTGGAACCGTTTCCATCCGATCGAGAACGTTGTCGGCTTAGGTTACACGACGGGCAACCAGTGGTTGACCTATGACCGGCAAAACGGCTGGCGGGAGAACGACGAGATTGCGCCCGCGTTGCCGCGGCGATTCGTGCGGTGGATCGGATTGCCGGCGGGCGATTCGTTGTGGGTGAGCTCGCAATGGTTTTTGTCAATATTCTATTTTGTGGGTTCGATCATCAATGAAAACCTCTTGCTCATGCATTACGACGGCGCTTCGCCGGGAGAAGATTACGACCTGGGCGAGAACCGGATTCTGGCGATCGATATCCCGACCGCCACGACGGGCTTGTTGCAGGTTTGGCCCGAACCGACGCAAGTGTTCGCCTACGACGGCGTAACGTGGCGCCCCTTCGACCCTCCCGCCGGATTCGAGACCGGCCGTTTCCATGCGTTCAGCCTCGATGAATCGCTGAACGGCTATGCCATCTATTACGATAACAGTACGATCTGGGTTGTGGAAATCCAGGACGACGTGTGGACCAAGGTGCCGATGCCGACCGAATGCCTGGAACCCGAGCGATTCGAACCTTGGAGTCTGGTGCGAAATGGCGATCATGTAGTGGTCTTGGAGGGATATCGCGATCAGCGGTTCATGGAAAAGCGCGATGGGCAGTGGTATTGCCGGAAATATGAAACGGAAGAGTTCGCTATGGTAATCAGGCACGCCCTGGCTTACACGGACGATATCGTCTATCTGGCGGTGGATCAGCAATACGACCTGGGGCGCCGGGTACTTCGCTTCGATCCGGACGGATACGAAGATCTGACGCTGCCGCCGAAATTGGAACATCTACGGGGATTGTACATGACCGGCCCGACCGCGCCGCCCCGCCAGTACATCACCGGCGAGATGTATATCCTGTATTGAGCGGTAATAATTGGACTTTTTATTGATATATAATTATATTATAAAAAGACACTAATCGACTCACCCGTATTGAAGGTCGAGCGATGGGAAAGTTTTTTCGTCTCCGGACGGTATTGCTATCAGTATTACTGTCATTTTTTCTAATATATATTCCCCAATATAATACGTTTACGGACAATGACCGAAGTATTTTGAATGTTGCCTTTGCACAAGAGCCAACATTACGACCTTCTTCATCTCTGCTTCGTGTTTTTTCACTCTATTTATTCTCCCCAACGAGCAATGATGACGCATATAAATATATATACAATTACCCGATTTCATCGACAGATTTAAGACTTTTAAAAGATTATGAACAAACAACGAATCACAGATTCCTTTCAAATACATATACTTATTCAGATCTATTAATGAAGCTCAACGCCATCAACAATTTTCAATACAAAACTTCATTTAATTACTTTTTGAAGAGCAATGTCTTAACTTGCCAAACGTATCAGAGTTATTTTGGTCGGGAGAATTCGTATTCTTATAATCCTAATAAAAAACTCTATGATATAAATAAATATTATTCTCCAATAAAAATATTAAAAAACTCATTTCATGAAGGTATTGTTTATACAGAAGGCAGTCCTTGGGTCAAATCAAAAGTCGAGTTCAAAACAGAGTCCGAACAAAATGCGCTTAGATCAAGATGGATGGCTTCCATACATAAAGAAAAAGTGAAATATTCCGAATTAGTAGGCAGTTATGGTAGAAGGAAAACAATTCAAAACGATTATCCAGGCGCAGTAAAATTGTATGAAGGTGAAGGTCCTGGTGTGTTTGATGCAGTTTATTGGTGTTGTAAGGGTTCAAAATATGATTTTATTATTGTTGTGGAAGATAAAGGCGGAAGTGGTCGTTTGGGAACCAGAAAAGTAGATGGCGTTGTTATACAACAAGGACACCCGGCCTATGTAAAAGATATTGCGCTAAATAGCATGAATAAGGTTATTAACGGCGAATACGATTGCACGACGTATTTTGATGATATACCTATAGGTAATAATTTAAGCTTGTTCAAGCGGATCGCACGAGACGTTGAATTTGGTAAGGTTGAAATTGTGCTCTACAAGACTTTGATACCAAGGCTTAATTCCTATACAACATCTGTAAAGCGAAGGATATTATCGAGTTTCCCAGGTCAAGGATATAAAGCATCATTAAACAAGATTATGGCCTATAAAATAATGGGGCTCAATGTCGAACCTGGTCCGGCATCGATTAATAGAGTCTACTTTAATAATCGTCCGGTCGATGATTTAATTAAAATAAAGGACTTGAAAGACATTGAACCAAAAGATTGTCAAATCTCGGATTATGAGTTAAAGAGAATGAGAATAATTCTCAATGATAAAAAATTATCTTTTTATACATATCAATTAGATCATTTAGATTATAAAGTTAAAGGAATTGATAATGAATTAGATACAGATTTAGCAAAGGAAATGATGTTGAAAAAATTAGAATATAGCCTTAGAAGAGCCCGTAGGCCGTGAAAACAGTCTCTTTTTCGGGATAGAACTTGGTACGAACAATGAATTCGTCGAGACAACACTTTAATGAGTAACGATGTTGGACAGGATCAGTGCAACTATTTGAATAATATCTTTTGGCTTTTTTATGAGGTTTTCCGATCAGGTGAATCTCTTAGGCGCCGCCCCGTCAGTACATCACCGGCGAGATGTATCCGCAGATCGGAGCGCGATGAAAATTGACTCGCGTTCGTGAATCAAGTACGGTGCCTGGACAGGGCCAACGGCGCCGATGCGACAACGAACGAAGAGTTGATCAATGAGCGACAACAAACCGACCTCCTCCGCGCCGTGGTGGCAACGCGGCATCGTCTACCAGATTTACGTACGCAGCTTCGCCGACGCCAACGGCGACGGCATCGGCGATTTGCCGGGCATCGCCGAACATCTGGATTACCTCAACGATGGCACGCCCGACTCGCTGGGCGTCGACGCGATCTGGCTGACCCCCTTTTACCAGAGCCCGAACCGCGACTTCGGCTACGACGTGTCCGACTACCGGCAGGTGCATCCGGAGCACGGAACGATGGCCGATTTCGAACGGTTGCTGGCCGAGGCGCACCGGCGCGGCATCCGGATCATCAACGACTTCGTGCCCAACCACACGTCGGACGAACACCCGTGGTTCGTCGAATCGCGCGCAAGCCGCGACAATCCCAAGCGCGACTGGTACATCTGGCGCGACGGCAAGGGCGGCAAGGAGCCCACCAACTGGCAGGCGGCGCCGGGCGGCAAGGCGTGGGAGTTCGACAAGCAGACCGGCCAGTACTTCTACCACGCGTTCTTCGATTTTCAGCCCGACCTGAACTGGCGCAATCCGGAGGTGAAGCGCGCGGTGCTCGACGACATCCGCTTCTGGCTGGACAAGGGCGTCGACGGCTTCCGGCTCGACCTGATCAACTACCTGCTCGAGGACGAGAACTTCCGCGACAATCCGCGCCTGCTGGCCGGCTGGTACATGGGCAAGCTGCAGGACACGACCTATACCCGCGACCTGCCCGAGACGCACGCGGTGCTCAAAGAGTTCCGCCGCCTCACCGACGAATTCCGGGACCGGATGATGGTCGGGGAGATCGTTTCGTTTCCGTGGCAACAGTCGCCGGCGGCCGCCTACACCAACCGCGAGGAACTGCACCTGGCGTTCAACATGGAGTTTCTCGCCGTGGCGCGCTTCCGGGCCGACGCGTTCCGGCGGGTGGTCGATCGCTTCGAGGAGCGCTGCCCGGCGGACGGCTGGCCGGCCTACGTGCTGTCGAACCACGACGTGCCGCGCCACGCCGGGCGGCTGGGCGGGTACGCAATTTACGGGCACCGGCCGTACGCGATGGACCGGGCGAAAATCTGCGCCGCGATGCTGCTCACGCTGCGCGGCACGCCGTTCATGTACTACGGCGAGGAATTGGCGATGACCAACCGCTGGTGGCCGCTCAAGGACGTGAAAGATCCACTGGGGCGCAAGGTTTGGCCGTTGTACCAGGGTCGCGACGCCTGCCGCACGCCGATGCTCTGGACGGCCGAGCCGGGCGCGGGATTTTCCGGCGGCAAACCGTGGCTGGCGGTGGATCCGCAGGCCGAACGCCTGTGCGTGGCGACCGCCTCGCGTGATCCGGAATCGGTGCTGAGCTTCTACCGGCGGCTGACCTGGCTGCGGCGCAACACGCCCGCGCTGCAAACCGGAGACTACGAGGCGCTCGGCGCGCCGCGTCCGGACGTCTACCTGTACCGCCGCCGCAACGAAACGCAGTCGATCGTCGTGGCGCTCAACTTCACCGGCCGCCCGGCGCAACTGCCGGCCGACGTGGGCGGCGCGGTGCTGCTCAGTTCGTCGCCCGCGCGCAACGAAGCGGCGAAGAACGTCACCCTCGCTCCCTACGAGGCGCTGCTGCTGGCGGAGTAGGGAAATCCTAAGAATCCGATAATTTTCGATGTGCATATTGCTTCTTGCAAATATGGCAAAAATGAGATGTATAATTATTTCCGTATACGGCAATAATAAATCAATAAAATAATTAGCTGTAACCACAACGCGCTGAATGTGGAGACAAGACGTTTCTTCGCCGTCCGGTGATGGTTTGTTATACGCTTGGCGAGCGGAAATGGAGACGAATCATGAGAAACAAAACATGGATAATTTTGTTTGTTTTGTTGGTCGGAGCCTCTGCCGCCTGGGGACAGGAGAACGAAACCGCCACGGAGTTCGATCAATTCAGCGCTCAGTTCAAGGAGATTCAATCGTACTCGGCGGTGCTGGCGCACAATCCCTTTTTGGCGTTGTTTGGAATCGGTTTGGCGCTGCATGAGGATAAAGACAGTTTTCCCCTGTTTCATCGAGTGCCGTTTATTGATTCGTGGTTTGTATTGATTCCGTTGGGGCTGTTGGCGTTGATCGCAATATTTTCGGACTTCGAACCGACGACCGGCACCTTGCAGCAATGGCTGAGCGACAATATCGGCACGATCCTCGCGATTCTTGTTCCGTTGATTGCTCTGGTGGGCGAAGCGGCAAATGAACATTCGAATTCGCCGGCGGTCGTCCAGGCCGGTTTTTTTGGCGATTTGGTCATCGAGACCAAATATATTGTGTTGGCCGTGGTTAGCGTGGTGAATTTTTATGTCATCGCCTCGGTGCGTTTTGCGTTTTCGGTGGTTGTCTCGTTTTTCTCGCCGATGCCGTGGATGTCCGGCATTTGTTCGCTTCTTCGCTCGTTGGTTGCGGGTGGATTGATCTTTCTTTATTCGTGGCAGCCGTGGCTCGCGATCGTGATCAACATCCTTATCTTTTTGTTTGCTTTGCTGGTTTTTCGTTGGGCATACCGTGTCGGGCGATACGTTAAACAGGTCATTTTGGAGCCGGTGGTCCACAAGCTTTTTCATAAGAAGCAGCCGTATGAACTGGTTGCGCGCAAGCTGCCGCTACGCGGCATGAAGCGCGTTGGTCTGGCGACCGATGGATTGGAATTGGCGTTACCGGTTTTTGTTTTAAAATATCCGAAAATTTCCAAACGCACAAAAATTTGGTTGCTTAAATGGGCCGACCGCGAGCAAGTGATATTGATGATCCCTCGTCGAATACGCAAACCGAGAGTGTTTTCCTGGCCGGTCGAGGGTGAAACGTCGTTCTTGGGCAACGCGCTCCTAAGTTTGGAGATTTTCACTCGTGATAAACATTTTATGCGTTCAAAATTCGCGGTTACCCGTGGATTTGTACCATTTAAAGACAAATTGCACCATTTGATAGAGGCGCAAGATTATGTTGATGTCGGAGTGAAAAAGACATTGAAAGAATTGGAAGAACAGACACAAAATTTGATCGACGGAGCGCAAGATGCATTGAAGAAAGCGGCTGCCGCCGTTTCCGAGAAAGTAAAATCTCCGGAAAAGACGTAGCCATTTGTTGTCGATTTTTGTGCCGGGCCGTATTGCGCAGCAAAACGTTTTCCACATTCACATGCGGACAAAAAATTATTGTTCAACAAATCGGCAACGTGATCCAAGTTATTAGCAACCGCCCAGTCTTGACACGATCCGCACCGCTTGGATAATGAAAGAAACTTGCAGATCGATGCAATGCATGACATCAACCAGCGTTTTCCAATCGGTGTGCGGTGAAAAAAAACGCTGAAGCTATTGAATTGGTCATTTTTTTCGATTTGCTTCCGAATCATTCGACACTGCAATTGCGTTAGAGTCGATATCGATATTGTCATGGATGAATATCGATAGAATCGCTGCCGCCTCGGGTAATCCGACTGTTCGAGTCGCGTCGGCAAACAAGTTCTCATGGTGGAGACGGGAGTGAGGATGATTGTTTTCGGCCAAAAAGGGCGTCCGTGGATCGCGCTGACCCTGATGACGCTCTTCATCATTATTCTGGGGCGGCACGTGACGTTGCGCCGCGTGGAAACCGTCAACCGAAACATGCGCGAGCGCCTGGTGCAGCAGACCGTTTCGATCGCCCACATGATCGACGAGCAGGACACCAAAGAGCTGACGTTTACCGCCGATGATCATGGGCGCATCCATTTCGAACGCCTGCGCAGCCAGTTGGTCGCTTACAGCCACATTGTGCCGGTACACGGCATTTATACGCTTGCGCAGAAAAACGGCAATTTGGTGTTCGGCCCGACCAGTCTGCCGGCCGGCGATCCGCATGAGGCGAAGTCCGGGAACGTTTACCGGCGAACCACCACGGAAGATATGCGGGTTTTTCATGAAGGTCTGCCGCGCTCGTTCGGCCCGCATACCGACGTGTGCGGAACGTTCGTTTCCGCGTTGGCGCCGGTGGTCGATCCGGTCAGCGGTCAAGTGTTGTTCGTCGTGGGCATGGATGTGGAGGAGTCCGTCTGGCGTGAAGCGCTGGGAAACACTCGCGAGGCGCCGATCATCGGCACGGTGCTGTTGCTGCTGATCGTCTGGGGCGCCTTCGCCGTTTCGATGCTGCGTTATCGACTGCCGGCGCCGTTGAGGGTGCGACTGAACATCGCCGACGCGCTGCTGGTGGCGGTGATCAGTTTGGCGATCACCGCGGCGGCGACGTTGTTGGTTTACGAAGCCGAAAGCCGAACCCGCAAAAGCCAATTCCAACGCCTGGCCGAGCCCAATACCGAACAGGTGGTCGATGGATTGCGTTTGATCGATAACAATCTGACCGCCGTCGCCAAATTCTTTGCGGGGAGCGAGTACGTAACGGATACCGAATTCGCCCTCTTTACCCGGAGAATGGTCCGCAACAGCGCCATGGACGTTCTCACGTGGGTTCCCTATGTGGAGGATGCCCGCCGGAGGGCCTTTGAAAAGGCGGCAAGCGCCGGGTCGGGAATGCCGTATCGGATTTGGGATGTGGACGGGAACGGCAACGAGATTCCGGCAACTCATCGCGAAGCCTATTTTCCCGTTTTGTATTTGGAGCCGCCGAAGGATCTCGAGCGTCTGGCGGGTTTCGATCTGGCCGCCGAGGAAAGCAGTCACACCAGCCTGGAAATCGCCGCCGCTTCGGGACTGTCCACGACCTCCGAACCGTATTTCGAGTCGGAAGGGAACAAGCGGAAACCGGTCATTTCAGCGATTCGCCCTGTGTTTCAAGGCAATGACGATCTGTCGCACTTGTTGGGCTTTTTGGTGGCCGACATCGACTTCCGGACACTGCTGCGCAGCAATCTGTCCCAGCAATCCGGCGGCTACCTGCTCGTACGTTTGGCGAATATCGCCATGGACGGTCGGACGATTCCGCTGGCGCAATATCCGACGAACGGCGAGAGCGATTATCCGATCCTGATCAATTCGAACAACACCTTGCGGCTCTCGTTGGACTATTACCGGCCGGTGTTTTTGTTCGGCCGCTGTTTCGTGTTGGAGAGCACGCCGACCGAAGTTTTCTTCCACGCCCATCCCATTCGCTCGGCGTGGGGCGTCGGTCTCGGCGGAGTGTTCATTTCGCTCATTCTGTCGATGTTCGTTTCGTTTTTACGCAGCCGCCAGAGCGATCTGGAGCGTGAGGTCGCGCAGCATACGGCCTCCTTGCAGACGTCGTTGCGGCGCGCGCAAGAACAGCAAGGGGTGATCGCCGCGCTGAGCACTTCGTCGGCGTTGAGCGGCATGGATATCGAAACGCTGGCCGCCGAGTTGACCGAGCAGGCGGCGAAAGCGGCCGAGGTGAATCGTCTGGCGGTCTGGCTGTTCAACCCGGAAGGAACCCAATTGACCTGCCTGGACATGTACAACGCCGCGACGGGCCGACACGAGGTCGGTGAGTTGATGGAACGGGAAATGTGCGCGGATCGAATCATCTCACTGGGCGGCTCGCAATTTGCGGATGTCTACGATGCGTCCACCGATGAACGAACCGCCTCATGCTACGAGGATTACCTCAAACCGCAGGGCGTTGCGTCGGTGCTGGTGGCGGTTATCCGGGCGGGCGATCGGAACCAGGGCATGCTCTGCCTGGAGAGCGTCGGAACCAAGCGCCGTTGGCTGGCCGATGAAATCACTTTTGCCTGCCAGTTGGCCGACCAGTTGGCCATCGCCATTCTCGCCGATCAGCGCAAACGTTCCGAGCGGGAGCAGGCGCGCTTGCAGGACCAGTTGCAACAGGCCATGAAGATGGAAGCGATCGGCCGGCTGGCCGGCGGCGTCGCCCACGACTTCAACAATATCCTCACCGGCATTTCGGGCTACGCGGAGATCGTGCAATCGTCGCTGCGCTGGGACGACCCGATTCAGGCCGACGTCGAGGAGATCCGCAACGCGGCCGAACGCGCGGCCGGATTGATCACCCAGTTGCTGGCGTTTTCGCGACGGCAGATCATCGATCCGAAAGTCATTCGGCCCAACGAGGTGTTGCAGAACTCGCAGAAGATGCTCCGGCGGATCATCGGCGAGGACGTCGATTTCGTCTTCAAACCGACCGACAACCTGTGGTCGATCAAGGTCGATGCCGGGCAGCTCGATCAGATTCTGGTCAACCTGGCGGTCAACGCGCGCGACGCCATGCCCAGCGGCGGCAAGCTGACCATCGAAACGCAAAACGTGGTCATCGACGAGGAATACTGCCGGGCGCATCCGGGACTGATGGCCGGCAACTTCATCATGCTCGCCGTCGGCGACAACGGGGTGGGCATGAACGAAGAGACGATGCAACACATCTTCGAGCCGTTCTATTCAACCAAGGCCAAGGGCAAGGGCACGGGCCTGGGGCTGGCCACGGTGTACGGCATTTTGCGGCAAAACCAGGGGTTGGTGAACGTTTACTCGGAACTCGGCGTCGGCACGACCTTCAAGATCTACTTCCCGGCGATCATGGAAGAGGCGGAGCAAATCGCCCAACGCGAAGAGGCGGAAAATCCCACCGGCACCGAAACGGTCATGCTGGTCGAGGACGAGGACATGGTGCGGCGGCTGGCGCGGAAAATTCTGGAGAAGCACGGCTACACCGTGATCGAAATGAACAACGGCGGCGAGGCGTTTCATTACTGCGAACTGCACGACAACCACATCGACATGCTGCTGACCGACGTGGTCATGCCCGAACTCAACGGCAAGGAACTGTACGCCAAATTGGTGGAGAAGCGCCCCGGTCTCAAGTCGCTGTTCATGTCGGGTTACACCGAGAACATCATTGCCCATCACGGCATTCTGGATGACAACATCGAGTTCATCCAAAAACCGTTTACCACGCGCTCGCTGACCAGGAAAATCCGCGAGGTGCTCGACAAGCCGGCCGCCAACTGACCTCGATTTTCGGCAATTTAAACGACGCGGCCGCCCGATCGCTCGAGCGGCCGCATCCGGGACAAAGGAGGGGAGGGGTCGATGTATTCCCCGCGGGTCAACGACCGCGCGGATAGGAACTCCGCGAGCCGATCCGCTGCGATTGACGACGATCGCGATTCATCGGCCGCAGATCCTGGAGTTTGTCGAACTGTTCGGCAGTCAGGATGTTGCGCACGGCCAGTTGATATTCGATCTGCGCGTACATCAGCTTGCTCTGGGCGGCGACGACCTGATCGGCCGCTTTCTTCGCGGCGGCTTCACTGACGGCGTCGGCGCGCATCGTGTTCTGGAAGGCCAGGTGCGCTTTGCGCATCGCGGCGTCCAGGTCGATCTGATCCTGCTGCTTGGCCTGGTGCAGCGCGTCGAGCTTGTCGATCTGCGCGTCGCTCAGACCCAGGTCCTTGACCGCGCTATCGTCCAGCCAGAAGGGGCCGAATCCCAGGCCCATACCCGGGCCCATGCCCATGCCCTGGCCGCAGGGTCCCATGCCCGGGCCCATGCCCTGGCCGTAACCGCCGCCGTGGCCGCCGCCGCGTCCCTGCCGGGCCATGGCCGGCACGGCGATCAGGGCGACGGTCAGTAAGGTCAACATGCTTACGAGGAGGAGTTTATTTTTCATTTTCGGTTTCCTTTCCAACAAGGTTGCTTCGTTTACGTCAATGCAGACACCCTGTTTGTGTCGTGGGTTAAATGATAAGTCGGCGTTGCGTGAAATCCAGGGGCGCATTAAGCTGCGGATGAACGACAGGAGGGACGATGCGCGTATTTCTCGGCAACGCTCCGTGGGCCAAACCGGGCTTTTACGGCGTGCGCGCCGGCAGCCGCTGGCCGCATTACGAGGAGGAGCAACTCGAGTATATGCCCTTTCCGTTTTTCCTCGCCTACGCGACGGCGGTGTTGGAACGGGCGGGGCATGACGCGCTGCTGATCGACGGCTGCGCCGAAAAGACGAGCCGCGAATCGTTCGTCGCGCGCGCGGTGGATTTCCGGCCCGATATCGTCGTGCTCGAAGCCAGCACGATTTCCATCGACACCGACCTGGCCGTGGCCCGCGAGCTGCGCCAACGGCTGCCCCGCGCGACCGTCGCCTTCGCCGGGTTGCACGCCTTCATGTACGAGCCCGCCTGGCTGGCCGAGCACGACGACCTGGATGTCGTGCTGGTCGGCGAGTACGAACTGACGTTGCTGGAACTCACGCAGCGACTGGCGGCCGGCGCTTCCTTTAAAGGATGCGCGGGGCTGCTGTGGCGCGACGGCGACACGATCATCGACGAGGGCCGGCGGCCGCTGGAGGAAAACCTCGACCGCTTCCCCTGGCCCGCGCGCCACTTTCTGCCGATGACCGAATACCACGACGAACCCGGCTCGATCCCGCGGCCGTCGGTGCAGATGTGGGCCTCGCGCGGCTGTCCCTTCGGCTGCGTGTTTTGCGCCTGGCCGCAAATCATGTACGACTCGCGCAAGTACCGCATGCGCGCGGTGGTCGACACCGTCGACGAGATGGAATGGCTGGTGCGCCGGGGCGGCTTCAAGTCGGTGTACTTCGACGACGACACCTTCAATGTGCACAAGCAGCGGACGATCGAGTTCGCGCATGAGATCAAGCGGCGCAACCTGAACGTGCCGTGGGCGATCATGGCGCGCATCGACCGGATGGACCGCGAGGTGCTCGAGGCGCTCAAGGACGCCGGGCTGTATTCGCTCAAGTACGGCATCGAGACGGCGAATCCGGAGCTGATCGCGCAGGCCGACAAGTCGCTGGACCTGGACAAGGCGCGCGAGATCATCGAGCTGACGCACGAGCTGGACATCAAGATGCATCTGACCTTTATGTTCGGCCTGCCCGGCGAAACGCGCGAGACGGCCAAGCGGACCGTCGATCTCGCACTGTGGGCCGATCCGGAATCGCTGCAGTTCACCATCGCCACGCCGTTCCCGGGCAGCAAGTATCACCGGCTGCTCAAGGAGCAGGGGCGGTTGTTGTCGGACGATTTCGACAAGTACGACGGTTTCCGCAGCGCGGTGATCCGCACCGATCACCTGTCGCCGCAGGACCTGGAGGAGATCGTCGGCGACGCCAACCGCAAATGGCGGGAGCATCGCTGGCTCCGCGAGAACCCCGACCACCGCACGAACGTGCAAAAGGCCATCGACCTGGCCAGGCAGCCGCGCCGCATTCCCGACAGCATCAAACGCGCTTTGGGCAAGTAAGGGGACCAACCGGTGAAGTCATTCGTGAAAATCCTGATCTGGTGTTTGTTGGTATGCGCGCTGCTGGTCGGCTGTCAGGGCGACGATGACGACGACAACGACAACGACGATAACGACGCGGTCGACGACGACAGCGCCGATGATGACGACGACGCGACGCCCGATGACGACGATGATGATACGTCGCCCGACGACGATACCCTCGACGACGACAGCGCCGACGACGACAGCGTCGATTACACGCAGTACGTCGATCCGTTCATCGGCACGTCCAACGATCGCGGGCAACTGCATCCGGCCGCGTGCGTGCCCTTCGGCCTGGTGAAGCTCGGGCCCGACACGACGCTGGAAGGCCACGCGGGCTACGACTTTCGTTCCAACCGGCTCAACGGCGTGTCGCACACGCGCATCGGCGGCGTGGGCTGCAACGGTGCGGGCGGCAGCGTGCGCTTTCTGCCTTCGACGCAGACCTCGACGCTGCTGGGCACGGTGATGGACAAGACGACCGAAAGCGCCGCGCCCGGCTACTACGCGGTGACGCTCAACGACGAACAGGCGATCACGGTGGAACTGACCGCCTCGGCGCACGTCGGCCTGCACCGCTACACCTTCGCGCAGGGCGGCACGGTGTACGTGCAGGTGACGCTCAACCGGCCCTTCGCCGATCAGATCAGCGCGCATTGGGGCGTCGAGGGCGACAACCTGAACGGCTGGGTGTCGGCGAAGAACGTCTGCAACGAGGGCGCGTACAAGTTCTACTTCAGCGCGGCGTTCAGCGAACCGTTCACCGTGGCGGACAAGGCTGCGGGCAAGGCGGTGTTGCGCTTCGACCTGGGCGCGCAAACGACGCTGCTGGCCAAGGTCGGGCTGTCGAGCGTCGACGAGGCGCAGGCGCAATCCGACCGCGATCTGGAAATGCCGGGGTGGGATTTCGACGCGGTGCGCGCGCAGGCCGTCGCGGCGTGGAACGAGCACCTCTCGCGCATCGTCGTCGCGGGCGACGAGGAAGACAAGACGCTGTTTTACACGCTGTTCTATCGTTCGTCGCTGCTGCCGGTCGATTTGGCCGGGCCGTCGGGCGTCTACCGCGGCACCGATGGCGAGACGCACGAGGAGGGCGACTTCACGCGCTACCAGGGCTGGTCGCTGTGGGACACCTACCGCAACAAGTACGCGCTGCTGACGCTGGTCGATCCGGAGCGTGTGCGCGACATCATGCACTCGCTGGTCGAGCTGTACGTGCAGGGCAAGGTCGATTGGGCGACCGAGAACGAGCCCGTGCCGACCGTGCGCACCGAACACAGCATCGCGTTGCTGGTCGACGCGCTGGCGAAGGGCATCGGCGATTTCGGCCTCGACGAGGCGTGGGACGCGATTTTGCTCGAAGCGGAAAATCTGCCGACCGACACGCCCGACACGGTGCTGGAAACGGCCTATGAACATTGGGCGACCGCGCAACTGGCGACGGCGCTGGAGGATGAGGAAAACGCGGCGCTCTACGGCGAACTGGCGCGCGCCTACGTGGAAACGTGGGAAGACAATTTCAAGGTGATGGGCGACGACGCGGACGTCATGCACGCGCGCGGGCTCTACGAGGGCACGCTGTGGCAATACCGCTGGGCGGTGGTGCACGACCTGTACGGCATCGTCGAGCAGATCGGCGGGCGCGCGGAGTTTCTGGCGCAGTTGACGCAGTTCTTCGATGAGGAACTGTACAACCACGGCAATGAGCCCGACATTCACGCGCCGTTTTTGTTCAACTACGTCGGCGCGCCGTGGCGGGCGCAGGCGCTGGTGCGCGACCTGCTGGTCAACGAGGTCAACCAGTGGTACGGCACGCACGAGAAATGGTCGAGGCCCTACCACGGCCGCATCTACAACGCCGCGCCGGCCGGGTACATTCCGGAGATGGACGACGATGCCGGGACGATGAGCGCGTGGTTCGTGCTCGCGGCGATGGGCCTGTACCCGGTGACGATCGGCCAGCCGATCTATGTGCTGACCGCGCCGATTTTCGCGAGCGTCACGCTGCATCCGGGGGAAGCGAACGAGTTCGTCGTGACCGCGCAGAACCTGTCGGCGACGAACGTCTACATTCAAGAGGCGTATCTGAACGACGCGCCGCTCACGCGCGCCTGGCTGACGCACGAGGAAGTCGCCGCCGGCGGCGAACTGAGTTTCGTCATGGGCGACGCCCCCAACGAGGCGTGGGGCGCGGCCGAGGCCGACGCGCCGCCCGCCGCATGGTGAATGCTGGACGCTGCCGGCCATTGGGCCTACAATCCATTCGTGTAACCACGGGAATCCATTAACCGAACAACCGGCGGAGCGAAAATCCTATCTCGACGGGCGCGAGTTCTTTTTTATGCGACGGTTTATGGATTCGTCTTTCTTTTTCTGGTGATTTTTTTCTCCGACTTCGCCTTTCCGCCTTCGGCTTCGCCCGACGGCCGGTTGCGTTATGCGCGCAACGGCGATCTGGCGCTGTCGTTCAACAACGCCATATTGCCGCAGGCTTCGCAGCGCGGATGGTTCGAAGTCGAGTTGGCTTATCGGTTGGAGCCCGAGGAGGTTCTTCATTTTATCTTTCATCGGCAGGAGGACGATTTTCTCGACTTTCGCTTGAGCCGCGCGGAGGATTTCGATAGCGCACTGTTGACCTTTCGGGAAGGGCGGCTCGTCGATAAAAAATTGCCGGTCGATCCGGATTTGCCCGGGCAGGGAACGGTGCGGTTCACGCAGACGGTCAAGGAGATTGCCGTCGCCGTCGACGGGCGGACCGTACTGCAAACGACGAGTCCGCCAACGAGCGGATCGTTCGAGATCGTGTTGACGCCGTTGGATTCCAACCGCGTTTTCCAACGTGTGCGCGTGGTGCGCGAAACGCTGGTCACCGGCATCGAGTCGCCGCGTTCGCCTTGGCGTTTTCTGCTCGGCTCCGTTCCCGCGATGGCCTTGTTCGCCGGTTTGCTGCTGGCGTCGTTCGTTTGGTGGTCGCGGCGGCGCCTGACGCAGTGGTTTGCCGCCGCGCCTTATCGCACGGTGCTGATGTTTCTGGTCTGCCTCGATTTGATACTGGCGTTTGTCGCCGTTTATTTTCATCGCGTGTTTCTGGATCTGGCTTCGCCGAATTTCCCGGCGAATTTCGTCTTCCGCACGATGGTCGCCGTTTTTATCGGCGCGGCGTTTTTGTTGATGGGATTGGCGGTGCGCCGGCCGCGCCGCAAGAAGAGCGGCGTCTGGTTCCGTTGGACGAAGCGCCCGTTTTTCATGCCCGCCGCGCTGATCGTGCTGTCAATCGTGGTCGTGGCGCTGAGCCTGAAATTTTTGTTGAGCGTCGCGCCCAAGCCGCAGGTGGAAGCCGCGGCGCACGCCGCCAACGCGCCGGTGCGGATCTTGTGCTACGGCGGATCGAGCACGGCGGGTTTTCCGTTTCCGCGCGATTGGCCGTTTTCCTATCCGCCGTTGATGCAGGAGATTCTGCGCTGCGAGTTGGACCCCGGCGCCGAGGTGATCAACCTGGGCGTGAACGCCAAGAAGATCAAATACATTCGTTCGCGGATGAAAAAGGATTTGCCGCGCCTGCGGCCGACGCACGTGATCGTCAATTCGGTGCAGAACAACCGCGATCTCAGCGACAAAAAGGTGCGCAAGCAGTTCGTCGAGGCGTTGGATTTGTGCCGGCAATACGACGTGCGGCCGGTGCTGGTGCTCGAACCGTCTTACGATTTGATTTGCCGCACCCACGGCGGCACGAAGAAGGTGCGGCAACACCGCGCGCAGCTCGAAGCCAAGTATGCGTTGCTGCGCGAGCTCGCGCGGGAGCGGGGCGTACTGTTGATCGATCCGGCGCCGGTTTTTCAAGCGCACCGCGAGGAATTTCTTTTCCTGGACGGCAACGTCCACTTCACCAAATACGGTCACGCCTTGATGGCCCAGGCCCTGGCCGACGGTCTCTTTCCGCCGGTGCCGTAGAGGCTTACGGGCACGGCAGGGAAGCGAACCACAGCGCGCCGTCGGCCAGCCAGGCCAGGCGGCAATTGCCGTCCGCGTCGACGCTAACGGTCGAATAAATTTCCACCTCGCCCCATTCGGGGAACGTCACGGTCTGCCAATCGCCGAACGCGCCGGACAGCAGCGCCAGGTGGTCGTCTTCGCGTGCGGTGACGTACAGCGTGTCGTCGGCGTCGGCGGCGAATCCGGGGGAAAAGCCCATGTTGTCTTCCAGCAAAACAAGCTCTTCGCTCTGCATAGCGTCCGGAGCGCCGGCGAAGTGCCGCAACGCCCCGTCGCCAATGATGAGCAGGTGCACCTGACCGTCGGAAGTCAGCAGCGGCCTCGCCGTCGGATGCGCGCCGGCCTGCAGAATGTTCGGCTGCCAGGAATCGAGGGCGTCGGCCACGTAGTAGGTGTTGAGGTTTTTGACGAACCACAAGTGCGCCGCGTCGTTGTGATCGAACAGCAGACGCGGATAACGGCATTCGGTGTTCCGCGACAGTTGCTGCGTCCAGGAATTTCCCTCTTGCCGCAACACAAGCAACAGGTCGTTGCCCGTATCGCACAGCGCCAGGTGCAAACGACCATCGTTGTCCAAAGCCAACGAGAGATCGGACGCCTGGGCGATCGTATCGACGGTCGTATAGGTCCACGCGTTGCCGTCGTACACGGCGACGACCGGCTGGGTTTCATGCCGGAACGCCGCGTATAACTTGCCGTCGGCTCCGGCGATCAGATCCAGCGTGGAGGGCAGCAACTCGTCGGTCAACGACTGACGTTCCCAGCCCGCTTCCCGCCGTTGCGCATGATAAAAGAGGTCGTCGCCGTCCACGTAGTACAACAGGTGCGTTGCGCCGTCCGCGTCGATCGTCTGCGCCGGCGAGTAGTTGGGGGCGCCGGTTTCGTCGACGACGAGGTTTTCCCAATCGCCGTTGATATTGGTCAGATCAAGAAAGTCCTCGTTGTGATGATCGGCCGTATACAGGCAGTGAATGACGCCGGCGGCCGAGCGCGTCCAGGCGGTCTTAAAAGACTGCGCCGAATCGATGCCGGTGATCCATTCGATCGTTCCGTCGGTGTCGAGTTCGAACAGCAGCCAGGCGACGTAAAGGAAAATGGAACTGTGGATCACGCTGAAATGGAGTTTGCCGTCGGCGAAGACGATCGGCGAGAGGTCGCCGTGGGACACGTCGTTTAGCGTATATTCGCTCCACGCGCCGGTCAGGTCGTGGAAGTAATGAACGTAGTTGTGTTCTTCGAAATACGTGGAGGCGATCAGGTGGTTGTGCCCGTCGGCGTCAACGCCCAGGGTCACCGCCCGGTGCGGTTGCTCGTCGATCGTCTGTTGGCTCCAGCCTTTGGCCGAGCGCGTCGCCAACACGATCGCATTTTCGAGATTCAGGTACGCGATGCGCGGATCGTCGTTCGCGTCCAGCGCGACACTTGCGACCTTCATTTGATAATAGGTGGCCGACGCCAACATTTCGTTTGTCCAGGCGCCGTCGTGGTTGGTGGCGTAGTAAAAACCGTCTTTCGTGTAATAGGCCAAATGCGCCGCGCCGTCCGCATCCACAGCCAGCGAAAAGTCACCGGTGCATTGATAATCGTTCAGCGATTCATACTCCCAACTCTCTGCGTCGCGCCATACATGCACGAGCACTTCACTGTTTTCATCGAAGAAAACGACGTGCGGCGTGTCGTCGCCGGCGAGGGCGATTTGCGGGTCTTGCGGTAGATAGCCCGCGCAGCGGCCGACGATGTGCTGCATCGTCCAGGTCAGGCCGTCGGCGGAGGTGAACAGCACCAGTTCCCCGGCCTTGGTCGTCACGACCAGCGTGCGCCCGGCGCTGTCGAGCGCGGCCCAGGAGCCGTCTTTGCCCGCGCGTCCGCCGTCGACGATCTCCGGGCAGATCGGCGTTGCGTCGTCGTCGTCATCGTCATCATCGTCGGTGGAATCGTCATCGTCGGTGTCGTCATCGCCGCCGGTGTCGTTGTCGTCGTCGCTGTCGTTGTCGTCGTCATCGTCGGAGGAATCGTCGTCGTCGTCGGGCTGACAGGCGCAGAGCAGGCCAAGCGTCAGGCAGAAAAACAGGATTGCCAGGTAGCGCAAGAGGTGAGGTCCATTCATCGTTGTCTCCCATCCATCGAATGTGAAGTTATTCTAGCAAAATTTTTGCAAAACGCAACCGTTCGCCGCCGGAATTCGAACGGTCGGCGGCGTGTTGTTTTCGGGCGTTTTGGCCTTATATTTTGTGCAGGGGGCAAGGCCCGCAGAAAACAAGATGGGGGCGTATCATGACCAAAGCGTCGCATTATCCGAAAGACAAGCATGGGCGCGGCGACGAAAAAATGTTCTTCAACGCCGCGGGATTCCAGGAGAAATGGCGGCACGATGCGGCCGGATCGCCGAAGAAGGGCAACTACCACGAGCGGCGCGACGTCGCGCAGCACAACAAGGTCGGGCGCAACATCGGACGCGGCCACTGAAGGCCCGCCGGTGCGACGAGGCCAAGCGAAGGGAATCGCCGGACAATCGCAAAAATCCTCTTCCTTTGACACCCGTCGTGTAACTAAGATATCTTGGCGTCATGTCGCAACGCCGAAAACAACTGGTGGCCGCGATGCTCGACCGCATCGAGCAGGCCGTGGCGGCGGCCGAGGAAAAAACCTCGGTCGAGTTCGTGCTGGTCTTCGCCGGACGGTCAGGCAACTACGCCGACGTCGACCTGCGCGCCGGGCTGATTCTGGCCGCGTTGTCCTTGCTCGCGCTGCTGTTTGCGCCGCTCGAATTTTCCGTCTGGAGCCTGCTGTACGACCTGCCGTTGTCGTTGTTGCTGGGCTGGCTGGCCGGCCGTTATTGGCAGCCGGTGCGGCGATGGCTGACCACGGCGCGACGGCGCGAGGCGCAGGTGCGTGAGCGGGCCGAGGCGCTGATGATCAACCGGGGCGTCACGTTGACGCTGGACCGCACGGGCTTGTTGATTTACGTGTCGTGGCTGGAGCGGCGGGTCGAGGTGCTGGCCGACATCGGCATCGAGCGCGCCGTGCCGCGTCCGGAGTGGAACCTCGCAACGGCGAAACTCAAGCAGACCGCGCTGGCGGCGGATTTTCCCGAATCGTTCCTGGCCGCGCTGGACGAAACGGCCGCGCTGTTGGGCGAGCACCTGCCGCCGGTGGGCGACAATCCCAATGAAATTCCCGATCGGCCGGTGATGCTATGAAGCGCCGCACCGCCGTCATTTTGTTGTTGGCGTTGGCGCTGACCTTGCTGGCCGCGCCGCTGGCCTGGGCGCGCCTGGGCGGTGGCGGCGGGTTCGGCGGCGGCAGCAGCGGCGGAGGCGGCGGGGGCGGCCACGGCGACGGCGGAGCGATCTATCTGATCATCCGTCTGCTGCTGTGGCTGTGCGTCGAATACCCCGCGGTCGGCATTCCGCTGACGATTTTGGTGGTCGTCGGCGGCATCATCGTGGCCGTGAAGTACAAGAGTCAGCCGCGCCCGGGCGTGCAGGGGCCACGGCCGGAATTCCGCAAACTCCCCCGGCAATCGCTGGCCGAGCTGCGCCGCGACGATCCGAATTTCTCCGAGATGCTGTTTCTGGATTTCGTGCAGATGATCTACGCCCGCTACCATCAGGCGCGCGGGGCCGACGGCGATCCGGCGAGCTTGACGCCCTATCTGTCGCCCCCGGCGATGGAGCGGCTGCAGCAATGGCGGCGGCAAGACATGCGCGTGCACGACGTGATCGTCGGCTCGCTGACCATCGGCGACGTCATGCAGCAGGCGAGCGGATGGGAGCTGATCGTCAATCTGGAAACCAACTACACGCACACGCTGACGGCCGACGAGAAGAAAAGCAAGGCGTTTTACACGCGCACGCAGATGCGGTTCCGGCGGCAAAAGGGCGTTGTTTCCAAGGGGCCGGAATTCACCCGGGCGCTGTCGTGCCCGTCGTGCGGCAGCCCGGTGAAGGTCGACGCCAGCGGCGCGTGCGCCTATTGCGGCACGGTGGTCAAACCCGGCGAGTTCACCTGGCAACTGGTGGTGATGAACGAACTGACCGTCGAGGATCGCCGGTTGCAACCGCTGTCGCTGGGCGGCGTCGAGGTGGGCACGAATTATCCGACCGTCTATTCGCCGACGCTGGACGCGGACCGCAAGGCCTTCGCGCTGGCGTATCCGGAGTTCAAGTGGGAGCAGTTCCGGGCGCGCATCGGCACGACGTTTATGCATCTGCAAAAGGCCTGGTCGGCCAAGGAATGGGAGCAACTGCGGCCCTACGAAACCGACCGCCTCTTCCAAACGCACCTGTTCTGGCTGCAGCGCTACCGCGACCACGGCTACACGAACGTGCTGGAGAACATCAACCTGCAGAAGATCGAGGTGGTCAAGGTCGAGCGCGATCCGTTCTTCGATATCATCACCGTGCGCCTGTACGCCTCGATGATCGACTACACCGTCGACCGCGAGGGGAAGGTCGTCGAAGGCGGCAAAAACCGGACGCGCAAGTTCTCCGAGTACTGGACGTTCATCCGCAAGGCCGGCTTCAAAAAGAAGGAGCCCCAAGGCGAATGGGACGAGCCGGGCGACCGCTGCCCCTCGTGCGGCGCGCCGCTGAAGGTGTCGATGCACGGCGTGTGCGCGTACTGCGGCTCGAACATCACCGGCGGCGACTTCGACTGGACCCTCGCCAAAATCGAGCAGGATGAGGTCTACAAGGGATAACCAGGACCAGGAATAACCAGGAATAATTCCTGGACCTATGATTTTCCGTCATTGTGTGGGTCCTCGGCCGGCGCGACAGGGTCGCGCATGAACGGGATTTTCCGTGTGCCACACTTTTGGCGATAGCCAAAGGTGTGCTGTCTTACTGCTGTCATTCCGACGGAGACATGCCATAGACATGTCGATTGGAGGAATCCCTTTCTTTTACAGAAAGCAAAGGGATCTCTCCACTTCGCTATGCTCCGGTCGAGATGACAAACTGGGTGCCACGGTCTTGTCCCGCAGGAACATGGCCGTGCTTAAATGATTACGAGCACAGCTTTCGCCTGGCGGCGAAAACCATGGCACACGGGTATTCTACGTTATTTGTAGGGGCAACCCTCCGTGGTTGCCCAGGCCGATGGAGATGGTCTTGTTCCGCAGGAACATAGCCGTGTCGCTCTTGAACAATTCTTCCCCCCTTCCTTCCCGTGGCGTTTTCCGTCATGCTGGCGGCATGCAAATACGCGTGGTGACCATCTTTCCGAACTTTTTCGACTCGTGCCTGGGCGAGGGGCTGCTGGGCAAGGCGGCGGGCAAGGGGTTGGTGCACATCGACGCGGTCGACCTGCGTGCCTACACCGACGACAAGCACCGGACGGTCGACGACGAGCCCTTCGGCGGCGGCGCGGGCATGGTGATGAAGGTCGACGTGTGGGACCGGGCGATCGCCGCGGCGCGGGCGGCGCTGCCGGGCGCGCGGGTGATTTTGCTGTCGCCGCAGGGCGAGACGCTGAGCGAAGACGTCGCGCGGCGGCTGGCGCGGGAAAAAGCGTTGGTGTTTTGCTGCGGGCGTTACGAGGGCGTCGACGAACGCGTGAGCGCGCACCTGGTCGATCAGGAATTGTCGATCGGCGATTACGTGCTTACCGGCGGGGAGGCCGCCGCGCTGGTGGCGATCGACGCGATCGCGCGCAAGCTGCCGGGGGTGGTGGGCCGCAGCGAATCGGTGGACACCGACACCTTCACCGCCGGGCTCAAGCATCCGCAATACACGCGCCCGGCGACCTACAAGGAATGGGAGACGCCCGCGGTGCTGCTGGGCGGGGACCATCGCCGGATCGCCCAGTGGCGCGCCGAACAGGCGGCCAAGCGCACGGGCGAACGCCGGCCGGATCTGCTGGGGCGCGTCCTGGCCGAGCGCACGCGGTTGGCCCTGGTCGATCCGTCCAAGGCGTTGGCTGCATTGGCGCAACAGGCGGTGGCGGCCTACGGGCTGCGCGAACTGGCCGTGTGCGTCACCGATGGCGATAAACGCGCGCAATGGCGGGGAAAAGCACAGGCGCCGCAACGCGTTTACGGGCCGCTGGCCAACGCTCGCCGGCGCTGGAAAGACAATCATTTCGTACACCTGGCCGCGCAGGCCGGGCCGGGGCAGGTCGCGCCGGGTGAAATCGCGCGGAAACTGGTTGATGAAACCGGCGAAATTACGCTGACCTGGGGCATTTCGCCGCCTCCCGGGGCCCTGATCGCCGCGCCGGTTTTGGAGGCACAACCGTCCGAGATCATTGGACTTTTTGCCTGGTTGGAGCGCGTCTTCGGCCGGGGCTGAAAAAGGACTTGACAATTGGCGCGGGTTTGCAGATATTACTGCGCCTGTTTTCCGATGAATGGTCAGGAGTGTACCAATGGACCCGATTACATCCTTTGAAAAGAGCCAGCCGAAGCTGGATTTGCCGGAATTCAATATTGGCGATACCGTCCGCGTCAGCCTGCGGATCAAGGAAGGCGACAAAGAGCGCCTGCAGCCGTTCGAGGGCATCGTCATCGCGATGCGCAAGGCGGGCAGCCGCAGCAGCTTCACCGTGCGTAAGGTGAGCTACGGCGTGGGCGTCGAGCGCGTGATTCCGCTCTACTCGCCGGCGCTGCAGGGCCTGCAGGTCATGCGTCGCGGCGACGTGCGCCGGGCCAAGCTGTATTACCTGCGCGAACTGCGCGGTAAAGCCGCCCGCATCAAGGAAAAGAAAGACTGGTAGGATCCGGCTCGTCCGCAAGACGAAAAGTCCCTCGCCCGTCGGCGGGGGATTTTTGTTTTAACCCGCCTTGGTGTAAGCTAGCTGTTAACTTTGCCGTTTCGCGCGTGGGGCGCGAAGGCTGTATATAACGCGGGGATCCGATGCGAACGAAGCGGGCCGTTCTATTTTTGCTGCTTTGCGGAGCGTTGTCGGCGGCGATGGTTCTGGCGCTTGCCTGCGGCGACGAGGACACCGAAAAGCTCAATGACGAGGAGCGCCTGGGTTTGGCCCAGGGCATGGTCGACAAATACGTGCAGTATTTCGGCGACATGGATATTGACCATTTGGTTACCTTGTATGCCGGATATGCGACGATCGCGATCCCCGAGGCGGGCACGTTCGAGACGCCGGGCTACCGCGATTATCTCGAACAGTTGTTCGCGCCGATGGAAGTGGTGGTCATCGACGAATCCGACCGCAACGTCTATCTGGTCACCTCGACCAAGGCCAACGTCAAATTCCGCGCGTGGTATCTGCTGCGCACCACGGGCGAGGATTTCTACGCCTACAAGACGTGGATCACCTGGGTGATGAACTGGTCGGACGACGGCAAGTGGCGCATCGCCCAGGAAACGGGCGAGGACAAGCTGGACCTGCAGCGCCACCTGGAGACCTTCGTCGAGCAGTGGAGCGCCGCCTGGGAGGCGATGAATCTGGACGCCTTGATCGGCGTGTATTCCGCCGCCGCGAAGATCGTGGACACCGACGGCAAGGAATACACGCGCGACGAGTATCGGGCGCTGATCGAGGAACAACTCGCCGGCGCGGAGTCGATCGACAGCAGCTACGCAATGTTCGACGTCGAGTGGTTCACCTGGGAAACCGCCAACGTGACCTTCCAGTTACGGCTGGAAACCACGCCGATTGAAGGCGCGCCGGTCGAAAAGAAAATCACCTACGTCTGGGAGATGATTCCGGGCAACGAAGACCAATGGTTGGTGAATTTGCAGGGCGTGCGCGACGAGGAGACCGACGACGACGATACGACCGACGACGACACGACCGATGACGACACGACCGACGACGACACGACCGATGACGACACGACCGATGACGATACTACCGATGACGATACGACCGATGATGACACGACCGACGATGACACCGCTGACGATGATCTAATGAATTAATCATTGGACCGCCCCCGGTGTTATCCGTTACACTTGTTCGGTTGGGTTCACAAAGATCTTTGTGAGGGTCATGATGAACGCCGTTAAATGGAACAGTTTCCTTTTGCTTTTTATCCTGGTCGCGATGGCGATGATCGCCGGCTGCACCTGCGACGACGATGACGACGATAATGACGCCGCCGACGATGACGACACCGGCGACGACGACACCGGCGACGACGACACCGACGACGACACCACCGACGACGACACCGACGATGATGACGACGATACGACGCCGTCGCCCGCCGAGCCGTTCATCGAGGCGGGCAAAGCCTACTTGCGCTTGGGCGCGGGCGATCTGGCGCGTGAACAGTTCCTGCTGGCCAAAGGGGCCGACGCGGAACACGAGGGCGGTTACTACGGCAACGCGCTGGCCGATCTCGTCCACGACTTCGACGTCATTTCGATCATCGACAGCTACATCGAGATGCTCATCGGCTTTCAGCCGCCGGAAAAGGACGGAGTGCCCGACACCGGCCAAGGGATGATCGACCAGGTAATTCAGTTGGCGCTGGAGGGGCTGGTCACCGAGCGTAGCGACGAGCTGGTCGAACAGGTCGAATGGCTGCGCACCGAAGCGCCCGACGTGATCTTTGAACTCGACCGCATGCCGATCATTCTCTTCTTCGAGGAAGTGGCCGACTTTCACGGTGACTTCGACCTGCCCGACGCCGTGGCCGCCGAGGCGATGGCGCGGCTGCTGGGCGGACTGATCGAGCATCTGCTGGCGCTCAATCTCGACTTCAACATCGGTGTGATCTTCGACGTGAAGGATATGGACTGGGGCGATTTCAGCACCGAAGAGATCATCGGCGCGGTTATCGACATCGGGCTGGCGCTGCTGGACGATCCGGCGTTCCCCAACGTGTTCACCCTCAAGGAAGACGGCGCGCTGTTCAAGGCGGCGGGCCTGAAAATGGGTCTGGGTTGGGCGAACGCGGCGGAGACGTACTCGTTGATCATCGCCGAGACGACGCCGCAGACGGCCGAGGTTTTCGGCTACAGCGACCTCAACGGCGACAGCGCGTGGCAGGAAAACGAACCGCTTTATCTGCAGCCCTGGGAAGAGTTGAACGAGCATGACAATCAGGTGGCCTGGGAGTTCCGCGACGTCTTCCAGTCGCTGGCCGACAGCTTCCTGGACTACACCGAATACGACACCGACCCGGAAAATCCGCAGCCGTTCAACCTGTCGGAGCTCAACGTCATTCTGCATGCGATCGGGCTGCCGTCGCTGATTCCGTCGTGGGCGTTGCTGGACATCGACTTCGGCGCGGCGTACCGCGATGCCGACCCGACGGCCTTCCGCGACACGCTGGTGGCGATCTTCAATCTGCTGGACCCGCTGTTCCCGGATATGTATCCGTAAGAATCGTGGACGAATCACAAAACGCACGAGCGCCGGCCCGGTCCGGCGCTTTGTTTTTGTTGTCGTCCAAGGTGGCGCTGTTTTACGGGTGAGTGAAACGAGCGGACGTAACGGTGGATCGTTACGCATATCGGTTTGTTTCGTGTGTATTGCTTTCCTTCATGAGCCTCGTTAGAGGCGAAAGATTGTAGCCTGGGGCGTGAGTCCCAGGATGGAAGCGAAAAATATCCAAGCCCTTCAGGGCGGTAAGAAGCCTTGGCCATATTCGACGCTCTGCCGCCCCGGCGGGGCATAGAAAATTTTTGGCTTTTTTGCCCGGCGCTCACGCACCGGGCTACCCTCTATCGCCCCTAACGGGGCTGTTTGTCGCCTATCGGCGCATTTGCCGAAACGAGTGAGCATAACAGTGAATAACGAGAACACCCGTACACTTCGCGATGCTCGTGTGTCAGCACCACCCGGCCGAGGGGAGGAATTTTCTTTACTTCCTCACTCCTGCTCCCAAGTGAATTCGGCGAAGACCGGGAAGTGGTCGGAGGGATAGCGGTCGTCCTGGTTGTAGTGCGACACCTCGGCCGCGAAGGGCGCGAGGGCGGCGGTGTAGAGCACCCAGTCGATGCGCGAGGAGCCGGTCGGCGTGCCGGTGAAGTTGTGGAAGGTGCCTTCGTCGGGAACGGCGAGGGTGATCCACGGATCGATCATCGCGCCGCTCGCGCCCTGGTACGACGCCGCGCCGGTGAGGATCCGATACCCGTTGCCGTCCACCGTTTCGTTGAAATCGCCGGTCACCAGCACCGGGGCGTCGCCGGCGATCTCGTCGATCTGCTCGACCATCAGCGCCGCCGAACGCTCGTGCACCTCGTCGCCGTGGTAGGTGTCCCAGTGCGTGTTGAACACGAAGAACGTGCGGCCGGTGGCGAGGCTCTCCAGCTCAGCCCAGGTGACGATGCGCGGGCACAACTGGCTGGCGCTGAATTGGCTGCCGACGACCTCGGGCGTGTCGGAGAGCCAGAAGGTGCTCTGGTCGATCAGCTCGTATTTGTCGGTGCGGTAAAACACGGCGCTGTATTCGTCGGGCAGCAGCCGCCGCGAACGGCCGACCCACGCGTAGCCGGGCACGTTTTGCTCGATGTGGGTGAGTTGGAAAATCAATCCTTCCTGCACGCCCATCACGTCGGGCATTTCCTGGGCGATGAAATCGGCGACGATCCCCTTGCGGTGCACCCAGGAATTTTCGCCGTCGGCGGCCAGGCCGGTACGCAGGTTGAACGACATCGCCTTGATCGTCTCGGGTTCGGTCGTATCGTCGTCGCCGGTGTCGTCGTCGAGCGTATCGTCGTCGCTCGTGTCGTCGTCGGACGTGTCGTCGTCGGACGTGTCGTCGTCGGACGTGTCGTCGTCGAGCGTGTCATCGTCGACGGAATCGTCGTCGGTCGTGTCGTCATCGGTGGGGGTGAAATCGTCGTTGTCGTCGTCATCGTCGTCGCCATCGCAGGCGGCGAGGCAGAGGATCGTCAACAAGGAAAGCAGTACGAACAAAAATGCACGGCGGTTCATGGCGTCGTCTCCGGATCGCGGTTCGCCTCGATTGTACTCTTCCGGCGCGCGGATGCAAAAAGCCCCCGCGAACGCCGAACAAACGCGCGCGGGGGCCCGGTGGTTACTTGTTTTTACGCAACGCGATCGCGACGGTCAGCACGATCAGGCCGGCCAGCGCGGCGACCGCGCCCAGCGCGCTGTGGATCTTGAGCAGCGGCACGGAGAAGGCGATGACGATCGGCGCGAGGATGATGCCGATGATCGCTTCGCCGGCGACCAAGCCGGACGCGAAGAGGATGCCTTTCTGGTTGGCGTCGTCGGCCGCCTTGTCGCCGCCGGCCCGGCGTGCCTTGCGCACGACGTACCACGAGGCGAGGCCGCCCAGGAGAATCGGCACGGTGGTCGACCAGGGCAGGTAGATGCCCACGGCCAGCGGCATGATGTGCAGGCGGAAGGAGCCGCCGCGTTTTTCGAAGACGAACACGTCGAGCAGCACGATGACGACGCCCAGCGCCGCGCCGACGATCACCAGCGTCCAGGGCAGGTGCTTGGACGGATCGAACAGCGCGCTGACCAGCTTGGAAAACAGCATCGCCTGCGGAGCCTTGAGGAACGCCTGCCCTTCGACCAGCGGCTTGCCGATGCCGTAGGCCTTGGCGAGCATGGCCATCGTCGGGGCGATAATGAACGCGGGCAGCACGGTGCCCACCACCTCGGCCCACTGCTGCCGGCGCGGGGTGCCGCCGAGCAGATAGCCGATTTTCAGGTCCTGCGAGATGTCGCCGGCGGTGCAGGCCGCGCAGCACACGACGCCCGCCACGCCCAGGGTGGCCAGAATGCCCGCGTTGCCGGTGTAGCCCAGCAGCAGCATCACGGCGGCGGTGATCAGCACGGTGCAGATGGTCATGCCCGACACCGGGTTGTTGGACGAGCCGACCAGCCCGGCGATGTAGCTGGCGACGGCAACGAAAAAGAAGGCCGTGATGAACATCAGCACCGTCGAGAGCAGCGAGGTGCCCAGCGCCATGTTGGTCGAAACGCCCGACTGGCTGAGCATCAGCCAGTAGACGATGAAGGTCAGCGCGACGACCACGCCGGCCAGCGACAACAATTGCCGGCCGCGAATGTCCTGGTCGGTGCGCAGCATGTTTTCGATGCCCGCGGTTTTCTTGAAGCCCGCGAAGGCGCTCTGCAACCCCTTTTTGATGCCGTTGCGCACCTTGATGATCGACCAGATGCCGCCGACGACCATCGCGCCGATGCCCAGGTAGCGGATCTGGTTGTTCCAGATGTCCCACACGGTATCCAGCGCGCTGCCCTGGACGCCGCCGCCGGTGTAAACCAGCACGGGAATCGCGACCGCCCAGGCGATCGCGCCGCCGAGGAAAACCAACAGCGAGATGTCCAGCCCGATGATGTAGCCCACGCCCAGCAGCGCCGCGCTGACCTCGACGCCGCCGTAGAGCGCGGTGCGGCCCGCGCGGAATGCGCCCTCGGCCGTTTCGGCGACGAGGCCGGTCAATTTGACGAAGGCTTTGAACAACGCGCCCACGCCCAGCGCGCCGAAAATCACGCCCAGGTGCGCGCCGCCCACGTCGCCGGCCTTGAGCACCTCGGCGCAGGCCACGCCCTCGGGGTAGCGCAGTTCCTTTTCCTCGATGATCAACGCGCGGCGCAGCGGAATCATCATCATCACGCCCAACACGCCGCCGGCGATGGCGATGAGCGTCGTTTCCCAGTAGTTGAAGGTTTCCCAGACGCCCGAAAGCACCAGGGCGGGCACGGTGAAGATGATGCCGGCGGCCAGCGATTCGCCCGAACTGGCGATGGTGTGCACGATGTTGTTTTCCAGGATCGTGCCGCGCTTGAGCAGGCCGCGCAAAACGCCCATTGAAATAACCGAAGCGGGGATCGCCGCCGAGACGGTCATGCCCGCGTACAGGCCGATGTACACGTTCGCCGCGCACATGATGAAGGACAGCAAAATGCCCAAAATCAGCGCCTGTGCGGTCAACTCGGGGATGCTCTTGGATGCGGGCACATACGGCTCGAATGGTTTTTCAGCCATCGGTTCCTCCTCGATGTTCGGGCGGGATAATCACCGGTATCTTAGCGCAAGCTCGGCGAAGGGCAAGGGCGTTTACGGCAGATCCAGCCGGGTGTGGTACACCGCGCCGCCGTACACATAGGCCAGGTGCGCGTCGTCGTTTTCGTCCAGCTTGAGGGTGACCCAGGAGCCGCCGCGATCGACCGCGACCGACGTCCAGGCGCCGGTGGCGTCGCTCGCCAGGCGCAGCCGGCCGTTGTTGTTGCCGTCGTAATAGGCGATGAGGATCGTGCCGTCGGCGCGCACGGCCAGCGACGAATAATCGCCGGTGTCGTCGCGCGCGTCGACCTCTTCGACGATCCACTCTCCCGAGGCGTTGGTGGCGTAGTACAGCGAACCGCCGGTGTCCCCGCCGCCGAAGCTGACGTGCAGGTGATCGTCGCCGTCAACCACCAGTGAAATGCGGTTGCCGGCGTCGCCGAGGTCGGCGATCGTTTCGCTGACCCACTCGCCGCTACGGTCGGTCACATGGCGCAGCAGGCCTTCGTAGGTCTGGTAGGCGACGTGGACGAAATCCTCGCTGTCGAAGTCGATGGCCGTCAGGCGATAACCATCGTCGGCGATGATCGTGGAGGATCCATAGCCGCCGGAAAGGCGCACGGCGGACGCTTTATCCTCGCCCTCCCAGGGAGGGTAGCTGCCCGGATTGCGATAATAGGCGACGCGGTAACCGCCTTCGGAATTGACGGCGATGGTCGGGTGGCCGCAGCCTTCCTCGTCGTTCCAGGTGCTGTCCACCTGCAGACGATTAATATAGTGTTCGATGTAGTCGGCGTCTTTCCCTTCGCGATCATACCAGTGATACCGGAAGGCGATCCGCGTCGAGCTGGCCGGGGTGACCGCGATGGTGTTGGAGTCGTACGTCGTCAAGGTGATGTCATGTAAATAATAGTCATAGTCTCCCTCTCGCTGCATCACCGGATGCCAGGCGCCGGATTGGTTGGTCGCGTACATCAGGTTCGAATAGCCCCAGTTGCCGCCCTGGTAGCTGATGTGGGCGCTGTCGTTGAGCCCGAGGTCCATGGACGGCGCGGTGGCGCCGGCGTTGTTGGTGGCGGCGAACTCCAGTTGCCAATCGCCGTTTTCGTAGACGGCGTGGCGCAGGCCGAATTCCGGGTTGGAGTAGTAATAGACGGCGTGAAGGCGCCCGGCGGGATCGATCGCCACGTCGTTGTTGTTGCCCACCGTGGGGATGGAATGGTTGGGTTCGCTGTAATAGAGCGTGTACGATTCGGCGCCGCCGACGTACGGATGGTTGATCGTCTTCACCCCCATCGCCGACGATTCGTAGTCGTATCCACTAAAATAATAACTATAACCGATAAAGATTGAATCGTTGGGACCGACGACCAGCGAGTTGGAAATGCCGCCGTAGGCGTATTCGGTTTCCTCGTCGTTGTTGAGGAAGGTCCAGGCGCCGCCCTGGTTGGTGACGATCCGCATCGCTTCGTTGTAGGCGTAATACCAGCAGGCGACGATCGAGCCGTCGCTGAGCAGGCCGGCCGACAATTGACCGCCGTCGCCCGGCGTCGCGGCGATCGTTTCGACGGTCCACGCGCCGGATTCGTTGGTGGCGTATTTGACGCTCGGCGCGGCCGAATCGCGATAGACGACGTGCATTTTGTTTTGGGCGTCGATCAGCAGCGCCGCGTCTTTGCCGACGTTGCCGCTTTTGTCGACGTTTTCGATCGCCCAACCGTCGAGGGCGTTAACCGCGACCTTCAGCATGCCGTGGGCATCGTCGCGGTAGGCGATGCGCGGCCGGCCGTCGGCGTCCAGCGCGAGCGAGGCGTGGGAGCCGACGTCGCCCGACGCGTCGACCGTCGTGACTTGCCAATCGCCTGAGGCGTCGGTGACATACACCAGGCTGTTGTCGCGCAACGATTTGTAGGCGACGTGCAGGTGACCGGCGTCGTCGAGCGCCAAGTCAGGATCGTCGGCGAACCCGGCGAGGTGTTCGACGGTCCAGTTTTCGCCGTCGGCGTTGACGTACAGGAACAAATCGCGCGCCTGCCGGGCCAGCACGTAAATGACGCCGTCATGGTCGATCGCCAGGCGGACCGTGTCGTTTCCCGGCGGCGGGCCGTCGACGTACTCGACCTCGCCCTCGACCATCACGATGTCGTCATCGACCGTGTCGTCATCGACCGTGTCGTCATCGACCGTGTCGTCATCGATCGTGTCGTCATCGATCGTGTCGTCATCGGTTGTGTCGTCGTCGACCGTGTCGTCATCAATCGTGTCGTCATCGACCGTGTCGTCATCGACCGTGTCGTCGTCGATCGTGTCGTCATCGACCGTGTCGTCGTCAATCGTGTCGTCGTCGACCGTATCGTCATCGACCGTATCGTCATCGACCGTGTCGTCGTCGACCGTGTCATCATCGATCGTGTCGTCGTCGGTCGTGTCGTCATCGACCGTGTCGTCATCGGTTGTGTCGTCATCGGTTGTGTCGTCATCGATGGTGTCATCGTCAATGCTATCGTCGTCGACCGTATCGTCATCGACCGTATCGTCATCAATCGTGTCGTCATCGGTCGTGTCGTCATCGATCGTGTCGTCGTCGATCGTATCGTCATCAATCGTGTCGTCATCGGTCGGCGTGGCGTCGTCGTTGTCGTCATCGTCGTCGGGCGGGCAGGCGGCGACGGCGAGCATCATCAAAAGCAGCAACGACAAGGCAATAAGGGCTCGGCTCATCCCGTCCTCACTTCCCGGTCGATAAAGTGTATGGCATCCGCGCCAACCACAGCGCGCCGTTGACGCAATAGGCGACGTGCGCATAACCGTCGTCATCCAGGGCGACGGACTGATGCAAACCGGCGTCGGGGTATCCGTCGACGAGGCCGCTGCGCCACTGACCGCCGCGGTTGGAAGCGTACTTCATGCCGCCGTCGGACGACGGCTGATACAGCAGATGCAGCGTGCCGTCGGCATCGGCGGCGATCGGCATGCCGGAATAGGATTGATTCGCCGCGGCGTTGTCCAGGCCGACGACCGTCCAGTCATCCTCGCCGCCCATGGCCAGCAATAGGCGGACGTCGTTGGCGAAGGTGTCGTCGAGATAGGCGATGAAGACATCGCCGTTTTCGTCGAGGGCCAGATCGCAGCCCCAGCCGACGCTGCCGCGCCAGCGCACGGTGTAGGTTGCCCATTGGCCGGAACGGTCGGTCGCATAGCGCAGGTCGTCGCCCATGGAGTCGTAATAGGTCAGGTGCAAGGCGCCCTGCGCGTCGACGATCAGCGAGACGTAATCGCCTTGGTCGCCGCGCGTATCGACCGCTTCGACGGACCATTCGCCGCCGGTCCAACGCGCCACCAGGACATCGCCGATCAACGAGGCGGCCTGTTGAAAGGCGATCACCGGCCGGTCGTCGCCGTCGAGGGCCAGCGTCGGTTCCTGCACGTAGAATCGCACCGGCGCTTCGTAGACGATTTCCTCGCTCCAGGCGCCGGCTTCGTTGTTGGCGTACATGAGCCGTTCGTCGTCGTGGGAAAGGAAGGCCGCGTGCAGCACGCCCGCGCCGTCCATCGCCAGCGAGGGAACGGATTGGGCGTCGGCGCTGACGAGTTCCTCGGCGTAATCGCCGTCGGCGAACGCGCCGTGCCACAGGTCGTATTTGTCGGTAGTGAAGGCGAGGTGATCGACGCCGTCGCCGTCCACCAGCAGGTCCAGGCCCTTGATGACGCTCGGCTCGTCGATGGTCTGCTGCGCCCAGGTTCCGCCGGCGTTGCTGAACAGGCCGGCCACGTACGACATGCTCACGCCGACGGCCAACGTCTGGTCCGCGGCGATCAGCGGCGAGAAATGCCCTTCGTTGGCGGTGCCGATCTGCCCGAGTTCCTCCACCTGCCAATCGCCGTTAAGGTTGTGGAAAATGCGCAGGTACGCCAGCCACACACTGGGCACGTAGACGATGCAGTTGAAGGCGATCAGCACGTGCCCGTCGGCGTCCACCGCCAGCATCGGCCACGAGGTGTCGTCGTCGTCGTTGATCGGCGAGGTCGACCACACGCCGCCGCCGTTATCGGCGTAGTAGGTCGTCGTGTAACTGAGATAAACGATATGCGCCGTGCCGCCGCCGTCGATGCCCAGGGAGACGTACTGACTGGCGTGGTCGGCGTCGACAACGGTCGCGTCCCAGCCGTCGCCGGTGCGCGCGGCGAACGTCACGCGCTGCTCGGGCGAAGCGTACGCCAGACGCGGTTGTCCGTCCGGCGTCAAGGCCAGACCGAAATGCCGGTGGTATTCATACATCGTCGCGACCGCCTCGGTGGACCACGCGCCGCCGGCGTCGGTCGCATAACGCAGCACGGGCTGCGTTTCGTCGGTCAGGTCGACGTAGGCCAGATGCGTATGTCCGGCGGCGTCGATTGCCAGCTGGAATTGATCGCCGGGAGTTTCGTCGACCTGGATCGTGGCGATGTCCCAGCCACCACCGTTTTCCACGGCGACCTTAATGTCGTCGCCGCGCAGAGCGCGGTAGGCCAGATGCAGCCGGTCTTCGCCGTCGACGGCGATCGCGGAACCGGCGGCGAACAGATCGACCAGGCGCGTTTGCCATTGCGATTCGCCCGGTGCCTGCGACAGCAGCAGCAGCGCGTTGCCCTTCGCCTGCGCCCAATGCAGCGCGCCGTCGGCGGTCATGGCCAGCGCCTGGCTGGGCAGGTCGATCTCGCCGCGCGTCAGGTAGGCGAACTCGGCATCGTCGATCAGATCGTCGTCGGCCGCCAGATCGTCGTCGGCCGTGTCGTCGTCGGTCGTGTCGTCATCGTCCGGCGGCGTGCCCGGATGCAGCGCGCAGTCGGGGCAGAAACCGTAGTAAATGCCCTGGTCCTCGCCGTAAACCAGATGAAGGTTGGCCGCGTCGTCGACCAGCGCCTTGGGCGTGAAATCGGAATTGCCCGCCACCTGAACCGGGAAAAACTTCCACCCGGTGAAAAGGTTACGTTGGTAGTGAATATCCATTTCGGTGAAGTTGGCGTAAAAAATGTGCAGGCCCTCGTAGGCGTCCAGCACGAGGGCCGGCGTTCCGCCGGTGCTTGATGAAGCCGGGTAACCGTCGTCGATTTTCGTCGTTTCCCACGAGCCCGAGCGGTCGGTCACGTACATCAAATCGCCGCCGCCGCCCAGGTAGTTCGTCTTCTGATAGGCCAGATGGACGTGCCCCGCGGCATCGACCCGCAGGCTGTTATGCCGAGGGTACAAGCCCAGATCGGTGAGCTCCCATCCGCGCGCCGTTTGTTCGGCGAGCAACAATCGATTGTCGTATTGGTAGGCGATCAGCAATCGGTCGTCGTTGGTGAAAGCCAGCGACGGATAATTGTAGGAGCTGTCTCCGGAGGAAAAAGCCGTCTCGATCGTCCACTGGCCGTCGCCGAAAAACGCATGCTTCAAATGATGGATGGAGTAATCTTCCCAGGAATTGAAAACCATGTGCACTTCGCCGTCCATGACGCCACAGCTTATATCGTGATGCACGCCGTCTTCTTCGATGGTCTGGATGGTCCATTCGCCGCCGGCCGGCTGGTAGGCGTGTTCGACCGAGCGCCCCGAGGTGCCGGTCGTATCCAGGAGATAAAGAATGTGCAGGCCGTCGTCGCCGTCCATCGCCAGGCAAATCGATTGGACATCCTCTCCGCGTTCGTCGATCGTCGTGATTTCCCAGCCGTCGTCACCCGGATGCTTGACCGCGTAACGCAGGAGGTTATCGCTGTACATGGGAATCAATTCGCCGCGCAAGGCGGGGTAGGCCAGGTGCAGCGTGCCGTCGTCTTCGCGCACGAAACCGAGGCTGTCGGGATAATAGGTTTCGTCGATGTACTCGAAGGTCCACGACGGTTCGGCGGCGGTCAGACAGGTCGTGTCGTCGTCGCCGGTGTCGTCGTCGGTGGCGTCGTCATCCGGGACCGTATCGTCGTCATCGACGTCGTCATCGCCCGTGTCGTCGTCGGGCGTGGTGTCGTCGTCATCGTCGGGCGTCGCGTCGTCATTGTCGTCATCGTCATCGTCGCCGGAATCGTCGTCGACCGGCGTGGCGTCGTCGTTGTCGTCATCGTCGTCGGGCGGGCAGGCGGTGAAAAGCATTGCCATTAATAAAATCGAGACAATAAAGATCGTGCAACGCATGGCGCTCTCCCTTAAGGATTCGGCGGCGCGATGATCGCACGCCATAAAGCCGAACCCTGTCGATAAGGAACTTGTACGGAGCCGTCAGGCAGCAAAGACGGTGGCAGCGAGTCATTGTAATTGAAATAGACGTAAGCGAAGTTTTGGAATCGCCACTGGCCGGACACATCGGTGCCGTAGGTAAGATAGTCTTCGTTGCCGTGGGACAGAGCGAGATGATGCACACCCTGATCGTCGATGATCATTCTCGCGTCGTAGACGAAATCTTCGGCGATGGTTGTCACGCTCCATTCGTTGTCTTCGAAAACGGCCATCCTGGTAAGGGTTCCGCCTGTATATGGATATGCGTAGTAGACGAAATGCGGCGCTCCGTTTTCGTCAATTGCCAGCGCGCTGGTGGCCCGGGTGGAGGACAAGCCCGATTCGATCGTGTCGGTCGACCACGAACCTTCGTGCCGTCGCGCGCATTGAATGCTGTTACTGAAAAGCAGTTTGTAACAGATGAATACATCACCGTCGGCGTTGGCGGCGATGCCGTATGAATCGTTGTTGATCGAATCGGCAGAGGGGCCCTCGATAGTCCAATCGCCGTCATCGCGGATGGCGAAATGCAGATTGTTGCTATGGCAATAAGCAATGGCCGGTTCGCCGTTGGGTAGGATGGTGAAGACGTGATTATAAGCGATGTTTGCTTCCACCAATTCGCTTTGCCAATCACTTTCCTGATTGTTGGCGTAAACAAGGTACGATTCGCTGAAACCAACCAAATGCGTCACGCCCTCATCGTCGGTCAATGCTTGTAGGTTGCGAATGGGAGAAATGCCGAGATCGAGCGATTCGATCAGCCAACCGTCGCCGGTTTGCGTTGCCGTGTACGGACCGTCGTTGGCGGAAACCAAAAAGAAACGTCGGCCCTGATCGTCGATTCCCGACGAGATCGGCTCTGAGACCTTTAATTCCTGATAAACGACTTCTTCGCTCCATTCGCTCGCCAGGTTGTTCAAGTAGATCAAGCCGTAATTATCGTTTTCCAGATAAACCGCACGCCATTGTCCGGTGGATGTGGGTATGGCTTCGGTGATGTAACTTGTAATGACACCAAGTGGGGTGACCGTCCAGGAGCCCTCGTCGAATACGGTTTGAATCAACTCGTAATCGTTTGCGTCGCGGCAAATGATCATCGGTTTGCCGTCGATCAACCAAATTCCGTCATGATAGAAATAGGAGGGTTGAACGAGTTCGAAGGTCCAATCGGTTCCGTCCCAATAGCCGTAGTTAAGGCCGGTATCGTCGGTATAGGCGACATGGACATGGTCGGCGTCGTCGACGGCGATATCGGCGCTTTGCGTGTTGCTGTAATAGGTCAGGATGGTTGTTTCCCAAGAGCCGGTAGTGTTGGAGATCAGCTTAACCATTTGATAAATGTGACCGTGTCCGTCGTTCCAATCCTCCCGATAGGCGATATAAGCTTTGCCGTCGGGAGAGGCCGCGATGCGACAACGTTCGATTCGCTCCAAAGGTGTCGAGATGACGATTTCTTCGGTCCATTCCCCGGAAGCGTTGGTGAAGTAACGCAACCTCCAACCACCTAAACACAGGTGCACATGCCCGTCGGCATCGATGGACATCTCGCTGTAGTCGTCGGCATAGGATCCGGTAATCGTTTCCTCATGCCAGGTATCGTCGACCCGCCACAAGTGCTTGAGTTCGGTGTTTCCTTCTTCGATTGCCAACACGTGTAAATTGCCGTCGGGATCGAATTGAATGTCGACGGGTTTGAGGTCAACGTCCAGCTCTTCGATTTCCACGTCCTGTTCGCCGTAGGTGTAAATGAAGGGACGCCCTCCGGCCCAAACGGAAATGGTTGCCGATGTGTCGTCGGCTGCGGCTATATCGAACGGACTGGGCACGCCGCCGAAGATGTATTCGTTTTCTTCCACGACGATGTCGTCATCGACCGTATCGTCATCGACCGTATCGTCATCGACCGTGTCGTCATCGATGGTGTCGTCATCGACCGTATCGTCATCGCCGGTATCATCGTCGACCGTATCGTCATCGACCGTATCGTCATCGATCGTGTCGTCATCGCCGGTATCATCGTCGGCAGTGTCGTCATCGGGAGACGTATCGTCGTCGGCAGTGTCGTCATCGGGAGACGTATCGTCGTCATCGCCTGCGTCGTCGTTGTCGTCATCGGGAGACGTATCGTCGTCGGCAGTGTCGTCATCGGGAGACGTATC